>NZ_CP011530.1:1393445-2786890 GCF_001605725.1 Mycobacteroides immunogenum
CCACACCCGTGGACGCTGAGCCCACCGATTGATAGCCGGCATCGCCGCAATGGCAAGGGCGGACAAGACGATCGCGTGCCCGGCCAGCACCAGCGACGGCGGAATCATGTTCGGCACCTTCTGCCCGGCCACACCCACCAGGCTGATGGTGTACGGACCGAACGTCACCAGCGCGATGTTGATCGCGAAAACCGCTGCGGCCAGCATCAGGGCCGCCTTCTGGGTGATCAGCTGACGGCGGTACCCCACGCCCAAAACCGCCGGCAGCAGCCACACCACGAAGTTCACGTACCCGATGCCCTTGGGGGCGTCCAGCCCCAGCCGCAGCACGTCGATGGCCGCGATGCCCAGGTAGATACCTGCCAGCGCGCTGAACATGGCGCGCGTCGTGGTGATCCGGGCCAGCAGCGGAACAGCCGCCAGCACCAGGACATACGCGCCGAGGAACCACAGCAGCTGGGTGCTCACACCGGCAACGGGCTCGTACACGTGCACCGGCAGGAACTGCCTGAGTACCAGCAGGGCCACCGCCCAAAAGCCCAGGTAGTAGAAGACCGGGCGATACAGCCGGGTGCAGCGGTGCATGAGCCATGAGCCCCAGCTGGTGCCCGGCTTCCAGGACCCCACACTGGCGGCGACGCCGGCGAAGAAGAACAACGGCATGATCTGGAAAACCCAGGTCAGTGCCTGGAAAATGGGGCGCCCGTTGAGCAGGTTGCCCCACAGCAGCACACCATTGTCGATGGTGCTCACCGCCATGACGGTGTGCCCTAGGACCACGCCGGCCAGCGACACGATCCGGATCACGTCAAGGGCGCGATCGCGCGTTGTGGGGGTGGCTGCGCCCACCTCGTCAGCGGTGGGTAAACCCAGAGTCATCGTCATACACCCAGCGTCGCGGTACCGGCGGCGCTGTTGCAGCGCGTACCTACCCGAATCGGCTGAGTAGTTCCCCCCGCCCGCACGGCGAAGGGATACCTAGGCGTCAGCCGCCGAGAGCGGCGATGAGGTCCTTGATCTTGGCGGCCTCGTCCTCGGTGACGGGTTCCTCGGATTCGATCGCCGTCAGGAAGCCGACCTTGAGGCCGGCGCCGTTGGCGGTCTCCTGCGCGGTGAGACGCGCCCGCCGCCGTGCGGTGTACAGACGCTGGCCCAGGGTGGCGCTGGGGCTGCCGGCGGCGGCCTTCATCAGGTCGTCGTACCGATGGCGTACCCCGCTCAGTGCGACGATCACCGAGGGCGTCACCCGGCTGCGACCGGCGGCCTTCGAGATCGCGCCTTCGAGCTTGCGCAGACCGCTCAGCACCACGGCGACGCGTTCGCCGTACTCGGGGTCGCTGGGGTCGGGCAAGGTGTCGATAGCGGACGAGTACATGTGCACTGCCGCATCGACGAGGCTGACAATGACTGGGGCTTCTCCGTCATCCGGCACGACTTCAGGCACGACCCATCGACTCCTTCTGAAAAGACCGGTAATGACCCCAGAGTAGGCGGGGGTCGCCGACAACCTAGCGCCGATTCGCAGCCCGGACAACCCTTATCCGATGAGCGGTTTCTGATCCGGCTGTCTAGGTTGGGTGCGCGAACTGTGCTGTATTACCTGTCTTTTCGGCTGCACGGCGTGCTCACGGGGTGTGCCGCACGCCGATCTTGATTAGCCGGTGGACGCCGCCGTCAGCGCTTCGGTCCGGCTCGGGCGCTCCTGCCAGACGACGGCGACCAGACACAGTGCCGCGAGCGCGGCCACCGCCAGTGCGAAGGTGACACCGGCGGTGCGCAGGCCCCACGCCTGGGCCGCCAGGCCCTCGCCGATGACCGGCAGTGCGATGCCTATGTAGGCGACGACAAAGTAGCTGGAGGTCACCTCTGCGCGGTTGTCCTCGGGGGTTCGGTCGGCGATCGAGGCCAGTCCACGGCTGAAGCTGATGCCCTGGCCGATACCGACCAGCACCGCGCTGGCCAGATACCAGGGCAACGATGACGTGTGTAGCGCCACCACCACGAGCAGCATCCCCGTCAGCAGCACTGCGCAGCCGATGATCAGCGCCTTGGCCGCGGGTACCTGGCGGGTGAGAATCTGTGCCACACAAGAAGATCCGAACGTCAAGAACACGCTCGCGCCCGCAACCGCATGGTTGTCTATACCAAGCACACCGGACAGGAATCCGGGAGCGACGGCGGTGAATGAGCCGAGCGCGGCGAATCCGGCGAAACCTGCCGTCGCGGCAGCCGCGAATGTCGCACGCACCTGGGGTGGCAGCGAAATACGTTGCATACCAAGCTTTCCGTGTCGCGGCGCGGTTTCTGGCACGAAGAGCAGTGCCACCACGGCAAGAGAGACCAGCCCAATGTGCACGACGAACGCCAGATGCGTGGGCCAGGGCGCGTACTGCACGAGAACACCGGCCAACAGGGGGCCCAGGCCGAGGCCGCCGGTGTTGGCGACGGTGGCCACCGCGGCCGCGCGGCCCCGCCAGTGTTCGGGTGCGGACTCGATGACGGCGACGGTGGCCGCGCCGGTGAAGAAGCCCGCCGACAGTCCGGAGACGATGCGCGCGATCAGCAGCAGCGGTACCGAGTCGACGAACAGAAAGATGAGTGAGCTGAGGATGGCGAAGCCGGCTCCCGTCAGCAACAGCGGGCGGCGGCCGAGAACATCGGACCAGCCGCCGAACATCAGTAGCGCGAACAGCACGCCGGCCGCATAGGTGGCGTACACGACGGTGGTGGTGAGTACCGAAAAGTGCATCTGCTGCGAGTACAACGCGTACATCGGGGTCGGCATCGTGGTGCCGATCATGACGGCGGAGAAGCTGAAGGCCAGCAGCACAAAGGCGGCCGAGCGGCGCAGACAGGCAATCACAACCCAATCTAAGTCGCTCGTAGTGCCAGGTTGTTCCCCGCGAGATGACAGATGCGGCGGTGATCACGGCCAGCTAGCGCCGGGACCTCACGCTTCCTTGTGCGACGGGTCATCTCCGTACTGCTGATTGACCGCGCGCAGGAACTTCTCCGCATCGGTTGGCTCCAATGGCGGTAGTTCGATCGTTTCGCTGATGATGCCGTCGGGGAGGCGCGGCTCGGAGCCCACATCGGGAATGAAGTTCTTCAGGGCGCCATCGGTAAAGGGCACGCCGGACTTGACCTGATTGTTGGACACCAGATCGAACGCTCGCGTCATGGCGTCCTGCGATTCCTCGGGTAGCCCGGCCTTGATGGCGGCGATCTCGGTGGAGGACTTGCCGTCGAAAGACTGCGCGAATTCGTAGAGGTACTGCAGCTGGTTCGACGGGATCGTGACGCTCTTGCCGGCGGCCAGATCTTTGAGCTGCTGATCGTTGAGGAGTGACGCCGCATGGACCCGATTGAGTACGGCTTGGTCTTGTGTGGTGTTGCCCTGGAAATGGGCTCCGTCCCGATTCCCCTGGGCGGAGGTCAGTCCGCAGAAGGGGTTGAACGACGCCGCGAGTGCGTCGCAAATGTCTTCGATCTGTTGCTGGGCTTCCAGCTCGGCTGCCCACCACTTGTCGTAGGCCTTGCGCATCATCCGGGTGAACTTGGTGGCGTACAGATTGCCCTTTTCGATGGCGTCCGCGCTGGCGTTCGGCTGCATGATCCACGTGGCCGTGAGGTCTTCGGCGACGGTGTACCCGTGATCGACGGCTTCGTTGTAGAGGTCGACAGCCTCGCGGCGATACTCGATGGACTGAAACTCCAACGTGACAAGGGCCTTTGGAGCATCGTCGAGCAACATCTGAGTGGCGAGATAGATTGCCTTCTCATCGCTGGCGGCGGTGTCCTGGATGGCTCGCGCGGTCGCACCGTCCCAGGGCAGGCCGCCGGGGCTTTCGATCGAGTTCTTGTAATCCTGGGCCCGGTGCTGCAATTCGGTGGCGGCGAGCATCGCCTGGCGCAACGGCACAATCGATTGTTCGGGATGGTTGGTCAGCAACCGTCTGGCCGAATACTCCGACTTCATTGCGGCCTCGATAATGACGCGGCCGAGAGGATAGTCTGCCGAACGTATTCTTCGGTGTCCCCGAACCGGGTCTGCGCCTGCTGGGCCAGATCGGCCATGTTGACGCAGCGGGCGGCAAACATGCGCTGCAACTCGGGAATGACCTCGGTGACGAGTCGTCTGACTGCCGTCAGTGATGGAGCATCCCCCGGCTCAACCCTGGCGGGGTTGTCGGCCCGGTTGCATAGCTTGTGGGCCTGTTCTCTTAATTCCGGCGACAGCTTGCGCAACGCCTCTAGATCAACGTCCAATTGGCCTGACAGCGGCAGCCTCCCCGAGCGTGGCGATCTTGGTCGCCCAAGTTGCCGTAGCGTAGCACCGCTGGGGTTGTCAAAGTTCAGAAGGAAGGAATGTCACATTGGCGAGATTGCAGCTTGCGCAAGACCCGGCCGCCGATGAGTTGCTGGAGGACAACCCGCTGGCCCTACTGATAGCGATGCTTCTGGATCAACAGATTCCGATGGAGGTTGCTTTCGCCGGACCCAAGAAGATAGCTGACCGGATTGGTGGTATCGACGCGCACCAGATTGCGGAGTACGACCCCGAGGCATTCGTGGCGTTGTGTTCCGAGCGGCCCGCCATACACCGGTTCCCCGGATCGATGGCCAGGCGTGTTCAGGTGCTGGCACAGGAGATTGTCGACGAGTACGACGGCCGCGCCGAGAACATCTGGAAGGCCGGAGATCCGGACGGGGCCCAGCTACTCAAGCGGCTCAAGGCACTGCCGGGCTTCGGTGAGCAAAAGGCCAAGATCTTCGTGGCACTGCTGGGCAAACAATACGGCGTGCAGCCCAAGGACTGGCGCAAGGCCGCAGGAAACTATGGCGAGAAGGACACGCATCTGTCGGTCGCCGACGTCGTCGACGCCGAGTCGCTGGGTCTGGTGCGGGCCCATAAGAAGGAAATGAAGGCTGCGGCTAAAGCAAAGGCGGCCAAGGCATAACGCCTTGACCGCCCTTGCTTCGGTACGGAACGAACTACGGCAGCGCCGCGAACATCGGTGCCGACGGGACCAGCCCTGCTCCCGGGGTGGCGGCAGCGGCGGCTGGCAGCCCGGCAACGGGAGCCGCTGCGGCAGCGGGGATTCCGTTGACCAGCGCCGGCGGGATCAGCGTCTGCTGGACACCGGCGGGCAGCAGCTTGGGCAGGTTGGTGGCCCAGAGATCGACGGTCTGGGTGACACCGTCCGCGCCCGGGATCTGAGAAACGCCGGGCAGGCTGCTGGTGGCGGGAACCGACGCCGGAGACAGCGCGGCGGCGGCGGCCGGGGTCAGGGCCTCAGCGGCGGCCGGAGGAACTCCGGGGACAGCCGGTGCGACGGCGGGTGCCACGCCGGGAGCCGGCGCGACCGCGGGAGCCACGCCCGGAGCCGGTGCCACTGCGGGAGCCACGCCCGGAGCGGGTGCGACCGCGGGAGCGGCCGGAGTGACGCCCGGCAGGGAGGGTGCCGCCTGGGAGACCGCGGGCAGCGCAGGTGCGGCCGGTGCGGCGACCGCGGCGGGAGCCGCCGGAGCGTTACCGAAACCGGAAGCGGCCTGGCCCAGGATGGCGGCAGGGTTGGTCGGGTTCGGCGGAGGGCCCGGGATGGGGTCAGCGCTGGCGGTCGACGCCAGGCCCAGCGCCAGGCCGGCCGACGCGAAGGCCGCGATCGACGCGCCCATGAAGACGTTGGTGATCCGTGACATATTGAACTCCAATGCTGTTTCGCTAGACGTGATTACTGGTGCTAAACGCCAAGGTAATCCGTTGCGCGTGTTACTCAAGTGACGCGTGTGGTGTAGACGGAACCGTTACCAAAACGAGTGAGCGAGGTTATCGAAACTCCCGATGGCGACCGAGCAAACAGAGCCGACCAGGGCGAATGCCGAGCCGCTGATGCCGACACGCGGCGCGGCGGCGTGGCGTCGTGTCCGCGAGTGGGGTCCATGGCTGCTGGCGCTGAGTATCGCGGTGCGCTTGGCGTGGGCGTATCTGACGCCTCACGGCGCTGACCTGGTTGACCTTCATGTCTACGTCAGTGGGCCGGCCACGCTGGGACACGGAAATCTCTATGAGTTCACCTACCCGGACAAGACGCCGGACTTTCCGCTGCCCTTTACCTATCCGCCTTTCGCGGCCGTGGTGTTTTGGCCGCTGCACCTGATTCCCTTCACCCTGCTGGGGTTCTGCTGGATTCTGGGCACCATTGCCGCCCTGTATGCGGCGGTTCGGCTGAGCCAGCGACTGCTCGGATTCGACGACGCGCGGGGGGCGGCCGTCTGGACCGCGGTCACGATGTGGACCGAACCGGTGCGCTCCACGCTGGACTACGGGCAGATCAACGTGCTGTTGATGCTGCTGCTTCTGCTGGCAGTGAGCTCCTCGCGATGGTGGGTCTCCGGCACGCTGGTGGGACTCGCCGGCGGGGTAAAGCTGACTCCACTGGTCAGTGGGCTCTACTTCCTGGGTGCGCGCCGTTGGGCGACCGCCATCTGGGCCGGCGTGGTTTTTGTACTGACCGTGCTCGTCGGCATCGCCGTGGTGGGCGAGCAAGGGCGCTACTACTTCACCGATCTGTTGGGTAAGCCGGATCGCATCGGGCCTATCGCCACAGTGTTCAACCAATCCTGGCGCGGCGGGATCTCCCGGATCCTGGGGCACGACGCCGGGTCGGGGGCATTGGTGTTGTGTGCCTACGCGGTCACCGCGGTACTGGCCTTTTTGGCATGGCGCGCCGTGCACGACAGGCTGGGCCGGATCTGTGTAGTGGAGACGTTCGGCCTGCTCATCTCGCCCATCTCGTGGACACACCACTGGGTGTGGATGGTGCCGTTCATGGTGTGGCTGCTGCACGGTCCTTGGCGAGAAAAACTGGGCGCGAAAGTCTTTGGATACGGGTGGCTGGTGTTGTTGTTGATCGGGGTGCCCTGGTTACTCAGCTTCGAGCAGCCCGATATCTGGCGCATCGACCGGCCCTGGCCGCTGGCCTGGGCCGGACTGGTGGACATCGTCGCGGCGATGGCGACACTTGCCTGGATGGCAATGGTGGGCTGGCGAGCGCGCCGTCCCGCCGCCGGTGACCCCGGTCCGATTAATACCGAATGAGCAACGTGCGGGGCCGCACCTTCGCCTAGTTGGGCGGTAACGTGCCCCGCGTGCAGCAACTGCGTGGGCTCGCCGCGGCCATCGCGGTCGCCTCGATGGTGATGGTCATAGGCCTGGTAACCATCGGCCTGCCGCCACCGGCGGCCACGGCAGCGCCGTCCAGGGTGAACGACGACAAGGGCAAATTCAGTTTCGCGCCGCCGCCGGGATGGGCCCGCGCCGATGCCCAGCGACTGACCTACGGCACCACCTTGCTGACCAACGCGACGGCGCCCAACAGCGAGATCTTGCTGGGCCCATTGGAACAGCAGCTTTTCGCGGGCTTCATCCCGTCGTACCCGGACAATCGCAAGGCCGCTATCCGGCTGGCCTCGGACCTGGGCAACTTCCTGCTGCCGTACACGGGCAACCGGCTCGACTGGGACGATCAGGCATTCAGTGTGAACGGCTTGCCGGCGGCTTCTGCGTACTACGACATGAAGTTCGACGATCCGCGGCGCGAAGACGCCCAGATCTGGGCGGGCGTGGTGGGTTACGACACGAATCGGTTCTTCATCTTGTGGCGGGGGAGCGCATCCTCGCCGATCGATCGAGGTGCTGCCCGGGCTCTGGCCGAGTCGATCGAGCCGTATTAGACGCGTTGCGACACGGTCCGCGCGGTCGGATACGGTGGCGCCATGTCTGAACATTGGACGGTCCTGGTCACCGGCGCCTCCAGCGGTATCGGCGCGAGCGCGGCCCGGATCTTCGTCGAGCGTGGACACCGCGTATTCGGTACCAGTCGCAACCCCGACACCGTCACCGACCGCGTTCCCGGGGTGCAGTATCTGCGGCTCGATCAGACCGACAAGGCCAGCATCGCAGAATGCGTCACCCAGGCCGGTGCGGTGGACATCTTGGTCAACAACGCCGGCGAGAGCCAGATCGGCGCGCTGGAAGATATCTCGATCGATGACTTCGAGAAGCTCTACACCACCAATGTCTTTGGGCCCGTTGCGCTCACCAAGGCGGTACTGCCCGGTATGCGCGAACGGCGCCGGGGTGCCATCGTCATGGTGGGGTCCATGGCGGGCACTTTGCACGTCCCGTTCCGGTCCACCTACAGCTCGGCGAAATCGGCCTTACACACGGTGGCCGACTGTCTGCGCTACGAGGTGGCGCCGTTCGGGATCACGGTGAGCACCGTGGAACCCGGCGTGATCGCGACCGGAATCGAGACGCGCCGCAACCGCGTTGTCCCCGAGGGGTCCGCCTATCGGGAGGCGTTTCAGACGGTCGACGCGGCGATGGCCGCGCGGGAACAGCACGGCATGGCCACCGACGACCTGGCACGCCTGGTCGTCGATGTGGCGCTCAACCCTGACCCGAAACCTTTGTATGCCAAGGGGAGTAACGCCCCGATCATCATGGCGGCGCAGCGGCTGCTACCGGCCCGGCTCTTCTTGAAGTTCTTGGCGCGCATGCACGGGTTGAAGGTGGGCTAGCACATGTTTCCGCAGGGTATGCATCCCACCGGATCGTCAGACGCGTTCCACTCCAAGGATATTGGCCGGCTGTTGCTGCAATGCCCGGACCGGATTGGCGTCGTCGCGGCCGTCAGTGCCTTCCTGGCCGACGCGGGTGCCAGCATCATCTCGCTGGCCCAGTATTCGACGGAACCCCAGGGCGGCTGGTTCATGCAGCGCACGGTGTTCCACCGCTCCGGGCTCGCCGCGGCGCGGGACGAGATGGAAGCCAAGTTCGCCGGCATCGCCGAAGAATTCGATGTCCAATACCGTTTCAGTGAGGCCGCCAAGCCCAAGCGGGTGGCCATCATGGTCTCGCGTACAGACCACTGCCTACTGGACCTGCTGTGGCGTAACCGTCGCGGTGAGCTCGACATGTCGATTGTGATGGTGATTTCGAACCATCCCGATCTCGCCGATCAGGTGCGCTCGTTCGGGTTGCCGTTCGTGTACATCCCCGCGACGCGCGAGAACCGCGCCGAGGCCGAACGCAAGCACCTCGAACTGCTGCGGGGGAATGTGGACCTGGTGGTCCTGGCCCGCTACATGCAGATCCTGTCGCCGGAGTTCCTCAATGAGATCGACTGTCCACTGATCAACATCCACCATTCCTTCCTGCCCGCGTTCACCGGCGCCATGCCGTACCGCCGGGCACGGGAACGTGGCGTCAAGATGATTGGTGCGACAGCGCATTACGTGACGGCGGAGCTCGACGAGGGGCCGATCATCGAGCAGGACGTGATCCGGGTGGATCACACGCACACGGTTGAAGACCTGGTGCGGCTCGGTTCGGACGTCGAGCGGCTGGTGTTGTCGCGTGCGGTGGCCTGGCACTGCGAGGACCGCGTCATGCGGCACGGGAACGTCACCGCGATTCTCTGATCCGGGCGCGCGAGCGACACCTCAGGTCCGGTGAATGTGGCGTGTCTTAGTGCGCAACGCCGCGCTCGTGGCTAGTGGCCGGCCTGCGAGTCGATGGCCCGGGCCAGGGCCAGGTCCTTATCGGTGATCCCGCCTGCGGAGTGCGTGGACAACACGAACGTCACAGTGCGCCATCGGATATCGATATCTGGGTGATGGTCGACGGACTCCGCGTGCTCGGCGATACGGCGCACCGCGTCGATGCCGTCGAGGAAGGTGCCGAATGTGACGGCGCGGCGCAGGGAATCGCCCTCCCGCGTCCACCCCGGAAGGTCGGTGAGCGCTGCGCTGATCTGGTCGTCGCTGAGCAGAGCCATGGTGTCAACGTATAGCGTCGAGCACCATGGCGATAGTGGTCGCGGGTGCGGTGATCGACGGGGACAAGCTGCTCATCGCGCAGCGCGCCAAACCCGCCGAGCTCGCCGGACAGTGGGAGCTTCCGGGCGGCAAGGTCGCCGAGGGCGAATCGGAGCCGCAGGCGCTTGCCCGGGAGTTACGCGAGGAACTCGGGATCGAAACCGAGGTGGGTACCCGCCTCGGCGGCGACGTCGTCGTCGGGAACCTGGTGCTGCGTGCCTACGGCGCGCGCTTGCGCGGCGGCGTCCCTCATCCGCATGAGCATCTGGCGCTGCGCTGGGTCACCGCCGACGAACTCGACACCGTCGAATGGGTCGCGGCCGACGGCGGATGGATTCCCGCGCTCAAAGAAGCGCTAGTGGGCCCGCGCCCGGTGTAGCACCTTCTTTAGCTCTTTTTCCGAGAGGCCATGGTGCTCGGCCTTCTGCATTTTGTGCACCACAACGGGGCACTTGGTGCAGCGTGGCTTGCTTTTACAGCACTTCTTCTTGGGCTTGAGCCTTGCGACCTTGCTGGCCTTCACGAGCGTCCTACTTCTGGGGCTGACGATGGGTCTTGCTATGTCCGGCGTCACATCAATTGTTCGCCGGTTTCGTGAACGGCGGGCTGTACTGCCAGAATTGGCAGACGTGACCCACAGTTTCCGGAACGTAGCCATTGTTGCGCACGTCGACCACGGCAAGACAACCCTGGTCGATGCGATGCTCAAACAATCGGGTGCGCTCTCGCACCGAGGTGATGACGCTGTTGAGCGCCTGATGGACTCCGGTGACCTGGAGAAGGAAAAGGGCATCACCATCCTGGCCAAGAACACCGCGGTGCACCGGCACCACGCGGATGGCTCCATGACGGTCATCAACGTGATCGACACCCCAGGCCACGCCGACTTCGGTGGCGAGGTGGAGCGCGGACTGTCCATGGTGGATGGCGTGCTGCTGCTGGTCGACGCCTCCGAGGGGCCGCTGCCGCAGACCCGGTTCGTGCTGCGTAAGGCACTTTCCGCGCACCTGCCGGTGATCCTCGTCGTGAACAAGACCGACCGTCCCGACGCCCGCATCGCCGAGGTCGTCGAGGAGAGCCATGACCTGCTGCTCGATGTCGCCTCGGACCTCGACGAGGAGGCGCAGGCGGCCGCCGAGAAGGCGCTCGATCTGCCGACGCTGTACGCATCAGGCCGTGCCGGCATCGCCAGCACCACCGAGCCCGCCAACGGGGAAAACCCGGACGGGGAAAACCTCGACCCGCTCTTCGACGTCCTGCTCGAGCACATCCCGCCGCCCAAGGGCGACCCGGAGGCCCCCCTGCAGGCGCTGGTCACCAACCTCGACGCGTCGGCCTTCCTGGGCCGTCTGGCGCTGATCCGCATCTACAACGGGCGCATCCGCAAGGGACAGCAGATCGCCTGGATGCGTGAAGTGGACGGCCACCCCGTCATCACCAACGCCAAGATCACCGAGCTGCTGGCCACCGAGGGCGTGGACCGCAGCCCGACGGAGGAAGCGGTGGCTGGGGACATCGTGGCGGTCGCCGGTATGTCCGAGATCATGATCGGTGACACACTGGCCGATCCCGACCATGCGCACGCGCTGCCACGCATCACCGTCGATGAGCCCGCGATCTCGGTGACCATCGGCACCAACAGCTCGCCGCTCGCGGGCAAGGTGTCCGGGCACAAGCTGACCGCGCGCATGGTCAAGTCGCGGCTGGATTCGGAGCTCATCGGCAATGTGTCGATCAAGGTCGTCGACATCGGCCGTCCGGACGCCTGGGAGGTGCAGGGCCGAGGCGAGCTGGCGCTGGCCATCCTCGTCGAGCAGATGCGCCGTGAGGGCTTCGAGCTGACCGTCGGAAAGCCTCAGGTGGTCACCCGGCAGATCGACGGCAAGCTGCACGAGCCGTTCGAGGCCATGACCATCGACTGTCCCGAGGAATTCGTCGGTGCCATCACTCAGCTGATGGCCGCCCGCAAGGGCCGCATGGAGGAGATGGCCAACCACGCCGCCGGATGGGTCCGGATGGACTTCATCGTGCCGTCGCGCGGCCTCATCGGCTTCCGCACCGACTTCCTGACGCTGACCCGGGGCACCGGCATCGCGAACGCCGTCTTCGAGGGCTACCGCCCGTGGGCGGGGGAGATCCGTGCGCGGCACACCGGCTCGCTGGTGTCCGACCGCACCGGCAGCATCACGCCGTTCGCCATGATCCAGCTGGCCGATCGCGGACAGTTCTTCGTCGAGCCGGGCGAGGACACCTACGAGGGCCAGGTCGTCGGGATCAACCCGCGTGCCGAGGACCTCGACGTGAACGTCACGCGTGAGAAGAAGCTGACCAACATGCGTTCCTCCACCGCCGACGTCATGGAGACCCTGGCCCGGCCGATCGAGCTGGACCTGGAGCAGGCCATGGAGTTCTGTGCGGCCGACGAATGTGTCGAGGTGACCCCGGAAATCGTGCGCGTGCGCAAGGTTGACCTGGACGCCAACACCCGGGCGCGCAATCGTTCACGTGCCAAGGCAGCCGCCAACAACAGCTAGATTCGGCCGATGGCATGCCGCATCAGTGAGCTCGTGCTCGATTGTCGTGACCCGGAGGCGCTGGCACGGTTCTGGTGTGAGGTGCTGGATTTCGTCGTGCTGAGTCGCGAAGAAGACGGCTCGCTGGAAGTTGGTCCGCGGGAGGGCTTCGGCGGCCTGCAGCCCACGCTGTTTCTGAGCTATACCGCCGAGCCGCGGCAGCAGAAGCCGCGGCTGCACATCGACGTGAACCCCACCGATCGCGACCAGGACGCCGAGCTCGAACGGCTGCTGGCACTCGGGGCGCGGCCGGCCGATATCGGGCAGACCGGTGATGAGCAGTGGCACGTGTTGCAAGACCCCGAGGGCAATGAGTTCTGCCTGCTGAAGGCTCGTATCAAACAGGTCTGAGGCGCCCCGTCATGAAGGTGGCGGATTTCCGCCGCACGCCTCGCGCCGTCGGTGAAATCGGAGCAGACTGCACAGCGTGGCCGATTTCAACTCCCTCAAGCGGCTGGTGGTCCAGAACACCCAGCGATACCTGGTCAATCCGGTGGGGCGCCGGCTGCCCGTCGTGATGCTGGAGACGGTGGGCCGCAAGTCCGGACAACCACGCCACACCGCGATAGGCGGACGCCTTGTCGGTAACCAGTTCTGGCTGGTTTCCGAACATGGCGAGCACTCGGACTATGTGCGCAACATCAAGGCCAACCCCGCGGTGCGGCTACGGATCAGCGACCAGTGGCGCGCCGGTACCGCGCACTTATTGCCCGACGACGACGCGCGAGCAAGGTTGCAACAGCTGCCGCGCGGTAACAGCGCGGTGGTGCGCGCGGTGGGCACCGACCTGCTGACCGTACGGGTCGACCTCGATTGATTGTGGTCGCGGCGGTTGCTGCGGCTTGCGAACTCATTTGAGAGATAACGGCTTTCGTGATCGTTTGACCACGCCGATGGGTACTATCGCGATATGCCCGAGCAAACCCAGCCCACTTCGCGCATCATCGATCAGAACGCGGCGGCAGTCCAGGAGCTCCCGTTCGCCAATACCGTGGACCAGGACGACGCCGACCGGGGATTCATTGCGGCACTAGAGCCCGGCGTCGTCACGGACGCATCCGGGAAAACTGTGTGGGACAACGATTCCTACGGTTTCTTACGGGACAGCTGCCCGGCCTCGGTGCATCCGAGTCTGTGGCGGCAGTGCGGGCTGAATATCAAGCAGGGGCTCTATCTCGTCACCGAGGGCATCTACCAGGTTCGTGGCCTCGACATCTCGAATATGACGCTGGTCGAGGGCGAGCGCGGAGTCATCGTGATCGATCCGCTGGTGTCTGCCGAAACCGCGGCGGCCGCGCTTGCGCTGTATCGCAGTCACCGCGGCGACCGCCCGGTGACAGGGCTGATCTACACCCATTCCCACGTAGACCATTTCGGTGGTGCGCTGGGCGTGCTGAGTACCGAAGACGCGGCCGCGGGCCGTTGTCCCGTATTGGCGCCTGCCGGATTTCTGGAACACGCGGTGGCGGAGAACGTCTATGCGGGCACCGCGATGGCACGCCGTGCCGTGTACATGTACGGCGCGGTGCTGCCAAGGGGGCCGCTGGGGCAGGTGGGATCTGGTCTTGGGCAAACCAATTCGATTGGGACGGTCACGTTGATCCCACCGACCCTCGACATCACCCACACCGGGCAAGAGGAGGCCGTCGACGGGGTGCGGATGATTTTCCAGCTTACCCCGGGTACCGAGGCGCCGGCCGAGATGAACTTCTACTTCCCGCAGCGGCGCGCGCTCTGCATGGCCGAAAACGCCACCCACACCTTGCATAACCTGCTGACATTGCGCGGCGCGCTGGTGCGCGATCCGCATGTGTGGGCGCGGTACATCACCGAGGCCATCAACCTGTACGCGCACGACTCCGATGTGGTCTTCGCATCGCACCATTGGCCCACCTGGGGCACCGGGCGGCTGGTGGAATACCTTGCTTTGCAACGCGATTTGTACGCATACCTGCACGACCAGACGCTGCGGCAGCTCAATCAGGGCCTGGTGGGATCCGAGATCGCCGAGACGCTGCAGCTCCCGCCGGCCATCGCCGGAGCCTGGCACGCACGTGGCTACTACGGTTCGGTGAGTCATAACGTCAAAGCGATCTACCAGCGCTACATGGGATGGTTCGACGGCAATCCTGCGCACCTGTGGGAGCACCCTCCCGTCGCGAACGCGCAGCGGCACGTGGAGTTCATGGGCGGCGCCGACGAGGTATTGCGCAAGGCGCAGCACGCTTTTGAACAGGGCGACTATCGCTGGGTGGCCCAGGTGGTCAACTACGTGATCTTTGGCGACCCGGCGAATGAAGAGGCAAAGGCGCTGCAGGCCAGATGTTTTGAGCAGCTTGGCTATGGTGCGGAGAACGCCACCTGGCGCAACTTCTACCTGATGGGCGCCTACGAATTGCGGCACGGAAACGTCGGGACACCGATGGCTGTCGGCTCGCCCACCATGATGGCGGCGCTGACCGTGGAGCAGATATTCGACGCGCTCTCGTTGCGCATCAACGGACCGAAGGCCTGGAACGAGCGGTTTGTGAGTGACTGGGTGTTCACGGACGAGGACCGCGTGCACCGGGTGGAGCTGCGCAACGGTGTGCTGGTGCATTACGACCGGCCCGCCGGCGGCGCGCTGCCGCCGCCCGAGGTGACCTTCACGTTGACCCGGCCCGCACTGGTACGGCTGCTGCTGACGGGCGAGGATCCGGCACAGCTTGTCGCCGCGGGGGAGGTTGCCGTGGAGGGCGAGTTGGCCGGACTGGGGCGGTTGGTCACGGTCCTCGACGCGCCCGACCCCGGATTTGCCATCGTCACCCCCTGACCGGTTGCCGAGAACACCTCGCAGGACCCACCGATAAGGTTGGTCCTCATGCCTACCGAGAGTCCGCGTCTGCGACTGTGCGCAGTGCTGGGCGCGGTGCTCCTCGCCGGGTGCTCTGTCAGCGCACCTCCGGCGGTACAGGGCAGCGAGACAACCAGCTCGACCACGCCGCCACCGCCCAAAAAAGAGCAGATCGTGGTGGGTATCGACTCCATCGGGGCAGGGTTCAACCCGCATCTGCTGTCCGATCAGTCGCCGGTGAACGCGGCGATCAGCGCGTTGGTGCTGCCCAGCTCGTTCCGGCCGGTGCCGGATTCGGCGACCGCCACCGGCTCGCGATGGGAAATGGATCCGACGCTGCTGGTCTCCGCCGAGGAAACCAGCCAGGAGCCCTTCACCGTCACCTACACGATTCGCCCTGAGGCGCAATGGACCGATAACGCCCCCATCGGCGCGGATGATTTCTCGTACCTGTGGCAGCAGATGCTCACCCAGCCCGGCACCGTCGACCCGGCGGGCTACGGAAGCATCACCGATGTGCAGTCGCGGGACGGCGGCAAGCGCGTGGTCGTTACGTTCGACCACAAATATCCGGCATGGCGCGAGCTGTTCAACGACTTGCTGCCCGCGCACATCGTGAAGGACATCCCGGGCGGGTTCGCCTCCGGGCTGATCAAGTCGATGCCCGCCTCCGGGGGGCGTTTCCGTGTGGACACTATCGATCCGCAGCGTGACGAAATCCTGCTGGCCCGCAACGACCGGTACTGGGCAACTCAGTCGGTACCCGACGAGATTTTGTTCCGGCGTGCCGGAGCCCCGACAGTGCTGGCAGATTCCATCCGCAACGGTGACACTCAGGTGGCCCAGGTACACGGCAGCGGGGTGACCTTCGCGCAGCTGTCGAACATCCCCGGGGTGCGCACGGCGCGCATCGTGGCGCCGCGCACGCTGCAGCTGACGCTGCGGGCCGGGCAGCCGACACTCACTGACGCCAAGGTGCGCCGGGGGCTGCTCGGTCTGCTGGATGTGGGTCTGCTGGCCGCGGTGGCAGCGGGCAATGACAACGCGGTGACGCTGGCGGCCGCCCAGGTGCGTTCTCCCTCGGATCCCGGATACAAACCGACCGCGCCCGTCGCTCTGACCCGCGACGCTTCTCTCGCATTGCTCAAAGAGGCTGGGTACGAGGCCGCGGAAACCCCGGTGGTGCCCCCCGCTCCCACGGCGCCCCCAGGGCCGCCACAGCTTGCCAGGGACGGTGACCCGCTGACCCTGACCATCGGCGCGGCCTCCAACGACCCCACCTCGGTGGCGGTGGCCAACACCGCCGCCGACCAACTGCGCAACGCGGGGGTGCGGGCCAGCGTGCTGGCTCTGGACCCGCCCACGCTGTACGGGCAGGCGATTCCCGATGGCCGGGTTGACGCCATCGTCGGCTGGCACCAGGCCGGCGGCGATCTGGCCACCGCGCTGGCTTCCCGGTATGGCTGCCCTGCGCTGCAGTCCGGCAAGCTCCCCGAAACCCGCACCACGACGCCCCCTCCGCCACCGGCGAGTAACACCCCGGCGCCGCCGTCGCGAGAAGAATCCGTGCGTGCCCCAAGCAATCTCACCGGGCTGTGCGATGAGGAGTTGCAGGCCGGCATCGATGCCGCGTTGACCGGTCATGCCGATGTGGGCAAGGTCGTCGATCAGGCCGAGCCCCAATTATGGAAGATGGCAACGGTTTTGCCGATCATGCAGGACACCACCATCGCGGCGGCGGGCCCCAGCGTGCAGAACGTGGAGCTGGCCGGCGCGGTACCGGTCGGCATTGTTGCCACCGCAGGAGAGTGGAAGAAGACCCGCCCATGACCCGACGACTCATGCTGGTGCACGCTCACCCCGACGACGAATCCCTGACCACCGGCGGAACCATCGCGCGGTACGCCGCTGAAGGCGCCGAGGTGCTGTTGGTGACCTGCACCCTCGGGGAAGAGGGCGAGGTGATCGGTGAGCGCTGGGCGCAGCTCGCGGTTGACCACGCCGATCAACTCGGTGGGTACCGAATCGGTGAATTATCCAGCGCCCTGAGGCATCTCGGTGTCGATGGGCCCACTTTCCTCGGTGGTGCGGGACATTGGCGCGACTCCGGGATGGCGGACACCAAGCCGTTGCATCCGCGGGCGTTCGCGGGCGCCGACCTGGACGAGGCGGTGGGCGCGCTGGCCGCACTGATCGACGAACACCGCCCACACGTGGTCGTCACCTATGACCCCTTCGGCGGCTACGGACACCCCGATCACATCCAGGCGCACACGGTGACCACAGCGGCCGTGGAGAAGGCGACCTGGCAGGTGGCCAAGCTGTACTGGACAGTGATCGCGACCAGTGCGCTGGAGGCCGGCCTGGCATCGCTGACCCAGCTGCCACCGGGATGTCAGCCGGCACCGCTCGACCTCATCCCCACCTTCGACGACGAGAAGATCAGTGCCGCCATCGACGTCTCGGCCCATCGCGAGGCGAAGGTGGCGGCGTTGCGCGCGCATGCCACCCAGTTGACGGTCTCCGAGGACGGAAGCTCGATGGCGCTGTCGAATCTGATCGCGTTGCCCATCGCGGATATCGAGCATTTTGTGCTGGTGCGCGGCGAGCCCGGTGTGGACACCGGATGGGAATCAGATCTGTTCGCTGGGGTGGAGTTGTAAGCTCGATTCATGCCACCCGATCAAGACCAGGATCCCAATCAGCAGCACTGGCAAGACCGTGTGGACAATTTCCAATGGGTTGTCGGCTCACTGGTGGCCCAGCTCGACTCCGTCCCGATCTAGACGCCTGAACGCGTTCATGCGCGGGACCGTGATGGCCGCGCTCATTTTCGATGGCGTCATCAGTGCGATTCTGGGCGCCGCTCTGCTCAACACGCGCTTCGGCGGTGTTCTGGTTCCGCTTGGCCTGATCATCAGCGCCGTACTCAACGTCCTGCTGGTGTGGAGCGCTCTGCAGTGGGCCCCGACGCCACGCTGGGCGGGGGCGCCGCTGTGGGCCTTTGTGGCGACCACGATGGTGCTCTTGTTCGGTGGTCCCGGCGGCGATGTCGTCTTCACCGGATTTTGGCCCGTCCTGCTGATCGTGATCGGCGTGCTGCCCGCCGCATACATACTGCGCCGGGCCGACCTCTAACCAGCTACCCGCTCCGTGCGCGGGCGCTTACCCCAGGTACTCGGACTCCAGCACCAGATCCTTGACCAAGGTCTGGTACTCCACATGGGTCTCGTGCTCGATCGTCTGCCAGAGCTTGCCCTGCTGATCCTTCATATACGCGCGGTACTTGGGGGAGCCGGGGAACCCGACGTTGTCTGCGACGACGATGGTGCCCGGATGCAGCCAGCCGCGTTCCATCAGCCGCTGCAGGTCGTCGAGGTACACGTCCTTCCAGTGATCGATGAACACGAAATCCAGGCACCCTTCGGTGAACCCGTAATCCTTGGTCAGGGTGTCCAAGGTGGTGCCGTCGTCGGCGGTCCCGTTCAGACAGGTGGCCCGATCCGCCAGCCCCGCGTGCGCCCAGACGCGGCGCGCTACCGAGGCGTTGGCCCCGGACTTCTCGATGGAGAAGAACTTGGCATTGGGGGCCGCGCGCGCGATCCGTAGACCGCTGTAGCCGCAGTACGCACCCAGCTCCAGGGCGATCTTGGGGTTGGCGCGTTTGACGGCGGCATCGAGCAGCTGCCCCTTTTCGTCGCCGACGTTCATCAGAATCGATTGGTCGTACGCGAAGTTGTCGATGGCGTCGATGGCGGCATCGATGTCCCCGGCCGGGGCCGTCGCGATGACATGCTCGGCGGTGGCCTCCTCGCGGCCATCACCCATCTGACCGGTGCGCATCACGTTCACACTGCCGAACGCCGCCCGCAGAAATGAATACCGCAGAAATGGAAGTTTCTGCTTGAGGGTTCTGGAAAAACTCACGAAGATCAGCCTAGCGATCTCAGGTGTTTGTGCAGGCCGGCTTCGTTGATGAACCCCCGAGTGGTCAGCGTTTTGGTACGGGCGGATGATCTGAGGGTGACCGACGGTTGTACAAACGTGCCCGACGACGTAACGCCGCTGCCGAACCCTGCCTTTCCGACCCGGAAAGCGTCATCTGCCGGCTCATCGCCAGCGCTGCGGCGAGTGCTGCGCCGTGCGCGCGATGGGGTGACGTTGAACGTTGACGAGGCCGCGCTCGCGCTCACCGCGCGGGGGGACGATCTGGCCGATTTGATGACCAGCGCCGCCCGGGTGCGCGATGCCGGCCTGGAGTCCGCCGGTCGCGTGGGCGCCGAGGGCCGTCTGCCGATCTCCTATTCACGCAAGGTGTTCATTCCAGTCACTCATCTGTGCCGGGACAAATGCCACTACTGCACGTTTGTGACTGTTCCCGGCAAGCTGCGGGCGCAGGGCCACGGCATGTACATGGAGCCCGACGAGATCTTGGATGTCGCCCGCCGTGGTGCCGAATTGGGCTGCAAAGAGGCTTTGTTCACGTTGGGGGACCGGCCCGAGGATCGGTGGCCCGAGGCCAAGCAGTGGCTGGACGAGCGCGGGTATGACACCACGCTGGATTACGTACGCGCGATGGCGATCCGGGTCCTGGAAGAGACAGGCCTGCTGCCGCATCTGAACCCGGGGGTGATGAGCTGGTCGGAGCTGGCACGGCTCAAGCCGGTGGCGCCGTCGATGGGCATGATGCTGGAGACCACCTCGCGGCGGTTGTTCGAGGATCGCGGCGAGGCGCATTACGGCAGCCCCGACAAAGACCCCGCCGTGCGGTTGCGAACCTTGACCGACGCCGGCCGGCTGTCGATCCCGTTCACCACCGGACTGTTGGTGGGCATCGGCGAGAACCTCACCGAGCGCGCTGAGACAATTCATGCGATCCGCAAGGTGCACAAGGAATTCGGTCACGTGCAGGAAGTGATCGTGCAGAACTTCCGGGCCAAGTCGGACACCGCCATGAAGGCCGCGCCGGATGCCGATATCGATGACTTCTTGGCGACGATCGCGGTGACCCGATTGGTGTTGGGGCCGAAGATGCGGGTACAGGCACCGCCAAATCTGGTGTCCCGCAGCGAGTGCCTGGCGCTTATCGGCGCGGGAGTGGACGACTGGGGTGGCGTGTCACCGCTGACTCCCGACCACGTGAATCCCGAGCGGCCCTGGCCCGCGCTGGCGGACCTGGCGTCGGTGACGGCAGAGGCCGGATACGACCTGGTGCAGCGCCTGACCGCGCAGCCGCAGTATGTGCAAGCCGGTGCCGCCTGGATCGATCCCCGGGTGCGCGGTCATGTCGAGGCGCTGGCGGATCCGGAAACCGGCTACGCCCTGGATATTTCGCCTAGCGGATTGCCGTGGCAGGAACCCGACGAAACCTGGGAGTCGACGGGCCGGGTCGACCTGCACGCCGCCATTGATTCCGAGGGACGCAATACCGACACCCGGAGCGATCTGGCGAGTGCGTTCGGAGACTGGGAGTCCATCCGCGAACACGTGCGCGAGTTGAATGCGCGCGCGCCGGAGAAGGTGAGCGCTGATGTGCTGGCGGCCTTGCGCTCTGCCGAGCGCGATCCGGCCGGCTGCACCGACGACGAGTATCTGGCCCTGGCGACGGCTGAGGGCCCTGCGATGGATGCCGTTGCCGCGCTGGCCGATTCGATCCGCGCCGATGTGGTCGGTGATGATGTCACGTACGTGGTGAACCGGAACATCAACTTCACCAACATCTGCTACACCGGCTGCCGGTTCTGCGCGTTCGCACAGCGCAAGGGCGATGCCGACGCGTTCTCGCTGTCCGCCGAAGAGGTGGGGGACCGGGCCTGGGAGGCCTATGTCGCCGGTGCCACCGAGGTCTGCATGCAGGGCGGCATCGATCCCGAGCTGCCGGTGACCGGATACGCGGATTTGGTGCGGGCGGTCAAGAAGCGGGTGCCCAGCATGCATGTGCACGCCTTCAGCCCGATGGAGATTGTCAACGGTGCCTCCAAGGGCGGCCAGAGCGTGCGCGACTGGCTGACCGAACTACGCGCTGCGGGACTGGACACCATTCCGGGCACCGCCGCGGAGATCCTCGATGACGAGATCCGGTGGGTGCTCACCAAGGGCAAGCTGCCCGCCTCCGAGTGGATCGATGTCATCAGCACCGCGCATGAAGTGGGGCTGCGCTCCAGCTCGACCATGATGTACGGACACGTCGACACTCCCAAGCATTGGGTGGCGCACCTGCGCGTGCTCGCCGGGATTCAGGACCGCACAGGCGGATTCACCGAATTTGTGCCACTACCTTTCGTGCACCAGAGCGCGCCGTTGTACCTGGCCGGTGCGGCGCGCCCCGGACCCACCAACCGGGACAACCAGGCGGTGCACGCACTGGCGCGCATCATGCTGCATGGGCGTATCGACAACATTCAGACCAGCTGGGTCAAGCTCGGCATCGAGGGCACGCGGGTCATGCTCCAAAGTGGCGCAAACGATCTGGGTGGCACGCTGATGGAAGAAACCATCTCGCGGATGGCGGGCTCCGAACATGGCTCGGCCAAGACGATTGCCGAGCTGGAGGAAATCGCCGAGGGCATCGGACGGCCCGCGGTGGAGCGCACCACCACCTACGCGCGGCGGCCGTCCGCGGCGTAGGGGTTGATTACGCTGATGCCTTGAGCGAGTCCGCTCGGGTGAGACAGTTGACATCGTGGCCATCGCCCCGCGTGCCCGAATCGCGGAGGCGACCGGTCAGGATCTCGCAGGTAATCGACTCGGCGTCACCCATAATCGGGTCTGCGCCGACCATTTGGCTGTCGCTGGCTTCCTGACTGAACCGTGCGGTGCCACCGCAGTGGTTGCTGGTCGCGAGAACTCGCGCGGGCGATGAATCCGGTGCGGTGATATCGATGCAGTCGGTGCCAGTCCAGTTCACGACAGTCTCGTAGGCGCCGCCGCTACCGTTCGGCTGCGCCGTGGGCGCAGGAATCGGTGTCGAAACCGGTTGTGGCACTGCAGGGGATGGGATCAGTGGAGCGGGGACCGGTTGGCCGGGTGGGCGCCCTGAAGATCCAGTTTCACATGCGACGCCGTCACCATCGCGATCAAGTTTCGCGCTGTACCCGGGCTGACCGCGATACAACGGTGCGGCACCCGCGGCTCGTGCGGCCGCGCAATTGGGATAGGCGTGCGCCAGGGGAGCGACGGCGCCGCCGATCGACGGGCCGCCGATGAACGCGGCGACGGTGAAAAACAGAACCTTGATTCGCAACTAAGCCTCCCCATGTGCAACGTGATCTTGATATTTACCGGATGCCGGGGCTGTCCGGAGGCGAATCGGCCGAACATCCCACTGCGCCAGGTGGTTCGGTACCGGTAACGCCCGACCGTGACAGAGATGACGACTGCGATGGAGACTACGGTTGTAGTAGAGACGTCCGCGCAGGTAGCGCCCCGGAAGTGCTGCCCGGCCCGGCAACAAGTTGACGGTCTGTGTTCGCACCTGACTGATTGGTTCGCGGAGAGTTAACTCCGTGGGTCGTTTTGGGCATCGTGATGTCCGTGATTGCCCGACTCGTAGCGACAAGTTCCCTTGTTGCCATGCTTGGGTTCCTCAACGCGGCCCCGGCCATGGCGGAGCCGAGAGAAATGGCGCCGCAGTCATATTCGAGGACAACGCGGGACGGCTGGCAGCTGCAGATCCGGCTGGATCATGAGCAGGTCAATCCCGTCCCCAACCTGGCCGGCGCCACCAACTCGCGCGAGGCATTCATTACCTTGTCGGGCACCGCGACGGCCAGCGGCGGCTCCAACCCGATCACCGACAGCCTCTTCGTCATCGGGTACCAGCTGGGGTGCCAGTCGGATGTGTCCTCGGGTTTGCAGATCGGCGGATCCGCTGGTGTCGCGCCGTCGGTGAGTCTTGGTGTGGCGCCGACACCTTCGGTGGGATTCGGTGGCAGCGCGGGCGTCAGCGGATTCGTGCAGACCGTGGTGCAACCGGGCGTCATCGTCAATCTGCCCATGGGCAACATGGTGCTTTCCCGGGGCGGTACGGGCGCGCTGGACCTGGACAACGTGCATGTGAAAGCCGATGCCTGCGGTGGCGATGTCACCATCCGCTCATTCGCTTCGTTGCGGGCGTCCACCGAGACCGGCCATACTGAATTCGCGATCTACGGCGACCCGATCAAGATCTGATGAAGAAATCTCTTTGTGCCGCAGCGATGTTGGTGTGCTTGGCGTGCTGGGTGCCGACGGCCGCCGCGGACCCGGGCAATCCCGCGATACCCGTCCCGGTGCCCGGTGGGACACCCAACTACGCCGCAACGGCGGCGCAGCCCCCGTTTGGGCTGACCCCGGCCGCTTCGCGTGGGGCTCGGATCTCGGCAGGCGTCGATTCGGGATACACGGCTCGGATCGGAGCCGGCATGACCGCCGGGCAACTGGAAGACCCTCGTGGCATAACCCAAGGAGTAGCGCCATGATGCGAATACTGTCTGTGGCAACGGTCGTGATGGGCCTGGCAGTCGGGCTCGCGGTGCCGGCGGCGGCCGCGCCGCCCCCGCCCAACCCGGCACCCTATAACCCGGTCTTTTCCCCCGGCCAGGTCCCGGCGCTGCGCCCGTCGCGCGGAACCCAACTGCCGGTGTTGATGTCGGGGCCGTCACGTGGCCCCAGATTCTCGGCCGGGGTGGATGGGGTCCCGGTGCCGGGTGGCGTAAAACCCGGCGTCGGGACTGGGGACGGGAAGCTGGAAAGCCCTACCGGAGTGCTCGCGCCCTAGTCCGCCGCACGCGTCCAAGTGTTTGGCAGATTTCTCCCAGCGGTACCTCAGATTCGTTCATTAGCTTCTCGGCATCCGGCGCTATCGGCTCGGTGTGAGGTCGAGCGATGAACAGTCACGGAGGTGCCGGGGAATGCCGTTGCGAGAGCCTGCCGATTCCGGGCGGACGGTGCGGGCGTGGAGCGACGGCGGGGAGGAACCCACCCAGCTGATCCCCGTGGCCCCGGTGCGGGTGAGCCGTACTCGGCAGATCTGGATCATCGGCGCGGTCGCGGCGGCCGGGGTCCTCGTGCTGATTCTTCTGGGGTTCCTGCTTCTTGGCCCTCAGCAGGCAAAGGTGCCGCCACTCGTTCCCATTACCTCGATCACACCTACTTCGGTGTCATCCCCATCGGCTGCCCCGTCCCCGCCGCCGTCGTCGACAGAAACCGTGACCGAGACAGTCACCGCGACGAGCTACATCCCGCTGCCCGCGGTGACGCCCACCACCGGCGCATCGCCCAGCACCACCGCGACGAACCCGAACGACATGTGGAGGACGTGCCACCAGATGCATCCGCATCGCTGGTGCAACGGATATCGATAGCGATCATCGGGTGTCAGCTGCATTGACATACCGTGCGGCGGGGCGCACGCTGGTGCGATGAGTGAGCCGATCGTCTTCATCAACGTCTTCGAGTTGGCCGCGGACAAGGTCGACGTGTTTCTGGTCGGCTGGCGCAAACGCGCCGAGTTCATGGCCGCGCAGCCCGGCTTCGTATCGTTCCGGATACACCGGGCGGTGGTGCCCGGTGCGCGCTTCCAGCTGGTGAACGTCGCGACCTGGGAGAGCATCGAGGCGCTGACCACGGCCACCGGCGACGACCGCTTTCAGTCGATGATCCGTGAGGCCGCGGCCGAATTCGATGCCGTGGCGTATCCGGCGGTCTACGAGGTTGCCCTTGATGTGTGAGCGTGCTCGCTCAGCGTGAAGTTATTGCGGCAAATCGACTGAATTCCCGCAATAACTTCACGCTCGCGACGGGTGTTACAGCTTGGCGGCGAGCTCGGTGCCCTGCCTGATCGCGCGCTTGGCGTCGAGTTCGGCGGCCAGTGCTGCCCCGCCGATCACGTGGATGTTCACGCCGGCTTCCTGGAGCACGTCGTCGAGATCGCGCACCGACTCCTGGCCCGCGCAGATCACCACGTTGTCGACTTCGAGTACACGCGGATCCTTGCGCTCCTCACCGAAACTGATGTGCAATCCGGCGTCGTCGATCTTCTCGTAGTTGACCCCGGCCAGCTCGGTGACTTTCTTGGCCTTCAACGAGGCGCGGTGCACCCAGCCGGTCGTCTTACCCAGTCCCTTGCCCAGTGAGCCCTTCTTGCGCTGGCACAGGTAGACCTCGCGAATAGCCGGGGCGGGAATGGGTTTCGTCAGTGAACCGCGCGCATCGTGTTCCTCGGAGATGCCCCATTCGGCGCGCCACTCCTTGAGGTTCAGCGTGGGTGATTCGTCGATCGTCAGGAACTCGGACACATCGAACCCGATGCCGCCCGCGCCGACGACCGCGACCCGCTTGCCGACGGGCTTGGCCTGCTTGATCACCTCTGGGTAGGAGAGCACCATCGGGTGGTCGATGCCGGGGATCGCCGGGACCCGGGGCTTGACGCCGGTAGCCAGAATGACGTCGTCGAACTTGCCGGCGATGAGTTCCTGGGCATCCACTTTCTTGTTCAAAAGCACTGTGACGCCGTACTTTTTGAGCATGGTGGTGTAGTAACGAATGGTCTCGTTGAACTCTTCTTTACCGGGAATCCTGCGCGCCATGTCGAATTGGCCGCCGATCTCGGCGTTGGCCTCGAACAGCACCACGGTGTGGCCCCGCTGTGCCGCGGTCACGGCCGCTGCCAAACCAGCAGGGCCCGCGCCGACGACGGCGATCTTCTTGGTATGCCGGGTGGGCAGCAGCTTGAGGGTGGTCTCATGACCGGCCCGCGGGTTGAGTAGGCAGCTGGCCTTCTTGTTGACGAAGGAGTGATCCAGGCAGGCCTGGTTGCAGGCGATGCAGGTGTTGATCTCGTCGGCGTGATCGGCCGATGCCTTGTTCACCCAGTCCGGGTCGGCCAGCAGTGGCCTGGCCATCGAAATCAGCTGCACCTGGCCGTCGTTGAGAATCTGCTCGGCGGACTGCGGCATATTGATCCGGTTGGACGCCATCACCGGGATGCTGACCTCTTGGGCGATCTTGTTGGAGAGATCGACGAACGCGTTCTGCGGTACCGAGGTGACGATGGTGGGCACCCGCGCCTCATGCCAGCCGATGCCGGTGTTGATGATCGTTGCCCCGGCCGCCTCTATCTCCTTGGCGAGGGCCACGATCTCGTCCCAGGTCTGGCCGTCGGGGACATAGTCGGCCATGGACAGCCGGTAGCAGATGATGAAGTCCGGTCCCACCGCCTTGCGCACCGCCTTGACCACTTCGACGGCGAGGCGCCGCCGATTCTCCGGGCTGCCGCCGAATTCATCGGTGCGATCATTGGTGTAGGGCGCGAGGAACTGGTTGATGAAATAGCCTTCGCTGCCCATGATTTCGCAGCCGTCGTAGCCGGCCTTCTTGGCCATCTTGGCGCTGTGCGCCCAATCGCCGATGGTCTGCCAGACGCCCTTGGTGCTGAGCTTGCGGGGTTTGAACGGAGTGATGGGGGACTTCTTGGCCGAGGCGCTCACCGAGAATGGGTGGTAGCCGTAGCGTCCCGAATGCAGCAGCTGGACAATGATTTTGCCGCCGTTCTTGTGCACCGCGTTGGTGACTATCCGGTGCCGATAGGCCTCAAGGGAGGTGGTGAGCTTGCCGGCGAGTGGCTTGAGCCACGCTGTGCGGTTGATGGCGTATCCACCGGTGATGATCATGCCGACGCCGCCCTTGGCCCGCTCGGCGAAGTAGGCAGCCAATGCGGGGGTGTCCCAGGGGAAGTCTTCGAGGCCGGCATGCATGGACCCCATGACAACTCGGTTCCTCAGCGTGGTGAATCCAAGGTCCAAGGGGGACAACAGGTTCGGATAGGGATTACTCATCGATTTCACTTTCGTCAGTCCGGGCTGGGACATTGGCGCTTGACAAAGCCGACATCATTTCGTCGCACCAATCGGTGAAGCCCTCTTCCATGCGGATGCCTCCGCGCAGGACGAGGTACTGGTGCAGGGCCGCGCCGGAGAGCTGATCCGGAGCGGGAAATTGGCGTTTTTGCATGTGGAGGTAACCCTCCAACGCGGTGGCATGGGCGTTTCGCTGGGTGCGGATCTGCTCGACGACCAC
Organism: Mycobacteroides immunogenum; assembly: GCF_001605725.1. Taxonomy (NCBI): domain Bacteria; kingdom Bacillati; phylum Actinomycetota; class Actinomycetes; order Mycobacteriales; family Mycobacteriaceae; genus Mycobacteroides; species Mycobacteroides immunogenum. The sequence goes on from NZ_CP011530.1 coordinate 1,420,794, forward strand.
GTCGACGTCCGCATAGGTGGCGGCCCGGACTTTGAGGGCCAGATCGCGCATCTCGGTGCCTTCGGAGCTGGCGATCCAGCGAGAAAGTTCGCGATAGCCGAGCTCGGCGACGGTGTAGACCTTCTTGGCCGGCCGTCCCTCCTGGTCGATGACTTGGCAGTGCAGCCAGCTGTCGTCTTCCATGCGGCGCAGCGTGCGGTACATCTGCTGATGAGTCGCGCTGTAGAAGTACCCGATCGAGCGATCGAACCGGCGCGTGAGTTCATAACCCGACCCGCTCTGCTCGGCCAGGGACAACAGGATGGCGTGTGTCAGTGCCACGGCAGCATGCTGACACGGAACCCGCACCCTATGCAACTTGTTGCAGTGCAACTATCTGCATATTGTCCCCAGTTAAGTGTTGCCAACGGTAACCGTAACTGTTAGAAACATATAGTTGACTGCATCTGCCGAGGAGGATTCCCGTGACCTTTGTGATCGCCGAGCCGTGTGTCGACGTTATGGACAAGGCCTGCGTCGAGGAGTGTCCTGTCGACTGCATCTATGAGGGCGCCCGGACGATGTACATCCATCCGGACGAGTGCACGGATTGCAATGCGTGCGAACCGGTTTGTCCCGTTGAGGCGATCTATTACGAGGACGACGTGCCCGATGAGTGGGGCGGTTATGTGCGTGCGAATGCCGACTTTTTCGTCGAGCTGGATCTGACGTCGGGGGCGCGCCGGATGGGCAAGATCGACCGCGACGTACCGCTCGTCGCGCAACTCGCACCCAGGGGCTGAGCGCGCCTGCTGGACGCCGGACCAAGTTAAACGTTAAGCTAAGTACCTGTAACCGGTAGATACGGCTAGATTGCCAGGCGAGTTAGGACAGCCTGTGTCGCGAGGCGCATCTGGGGACCGGGATACTGGCCGCAACGCATGTACTGGACATCAGCGCAGGAAATGAGGAAACCTTCGTGACCTACACGATCGCGGAACCGTGCGTCGACGTTATGGACAAGGCATGTATCGAAGAGTGCCCCGTCGACTGCATCTACGAGGGCGGGCGGATGCTCTATATCCATCCCGACGAGTGCGTGGACTGCGGTGCTTGCGAACCGGTGTGCCCGGTCGAGGCCATCTTCTACGAGGACGACGTGCCGGACCAGTGGACCGGGTACATCCAGTCGAACGCCGACTTCTTCGTCGATCTGGGCTCGCCCGGCGGCGCCGCGAAGGTGGGCAAGACCGACTATGACCCGCCGTCGGTCAAGGAACTTCCGCCCATGGGTGAGGGACACTGAGCTCGCTAGCGCGTTCCAGAGTGTCGGCGTCGCTTCCCGAATTTCCTTGGGACACCATCGCCGACGCCAAGGCGACGGCCGCGGCGCACCCCGAAGGCATCGTCGACCTCTCGGTCGGCACCCCCGTCGATAGCGTTGCCCCCGTCATACGTGATGCCCTGGCGGCGGCCAGTGACCTGCCCGGGTATCCGGCTACCGCGGGTACCCCGGCGCTGCGGCAGGCCATTCGCGAGGCGGTGACCCGTAGATACGGCGTTGTGCCGCTGGCGGACAACGCAGTGTTGCCGGTCATCGGTACCAAGGAACTCATCGCGTGGCTGCCGACCCTGTTGGGATTGGGCGCCGACGATCTGATCGTGATTCCCGAATTGGCCTATCCCACCTACGAAGTGGGGGCACGGCTGGCACGGGTGCCGACGGCCCGGGCGGACTCGCTGACACAGCTGGGACCACAGAGCCCGACGCTGATCTATCTCAACTCGCCTAGCAATCCAACCGGAGCGGTGCTGCCGGTGGATCATCTGCGCAAGGTGGTCGAATGGGCGCGTGAACGTGGCGCGCTCGTGGTTTCCGACGAGTGCTACCTGGGTCTCGGGTGGGACGCGGAGCCGGTATCGATTCTCGATCCACGAGTCTGCGACGGCGACACCGCCGGGTTGTTGGCGGTGCACTCGCTGTCCAAAACCTCTTCGCTGGCCGGGTATCGGGCCGGATTTGCGCTGGGCGACGCTTCGGTCGTCGGCGAGCTACTCGCGGTGCGCAGGCATGCCGGGATGATGGTGCCCGGGCCGGTGCAGGCGGCGATGATCGCGGCGCTGAGCGAGGACGAACACCAGCGTGAGCAGCGTGCCCGCTATGAGAGCCGCCGCGACCGGCTCTCGAAGGCTTTAACTGACAACGGTTTCCGGATCGATCATTCCGAGGCCGGCCTGTATCTGTGGGCCACCAGGGGTGATTCCTGCGATGACGCGTTGGCGTATCTGGCACAGCGCGGGATTCTGGTCGCGCCCGGGCGGTTCTACGGCCCCCGCGGCAAGGAACACGTGCGTGTGGCGCTCACTGCGACCGATGAACGCATCGACGCCGCAGCGGACCGCCTGACTGCCAGCTGATCCACAGCATCGCTTAGTACCTTCGGGACGTGCTGACGACCGCCGAGCCCGAAGCTGCCCCCGACACCATTTCTCGTGAGCGAATCGCTGTCTGTGCCTTGCTGGTTGGAACGGCGGCGCTCTATCTGTGGAATCTGTCGGCGAATGGCTGGGCCAACCAGTTCTACGCCGCGGCCGTGCAGGCGGGGGCGGTGTCGTGGAAGGCGTTCATCTTCGGTTCATCGGACGCGGCCAACTCCATCACGGTCGACAAACCGCCGCTGTTTTTGTGGCCGATGGAACTGAGCGTCCGGGTATTCGGATTCAATTCCTGGTCGATGCTGGTACCCCAAGCCCTCATCGGAGTGGCGGCGGTGGCCCTGCTGTGGTGGACCGTCCGCCGCAACTCCGGGCCAATGGCGGCGCTGATCGCGGGCCTCGCACTCGCGCTCACGCCCATCTACGCGTCGATGTGCCGATTCAACAATCCCGAACCCATGATGCTGCTGCTCATGATCGCTTCGGTATGGGCGGTGCTGGAGGCCGTGCGGGACGGGCGAATCCGTTGGTTGGTGCTCTCGGGCCTGTTTGTGGGCCTCGGTTTTCTCACCAAACAACTCGAGGCGTTGATCGCGGTGCCCGCGCTCGGGGCGACGTACCTGTTGTGCGGCCCGCCCGCTGTGATGGTCCGCATGCGACAGCTCGGCATCGCTGCCCTGGCCGCGATTCTCGGGGGCGGCTGGTGGGTGGCACTGGCCGAGCTATGGCCGGTTTCGTCGCGGCCGTGGATCGGCGGATCTCCCTCGAACTCTTTTTTGCAGTTGACATTCGGCTACAACGGCCTGGACCGAATCACCGGCAAGCACGCGGGGCACAGCCCCATGGCGTCGCTGGCGAAGGACAACCCGCTGGCCTCGCATCAGGGATTCGGGCGCATGTTCAGCGTCATCATCGGCGGTCAGATCAGCTGGTTGCTGGGCGCGGCGCTGGTTTTCACCATCGTGATGGCGGTGCTGCTGCGCACGGTATCGCGCACCGATGTGGAACGTGCGTGTGCCATCGCCTTCGGTGGCTGGCTGGTGGTCGTGTGGCTGCTCTTCGATTTCATGACCGGCAAGGGCGGGATGTTCAGCCCGTACTACACGGTGGCGCTTGCTCCCGCCATTGCCGCTCAGGTGGGTCTGGGCGCTGCCGTGGTGTGGCGCCATCGTGAGACACGCTGGGCCCGATGGCTTTATGCCGTGCTGGTGGTTGGGACCGGAGTGTGGGCGGTGGTTGTGCTGGCTCGCGAGCCCGAATTCGTGCCGTGGTTGCGCTGGCTGATTGCCGCGGCGGCCGCCGTGGCGGCGGCGATCTGGGTGAGTGGCCGTTACCGTGAAGCCGGTGTGGTGACCACGGCTGTCGCCGTCTTGGCCGGCCCGTTCGCATTCTGCGTCGACACCACCGGCCACGGTACCCACGGTGGATTACCCCTGGCGGGGCCGACGGCGGCGCACGCTGACTTCTTCCGGGCGATGAAGCAGGCCGCCGAAGAGGCTGGCGAGCACAAGGAATCACCGGCGACGCCGGCGCTGGCCGCGATCTTGAAGGACGCACCCAAAGATGACGACCGGACAGAGGAGAAAAAGCCCGATCCGGCTCTCACGGCATATCTCGAGCACGACGCCGGCCGCTATACCTGGATGGCTGCGGCGGTCCGCTCCAATACCGCCGCACCGTATCAACTGACATCCGGCCTGCCCGTGATGCCCGTCGGTGGGTTCACCGGCCGTGATCCGTTCCCAGCGCTCGCCCAATTCCAGGACTATGTCGCGCGGCACCAAATTCATTTCTTCGTGGTGGAGCGTCTATCCGCCCCACCCGAAGGTGACGATCAGCCGCAGGTGTCCACCGCGATCACCGAATGGGTGGAACGAAACTTCACCCCGCGCGGCTTCCATGGTGTCGCGGTCTTCGATTTGACCAGCCCCGCATCCGTTCCGGCAGGACTGACGGCCACGGTGCCCGTCGATCCCTAGCGACGCATACCCGGCCTACCACACGTAACGTCCCGCCGGATTTTGCCGTTACCTGAGGTTTCCTTGCGTGTTTCCCGCGCAATCTGCGCCAACTCTCGACACCCATGGGTGCGCAGGACGATGCTTGGTACATGGATGCCATCACCACTGTGCCGGCTCCCGCCAACGAGCCGGTGCTCGCCTACGCTCCGCACAGTCCTGAACGCGACCGATTGACGTCGGCATTGGGTGAATTGTCCGCGTCACCCATTGACCTGCCGCACGTGATCGGCGGGGTGCGCAGGATGAGCGATGGCGAACGCGTCAACGTGGTGCAGCCGCATAACCACCGCTCAGTGCTGGGCACCGTCACCAATGCCGGTCATCGTGAGGCCAGTGATGCGGTGGAGGCGGCCATCACCGCCAAGAATGATTGGGCGGCACTGCCGTTCGATGACAGAGCGGCAGTCTTCCTGCGTGCCGCTGACCTGTTGTCCGGGCCGTGGCGCGCCACGCTCAACGCGGCCACCATGCTCGGGCAGTCGAAGACCGCATACCAGGCCGAGATCGATTCGGCCTGTGAGCTGGCCGACTTCTGGCGGTTCAACGTGCAATTCGCGCGACAGATCCTTGCCGAGCAGCCCAACAGTGGCGGTGGCGCGTGGAACAGGATGGAGTACCGCCCACTAGAGGGGTTCGTCTACGCCATCACCCCGTTCAACTTCACGGCTATCGCCGGGAACCTTCCCACGGCCCCAGCTCTTTTGGGGAACACCGTGGTGTGGAAGCCGTCCGTCACGCAGGCCTTCGCGGCCCATTTCACCCTGGAACTTCTGGAAGCGGCTGGACTGCCGCCGGGTGTTATCAACCTGGTCAACGGCGACGGGATCGCGGTCTCCGATGTGGCACTGGCCGATCCGCGGCTGGCGGGTATCCACTTCACCGGCTCCACCCGCACGTTCCAACACCTGTGGCGGGAGGTGGGTACCAACATCGATAGGTACAACACCTACCCGCGGCTCGTCGGTGAGACCGGCGGCAAGGATTTCGTTGTCGCGCATACGTCGGCACGTCCAGACATATTGCGCACGGCCCTTATTCGCGGCGCCTTCGACTACCAGGGGCAGAAATGCTCCGCGGCTTCCCGTGCGTTCGTGGCGCGGTCGGTGTGGGATCAGATGGGCGATGAATTCCTGGATGCCACGTCGGGACTGAGCTACGGCGACGTCACCGACCTCGCCAACTTCGGCGGCGCCGTCATCGACGAGAAGTCGTTCACACGCAACGCCGCCGCCATCGATCGCGCCAAGAGCGCTGGGGTCACCATCGCGGCAGGCGGTGAGTATGACGACAGCCAAGGCTATTTCATCCGTCCCACGGTGCTGCTCTCGGACGACCCGACGGATGAGGCGTTCTCCACCGAATACTTCGGCCCTATTCTGGCCGTGCATGTCTATCCGGACGACGACTACGCTCGCATCCTCGATGTCGTCGATACCGGCTCGCCGTACGGACTGACGGGCGCCGTGGTCGCCGACGATCGTGCGGCGATACAAGCGGCCAGCGATCGGCTTCGCTATGCGGCCGGGAACTTCTACATCAACGACAAGCCCACCGGTGCCGTCGTGGGTCAGCAGCCCTTCGGTGGTGGCCGCGCATCCGGTACCGATGACAAGGCCGGATCGCCCCTGAACCTGAATCGTTGGCTGTTGCCGCGGTCCATCAAGGAAACATTCGACGCCCCAACGGAACACCGATACCCACACATGGAGGGTGAGGATGGCTGAATGGTTCGGGAAAACAGCCAGACCCGCCATCCTGGCGGCCAGTAGGTCAGCACGGCTGCGGCACGCCGCCGAACGCATGCCGTTGACCCGGCAGGTGGTGCGGCGCTTCGTGCCCGGCGAATCTCAGGACGACGTGCTCGGTGCCAGTACCGGGCTGCTCGATTCGGGCCGGTTCATTTCCATCGATTACCTCGGCGAAGACACCACCGACAGCGAGCAAGCCACCCGCACGGTGTCGGCGTACCTCGCGCTGCTGGATGCGTTGGCGCAGCGCAGCGACGCCGTGCACACCGGTGTGCGACCACTGGAAATCTCGCTCAAGCTGTCCGCGCTGGGGCAGGCACTGCCGCGTGACGGGGAGCGTATCGCCCTGGAGAACGCACAACTGTTGTGTGCCAAGGCCGATCAGGCGGGAGTGTGGGTCACCGTCGACGCCGAGGACCACACCACCACGGATTCAACACTGAGCATTGTGCGCGCCCTGCGCGCCGACTTCCCCTGGCTGGGCACCGTACTGCAGGCATATCTCAAGCGCACCTACGCCGATTGCGCTGACCTATCAGGCAAGGACTCACGCATCCGGTTGTGCAAGGGGGCCTACGACGAGCCCGCCTCCGTCGCGCATCGCGATCCGGAGGATGTCGACGTCTCCTACTTGCGTTGCCTGCGCGTGTTGATGGAGGGTGACGGATATCCCATGGTGGCCTCACACGATCCGGCCATCATCGAGGCGGCCGGCCTGATGGCACGCGCGACGGGCAGGGGACCCGGCGATTACGAGTATCAGATGCTCTACGGCATTCGGGAAGCTGAACAGCGCCGGCTCAGCGGTGCCGGTCACCATATGCGGGTCTACGTCCCGTTCGGGGAACAGTGGTACGGATACTTCGTGCGACGTATCGCCGAACGCCCCGCCAACATGACGTTCTTCCTTCGCGCACTGGTGTCCGGGGGCTAGCTCTAGGCTGGCTTCATGCTGCTTACCTCGCTTCACCCCAAGTCGCCAGATCTCGCGGACGCGATCCGCGTCGGTGAGGACAGTTGGGGGCGCGGTGACCTGGTGGGTGCGGCGACGGCAGCCGCCGAGCGTATCGGCGGGGCTTCCGGTCCGATAGCGGTGCTTGCCCGCCCCAGCATTGACACAGTCCTGGCGGTGGTCGCCGGACTCATCGCGGGCGTGCCGATTGTGCCGGTACCGGCAGATGTGGGCGTGGCCGAGCGGCGCCACATTCTGACCGACAGCGGCGCGGTCGCCTGGTTGGGTGAATCACCGGATGAGGCAGAGGGATTGCCCCATGTGCCGGTACGCCGGCACGCACGGTCGTGGCACAAGTACGCTGAGCCGCGCCCCGAGTCGACGGCGCTGATCGTGTACACCTCGGGCACCACCGGCGCCCCCAAAGGGGTGCAGCTGAGCAGGCGCGCGCTGGCCGCCAGCCTTGACGGACTGGCGGAAGCATGGGCGTGGACACCTGATGACGTTCTGGTGCACGGACTTCCGCTGTTTCACGTACACGGTCTGGTGCTCGGGCTGCTCGGTTCACTGCGGGTGGGAAATCGATTTGTGCACACCGTCAAGCCCACCCCGGAGGCCTATGTGGCGGCTAAGGGCAGCTTGTACTTCGGCGTGCCGACGGTGTGGTCGCGGGTCGCCGCCGACGAATCCTGTGCGCGCGCACTGTCCGCCGCACGGCTGCTGGTGTCGGGGAGCGCGCCACTGCCGGTGCCGGTTTTCGATGAGCTACGCCGCCTGACCGGCCATGCGCCCATCGAGCGCTACGGCGCCACCGAAACGGTCATCACCCTGTCCACCCGCGCCGAGGGGGAGCGCCGGGCCGGCTGGGTTGGCCACCCGCTCACGGGGGTACGGACCCGTCTGCTGGGAGAGGATGGCTCTGCGGCCGCCCATGATGGGGAAACCGTTGGCCAGCTGCAGATTCAGGGATCGACATTGTTCAGCGGCTATCACAACCTGCCCGAGAAGACCGCCGAGGTACTTACCGAAGACGGGTGGTACCGCACCGGTGACGTCGCCGTCGTCGACGCGGGGGGAATGCACCGCATCGTCGGGCGCGAATCGGTCGACCTCATCAAGTCCGGCGGTTACCGCATCGGCGCCGGTGAAATCGAAACCGTGCTGTTGGGGCATCCCGGAATCGTGGAAGTCGCGGTGGTGGGAGTTCCCGATGACGACCTGGGGCAGCGAATCGTCGCCTACGTTGTGGGTGAGGTGGCTGAGGATGACGTCATCAATTTTGTGGCACAGCAGCTCTCGGTGCACAAGCGTCCCCGCGAAGTGCGACGGGTGGACTCCTTGCCCCGCAATGCCATGGGCAAGGTTCTCAAGAAGGAGCTGATCACGTGAACGTGGCCGAGGAGGTCGTCGATCAGATCAACTGGCACTGGACCTCTCAGCTGCGTCCCCGGTTTGAAGGGTTGACCGACGAAGAGTATTTCTGGGAGCCGGTGCGTGGCTGCTGGAGTCTGCGCCCACGCGGCACCGCGGTCGCGCCGCTGCAGGGCGGATCGGGTGACTACGTGATCGAGTTCGCTGCTCCGCCACCTGAACCCGCGCCGGTGACCACCATTGCGTGGCGGCTGGGCCACATCATCGTGGGAGTACTGGGGGCGCGCCTTGCCAGCCATTTCGGTGGGCCACCTGTCGATTACCTGACCTACGACTACCCGGTCACCGCGGGTGAGGCCCTGCGGCGTCTTGACGTCATGTATGCGGCATGGCGTGACGGTGTGGCGAGCAAGGACGATGCGGCGCTCGCCTCGCCGGTCGGACCCGCCGAGGGGCCTTGGGCCGAGAAGCCTTTCCTGACACTGGCATTGCACATCAATCGTGAGTTACTGCATCACGGCGCGGAGATCGCACTACTGCGCGATCTGTACGCCTGGCGGTAAGGCCCGGTCTACCTCTTGGTGAGGGCCTTGTTGATTGCGCCCGCGATCACCGTCATCGCGCGCATGGTCGGGTGGAAAGCCATCGGCCCGTAGTTCAATGGCGTCGCGGGGAACGTGTAGCCATACACCCAGGGATCGGCCGAACAGATATCGTGCCCACGGGTCAGGTCGGCGGCGGATACCAGTAGCGAACCGGTGCTGCGCGCGGCTTCTTTCGTTGTGGCCGCAAGGGTTTTCGCCAGCGACCTGGCGCGGTCGAATTGAGCGTTGGTGATCGGCAGCTTGTCCGGGCAGTATCCGGTGTCCGGTAGCACCGTCACATAGTCGACGTAGACGACGATGGCGTTCGGCCCACGCCGGTGCGCCTCACGGCCGATCTCCTGCAGGCTAGCGCCCACGCGTGTCGCGGCGCTGTCGACGTCGTCATCGGACCGGATGCCGCACACGCTCAGCCGCCACGAGAATGGCAAGGCGCTGGGATCTTTCGCGCATGACCATGCGACGAGGTTGGGCAGGTAGTAGATATCGTTTCCGCCCGCGGTGATGGTGACGAGCTTGGTGCTATCACGAACCGCGTCGAGCTGGGGCGGCTGAAAGTGTTGCCCACCGTGCAGAACATGCTGGGTGGTGGCCCCCGAACAGGTGACGTCGGTGAGGCCCAGGTGCCGCAGCCTGGCCAGCTGGTGGGGGTAGTTGTTGCCGGATCGGATGCAGAGAATGGGGCTCGTCGGATCTCGGTTGGGTACCCCCGGCCCGGCGCCGAACGAACTTCCCAGGGCTACATATTCATGATTGCCGGCCGGGGCCCGCTTGCCCTGATATGCGATCAGTGCCGTCGCGGTACCGATCACCATGAGAACCGCGATGATGAAGGCGCCCAACACCTGCAGCGCGAGCACCACACCCCGCGCCAGTCGCGACCGCTGCGAAGGTGCGTCGGTCTGTGCCGGCGATGGGGACATGGCGGAACTAGTTGGCGTGGAGCGCTGCGTTCAGCTCGAACGCACCGCCGTCGCGCGACACCACCTCAACCGCCCCGGTCTGCGAATTGCGCCGGAATAGCAGGTTGTTGGCGCCGGAGAGCTCGAGTGCCTTGATGGTCTTGCCGTCGGGCGTAGCGACCTTGGTGCCCGCGGTGACATATAGGCCGGCCTCGATGATGCAGTCATCGCCGAGGCTGATGCCCAGGCCGGAGTTGGCGCCCAGTAGCGAGCGCTGACCGACCGAGATCACCTGGCTGCCGCCGCCGGACAGCGTGCCCATGATCGACGCGCCGCCGCCGATGTCGGAGCCGTCGCCCACCACGACGCCCGCGGAGATTCGGCCCTCCACCATCGACGCGCCCAGCGTGCCGGCATTGAAGTTCACGAATCCCTCGTGCATGACCGTCGTGCCGGGCGCGAGGTGCGCGCCGAGGCGTACCCGGTCGGCGTCGGCGATACGCACGCCCGAGGGCACCACGTAATCGACCATGCGGGGGAATTTGTCGATACCGAACACGGTGACCACACCGCGGGCGCGGAGCCTGGCGCGGACCGTCTCAAATCCCTCGACCGCGCAGGGGCCGAAGTTCGTCCACACCACGTTGGTGAGCACGCCGAACAGTCCGTCGACGCTGGCGCCGTGTGGCTGGATCAGCCGGTGCGAGAGCAGATGCAAGCGCAGGTAGGCGTCATAGGCGTCGACGGGCTTGTCTTCCAGCGAGCCAATCGTGGTGCGTACCAACACCTTCTCGACACCACGAGCGGGATCCGAGCCGGCCAGCCCGGCCAGCTCGGCGGATGCTTCCGGCTCGAAGATTCGCTCGGTACCCGGGGTGCCCGGGGTATCGGTCAATTCGGGGGCCGGGAACCAGGTATCCAGAACCGATCCGTCCGCCGCGATGGTCGCCAGGCCAAGTGCTACTGCTCCGCTCACGGTGTACACGCTAGCCTGAATCAGTGGCGCTTGAACTCGCTGGTGACCCCATCGCCCTGACGGCTGCCCTGGTAGACATCCCCAGTGAGTCCCGTCACGAGGCCGAAATCGCCGATGCGGTCGAGGTTGCGCTGCGGGACCAGACCAGTGGCTTTGAGGTGATCCGCAACGGCAACGCGGTGCTGGCCCGCACCAACAAGGGCCTCGGCACCCGGGTGATGCTGGCCGGGCACCTGGACACTGTGCCCGCCGCCGACAACGTGCCCAGTCGCTGGGAACGTGGGGAGGGCGGCGACATTCTGTTTGGCTGCGGCACCGTCGACATGAAGTCCGGGGACGCCGTCTTCTTGCACTTGGCTGCCACCGTGACACCCCGCGTCGATCTAACCCTGGTGTTCTACGACTGCGAGGAGATCGAGTCCTCGGCCAACGGTCTGGGCCGTATCGAACGTGAACTACCCGAATGGCTCGACGCGGACCTCGCCATCCTGGGCGAGCCCACCGCCGGGCTCATCGAAGCAGGCTGTCAGGGCACCTTGCGCGTGGTCATCCGGGCTGCGGGTACCCGTGCGCACTCGGCGCGATCCTGGCTGGGGGACAACGCCATTCATAAGCTGGGTACCGTGCTGGACCGACTTGCCGCGTACCGGGCGCGCATCGTCGACATCGACGGCTGCGAGTACCGGGAAGGCCTGTCAGCGGTACGGATCGACGGCGGTGTCGCCGGAAACGTCATCCCCGACGCGGCGGCCGTCACCGTCAACTTCCGGTTCGCCCCTGACCGCAGTCCGGAACAGGCGCTCGCGCATGTGCGTGAGGTTTTCGACGGGCTGGACGCCGAGATCGAACTCACCGACTCGGCCGCCGGCGCGTTGCCGGGCCTGGATCGTCCGGCCGCCGCTGAATTGATCGGTGCGGCAGGGGGAGTGGTGCGCGCGAAGTACGGCTGGACCGACGTGTCCCGATTCGCGGCTCGCGGCATCGCCGCGGTCAACTACGGGCCGGGCGATCCCAACTTGGCGCACACGCGTGGCGAACACGTTCCGGTCCGGCAGATCACCGATGTCACCGAGGTGCTTCGCCGCTATCTCAGCGTGTGACGGGTGCGGCGTACGTTCCCGGCGTCTGACCGAGAGTGCGCCGGTACACGTCGATGAAGGCGCTCGGCGTGGCCCAGCCGCATTGATGCGCCACGTAGGTCACCGGACGATCCTCGGCGAGCAGCCGCAACGCGTGATGAAGGCGGATCTGGGTACGCCACTGCGGGTAGGTCATGCCCATATCGGTGCGGAACAGCCTGGTCAGGGTGCGCTCGCTGGCACCCACGCGCCGCCCCAGGTCGGCCACCGTCCATACCTGGGTGAGGTCTTCTTCCACCAGGGCGCACGCCTCGGCCAAGCGTTCGTCGTGTGGGGTGGGCAGTTTGAGTGCCTGCTCCGGGCTGTGCCGGAGTTGATCGATGAGGACCACACGTAGCCGCGCGACCTCGTCTTCGGGTAGCTCGCCGGGATCGGAGCAGGTGATGATGAGCTCACGTAGCAAGGGCGAGACCGCGATGACGGTGGGGTTCGCCAGCTCCACGGAGTAGGCCGCCGGATCGAATGCCACCGAGTGGAACTGGGTGGGGCCGTAAAAGCGATGTTCATGACCGGCGCCGGAGGGGATCCACAACGCGCGGTTCGGTGGTGCGATCCAGGTGCCGTCATCGGTGGTCACCGCCAGAACGCCGCTGGCCGGGTACACGATTTGGTGTTCCTCGTGCCAATGGCGATTGATGCGATGGCCCCCGGCCACCGACATCGCCCCGGTGAGATGGCGGTTAATCAACACAAGATGGCATTTTATCGGAGGCTTGCGCGCCGGCGCATCCATAATCTCGTCCTTCGTGACCGATTTGGCGAACGATGAACAGCTGACAGCGCGGCATACCCCACGGATCGCGCCCGCACCGGTATCGGCGTGGAATCGCATGCGGTACTGGGCAGTTGCGCATGCCGTCGACGACTTCTATCAAGGCCTGGTGCCCGCGGCAATTCCCTTCTTCGTGCTGGAGCGCCACTACAGCTACGCGGCAGCATCGGGCCTGGCGCTCGCGGCGACGCTGGGAAGTGCACTGCCCCAACCACTGCTCGGTCTCATCGCGGATCGGTGGCGGCTGCTGTGGATGGCGCCCGTGGGCCTGGCAGCCGCCGGAGTCGGTGCCGGCCTTGCCGGACTGGTGCCGGGCTACTGGCTGGTCTGGGCCATGCTGCTCATCTCAGGACTGGGGGTGGCGGCTTTTCATCCTGCCGCCGGACGCGATGCCCGGCGCGACGCGGGAGACAGCGCCACCGCGATGAGTCTGTTCGCCGCCGGAGGCAGCGTCGGCTTCTTCCTGGCGCCCGCACTGGTGACTCCCGCGCTGGTGTCCTCAGGTCTGGGTGCCACGGCCTGGTTCATCCCGCCCGCCGTCATCATGGGATTCGTGTTGTGGCGCTATCAGCTGCGGCTGGGATCGGCTACCTCCGTGCAGCGACAGCTGGCCGGCAGGGATCGTTGGGGCGCCTTCTCGGTGCTGGTGGCCGTCGAGGTGGTGCGTTCGGCGGTCTACTTCGGCATGAACACTTTCATCGCGCTGTACCTGATCAATCACCTCGGTGTTTCCGCCGCCATCGGTGGTGCCGGGCTGGCGATGTTCCTGGGCGGCGGTGTGATCGGCACCCTGCTCGGCGGCCGGATCAGCGACCGGATCGGGATGATCGCCACCATCCGGGTCGGCAGCATCGTGGCGATCCCCGCCTTCGTGGCGCTGCGCATATGCCCGCAGCCCTGGGTCGCGCTGGCGCTGGCCGCCGTGGTCGGCATCGCCGTGAACATCCCCTTCGCGGTACTGGTCAAACTCGGACAGGACTATCTGCCGACACGTCCCGGCACGGCCGCCGGGGTGACACTGGGGCTGGCCGTGAGCGTCGGCGGATTCTTCGTTCCGCTGCTGGGCGTGCTGGCCGATCACCATGGCCCCGCGGCGGTGTTGACCACGCTGTGCGGCATACCGATTCTGGCGATTGTGCTGGCCTTCCTGCTGCCGCAACCCGGGCGGGAATAGCGCACCGAATGTGGGGGGTTGGCCGAGAGGTGAAACTCGGAGTGGCCATCGGCCGACCCCTCAGCGTTCAGAGTGACACCAACCTGGTCGACTCGTTCATCGCGCACGCACGCCGGGTGGCAGACGCCGGGGTAAGCACGCTATGGCTGGGGCAGATGTACCACTATGACTCGATCACCATGGCTGCCGTCGTAGGGCAAGCAGTTCCCGATGTCACTGTGGGGGTTTCGGTCATTCCCATCAACCCGCGCCATCCCATCGAGGTGTCGGCGGCCGCGCAGACCGCGCAGGCCGCCACCCACGGGCGCTTCCAGTTGGGCTTGGGGCTCGGCGCCCCGGTGATCGAAGGTCCCAGTTACGGCCTGCACGTAGACAAACCGATACGCCGTCTACGTGAGTACCTCACCACCCTGCGGCAACTGCTGGACACCGGAACCGCGCAGTTCCATGGTGAGACTCTCACCGTCGCACCTGAATTCACCACCGCCCAGCCTGGCGGCGAGAACATTCCCGTGTTGGTGGCGGCGATGGCGCCGCAGGCGCTGCGCGCCACTGGCGAGCTGGCCGACGGCACGATTCCGCTGCATGCCGGACCGCGCGCGCTCAGCCAACAGATCGTCCCCGTCATCAACACCGCCGCCGAACACGCCGGCCGGCCGCGCCCACGGGTCATCGCCGGCGTGGCTGTCGTCGTCACTTCCGAGCCCGAACGGGTGCGGGCGCTGGCCATTGAAGACATGGCCTTTTACGAGAACATCCCGTCGTATCGGAAAGTGCTTGACGCCGAAGGTGTTCAGCACACCGGAGAGCTGGCGATCATCGGCGATGAGCAGCATGTGGCCACGGAGCTGCAGCGCTATTTCGACGCCGGGGCCACCGAAGTCTTCGCCAGCCACACCGAGTTGGGCGGGGCCCAGGACGAGGCCCGCACACTGGCGCTGCTGGGGGAGCTGTCCCGCGGAAACTGAATTGCCGGCGGCCCCTAGGCTGGCTAGGTGCCCGATCAACCGCTAACCCAACTGCACGGACCCGTCCGGCTGCGCCGCGACCGTTGCGAGCTGACCACCGCCGATCAACGCCTGCTGGACAGTCACGAATCCGGCGCGTGGACACACACGGATCAATGGCGGGTGCTGCGCATCCAGAGTGAGTTCGTCGAGGGATTCGACGCGCTGGCGCAAACCCCCAAGGCGGTCACCGTTTTCGGCTCGGCCCGGACCACCCCGGATTCATTCGAGTACCGGCTGGGGCGTGACCTGGGCACCGCCCTGGTGAACGCCGGGTACGCCGTCATCACCGGCGGCGGACCGGGCGCCATGGAGGCCGCCAACCGCGGCGCCAGTGAATCGGGTGGTTACTCGGTGGGGCTGGGCATCGAGCTGCCGTTCGAGCAGGGCCTCAACGAATGGGTGGACCTCGGTATCAACTTCCGCTACTTCTTTGTCCGCAAGACGATGTTCGTCAAATACGCCCAGGCCTTCGTATGTCTGCCCGGCGGATTCGGGACTCTCGACGAACTTTTCGAGGCGCTCACCCTGGTGCAGACCCGTAAGGTGACGCGGTTTCCGATCATCCTGCTGGGCACCGAGTACTGGTCGGGCCTGCTCGACTGGATCCGCGGCACGCTGCTGCCCGCGGGCAAGGTCGGTGAGCAGGATCTTGCGCTGCTTTCGGTGACCGACAGTGTCGACGAGGCCGTCGAGATCATTCTCGCGTCGGCCGCTAACGGAAACGGAAGCCACCGATGAGCCTCTCCGTCTGTGTGTACTGCGCGTCCGGGCCACGCCACCCTGAGCTCTTGACATTGGCGAGTCGTCTGGGCACTGCCATCGCCGAGCGCGGCTGGACCCTGGTGTCCGGTGGCGGCAATGTGTCGGCGATGGGAGCGATCGCCCAAGCGGCGCGGGCGGCCGGTGGACGCACCATCGGCGTCATTCCGAAGACGCTCGTGCACCGAGAGGTCGCCGACACCGATGCGGACGAACTGATCGTTACCACCACCATGCGGGAGCGGAAGCAGATCATGGAGGATCGGGCCGACGCCTTCATCACGCTGCCCGGTGGGATCGGCACTCTGGAAGAGGTTTTCGAGACCTGGACCGCCGGCTACCTGGGATTGCACGAGAAGCCGGTGGTGCTGCTGGACCCTGACGGCCACTACACCGGCCTGTTGCGCTGGCTCGACGAACTTCAGGACAAGGGCTACGTCGCGGCCCCGGCCCGGGACCGGCTGCTGGTGCACACCGATATCGCCGCCGCACTCGACGCGTGTAAACCAACGGATTGACGGGGCCCTACGGTTCGTCAACAATGCGGTGAGCCAATGCCTACTGAGCGGTAATAAACACGGATGACCCGCGCGCGGGACGACCGACAACAGGGAGAATCAGATGTCCGCAAGCAGCACCATTCCGTCCACGGCCCGTAACCGGGTGCGGCTGACCGAAGTGCTGGCACAGCTCCCGTCGCTGGCGCTCGATCTGCCGATCATGGCGGGTGGTGTGTTGGGCGGCATCAAGGCGAACCCCAATGGGCGCCTCTCGATCGGCGCGCTGTTCGCCGAGCGCGCCGCCAAGTACGCCGACAACGTGTTCCTGCGGTTCGAGGGCAACGACATCACCTACGCGCAGGCCAACGCCACCGCCAACCGATACGCGGCCACCCTGGCCTCGCACGGTGTCGGCCGCGGCGACGTGGTCGGCATCATGCTGCGTAACTCGCCGCAGACCGTGCTGCTGATGCTGGCGACGGTCAAGCTCGGTGCCATCGCGGGCATGCTCAACTACAACCAGCGCGGCGATGTGCTCGCCCACAGCATCGGGCTGCTCGATTCCAAGATGTTGGTCACCGACGCGGAGTTCGAGGACGCCATCGGTGAGTCGGGCGTCAACGTGGTCTCACAGCTGACCGCCGACGAACTCGACCGGTTGTCGGTGCTGGCGCCCACCACCAACCCCAGCGCCACCGAGGCCGTGCTGGCCAAGGACCGTGCCTTCTACATCTTCACCTCCGGCACCACCGGGCTGCCGAAGGCCAGCGTGATGACGCACTACCGGTGGCTGCGCGGCATGTATGGCATCGGGAGCCTGGCCTTGCGGTTGCGGTCCAGCGACGTGCTGTACAGCTGCCTTCCGCTGTACCACAACAACGCGCTGACCCTCGCGGTATCGACGACGATCAATGCCGGAGCCACCCTGGCGATTGGCCGCTCGTTCTCGGTGTCGCGTTTCTGGGATGAAGTGATCGCCAGCCGCGCAACGGCATTCATCTACATCGGCGAGCTGTGCCGTTACCTGCTGAACCAGCCGCCCAAGCCCACCGACCGGCAGCACAAGGTGCGCGTGATCATCGGCAACGGTTTGCGGGCCGAGTTGTGGGGTGAGTTCACCAAGCGCTTCGGCATCAAGCGGGTGTGCGAGTTCTACTCGGCCAGCGAGTCGAATACCGCATTCGTCAACGCGCTCAACATCGATCGCACCGTAGGTATCTGCCCGTACCCGCTCGCCTACGTCAAGTACGACGTGGAGACCGGCGAGCCGCTGCGCGACGCGAAGGGCTTCCTGACCAAGGTCGGGGCGGGCGAGGCGGGGCTGTTGCTGAGCAAGGTAACCAGCATGTCCCCGTTCGATGGGTACACCGACCCGACCGCCTCGGAGAAGAAGCTGGTGCGCGACGCCTTCAAGAAGGGCGACACCTGGTTCAACACGGGCGATCTGATGCGCAATCTGGGCTGGGGTCACGCGGCGTTCGGGGACCGGCTGGGCGATACCTTCCGCTGGAAGGGCGAGAACGTCGCCACCACCGAGGTAGAGGCTGCCCTCGACAACAACGACGCGGTGGAAGAGTCCACCGTGTTCGGCGTCGAGGTGCCGGGCACCGATGGGCGTGCCGGCATGGCCGCCATCAAGCTGCATGACGGCGTCGAACTCGATCCAAAGTCGTTGAGCGATACCGTTTATCAGCATCTTCCCGCCTATGCGCTGCCGCTGTTCATCCGGATCGTCGACACCCTGGAGCACACCACCACCTTCAAGAGCCGCAAGGTGGAGCTGCGTGAGCAGGCGTACGGCGAGTCGGTGTCCGATCCGCTGTACGTGCTGGCCGGTCGCGCCGAGGGGTACGTCCCGTTCTATCCCGGGTACCCGGAGGAATTGGCGGGCGGCCAGCGCCCCAAGGGCTAGCCCACCCGTCGGTAGTACTTGACGTATCTACTCCATTCGTCAACGATTCGTTAGGCCCGGACAGCGTGGTACGGCGAATTCGGAGGACACATGGTGGTGCGCGAAAACATTCCGGCAGCAGCTCGCGAGCGGGTGAATCTGGCTGACGTGCTGGTACGGCTGCCGGCCCTGTTGCCTGATCTGCCGACCATCGTGCGCGGCGTGCTCAGCGCGGCCAAGGCGACACCCGGGGCGCGCACCTCGATCGGCAGCGTGTTCGCCGAGAGTGCTGCCCGCCATGCCGATCGGGTTTTCTTGCGGTGCGAGGGCAAGGACGTCACCTACGCGCAGGCCAACGCCACCGCCAACCGGTACGCGGCCACGCTGGCGTCCCAGGGTGTGCGGTGCGGTGACGTGGTGGGCATCATGCTGCGGAACTCCCCGGAGGTGGTGCTGCTGATGTTGGCGGCCACGAAGCTGGGGGCAGTGGCCGGCATGCTCAACTTCAATCAGCGCGACAATGTGCTGGCGCACAGCATCGGGCTGCTCGACGCGAAGGTCCTCGTCGCCGACTCGGAATTTGTCTCCGCGATCCAGGACTGTGGTGTACGGGTCGACGTGCTGTTCACCGTCGAGCAGTTCGACGAGTTGGCGCAGCACGCTCCGGCCACCAATCCCGCGGCTACCGCGGCGGTGCGCGCGAGTGACAAGGCGCTCTACATCTGCACCTCCGGGACCACCGGCCTGCCCAAGGCCAGTGTGATGACGCACTACCGCTATCTGCGCGCCGCGGCCGGATTCGGCAGTGTGACACTGCGATTGCGGCCCTCGGAAGTGTTCTACAGCTGCCTGCCGCTCTACCACAACAGCGCGCTCACCGTGGCCGTGGGATCCACCATGACCACCGGCGCGACCCTGGCCATCGGCCGCTCCTTCTCGGCTTCGCGCTTCTGGGACGAACTCATCGCGAACCAGGCGACGGGCTTCATCTACATCGGAGAACTGTGTCGGTATCTGCTGAACCAGCCCGCGAAACCCGTTGACCGCCAACACAAGGTGCGGGTGATGGTGGGCAACGGCCTGCGGGCGGAGCTCTGGGGCGAGTTCAGCCGGCGATTCGGAATCAAGCAGATCAGCGAATTGTATTCGGCCAGTGAGGCGAACACCGGATTCGTCAACGTACTCAACATCGATCGCACGGTGGGAATCTGTCCATCGCCGATCGCCTTCGTCGAATACGACGTGGAGACCGGCGAGCCCGCCCGGAACGCCAAAGGCTTCCTGACCAAGGTCGGTACCGGTGAGCAGGGGCTGCTGTTGAGCAAGGTGACCTCGCTGGCTCCCTTCGACGGTTACACCGATGCGAAGGCGACAGAAAAGAAGTTGGTACGTAACGCCTTCAAGAAGGGCGACGTCTGGTTCAACACCGGTGATCTGCTCCGGGACCTGGGCTGGCGCCACGCCGCGTTCGGGGATCGACTGGGCGACACCTTTCGGTGGAAGAGTGAAAATGTCGCCACCACCGAAGTTGAGGCGGCGCTGGACCAGGATGACGCGATCGAGGAGTCGACGGTCTTCGGCGTCGAGGTACCGGGCTGCGATGGCCGCGCGGGGATGGCCGCCATCAAACTTCACGGCGCGGCGCACTTCGATCCGGAAAGGCTGGGGCAGTTGGCCTTCAAGACGCTGCCCGGCTATGCGCTACCGCTGTTCATCCGGATAGTGGACAGCCTGGAACATACCGTCACGTTCAAGAGCCGCAAGGTGGAGCTGCGCGATGAGGCCTACGGCGATGCGGTGAGCGATCCGCTCTATGTACTGGCCGGCCGCGCCGAAGGTTACGTGCCGTTCTACCCGGAATACCCCGCCGAGCTCGCCGCCGGGCAACGTCCCAAAGGTTAGGCGTCTCAGGAGTTACTGTTCCCCGGTGGGAGTCAGCCGGAGAGTGCGTGCGTCGCGGCGCCGTCGTCTGCGGGTGAGCCGAGCCGACAACGACCTCACCAATGAGCAGTGGTTGGGGCTGGTACGGGCCTGGGGTGGCTGCGCCTACTGCGGTGCGACCGAAACCGCACTACAGCGCGATTGCGTGCAGCCGATCTCGCGGGGCGGCCGATACACGCAATCCAACGTGGTCCCGGCCTGCGCGTCCTGCAACTCCAGCAAGTGCAATGCCGAGGTGACCAGCTGGATGCGGCGCAAGCGCCTTGATGAGACGGCCTTTCTGCGCCGGTATGTGGAGGTCACTCAAGCGCTCGCCTAGGTGGTGTAGACGCCCGTCGGCTCATCGTGATAGCCCTTAGTACCTATCTCACGCGCCAGCGGGCTGCGGAAATCCGCTTCCCCGGCAAGGCAATCGAGGACATGACGGTAGTCGTATCGCGGCCGCCAGCCGAGTTCTGTTCGGGCCCTGGTATTGACGTAGACCCTGTCGATCGTCGGGAACATGGACCAGCCGTGCGCGGCGTACAGGCCGGGCTGATCCGGGAAGTATCGGGCCACCACGGCGCCCGGATCGGTGCGTAGTTGTGCGCCGTCATCCGGCGTGAAGGGCGTCGTCGCCGACACCACATACATGGCCCAGCCGATGGCTGGCGCACGATCGGCAGCCAGCAGATGTGCGTCGACCACATCGGCGAGATCCACCCGGCGGTACAGGTACTCGTTGGCTTTCGCGTTCTCGTCGCGGTACCGATTACGTACCGCGTCGTTGTCGTCCTGCTCGGGGAAGAACCGCGAGGTGCGCAGCACGATGACCGGAAGACCGCTGTCCTGATGCACCACATGGGCGATGTCCTCGGCGGCGGTTTTGGTGGCGCCATAGATGTTCTTGGGTACCGGGGCCACGTCCTCGGTGATCCAAGCCGCCTCGCCCGAACCGACGAGCGCGTGCCCGAACGCGCTGGTGGTGCTGGTGTAGACGAAGCTGGTGACCCCGGCGGTCACCGCCGCTTCCAGGAGCGCCAGGGTGCCCTCGATGTTGGTCTCGATGAAGTCGGCGCGCGTATGCGATCCGACGTGTGGTTTGTGCAGGGTCGCGGTGTGTAGCACCGAGGTCACCCCGGCCATCGCCGCGCCGACGAGTTCACGGTCGGCGATCGAGCCCACGATGTCGGTTGCCGGGCCCGCGGCGATATCGATTCCTGCGACGTCGGCTCCGCCTCGCCGCAACGTGCGTACCAGCGCCTCGCCCAGGTGGCCCGAGGACCCGGTAACCAGGAATCGATTCTCGCTCATATGCCCATACTGCCAAGGCCTGCAAGTCATTTCGTTCGCCGAGTGTGAAGCTGTTGCGAGAAAACGGGGCAAATCCCGCAATAGCTTCACACTCGGCGCGTGGCGCCATGGGTTTGGCCTGCACAATGAGGGCGTGCGTGAGACGTTTTGTGGGCGACCCGTCCGCACCGATCGTGCCCTCATCATGGCGATCGTCAACCGCACACCGGACTCCTTTTACGACCGTGGAGCCACCTTTACCGACGAAGCCGCCCAGGCCGCCGTGCACCGCGCCGTGCAGGAGGGCGCCGATGTGGTGGACATCGGAGGCGTCAAGGCAGGTCCGGGGGAGACCGTCGACACCGAAGCCGAGACCGCGCGGGTGGTGCCCTTCATCGAATGGGTACGTGGCGCGTATCCGGACCTGCTGATCAGCGTGGACACCTGGCGTGCCGAGGTCGCGGAGCAGGCCTGTGCGGCAGGCGCCGACCTGATCAACGACACCTGGGCGGGGGTCGATCCCGAGCTACCGGCCGTCGCCGCCGCCCACGGTGCCGGATTGGTTTGCTCCCATACCGGAGGCGCCATGCCGCGCACCCGGCCCTACCGCGTCAACTACGGAACCGAGGTCGACGGCGTCGTACGCGCCGTCATCGCCGAAGTGACCGCTTCCGCCGAGCGCGCGATGGCTCTGGGCGTATCAAAAGACGCGATCCTGATCGATCCGACGCATGACTTCGGCAAAAACACGTTCCACGGGCTCGCTTTGTTGCGCCACGTAAACGATCTCGTTAATACCGGATGGCCCGTGCTCATGGCGTTGAGCAACAAGGATTTCATCGGGGAGACTCTTGGTGTGGGACTGACAGAACGACTCGAGGGCACCCTCGCCGCCACCGCGCTGGCGGCGGCCGCCGGTGCCCGGATGTTCCGGGTGCACGAAGTCGGGCCCACACGCCGCACGCTGGAAATGGTGGGCTCCATCGTCGGAACTCGCCCACCGGCGCGAACAGTGAGGGGGTTGGCATGACCTCGACAATTGGCATCGAACAGAGCTGGCTGGACACCCACAGCTGGAACCGGCCCGAATGGACCGTCGAACAGCTCATCGCCGCGAAGAAGGGCCGCACCGTCTCGGTGGTGCTCCCCGCGCTCAATGAGCAGGAGACCGTGGCGGCCGTCATCGACACCATCAGCCCGCTGCTGGGCGGTCTGGTGGATGAGCTGATCGTGCTGGACTCGGGCTCCACCGATGACACCGCGATCCGGGCCGTGGCCGCGGGTGCGCGCGTGGTCAGCCGCGAACAGGCGCTGCCGGAAGTGCCGCCGAACCCGGGCAAGGGCGAGGTGCTGTGGCGGTCGGTGGCCGCGACCACCGGTGACGTCATCGCATTCGTCGACTCCGACTTGATCGATCCCGACCCGATGTTTGTGCCCCACCTGCTGGGTCCGCTGCTGTTGGGGCAGGGCATCCATCTGGTCAAGGGCTTCTATCGGCGTCCGCTCAAGGTCAGCGGGGCAGAGGATGCCAACGGTGGTGGGCGAGTGACCGAGCTGGTGGCCCGGCCCATGCTCGCGGCGCTACGGCCCGAGCTGAGCTGCGTGGTGCAGCCGCTGGGCGGCGAGTACGCGGGCACCCGTGAGCTGCTGTCCTCGGTGCCGTTCGCGCCCGGCTACGGCGTGGAGATCGGACTGCTCATCGACACCTACGACAAGCTGGGGCTGACGTCCATCGCCCAGGTGAACCTGGGTGTGCGCAGTCACCGCAACCGGCCGCTGGTGGAACTCGGGGTGATGAGCCGGCAGGTGATGGCGACCATGCTGTCGCGGTGTGGGATTCCGGACTCCGGTGTGGGTATCACGCAATTCTTCGCCGACGGCGACGGATTCACCCCGCGCAGTTCGGCGGTTTCGCTGGAGGACCGCCCGCCGATGAACACCCTGCGATAGGTACGCACTAGCGCTCACACTCGGCGTCAGGTCTTCTGAATTTCGCGTTCGCCCCCGGTTGGCGACCAGACCGTGACGATCATGTGGCCGTCATCGAGCCGCACCGAGGACGCGCCCTCGATATCGGCGACATAGAACGGCGTGAATCGCCGTCCGCGTAGATCGAATCCGATGGTGGCGTAGAGATTCTGGGCGAACCTGGCATGCAGATCGAGATCCTGCTCGTCGTGCACGGTGCCCCACACTTTGGCATCGCCCTGGGTGAGCTGGGTGTCGGTGGTCGCGGTGTGCAACTCGAAGCGGGGATCGCGCGCCAGGTCTGCGAGCTTGGTGGTGTCGGGCATGCCGCCCACGATGAGTCTGCCGTCGAAGATGCGGGGCTCCATCGGGCTGATGCGAGGCGCGCCGCTGCGGCGAAGCGTGGACAGGAAGCACAGGTTGCGCGTCGCGGCGTGGCGGCGAGTGAACACGTCGGCGACGGTCGGGGCCTGCCGGGTGAACTCTCGCCAGGTGGTCATGGCCCCACGGTAGGTCGGGATGTCGGACCCCGCTGGCAAGATCTGTGGGGTGACGTTCGCACTGACGTATCTGCTGGTTCTCATCGCGGTGGCCGCCGTGCTGTTCGTGCTGGGCTCGATGCTGTTCGGTCGGGGCGAGGAGCTGCCGCCGCTGCCCAAGGGCACCACCGCCACCGTCCTGCCCGCCGACAAGGTGACCGGGGCCGACGTGGACGCCGTCAAGTTCTCCCTGGTGTTCCGTGGGTACAAGGCCGGCGAGGTTGACTGGGTGCTGGACCGGCTGGCCCGCCAGATCGACGACCTGCGTGCCGAGCTCGACGAGGTGCGGGGCGCCCGAGTCAACATCGAAGCAAATGCCGACTAAGGAGCCCACCCGCTGTTCCTGGGCCGTGGATTCGGCCGGGTCCACGCTGTACACCGACTACCACGACAACGAATGGGGACGGCCGCTGTACGGCCGTGACGCCCTGTTCGAGCGGGTCTGCCTCGAGGCCTTCCAGAGTGGTCTGGCCTGGATCACCATCCTGCGTAAACGGGAGGGATTCCGGCGGGCGTTCGACGGGTTCCAGCCGGAGAAGATTGCCCGATACACCGACACCGATGTCGCCCGGCTGATGGCAGACGCCGAGATCGTGCGGAACCGCGCCAAGATCGAATCGGCGATTTCCAATGCCCGTGCCGTTCTGGATCTGGACACCGATCTGTCCAACCTACTGTGGTCGTTTGCGCCGAAACGCCGCGCCCGGCCGCAACGTCTTTCCGACGTGCCCGCGGTGACCGAGGAGAGCACCGCGATGGCCAAGGAGCTCAAACGCCGCGGGTTCCGTTTTGTGGGTCCTACCACGGCATATGCGCTGATGCAGGCCACCGGCATGGTGGACGATCATGTGCGTTCCTGTTGGGTTCCGCGGGCCGACACCACGCCCGACTGAGGGGCCAGTTGAGGGTCTGCTGTCCCCAGATGCTCCCGATAGGGAAGAATGGTCCAGTGAAACGGCAGCTCAGATAGGGAACAATGGTCGGAGATGCCGAACACCCTTGGCTGGAATTTGGAGGGAGCACACGATGGCGGCCATGAAGCCCCGAACAGGCGACGGTCCTCTCGAGGCTACGAAAGAGGGGCGCGGAATCGTCATGCGCGTGCCACTGGAAGGTGGCGGTCGCTTGGTGGTCGAGCTGACCCCGGATGAGGCTGCCGCGCTCGGCGACGAACTCAAGAACGTCACCAGCTAGGGCCTACCAGCCCCCGGCGCTAGCTGCAGACCTTCTGATAGATCTGCAGGGTCATCTCCGCGATGTGCGCCCACGAGAACTCTTCGATACAGCGGGCTCTACCGGCGTTGCCGTATTCGGTGGCGCGGGCTGGGTCCGCGACTAGCGCGTTGACCGCGTCGGCGATACCCGACTCGAATGCGGCGGCTTCGCTGCTCTCGTACGGCACCAAGGTCCCGGTGACTCCGTCAGCAACCACCTCGGGTATCCCGCCGACGCGTGACGCCACCACGGCGGTACCGCACGCCATGGCCTCAAGATTCACGATGCCCAAGGGTTCATAGATCGACGGGCACACAAAAACTGTTGCCGCGGAGAGCACCTCTCGCAGCTTGGGGATGGGCAGAAACTCGCGGATCCAGTGCACACCGGGCCGGGCAGCGGCCAACTCGGTGACGGCGCCGGTGATCTGTTCGGCGATTTCGGGAGTATCGGGCTCACCCGCGCACAGAATCAGCTGCACCTCGGGCGAGAATTGATGCGCTGCCGCCACCAGATGTCCCAGCCCCTTCTGCCGGGTGATTCGTCCCACGAAGGCGACAATCGGGCGGTTCAGGTCCACGCCGAGTTCGGCGAGCACCGATCCAGGCTGGGTGATCGCATCCGCCGGATCTACCGGGTACCACGAGGCGGTGTCGATCCCGTTGCGCACCACATGAATACGGTCAGGGTCCAGGTCGGGGTAGGTGACGAGGATGTCATCGCGCATCCCGCTGCTGACCGCGATGACGGCGTCGGCGGCGTGTATGGCGGTGTGTTCCACCCATGAGGACACCCGATAGCCGCCGCCGAGCTGCTCGGCCTTCCAGGGGCGGCGTGGCTCCAGGGAATGTGCCGTCAGGACATGCGGGATGCCATGCAGCAGCTTGGCCAGGTGACCGGCCATCCCGGTGTACCAGGTGTGTGAATGCGCCACCGTCGAACCGGCTGCCGCGGCGGCCATCACCAGATCGGCCGACAGCGTCGTCAGCGCCGGGTTGGCGCCATCCAGCGCGGGGTCGGGCCGATGGACAAAGGCGTTGTCCCGGGGTGCGCCCATGCAGTGCACGTCGACATCGCATAGCGTGCGCAGCTGCGCCACCAGCTCGGTGACGTGCACACCGGCCCCGCCGTATACCTCGGGCGGATACTCCCGCGTCATCATCGCCACCCGCGTCGTGGATGCGTCAGATGCGCCAGGACCGTCGGTCATAGCCACGACCGTAGTAGGTGGCTCCGACGGCCGCAGGCCCGCCACGGGGTGTAGCGCTGGCCGCTTCTGCCGACTGCCGATAGGTTGATTGCTATGAGGGCATCGCCACACGTTCTGGGGATCGTGCTTGCCGGCGGTGAAGGCAAGCGGCTCTATCCGTTGACCGCCGATCGAGCGAAACCGGCGGTGCCTTTCGGAGGCGCGTACCGCCTCATCGATTTTGTGCTGAGCAACCTGGTCAACGCGCGGTTCCTCCGTATTTGTGTTCTGACCCAATACAAGTCGCACTCACTGGACCGGCACATCTCACAGAACTGGCGTCTGTCAGGTTTGGCGGGCGAGTACATCACCCCGGTCCCGGCCCAGCAGCGGCTGGGCCCGCGCTGGTACACCGGTAGCGCTGACGCCATCCACCAGTCGCTCAACCTTATCTTCGACGAAGATCCCGAGTACATCGTCGTCTTCGGTGCCGACCACGTGTACCGGATGGATCCCGAGCAGATGCTGGACTTTCACATAGAAAGTGGAGCAGCGGTGACCGTCGCCGGAATCCGGGTGCCGCGCACCGAGGCAAGCGCCTTCGGATGTATCGATGCCGACGACACCGGGCGCATTCGTGAGTTCGTCGAGAAGCCCGCGAATCCGCCCGGCACGCCCGATGATCCCGATGCGGCCTTTGTCTCGATGGGCAATTACATCTTCACCACCAAAGAACTCATCGACGTCATCCGTGCGGACGCCGAGGATGACCACTCCGATCACGACATGGGTGGCGACATCATTCCCCGGCTGGTGGCCGACGGCCGCGCCGCGGTGTACGACTTCAACACCAATCTGGTGCCCGGGGCCACCGAACGCGACCACGCGTACTGGCGCGACGTGGGAACCCTCGACGCGTTCTACGACGCGCACATGGACCTGGTGTCGGTGCATCCTGTGTTCAACCTGTACAACCGGCGCTGGCCGATTCGCGGTGAATCGGAGAACCTGGCGCCCGCCAAGTTCGTCAATGGCGGTTCGGCACAGGAATCGGTGGTAGGAGCCGGCAGCATCGTTTCGGCCGCCTCGGTGCGCAACTCGGTGCTGTCCTCCAACGTCGTCATCGACGACGGCGCCGTTGTCGAGGGCAGCGTGCTCATGCCCGGTGTGCGGGTGGGGCGCGGGGCCGTGGTGCGGCACGCGATTCTGGATAAGAACGTGGTTGTCGGTGTGGGAGAACAGGTTGGCGTCGATATCGAACGCGACCGGGAACGGTTCAACGTCAGCGCGGGCGGCGTTGTCGCCGTCGGCAAGGGCGTTTGGATCTGAGCCGAATCGGACGCTAGGGGCCGTCGCTCTCCCGTAACACGGGCAAGGCGGCCAATCGACTCACCGCGTGCCGGATTGTGGCGGGTTTGAGCTGTCCATATCCGAGGACGAGCCCGGGGTGCCGTGGGTCGGGCTGCGCCCGGTAGTCATCGAGATCGGTGATGTGGATGCCGCGGCCGCGTGCCTGCTCCACCGTCACTGACGCTGAAATGCCTTGGCGCAGTGATGCCAACACGTGCAGACCGGCCTCGGTTCCGGTGACGTGAGTGACGGCGCTGATCTTTTCCAGTGACTGCAGCATGGTCGCTCGACGGTCTTGGTATCTCTTGCGGACCCGGGCGGTGTGCCGGGCGAGTTCACCACTGGTGAGAAGGTGCGTAACGGCTTGCTGGACAGGGGCGGCGACAGTAGCGCCGAGTGCGTCCCGGGTGTTGAGGACGGGTTCCAGCAGATGCGTTGGTACGCGCAGATAACTGAGCCGCAGGCCCGGGTCGAGCACCTTCGACATCGTCCCCAGATAGATGGTGCTCGCGCTGGTGTCGAGACCGGCCAGACTGGGCAGGGGTGAGACCCCGAACCGGAATTCACTGTCGTAGTCGTCCTCCACCAGGATTACTCCCGCTTTGCGTGCCCAGCGCAGGATGTCGCCGCGCATACCGGGATTGATGCGGTGGCCCAGCGGATACTGATGGCTGGGCGTCAGACACACCGCCGCAATGGATTTCTCGGTGGATTGCAGTCTGGTCAGGATCTGCTCGGGATCGGTGACATCCACGGGCACCCACCGCACCCCGAGGGCCTGGAAAGTCCGGCGGATGTCGGGATATCCGGGGTCTTCCACGGCGACCGCATGCCCTTGCCATCTGAAGGCAAGGGTCAACAGCGTGAGAGCCTCGGCGGTTCCGGCGCACACCACGATCTGTGACGGGTCGCAAGGCAATCCGCGCGAGGACCGCAGATAGGCCGATAGCGCCTCACGCAGTGCTGCGTTGCCGGGTGGCGGCGGAGGCGTTGCGGAGGGTTCGATCGACCGCCAGGCGGCGCGCCAGCCGACCCGCGAGATGTCCTCAGGATTGAGATCTCCTGGGCGCATGTCGATTTCGATGTCTTCTTCTGCTGGTATCGCCAGCCGAACTTGACGATGCCCCGCGCTGCGCGGGGAATGCTGGCGGTGTGCGACCACGGTGCCCGCGCCTTGGCAGGATTCGATCCAGCCTTCACCTTCAAGCTCTTGAAGCGCCGCCACCACGGTGCTCCTGGACACACCCAACCCGGATGCCACCGCACGGCTTGAGGGCACCGGTGACCCCGGGGCGAGCAGCCCGGATTCCAGCACGTTGCGAAACTGCTGCACGATCTGCGCTCGAATGCTCACCCTGGACGCACGATCAACGCTCATCGGGATGTCCAGAGTCAAGGCAACACCTCACCGCCGCAGTTCTTCGGCATCATTTCACACCGGCACTGGACTGGTCGTAATCGCAGAATGTGGTCTGTCGCCGCACTGTGCTTTCGCGGCACCATCAGTCGCATGACAGCGAGTACCACGAATACCGGCGCCGAACTGCTCGACAGCCCAGACCTTCTGGTGCACCGATATAAATGGCTACAACGGCATGAACGTGGGGATTTGTTTGCGATTCTCGATGCGGGGACCATCGCGCATGTCGGATTCGTGCGTGCGGACGGCAAGCCGATGGTGATTCCGATGGCCTATGCGCGGGACGGTGACTTCCTTCTCATGCACGGGTCCACGGGTTCGGGCCTGACGAAATCGGCCAACTCGGGCGTGGACCTGGCGGCCACGATCTCCATCTTCGATGGTCTGGTCTACGCGCAGTCGCTGTTCGACTCGACGGTAAACTACCGTTGCGCAATGATTTTCGGTAATGCGGTGCCGGTTCCGGAGCAGGAACACCTGGATTGCATCCGGATCATTTCCGAGCGGCTGATGCCGGGCCGCTGGGCTGAAGTGCGCCCGCCGACGAAGCGGGAACTTGCCGCAACTCATGTCCTGCGGCTGCCGTTGGAGATGGCGAGTGTGAAAGTACGGACAGGGCAACCCACCGAAGACGTCAGCCCCGGAGTGTGGACGGGATACGTTCCCTTTGAATCCGCGGTGGGGGAGCCGGTACCGCAGCCCGGTGTAGATGTCGCGCAGGCCGCATCCATCGCCACGGCGTCTGATGTCTGGAAAGCGCGGCTGTCGCGACCAATCCCGGACGGGCCGCTGTAGGGATCATTGCCCGCGACGGCGTGTCGCGGGCCGTAACTTCGCTTCCGCGAGTTTGACTCGGGGTGTGACGGCGGGGGCGTGGGGCGCGATGGACCGGCGGGGCTTCCTGGCGGCCACCGTGGCGATAGCAGCTGGGGCGGCGGCAGCGTGCGCCG
This sequence comes from Mycobacteroides immunogenum, assembly GCF_001605725.1. Lineage (NCBI taxonomy): Bacteria > Bacillati > Actinomycetota > Actinomycetes > Mycobacteriales > Mycobacteriaceae > Mycobacteroides > Mycobacteroides immunogenum. Next base: position 1,450,870 of record NZ_CP011530.1, read on the forward strand.
CACCGCCGCCACCTCGTGCCACTTCTCTCGGCCAGGCGCACTACGCCTCACTGCTCGACGCGGCGAACGCCGTGCGTAGCGGGCGGGTGTCGCCCACAGAGCTCACGTCGATGATGCTGGCTCGAATAGCCCGCCTGCAGCCCCGGCTACACGCTTACGTGACGGTTACCGAAGAGCTGGCCATGCGCCAGGCCGCGATCGCTGACAGGGAGGTCCGCGATGGCCATTATCGCGGACCACTGCACGGAATCCCTATCGCCGTCAAGGATTTGATTCGAACCAGGGGTGTCCTCACCACGGCAGAGATGCCGATTCACGCGCAGTACCGGCCGGACTACAACGCGACGGTCATGGACAGGTTGGAGCGAGCCGGGGCGATCCTGCTCGGCAAGCTCGCGATGACGGAGGGCGCTGGCGGGGACCACCATCCCGCGTTCGGGCCGGCACCGGTCAATCCGTGGAACAAGGACCACTCACCCGGGGCCTCATCGAGTGGTCCGGGAGTGGCCACCGCGGCTGGTCTCTGTTTCGGTTCCATCGGAAGCGATACCACGGGCTCGATCAGGTATCCGGCGGCGGCGAACGGTGTCACGGGCATTAAGCCGACATGGGGCCGGGTGAGTAGATACGGTGTATTCCCCTTGGCGGAGAGCCTCGATCACGTTGGCCCGATGGCTCGTTCCGCGGCGGACGCGGCGGCGCTGTTGGCCGCGATCGCCGGGTTCGACGACAACGACCCCACCACGCTCACCGCATCCGTGCCCGACTATCTGGCCGAGATCGGTGCAGGTGTCGAAGGTTTGCGGGTGGGTATCGACACGGAATACAACGAGAGAGACGCAGTCCCGGAGACCGTCGCCATGGTGCGGGAAGCCGGGGCGGTGCTGGAATCTCTTGGTGCGGTGACCCAACATGTCAAAGTCCCAGATACCCGCGAATTGATAGACGCGGGATTCGCCTCGTGCGCGGCAGAGGCGGCCCTTGCGCACGAGGCGACGTACCCTTCGCGTGCTTCCGAGTACGGTTCACTGCGGCAACTTTTGGATGCGGGCAGGGCGGCGACGGGCGCCGAGGTGATGAAGGCCCAGCATGCGCGTGTGGTCTTCTCGCGTGGTCTCGAGGACCTGTTCTCCACCATCGACGTGCTCCTCACGCCCACACAACCGCTGTCCAATCTGACCATCGGACAGATGGAGCACGTCTGGACAACCGCCCAGGGGCGCGCGCTCATGTGGCGATTCACCGAGCCGTTCAACATGTCCGGTAACCCCACGATCACACTGCCCGGCGGATTCACGGCAGACGGATTACCGCTGGCGTTTCAGCTTGTCGCGCGGCATCTCGGCGAAAGCCTTTTGATAAGAACCGGTTATGCGTACCAGCAGGTCACTGATTGGCACTGTAGACACCCGTTGTTGTGACTGGTTCTGCTCACCACACCAGCGGCACCAGACGGCTGTGAACTTTCTCGGTGTATTCGTCGTAGCCCGGTAGGTCGTTGCGCAGCATCTTTTCCTCATCGACGATGCGTATCACCAGTGATGCCGCCGCTGGGATGACCGCCAGCAGACCCCAATACGACCCCAAGGCCAGCGGCATACCCGCCATCATCACCAGAGAGCCGGTGTACATGGGATGGCGAACCAGCCCGTACAAGCCGGTCGAGGTGACGGTCTGACTGGATTCGACCGTGATGCTGGCGGCGGCGTAGTTGTTTTGGACCACCACCAAGGTGGCGACGCCCAATCCGCCGATCATCAGTACCTCACCGACGATCGTCAGCCAGGTCGGTACATGAGACCAGCCGAACCGGTGATCGAAGGCGCTCACCACGACGATCGCGAGGAACGAGCTCAGTAGCACCGAGACCGCGAACTTTTGCACCGGGCGGGTTTCCGCGATGGGGCCACCGTGGAGACGCCGCCGCAACACTGCGGGGTTCGATCTGGCCAAGTAGATCGAGGAGACAGTGGAGCAGACCGCAAAGATCGCCAGAAAGGCCCAACCCTGCCAGTAGTCGAATGTGCCAGCGGGCCAGAAGAGTGCCGCCCCAAACACCGCGAGCGCGATGATTCCTGAAACGAATGCCTGTACACCAGTTTTCATGGAACTTCCCTTCTCAGATTGCGTCGCGCCGGCGATATATCTCGCCCGCCGCCGCTGCTAAACCGGAGCCGATCACGACAAGAAGCGACATGGTGAGCCATGGGTAGTCGACAGGTGCGCTGACGCGCATCACCGGCGATAGCTTCACCAACCACGACGGCAGCTGCAATATCCCGGCATAGAGCATGCCCACCGAGAAGGCGACCACCAGCCAGCCGATCCAGCTCTGCCGCAAGGAGACTGCGATAGCGGCTATGCCACATACCACCAACAGCGCTGGAATTTGAGCCAGCCCGGCAAGGATGAGACGCCACACCAGATCGGGTTCGTGCAGAGTGCTGGCGGCGCCCAATCCCGCGCCGAGACCGGCGATTGTCATCAGCAGTGCGCTGCCCAACGCGGTTATTGCGACGGCGGACAGCAGCCAGTTCCAGCGCGACACGGCGCGGGCCAGCACGGCCTCGGCAATACCCGACTGCTCATCCTTGGCCAGCTTCAGGATCGCTGAGACGACGTAGGCGGTTACCGCGATGGCGAGTACCTGGTTGAAGGTGGCGAAAATGCTGTCGAGGCCGTGGGACTTGAACGCGCGCGCCAGCAGCGGGTTGGTATCAATGGAATCGCGAAGGCTCTTGGCCATCGATCCGAATGCCATGCCGCCCAGAAAGACTCCGACGGACCATCCGGTGAGTAATCCGCGCTGCAGTTGCAGGTTCAGCCCGAACAAAGACTTGATCTCATGTGCGTTGGGGTTCTCGCCGCGCGACGGCAGCACACCCGCGTCGTATTGGCGGTGCCCCTCCAGGATATGTGCGGTGAGCATGAGTCCGAGGGTGGTGCCCACCAGCAGCAGGAAGGGCCACCAGCGCAAGTCGACGAACGGCCGCATCTGCTGCGCCCAGGCCAGCGGCGAGAGCCAACTGAGGGCGCTGCCCTTGTTGTCGATGATATCGCCGAGCCCACGAATCACGACCGCCGCGGCGAGGGCCGCCATGGCGGCGCCGCTGCCGGCCCGAGAGGTTCGCCAGAGTTGTGCTGTGACAGCGGCAATACCGGCGAAGACCATGGAAGCGCCGGTGATTCCGAGGCTGATTCCGAGGCTGTTGGCGAAGTCGAAGCCCGCCGCTGACAATGCCACCGTCATGGCGACGGCGAGGACGGCATTCATCAGGCCCACCACGATCAGGGCGGCGTACGTGCGTGCCTGATGGCCGATGACTGCCGACATCACCAGCTCGGCACCGCCGGACTCTTCTTCGGCGCGGGTATGGCGGATCACGGTCAGAATCGACATGATCGCTGCCGCCGCGATCATGACGGTCATGAGTTCATTGGCGACCATGACACCGATATCGGTTTCGTTGATCCCAAAGTTCGGTCCACCCATGATGATTCCGGCCGGCGTCTTCATCATGGTGACCCGGGCCATGCGGTCGGCGGCCGTGGGATACATCGACTTGAACGCCAACGGTGTGTAGGTCATCAGCAGTGTCAGCCAGCCCACCCACATGCAGATCCGGAACCGGTCGCGGCGCAGCGCCAAGACGATCAACGTGCTGATACCGGTCAGTGGGTGTCGGGGGGTGCCCTCCGCGATCGGCCGGCGGAGGGGAAGTGTCGCGTAGTCGGTGGTCACCGGGACACGCCCTGATACTCACGCATGAACAGTTCCTCGAGGGAGGCGGGAGCCACACTGAGATCGACTATTCCAAGGGCTGCCAGTTGTTCCATGGTGCGGTCCAGGTCACTGCGGTCCACCGTGAAGGATGCCCGGTTACCGCCGATGGTGACATCGCGCAGCTGCGGAATCGATTTGAGCCCTGAAGGATTGGACAACGTTCGGACCGTGACCGATGTTCGCATGAAATGCCGGAGCTCGGCCAGCGAGCCGGAGAGCACGGTACGTCCGGCGCGCACGATGGTCACCCGGTGGCAGAGTTTCTCCACCTCGGCCAGGATGTGGCTGGAAAGTAGGACCGCGCAGCCGCGGGTGGAAACCTCGGCCACGCACTGTTGAAACACGGTTTCCATCAAGGGGTCCAGGCCGGACGTCGGCTCGTCGAGAATGAACAGCTCCGCGTCTGAACAGAAGGCGGCAATCAGCGCCACCTTCTGCCGATTTCCCTTCGAATACGTGCGTGCCTTCTTCGAGGGGTCCAGTTCGAAGCGTTCGATGAGTTCGTTGCGCCGGGGAATCGAAATATGTTCGGCGCCTCTCATTCTGGTCAAGAAATCGATGGCCTGACCACCGGTGAGATTGGGCCATAGCGTGACATCACCGGGCACGTAGGCGATGAGCCGATGCAGGTCGACGGCATTGACCCACGGGTCGCCACCCAGCAGCTGTACCGTGCCGGCGTCCGCGCGCAGCAGTCCCAGCAGCACCCGAATGGTGGTGGACTTGCCTGCGCCGTTGGGGCCCAGGAATCCTGCCACCTCGCCGTGGGCAACCGAGAGGTCTAGACCGTCAAGCGCCTTGGTCTTTCCGAATGACTTGGTGAGTCCTCGTATTTCGACGGCCAGATTCTGGTATGTCACTTCGGATCTCCTTCGTTGAGAGGTTTATCCCGTTCTGCGGCAAAGGCGTCGAGCATGGTGGAGTCGGTCATGAGACCTTCGGTGTAGACCTCGATCGCGGGGAAGATCAGTTCATCGGAGTAGCGCCGCAAGATTGTCCGCAGATCCTCGTTGGGGTGCATCTGCACGTAAATGATCAGAGAGCCAACGCTGTTCAGGGAAAGCCACAAGGCACGCCCTTTGGGATCGCGGCTGGCCCTGATGGTGCCCGCGCGTACGCCCTCTTCGAGGTATTCCTCGGCATTGTCAATGGAGCGTTGCAGGAAGGCCCGGCCCGGCTCACCGCCGGACTGCACGCTGTGTAGCAGGTATCGCACCATCGGCGCGAACGTTTCGATCTCGTCGAGGGCGTCCAGCCAGACCTGCGGATCGTTCGAGGTGATGGTGCGTGATTTCTCCGAGCGGATGTATTCCAGCAGGTACTCGTCCACCGCCTGCCGCAGCCCGTCCTTGGACCCGTAGTGGTGGATGACCAGCCCGGGGCTGACCCCCGCCGCGTCGGCGATGGATCGCACGCTCGCTCCGTAACCCTGCTCGCCCCACAGCTTGATGGCGGCGTCGCGAATGCGGGCGGAGGCGGTGAGGTCATCGACTGAACGCATGTTTAATAGGCTAAACATGCGTTCAGTGGGAAGTCAAGGATGTTTGTGGTGGCGCCGAGTGTGAGCGCAGGTGCGACAAAAACGCCGAGTGTGAGCACTGGTGCTCACACTCGGCGGGGGAGAAGGTGGACTGTTTAGTCGCGGGTGGCGGCGAGCAGGCCGTCGCCCAGCGGAATCAGTACCGCGGTGAACCGCCCGTCGTCGGCGATGATGCGCGCGGCCTCGCGTGCCCCCACCACATCGGGATCGTTGGCGCTCGGATCACCCGCACGGCCACCCGCGGATATCCCGTGGATGACGACGGCGCCGCCCGGCCGCAGCAGACGAATGCCGCCGGCCAAGAAATCCGGTTGGTCGGCCGGGGCGGCATCGATCACAAGCAGGTCGTAGGACTCATCGGCCAGCCGGGGCAATACCTCTTGGGCACGCCCACCGATCAGCCGGGTGCGCGAGGGCGCGATGGAGGCCTCCGAGAATGCCTGTTTGGCGCTGCGCTGATGTTCGGGTTCCACGTCGATGGTCGTCAGCACGCCGTCCTCACGCATACCTGAGAGCAGCCAAAGGCCGCTGACCCCGGCGCCTGTGCCGACTTCGACCACGGCCTTGCCACCCGAAAGGCGCGCGAACACGCTCAGGAGTGCGCCTACCGCAGGCGTCACCGGGCCCGCGCCCAGGTCAACGGCTCGTTCCCTGGCCGCGGCGACGATGTCATCTTCGAAGATGGCGCCCTCGGCGTGGCTCACCATCGCCTCGACGCGGGATCGATCTGCGCTGCTGGTCACGATTCGATCCTGTCGAGCCTGAGTGAATCTGTCCTGCGACACGCCGAACTCCCGAAGGATCGGGCGGGTTTCCCGTGTGGAAATCCCTGGTGAGATCGGATCGAGACCGCATTCTCAGGAAGAGTTAAGTTAGCTCCTAAGTGACCCATACCTGGGTGGTAGAGGGTCAGTGCATGTCGCGATCCATCCTGAACCAGAGCCTGAGTGCCCCGCGTCTTTCCGGGAATAACACCGATGGCATCTGGGTTGAGCAAGCTGACGGTCTCCCCACTGGGGGCGAGGCAGCCACAACCGAACAGGAGGAACACGCGATTTCGCTTACGCGTATCAGCGAGCCCGAGTACACCGAATTCGTCGAGGACATCAACCCCGACGAGCTATCTGGGACCGCAGTATTCGATGCCACCGGCGACCAGGCGGCCATGCCGTCGTGGGACGAGCTGGTTCGTGAGCATGCCGACCGCGTGTACCGCCTGGCCTATCGGCTCTCGGGCAGCCAGCAGGACGCCGAGGATCTGACTCAGGAAACGTTCATCAGGGTGTTCCGCTCGCTGCAGAACTACCAGCCCGGCACCTTCGAAGGTTGGCTGCACCGCATCACCACCAACCTGTTCCTGGACATGGTTCGCCGCCGCGGCCGCATCCGTATGGAGGCCTTGCCTGAGGACTACGACCGTGTGCCGGCAACCGACCCCGATCCTGAGCAGATCTACCACGACGCTCAGCTGGACGCGGACCTGCAAGCGGCGCTGGACTCACTGGCACCGGAGTTTCGTGCCGCCGTGGTCCTGTGTGACATCGAAGGCCTGTCCTACGAGGAAATCGGCGCCACCCTGGATGTGAAGCTCGGCACCGTCCGCAGCCGCATCCACCGCGGTCGGCAGGCGATCCGTGACTACCTGGCTGCACACTCCTCGGCGTCCGCACTCGCGGCCGCTGAGTAGCGCGCGACACCGCGCAGGTTGGTACGCAATGAGTGCATTCGCGCGCTATCTTCGAGGTAGGCCGGTACGAGTCCGTCGGCCTTTCCGAACCGAAGGGAGCGTCGCCGTGGTGGATAGCGGCTCGTTCCGCAGGGCATTCTCGAGCTTCTCGTCCTTCTCGCGATTGCCGTCCCCGTTCGCCTCGCAGAGCGGGGCGCCGGTAGGCGCCCCACGGCAGTTCGGATCCACCGAGCATCTGTCCACGGAGGCGATAGCGGCATTCGTCGATGGCGAACTCCGGATGAGTGCGCACCTGCGGGCCGCACACCATCTGTCGATGTGTGCCGAATGCGCACTGGAGATCGACGCGCAACGTCAGGCGCGTAGCGCGCTGCGCGACTCCGGAGCCATCCGGGTGCCGGGTTCGCTGCTCGGGCTGCTCAGCCAGATTCCTCATATTCCGCACGATGTCGCCTCGCCCCAGCAGTCGGCCCATGACGGCGACCTGCCGCAGACATTGGGCAATGACGCGGTGCGGCCAGATAGCCGAGCACGCCGTAAGCGCCGGTAGGGTGGGCCGGTGACCGCACATCAGGACACCGCCCCCCGGTTGGCGCCGCGCCCGGTTGACCGGCCGCCTGTCGATCCGGCTTCGCAGCGGGCTTTCGGCCGTCCTTCGGGGGTATCAGGTTCGTTCCAGGGCACGGATAAGTACCGGGACCAGGGGGAGTACACGCCGCGGGTCGGTCCGCCGGACCCCGTGCTGGCGCAGGCTTTCGGACGGCCCGGTAACGCGACGACGTCTCTGCAGCGTCACCCCGCCGACGCCGGCAAGCTCGATGCCGCCGATGAGGGCCCCGATGCCATGGACGATCCGTGGCGCGACCCTACGGCGCAGGTCCAGCTGGGTAGGCCCGCGGTCACCAAGTCGGCCGTGACCGTATCCGGCGCTCCGGCTCCGAAGCTGGGTGTACGCGATGTCCTTTTCGGTGGCCGGGTATCCATTCCCGCGCTTGCTGTTCTCGCGGCTGTGGCGCTGCTGATCGGTCTGGTCGGCGGCATCATCGGGCGCAAGACGGCCGAGGTGGTCGAGGCCTTCACCACTTCCAAGGTCACCTTGACCACCGACGACAACACGCAGCCCGACGAGTCCCGCTTCACCGCGGTGGCCAATGCCGTCAAGAGCTCCGTGGTGACCATCGAGGCCAGCTCCGATGACGAGGTGGCGCAGGGCTCGGGCGTCGTGATCGACCCCAAGGGCTACATCATCACCAATAACCACGTGATCTCCGACGCCGCGAAGAACCCCGGCAAGTTCAAGATCGAGGTCATCTTCAACGACAGCAAGAAGGTGCCCGCGAATCTCGTTGGGCGCGATCCGAAGACGGACATCGCCGTGCTCAAGGTCGATAACGTCGACAACCTGACCGTGGCGCGCCTGGGCGATTCCGACAAGGTCGCCGTCGGCGCCGAGGTCATCGCGTTCGGTTCGCCACTGGGTCTGCGCAGCACCGTGACCGGCGGCATCATCAGCGCGTTGCACCGCCCGGTGCCGCTCTCGGGCGAGGGCAGTGACACCGACACCGTGATCGACGCGCTCCAGACCGACGCCGCCATCAACCACGGAAACTCCGGTGGTCCGCTCATCGACATGAAGTCTCAGGTGATCGGGATCAACACCGCCGGAAAGTCGTTGAGCGACAGCTCAAGTGGTCTTGGATTCGCCATCCCGATCAACGAGGCGGCCGAGGTCGCGCAGACGCTGATCCGCGACGGCAAGATCGTGCACGCGACACTGGGGATCAGCTCCCGGACCGTCAGCAATGCGACCGCCACGGGCGCCGAGGTGGCCAACGTCAAGGCCGGCAGCCCCGCGGAGAAGGGCGGCATGCTGGAGAACGACGTCGTCGTCAAGGTGGGTAACCGGACGGTGGCCGACGCCGACGAGTTCGTGGTCGCGGTGCGGCAGTTGAAGATTGGCCAGGAAGCCACCATCACCGTGCTGCGCCAGGGACGTCCCGTCGAGCTCAAAGTCACTCCCGGTCCAGACGGTTCCTGATGTTCGGCAGCGTCGGCTGGGGAGAGCTACTGGTCCTGCTGATCGTGGGGCTCGTGGTCCTCGGCCCAGAGCGACTACCCGGGGCTATCCGGTGGACCACCGAATCGCTGCGCAAGGTCCGCGACTACGCCAGCGGCGCGACGGCGTCGTTGCGCGAGGAGCTGGGGCCGGAATTCGACGATGTGCGCAAGCCGCTGGCCGAGTTGCAGAAGCTGCGCGGTATGACGCCGCGCGCCGTCATCACCAAACATCTTTTGGACGGCGATGATTCGGTACTCGATTCACTGACGAGGCCGTTGGATGACGTGCGGAAGGCTGTCACCGAGCCGGCGCCCACGCCTGTCGTCAACCCCGAACTCACCAAACCCGCGGAGCCCGGGCCGACGCGCTACGACGCCGACGCGACCTAACCCGCGCCCGCCTTCACCCCGTCCGCGAGCATGCCGAAATGTGCCCGATTCACGCCGAAAAAGGCACATTTGAGCATGCTCGCGCAGGCAAGGGCCTAGTTCCGCCGGGTGGTGTCGATGTTCAGCGACATACCCGCCAATCCGCGGCTGCGTGTCGAGAGCTTGTCCGCCACCGCCCGAAGGGCCTGGCCCGCGGCTGAATCCGGCTGGCTGAGCACGATCGGCAGCCCGTCGTCGCCGCCCTCGCGCACGGCAGGGTCCAGTGGAACCTGGCCGAGCAGTGGCACCTTGGTGCCCACCACCTTGGTCAGGCTTTCGGCGACGGTGTCGCCACCGCCGGAACCGAACACTTCCATCCGGGTGCCGTCCGGCAGCACCAGCCAGGACATGTTCTCGACCACGCCGACAATGCGCTGACGGGTCTGGGTCGCGATGGCGCCCGCGCGCTCGGCCACCTCGGCGGCGGCCTGCTGCGGCGTGGTGACCACCAGGATCTCGGCGCCCGGAATCAGCTGCGCCACCGAGATCGCGACGTCGCCGGTACCCGGCGGCAGGTCCAGCAGCAGCACGTCCAAATCGCCCCAGAACACGTCGGCCAGGAACTGCTGCAGGGCACGGTGCAGCATCGGGCCGCGCCAGACCACCGGGGTGTTGCCCTGCGTGAACTGCGCGATCGAAATGACCTTCACGTCATGAGCCACCGGGGGCAGGATCATCCGCTCCACTTGGGTCGGCCGGTCCGAGGTGCCCATCATGCGGGGCACCGAGTGGCCGTAGATATCGGCGTCGAGCAGCCCCACGGACAGTCCCTTGGCTGCCATCGCGGCAGCGAGATTGACTGTGACACTAGATTTTCCGACGCCACCCTTACCGGAGGCCACCGCGTACACGCGAGTGAGCGAACCCGGCTGGGCAAACGGGATGACCGGTTCGGGGCTGTCTCCGCGCAGCTGCTTGCGCAGCTCGGTGCGTTGCTCGTCATTCATGACGTCCAGCTGCACCCGCACGGTGCCCACCCCGTCGACGTCGGCGGCGGCCTGCGTCACCCGCTCGGCGATCTCGGCTTTCTTCGGGCATCCGGAAGTGGTGAGGTAAATGCCGATCTCGACGTTGTGCGCGTCGTCGAACGTGATGTCCTTGACCATCCCCAACTCGGTGATGGGACGGCGAAGTTCAGGGTCGATAACCCCGGCAAGTGCGCTGCGCACGGCCGAGGTGAGCTCGGATGTCACTAGCCGAGTCTAGGGCGTGCCGCTTAGTGCTTCGGCGCTGCCGGTGCCGGAGCCGGCCCGGGGGCGGGTCCCAGCTCCACCGGAGGCGGTGGCGGGGCGAAGGGATTGAACGGCTGGGGCGCCGGGTTGGGGGAGAAGGGATTGAACGGCTCGGCTGGTGGCGGCGGCGCGAACGGGTTGAACGGTTCGGCCGGGGGAGGCGGCGGCGCGCAGAAGAACATGCAGGGCGCCTGCGGTGCCTCAAGAGCAGGTTGGACGGCTCCGGGCGGGCCCGCGACGCCGCCCCGGTCCGCGGTCAGCGGGTTGACGATCGGCAGCTGGGCCAGCGGATCGTTGGGGGAGAGGCCCGCGACATCGGTCACCGAGCCGGGACCCAGTCCGCGTGATTCGCCGCCACCCAGGTGGGCCTTGCGTTCGGGTGCCACGTCGGCTGCGGTGAGCGGCGGCAGGTTGAGCGGAATCACGCCTGTCGCGTAGCCGGCCGCCCAGGCGAGCACGTTCTGGGCGTAGGCCACGGAGTTGTTGTAGCGCAGGATGGCCGACATCGTTTGCGAGCGGTCCCGCAAATTCAATCCACCGCTGCACAAATAGCGGGCGGCGGCCAGGCTGGCGTCGAAGACGTTCTGCGGATCGGCCTTGCCATCACCGTCTCCGTCGGAGGCGTACCGGCTCCAGGTGCTCGGCAGGAACTGCATGGGGCCGATGGCCCGGACGTATACCTGCGCACCCTGGGTCCGGGTTTGTTCGTGATCGACGATCACCTCGTTGCCGGGCAGGGTGCCGTCCAGGCTCGGGCCGTAGATGGGCTGGACGACGCGCCCCTTCGCGTCGGTGGCGCCGTTATTGGCGTGGCCCGATTCGATGCGGCCGATGCCCGCCAGCAGATTCCAGCTCACGCCGCAGCCCGGCGCCGCCTTGGCCATCATCTTCTCGGCGTTCTGATAGGCCTCCAGGGCGATTTTCGGAATGCCAAGGCCCCCAGGCGCCATCACGATCCCGGGTGGTGGTGGCGCGATCGCGGCGCTCGGCGCGATGCGGTACTGGGTCGGCGGACGCATCACGGTGACCAGATTCAGTTCACCGACATCTGCCTGCACGGTGGCCGCGGACACGATGGGGACAGGTACCGGCACCACGGCCTGACCGCTCACCTGGGCGCTGCTGGCCGCGACCGCCAACCCGGCGATCGTCAGGGCGCTGAGTCCACCGACACGCAACCACGGCACGGGGGCCGAGGTGCCCTTGAGGCGCGATGCCGCGCTGCGGGCATGATCTACCGAGGTCGCAACCCAGCTTGGCAGCTCCACTCGGTTCCTTCCTCGGGCCTATTCGGGTCCCTGTCCGCGCCCCATCTGTCGGCACTCATTCTGACCTATGCGGTCGTGACGGGTGTGGCCGATGTGAACCGGAGAAACGATACCGGCGTGATCACTGCCGGGTTGCGAAATAGGCAAACCCCAGCGAATTTCGGGCAGCGGCCCAATCTTCCTTGTCTGCGCCGAGTTCGGTCCGCGCGGCCGCCGGAAATTGACGATTGGCTATCTTCCGCTCGAGTTCCGCTCGAGAGCCTCTGCGCGAGCTGACTTAGGGTCAGTATCTGGACGTAAACATAATCACTTGATAGCGTTGCAGTATGACCGCATCACCGGATGTCGCCGTCCACTGGGAGCTGGGCTCCGATCGGCCGCGAGAGGATCACGGCTTCTTTGGACCCGATTCGCCGACATGGAAGGTGTGGACCAGTCCGACCGCCCTCATCGGGTTCCAGCGCTCGGTGGTGCTGGAGCATTTCGAGCCCCATCTGGCCGCCGCGGTCGCCGACGCGGCCGGCATCTATCGCGATCCGCGTGGACGGATGGACGGGACCCTTGCCTACTTCCTGATCGTGGCGACGGCCGACTCGCGGACCGCCGTCGAGGCCTCCGAACATCTGCAGAAGGTGCACGCGCGATCCAAGGGCATCGACCCGGTCACCGGAACGCGCTACAGCGCCAACGATCCGGCGTCGCAGTTGTGGATCCATGTCACCGGGTGGCATTCGGTGCTCAAGTGCTACGAGGTGTTCGGTCCGGGGCCACTGAGCCGGGCCGAGGAGGACCGCTACTGGTCCGAGTGTGTGATCGCCGCCGAGCTACAGACCGTCAATCCGGCCGACGTGCCGCGATCACGCGATGAGGTCCGCCAATACTTCGCGCGGATGCGGCCCACGTTGTGCACCTCCGAGCGGGCCCAGCACGCCATGCACTACCTGCTGCGCACCCCGCGCTCGGGGAACAGCAACATGCAGTTCTGGGCGATCAGCCGAATGCTGGCACCGGCGACCATCGCGACGCTGCCGCGCTGGATGCGTGAGCTGGGACAGTTCGACCAGCCCGGAATCGTGGACGCCGCGTACCGTCCGCTGGTGTCCGCCGGTGTGCGCATCGCCGGCATCCCGAAGGTGGAGACCACGATTCTGCGGCGCAGCCTGCCGATGACCCGCAGCGCTCTGCGCGACTTCTACAAGGCCAAGGCGCCGCTGCGGCCCGTCACCGTCACACCGGCCGAGGCCAAGGAGCGGTACGGGAGGCGGGCCACCGCATAGGGTGGCGCCTACGCTGATTACCTGTGACAGCTCCCGCGTACCGTCCGCGCCGCACTACCCTGGCCGTTCCCGGCAGCAGCCAGAAGATGATCGACAAGGCGAAAACGCTTCCGGCAGATGAGATTTTCTTAGATCTCGAGGACGCGGTCGCGGCCCCGGCCAAGGTTGAGGCGCGTCAGCGTATCGCCGATGCCCTCAACGCTCCGGGATGGTCCGGGCAGCTGTTGTCGGTACGCGTCAACGACTGGACCACCGAATGGACCTACGCCGACGTCGTAGAGGTTGTTTCGCGGGCCGGTGCCCACCTCGACAACATCCTGCTGCCCAAGGTCATTGACGCCGCGCATGTGTCCGCGCTGGATCTGCTGCTGACTCAGGTAGAGCGAGCCCACGGGCTTGCGGTGGGCGCCATCGGTATCCAGGCCCAGATCGAGAACGCGCAGGGGCTCACCAACATCGACGCGATCGCATCGGCGAGCCCGCGCGTGCGCTCACTCGTCTTCGGCCCGGCCGACTTCATGGCCAGCCTGGGCATGCGCACGCTCGTGGTCGGTGAGCAGCCTCCTGGATATGACGGCGAGGCCTATCACCATGTGCTGATGACCATCCTGGTCGCCGCCCGTGCACACGGCATCGACGCCATCGACGGTCCGTATCTGAAGGTGCGCGACGTCGAGGCCTTCCGGGTCGCGGCAAGTCGTTCGGCCGCACTCGGTTTCGACGGGAAGTGGGTGCTGCACCCCGCGCAGATCGAGGCGGGTAACGAGATGTTCAGCCCGCGCCAAGAGGACTACGACAGGGCCGAGCTGATCCTGGACGCCTATGAGTGGCACACCTCGGTGGCCGGGGGCGCCCGCGGCGCGGTGATGCTGGGTGAGGAGATGATCGACGAGGCCAGTCGCAAGATGGCACTGGTGATCGCCGGCAAGGGACGTGCTGCGGGAATGGTGCGGCAGGCGGCGCCCTACGAACCGTCGACGGGCTAGAAGGAGCCTGAGGTACCGCTGCTGCTCCCCGCGGCCACCAGGATGAGGACCACTATCCAGAGCACAGGGATCGCCGCGCCCAGGATGATGCCCGCAATCGCGATGCCCTTGCCGTCCTGCTGGCGGGTCTTGAGCTGATTCAGCGCGATGACGCCAAGGATGACGCCGACGATGCCGAGGATGATGCCCAGGTAGCAGGTCACGATGGCCGCGATCGACGTGATCAGTGATGCGATGGCCAGCCCGTTGGTGCCGCCGGCCTGCCCGTACCCGCCATACCCGTAGGGGTCGGCGTACCCCGGGGGCGGATATCCGGGGTAGCCGCCGGTAACGGGATAGCCCGGGGGCGGGTACGCGCCGGGCTGCACCTGCTGATATGACGGATAGCCCTGGCCGTATTGGGGGTATGCGGGCGGTGCCGTCGGATACGGCGGCGGCGCGGTGGGATAAGCGGGGGGAGCGGCCGGATATCCGGAGGCCGGATACGCGGGGTAGGTCGGCGTGGGCCCAGGCGTTTCCCAGGCCGGTGGGGCGCTCGGCGCGGGGTTCGCCGCAGCCGCTGCATCGGCCGGCGGCACGGACTGTTCCAGGGACGGGTACTCGTATCCGGATGAGACGTCGGGGCTGGATCCGGAGGGTTCGTTACCCGGGCTAGTCATGGCGCAAATTTAGCGTATAGAGGGGGCTGGGGGCCGCGCTGTGGACGGAAAGTCGCAGGTCGCGGTCAAAGGGGCACCAACTGGCCGCCCTGGGCGTTAAATAAGTGCTAGCCAGTGCGCCACCGCGCGCCGTCGACTCTCCAGGAGGACCGTACTCGTGGGACAACCGCTCACACCCGGGCAACCACCGCGTTCGACATCGCAGCGTTCCCAGCTGTCTTCGTCATTGTCTCTGCCGACACCGCCACAGGGCTGGCCGATCGGCTCGTACCCGACATACGCCGAGGCCCAGCGCGCCGTCGACTATCTGTCCGATGAGCAGTTCCCGGTCGAGAACGTCACCATCGTGGGCGTGAACCTGATGCAGGTGGAACGGGTGACCGGTCGCCTGACCTGGCCCAAGGTGCTGGGTGGGGGCATGCTCAGCGGAGCGTGGCTGGGTCTGTTCATCGGGCTGGTGCTGGGTATGTTCAGCACAAATCTCGCCGGATCGTTGGTAGTGGGACTTACCGTCGGGCTGGTGTTCGGGTTGGTGACAGCCGCTGTGCCCTATGCCATGACAAGGGGCACAAGGGATTTCGCGTCGACGATGCAGCTTGTCGCGGGACGTTACGACGTGTTGTGCGAGCCGGCGCAGGCCGAGGCCGCGCGCGACATGTTGGCCAAGCTGGCTATCTAGGCTCCGCCTGTTTCGTGCCGTACCGCCCTGGCCTGCGGTATCGCCGGCGGCTCCCGAGCCGGACACGGAATGGGACGCTCGCACCGAAGATGTTGCATGTCACCTGGTTTTCGCTCTACGGTTGCCGCGCGGGACGGGTGTACCCGCCGTGCGGGCACGTGGAGGTGCCGAGACACGTCAACGGACCAGGAGGCGGTCGTGCTGGAGTCGTCGGCCGGATGGTTCCGACGGAAGGGTGTGGCGCTGGGCTCGACCCTGCTGACCTGCCTGACGCTGGCTTCGCTGACCGGCTGTGCCCGCTCCGACGACGGGGTCGTCATCCGTTTCTACACACCGGCCAGTGAGGCGGGGACCTTTTCGGCTGCCGCGCAGCGCTGCAACCAAGAGCTGGGCGGCCGGTTCACCATCCGGCAGGTCAGTCTCCCGAAGCGCGCCGATGAGCAGCGGTTGCAGCTCGCCCGCCGGCTCACCGGAAACGACCGCACCCTGGATCTGATGGGTATGGACGTGGTGTGGACCGCTGAGTTCGCCGAAGCAGGTTGGGCGCTACCGCTTTCGGATGACCCGGCGGGTGTGACCGAGGCCGGCGCGCAGCGTGACGCCCTTGCCGGGCCGCTGGAGAGTGCCCGCTGGAAGGGCAAGCTGTATGCCGCCCCGCTCAGCACAAATACTCAGCTGCTCTGGTACCGCAAGGATCTGGTACCCGAACCTCCCGCGACGTGGGATCAGACGGTGCAGGCGGCCGAAGCCTTCGCGCGGTCGGGCGGGCCCAGTTGGATTGCATTGCAGGGCAAGCAGTACGAGGGCCTGGTGGTGCTGTTCAACACCCTGCTGGCCAGCGCCGGTGGCTCGGTGCTGTCCGGTGACGGTAAGACCGTTACCCTCACGGATACGCCAGCGCACCGGGAGGCCACGGTCACCGCGCTGCGCACCATGAAATCAATCGCCACAGCAGACGGTGCGGATCCTTCGATCACGCAGACCGATGAAGGCACAGCACGTTTGGCATTCGAGCAGGGCAAGGCGGCCTTCGAGATCAATTGGCCGTTCGTGATGGCCAGCATGATGGAGAACGCGATCAAGGGCGGAGTCCCCTTCCTGCGCCTGGACCGGCGCCCGGATCTGACCGGTGCGATCGGCGCAGCGGGCCGCTTTGAGCCCAGCGACGAGCAGTTCACGGCGGCGTACGAGGGAGCCAGTGCCGCGCTCGGTTTCGCGCCCTTCCCCTCGGTGCTGGCGGGGCAGCCCGCCAAGGTCACCATCGGCGGACTGAACATCGCCGTCGCCAGGACGACCCGATACAAGGCACAGGCCTTCGAGGCGCTCAACTGTCTGCGCAGCCGCGAGAATCAGAAGGCAACAGCCATCGAAGGCGGGTTGCCCGCGGTTGATGCCTCGCTGTACGACGATCCCGAGTTCCAGGCCAAGTACCCGGCGTACGCCATCATTCGGGACCAATTGGCCAATGCCGCGGTGCGGCCGGCCTCGCCCTACTACCAAGCGATCTCGACGCGGGTCTCCGCGGTGCTGGCACCGATTACCGGAATCGATCCCGAGCGCACCGCGGACCTGCTGACCGATCAGGTGCAGAAGGCCGTTGACGGGCGGGGGCTTATCCCATGACCGGCAAGACAAGCTCCGAGGGCAAGAAGGCCGAACGCCGACTCGGACTGCTGCTCATCGCACCGGCCGCACTCTTGATGCTGGCCGTCACCGCGTATCCCATCTGCTACGCGGTATGGCTGAGCGTGCAGAAGTACAGCTTCGCCAGCCCGCAGGATCGCAAGTTCGTGTGGTTCGACAACTACATCACCGTGTTGACCGACAGATACTGGTGGAGCGCGCTTGTCGTCACACTTGTGATCACGGTGATTTCGGTGATCATCGAGTTCGTACTCGGGCTGGCTCTCGCATTGGTGATGCACCGCACGATTTTCGGCAGGGGCGTGGTGCGCACCGCTGTGCTGATCCCGTACGGAATCGTCACCGTGGCAGCGTCCTACAGCTGGTACTACGCATGGACGCCCGGCACCGGCTATCTGGCGAATCTGCTGCCCGCGGGCAGTGCGCCACTGACGCAACAGATTCCGTCGCTTGCGGTGGTGATCCTGGCCGAGGTGTGGAAGACCACGCCGTTCATGGCGCTGTTGCTATTGGCCGGTCTGGCGTTGGTGCCCGACGATTTGTTGAAAGCCGCCCAGGTCGACGGTGCCAACGGCTGGAGCAGGCTGATCCGCGTCACCATCCCGATCATGAAGCCCGCGATTCTTGTCGCGCTGCTCTTCCGCACCTTGGACGCCTTCCGCATCTTCGACAACATCTACGTGCTCACCGGCGGCAGCAACAACACCGGGTCGGTATCGATACTGGGGTACGACAACCTGTTCAAGGCATTCAATGTGGGGCTGGGCTCGGCCATCAGCGTGCTGATCTTCTTGTGCGTGGCCCTCATCGCCTTCGTCTTCATCAAGGGTTTCGGGGCGTCAGCACCCACGGCAGACGGTGAGGAGGGACGATGACCCGTACTGACTCCTCACGTGCGGCCGGGTGGGCGATCGCCGACGCGTTGGTGCTGTGTTACGCGCTGGTTCCGGTGCTGTGGGTACTGAGTCTGTCCCTCAAACCGACGTCGTCGGTCAAGGACGGCACGTTTTTTCCGTGGCCGATGACTCTGGACAACTACCGTGGCATCTTCAGCGGCAACGTCTTCACGTCGGCACTGGTCAACTCCATCGGCATTGGACTCATCGCGACGGTGATCGCCGTGAGTGTGGGCACCATGGCGGCCTATGCGGTCGCGCGCCTGGACTTCCCCGGGAAAAAGGCGCTCATCGGTGCCGCACTGCTGATCGCGATGTTCCCGCAGATCTCCCTGGTGACGCCCATTTTCAATATCGAGCGGTCCGTCGGTCTGTTCGACACCTGGCCCGGATTGATCATCCCGTACATCACTTTCGCGCTGCCCCTGGCCATCTACACGCTGTCGGCGTTCTTCCGCGAGATCCCGTGGGAGCTGGAGAAAGCGGCCAAGATAGACGGCGCCACACCGGCACAGGCCTTCTGGAAGGTCATTGCCCCGTTGGCCACGCCCGGCATCGTCACCTCCGCGATCCTGGTGTTCATCTTCGCGTGGAATGACCTGCTGCTGGCGATCTCGCTGACGGCCACCGACCGATCCATCACCGCACCGGTCGCTATCGCGAACTTCACCGGCAGTTCGCAATTCGAGGAGCCCACCGGATCGATCGCCGCGGGCGCCATTGTCATCACCGTGCCGATCATCATCTTCGTGCTCATATTCCAACGACGGATCGTCGCCGGATTGACCTCCGGCGCAGTGAAGGGTTAGCGATGGCTGAGATAGTGCTCGACCAGGTGTCCAAGACGTACGCGGACGGTTCGGCCGCGGTAGAGGACGTCAGCCTGAGCATCGCCGACGGCGAGTTCATCATCCTGGTCGGACCCTCCGGTTGCGGCAAGTCGACAACGCTGAACATGATTGCCGGACTTGAGGACATCTCGTCCGGAGAACTCACCATCGCCGGTGAGCGGGTCAACGAGAAAGCGCCCAAGGATCGCGATATCGCGATGGTGTTCCAGTCGTACGCCTTGTACCCGCATATGACGGTGCGCCAGAACATCGCCTTTCCCTTGACGCTGGCCAAGATGAGTAAGGCCGATATCAACGCCAAGGTCGAAGAGGCCGCGAAGATCCTGGATCTCACCGACTACCTGGATCGCAAGCCCGCCAACCTTTCTGGTGGCCAGCGGCAACGGGTGGCGATGGGGCGCGCGATCGTGCGCAGCCCCAAGGCGTTCCTGATGGACGAGCCGCTGTCCAATCTCGATGCCAAGCTGCGGGTGCAGATGCGTACCGAGATCGCGCGGCTGCAGAAGCGGCTGGGCACCACCACCGTGTACGTCACCCACGATCAGACCGAGGCGATGACACTCGGAGACCGGGTGGTGGTGCTGCGCGCCGGCAAGGTGCAGCAAGTGGGCGCCCCGCAGGAGCTGTACGACACGCCCGCGAATCTGTTTGTCGCGGGCTTCATCGGTTCTCCTGCCATGAACTTCTTTCCGGCGAAACTCACCGATGTGGGGGTGCAGCTGCCCTTCGGCGAGGTAACGCTGGATGCCGGGGTGTACGCGGGCATCACGGCCCGGAAGCCGTCCGGTGATGTGATCGTGGGCATTCGGCCCGAGCAGTTCGAGGACGCGGCTCTTGTCGACACCTACAAGCGCATCACCGGTCTGACGCTGACCGTCAATGCCGATGTGGTCGAGTCGCTGGGGTCGGACAAGTACGTGCACTTCACTACCGAGGGCGGCGCGGCTCATTCGGATGAGCTGACCGAGCTCGCGCAGGAGTCCGAGGTTGCCGAGAATGAGTTCGTGGCACGGATTTCCGCGGCCTCGAAGGTCGTCGCTGGGCAGCCGATCGAGCTGATCATCGATACCGGCAAGCTGGTGATCTTCGATGCCGAGTCGGGTGAGAATCTCTCCCTGGCTGCCGGCGAGTGAACAGTGCGCCCATGAACTCGGACGAGATCGTCCGCCGCGTGCGCGCGCAGCTGGCCGATCATTTCGCCGGTCGTGGTGTGGGAGAGCCGGATTCGGCGTCCGTCACCTTCCTGGGCGCTGAGCCCTATGAGCTGTTGCGTTATGGGCCCGACGACTCCGGCCTGACACACTTTGCTTCGGTGGGGGCCAGCAGGTACCCGATGACCGACCCGGGCGAGATGCTCGCCTCCGAGCACCTCGGCCCGCGTGCCGAGGTGCTGATCAGTTTGCGTGGCAATGTCTTCCCGGGCCTGGCCCGCTCGCTCGCGGTGTTGGCCGCTTCGCCCGCCGTGGAGGGGCTGGTGCTTACCGAGGACGCACTTGTCGATCTGGGCCAGCCGCTGTGGGACGACCCGGACCGGCAAGCCTTCACCGCGGTACTGCTACAGGCCAGCGATATCCCGGATCTGCCACTGCCCGAACCACTCTCGCCTGTGCGATTCCTGGCCGCGGTACCCATCACCGCCAACGAAGCCGCCTGGGTCCGGATCAAGGGCGCCGAGGCTCTGCAGGACACTTGGCGGCAGGCAGGCATCGACGTGACGGACCCGTCACGCGCCCACGCGCAACCGAGTTAGTCGCGGGCGTCACTGCCCAATGACGGCGAAGTCGGCGAGGCCGGCGACGAAGCCAACCGGTGAGTCCTGGATGTTCATGACGCACGCGAGCTGATATCCGGCAATGTATGCGCAGTGTGAATTGTCGAACGCATAGTCAACACCCGGCAGCAGCAGAGGGAGTGGATGCCCTTCGAACTCAGGGGTTTTGGTGAAGTCCACGTCTTCGGTGCCGAACCGCAGCGGCTCCGCCGAGTTGTTGAACAGGTGGGCGGAGTTGGCTCCGTCGGGCGCGCCGAAGAACCTGCCGTGGCAATCGAGCGCGGACATCCCGCGATGTGACGACGATGTGCAGTATGCGCCGCTGGGAGTGCGGAATCCGCGGACCGAGTAGACCAGACCGTCTCGCACGGTGAAGTCCTTGGCGGCCGCCTTCGGCATGGAGGAGAAGTCGGGGAGCGCCGGGTCCGCGAGTGCGTTCGGCGCGCACACGAGGGCCAGCATCAGCATCAACGCCATGCGCAATGTCATTGCCGGGTGTGGATATCGGTGCGGGATTACAGCCAGCCGTTCTTGCGGAAGTTCCGGTACAGCAGTGTGCACACCAGAACCATGACCAGCAAGACGATCGGGTAGGCCGCGGGTTCGGCCAACTCGGGCATGTGCTCGAAGTTCATCCCGTAGATACCGGCGAGCATGGTCGGAAATGCGGCGATACCGACCCAGGCACTGATCTTGCGCATATCGGTGTTCTGCTGCATGGCGACCTTGCCCAAAGCCGCGTTGACCAGCGAGGTGAGCAACTCGTCGTAGCTCCCGATCTTGTCCGCCGCGTGCGTCTGATGATCGAGTACGTCACGCAGATACCGGCGTACTTCCTTGGTGATGAGGTCGTTGTGGTCCTGGGTGAGCTTGCTGAGCGCTCCCGTCAACGGGCTGATGGCGCGGCGCAGCTCCACGACTTCACGCTTGAGCATGTAGATGTGTTCGATGTCGGTGCTGGATCGGGGAGAGAAGACGTTCTGCTCCATCGCGTCGATATCGTTCTCGACGAGATCGGAGACCTCCATATAGGAGTCGACCACGCGGTCCGCGATGGCATGCATGACGGCGTAGGGGCCAAGACGCATGTGGTCGGGGTCCGCGTCCATCTGGGCGCGTACCTTAGCCAGCCCGCTGTGGTCGCCGTGGCGCACCGTCACCACGAAGTCACCGCCCACGAAGATCATGATCTCGCCGGTCTCCACGATCTCGCGTGCCGATGAGATCGACTCGTGCTCAACATAATTGACTGTCTTCAGGATCAAGAACAGCGTGTCGTCATAGCGCTCCAGCTTGGGCCGGTTGTGGGCGTGCACGGCGTCTTCGACGGCCAGCCGGTGCAGCCCGAAAGGCTGGGCGACCGCTTCCATCTGGTGTTCGTCGGGTTCGTGCAGACCCACCCAGACGAACCCGCGGTCCAGCGAGCGCACCTTCTCCAGCGCGGCGCTCGGGGTGTACTTGCCCGGCAGCCGTACCCCGTCGACATAGACGGCGCAGTCGACGATGGCCCGGGCGAGCGGGACGGGGATGCGTTTGGCATCGGTCTCTGGTTCGCGGCCCCGGATGGGCGAACGCAACGACGACGGAGTGACCGACGGAAATCGCGCCATGATGAGGGCTCCCTGCTCGCAAACCAATTCTGCGGAACCGTGCTGCGCGATGGTAACCCGCGAACCTGTGGGAGCGCCTGGGAGACTGATGATGTGGCATTCGATATCGCGGTGTTCACCTCAGTGTTCATCACCCTTGTGGTCATCATGGACCCCCCGGGTGCGGTGCCGGTTTTCTTGTCGCTGACGGGGCGGTTGCCCGCATCCGAACGGCATCGCGCCGCGTGGCAGGCGCCCGCGGTGTCGTTGACGGTCATTTCGATGTTCGCGATCGGTGGACAGGCGATCCTGGCGTACCTACATATCGGTGTGCCGGCACTGCAGGGCGCCGGTGGCCTGCTGCTGCTGATCACCGGTCTGTCGTTATTGATGGGCGGGGCGACCAGCCACGACGCCGATAGCGGCGTGAATGTCGCCTTGGTGCCGCTCGGCACCCCGTTGATGGCGGGGCCGGGGGCCATCGCGGCGACCATCATCGCGGTCCGCCAAGCGCAGGGGTACTTCGGCACCTATCTGGCCATCGCCACGGCGATTCTGTGTGTGCATGTGGTGCTGTATCTGACGCTGAGGTTCTCGACAGTGCTGATCAGGGTGCTGCGAGAGGGCGGAATCATGCTGTTGGCGCGGGTAGCCGGCCTCTTGTTGGCCTCGATCGCGGTGCAGATGATCGCCGAGTCGGTACGCGGATTCGTGGCGGGCGGGTAACGCGCGGCTCACAGTTCCAGAGTCGGCACCAGTGACCTCGATGGGGGCCAGTAGTCTCACGCTGTGACCGCATCCGACGTTGTTGTGACAGATGAAGAGATTTTCGACGCACATATCGACGGGAAGCTGTCGGTAGAGCTCAAGTCGCCACTGGATACCCAGCGCGCGCTGTCCATCGCCTACACCCCGGGTGTCGCACAGGTATCGCGGGCCATTGCCGCCGACGCCAGCCTGGCCAAGAAGTACACCTGGGCGCATCGCCTGGTCGCGGTGGTCAGCGACGGCAGCGCCGTGCTGGGGCTGGGCGATATCGGCCCGTCCGCCTCGCTGCCGGTCATGGAGGGCAAGAGCGCGCTGTTCAAGACGTTCGCCGGCCTCAACTCCATCCCGATCGTGCTCGACACCAAGGATCCCGATGAGATCGTCGAGACCCTGATCCGGCTGCGGCCCACCTTCGGCGCCGTCAATCTGGAGGACATCTCGGCGCCGCGCTGTTTCGAGATCGAACGGCGCGTCATCGAAGCGCTGGACTGTCCCGTCATGCACGACGACCAACATGGCACCGCCATCGTGGTGCTCGCCGCGCTCATGGGTGCTTCCCGGGTGTTGGGCCGTGACCAGCAGTCGCTCAAGGTCGTCATCTCCGGCGCCGGTGCGGCCGGCGTCGCCTGCGCCAACATCCTGCTGGCCGATGGCATCAGCGATGTGACGGTGCTGGACTCGAAGGGCATCGTGCACGCCGGCCGCGATGACCTCAATGAATTCAAGGCAGATCTCGCGTCGCGCACCAATCCGCGCGGTCTCACCGGTGGGCAGGCCGAGGCGCTTGCGGGTGCCGATGTGTTCCTGGGCGTTTCGGCAGGCAAGGTCGACGAGTCGCTCATCGCGACCATGGCCGACGAGAGCATCGTCTTCGCGTGCTCCAACCCCGACCCCGAGATCCACCCGCATGTCGCGGCCAAGTACGCCGCCATTGTGGCGACGGGGCGCAGCGACTTCCCGAACCAGATCAACAACGTGCTGGCCTTCCCGGGTGTGTTCCGTGGGGCATTGGACGCCGAGGCCACCAAGATCACCGAGCGAATGAAAGTGGCAGCGGCTGAGGCGATTTTCTCGGTCGTGGAGCCGGAATTGGCTCCCAACAAGATTGTGCCCAGCCCACTGGACCCACGCGTCGGGCCGGCCGTGGCGGCCGCCGTGCAGGCTGTCGCGCACGAGAGCGACTAGCCATTTGAGGTTTCGTGCGTGGTCGGCGGGGCTGCTGGTGGCAGCGTCCGTACTCGCCGGTTGTTCGGAAAATGACGGTCCGGCACCGTATTTGACGGTGGTGACTACCAATGACCCGCAATATCGGGTGCTCGCTTTCATTTACGCGGCGGTGGTCAAAGCAACCGGTATCGATACCAAGGTGCGCGAGAGTGCCGATCCGATAGCGGAATTGGACACCGGTATCGCGAGCGTCGCGCCCGGTTTCACCGCGCGCGTGCTACGTCAGTTCGCGCCGCAGCAGCGGCCCAGCGGTGACGAGGAGACCACGTACAAGTCCATGATCGCGGCGTTGCCCGCCGGTGTCGCAGCGGCGGACTACGGCACGGCCGAGGATCGTGCGGCGCTGGCCGTTCCTTCCGCCGCGATGAGCGCCTCGGCCAAGCCCACATTGGCCGGGCTGGCCCGCCATTGCGATGAACTGGCGCGGGCGGGCCAGGTGGGCCCGGGCACCGTTCCGGCTGCCCGCATCGGTTCGTGTCCGACCGGCACCCCTCGCCAATTCCCGGACACCGCAGCGCTTTTCGGGGCTCTCAGGCACGGCGACGTGGCGGTCGCGTGGACGTCCACCGCCGATCCCGCCCTTCCCGCGGCCGGAGTCACCGTTGTCGATGACGAGAAGAGTTGGCTTCCGGCCAACAACGTTGTCCCGTTGTACCGGCGCAATGAGCTGTCCGAACCGCAGGTGCTATCGCTTAACAAGGTTGCCGGCGAGCTCACCACCGGGGATCTGGCGGCCATGACCAGGGAGGTCTCCGCCGGCGGAGATCCGCAGCGCGTGGTGGACGCCTGGCTCAATGATCACCAGATTTTGCTGCGCGGCTAGCCGTGGCACCGTGACCTGCGTAAATACGGCAGGCAATCAGATTGTGACTTGACCCGATTATTTGACACGTGGTACCTAAATGTTCATTATGGCGATCCCACTGGGCCCCAATGTTGCGGCCACGGCACCTACCCGTAGTGACGAACTGTATCCGGGTGATCAGCCCGGGTTACGGCTGCCGGACGCAGTCGAGGGCTGGGCGCGCCCCGAACTGTCCTCAGTCGTGCGGACCTTCGAGTGGCTGTTCACCAAGTACCGGCTCGGCGGGGGTGGTCTCAGCGTCTACGTCGATGGTGAACTCGCCCTCGATATCTGGGCCGGCGCGGCCGCGGCGGGGCAGGGCTGGACGCGCGACACCGGGGCCCTGGTCTTTTCGGCATCCAAGGGTATTGCCGCCACGGTGATTCATCGCCTGGCCGATCGCGGGCTGCTGTCCTATGACGCCCCGGTCGCGCGCTACTGGCCGGAGTTCGGCGCCAACGGGAAGTCCGCGATCACCGTCCGGCAGGTGCTCGATCATCGCGCAGGTCTCTCCCGTCTTGACGGAATCGCTTACCACGCAGAGGAAGTCGTCGATCACGAGTTGATGGAGCGGCGCCTCGCGGCGGCCTCAGTCGACAAGTTCTACGGCAAGCGCGCCTATCACGCGCTCACCTTCGGATGGTTGCTCGCGGGTCTGGCCCGATCGGTCACCGGCAAGGACATGCGTGAGCTGTTCCGCACCGAGATCGCTGAACCGCTCGGAGTGGACGGTATCCATCTGGGACGCCCGCCACGTACCTCGGTGACCAAGGCCGCTTCGATGTACCCATTTCTGGACGCGGTGGCGAACAAGCCCGTGGTGGGGCGGGTGCTGCCCACCGTCATTCGCGCCATTGATCGCCTTCCTGGTTTCGAGGGCGCTATCGGCACCATGTACGAGCCGGGCATGGAGCGGATTCTCGCCGACGACGGCACGTTGAATTCGGCTCTGTATGACATGCAGGCACCCGCCGCCAACGCGGTGGCCACCGCACCCGCACTCGCGAAGATGTACGCGGCCCTGGCAGGTAGGGGTAGCGTCGACGGCCGCGAGTTCCTGTCGCCGGAAACTGTTGCCGGACTGGGGCGTAAGACCAACCTGACCATCGACCGCACTGTCCTGTTCCCGATGGGTATGCATCTGGGATACATGTCGCTGCCGATGAACGGATTCCGCGGCGGTTTCGGGCATATCGGGCTGGGTGGCTCGATGGGATGGGCTGATCCCCGGCGCAACATTGCCGTCGGCTTCGCGCACAACCGGCTGCCGCTGACCATGGCGCTCGATCAGATCTCGTTCGCGTTCTTGTGGCCGCAGATCGTCAAGGCGGTCAACTGAGTTGGTGACGTGCCCCCAAGTGGTGCACGTCGATTGGGATGCCGCCTGATTTCAGCGCCGCGGGCCTTGCCTTGACGTCTAGTACCTGGTACTGACTGTTACCTATGGCACAACCGCATGGCCTCGATGACGCGGCCGCAGAACCCCGTCCGCCCTTTGCATACCCCCCGCTGGAACGCGGCACGGACCTGCCGCCGGGGGTGAGCGGTTGGGCGCGCCCCGAGTTTCGAGGGGTGGTGCGCGTCTTTTCCCTGGCCTTCACCCGGTACCGCGTCGGTGGTGGCGCCCTCTGTGTGTACGTGGATGGTGAGCCCGTGCTGGACCTGTGGGCGGGGACGGCGCAGAAGGGTGCGCCATGGACCCGTGACACCGCGCCGGTGATCTTCTCGGCCTCCAAGGGCGTGACTGCCACGATCATCCACAAACTCGTAGACCGCGGGCTCCTGGATTACCGGGCGCCCGTCGCCAGGTACTGGCCGGAATTCGCCGCCAACGGCAAGGCGGCGATCACGGTCGATGAGATCCTCTCGCACACCGCGGGGCTGTCGCGGCTGACGGGTATCGCGCACAACTACGAGGAGATGTTCGACCCGGATCTGATGGCAGACCGGCTGGCCGCGGCGCCCGTGGACCGCTACTTCGGCAAGCCCGCGTACCACGCGTTGTCCATCGGCTGGCTCATGGGACGGCTGGCCAAGGCTGTTACCGGTAAAGACCTGGAGCAGCTGTACCGCACCGAGCTGGCCGAGCCGCTCGGCGTCGACGGCATCTACATGGGGCGCCCACCCGTCGGGGCGCCATCGGAATCTGCCGCGCTCACACCGTATTTGGATCGGGTCGCCCGATCCGCCTTCATCCGTCGCACGGCCCCGCCCGTCATGGGTGTGCTCGACAGGATGCCCGGCGCCAAGGGTGCCGCGTCGACGCTGTATCAGCCGGGTGCGGAGATGCTGCTGGCGGATGACGGACACGCCAGCGCGCCGGTGATGGATCTGCGGTGCGGGGCCGGCAGTGCCTGCTGCACCGCGCCGGCGCTGGCCAAGCTCTATGCCGCCCTGGCTGGTGACGGCAGCGTGGATGGCGTGCGACTGCTGTCACCGGAGATCACCAAGGGGCTGGCGCGCAAGCCCAGCTACCAGATCGATCACACGCTGGGGCTACCGATGGGCTGGCACCGGGGGTATCACTCTCTGACGGTGCCGGTGATCGGAGGCGGTTTCGGGCATATCGGCGCCGGTGGCTCCTTTGGCTGGGCCGATCAGAAACGCAAGATCTCGGTGGCCGTCGTGCATAACCGACTACCCAGCACGATGGTGTTCGATCAGACCGTCATCGGGACCTTCTTGCCGTCGATCATTCGCGCGGCGCGCTGACGCGGCGCGCGAATGATCGATCGGGCGGTTTACTTGCCGGGCCGGGGCAGGATGAAGCGGGTTACCAGCGAGAAGATGTCCTGGTAGCGGGCTCCGGTGAGCCGAACGATGACGTCCAGGATCTTGGCGTCGGGGCCGACCAGCACGCGCGGCTTCTTCTTGCGCACCGCGGTCAGGATGATGCGGGCCGCGGCCTCGGGGCTGGTGTTCGCCAGGTACTTGTCGAACATCGCGGCCATCGCCTGCTGGTCATAGCCCTCGGCGGTGGTGGAGTTGCGCGCGATGGCGGTCTTGATGCCGCCGGGGTGCACGCAGGTGACGGCGACGGGCTTCTTGCCGATGATCATTTCCTGGCGCAGCGACTCGGTGAATCCGCGGACCGCGAACTTGGCCGAGTTGTAAGCACTTTGGCCCGGCATCGAGAGCACGCCGAACAGGCTGGAGACGTTGACGACGTGGCCGTCGCCGGAGGCGATCAGGTGCGGCAGGAACGCCTTGGTGCCGTTGACGACCCCCCAGAAGTCCACATCGATGATGCGCTCGATGTCCTTGAACTGGCTTTCCTCCACCTCGCCCTGGAAGGCGATACCGGCGTTGTTGTAGATCTGGTTGACCTTGCCGAAGTGGTCCTTGATGGCGTCGGCGTAGAGCAGGAAGGCCTCGCGCTCAACGACATTGAGACGATCCGAACGTACCTCGGCGCCCAGGGCCTTGACCTGGCGTTCGGTCTCGGCCAGCCCCTCGGCGTCGACATCGCTGATGGCGACCTTGGCGCCCGATCGTGCCAGCTCGACGGCCAGTGCGCGGCCGATACCCGAACCCGCGCCGGTCACCACGGCAACCTTGCCGCTGAAGCCTTCCATAAGTGTCTCCTTGTTAGACGACTGTCAAATAGTCAGAGTAGTGGGTCAGTGGGAACGTTTGGGCATCAGGAATCGTGCGCCCAGCGAGAACAGATCCTGGTACCGGGCACCGGTGAGCCGCACCAGCACGTCGATCAGCTTGGCGTCCGGCCCGACGAGCACGCGCGGCTTTTTCTTGCGCACCGCGGTCAGGATGATGCGGGCCGCGGCCTGGGGGCTGGTGTGTGCGAGCAGATCGAACAACTTCGCGAATTCGGCGGGGTCGTAGCCTTCGGCCATGGTGGCGTTACGGGCCACGTTGGTCTTGATGCCGCCGGGGTGCACGCAGGTGACGGCGACGGGCTTCTTGCCCACGATCATTTCCTGGCGCAGCGACTCGGTGAATCCGCGTACCGCGAATTTGGCTGCGTTGTAGGCGCTTTGGCCCGGGCATGCCATCACCCCGAAGATCGACGAGACGTTGACGACGTGGCCGTCGCCGGAGGCGATCAGGTGCGGCAGGAACGCCTTGGTGCCGTTGACGACCCCCCAGTAGTCGACGTCGATGATGCGCTCGATGTCCTTGAACGCGCTGGCTTCCACTTCGCCGTGAAAGTCGATGCCGGCGTTGTTGTAGATCTGGTTGACCTTGCCGAAGTGTTCCTTGACGACGTCGGCGTAGAGCAGGAAGGCCTCCCGCTCGGCGACGTTCAGGCGGTCGGATCGCACCTCGGCGCCCAGGGCCTTGACCTGGCGCTCGGTTTCGGCCAGCCCCTCGTTGTCTATATCGCTGATGGCGACCTTGGCGCCCGATCGTGCCAGCTCGATGGCCAGTGCGCGGCCGATTCCCGAACCGGCGCCGGTGACCACGGCGACCTTGCCGCTGAAACCCTCCATTGGGCACTCCTGACAGATTTACGTTGCGAGGCTGACGTCAATCAGTGAGGGTAATGGATGGCCCGGTGCCGTGGTCATGGCGGCGGGGGTGACCGTCAGGTCTTGAGGCCCACACAAATCCAGTCGACGGAGACCAGCGGCGGTGTGACGGGGCGTGCCACCGGGCGATGTACGACGACATCGAAACCGGCGGCCGTGAAGAGCCGCTCCATCTCGCCGGCCGTGGGGAAATGCGCCGGCCCGCGCTCGCCCATCCCGTTGCGCGTCCAGCGGCGCTCCTTGGGGCAGATCGTGGCGACCGACACCATGCCGCCCGGAGCCAACACGCGAGAGAACTCCGCTAACGCGGCGGGCTGATCGAAGAAGTGAAACGCCGACGTCGTCACCACGGCGTCCAGGCTGGCGTCGGCGAAGGGGAGCTGCTCGGCCGGAGCCTTGCGCCACTGCACCTCGGCGCAGCGCGCCCGGGCTTTGGCCAGCATGCCGTCGGACATATCGACCCCGAACACTGTCGCATGTGGCAGCTCGGACCGGATGCGCGAAGCCAATATGCCGGTACCGCAAGCGATATCGGCGATACGCCGGGCGTCATGTTCGCATAGCTGCTTGATGGTGTCGGTCTGGGCCGGGCTATAGATGTGGCGTTGTACGAAGGGGAAGTTGTAGACCCTGGACATCAGGGTCCAGTACCGGGTGACCAGTTCGTTGAACGAACGCCGTTGGACGATGACAGTCATCTTTGGAAACCTAGAAGCGGTGCCGGGCAATGTCCGTGACTCGGCGCGACCTTTGTGAAAGATACGAGGCAGACGCCCCAAAGCTATGACCGGCCCCAATTCCTGGTGGGCCGCGGGATGAACCTCGGAGCAAACCGCCGAACTCAACTGCCAGACGGTAGGGTGCGCAAGGGTCTCACGGATCTGATCCGCGAGGGATACGGGAATTCCACACTGCGGTGGGAGAAGGTTGAGTCCGCTGATGACGGCGTCGCTGAGTGATCGGTTCATGCGCAGGCTGCCCGAGACGGCGCGCCGCGCGGTGGACTGTTTCGCCGCCGAGGTGCCCTACTACGGGATGCTCCCGCGCGAGATTCTCGACGGCGAGATCACCGAGTTCACCAAGCAGCATTTCCGGATATTCGCGCGGGTGATGCTCGAAGCGCGGCCGCCCACCGAGGATGAGTTCGCGGTGGCGATCCTGGCCGCATCGCGGCGGGCGCAGGAGGACATCCCGCTTCCGGCAATCCTGGCCGTCTACAACGTCGCCGCGCGCGTCGGCATCGAGACGCTCCGGGAGTTGGCGAGTCCGGATGAAGCCGATGAGGTACTTGCCGTCAGTGTGCAGTTGCAACGCTATCTGCAGTTGTTACTGCCGGCGGTCGCCGCCGCCTATCTCGAAGAGCGGCAAGGTCTTTACAGTGCGACGTCAGAAGCCCGGCGCGATCTGTTCGACGCGCTGATCAAGGGCACACCGTGGCGGGAGGCGGCCGAACGGGCCAGCGTGACGTTGGCACTGGCGTATAACGTGCTGTTTCTCTACATGCCGGAACCCGCGGCGAACACCGTGGTGGCTCGCCTGCGCGCGCACCGGGTGCAGGACATCGTCGACCAATACGCACGCGAACCCGTGCTTACCTCGTTGGATGGCCGCGGCGGCATTGTTCTGCTGCCCGCGGTGGGCAAGGTGGAAGCACTGCTACCGCTGTTCTCCGAGGTGGCGGGTGGGGCTGTCACCGTGGGCGTCTCCGACGCCAACGACCCCGGCGAGATTGCCGACGCCGCCGAAGAGGCACGCGAATTGGCTTTACTGGCACTCAAACTCGGCCGGGTGGCGGGGGCGTACCGGCTCTCCGATCTGTTGTTGGAGTACCAGATCACCCGGCCAGGCCGGGCCCGTGACCTGCTCGCCGCGGCCGTGCAGCCACTGGCGGCGCACCCGCATCTACAGCAGGCGCTCAGCGCATACCTACAGCACGAGCACGGTCGACAGTTGGCGGCCAAATCGCTGCATGTGCATCCCAACACCCTGGATTATCGGCTGCGCCGGGTCGCCGAACTCACCGGTCTTGACCCGGCTCAGCCGTCGGCCGCGCGGACCCTGGCGGCCGCGTTGTTGGCCGTGAAGGCGCGCTGATCTCCTGCTCAGAGCTTGCCGGCGAGCAACTGGATGATGCCCCGCTGCCAGCGCAACAGCATCCGGATCGCCCGCATGGTCAACGAAGTGGACAGCACGGTGCGAACATCCGACTTGGCGGGTAACGCCTTGCCGCGCAACCTTTCATCGAGCCACGCCAGCGCGTCGGCGCCGCCGGCCAGAGCCAGCACGATGTGCTCGCTGGCGCGGTCGCGCCGATAGGTCACGTGAGCGCCGCCCGCGATGTAGTCCTCCGCCAGCTGGTCGGTGTACTGGATCGGCAGCAGCAGATCGTGGATGGGGTGGTACAGGTACACCGGCGCGGTCGGTGTGCGCTGCCCGAGCGTCATCTCGTCGGTGAGCGCGGTGATCTCGGGCCCGTCCATGACCTCTTCGAGGGGCCGATCGAGAATCTTGTTGAAGTCCAGGAACGGCCAGCGCAGTACCGATTCCAGCAGCGTCATGCGCTCGGACTTCTCCACGATCCGGCGCCCTCTGCGATTGAGATGGCGCTCCAGGAACTCGCGGGCCGGCGGATGGGCGCGCATCATCGCGGCGAGCACCGGGATGATCAGGCCCGAGGCGGGCCGCCCACTGTGAAAGTGCACCAGGGGGCCGGGTTGCGCGGCGGGTGCCCCGATCAGCGCCCCGACCATGTTCAGCTCCGGGGCGTACTCGCCGGCAAGCTCTGCCGCCCACGCGCTCGCGGTGCCGCCTCCGGAGTATCCCCAGACCGCGACAGGGGTTTGTGGGGACAGTTGCGGGATGCCGTCGACGCCGGAAGCGGCGATGGTGGCTCGTAGCCCATCCAGAACGTGATAGCCGGGCTGCCGGGCCACCATCCAAAGTCCGTGCGGCCCCTCGTGATCACTGATGGTGACAACCCACCCCTTGGTGAGTGCGGCCACCACCAACAGGAATTCGTTTTGCGATTGGGTCAGGCCGAATGATCCCTGCTGCAGGTAGTACGACGGGAACCGTTTTGGAGTGACGGCGTCGATGGCGCTCTGGAACGCCAGCAATGGTGAGTCCGGTGTCGCGCGCTGCGGCACCACCACCGTCGTCACCGTGGTCTCCGGATTGCCGTGCAGGTCGGTGCTGCGGTACAGAACCTGCCAGGCATGCAGCTTTATCGGGATGAATCCGAACAGCCCGAGCCGGACCCGTCTGCGGCGCAGCGGCGTTCCGGGCGCGGTGGCCTCCCACCCCTCCGGAGCCGGGCCGAAGAACGGGTCATACGCGGCCGATAACGGCTTGTCGACCTGCAGCGGCCAGTCGTCGATCGACGGTGGTGCCACGGCAGGCGTGGATGCGGCACCGGCCGTCATCGAGCCCGGGTGTCCTTGCACTGGCGGTCCTATCGTCCGGTTCAGGGGATGCGCACTGCTGTGAGCAGCGTATTAACCGGCCTGGTGCCGTCGTACCGCATTGAGTCCAGATCATGTTGACTCACCAAACGGCCGACGGCACCTTGTGACCGCTCACTCCTACGCAGAGGTGGGTGTGAACGCCTCGTCGATGATCTCCTGCTGCTCGACGGCGTGCACCTTCGAGGAGCCGGACGACGGCGCCGACATGGCGCGCCGGGAGATCTTGGTGAGGCCGGTCAAACGCGGAACCACCTCGGGCAGGTTCAGGCCGAATGTCGGCCAAGCGCCCTGGTTGGCAGGTTCTTCCTGCACCCAGATGTACTGTGCGTCATCCGGGTACCGGCTGAGGGTCTCTTCCAGGCGGTAGCGCGGGATCGGGTACAGCTGCTCGATGCGCACGATCGCGACATCGTCACGCTTGTCGGCGTTCTTGCGCGCCAACAGGTCGTAGTAGAGCTTGCCGCTGGTCAGCAGGATCCTCTTGACCTTGCTGCGATCGCCGATGCCGTCCTCGTACCCGGCCTCCTCAAGCACCGAGCGGAACTTGCGGTCGGTGAAGTCCTTGATGTCGCTGACGGCAGCCTTGTTGCGCAGCATGGATTTTGGCGTGAAGACCACCATCGGCCGGGTAATGCCGTCCAGCGCGTGCCGGCGCAGCAGATGGAAGTAGTTGGCCGGTGTCGACGGCATCGCCACCGTCATCGAGCCTTCCGCGCACAGCTGCAGGAACCGCTCGATGCGGCCCGAGGTGTGGTCGGGACCCTGTCCTTCGTGGCCGTGGGGGAGCAGCAGCACCACCTCGGAGAGCTGGCCCCACTTGGCCTCTCCTGACGAGATGAACTCGTCGATGATGGACTGCGCGCCGTTGACGAAGTCGCCGAACTGGGCCTCCCACAACACCATTGCGTCGGGGTTGCCCACCGAGTAGCCGTATTCGAAGCCGACGGCCGCGTACTCGGACAGCGAGGAGTCGTGCACCACCAGGTGGCCGCCGGTGGGGTTGCCTTCGGCGTCCACACTGACCAGCTGCAAGGGGCTGAACTCATCGCCGTTGTGCCGGTCGATGATCACCGCGTGGCGCTGGGTGAAGGTGCCGCGCTTGGAGTCCTGGCCGGACAAGCGCACCACCTTGCCCTCGGCCACCAGGGTGCCGAACGCCAGGAGCTCGCCGAAGGCCCAGTCGACCTTGCCTTCGTAGGCCATGTCGCGGCGCTTCTCCAGCACCGGCTTGACGCGGGGATGCACGCTGAAGTCCTCGGGTACAGCCAGGAAGGCGTCACCGATGCGCTGCAGCAGCGCCTTGTCGACGGCGGTGACCAGCTTCTGCGGGAGCTGCTGGTCTTCCTCGACCGACTCGCTGGGCCGCTGCTGGTACTTCTCCAGGTCGCGGACCTCGTTGAACACCCGCTCCAGCTGACCTTGGTAGTCGCGCAGGGCGTCCTCGGCTTCCTTCATCGAGATGTCGCCGCGGCCGATGAGGGATTCGGTGTAGGTCTTACGCACACCGCGCTTGGTGTCGATGACCTCGTACATCTGCGGGTTGGTCATCGAGGGATCGTCGCCCTCGTTGTGGCCGCGCCGGCGGTAGCAGACGAGGTCGATGACGACGTCCTTGTTGAACTTCTGCCGGAAGTCGACGGCCAGTCGCGACACCCACACGCACGCCTCGGGATCGTCCCCATTGACGTGGAAGATCGGTGCGCCGATCATTTTCGCGATATCGGTGCAGTACTCGGTGGAACGCGAGTGTTCCGGTGCGGTGGTGAATCCGATCTGGTTGTTGACCACGATGTGGATCGTGCCGCCGGTGCGGTATCCGGGCAGATTGGCCAGGTTCAGGGTCTCGGCCACCACACCCTGTCCGGCGAACGCGGCATCACCGTGCAGCATCAGCGGCACCACAGTGAAGCGGCCGCCGTCGGTGCCCACGTCCAGGAGGTCCTGCTTGGCGCGCACCAGGCCTTCCAGCACCGGGTCCACGGCTTCCAGGTGCGAGGGGTTGGCGGTCAGCGACACCTCGATGTCGTTGTCGCCGAACATCTGAATGTAGGTACCCGAGGCGCCCAGGTGGTACTTCACGTCACCGGAGCCGTGCGCGAGCGCCGGGTTCAGATTGCCCTCGAACTCGGTGAAGATCTGCGAGTACGGCTTGCCGACGATGTTGGCCAGCACGTTGAGCCGGCCGCGGTGCGGCATGCCGATCACAACTTCGTCGAGGCTGTGCTCGGCGCTCTGATCAATGACGGCATCCATCATCGGGATGACGCCCTCGGCGCCTTCCAGCGAGAACCGTTTCTGCCCAACGTATTTGGTGGCCAAGAAGGTCTCGAATGCTTCGGCGGCATTGAGCTTGGACAGGATGTACTTCTGCTCCGCGACGGTGGGCTTGTCGTGCTTGACTTCGATGCGCTCCTGCAGCCACTTCTGCTGTTCGGGCTCCAGGATGTGGGTGTATTCGACTGCGGCGTGACGGCAGTACGCGTCGCGCAGCACCGACAGCACATCGCGCAGCTTCATGTACTCCTGGCCCTTGAATCCCGAGACCTTGAATTCGCGGTCCAGGTCCCACAGGGTCAGGCCGTGGCTCAGCACATCCAGATCGGGGTGGCTGCGGAAACGGGTCTTGTCGAGGCGCAGCGGATCGGTGTCTGCCATGAGGTGGCCCCGGTTGCGGTATGCCGCAATCAGTTCCAGCACACGAGCGTTCTTGTCGAGGATCGAGTCGGGGTTGTCGACGCGCCAGCGCACGGGCTCGTAGGGGATGCCCAGCTCACGGAAGATGTCGTCGAAGAAGTCGTCGGACAGCAGCAGCTGATGCACCGTGCGCAGGAAGTCGCCGGATTCGGCACCCTGGATGATGCGGTGGTCGTAGGTGGAGGTCAGCGTCATGAGCTTGCCGATGCCCAGATCGGCGATGCGCTCCTCGCTGGCGCCCTGGAACTCCGCGGGGTACTCCAGCGCACCGGCACCGACGATGGCGCCCTGCCCCCGCATGAGTCGGGGTACCGAGTGCACGGTGCCGATGGTGCCCGGGTTGGTCAGCGAGATGGTGACTCCGGAGAAGTCCTCGGCGGTCAACTTGCCGTCCCGGGCGCGGCGCACGATGTCCTCGTAAGCGGCGATGAATTGGCCGAAACCCAATGCTTCGCAGCCCTTGATGGCGGCCACGACGAGGGTGCGGTTGCCGTCCTTGCCGGGCAGGTCGATGGCCAGGCCCAGGTTGACGTGAGCGGGCGTTACGGCGGTGGGCTTCCCGTCCACCTCGGCGAAATGCCGGTTCATGTTCGGGAAGTCCTTGACGGCCTGGACGATGGCGTAGCCCAGCAGGTGCGTGAACGAGATCTTTCCGCCACGGGTCCGCTTGAGGTGGTTGTTGATGACGATGCGGTTATCGATCATCAGCTTGGCCGGGATGGCCCGGACGCTGGTGGCTGTCGGGATTTCCAGCGAGGCCGACATGTTCTTGACGACGGCCGCCGCGGCACCGCGCAGCACCTGGGTCTGGTCACCCTCGGAAGTCGGAAGCGGCGCGGCGGCCGGCTTGGGCGCTGCGGGGGCCGCGCTCGGCGCCGGGGCCGGTGGTGCGGCGGGTGCGGCGGGTGCCGGTGCTGGTGCGGCGGCAGCGGGTGCGGCTACGGCTTGACCGTTGGCGGTAGCGGTCGCGGGCTCGGCCACCGATTCGGCGCCAAAGTCGCTCAAGAATTCATGCCAACTGGAGTCCACCGAGGACGGGTCTTCTTTGAATCGCCGGTACATCTCTTCGACCAGCCATTCGTTCTGCCCGAATTGTGGATTTGAACCGTTCACGGCAGTCTTCGCCTCGCTCCGTCTCGTTCGATATTCAGTCCGTTTAGCGACCGGTACCAGGCTAACGC
This sequence comes from Mycobacteroides immunogenum, assembly GCF_001605725.1. NCBI lineage: Bacteria > Bacillati > Actinomycetota > Actinomycetes > Mycobacteriales > Mycobacteriaceae > Mycobacteroides > Mycobacteroides immunogenum. The sequence continues at coordinate 1,487,888 of NZ_CP011530.1, forward strand.
GTCGCCATTGGGGGTGACATGTCACGTTCCATCACAGGGGCGACAGCATCGGCGCCACGGATGGCTCAGGGGTGGATACCTGGTGAACAACCACCCCCGTCCTGGCTAGCTGTCCGGCGCCACCAGTCGTAGTTGTACCGGCCACGCCGTCGGGGGATTCCCAAAGGCATTGCGTGCGTTGGTAATTATTCGCTTGCCGATAAACCGGTTGCCACCGGCACCGATCACCGCCCCGATTCCGGCGGGCAGCAGCTTGCCGGCCGCCATCGCGCCGCGCTTCAACGCGAACTTCTTGGTGAACCGCTTGAGCAGGGTGGCGTTCAAATGGCTGAGCGCGGGCACCGGCAGTGTCGAGGTCGCTTCGGCCAGCCAGCCGCCGCCGACGGTGCGCTCCTTGCCCAGCACGTCCGACACCGTGGTCTCGCCGTCATCGCCCAGCAGAACGGCAAGCACCAGCGTGTGGCGGTGTTCGATCTTGGCAAGCTCGATGTCGTGGACCGCGGCCAGCGCCAAGGTGAACAGCGATGTCGCCTCCAGGAACAGCACTGCTTCGCCGGCGGTGGCAGACAGCGCGGCCAGCGTGCCGACTCCCGGGAAGGCGGCGGCCGCGCCGACCGCCGCGCCGCTGCCTATCACCGTGGCCAGGTACCGCTTCTCCAACATGGTGATGATGTCGGCGGGCGTGGCGGTGGGATGGGCGGCGCGTAGCTTCTGCACATACGCGCGCACCGCGGGCTCCTGAACCTTGGTGCTCTGGTCCAGCACGAGCGAGAGTAGCTTCCCCGAGGCGCCGGGCTTGGATTCCTTGCCCTTGCCTCCGAGTGTCAACTGCCGCTGCGGTTCGGTGATGCGTGTGCTCATCGGCGTGTGTTCCTTCAGTGCTGTGGTCTGGGTGGGTCCACTGGGTGTGAGCGAAGGGTTTGTGCTCACAGTAGTGAAGACGAATGGCGAGGGTCATTCGTTCCTCAAATAGGGGTCCAACGGGGTGATTTACGCGACGTTTTGGGTCCTCTGGCCGGTGCTGGCAACCGTTTGGGTAGCTACGGCAGGTCGAGTGGCGCAGTGATGAGCAAAGTCGCGATGACTCGGGCGGGACCGGAAAACGCAGTGACGGGACGCGCACGCTGTGCTTCGATGTTGACGGGCGGGCACTGTCCTGTGTTGTCTAGAGCAACGGCGTGCCCGCGCCGCCGACTCGGGGAATCGTTCTGTCGGCGCTGATCACGCCTCTCGGGGTGGCGTCTCCTCCCTGTCGGGAGCGCAGACTTGACCAATTGAGTGAGACCCGGCTCACATTTGTTAGAGAAGGGAAGGTTCTGCCACGTGCGCGCGCTGAGCACTGAGGTGAGTGCTGCCCCTGGTAAGACGGCCGGTGAGACGACTGCGGAGGACGCGGCGGCCGCTCACACTGCCGCCGGCTCCGTCGCACCCCCGGCGACCCGATTGGGCAGGGCATGGCTCATCACGGTGCTGGGGGCCATGGTTGCCCTGGGCCCGCTCACCATCGACATGTACCTACCGGCCTTGCCCGATATCGGGTCGGATCTGCACGTCAACTCCACGCTCACTCAGCTGACGCTGACCGGAACGCTGGTGGGGTTGGGTCTGGGGCAGCTCCTGGTGGGGCCGCTGTCGGATTCGCTCGGCAGACGACTCCCGCTGATTGCCGGGGCGGCGCTGCACATCGTGTCCTCACTGGCCATCACCGTCGCACCCAACATCGTGGTGCTGGGCGTGCTGCGTGCGGTTGAAGGAATGGGTGCGGCGGCGGCCATGGTGGTGGCGATGGCGGTGGTGCGCGACCTTTACACCGATAAGGCGGCGGCGACCGTGATCTCCCGCCTCACGCTGGTCATCGGTATCGCGCCGATCCTTGCCCCGTCGTTGGGTGCGGCCGTGCTGGTGCATGGGTCGTGGCAGAACGTGTTCGCGGCCCTGTCATGTCTGGGCGTTCTGCTTCTCATTCTCGCCGTGGTCGCGCTGCCGGAGACGCTGCCACCGCCCGTCCGGCGCCCGTTGCGGGTGGGGGCCATCCTGCGGACGTATCGCGATCTGCTGCGCGACAAGGTGTTCGTGGTTCTGGTGCTGGTAGCCGGGCTGTCGTTGTCCGGTCTGTTCGCCTACATTTCGGGCGCTTCATTTGTGCTGCAGGGGCAGTACGGCATGAATCAGCAGGTGTTTGCGATCGCATTCGGTGCGGGCGCCATCGCATTTGTCGCTGCCTCGCAGTTGAACGTGGTGCTGCTCAACCGATTCGAACCGCAGCAGATTGTCTGGTGGTGCCTGTCGCTGGCTCTCATCCCTGCGGTGGTGCTCCTGGTGCTTGCCGGATTCGGTATCGGTGGGCTTGTTGGTTTCGTGGGTCCGGTCTGGACGTTGATGGCGCTGATGGGATTCGTCATTCCGAATGCCCCGGCGTTGGCGCTGTCCCGCCACGGTGAGGCCGCGGGTACCTCGGCGGCGGTGCTGGGTGCCGCGCAGTTCAGCGTGGGTGCTGTGATCGCACCCCTGGTCGGGGCGCTCGGTAACAACGCGCTTGCGGTCGCCGTCGTCATGATGATCGGGGTGGTGCTGGCATTGGCCGGGCTGGCCGTCGTGAGGAATCGTGTCGCTGCCTGAGTACCCGCGCCCGTGGACGACGTTGTGGGTGGTGCTGTTCGGGCTGTTCATGATCTTGCTCGACTCGACGATCGTGTCGGTCGCCAATCCGGCCATCAAGGCTGGCTTCGGTGCCGACTACTCGGCGACGGTGTGGGTCACCAGCGCGTACCTGCTGGCTTACGCGGTGCCGCTATTGACCACTGGACGCTTGGGAGATCGGTTCGGTCCGCGCTCGATGTATCTGGCAGGGCTCGCGGTCTTCACTGCCGCCTCGCTGTGGTGTGGCCTGGCCGGATCGATCGGCTGGCTCATCGCCGCGCGGGTGGTGCAGGGGATCGGTGCGGCGATGCTGACCCCGCAGACGCTGACGGTGGTGCAGCGGGTGTTTCCGCCGCAGCGGCGCGGGACCGCCATGGGGGTATGGGGCGCCGTCGCCGGAATCGCGACCCTGGTCGGCCCCGTCGCGGGCGGTCTGCTGGTGGACGGCTGGGGCTGGCAGTGGATCTTCTACGTCAACATTCCGGTGGGCGTGCTGGGAATCATCTTGGGCGCCATTTACATTCCGCGGATGCCGACACATCCGCATCGGCTGGATCTGCTCGGTATGGCACTCTCGGCCACGGGCATGTTCGCGTTCGTCTTCGCGCTACAGGAAGGCGAGAGCTTCCAGTGGGTCCCGGGGGTGTGGGCGATGATGGTCGCGGGCCTCGCGGTGCTGGGTGTGTTTGTGTGGTGGCAGTCGGCTAATCGGGGTGAGCCGTTGATTCCGTTGCGGCTGTTCGCCGATCGCAACTTTTCGCTCGCCGGGGTCGCCATCGCGTCGATGAGTTTCTGTGTGATTTCCACTGGGCTGCCGATGATGTTCTACACCCAACTGGCGCTGGGTTTTTCGCCGACCAAGGCGGCATTGACACAGGCACCCACGGCCATCGTGAGCGGGATCTTGGCGCCCGTGTCCGGGTGGCTGGTCGATCGGGTGCGTCCGTCGATATTGATCGGGAGCGGCATCGCGCTGATGATCGTCTCCACGTTGTGGTGGACGGTGTTGATGCGGCCGGAGACGCAGATGTGGCAGCTGCTGCTTCCCGCCGCGGGTATCGGTGCGGCCATGGCATGCATCTGGGGCCCGCTGGCCACCACCGCGACGCGAAACCTGCCGTCGGCGGTGGCCGGTGCCGGGTCCGGGGTCTACAACACGCTGCGCCAGGTCGGCGGCGTGGTAGGCGCCTCGGCGATGGGTGCGTTGATGACGGCCCGGTTGGCCTCGAACATGCCTGCGATGGCGCCCGATTCCGGATCCACCGACCAGCTGGGGGTGTTGCCCGTCGGGTTGCGCGCGCCCTTCTCGACAGCGATGGCCCAGTCCATGCTGCTGGGTGTCGCGGCGTTGGTGGTCGGTTTGGTGGCCGCGCTCTTCATGCGGCCCACGGGTTTACAGGTAGGTGCCGTGCCCCTCGACGACTCTCGGACTGACGGGGTCGCCGTCAAAGATTAGAACTTCGTTGACCAGCGCGCCCTTGTGGTTTCGATAGTTGATGACGAGGGCCTTGGCGCCCACATAGGTGCCGACCGGTTCGAAACGCAGATCTGGGTTGCGGGTCAGCGCCTCGGCCCAATAGGCGCGTATGGCCTGCTTTCCCCGGAAGACGCCGCCCGTCTCGGGCGCGATTTCGGCGCCGTAGGCGGAGGTGAAGACGGCGTCATCGTGAAAGTGCGCTAGCACCGCGTCGATGTCGTGCGCGTTCCACGCCGTGAACCAGTCGCGGCTGAACTCGTGAGAGTCGATGGCGAGCGTCATGATGTCGGGCCGAACAGCACCGCGGGGTTCAGGAACCCGGTGGGGTCAAAAGCCGCTTTGACGGCGCGCATCGCGGCGATATCCCCGGGGGTGCGGGCCATGCCGAGGTAGTCACGTTTGAGGGTGCCCACTCCGTGCTCGGAGCTGACATTGCCGCCCAGTTCGGCGATCAGCGTCATCATGGGCTGATACAACGCGGTGGAGTCGGGGCAGCGCAACACATTTAAGTGCAGGTTGCCCTCGCCAACGTGGCCGAACAGTACGGGCATGGCGCCGGGCACCGTGTCGGCGATCAGCTGGGTGGCGCGCCGTTCGAACTCGCCGATATGTGTCAGGGGCAGTGCCACATCGAATTTCAGCGGGGGGCCGTATGCGCCCAGCGCCTCGGCGATGGATTCGCGCACCTGCCACAGGCGTTCACGGGAGGTGCTGTCCAGACCGACGGCAGCCTGGTCGGCTACCCCGGCGCTTTCCAGGGCCTGCGCTAGGTCGTCGGTGGGGTCGCTGTCGCGGGCCAGCTCGATGAGCAACAGCCAGGGGTTGTCGACGGGACTGGGTACCCCCAGCCGCGCGTCCATGAGTTCCAGCGCGGCGATGCCGCTGAGGTCGCGGAAGATGCGGCTGGCATCGACCAGCTGATCCAGGCTGTCGAACCCGGTGATGGCGGCGACGCTATGGGTGGGGACGGGATGCAGGCGTAGTTCCAGTGCGGTGATGACACCGAGAGTGCCCTCGGCGCCGACGAACAGGCTGGTGAGGTCGTATCCGGTGTTGTCGGCGCGAACATCGCTGTGGCGCTCCATGATTGAACCGTCGGGTAGCACGACCTGAATGCCGATGACCTGTTCTCGCATGTTTCCGTAACGCACCGTGCGCAGGCCGCCGGCATTGGTGGATGCCATGCCGCCGAGGGTGGCCGAGTCGCGCGAACCGATGTCGACACCGAACTGCAGGTTCTCCTTGGCGGCGGCCTGTTGGAGCGCGGCCAGCGGCACGCCCGACCCGGCGCGAACCCGGCGCTCGACGGTGTCGATGGGGCCGATCTCGGTGAGTCGCTCGGTGGACAGCAGGACGTCGTCGTGCTCGGCGACGGTGCCGGCGACCATGGAGGTACGTCCTCCCTGGGTGGTGACGGGCTGACCGTGCTCCTTGCAAGCCTTCAGGACTGCGGCGATCTCTTCGGCAGAGCCGGGACGGACCAGCGCGCTTGCGATGCCGCGGTAGCGCCCGGTGTGATCGATGGTTCGCCCCGCCAGCACGTCGGCGTCGGTGCTGAAGTATCGATCGCCGACGATCTGGGCCAGGGCGGGGGCGAGCGCAGACATGGACCCCAGTGTGGCATCTCAGTGGTGCTTCTCAAGATTCTTCCGAGTCTTCTTGCATTCATTCAAATGAATGAATTACCGTGGGCCGGTACCCGTGCTTCGAAAGGTGTTCTCATGGAATCGGTTCCGACATTGTCATGGTCTGAGCGAGATCGTCGGTGGGAGCTGGCGCGCGAGCTGATGCGCCAGACGGGGGTGGAAGCGCTGATTGTGTACGGCGACCGCGAGGCCGGAGCTCCCGCGGCATTCAACGTCGACGGCTACTTCACCAATGACCGGCTGGGATCGATCGTGCTGTTTGTGCGCGACGAGGCGCCGATTGTGTTGACGTTCGCGTCGATGATGGTTGCCGACCACTTGCAAGCCCGGCTGCGCGGTGACATGCAGTGGATAGAGCCCCACCAGATATTCGTGGGGAAGACTGGCTTGCATCTGGCGGAAGCCCTGAAACGTCACGGTATTTCGTCGGGGCCGGTGGGTGTGCTCGGGCTTGAACCGTATCCGCCATTCTACTTTGACGGCGCGATCCCGTTTCGGACTCTGCACGCGGTGACCGAGGCACTGCCCGACATCAGTCTCGTGCCCGTCTACCGCCAATTCTTTGAGCTCGCGTCGGTGCGCAGCGAGGAGGAACTCCGGCTGGTTCGCCACGCCGCCGGCATCGGCGAGCGGATGTGTGAGGCGATGCGGGCCGAAGCCAGGCCGGGTGCGACCGAGGCCGACCTGGTGGCAGCGGCGGTATCGACATGCCTGCGTGACGGTGGATACACCGCCGAGGTGCTGATCGGCTCCGGTTCCGAACACATCGGATGGGGACCGGCGGCCTGGAACTACCGCGCGCAGCAGCCGCGCATCTTGGAGCATGGTGATGTTGTGCTGGCCGAGGTATTTTCGCTCTTCGGTCTCTTTGAGACTCAGCATCAACCGATGATTGCCATCGGGGAGCCGCATCCGGAGTTCATCCGTGCGGCGGCGGTGGCGCGGGCGAGCTACGAGGCGGGTGTCAGTGCTCTCCGGGTGGGCAATACCTTTGGTGATGTGGTCGATGCCATGGAAGCACCGTTGCTTGAGGCGAAGGGGTGGCATGTACATCCGTTGATTCACAGCATCAATCCATATGGACCCATCGGCTTTGGCAGCGCGCCGGGAATCGAGGTGTTCGCCGATGCGGCGGGTTACGGTGATTGCGGTCGCCTGCCGACGGTGGGGCGGGATATCGAGTTGAGGGAAACGATGTCGTTCGCATTCGAGCCCAACTGCGGATTCGGTAGGCGCCTGGCCAATCTCGGCGGAACTGCCCTGGTGGGTACCGACGGCGGCCAGGAATTGAACAGTAACTCGACTCGTATGATGTGGGCCGATGACATCGGCTGACGCAACCCGGGAACGCCTCATCGCCGCCGGCCTCACGCTGTTCGCCGAGCATGGGCTCACCGGCGTTCGTACCCGGACCCTCGCGCAGCGAGCAGAAGTCAATCAGTCGGCGATTCCTTACCATTTCGGCGGCAAGGAAGGCGTTTATGCCGCAGTGATAGATCATCTGGTGTCCGAGCTCGGCGGTGCGACAGGCTTGCCCGGCGACGCGCAGATCGCGGAAGTGATGGAACGGTTCACCCGCGCCATTTTGGGGGGCGCGCAGGCCCGTGCCAGAATTCTGCTGATCGCGCGCGAACAACTCAATCCGACAACACATTACGACCGTTTGTTCACCGGGTTCGTGGAGCCAACGCACCGGAGAATTTGCGCGCTGGTGGCCGACGCCTCCGGAGCCGGTGCCGACGACCAGATCACGGTCATCAAGGCGCATGCCGTGATCGGCCAGGCTCTGGGATTCGCGGTGGCCCAGACGACTTACCTGCGGCGGGTGGGGCGCGTGCGCTTGTCGCCGCAAGAGATCGACGTCATCGCGCGGGTGGTCGGCGAGATGAGCGGGAAGGCACTGCGATAGCGCTCGCCCGGCACTAGGCGCGGTCCGGGCTCAGCGCCAAGAATGCCCCCAGCTCTACCAAGCCGTGGGGTGTGGCCGGCAGGTATTCGGTCAGCGCGGGGGAGCGCACGATCACCGCTTGGTACTTGGCCCGGCTGATCGCGACGTTCAACCGGTTGCGATTGAGCAGGAACGACATTCCCCGCGGCACGTCATCCACGGCCGAGGCCGTCATCGATACGAACACCACGGGTGCCTGACGACCCTGAAACTTGTCCACGGTGCCCACCAGCACCTCGCCCAATCCGGCGGCGGCGAGTGTGGCGCGCAGCGTCAAGACCTGGGCGTTGTACGGTGCCACCACCAGGACATCGGATTGCTCCAGCGGGCGGGTACCGGACTCGTCGGTCCAGTCCGAACCGAGCAGCGTGGCTATCTCGGCGGAGATGGCCTCGGCCTCCTGCGGACTGCTTGTGGCATTTCCTTCGTGATCAACCCACAGTGTTCGAACCCCGGGGGCGTGTCCGGTCAAGGTGCGCTCCGGGGCCGCGGACTCAAGCTCTCCGTCGTACGACAGTCGCGAAACATGTTGGCACAGGGCGGGGTGCATCCGGTACGAGCGCTCCAGGAAGTATCCGCGGCTGGCCGGCAGCGCGCCGTGCCCTTCGACGAGCCAGCCCAGCGCCGAGGTGTCGACGGGTTCGGGATGCACACCTTGCGATACCTGCGGTAGCTGCTGCGGATCACCCAGCAACAACAGGTTCTGTGCCCCGCGCGCTACCGCCAGGGTGTTCGCCAAACTGAACTGCCCCGCCTCGTCGATGACCAATAGGCGCAGCGCGCCGTCGCCCACTCGTCCGGTGTTTGCGAAATCCCAAGCAGTGCCGCCGATCACGGCGCCATCATTGGCATGTGCGGCGATGAACCCGGCGTAGTCGCTGTCGCGAATCTGAGTCCATGCGGCATCGCCGCTGTATGGCGATACCTTCTTGGCGACGCGTTCCGCCGGAACACCCGCCGAGACCACCTGGTCGAGGAGATGTTCCACCACGGCATGGGACTGCGCCACCACACCGACAAGCCAGCCATCTCGCATCACCAGATCGGCGATGACCCGCGCCGCGGTGAAGGTCTTGCCCGTTCCCGGCGGACCATGCACGGCAAGGTAGGACGAATCCAGGTTACGTAGGGCGGAAGTGATAGCTCCGGCGTACCCGCCCTCGCCGACCGGAGGTAGCGCGCCGCCCCCACGGGGGTCGCGGCGCAACAGAATATCCACGGACGCGGTGTGCGGCATGTCGGGCAGTCCATGGGCGACCCCCACCGCCACGTCCTCGATGGCAGCCTCCAGCGCCTTGGTCATCACCGGCGGCCCGGGCGCCAGCGCCATGGGCATTTCCGCGAAGATCTCGCCGTTCTTCGGGGTGAGTTCCTGGATCGTCACATCGACGGGTACGCCGCCGGATTCGGTGATCTCCACAACGCTGGCAGAACCCGATGCCCGGCGGTCGGGATCTCCGTCGCCGAGCCCCGACGGCGCCGGCGGTTCGTAGAGCGCGTACACACTGTCGTCCAGAACGCCGCCGGCGAGATCCCCGCTGACCCTCACATGCCGCCGGAGCTTGCGCTGTCCACCCGATTTATGCCAGTCCTGGACCAGCTGGGCGTCCTCCACGATGAAAACTCCGGCGGTATCTGCCCATTCGTCGACGGGATTGTTCAGGCGGTCGAAGTGGCTCCACCAGAAGGGTTTTCTTTCCCGGCTGTGGTACCCGCGCGCCGCCGACACCATGGCTGCCGCGGTGTGATCCGCGGTCCGGTCGGCAGGGGTGCTGTCCCCGGCGAAATCGGCAAGTGCCCGGCCCACCTCGTCGGGCTCCGGCTGGTGTTGCTCGACGGCGGGCGCCGATGACGACAGATGGGTGATGCCGTGTTCGAAGGCGCGCACCAGCAGCCAATCCCGGAGCTTGCGTGTCGAGGCGCAGTCGTAGCGGTTGTACTCGGCGATGGAGTCCAGCACTTCCTGCGCCGCGGGGTCGCCGCTATCTCGCAGCGCGCAATAGCGGGCGTACTCGTTGATCGAGTCGACCGCGGTGGTGACCTCCCCGGAACGCTTTCCCGATTCGATGAACAGCGGCTCCAATGCCTTGAGTCCATACCCGCTGGAGCCGGAGCGAATACTCTTGCGCACCACGGGATAGAGGTCGACCAATACGTTGTCGCGCAACAGGTCGTCGATCTGTTCCTCGCCGACGCCGTACCGGCCGGCCAGCCGCAACAGCGCCGTCTTCTCATAGGCCGCGTAGTGATAGACGTGCATCCCCGGATGGCGTCGGCGGCGCTTGGCCACCAGATCGAGAAAGGAGATCAGAGCTTTACGCTCGGTGCGGCGATCGTGGGCCCAGATCGGCCGGAACTTCTCATTACCTGAGCGGTCGTATTCGAGGACACCGAAGAGGTACTCGAGCCCCCAGTGCATACCGTCTTCGGTCCACAGTGGATCGCCCTCGAAGTCGAAGAAGATGTCGCCGGGGTTGGGGGCGGGCAGGGTGCCCAGTGGAATCGGATCGGCCACCTCGAATTGTGGCGTGCCGCTGTCTCGTTGACGAATCTGGAACGTGGCCTGCGCCACCAGTTGGTGCAGGTTGCGCGCCGAGAGATCTGTGACAGGGTCGGTGCGGTCCGCAAGCTGTGCGACGGTGCTGATGCCGGCTTGCAGCAGTGCCGCGCGCTGACTGACCCGCATGCCCGCTACCAGCAGCAGATCATCGGTGCGCTCGACCTCGGGTTCACACACCGGACAACGGAAACAGGCCCGCACCCGGTCATCTGACCATTGCACCGGCGCCCCGCCCGCCAGATGTCGATCGAGTAAGTCCTGCAATTGCTTTCGCCGTTGCCGGTACACACCCACCATGTCCGCCGCCGGGTAGTCGAGCGCGGAACGGTCGCCCAGGATCAGCCGCACGTCCGGGGATACCGGCACACCCATGGCCGCGAGGTTGTCGGCGTAGGCAGCCAGCTGCAACAGTGCCGTCACCTTGGCGCTGCGGGCCAGCTTGGTGTCGCACACCCGGTACCGTTCGCCCTCGCGCACGGCGAAGTCGGCGAAACCGAGGAACCGGCCGTCGAACATCGCGGCCTGATACACCGCCGGACGCCCCTGCTCGAAGGCGTCGGTGGTGGCCGCCGCGACCGCGCGCAGCCCGTCGAGTGTGAAGGTGGGCGGAAAAGGGATGCTGGCCACGTCGGCGCCGAAACGTGCCTGCAGCCCAGAAAGGAAATGGGCCTCGTGCGCATCACCCAGGGTCGCGGTGCGTGCCAGCAGTTCATCGTCGCGCGGGGGCGGCGCTGCCCAGCCGAGCTTGGCATCGAACGTCCGCAGCAGGGCGTACTCGCAGCGCGCGGCGGAGGCTAGATCCGAAGCGCTGTAGACCACCCGATCGTCGAGCACGAACACCCGATCACTGTAGGTGCTGGCACCGACGCCGAGCCGTCACTGGCCGGCCTGTTGCACCTTTTCCACGCCAGTTCCGTTCCAGCGGAACGACACCACGCTCTCCAGTCCGGGAATGCCGTTGGAGAAGTTGAGTACCACGGTGTCCAGCGTGCTCGCCGACAGGTCGATGGCGTTGTAGCCGTAGGTGTCGGGCACACCATGGGAGATCACGCCGCCCACATGAAAGAACACCGCGCGAGTGGGGGGTTGGGGCTCGTGCGTATCCGCCGCGACGATGATCGCCGACAGCGGGGCGCACTTGTTGTAGTTACCCGCCACGGGCACCGGATTCCACTTGGCCGGATTGTTGGGGGCCGGCGGCAGTTGTGCGATGGCCGACGCGACGGCCGGATCCTTCAAGTTGACGGCGCAGTCGTCCTTGGTGGACGGCAGCTTGGGCTTGACTGCCGCGCTCGGCTGCCCGGGGGACGGTGGTGCCGGTGACGCCGCGGCGATGGTGTTGGTCGGGGTCTTCGACACGGTGCTGTCGCCACCGGTGCATGCCGAACCCAGCACCGACAGCGCGGCCAGCAGAGTCGTCAGCACCGGCGGTGTCGTTCTCAGAACCATCCCTCGCACGGCCCCGGACACTACCGACATTTGACGAAGATGCCGCGGAGGCGGGAGTTGAGCCCAGTTACGCCTAGACTTCATAACGCCATGACCTCTACAGATATCCCCACGCCCGACACCGGCGATTCGAGTGCACCCCGCGCGGACGACACCGTCACCTTCGCGGACCTGCAGATTGCCCCCGAGGTGCTGCGTGCGGTATCCGATGTGGGGTACGAGACTCCTTCCGCGATCCAGGCCGCCACCATTCCGCCGCTGTTGGCGGGTTCCGACGTGGTTGGCCTGGCGCAGACCGGAACCGGAAAGACCGCGGCGTTCGCGATCCCGATCCTGTCGAAAATCGACCTGACCTCGAAGGACACCCAGGCGCTGGTGCTGGCACCCACCCGGGAGCTGGCATTACAGGTTGCCGAGGCCTTCGGCCGGTACGGCGCCCATATGCCCAGGCTCAACGTGCTGCCGATCTACGGCGGGCAGTCCTATGTGGTCCAGTTGTCGGGGCTCAAGCGGGGCGCTCAAGTGGTGGTCGGCACACCCGGACGTGTCATCGACCACTTGGAGCGCGGCACCCTCGATCTGTCACACCTGGACTACCTGGTGCTCGACGAGGCCGACGAGATGCTCACCATGGGGTTCGCCGAGGATGTCGAACGCATCCTGGCCGACACCCCCGAGTACAAGCAGGTAGCCCTGTTCTCGGCGACCATGCCCACCACCATCCGGCGGCTCACCAAGAAGTATCTGCACGATCCGGTCGAGATCAAGGTCGAGGCGAAGACCTCGACCGCCGAGAACATCAGGCAGCGCTTCATCCAGGTGGCCGGACCGCGCAAGATGGACGCGCTGACCCGGATCCTCGAGGTCGAGACCTTCGAGGCGATGATCGTTTTCGTCAGGACCAAGCAGGCCACCGAGGAGGTGGCGGAGAAGCTCAAGGCCCGCGGGTTCGCGGCGGCGGCCATCAACGGCGATATCAACCAGTCGCAGCGCGAGCGCACCATCAACGCGCTCAAGGCGGGCACTATCGACATCCTGGTGGCCACGGATGTGGCGGCGCGCGGCCTGGATGTCGAGCGCATCTCGCACGTGCTCAACTACGACATCCCGCACGACACCGAGTCGTATGTACACCGCATCGGCCGTACCGGTCGCGCGGGCCGCTCGGGTACGGCCGTATTGTTCGTCTCTCCGCGTGAGCGGCATCTGCTCAAGTCCATTGAAAAGGCCACCGGCGCCAAGCTCGCCGAGGAGCCGTTGCCCTCGGTCGAGGATGTCAACGCCCAGCGGGTGACCAAGTTCCGTGATGCCATCACGGCAGCGCTCGCGGCGCCGGAGGTCGAACTCTTCCGCCGTCTCGTCGAGGACTATGAACGCGACAACAATGTGCCGGTGGCCGATATCGCCGCGGCACTGGCGGTGTTGTCGCGCGACGGCGAGCAGTTCTTGCTGCAACCCGATCCGCCGCGTGAACCGCGCCAAGAGCGTGGCGAGCGCCCGGAGCGCGGACCGCGTGGGGAGCGTCCCCGTACCCCTGGGCTGGCGACCTATCGCATCGCGGTGGGGAAGCGGCACAAGGTGATGCCCGGTGCCATCGTGGGCGCCATCGCGAACGAAGGCGGATTGCACCGCAGCGACTTCGGGCACATCACCATTCGTCCCGACCACTCGTTGGTGGAGCTGCCCGCCAAGCTGTCGCCCAAAACGCTGAAGGCGCTGGAGAGCACCAGGATCTCGGGGGTGCTCATCGACCTGCGCCCCGCGGGCCAGCCGGACGGGGCACGCCCCGACCGTAAGTATCAGGAGCGCAAGCGCCCCGACCACAAACATACGGACCACAAACGTTCGGAGGCGAAGCGTCCCAAGCGGTCCCCGAAGAAACCATGACGGCAGTCTCTGCAGCAGAAAGTGCACCCGTAGTCCACGCCCCCGGGCGCGTCGCCGCGCTCACCGGTGTCCGTGCCGTCGCCGCCACTCTGGTGGTGGCCACCCATGCGGCCTACAGCACCGGAAACTATGTGGTGGACGGGGTTTCTCCCTGGAAGGCCTATCTGCATCTGCTGCAGTCCCGTCTGGAGATCGGGGTGCCGATCTTCTTCGTCCTCTCCGGGTTCCTGCTGTTCTTGCCCTGGGTGCGTGCCGCCGCCGAGAGCACCACCCCACCGTCGGTACGACGCTATGCCTGGCACCGTTTCCGGCGGATCATGCCGGCCTACTGGATTCTGGTGGCCATCGCGTACATCTGGTACCACATCCGTGACCAGTATCCGAACCCCGGACACACCTGGCTTGGCTTGCTCCGGAATCTCACACTGACGCAGATCTACACCTCCAACTATGGATATCGCTACATCCACCAAGGCATGACGCAGATCTGGAGTCTGGCAGTGGAAGCGGCCTTCTATGTGGCGCTGCCGTTCCTGGCCTGGCTGCTGGTCAAGAAACTCTGCGGCGGGCAATGGCATCCGGTACGGCTGTTGGTCGGACTGGGTGGCCTCGCCGCGGTGACTCCGCTGTGGATGACGTTGGTGTACACCAACAGTGCCTTCCCGGATGGGGCGAAGCTGTGGCTGCCCGCCTACCTGTCGTGGTTCGTGGGCGGCATGATCCTGTCGGTGCTGGCCGTCATGGGCGTGCGCTGCTACGCACTGGTCACGGTGCCGTTGGCCCTCATCTGCTACCTCATCGTGTCCACGCGCATCGCGGGCGACCCCACCACCTCGCCGTGGGCACTACCGCAGGCGCTGACCAAGTCGATCTTCTATGTGGTGATCGCCACGCTCCTGGTTGCCCCGGCGGCGCTGGGTGACACCGGTTGGTACGTCAGGTTTTTGTCGACGCGGCCCATGGTGTGGCTGGGTGAGATCTCCTACGAGCTGTTCCTCATCCACATGATCTTGATGGAGATCGTGATGGTGGACCTACTGCACTACCACGTCTACACAGGGTCCGTGGTGATCGTCTTTCTGGTGACGATGCTGGTCAGCGTGCCTGCTTCATGGCTGATTCATCGGACTGTCGAGGTGCTGCTGGCCTGGGGCTCACATCTGCGGAGATCGCCGGCGCAACAAACGCGGTGATCAGCGCGCGTTCGTCTGCTTCGCTACCCTCCGGGTAGGCAAGCAGCGAAACAATAACCCGGACATACCATTTCGCTTTAGTATGGGTTCCGGCGTCGGCTTCCGCGTTGTTGATGAATGAGGCGACCATGGCGTTGATGACATCGGAGTGCAAGCCGAGCGAGCCGCCGAAGTACTCGCCCGGACGGAACCAGGCGGAAAGCGTTGGATCCTCCCGCACCAATCGCAGGGCG
Organism: Mycobacteroides immunogenum; assembly: GCF_001605725.1. Lineage (NCBI taxonomy): Bacteria > Bacillati > Actinomycetota > Actinomycetes > Mycobacteriales > Mycobacteriaceae > Mycobacteroides > Mycobacteroides immunogenum. The sequence continues at coordinate 1,502,921 of NZ_CP011530.1, forward strand.
GTGACCATCGCTTCAGTCAGAAGCTCGGTGGAGTCTTCGATACCGGCGACATGTTCGGTCACGCGCCGAGTGATCACACCGGCGGCCCGGTGCACGTACGCGATGTGTAAAGCTTCGCGATTCTCGAAGTAACGGTAGAGGGTGGCGCGGGAACAGCCCGCGGCCCGGGCGATTTCGTTCATGCCGACCGCGGCGACGCCATCACGCACGAACAACTCGGCGGCCGCGTCGAGAATCTTCTCCGCGGCCACCGCGGTCCGGGTGTCGCCCAGCCAGCTCATCTGAGTCCGTGCTCGTTGCGCAGGTGCCTCATCGATCCATCATCGCACGTGGATGGGTACCGTCAGGGGCCTTCGCACGTATGAACCGTCAGCCCAGGTAACGCCGTCCAAGTCGACTTCGAAATCTGGTATGCGGGTGAGTAGTTCCTCTAAGGCAATCCGTGATTGCATGCGTGCGGCGGCCGCCCCCAGGCAGTGGTGGTTGCCATGACTGAAGGTGAGAATATTGCGCGGCTTTCGAAGCACGTCCAATTGGCCTGCATCATCGCCGTATTCACGTTCGTCGCGATTGGCGCTGCCGTAGAGCAACAGCGTGCGCCGGCCGGCGGCAATGGCGGTGTCGCCTACGGTCACGTCGCGGGTGACAGTGCGCGCCAGGCCCTGAACAGGGGACGTCAGGCGCAGAAACTCCTCCACGGCACCCGGAATGAGCGAGGGGTCGTCGATGAGCTGCTGCCGCTGCGCGGGGTTCTGATGCAGCAGTTGTATTGCGCCGCCCAGCATTCCGGTGGTCGTATCGTTGCCGCCGGTCACCATGGTGAAGGCGAAGCCCAGGATCTGCAGCGTCCCGCTGATATCGCCGTCGGCTCCGACGCCCGCGGCCACCAGGTGTGACACGGTGTCGTCGCCGGGTTCCGCACGACGGCGCTCGATCAGGCCGGTGAAGTACATCATCAATTCGCCGATGGTCTGCGCCACCTCACCTTGCATGGCCTCGATATCGATGGCACCACCGGATGCCGCCGCGACGATGCCGTCGGTCCAGGCGTCGAATTGTGCCCGGTCCTCCTCCGGCACCCCGAGGTAGTGCGCGACGACCATCGAGGGCAGCGGTTTGAAAAGTTCGACGACGATATCGCCTGTGCCGCGCTCCTTCAGTCGCTCCAGACGCTGCACGACGAACTCGCGAACCTTGGGCTCGACGGCGGTGACTTGGCGTGGCGTGAATCCGCGGGAGACCAGCTTGCGGAACTCGGTATGTGTGGGTGGGTCCTGCATGACCATGGGCGGGTTGTCGCCCATGCCGGTTTTCTCCAGGTCGCCGTACATGACGGTGAGGCCCCGCGCGGAGGAGAACGTCTCCCAATCGCGAGCGGCCTCGTAGACATCGGCGTGCCGGGTGAGTACGTAATAGTCCTCGTCGGGCGCATTTTCCGGAACCACATGGTGCACCGGATCCCGGTCGCGCAGGACGGAGTACATGGGCCAGGGATTGGTCCAGTTGTCGGCGGCGCCGGGGATGTAGCGCGGGACGACAGTGTGAGACACATCAAGCGACATGTCTTATGTGTAAGGCATGTCAATTGTTGTGTCAATATCCAGTGTGATCAGATCAGCGTGCCGGGGTTGAGGATGCCGTCGGGATCGAGCGCCCGCTTGATGCGGCGGTTGACCTCAAGCACCTCAGGGCCGACCTGATCACCCAGCCACGGCTTCTTGAGCCGCCCGACGCCGTGCTCGCCGGTGATGGTGCCGCCCAGCGAGATCGCGAGGTCCATGATTTCGCCGAAGGCAAGGTGAGCGCGTTGCGCTTCATCGGCATCGTTGGGGTCGTGCACGATGAGCGGGTGGGTATTGCCATCGCCGGCATGCGCGATCACCGAGATCAGCAACCGATGTTGAGTGGCAATGGCTTCCACGCCTTCCACCAGGTCGGCGAGTTTGGGCAGTGGGACGCCGACATCTTCGAGCAGGAGCGACCCCTTTGCCTCCACCGCGGGGATCGCGTACCGCCGGGCCGCGACGAATGCCTCGCCTTCCTCGGCGTCGTCCGTGCAAAAGACCTCGGCGGCATGATGATCGGTGAAAATGCGGGCCATGAGCGCGGCGTCTTCCGCCGCGGTCGTACCGCGTTCATCGGAGCGGGCCACCAGCATGGCACCGGCCTCACGGTGTAACCCCATCTTCAACTTGTCCTCGACGGCGTTGATGGCCACCGAGTCCATGAACTCCAGCATCGATGGCCGGATCTGCGCGGTGATCGCCAGCACCGCATCGGTGGCGTCGTGTACCGACGAGAAGGTCGCCACCACAGTGCACGGACTCGGCTGTGCGGGCAGCAGCCGCAGAGTGACTTCGGTGATCACCCCAAGCGTCCCCTCGCTGCCCACGAACAGCTTGGTAAGACTGAGCCCGGCAACGTCTTTCAGGCGCGGTCCACCTAATCTGAGGATCGTGCCGTCGGCCAGCACTACATGCATGCCCAGGACGTAGTCGGTGGTTACCCCGTATTTGACGCAACACAAGCCGCCGGCGTTCGTCGCGATATTGCCTCCGATACTGCAGATTTCGAAGGAAGACGGGTCGGGTGGGTACCACAGGCCATGTTCGGCGGCGGCGGCCTTCACCTCGGAGTTCAGCGCGCCCGGCTGGGTAATCGCGACCCTCGTGGCCGTGTCGATCGTGATCGTCCGCATCCGTTCGGTGGACAACACGACGGCACCGTCCTGAGCTGTCGAGCCCCCGGATAGCCCGGTGCCCGCACCGCGGGGAATCACCGGGATACGGTGTCCGCTGGCCCATCTGAGAGTGGTGGAAACCTCTTCGGTATTGCGGGGGCGCACCACGGCCAGGGGCGTGCCCGCATCGGGGTCGAAGGCGCGGTCTTGTCGATAGGACGCGGTGATGTCGGGGTCGGTGATGACCGCACCCTCGCCCAGGATTGTGGTGAGCTCGTGAAGAGCCGGCTGGCTCATATCATTCGCGCGGTCGCGCCGGCGTCGATCGGCAGCACCGTACCGGTGATATGTGCGCTGGCCTCGTCGACCAGGAACAGTACGGCACGGGTGACCTCCTCGGGCTTGAGGAAGGGTGCGTATTGCAGATGCAGTGAGGCGAAGACGGATTCGACGTCCTTGAGCGTCGGCTTCTCCAGATCCGGGCGCATCGTGCCGAACACGAAGTCGTTGTGGGTCATCGGGGTTTCGATATTGCCCGGTGCGACGGCATTGACGGTGATGCCATAGCCGACGAGGTCGTGGGCCGCGCATTTGGTCAGACCGATGACGCCCCACTTCGACGAGACGTAGGAGGCCTGGGCGAAATTCGCGCTGTGCCCGAGCATCGACGACACGGTCACGATGCGGCCGTAGTTTCGTTTGATCATCCCGGGTGCGACGGCGGCGATGGTGTTGAAGGTCCCGGTCAGGTTGGTGCCGATGACCTCGTCCCACTGGGCGGATTCGACGTCGGGTAGCAGTGCGATGGTGCTGATCCCGGCGTTGGTGATGGCGATATCGACACCGCCCAGGGTGTCCTCGGCTTCGGCGACAAACGATTCCAGCGCGGCCCGGTCCTTCACGTCGACCTTGGCCGAAAGACACCGGCGTCCGGTCTTTTCTACCAATGCGACAGTCTCGGCGAGGTCGTCCTCGGTTGCCAGCGGATAGCCCACGACATCGCTGTTCTCGCAGCGATCGCAGATCGCGATATCGGCGCCCGCCTCGGCCAGCGCCAGGGCGTGTGAACGGCCCATACCGCGCGCGCCGCCGGTGATCAGTGCAGTTTTTCCCTCGAAGTCAGCCACGGAGCCGACCCTACCGAGTTGGCTCCGTATCGGGCTGCGGTTCGCTTCGGTCCAACTCACGTAAGACGGGCATCTGGGTGCTCGCGATGGCGATGAGAAGCATCGGCGCACCGAGGACCACCAAGGTCGTGGCGACACCGAACGAGTCGGCGATGGGACCAGCGAGCATGAAGCCGAGCGGTCCGGCGCAGTAAGCGGTGGACGTCATCACTCCGACCACGCGGCCGCGGAGATGCTCCGGGGACCGGGTTTGCATCACGAAGTTCGCGATCGGCGCGACGGGCCCATAGATAAAGCCGAGGCAGGCGGCCAGCACCAGCAGCACGGTGATCGGCGGCAGTAGCGACATGCCCAATGTGGTTGTGCCGGCAGTGAAGGTGGCACACAGCATGATCGTGCGCCGCTGGAAATGACGCACCATGGTGGCGTACCCGAGCGCCCCGAGCAACCCGCCCACCGAGATCGCCATGAGCATCCAGCCGAGTTGTTGCGGCGCGCCCGTGTCGCTGAAGTGCTTGGGTAGCAACACGCTTTCGATGGGTAGGTACAGCGCGGTGATCGCCATGTCGATCAGGGCGATGGTGCGCAGGATCTTCACGTTCCAGAAGAATTTCAGGCCTTCGAGTACACCGCTGAACATGCCCGTCGGCCGGGTCTCGTGTGCGGGCTTTCCGGCCCCTTCGACCTTGAGCAAGGCGATGGCGATGATCGACACGACGAAGCTTGCGGCCGTCACCCACATGGTGTTCACGCCGCCGATTGACGCGATGAGCAGGCCGCCCAGCCCGGGACCCACGATATAGGCGACATTGAAGGTCGCCTCGTACATGCTGTTCATCTTGTCCAGGGACCAGCCGGCGGTTTTGGCTGCGGCCGGCAGCATGGACTCGCGTGCGGTGATGCCCGCCGGGTCGAACAGGGCACCCAGCGCGGCCAGCGCGGCCAGTAGCGGCACATTGAGGCCGGTGGTCATGGCGAGGATCGGGATGGCGGAGACCGATACGAAAGACAGGGCGTCGGAGAAGATCGACATCACACGCCGCCCGAAGAAGTCGACGGCAGTTCCCGAAATGAGCGTCGAGAAGACCAGCGGCAAGGTACCCGCGGCTGCCACGATGGCGGCATCGGCCGCGGATCCATTGCGCTGCAATACGAGCCAGGGCAACGCCACGATGGACACGCCATTGCCGATGGCCGCGATGACGGATGCGAAGAGCAGCAGAAGAACCGGCCCGCGATTCACCTGATTGATTATCGGCGAATCCGCCGTCGGAGTGGACATGTCGCAGGAAACCTAACAGCGGCCGAGGGGGCCGGTCGAGCGATTTTTTCTCGGCTAGCCGGCTTGCACCGCGCCGCGGATGATGCGGGCGGTCCCTTCCAGGTCGGAATCGCGACGAATCATGAATCCCTTTGCGAAGGCCAGCTTGTCGCCGGTGCGACGGGGTACTACATGCAGATGCGCGTGCATGACCGTCTGGAATGCCACCCGACCATCGTTGAGTGCCAGGTTGGTGCCGTCGCTGCGTAGCTCCGAGACGCGCATGGCATTGGCGATGCGCTGACCCACCGTCATGAGTGCGGCGGCGTCATCGGGCTTCAGATCTGTCAGGTCCTGCGCATGGGCCTTGGGAATGACCAGAGTGTGTCCGCGGGTGATAGGGCGGATGTCGAGAAAGGCGAGCGTCGTCTCGTCCTCGTACACGCGGAACGATGGTGACTCGCCGGCGACGATGGCGCAGAAGACACAGGACATGAGCACACCGTAGCGGTTGGGGGCTGGGTGGCCGCCGAATCCAATGTCTGTATCTGACAATAATTTGGCATTGCAGACAAGCCGTGCGGCATCCAAGCTGAGTTCATGGGTACGCGTCTTCCTCACCTGGTCGTCATCGTGGTCTTTCCTGGCATTGATGCCGTCGATGTGGCGGGGCCGGCAGAGGTGTTCGCGATGGCAAACCTGGTGCTGCCGGAGGGCGCCGCGCGCTATCAGGTGCGTGTTGCCGCCGCCCAGCGTGACTCGGTCTCGACCTCGGCCGGAATTCGTCTCGGCGTCGATCAGCCGCTTGACCAGGTGGGGCGGCCGGACACGATCGTGATCACCGGACGGGTAGACGTTGGTACGGACGGGTTGCCTGTCGCGATGGTCGACGACGAGGTGCGGGATTGGCTGCGCGTCAACGGCCAGGAAGCGGGACGTGTTGCCGCGGTGTGCGCCGGCGCCCACATTGCCGCGGCGGCGGGGCTGCTTGACGGGCATCGGGCGACGACGCACTGGGGAACGGCCGCACAACTGGCGGCCGAGCACCCGATGGTGGAGGTCGACGCCGATCCCATCTTCGTACAGTCCGGCCGGATGTGGACTAGCGCGGGCATCACGGCATCGATGGACCTGGCACTGGCTCTCGTCGGGCATGACCATGGCGACGAAATTGCCCTCAGGGTTGCGCAATTGATGGTGATGTATGTGCAAAGGCCAGGCGGGCAGAGCCAGTTCAGCGTGGCATTGTCCGTTCCGGCCGGTACCCGGCCGGATATCGCCGAGCTGCGGCGCTGGATCGGTGACCACCTCACCGAGGATCTGTCCGTTGCGGCGCTAGCCCGTCGGCTGTCTGTGACGCCGCGCCATTTGGCACGGGTCTTCCACGCTGATCTTGGCGTGACCCCGGGATTGTTTGTCGAGAACATGCGTGTCGAGCATGCTCGGCGGCTGCTGGAGCGTACCGATATGAACACAGAACGCATCGCGGTCGAGAGCGGATTGGGATCGGTAGAGACGTTGCACCGGGTGTTTCGTGCCCGCGTCGGCGCTACGCCCCGGGAGTATCGGCGACGCTTCGCGGCATCGCCTCACTAGCAGTGTTCCGGCCCGGGTGCTTGGGCGGCGAAATCTTCACTATTGCCAATTCATATGAAAGGCGTTGCCATGCAACAAATATTCGTTGAGCTGTACAACTACCGGCCTGAATGGTCAGGGTTGAGCATTGCCGAACGGGAGGCGTTCGTGGGGGCTCTCGCCGGTGCGCTCGGCAGATTTCGCGACCAGGGAGTCGAGATTGTGGCATACGGAGTCAATGACCTCGATACCGATCACCGTGCGCCGTATGACTTCTTCTGTGTCTACCGGGTCCCCGACGCGCGACTGCAGCGTGTGTTCGAAGCACAGATCGCCGGTTCGGGGTGGTATCGGTACTTCGACCAGGTCAACATCAGCGGCGCGGCCCTCTCCCCGGCAGGCGCGCTGATGAAGAACGTCATGTTGCAACCAGCTGTGCGGCAAGGGGAGTCGATTGCCGCGGCGCAGGCGTACCAGAAGCAATCTGCGATCGTGTTGGGCCACACGATGAGCTACATCGACGTTGGCCATGGGCGGCCAGTTGTGTTTCTTCATGGCGATATCATGTCGTCCTTCTTGTGGCACAACGTTATTCCGTATGTGAGTGCAGGGTTTCGGACCATCGCTGTCGATCTCATCGGAGCCGGGGACTCCAGCAAGATTCCCGACAGCGGAGAAGGCACCTATTCCTTCGGCCTGCACGCCAGGTACCTCGGCGCATTGCTCGACACGCTTGATCTAGGCGATGAGGTGATCTTGGTGGGACACGATTGGGGAGCGAACCTCGCGTTCGACTGGGCAATCAAGAATGAGGGTCGCGTGCGGGGGATCGCATTCACGGAAGCCTTGTTGCCGCCGTTCGACTGGTCGGATTGGCCGTTGCTGGTGCGCGAACCGTTCAGATATATGCGCAGCGCGGAAGGCGGGCGGGATGTGTTGGATAACAACTACTTTCTTCATACCGCGCGCGATAACCTCATGCGCGTCCTCGAACCTGCGGAGTGGGCGGAGATTGAGCGCCCCTATGCCCAACCCGGCGAAGATCGCCGTCCGACCTTGGATTGGCCGCGCTCTGTGCCCTTTGGTGACGACGACACCCCCCTCCGTGCGGTGCTGGAACACCAAGCTGCCTGGCTGGCGAATTCCGCTGTGCCGAAGTTGCATCTCGCCGGTGTGCCCGGTGGCATTGAAGCCGTGGGAGGCCGGCGCCGTGACACCATTGCCGCCTTCCCGAATCTCACGGTCGGCGAGGTCGCGGGATTGCATTGGACGCCGCTCGACGACCCGCATGTCATGGGCGAGGCATTGGCCGCCTGGCTAGCCGTCGTCTGACGCTAGCGAGGTCGATCGGCTCTCAAATCCCTTGAGCTGCTGTGATTCCCTCTGCCACGTCAGGTGGTGGGACTTGTCGGTGGTATTGGGGTGTTGGAGGCGACGGTTGATGCCTTCTGTGACCCGTCACGCATCTGCAGTTGAGCTGTGTGACACCTCACTCTCGAGCGCAATTTCCCGGTGCTTGGCCTGCTCTCGGGCGACTTCGGCGCAATAATCACATTGCGGCAGTGACGTATTCGGGTCGTGGGCGCGGTGCACCGCACCGCGCTTGCGGTCGTGAGCTGCCGCGCAACCTGTAGTTGACAGACTTCGTCTACCGGTTGCGAAGGCTATCGGCCGGTCTTATGGTTTGTGGTATCAGGTTCACGGCGAGAAATCGCCAAGTGCCAACGTTGTCACCTGATCGAAGTTCGAATCTATCGCCCACTGGCAGAGCCATTTTCGGCTCGCCCGGAGCGAACCAGACGGCAAAGATGAAAGGCACTGTGATACCCATGAGCAATCTGCTTAGCTACGACCAGGTTCACACCATTGTGCGTGAGGAATTGGCCGAGGTGCTCGGCATCGAGACCGAAGAAGTCACGACGGCGCCGATGGCTGACCAGGGCGTAGAGTCGCTCGACATCGTCGAACTCCGGCGCAATCTGGAGTCGAAGTTCCGCGTTACCTTCCCGCGCAGCAATGTTCTCAGCGCTCTCGCCGATGAGCTTGGCGGTAAGGACCGCGTGTATGACGCGGAAGGCCGGATCACCAAACTGGCTGAAGATGCGTTGTATCAATCGGCGTTCGGCTACACGGCCGAGGACTTCCAGGCCGGTGCTTGGCCGCACGAGGTTTCGGGGTCGACAACGACCGCCCATTGGGCGGCCATCGCGTATCGCCTCCTCAACCCTTCGGCTGGTCCGGTCACCGGCGATGAACTTCTGGTCGCCGATGTGCGGGAAACGCTTACTCAGGCCAACTCGGCTGTCGCATAGCGTCTTCAGCTAAAGCATCCGCACAGATGGAGCTACAGAAACGGTCACCTGATGACGACGATGTAGTCATCACAGGGATTGGACTTGTCGCGGGTACGGTTACCGATCCCGAGGAGCTATTTTGGCAGTTGAATGACGGTGTCTCCTTCATTCGGCAACACCAAGAGCATCGCGATGCCGAGTTGCCGGCGTCGGCTTCAGGGCATGTCGATGAGGAAACCGTGCGCAAGCTGGCCAGCGCCTTGCCGGAGCAGGCGGCCCGGGTTGGTCCGGCTGGCGTGCTCGGATGGCATGCGGCGGTGGAGGCTTGGAAGCGCAGTGGTCTGCCTAACCTTGCGGGCAGCGACCGGGTCGGTGTGTTCTCCGCTTGCAACAAGCTGGCCTTCGCGCCGGACACGCTCGCGGATCTGTCCCGGCTCTATGACCGGCAGGCCGGCACGTTCGATCTCGACGCCTACCTGGACCATCTTGAGGCCGTATCGGATCTTCCGGATGAAATTCTGCGGTTTCTTCCGGATACGATGACCGCCTCTCTGGCCGAGTATTTCGGCTTGGGTGGGCCGCTGGTGACTCATGCGGAGGCATGTGCCGCGGGCGGTGTGGCGATCGGCAGCGGCTACCGGCACATTCGCTCAGGCGAATTGGATGTGGCGCTGGTCGGCGGCGCCGAGCGACTGACTACCTACAGCATCGTCACGGCTTTCGCCGCGCTCGGCGCGCTCGCTCCCACCGGCGACAAACCAAGCGCCGAGATAAGCAGGCCATTCGACAAGGGGCGCAACGGTTTCGTCATCGCGGACGGCGCCGCGTTCCTTGTGCTGGAACGACGCTCGCATGCCGAGGCGCGTGGTGCACAGGCGCTGGCAAGGGTCGCCGGGTACACGGGTACCGCTGAAGCGGTACGGATAACCTCAAGTGAGCGGGACGGTGCGACATACGCGGAATGTATGCGTGCCGCGATCGCTGATGCCGGTCTGAGTCCGTCAGACATACATCATGTGAACGCGCACGGGACGGGCACGCAAGCCAACGACGAGTGCGAAGCCGCAGCCCTGCACTTGGTGTTCGGTGCCGACGCGGCCTCAATTCCGTTGACCAGCACCAAGTCCTCGCTCGGTCATGGTTTTGCGGCAAGCGGCGCCATCGAAGCCGTGGTGTCGGCGATGAGCTTGCGTGAACAGGTTATTCCGCCCACGCTGAATTTCAGTGAACCGGATGATGTCACGAAAGGGCTCGACGTAGTCACCAAGGCCCGGCACCACGAATTCGACACCGTACTCTCCAACTCCTTCGGCTTTGGCGGCATGAACTGCACACTGATCCTGGCAAAGGAAGCGTGACACTCGATGAATCAACGCTTGGCGGTAGGACTGTGTAATCCAGGCTTGTATTCCGCAACCGGGCTTGGCGTGGAGACCGTATGGGAAGCACTGCGAGTAGGAAAAAAGAGCACTGTTCCAAACGAATTCATGTTCGGATCATGGTCCGAGCTTCCTGAAGTCTTCGCAGTTCCCGATCCAGATGCGTCGACGCTTGGCATCCACCGAAAAGCACTGCGCACGACGGTGAAACAAACTCGCTTGGCGATGTATGGGGCCCAACTGGCGCTGAAGGGCATCTCAGATGTTGGCCGCCCTGAGTGGGGCGCCTATCTCGGACTGCCCATGGTTCTCAGTCCTCTACTGCCGCAGATTGATACGCCTGACCTTGGCGAGGTGGCGCAAGATCCCGAAAAGATCGCAGAGCTGTATCTTCGAGATATTCCACCGTTCTTCGCGCTGACAGATTCGAACAACACGGTGGCCGGCCATATCGCAATCCTGTTTGGGTTGACCGGTCCTACATCGGTGTATTCGCCCTTCTCCGACGCAGGCATGCAGGCGCTGATCGAAGGCGCACTCGCAGTTGCCGAAGGCGACTGTGAGAGCGCGTTGGTCGGCGCGGTAAGCCCGTCGATATCCCCTTGGTTGGCACTGCAATACGACGATCTGGACTGGAACGGAGCGATCCCCGGCGAAGCGGCGGCATTCTTCAGTGTCGGACAGTCCAGCGATGTTGTACTCACGGGCTACAGCCGTGGGTTCGCTACCAGCCAGAATCGCCCCGAGGTACTCGCCGACACACTGCGAAATGCGTTGCGCGTGGCCGAAATATCGGTTGAGGACGTGGGCTGGATCCTGGCCGATAGCCCATGGACGGACGAGGTGGCCCACGCGCAGCATGCCGCGATCAGCAGCGTGTTCAACGACCAGGCACCGGTGTTCTCCGCGGAGCAGGCTATCGGAGTAACCGGGCCTGCTCAGCCCCTGGTGCACGTGTTGTTGGCCCGGCATGGATTGCTGCGCGGGCTACGGCTGCTCCCGGTGAACGGAAACGGCGACGATGCCGTGGCCGAAGAATCACTGTCAAACAATCAGGCGGTTGTGGTGCTCAGTTGCGGTGTCCAAGGACAGGTTTGCGCTGTCGTAGTGGAAAAGGTGGCGCGATGAGCGATGTGAACCAGCCCAGACACGGCAATCGTGTACTGGTGACGGGCCTTGGCGTGGTCTGTGGCCTTGGCATGAATTGGCAGTCCATGTGGGACGGATTGGTAAACGGGCGCTCGGCAATACAGGCATGGTCGCCGCCGGATGTTCCGAACTTTCCTGTCGGCTACGCGGCACCGGTAGACGATCAAGCGTTCACCGCGTTGTTTCCCGATTTCGGTGCGCCGATGGAGAAGCGCACCCGGTTCGGCCTCGCGGCCGCGCAGCAAGCACTGGAGGACGCCGGTGTGACGAACGCCGCGGCACTGGGCCGCGTCGGTGTTTCGATCGCCTCGGAAATGCCAGAACGTGAATCGGGAGAGTTGTTGAGTGCGTATGTCGATGGGGTCGTGGACTGGAAACGCGTACACGAACAGCAGATCGGCCTTGACCGGTCCCACGCGCCGTTGGCCACTGGCGATGCCTTGGCGACCGAAATCGCTAAGCGCTCCGGCCTAGCTGGTCCCACGCTGAACCTCAATACGGCGTGCGCCGGAGCGACACACGCACTCGGGCACGGCTTCCGGATGATCCGGCGCGGGGAAACGGACGCGGTGATCGCCGGGGGAGCGGTTAGCCCACTGAATCTGCCGATAATGACGAGTCTGTACCTGCTCGGCGCCCCATCAACATCAAAACTTTACGGCGACCGACTATGTCGGGCGTTTGACCGTGACCGCAGCGGGATGGTCACCGCAGAGGGGGCGGCAATGGTGCTCTTGGAGAGCGAGTCGTCGGCGCTGGCGCGTGGTGCGCACGTGTACGGCGAGGTGGCGGGATTTGGCAGCTCGCTGGACGCATATCAGGTGACCGCACCGCACCCGCAAGGAGGCGGGTCGGTTTTGGCGATGCGGCGTGCCCTTGCCGACGCTGGAGTCGCCCCGTCCGAGGTGGGTTATGTCAGTGCGCACGGTACATCCACCCCGCTGAGCGACGCGGCAGAGACAGCGGCGATCAAGGAAGTGTTCCGCACCGGTGAGCATTACCGCTCACTCATGGTCAGCTCTATCAAGACGATGCTGGGTCACATGCTCGCCGCGGCGGGCGCCCAACAGCTGATATCGACGGTGCTGTCGTTGCGCGACGGAATCATTCCGCCGACCCTGAACTTGGAGAACCCCGACCCGGCCTGTGACCTTGACTATGTGCCTGGCCAGGCCCGCAAGGCCGATATCGAGGTGGCAATCAACAACTCGCTCGGGTTCGGTGGGCTCAACGCTGCTCTGGTGGTACGCCGTTATGACAACTGAACATTCAGATCAATCAATAGTCGTGACCGGAACCGGCGTGGTGCTGCCGACGGGTCGTCACATCACGCCCTTGTGGGACGCTTGGACTGACGGGAAACCGGCTATCTCGCCGTACCTCGATCCGCTGGTCTCCACGCGCCGGATCACGCATTTCGGCCATGTACCGGCTGAGGTCGTGGAACAAAGCCGTGAAGCAGTGCCACACAGGCAGCGCAAATACGGCACCCCATACACCTTCAACGCGGTGTTGGCAGCTCAAGATGCGATCGCTGAGGCTGGACCTGGCTGGGCGACCATCGATGACCATCGACGCGGACTATTTGTCGCACAAGACAATTCCACTACACCCAGCATCGGAACTTTCGCTCGAGGACTGACACAACTGGGTGAGGGCCGCGAAATCGATTTCGGCGCACTGACAAACGAGCTACTCATGAACGGAGGGCTTGATCCGTTCACCATCATTCATGCCCTTAACAACAACACGCTCGCGTTGGTAAGCATCGTCCATGAGCTACGCGGGGATTGCGCAGCGCTGGTCCAGGGCGAATCCGCGGCGGTCACCGCACTGCAACGTGCCAAGTTCAGTCTGCGTAACGGGCATTGCGATATCGCGCTGGTAGTGGGTGCGGGCAGCTACAACGAACCACTCACGCTGGCCGGGCATTATCGCCTGGGCCATCTCAGCAAAGACGCTGGCGGCGATGGCCAGCTGCGGAGTTTCGATAGTGCGCAGGACGGAACGGTCCTGAGCGAGGGCGCGGTAGCGCTGGTGTTGGAACGCTCGCGAGACGCGACTGCGCGCGGTGCCACACCGCTGGTCCAATTGTCTGACACGGTTGTCGTTTCGGGCAGCCGCGGCGACGGACCCGCACGCATCGCCCACCGTTACGGTGACATGCTGCACCAGAACGGGATTGGGGCAGAGCAACTCGGCGCGGTGCTGGCCGACGGCAAGGCGGCCCCCGGCTACGACCTCGCCGAGATCGAACTGCTCACCACCTTGTTCAAGGGCAGTGGCATACCCGTATCGACCGTTCGGCCGATAACCGGCACACCAGGTGCGGCCGGCCCGCTGGTCGATCTGGCACTCGCTGGGCGAATCTTCAGCGAAAATACTCTGCCGGCAATCGCCCATCTCGGGGATCCACTGTCTGATCAGCTGGAGTTCGTACAGGGCGGACCCCGAAAGCAGCGGATCGACTCAGTTCTGGGTACCTATACCAACTTCAACGGAATCTCCAGTGCGGTACTGGCCAAACGTCCAGACGCAGCGGGCGCGGCCTGAACATCAGGACCACTTGAGCATCACAAACCAGGGAGAAACGTGTCTTTGAGCGGCAGAGAGTTTGAAGGTCAGGTTGCGCTTGTCACCGGGGCCTCACGCGGAATCGGACGTTCCATCGCATTGGCGCTTGCCGAACATGGGGCGGATATCGCGTTGCACTACGGAAACTCGAAACCGGCAGCAGAAGAGGTCGCCGAAAAAATATCTGCATTGGGTAGACGGGTCCTCCTCTGTCAGGGCGACATAGCCGATCCGGCAGTGCCCGAGCTACTAGCGGATACCGTGCACGCCGAATTCGGTCGGATCGATGTCCTCGTGAACAACGCGGGCACCCACGGAGCCGGACTGCTCCTTGACATCGCCCCGGACTATCTCGAGGAGACGGTGGCCACCAACCTCCTTGGCCCCATCCGGATGACGAGAGCTGTCGTCGCACACATGCTGGGCCAGCGATACGGACGAATCATCAACATTTCCTCCGTGGCCGCCGACAAGCCCGATAGTGGCCAATCTACTTATGCCGCAACGAAAGGCGGCTTGGAGTCGTTTACCAAAGCCATAGCCGTCGAGTTCGCGTCGCGAAACATCATCTCGAACGCGGTGGCGCCAGGCGTCATCTACACCGACATGGCAGAGATCACGCGTACTCATGTTCCCGCCACCTTCGAACGCTTGAAGGCCCAGATACTGGCCAAAGACTTCGCGAAGCCGGAAATAGTCGCCGATGCTGTCCTATACCTCGCGAGCCGCCAGAACACTTACATCACGGGCGAGGTGCTACATATCGACGGCGGGTACAAGATGAAATAGCGCTCAAAGGCGAAGAGCGCGAACACAACAGAATTTCTCAAACAGCGTCCGCCGGGTTTCATCACCGACGGACGCCTCGACAGATTAAGGAGGACAGGTGCGCAGGACCGATGAGTTGTTGCCTGGCAATCCTTGGCTGCGCAGGCTCCGCGACGGGAACGGTGCGACACGGGTGATCTGTTTCCCCCATGCAGGCGGTTCCGCCAGTTACTTCAGGCGATTGGCAAAGATGCTGCCCGCCGACACCGAAGTACTCGCCGTGCAATATCCGGGACGGGGAAATAGATTGCGCGAGCAGCCGATTGAGTCGGTGCCCCTGCTCGCCGAAGGCATCGCGTCGGCCCTGCCCGCTAGCGACAAGCAAGACGTGCTGTTCGGTCACAGCCTCGGTGGCCACATCGCGTTCGAGGTGGCGCGGAGGCTGCCCGTTCGCAAACTTGTGGTGTCCGGCATCGTGGCACCGTCCAAGGTGGTCGATCTCGGTTACCGGCTACTCAACGAAGCCGAAGGAATCGAAAGAATAGCGGCTTTGGGTGGCCTACCACCTGAAATTCTCAGCGACCCTTCGGCTCTCAGCGCTCTTCTACCGGTGCTACGTAGCGATTTCACCGCAGGCGAGACATACTCTCCACCGCCCGACGCGACCGTCGCGTGCGATATCAGCGCGCTCCTCGGTGACAACGACGCCTTGGCCCCATTGGAGCGGGTGAGTTCGTGGCGCGAGCACACACGTGGAAATTTCGATCTACGGGTATTTCGCAGCGGCGGGCACTTCTACTTGGAAGACCAAATCGACGAAGTGAGCGCCTATCTCATTCAGGTGTTCACCGTCAGCACTATCAGCTAGGCGACGAAGCCGAAGCTACCGCTAGCGAATTCCTGACCCCACTGGGAAAGCGAGGAAATGTGTACAACTACATCGTCACGTCCCCCGGGCAAGGTGTGCAGAAGGCGGGCATGCTCGATCCATGGCTAACCCTGCCCGCTGCGCGCGATCACATTGCTATCTGGTCTGACGCGGTCAAGTTCGACCTGGCGGCCGCCAGCAGAGATGAGAATTCTTTGCGTGATACCGCTGTCGCGCAGCCGGTCATCATCGCGGCGGCCCTGCTGTCACTGAACTTGCTACGCGAAACGATCGATATCTCCGGAGACAGGGTGTTATTCGCTGGTCACTCAGTGGGCGAACTAGCCGCTGGGGTCGGGTCGGGCTATCTGACCGATGAGGACGCGCTGATGTTGGCCGGCGTAAGAGGCGGTGCGATGTCGTCGGCATGCGCCCTCGCCGCTACCGGCATGGCCGCGGTGATGCCGACGAAACGGGGTGGTGCGTCAGATGAAGAGATTGTGGCCAAGACGCATGAACATGGCCTGTCAACCGCAAACCGCAACGGCTGCAACCAGTTCGTCGTCGCCGGGCCTCTCGACGCCGTCGAAAGTTTTGCTGACGCACCACCCGAGGGCATGCGCGTCATGAAATTGGATGTGGCGGGCGCCTTTCACACATCGGCGATGGATACTGCGGTATCGCCGTTCGCAGAAGCGGTGAATAGCTGTACGGTTTCGTCCCCGTCATCGCCCATGATCGGCAATAGCGACGGGGCGATCATCGAAGGTCCGACGGACTTCAAAAAGCGGTTGATTGCCCAGATCAATTCGGTGGTCCGTTGGGATCTGTGCGCCGCCGCGATCGCGTCGGCAGGAACCGAACACACCGTGTTCATCGAACTAGCGCCAAGCGGACCGTTGACCCGTCTGGCGGAACGTTTGGACGCAAAATTTCAGACTGTCGCAATCCGCGAGCCAGGCGACGTGGAGCTGCTTTCCGGCGAATTTGCGATTGATTAGCCAAGTTCCTTGCGAACACTATGCGTAACAGGGCGAATAGCCGAGAAAGGAGGCAACGTGACAGACACGCGACCGCATCAGGACACGGTGGACGCGCCTGGCGAGCCAATTCGTCCACTTAGCCGCCTGGAGACATACTTCACTTTTGGGTTTGGTCATTTCGGCGGGCAGTCAATGCTTATCTCGGGAGATTTAAATATCGAGGCGCTGAATGACACTTGTATTGAGATGCAGCTCCGCCACGAATCCCTGCGAAGCGTCATCCGTAAGAATGATCAAGTCCCCGAGTTTGTGGCGACGCACCAACCGCCCAAATCAATCCGCGTATTCGAGGGAGAAGACCTTGGGACCCGGTCCACTGGGCGTGCGGCCGTATTCGATCAGACGCAGCAGCTTTTCTACGTAGATCTGCTTCTCGGGGACGGCCAGGCCCGCGTAACGTTCTTCGTCCACCACTCAATCGCGGACGGCCGCCACGGATCTGCGATCCTCATCGAGTTTTGGAGCCTTTACGTTCAGCGCGTCGAGGAAGGGCAGTTCCCGCCGATCCTCGCCCAAAAATTCCCACAGTCGGGGGAGTACTTCCTGAACCGCACGCAGTATCCGGGCGCGGATCCGGGCGTGCAGGCGGATGAAGTGTTGCGTGTGCCGCTGTGGGATGAGGCCGCGCTTGCCCAGAAACTCCCGCCCCCTCGGGAGCCCGCGCTCGCCAAACAGATGACGTTGGAAAAACTCGGCAGAGCAAGCCTCGCCCGCCTCGGCAACATCGAAAGCATCTCGATCAACGCGCTTGTATCGGCAGCTCTCATTCGTGCGCATGTCCGCGCTGGCGACCCAGTCCCACTGTATTTCTATCCGGTAGACCTTCGCGACTGTGTCACGCCTCCGGTTGCCCCCACCGAAGCGACCAACTTGCTCTCCAACGCATGGTTCGGTGATGTTGAGATCGGGCCGGACCTCATCACACTCGCCAGAAAGATACATGTCCAATTCGACAGGGACCTAGCGGACGGCACAATTCACCGAACGCGAGTTAGAAATGAGCCAACGAAGCTTCTCGCTGATAAGTCTTTTGGTGGCGCAATTCATGCCACCCAGCTAGGTCGAATTCGTGTTCCCCGACTACCGGGGAATCTGGTCGTAGACGACATCACGTCCAGCCATGCATCGGCATTGGGGCCGGGTATTTATACGTTCTTGTACGGTCGGGAAGTTTCGGTGTACACGATTGACTCGCTGAATCAACGACTGCGGGTGGGTTTCCTAGCCGGAAGTTACGAAAAGAGCGATGAGCTTCTTGCGTACATCGAAGACGAACTGACCGCGGCGATAGACGCTCGCATCTGATGGCGTTCCCTCGAGGGCTCGGTGCGTTCGGGCGCAAGGTCATCCGACACGGCTGGTTGGTCGTGGTGATAGCGGTCGTGGCCTCGCTTGCGTCCGTATCCGTGGTGAAGGTGCGCGCGCTATCTGCCCCGTCGGGGCCGGTGGTGAGTCCGAAGGGTGCACCGAAGCTCCCGTCGTTCGCTCCCAAGCATGTGGTCTACATGGTGTTCGGGGAATCCGCGGGCACAGGGACGCTCACTTACCTAGACGTCGACAGCAGACCACACCGTGTCGACTTCACGACGTTGCCTTGGACGCACGAAGAAGTGACGACCCGCACGTCGATGTTGGCCAATCTCATGGCCCAGTCAACGGGAGATGAACTCGGTTGCAGGATCATCGTCAACGGCGAGGTTCGCGACGAACAGGTCCAGAGTCGCGAGCAGGGATCGGTCGCATGCAAGGTGAAGTCGGCATGACCACCGCACGAGACGACGTGACACGTGGGTAACAAGCATGTGGGGCCCGACCGCGGCGAAAGGCGCCCTTTCGTCGCGCACGCTGTTCGGGTGCTCGCGATCCCGATCGTCCTCTTCTGGGTCGGCGCTGCCGTTGCGGCTAGCTTGTTGGTCCCCAAGCTCGACGGCGTGACAAAGCAACACGCAGGGCCGATGGTTCCCCTGGATGCGCCTTCGCAGCGCGCAATGCTGCACATTGGCGAGAAGTTTCAAGAATCGACTTCCACGAGCCTCGCCTACATCCTGCTGGAGACCGAGGGGCGAATACTGGGGGATGCCGACCACAAGTACTACGACGAGTTAATCCGTTTGCTCGACGCGGACAAGCAGCATGTCCAGTTCATCATGAACATGTGGGGTAAGCCGATCACGGCCGCGGGCAGTCAGAGTCCCGACAACAAGGCCGCCTACGTGATGCTGCGTTTGGTCGGCGATATCGGCGAGGCCGCCGCCAACGAGTCCACCATCGCACTGCGCAAGACGGTGCAAAATACCCTTGAGCGAACCCCGCCCCCACCCGGACTCAAGGTGTACGTCTCCGGGGCGGCGCCGCTGTCTGCGGACCTGCTTGACGCCGGCGACAAAAGCATGAAGCGTGTCCTGCTTTTCACAGTTGCTGTCATCATCATCATGCTTGTCTTGGTTTACCGCTCCATTGCATGCGTAGTGCTGATATTACTCACCGTCGCTTTCGAATTCACGGTGTCCAACGGCATTGTTTCCTTTTTCGTGGTGCACAATGTCATCGGCATTTCGACATTCGCGACCAGTATGGTCGAGTCACTTATCATTGCAGCCGGAACAGATTACGGGATATTTCTGCTCGGCAGATATCACGAGGCACGTAATGCGGGTGAGGATCGGGACCGCGCGTTTTACACAACGTTTCACGGAGTGTCGCACGTCATTTTGGGGTCGGGGCTCACCATTGCGGGGGCATGCCTCTGCCTTGGTTTTGCGCGGCTTGGCTACTTCAATACGATGGGGCCGGCCTGCGCCATCGCCATGTTGGTCACGGTCGCAGCGGCATTGACGCTCGGCCCGGCTCTGCTCGCAATCGCGAGCAAATTTGGCCTTCTCGACCCGAGACCGACCCGACAGTCTCGGGGATGGCGCAGGGTAGGCACGATCGTCGTGCGCTGGCCAAAGCCAGTCCTCGTTGCCTCAAGTGCAGCAGTACTGGTCGGGGCCGTCTTTCTGCCGTCCTACCGAGTGAGCTATAACGAGCGGGCCTTCCAGCCGGTGAACACTCCAGCTAACGCCGGATTCATGGCCTCGGACCGACATTTTGCGGGCGGGAAACTGAACTCGGAAATGCTCTTGATCGAGTCCGATCACGATATGCGAAACCCTGCCGATTTCATCTCGCTCGATCATGTCGCCAAGACCATCTTCCACACTCCGGGGATTGCCCAAGTTCAAGGCATCACCCGGCCGGAAGGCCGTCCGATGGAGCGCGCGTCAATCGCCAACATACTGGCGGGACAAGGTAGTAGCAGTGGTCAACAGCTGCCATTTACCGAGAACCAAGTAGCAGATTTAGATAACCAAGTGGCCGTCATGGATCACACCATCTCGATCATGCAGACAGTTATTGGGCTCATGGATCAAATGACGCAACTCACCCATGACATGGTGGGGACAATGGAGGAGATGAAGGCGCTTACTGACCAGGTGGAAGTAAACATCAGCGCCGTCGACGATTTCCTCAGACCTATTAAGAACTACTACTACTGGGAACCGCACTGTGCGGACATCCCCATTTGCTGGATGGGGCGGTCGATGTTCGAGTCGATGGACAGCATCGACTCGATGACGGCACTGACAGCGGAGGCGCTGGCCTCCATGCAGGTCATGGACCAGCTGCTGCCCCGCATGCTTGCGCAGACACGCATGGCATTAAGTGACATGACCATCATGCGCGGGATGATGGTCAAGTCGCGCGGCACACAGGCGCTGAATACCTACACTGCGGCCGACGACGCGAACGACATGATCGATATCGGTCAGGATTTTGACGATTCTCGTAATGATGACCTCTTCTATGCGCCGAAATATATCTTCAGTAATACTGACTTTCAGGTCGCTCTCCGGTTTCTTGTCTCGCCGGACGGTACCGCGGCCAGGTTCATCATCAACCATGACGGTGAGGCCCTGAGCCCCGAGGGGGTAGCCCATGTTAATGCCATCGAAAAGGCCGCCTATGAGGGGCTGAAAGGCACATCTCTCGCCGGGGCGAAGATCTACCTCGGAGGCTCGGCCTCGAATTATCGAGACATCGAACAATATGTAAAGTCCGATCTGCTGATCGCGGCTATCGCCTCGTTCACTTTGATCTTCGTCATAATGCTGATCATCACGCGGAGCATAATTGCCGCGTGCACCATTATCGGCACCGTAGCCTTCTCCTTCTCGGGAGCTTTTGGACTGGGTGTGTTGATTTGGCAGCACATAGTTGGCTTGAACCTGCACTGGATGGTCCTGCCTCTTGCCTTTATCCTCTTGGTCGCGGTGGGTTCGGATTATAATCTGCTATTAATCGCACGAATGAAGGAAGAATTGCACGGCGGAATCCAGACTGGGATCATACGGTCGGTCGGGTCAACCGGTGGTGTTGTGACAGCCGCCGGCTTGGTATTCGCATTCACCATGCTGTCCATGGTGCCGAATGATCTACGCGCCATCTCGCAAGTAGGCTCGATTATCTGTGTAGGCCTTCTGCTTGACACCCTGATTGTGCGCTCGTTTATCGTCCCAGCTATCGCGAGGATTCTGGGCCCATGGTTCTGGTGGCCGCGAGTCGTGCGTTGGCGCCCGGCGCATACTTCTAACGCAGCACTCACAAGCGCGTCAAAGGGGGCGTGATTTTGATGCCCACCGCTGAACCGCCGTATGATGGCGCCGCACACAGAATCCGTGCCAAGTCCCGAGAGTTTCGGATCGCGGCGGTTGGTCTGCTCCTCGCCGCAATGATCGGGCCCGGACAGTTGTATTGCCTTCAGGGAATTCTTCCGCAGGTCGCGCAGGGGCTGCATATCTCTCCGGGCGACAGCCAGCTTATTTTCCTGGCGGCATTCGCCGGCTTCGCCGTCGGGCTGATTCCGATCAGCCTGTTATCTGAACGCTATGGCAGGCGACGTATCTTACTAACTTCATCTACGCTCGCGACGTTGATCTGTCTGCTTCTGGTGTTCTGTAATGACCTTACTGAAATAGTCTTACTAAGAGCGCTCCAGGGCGCCCTGCTGGCGGGCGTTTCTGCCATCTTGATGGCATACATAGGAGAAGAGTTTGAGCCCCAGGCTGTCACCCCCGCGATGGGGGTATACGCGGCAGGAAACGCTCTAGGGTCGCTATTGGGTCAAATGTTGCCAGCCTGGATCGTTGGCGGCACAGGTTCATGGAGATTGGCGCTCGGGGGGCTGGTCGTACTCGTACTTGTGGTAATCATTATTTCTGCCGTCGCGCTTCCACGTTCAAGATTCTTCGTGCCAAGCAACGTTCCATACGTCCAGGAATCCAAGCTTTTTCTTTCTCACCTTTCAAACCCTCGGATGCTGGTTGTCTACCTGCTGGTGTTCTGCTTCATGGGCGCGATCATTTCGATATTTAATGCCTTACCTTTTAGGGTTGAATCGCCACCGTTTAACGTATCTCCAAGCGTGTACGGCACATTTTTCCTGGTTATCCTATTTGGTGTCTTTACCGCGAAGGCCTCGGGCACATTGGCCGCGCGAATCGGAATCAGGAACACGCTACTTCTGGCTGTTGTCATGATGCTGGCCGGAGTAGCGCTGCTAGCCGTTCCCGTGGTGTGGATCATTGTGCTCGGAGCAGCGCTTGTCACCGGGGGAGGGTTTGCGGGGTACACGTGCCTCACGAGCCTGTCGGCGACGATCGCGCAAAAAGGTAGAGCTCAAGCATCCG
Organism: Mycobacteroides immunogenum; assembly: GCF_001605725.1. NCBI lineage: Bacteria > Bacillati > Actinomycetota > Actinomycetes > Mycobacteriales > Mycobacteriaceae > Mycobacteroides > Mycobacteroides immunogenum. Next base: position 1,525,368 of record NZ_CP011530.1, read on the forward strand.
CGCTTTTTCTCGCATCCAGCTTCACCGGGAGCGCGATGTTGGGACTGATCGGTAGCCGGGTGCTCACGAACGCGGGATGGGACGGCCTACTGGTGTACATCGGCGTACTGATGGTGCTCGGTTTCTTGCTGGCGCTCACCGTCCGCGATACAACACCCGCCGATGCACATACGAAAGTAGGAAGTCATGACTAGCCCCGTTGATCCTGTCCTGATGTCAGTCCTCGAGGCGATCCCCACGGAGCAGCTCAATCGGCCCGAAGATTTGCCCCTGGTACGTGAGTCCCGTCGGCGCGCACCCACCGACAACGTGCCAACGATCGGCCGTGTGAAGGACATCGTGATTCCGGCTACCGATGCGCCCTCCGTTGCGGCGCGCATCTACTGGCCGGTGGGCTTCGAAGACGCCGGAGAACTCCCGCTTGTCGTCTATTACCACGGTGGCGGTTTTGCACTGGGCGGCATCGATTCTCATGATTGGGTCGCGCGGTCGATATGCGCACACATCGAAGCAGTGGTGCTGTCCGTGGATTACCGCCTGGCCCCCGAGAATCCCTATCCAGCCGCTGTCGATGATGCCTTTGTTGCGTTGACCTGGGTGGCAGAGCATGCCGCGGAGTTGGGAGCTGATCCGGCGAGGATCGCGGTAGCCGGCGATTCTGCCGGCGGCAACCTCGCGACCGTGGTTGCCCAGCTAGCGCAGTCCCGCGGTGGCCCACATCTAAAGTTTCAATTGCTCTGGTATCCGTGCACCACCAGCGACCTCACCTTGCCGTCGGTCGCCGAGAATTGTGACGGTCCGGTCCTGTCCCGGGACATCATGAGAATCTTTGGCGAGGCGTATCTCGGTGAGTTGTCCGAAACCGCCGACCCGGCGGCACTGCCCTTCACTGTTGCGCCGGTCAATGGGGACCTTGCGGGTCTACCGCCGGCATACATCGCCACCGCGCAACACGACCCGCTTCGAGACGACGGCACGATGTACGCGTCACTGCTCGCAGATGCAGGGGTGCCGGTCCAGCTGCGCAACGCCGACACCCTAGTGCACGGCTACCTTGATTTCGCCAGCGTCGTCGCGGCGGCGAAAGAGGAATTCCTACTTTCGTTGGACGCCTGCAAAGCCGCGTTGTAGGGGGTCACTTCGCTTTTGCTGTAAGGCTTTTGGAGCCGGTTGTGCGTTCGTATCGAATTACTCAGGGGGCAAATAGTTTTCGCACCACGGGAACGGCCCGACGTGGGTTTGCCGGCTCGCATGGTCGTGGTAAATGGGTACCCTCGGGGAGGTGTCAGACCTTGCGATTCAACTGTCAGAGTCCGGCCGGGATTGGCTGATCCATAGGCCGGTCAACATCGCGATCTACGTGGTTTTGGCGCTCGCGGTTCGATATGTGTTGCACCGGGCCATCGATCGCCTGGTGCAGGGCGCAAAGCGTACGGACCCCGGGGAACGTCCGAAACGCCAGTGGTGGAGCTTCCTGCGCCGGGCGAAGGATCCGGGCGAGCAGGCACCTCCCGACGAGGCCGATCGACGGCCTTCAACGATGCGTACGTTGCGCGGGCGCACGCAGGATCCGGTCCGTGACGCACGCAGGCGCAAACGCCGTGCGCAACGTGCGCAGACCCTCGGATCCGTGCTCAAATCGGCAGTCTCGTTCTTGGTGCTGGTCTGGGTGATTCTGCAATCGCTTGCGATCCTGGGGGTTAACGTCGCGCCCTTCATCGCCTCGGCGGGAATCGTCGGTGTCGCGCTGGGATTCGGTGCGCAAAACCTGGTGCGCGACTTCATCACTGGCATATTCATGCTGTTCGAGGACCAGTATGGGGTGGGTGACGTGGTGGACGTCGGTGACGCGGTCGGTACCGTCGAGAGCGTCGGCCTACGGATTACCACGGTGCGCGACCTGCACGGCACCCTCTGGTATGTCCGCAACGGCGGCATTGCCCGGGTTGGCAACTTCAGCCAGGACTACGCGGTGGCGTTTTTGCAGGTGCCCGTTTCCTATAGCGCAGACGTGGACCTGGCCTGCAAGGTCGCCCTCGAGGCCGCCCAAGAGGCGGTCGCCGATGACGCGCTGCGCCACGAGGTCATCGGTGCTCCCGAGATGCTCGGCGTTGACGGCATCACCGCGGATGCGATCAGCCTGCGGTTGACGGTGGCGGTGCGCGCCAACGCGCAGTGGGCGGTGGAACGCGAGCTGCGGCGGCGCATCCTCATCGCATTCGACGAGAACGGTATCCGTCCGCTCTACCTGGACGGATTCTCCGGTATGTCCGTCGACGCTCTTGAGAAAGCGAGCCGGTAGTCATCGCCGGTGCGCAGTACGCTGGACAGATGGCTGGTAAGGAAATCGACAAGCAGCGGGCAAATGCCGCGCTGGCGGTGATCCGGCAGCACCCGGGAATGGTCTTCTTCCTGGCAGTCCCGGTGCTGGCCGTCCTCGGAGCGGTCTGGTGGATCGCTGGTCTCGGATGGGCGCTGGTTCTGGCGGTGGTCATCGTGCTCGCCGGCGGTGCCGCGATCGTCATGCGCCGCAGCTGACGCCACGTGCCGGCGCCTCTTGGTTGTTCGCTGTAAGCGAACGCCATAGCGTCTGTAATTATGTAATTTTGTAATCATGAAGCGAGATCAACAAGCGGACGCCTCCGACGCCGCGGAATGGTTTGCCGGGCGCCTGCCCGACGCGTGGTTCGAAGGCGACCCCGAGGTCGTCGTCGACAGAGAAGAAATCACCGTCATCGGACGGCTGGTGGCCGATGAGAGTGAGCAGCAGAGCGAGGCGCGCGCCGCCGGCCGGGCCTCGCGTTTTCGGGAAGAGACGCGCTCGCACCGAATGCGCATCGCGGACGAGGCGCAGGCCCGCTACGGACGTAAGGTCTCGTGGGGCGTTGACGTCGGCAGCGTCGCAGATTCCGAGCGAATCCTGTTCACGCACATCGCAGTTCCGGTGATGACCAGACTGCGTCAGCCGGAGCGCCAGGTACTGGACACGTTGGTCGAGGCCGGAGTAGCCCGATCGCGTTCGGACGCGCTGGCATGGGCGGTCCGCCTGGTCGGTGAGCACACCGAGGAATGGCTGGACAAACTGCGTGCCGCGATGGCCGAAGTTCGGGATCTGCGCACGCAGGGCCCGCAGCTTTAAGCCTGCGTCATCGCGAAATAGGCGCCGCGGCGTGCCAGCAGTTCCGCGTGTGTGCCGCTCTCCGCGACACGGCCGCCATCCAGCACGACAATGCGATCGGCGTCGCGAATCGTGGAAAGTCGATGGGCGATAATAAAACTCGTCCGGTCTCGACGCAGCTCGGCCATCGCTCGCTGGATACGTAGCTCGGTACGGGTGTCCACCGAACTGGTGGCCTCGTCGAGTATCAGCAGTTGCGGCCGTGCCAGAAAGGCACGTGCGATGGTGATCAGCTGTTTCTCTCCCGCGCTGATGTTCCCGCCGTCATCGGCGATCCTGGTGTCATATCCGTCGGGAAGTGTGCGCACGAGTCGGTCCACGTATGCGGCACGTGCGGCCTCCAGGATCTCGTCCTCGGAGGCTCCTGGCCGGCCGTAGGCGATGTTCTCGGCGATGGTGCCGCCGAATAGCCAGGTGTCCTGCAGCACCATCCCGACCCGTGAACGCAGATCGTCTCGGGTCATGGTTGAGATATCAACGCCGTCAAGCAATATTCGGCCGGAATCGATGTCGTAGAAGCGCATCAGGAGGTTCACCAGGGTCGTTTTTCCCGCCCCTGTCGGGCCGACGATCGCGACGGTCTGCCCCGGCTCCACACGTAGCGACAACCCTTCGATCACCGGGTTGCCGGGGGAGTAGCCAAAGCTGACGTCCTCGAACTCGACACGCGGAGAACCGCGCGGCGCCGTCGCCGGGGCCGCTGGGTCCGGCACTTCCTCGTCGGCGTCCAGTAGCTCGAAAACTCTTTCGGCACTGGCCAGTCCGGACTGCAGGGTGTTGTACATCGCTGCCACTTGTGTCAGCGGTTGATTGAACTGCCGCACGTACTGGCTGAAGGCCTGGATGCTGCCCAGGGTCAGATCGCCCGAGGCCACCTTGAGGCCGCCGGCCACCGCGACCGCGACATAGCTCAGGTTCCCGATGAACGCGGTTGCCGGCGAGACCAGGCCGGAGAAGAACTGCGCGCCGAATGCGCTGCGGTAGACCTCGGCGTTTCGTTCCGCGAAGGTGGCTTCGGCCTCCGCGCGATGCCCGTAGGTCTTGACGATGGTGAAGCCGCTGTAAGTCTCTTCGATGTGGGCGTTCAGCTGGCCGGTGTTGGCCCATTGCGCCACGAACAGCCGCTGTGACCGGCGGGCGATCGCGCGCGTCACCCAGAGCGACAACGGCACCGTCGCGACCGTGATCATCGCCAGCATGGGTGAAATGGTGAGCATCATGGCCAGCACGGCGACCAGGGTCAGCATCGAACTCAGCAGCTGATTGATGCTCATCTGCAGCGATGTCTGGATATTGTCGACATCATTGGTCACGCGGCTCAGGATCTCGCCGCGTTGACGGGAGTCGAAGTACGACAACGGAAGACGATGCAGCTTGTCTTCAACGTCCGTGCGCAGGGCTACCACGGTGCGTTGCACCGTCACGTTCAGGAGCCGGGCCTGCACCCACCCCAGCAGCCCCGCCGTCAGGTACAGACTCAAGGCCAGTGCCAAGGTCATGCCTATCGCGCGGAAGTCGACGCCTTGCCCCGGTGTCACATTCATGCCGGATAGCATCTGCGCGAACTGTCCGTCCCCCCGGGCGCGGGCGGCATTGATGGCTTGTTCCTTGCTCTGCCCCGCGGGCAGTGCTCTTCCGATCACTCCGTTGAACAACAGGTCGGTGGCATGCCCCAGGATCCGTGGTCCGATCACCCCGACCGCGATCCCGGTCATCGATAGGGCGATCACGGTGATCGTCAGGAAGCGCTGCGGGGCAAGGCGCCTCACCATACGGACGGCGGTGGCGCGGAAATCGCGTGAGCGCTCCGCCGGACCTTGTTGCACGCCCCGGAAGCCGATCGCCCGGGTCACGCGAAGACCGCCTGAGAATCGCAGATCTCCCGATACGTGCCGCAGCACTGTGTCAGCTCGGCATGGGTGCCGGCGGCGGCCACCCGGCCGTCCTCCAGCACCACGATCAGGTCGGCGTCCGCCACGGTCGAGATGCGCTGCGCCACCACAATCACGGTGGCGTCGGCGGCCACCTCGCGCAGCGCCTGGCGCAGTCGTGCGTCGGTGCGTACGTCGAGTGCCGAGAACGCGTCGTCGAACAGGTAGATACCCGGACGGCGAATGACCGCACGCGCGATGGCGATGCGCTGACGCTGTCCGCCGGAGAAGTTGATGCCGCCCTGCGATACCGGCGTCTGTAGTCCGGCGCCGTGCGCGCGCACGAAGTCCGCTGCCTGGGCGACCCGGAGCGCTTCCCACATCTCGTCCTCGGTGGCATCCGCCTTGCCGTAACGCAGATTGCTTTCCACCGTGCCGGAGAACAAGTACCCCCGCTGCGGAACCAAACCCAATACCGTCCACAGGTCTTCCGGGTCATAGCGCCGGACGTCATTGTCACCCACGCGCACCGAACCGGCAGTGACGTCGTGCAAGCGCGGAACCAGGCTCAGGAGCGTGCTCTTCCCGCATCCAGTGGCGCCGACGATGGCGGTGACCGTGCCGGGCCGTGCGGTGAACGAAACACCTTCCAGCACGGCGCGTTCGGCTCCGGGATAGCGGAATCCGGCGTCGACGAACTCGACACCCGGATTCAGGACTTCGGCACGAACCGGATCCGGCGGTGCGGTGATGGACCCGGTGGTCTCGAATACCTCGGTGATCCGTTCGGCACAGGCCGAAGCGCGCGGCACCATGACGGCCAGCATGGTGAGCATCATCATCGACATGAGGATCTGCAGGAAGTAGGACAAGAACGCCACCAGCGATCCGACCTGCATCTGCCCGTGGTCGATACGTAGGCCCCCGAACCAGATCAACGCGACACTGGAAGTGTTGATGACCAGCGAGGTGGCGGGCAGCATCAAGGCCTGCCATCGGCCCGCGGCCAGCGCCGCTTCCGACACCTCGGCGACTGCCGCGCCAAATCGGCGACGTTCCACAGCTTCTCGGGTGAACGCGCGGACGACCCGAATCCCGGACAGCTGTTCGCGCATTACCCGGTTGATGGCGTCGATGAGGCGCTGCATGCGGCGGAATATCGGCAGCATCGATCGCACGATGTACCAATTGGCCAGCGCCAGCGCCGGCATGCTCACCATGAGCAGCCAGGACAAGCCCGCGTTCTGATGAATCGCCATGGCGATACCGCCGACGCACATGATGGGGGCGGTCACCAGCATGGTGCAGGTGACCTGAACCAGCAGCTGCAGCTGTTGAACGTCATTGGTGGTGCGCGTCAACAAGGTGGCCGCGCCGAACCTGGCCGACTCTTCGGCGGAGAACCCGATGACGTGATGGAAAAGGGCCGAACGCATATCGCGGCCGAAACCCATTCCGGTCCTGGAACCGAAGTACACGGCGCCGATCGAACAGGCGATCTGCACGAGCGTGACGGCCAGCATCACCGTGCCGAGCCGCAGGATCATGCGGGTATCGCCTTGTGCCACCCCGTCATCGATGATCGCCGCGTTGACCGTCGGCAGATACAACGAAGCCAGCGTGCTGATGATCTGCAACATGACCACTGTCGCGATCACGCCGCGATACGGGCGCACATATCGCGGCAGAAGGGCCCGCAACTGACCCTGAGGCATGGGCACCACTGTCGCACACGCCAGATGAGGTCATGGCGCACGCGGTTCAACCACGCTGGCGACAAACCCGCAGCTCAGTGGTTGACTGCGGTTTGTGCCGCTACAGTGCACATGTGAGGTTGGGCTTAGGTTCTCGCAACATGTGGAGCAAGTGTGCTGTCGCGCTGGTGATGGTCGCACTCGTAGTGAGCGGCTGTTCGGGTGGTGACAAGTCCGATCAGCCCAACGGCACCGCGCCGAATGCGACCGCGCCGGCGCAGACCAAGTCCAAGGGCGTTGATGGTCCGATGTTCACCGAATGCGGTGGCGTCAGCGACCAGGCGATGATGCAGATGACCAAGGTTGTGGGCTTGGTGGGCACCGCCAAGAACTCGGTCGGTTGCGTTTGGCTGCGTGGCGGCAGCATCGTCGGGCCACACTTCTCCTTCAACTGGTACCGAGGCAGCCCCATCGGTCGCGAGCGCGCGACGGAGGAGCGGACTCGCCCGAGCGTCGAGGACATCGAGATCGCCGGATACAAGGGATTCATCGCCACCAATGGCTACCCCGGAACCGTGACCACTCTCTGCGAGATCGGCATGGACTTCGGGAACGACTTCATCGAATGGTCGATCAACTTCGAGCCGGGTACGGGTGCCCCGGACTCCTGTGATGTGGCCAAGCAGCTGACCGAGACGTCCATCAAGGCGGCCAAGAAATGATGCATCGGAAGACGAAGTCACTGTTCGCGGCGGCATGCGTCGCGCTCGTCGCGTGGGGTTCCGCCGGTTGCGGCGGCACGGTAGACGGTGAGGCCGTCATGCCCGGCAAGGGCGATTCGGCGGAGGGACCCAACGCCGAACAGAAATACCCGAATCTGCTCAAGGAATGTGAAGTTCTCACCACGGACGTGCTGGCCAAGGCCGTCGACGCCGACCCGAGGGATATTCAGAGCACCTTCGTGGGCGCGCTGTGCCGGTGGCAGGCCATGAGTAAGAGCGGCGGCCTGGTCGACATCACCCGATTCTGGTTCGAGACGGGCAGTCTCGAAGCCGAGAAGGCCACAGCGAACAGCCTGAAGTACAACGTTCAGGAACGGGCGATCCAGGGGATCCCGTCGATCGTGATGAAGCCACCGGACCAGCCGGGCGCCTGTGGAGTTGCCAGCGATGCCGCAGGTGTTGTTGGATGGTGGGTCAACCCGCAGGGCCGAGGCGGAGACTCATGCACGCAGGCAATCAAATTGATGGAAATGACGCTGTCAGTCAACATCTGACGCGTCGTGTTCGCTCGTCCCGTCTCGCCGGGATGCTTTTGTGTACCGCGCTGGCTCTGGGTGTTCTATTCACCGCGGGGTGCTCTGGCCATCACGGTGAACATATGGGTCATGACGCGTCGAGCCTGCACGATGTCAGGGTGGGCCCCGCCTATTCCGAGTGCGGCAGTCTGACCACCCCCGATGTCGCGGCAGTGTTGCACCGGGCCGACCTCAAGCTTGTGGCGAAGACTCCGGCGGGATGTACCTGGACCCCGAACGGATATTGGAGTGTGCTCCCCAACGTCACCCTGTCCTGGTACCGCGGCAGCCCGATCGGGCGCGAGCGCGAGGGGGAGGAGCGGACGCGCGAGGAGGTCAGAGACTTTTCCGCAGCGGGTAAGAACGGTTTCATCAGTTCTACCTACGGGATGTGTGTCACGGCCCTGGAGTACGGCGACGATCAGTTCTTCGAATTGGCGGTGACCTTGCTCGGGGCCGGCCATGGCACTTCATCGGCCGCGTGTCACTGCGCGATGAAGCTCTCCTCCCAGGTGGCGGAAAAGGTCTGAGCCGGGCTGCTAGCGCGGTACGTGGAATGTGGTGAGCGAGGCGCCGCCAAGCTCCAGCCGTGACCACGGTGAACGTGTCGTCAGGACGGCGATCGACGAGGTCGGAAACTTGGTGGAGATGCGGTTCGCGGCCTCGGCGCTACTGGTACCCACGTCGGCGAGTGCGAGGGCCAGCTGTGACGTGGTGGGCTCATGCCCCACGACCAGCACGGTGATCGCGGAGTCGGGCACCGCATTGATCTCCCCGAGCGTGATGCCCGGTGTCGAGTCATACAGCTTGTCGCTGAACCTCACCAGCTGACTGTGCACCCCGGTCTGGGTGAGGGTCGCACGGGTTCGGGTGGCGGTTGAGCACAGCACCGCGTCAATCCGATTGAAGTGATCTTGCAGCCAAGTCCCGGCCTGCGTCGCCTGTCGGGTGCCACGCAGGTTCAGCGGGCGCTCGTGGTCGTCGACCCCGGGTGGATACGCCGACTTCGCGTGGCGCATCAGGATCAGGGTGCGCTTGGCGTCATCCGGCATGATTCGTACCGTAGCGGGGCCGCGCGGTGAGCGTCGGGCAAATGCCAGACCTGTGGATAGACCTCTGACGCAGGCCGGTGAGGTCAGGCGCGGCATCCCCGAGGTTGTCGGTCGACGGCAATAGACTTTCGATCGTGAAGTTCCTGCACACCGCTGACTGGCAGCTCGGCATGACACGGCATTTTCTTGCCGGCGAGGCGCAGCCGCAGTACTCAGCCGCTCGTAGGGAGGCTATTTCCTCCCTCGGTGAGGTTGCTGTGGCGCAAGGTTGTGGCTTCATGGTGGTGTGTGGCGACGTCTTCGAGTCCAATCAACTCGCACCGCGCGTCATCAGTCAGGCGCTTGAGGTCATGCGGGGCGTCGGTGTGGACATCTATCTGCTCCCCGGCAACCATGATCCGCTGGACGCGGCCTCTGTGTACACCAGCGAGCTGTTCCTGGCCGAGAAGCCCGCGAACGTCCACGTGCTTGATGCCGCCGGTATTCATCCGGTGGCTCCCGGTATCGAGCTGGTCGCGGTGCCGTGGCGCTCCAAGGCACCCACCCACGATCTTGTGGCCGAGCAGCTGGACGGACTCCCCGCCGACGGCACCCGCCGCATCGTGGTGGCCCACGGAGGCGTCGACATCCTGGACCCCGATCCGACGAAACCGGCGCTCATCGCGCTGAAGGCCGTCGAAGACGCCATCGCCCGTGGCGCCGTCCACTATGTGGCGCTGGGGGACAAACACTCCCGTACTCAGGTCGGTTCCAGCGGGCGCATCTGGTATTCGGGCGCTCCCGAGGTCACCAACTACGACGATGTCGAATCCGATCCGGGGCACGCGTTGGTGGTCGATTTGGACGAGTCGGGAGCGGTCCGGGTCGATGCCCATCACGTGGGCAGATGGCGGTTCGTGACGTTGCGCTGGTCGGTGGATACCGCGCGCGATATCGCCGACCTGGGGCTGAATCTGGAGCTCTTCCCCGACAAGGAGCGCACCGTGGTGCGCTTGGCGCTCACCGGAACTCTCAGCGTGACCGACAACGCGCTTCTCGAGGAGTGCCTGGACAAGTACACGCGGCTGTTCGCCAGCCTGCGAGCGTGGGAACGGCACACCGATATCGCGGTGGTCCCGGCCGACGGAGAGTTCAGTGATCTGGGGGTTGGCGGGTTCGCCGAATCGGCGATCGCAGAGCTCAAGGACATGGCCGCCGCGGCCGGACCGTCCGCCGCGGACGCTCAGGGCGCGCTGTCATTGTTGTTGCGCCTCACCTCCGGTGCCGGCCTGGGCGGCCCGGCGAAGGGCGGTGCGCAGAAAAGAGGGGCGGCGGCGTGAAGCTGCATCGACTCTCCGTCACCAACTACCGCGGGATCGCGCACCGCGACATCACTTTTCCTGATCGTGGTGTTGTCGTGGTCGGTGGCGCCAACGAGATCGGCAAGACCTCGATGATCGAGGCCCTGGACCTGCTGATCGAATCCAAGGATCGTTCCACCAAGAAAGACGTCAAGCAGGTCAAGCCGACCTTTGCCGATGTCGGATCCGAGGTTGAAGCCGAGATCAGTTGTGGTCCTTATCGCTTTGTGTACCGCAAAAGGTTTCATAAGCGTGCCGAAACGCATTTGACCGTCATCGAACCGCGCCGTGAGCAGCTCTCCGGCGACGAGGCGCATCAGCGGGTTCTGGACATGCTCGATCAGTCCATCGACATGAATTTATGGAAGGCGCAACGCGTCCTGCAGTCGGCAGGGGCAGGTGTGTTGGACCTGTCGTCGAGCGATGCGCTCACCCGGGCGCTGGATCTGGCTGCGGGACAGTCGGTTGCGCTCTCGGGTAGCGAGCCGGATCTGGTGGAGCGAATCGATGCCGAGTACGCGCTGTACTTCACCGGGACAGGGCGGCCCACTGGTGAATGGGCCAAGGCAGGCGCGCGGCTGACTGCCGCCGAGGACGCTCTTGCCGTTGCGGGTGAGGCCATGGCAGAGGTCGATCAGCAGGTTCGCGAGCACGACGAGTTGACCCAGGAACTGGCCGCGGTCATCGCCAAGCGTGCCGAGGTGAATCGCCGTTTGGCGCCGCTGGAAGAAGCCTCCCAAGCGGTTTCGACTCTCATCCAGCAGCGTGACAACGCGATCGTGGTTGCCGAGGCCGCCGAGGCGGCCGCGGTGGCAGCGCACACAAAGCGCGATGAACGGGCGCAGCTGCTCTCCGATATCCAGGCCCGTAGGACATCCATCGACGCTCTCGCGGAACAGGTTTCCGTCACGGCAGCGGCGCACGAAACGGCCAAGCAGGTAGGCGAGGCGGCCGAGATCGCAGCGGCGCGGGCGACGGCCGCCGTCGACGCGGCCCGCACCCAGCTGGAAACGGCGCGCGACACCCTGGAACGTGCGCTGGCCCGGGACGAGGTGGACGGGCTGGCGGCACGAGTGTCACGTATCGACCTCACCACGCGGCAGTTGGCATCGATCGGCGCGGAGCTCGCGTCGGTGGTCATTACCGCGCAGAGCCTGAGTGCGGTCGAGACCGCCGCCCGCGCCGTCGGCATGGCCGAGGCAGCCTTGGCGACGGCCTCGGCACAGGTCGAGGTCCGGGCGCTCGCCGACGTCGAGATCACCGTCAACGGTGAGCAGCTGCGGGTCGCGGCGGGTGAACAGTGGGCCAGTGCTGCGACGGACACCATCGAGATCGCCGCCCCTGGTGTGGCCGTCGCCCGAATCATCCCGGGGGCCAATGCGGCTCAGCTTCGCGACAACCTCGACGCCGCGCGCCAGACGCTGACCGGTGCGCTGACGGCCGCCGGCGTCGCCGATGTCGGACAGGCGCAGCAGCAGTATGCGCGGCGCACTGAGCTGAATGCCGAACGTGACCGGTTGACCGCGCTGCTCGATGGCCTGATGGGTTCGGAGAATCTCGATGCCTTGCGCGAGAAGCTGAGCAGACTACGGGAATTGGTTCCGGAGGCCACCGGACTGTGGGATGCGATCGACCCCGCACAAGCTCGCGCCGAGGTCACCCGGCTGATCGGTGAGGTGGAACGTCTACAGGCTGAAGAGATAACCCACCGCCGGGCCGTCCAGGCCGCCGGTCAACAGCTCGCGGAGAAGGCCGCCGATGCCATGGCGGCACGGGAGAAGCGTGCCGCGCGTGCCGACGAGCTGGCCGCTGCCGAGCAGCGTCTTGCCCACGTACGATCCTCCGCTTCCGATGATCTGCTGACCGAGCGCCATGAGCGGGCGGTGCAGGCGGCCGACCTGACCGCCCGGCGTGTCACCGACCTCGTGAGTCAGTTGGCGGCGCTGGAGGCCGACAAGGTGCGCGCCGAGCTGGCCGAGGCCTCGGCAGTGGCGCGGGCGCTGGATGAGCGGCATGAGTCGACGCGGGATCGGCTGCGCGATATCTCGGTGCGGCTGGAGGTGTTCGGTAGGCAGGGGCGTCAGGATCAACTGGATGCGGCCGCCTCCGAACGCGAATACGCGGCAACGGAGTTCACCCGGATCGGCGCGAAGGCGCGGGCCGTCGATACGTTGCGGTCGGTGATGATGCGGCACCGTGACGGTATGCGGTTGCGGTACGTCGACCCGTTCCGCGCGGAACTGGAACGGTTGGGGCGCATGGTCTTCGGCCCCACCTTCGAAGTGGACATTGATGGCGACCTGAGCATTCGCAGCCGGACCTTGGAGGGCAGGACCGTGCCGTATGAGTCACTGTCGGGCGGCGCGAAGGAGCAGCTGGGCATAGTGGCGCGGCTGGCCAGCGCCGCACTGGTGGCGCCTCAGGACGCGGTGCCCGTCATCATCGATGACGCGTTGGGGTTCACCGACAGTGACAGGCTTGAGCGAATGGGCGAAGTCTTCGATGCGGTGGGCACCGAGGCGCAGGTGATCGTGCTGACCTGCAGCCCCGACCGCTATCATGCGGTGACCGGCGCGCAGCGAATCAGCTTGTCGGCCTGAGCGACTCAGAAATACGCGTTCGCGGGCAGTGGCGTACCGTGCAGCAGATTCTGTCCGATCACCCGCGCTTTGTAGTGCACCGGATTGTGCAGGCTGATGGTGCGAATATTGCGCCAATGACGGTCCAGGTTGCGGCTACGGCTCGAAGCGCTGGCTCCCCCCAGGTCCAACAGTTTGGTGGCCGCGTCAAGCGCGACGGCGTCGATGTGCACCTTGGCCTTGGCGACCGCGAGCTGGGCCTCTTCGGCCAGCTGCGTGTCGGGAACTCCGTCCCGCAGCGAGGCGGTGGCGGCAGCTATGGCGTCGGCGGCGGCAAGAACCGTGGCCTCCGCGGCGAAGGCAGTCGCGCTCAGTTCGCCCAATGTGCGTTGCAGCAGCGGGTCGTCGACCGGCCGCTCGGTGAGGGCGTGGCTGAAGTTGCGCTGACGCGAACGTAAAAGTGCTTCGCCGTCGTCCACCACCGAACGCAGCACGCCGGCGACGATCGCCAGGATGTAGAGCTGCAGCGACGCGTACTGAGTGGTGGGTACCGCGGGCGCGTCATACGGTGTCTCGGAAAGGATTTCGTCGGCGCCGATATCGACCTGAGTAAAGATCGTGGTACCGGTCCCGGTGCGCCGCTGGCCAAAGCCGTCCCAGTCGTCCACCAGCCGCACACCGTCGCGGTCGCCGGGCACGATGACCGATGCCACCGAATCGCGATCGGTGCTGGCGGTGACCGTCAAGTAGTCCGCGAACAACGTTCCGGTGCTGTAGAACTTCTCGCCGTTCAGCCGGTACCCGTTGCCCACCGGTAGCAGCCGGGTGTTGAACACCAGGCTGCCCACGGCCAGCGAGCCCTTCTCGCTGAAGGCGTTGGCGAACAGATTGCCCTCATTCACCTTGGTCAGCCAGGTGGCCGATCGGGGATCGGAGAGTGTGCGCAGTCTTTCCTCGACGAACCAGAAGTGGGTGCGGAAGATGTGCGCGACGATGGGGTCGGCCTGTGCGAGATCGATGATGGCGGAAAAGAGTTGTCGCACAGATAGTCCGGATCCGCCGAGTTCTTCCGGAATGCGAAGCCGCCCGAATCCTGCCTCTTTGAGCAGGCGAACCTGGTCAAAGGGGTTCTCGTCATCCAGGTCGCGGTCTCGCGCCCCCTTGGCCACTTGGGCGAGCAGATTCCGATAGGTCTCGGTGCCGGGCAGCGCGCGGATTTCCAGGACAGACGCGGCGGAAGTCATGCCTTCGTTCTACGCAGCATGCGCTTCGGCGGCATGGCTTTGAATCACTCAGAGCCGAAGCGGCAATATAGCTCACGATGATTCGGATCGCTGAACCCTGGTCCTCGGGTGTCCGCTGGCTCACCCTGGTGTGTGCGTTCGTGGTGTCCTGCCTGCTGCTGTTCACGCCTGGCGGCACCGTTCCGTCGGGGCCGCCCGGCGTGGATAAGGTGGCACATTTCTTGATTTTTGCGATGTTGGCGACATGCTCGCGCTTCGCGAGGATCGCTGAGTTACCCACACTGGCTTGGGTTCTGACCTTCGCGGTGGCGTCGGAGGTTGTTCAAGCGCTGTGGATTCCGCGCCGTGACGGGAGCGTGCTGGACCTGCTCGCCGATATGGTCGGCCTGCTTACGGCGCTGCTGTTGTGGCGGACGATTCATCGTGGGTGCGGGCAGGCTCCGCGATGACCGTCGTCACGGTGCGGGTGTGAATCAGCCCGCTGGTGACCAGGTCCAACTGACGTAGCGCGCGGTTCAGCGCGGCGCTCGCGTCGGCATCGGTGGGGTGGTCGGTGTCCACCAGCATGCCGATGGTGCTGAGAATCGACCCGGCGATCAGATCCGCGGCGATCTCGAGATCCTCGGTGCTGTGATGGTTTGTCGCCGGATTGCGCGCCAGCTCCACCACCACTTCGTTGGTGAGCATCCGCATCTCGTTATTGATGGCTCGCCGGATTTGTGGCGAGCCGCCATGACGTTCACGTACTAGAAACCGGAAGTTGTTCGCATGCTCGCCCACTCGGTCAACCATGAGGCCGAGAATCTTGGCGGGGTTGTCACTACCGGCCTGGCCCCGGGCTTGACGGAAGGTGTCACGAAGCGCACGAACACTCTCCTCGGCCAGAACCGTGCCGAGGTCTTCCATCGATTCGAAGTGCCGATAGAACGCAGTGGGAACCAAGCCTGCGGACTTGGCTACCTCCCGCAGGCTCACGGTCGCGAAGCCGCGCAGCTTGAGCAGCTCCAGGGTCCCGTCGAGCAACGCGCGGCGGGTGTGCAACTTCTTCTCGGCACGACTGTGTCGCATGTCAATGAGTGTACGTGCGTACTCCTACTGTAAGACCTTGTTTCGTTCGAAACCGCGTTGATATCTGGTATTGACAGGTTCATCTAGGTTGCGCAGACTGGGGCCCAGTGCACGATTGTTCACTATTTGGTTACTGAATCCGGAAGGACAGTGCAGCATGGTGGGACCTGTTGAGCGCAACGTCAACGTCGCCCAGGAAGTTCTGGAGTCGGTCGGAACTCGAGTTGGCCGGATCATTCGGATCATCACCCGGACGGTGGGCGAGGTTGCCCGTGAGGTGAGTGGTGTCGTGGCTGACGGGTTCGAAATCGCGGAGGCCAGTAAGAGAGCGCGTGCTGATCACGACCGATGGAACGCCGAGGACGCGGCCGACGCCGAGGCGGGCGATGACGACGAGGCCGGCGAGCTCGTGGACCTCGATGACGAGGTGGACGACGAAGCCGCTGGCGACGAGCTCGACGCCGTGGCGGAAGAGGTGACTTCCGGATCAGATTCTGAGGCGCATGACAACGCCTCAGAACAAGAAAGGGTCTAATCGTGTCGGCTCCAGCGTTGCAGCCAGAACCCCTTTCCGTGCCGGTTGAGGTGGCCACCGGTGCATGTCCGGTCAATCATGATCTATATCCCGGTGGCCCCACCTTTCTGCGATGGCATCACACCCGCGTCGGTTATCTGAAGTCGTGGCGACTGGCGCTCGGCGCGGTGTGGTCCACATACCGGCACACCATTTCGGAGTACCTCGCCGACCTGCCCGGCCAGGACGACGTCATTGTCGCCAGGGCGCCCATGCGGAAAGCTGTCATCGTCCGTAACTCGGAATTGGCCCGCCATGTGCTGGTCGCCAATCAGGACAACTACATCAAGAGCGCCGAATATGACTTGCTCGCAGTGGGTTTCGGTCGGGGCCTGGTAACGGACCTCAATGAAACGCTGTGGAACCGCAATCGCCGTTTGGTGCAGCCGATCTTCGCCAAGAGGCAAGTTGACTTGTTCGCGCCGCAGATGGCCGAGGCCAGTGCGCGGACGATCGCGCGGTGGGACACATTGCATGGGCAGGGCAAGCCGGTAGACGTTACCGCCGAGATGAATTACCTGACGATGGATATCGTCGCGCAGACCATGTTCGGTATCGACCTGTCCGGCGATATGGCCGAGCGCATGCGTATCAACTTTGCGCGCCTACTCAAACTCTTCGGCGTCGGCTTCATCGCGGGAGCGGCTCCGCCGCTGCGCTGGATAGTGGATAAGCTCGCCACTCACGGGCCAGATGAATTAGCCTCGCATACACCGCGTTTGGCCATCAAGGCGTTGCGCATCGGCGCATCGGTCGCCGCGCCGCGGACAATGAAGGGCCTGCGCTGGGTGGAGCGCACCATCGATCAGCTCATCGCGGACCACCGCAGTGGCCGGATCACCAGGCAGGACAATCTGCTCGCACTGTTGATGGCCGCCGAGGATCCCGAGACCGGAGCCAAGTACACGGATCTGGAGATCCGGGACGAGCTGATGACCTTTCTGGGAGCGGGTTTCGAGACCACCGCCGCCGCTTTGGCCTGGACCTGGTACTTGTTGTCCCGCAACCCAGATGCGCGCGCCAAGCTGGGTGAAGAAGTCGATCGCGTGCTGGGCGGGCGACTCCCGACGGCCGCCGATGTCGATGATCTTCCGTGGACCGCGGCGGTGCTCAATGAGGCCATGCGGGTGTATCCACCCATTCTGGGACTTGCACGCGCCGCGAAGGCCGACGACGTACTCGGGGACTATCCGATTCCGGCGGGAACTACGGTGATGGTTCTCATCGACAGCATCCACCACAACGAACGTGTCTGGGAGAACGCCAGAACCTTCGATCCGTCACGTTTCCTCAAGGAGAACCTGCAACCCGAACAACGGAAGGCGCACATGCCTTTCGGGGCGGGCAGGCGAATGTGCATCGCTTCGGGTTTCGCGAATCTGGAGGCAATCATCGGAATCGCCTCGCTGGCACAGAAGTATGAATTGGATCTGCTGCCCGGACAGAGCCCTCGCCGTGAGGTGACGTTCACCGGCGGTCCCGAGGGAGAGATACTCATGCGGCTGCGCAAGCGGCATCCATGACCGCGACAACCGCACTCACCGATGATCTGCGTTCAGATCTGTTGCGTCGATGGTCCGAACCGCACCGGCGTCATCACGATGTGGTTCACCTGCGTGAGGTGCTCGATGCGGTTGATCTGCTGGCGCAGGATGGCGTGGTCTTCGATCGCGAGCCCGTCGAGCTGGCAGCGTGGTTCCACGACGCGGTGTACGAGATCGGCCGGACCGATAACGAGCGACAATCCGCCGACCTGGCCCGGGAACTGTTGCTTCCCAGCGTTGGTGATGAAGTGGCGCGCCTGGTGGAACTCACCGAGACGCATCGCGTGCAGCCCGACGATGTGAACGGTGCCGTGCTCAGCGATGCCGACCTGTCGGTGCTCGGTGCGTCTGCCGAGCGCTACGCCCGGTATGTCGACGCCGTGCGCGAGGAGTACGCGTCCTTTCCCGATGAGGTGTTTCGCCCCGAGCGTGCCCGGGTGCTGCGTGCACTGCTAGACAAGCCCGAGCTCTTTCACACCGGGGCCGGGCGAGTGCGGTGGGAGGCGGCCGCCCGGCGCAATGTCGGGGCGGAGCTGCGCAGACTTGGCTGAGGAGCGTCAGCGCCGCCGCACGGTGATGAGCCCGTTATCCTTTGGGCAGGACGCGACTCCGCGTGAGTGCCACTTCTCGCCGGGGGCCGATGTGGTGTCAATGGTGAAGTGCCGCAACACAGTGCGCAGGACTATGTCCATCTCCATGTTGGCGAAGGCTGCCCCGACACAACGCCGGGTGCCTCCGCCGTACGGTACCCAGGAGTTG
This sequence comes from Mycobacteroides immunogenum, assembly GCF_001605725.1. Lineage (NCBI taxonomy): Bacteria > Bacillati > Actinomycetota > Actinomycetes > Mycobacteriales > Mycobacteriaceae > Mycobacteroides > Mycobacteroides immunogenum. The sequence continues at coordinate 1,543,568 of NZ_CP011530.1, forward strand.
CCGGGCTTGGTGCCCAGGAACCGTTCCGGATCGAACCGCTCCGGGCTGGGGTAAGCGACAGGGTCATCGTGCATCAGGTTGATGCTCACCACGAGGGAATGGCCGCGGGGGATGCGGTAGGGGCCGATGTCGACATACGGCGCCAGCACATGACGGCCCGCGAAGTCGATGACGGGCCGACTGCGTTGTACCTCAAGGATTGTCGCTTGGCGGTATTCATTCTCGCCGGTCTGGGCTTCTTCGGATAGGCGGGACAGAATCTGCGGGTTCCGGGCGATGCGTTCGAACGCCCACGTCAGCGTGGTGGCTGTGGTTTCATGGCCGGCCGCCAACAAGGTGAGCAGTTCGTCGGAGACATCGCTGCGCGACATGGTGGTGCCGTCGTCATAGGTGGAGCGCAACAGCAGTGCGAGAATGTCGGTGCGATCTTCGAAATCCGGTGCGGCCAAGGCTTTGTCGATCAAGGTGTCGATGACCTTGTTGTAGCGGGCGCGCTTCGCCTTGAGGATGCCCCACGGACTGAACCGGCCGTAGTCGCGTTTGGGTTGCGGCAATCGGGTCATGCTGGAGGCCAACACGACCCACGGCGGGATCATCGTGCGCAGCTCGTCCAGTTCGGCACCGTCGGCGCCGAACACCGCGCGCAGGATCGCATTCAGCGTGATCCGCATCATCGGTTCCATGGTTTCGAACTGCTGCCCCTCGGGCCACGACGCGCACTCGCGCAGGGTCTCTTCCTCGATGATCTGTTCGTACTGAGCCATGGCCTTGCCGTGAAACTTCGGGGCCAGCAATTTGCGGCGGTGCCGGTGCTCATTGCGCTCCAGGGCGAACACCGATCCGGGCCCGAGTTGTTGGCTCAGGTTGGGCTGGATGTTGCCCAGGATTTCGGTGCTGGTGGTGAAAACCTGCCGGGCCAGGTCCGGATCGGCCACCACCACCGTGTAGCCGAATTTGGGGATGTTGATCGTGTAGACCTTCCCGTACTTCCTTGCCAGCCGGGTCGTGGTCCAGCGGCGCGAGGCCACGAAGGCGATGCCCTGGGCGAGCTTGGGAAGTGCTACGAGCGGGGGAGCGGCAGGCTCCGGGGCGTCGGCGGCTGCCCGGTCGATGGTTGAGGTCTCGGTCACGTCATCCTCCACGGCATTGTGGCTTAGTAGACATGTGTCTGATAGCACAGCCTACATCTGTCATGTGGGTCACACCAGCGGAAATCGCGAAAGATTTCCCCGGCGGGTCGACTTGACAGGGGTCACTCTGGCACCATGTATCTCGTTCGTCTCAGAAGTCACTGAGGTCTGGAGGACGCGTTGATCACACGTTGGGCGGCCGTCGCGGTCGTCGGTGCTGTCCTCGCGTTGTGCGCTCCGGCGACCACGAGCGCCGAACCCCTGGCTGTGGGCAAGGACTTCTCGAAACCGGCCATCGTCATCTTGGGATACGGCCTCAAGCCCGATGGTTCGATGCGCGACAAGCTCTATCAGCGCGTCGCGACCGGCAGGGCGATCGCCAACATGTTCCCCAATTCATTCATCATCGTGACCGGAGGCAATCCGCAAAACGGTGTGTCCGAGGCAGATCAGATGCGCAATATGCTCGTCGGCTTGGGGTACCCGTCCGACCGGATCATCGTGGAGCCGCGGGCCAACAGCACCGTGCAGAACGCACAGTTCTCGGTGCCGCTGGCCAAACAGGCGGGTGCGTCGGGAATCATCCTGGTGACCAATTCGACCCATCAGCAGCGCGCCGACCGCAACTTCACCGACGCGGGCGGCAACGTGCTGGCCACCGCGAGCTTCCCTGACGGAGATATGCCGACCAATATCGGGCAGTTCATGCGCGACGTGATCAGCCCGTTCCGCTGACAACTACGGGACGACCACGGTTCGCCTGAAGGGAATGAACCCGGCAGAATTGGTGGTTGACCGACCAAGGCGCTCACCGGTGTGCGCCGCCGTGTGCGTTCGCGCATTCGGCACCCCATCGCATACCGCACAGGAGCCATTTCATGACTGCCGTTGTCGATTCACGCGTGCAGCCCGAGCCGCCGGTGTCGGCACGCGCGCGCCGCGGCGCAATTCTCGCGCTGGCCATCGGCGGCTTCGGGATCGGGACAACCGAATTCGTGGCAATGGGACTGCTGCCCAATATCGCGCACGGCCTGCACGTCACCGAGCCGCAGGCGGGACACGTCATCAGTGCCTATGCGCTCGGTGTCGTCGTCGGCGCACCGGTCATCGCGGCGCTCACCGCCCGTGCCTCCCGCCGGACATTGCTCATCGCGCTCATGATCGCCTTCACGATCGGAAACGCGGCCACCGTCTTCGCGCCGGGTTATGCGGCCCTCATCGTGTCCAGATTCATCGCCGGGTTACCGCACGGCGCGTACTTCGGGGTCGCGGCCCTGGTCGCCGCGCATCTGGCCGGCCCGGGCCAGCGGGCCAAGGCGGTGGGCCAAACCATGCTGGGCCTGTCGGTGGCCAACGTCGTGGGAGTCCCGGTGGCCACCTGGCTGGGCAACGCGGTGGGGTGGCGTTCGGCTTTCGCCGTTGTCGCGGTCATCGGCGTCGTCACTGTCGCGGCCCTGGTGCGTTACTTGCCGGGGCTGACAGATATGACGATCACGAATCCGCTGACCGAGCTTGGCGCGTTGCGCCGCGTGCAGGTCTGGTTCACCCTGCTCATCGGCATCGTGGGCTTCGGGGGCATGTTCGCCTTCTACACCTACATCAGCACCACCCTCACCAGCGTCTCCGGGCTGCCCAGGACTCTTGTCCCATTGGCGCTGGCGCTCTACGGAATCGGCATGGTCACCGGAAACGTGCTGGGCGGATGGATGGCCGACCGCAGTGTGGTCCGGGCCATCGCCATCGGCCTGGTGCTGGTCGCCGTGATGCTGGTGATCTTCGCGGTGGTTTCCAGAAATCCCTGGGCCGCACTGGTGTTGGTGTTCGCGGTCGGTGTTTCGGGTACCTCTCTGGTCCCCGCGCTGCAGACACGTCTGATGGATGTCGCGGACGACGCACAAACATTGGCGGCCGCCCTGAACCACTCGGCGCTCAACATCGCCAATGCGGGCGGGGCGTGGCTGGGTGGTCTGGTCATCACCGCCGGATACGGCTACCGGGCCCCGTCTCTGGTCGGTGCCGTGCTTGCGGTCGCCGGTCTTGTCGTGCTGGGGTTTTCGCTGCTTTATTCCCGGTACCGGATTCCGCCACTGCCTGACCGGGCCGGTTAAGTCTTCAACAACTGCCGTAGGCCATAGTCGAACTGCTTGTCGGGTGGGGTGTTTCGCAGGATTTCCAGTCCAGCCCTCACCAGGGGGAAACGTGTCTCATCGATATCGCGTCGTACGCGAGCGCTTTCCGGGTGCTTGAGTTGCTGAGCAGCCTGTTCTTCGATGGCAAATCCGGTGACGTAGTACTGCACTGAGAAGGCAAGCAGTACCGCGTCCTGCTCGCCTACGCCCGCGTCCAGGGCTGCGCCGATCGCGGCTTCGCCGAACATCAGCGTATGTGACTCGCGGACAAAGGTTCCCGCAAGAATTCGCGCGCCGTCGCGATGCGACAGCAGGGCCGCACGCAGGCGGTGTGCCAGTTCGGTGAGTCGCTCCATGCCGACTGTGCCACGGTACGGGGGATCGGCGACGCCTGCCAGAAGATCATCGGCGAGCGCGTCGATCAAGGCGTGTTTGTTCTCGACGTGCCAGTACAACGTTCCGTGATTCACCCCGAGCGAGGCCGCGAGCTTGCGCATCGTCAGCGCATCCACGCCGTGTGCCTCGATGTAGGTCCAGGCGCCCGTCAGCACTGCCGCCCTATCCAGACGTGCCATCCGCGTACCTCCTGACTCGCGTGCACGATAGCAACAGGCTCTACTTGACCATTGGTCAAGTAGGCTTCTAGCCTGTGATTATGCGGTCAACTGGAAGACCCGGCGCGGATACCGTGCTGATCTGCGGCGCCGGTATCGCCGGTACGGTGCTGGCCTATCGGCTGGCCCGCGCCGGCTTGCGGCCGACGGTGGTGGAGCGATCCGCGGCTTTGCGCCGGGCGGGAAACGCCGTCGATCTGCGCGGCCCGGCCGTCGAGGTCATGGCCGAGATGGGCGTACTCGGCGAACTGGAAGCGCGCGCTACGGAATTGGACGAGTTCTTCCGTATCGACTCGTCGGGTAAGCGGGTCTTCACCATGGCGCCGGAGGTGATCGGTGGCGAGATCGAGCTGCTCCGAACAGAACTCAATGCGGTGTTGTTGGACGCCGCGCACGCTGGTGTCGAATATCGCTTTGGCGATTCGATTCGATCGCTCGACGACCGGGGTGATGGCGTCTGCGTCGCATTCGACAGTGGTGGACGTGGCGATTTCGACCTCGTCGTCGGCGCCGACGGGCTGCATTCACGCACCCGCCGCCTGACTTGCGGTCCTGAGACCGAGTTCGTTCGCCATCTCGGTTGCTATCAGGCGCATTTCACCACCGGCAACGTTCTCGGCCTGCGCAACGCGGGCTTGTTGTTCAACCGTCCGGGCCGCACCCTCGGGTGCTACACCGTGCACCAGAACACGGAGTTGGTGATCGGACTGTTTTTCGAGTCGGCCCAACGCTCCTACGACCGCGCCGACGTGGCAGCGCAGCGGCACTGGATCAACCGGGTGTTCGACGGCATGGGCTGGCGCACCGCGGAATTGCTCGAGGCCATGCGGGCGTGCGACGACTTCTACTTCGATGCCATTGCGCAGGTATCGCTCGCCAGGCCGTACCGCGGCCGGGTGGCCCTTGTCGGGGACGCGGCCTACGGGCCGTCACTACTTTCCGGGATGGGGGCAACCCTGGCCATCGTGGGCGCTGCCATTCTGGCCGACGAGATCTCTGGCCATCCCGATGACCACCAGCAAGCGTTCGCCCGATACGCGTCGCGTATCCGCGATATGGCCAGGCTCAGTCAGGAACTGGCGCGGGCATCTCTGGGCTGGTTCATCCAGCCCGATGACGCACGTGGCATCCCGCCGGAAACACAACTCGCGGCCGACAGGGAATCCGATGTTCTCCGTGACCGCACGCTGGCCGCCGTGCGAGCGGCCTTTGCCAATCCTCCTTCCCGCGCACGAAAGTAGCGTTGTTCGCATAGCCTTTCGGTATGGCTGGAAGTGGCGAAGTAAAAGTTGCGGACAAGGAATCCACCTGGGCGAGATGGCGTGGACGGGTATTCGCGGCCATCGCGCTGCTGCTGGCGCTGGTGGTCGTGTACTTCGCGTTATCGGCCTTCATCCCGCGCTGGTGGGCGCAGCGTATCGCCGATATGTCCGGTCATGGCAGTTTCACCAAGGGCATTGGCAGCGGGTTGGCGCTCGGCTTGTTGTGCACCGGAATTCCGTTATTGCTGGCGATGTGGGCGTTTCTGATGCGAGGGCGCCGCGGCGGGAAATTCTTCGCGGGGGTGCTGACGTTATTGGCCGTCATCATCGCGATACCAAACTTGATGACGCTCACCATTGTGCTCGGAACCAGCAATTCCGCTCATGCCGGCGAGCGAGTTCTCGACGTCGAGGCACCCGGATTCCGGGGAGCGACGGCCATCGGGGCCATCGTCGCGCTCTTGATCGTGTTACTCGTCGGGTATGTCGTCGTGCGCAACTGGCGCAGGCGGGTGAAAGCCGAGAAGCAGCAGCTTCGTGCCGCCGCTGTCGCGGCCGGTGATACCGCGACAGAATGATCGTATGATCGTGTGTGCCCTCGGCAGGAATCGAACCTGCGGCCTTCTGCTCCGGAGGCAGACGCTCTATCCCCTGAGCTACGAGGGCGTCAGGGCTTGGAAAGACTAGCGGAGACAGCCTAGCGCATCCAGACGCACACCCCGACCACCGTTTCGGTCGGGGTAAAGGATTCGGGGCCGGGCTACCCCAGCCCATAGGATGATCGCCGTGACTCCCGCCGACCTCGCCGACCTGCTACGTTCCGCCGCTACCACGGTGCTGGACGAGCGAGGTCTGGACACGTCGGCACTGCCCGCCGCCGTGACGGTCGAACGGCCGCGTAATCCCGAGCACGGTGACTACGCCACCAACGTGGCCTTGCAGGTCGCCAAGAAGGTGGGTGTCGCCCCACGCGACCTGGCCGGTTGGCTTGCGGAGGCTCTTGTCGCCAATGACGCGATCGCCGCGGCCGAGATCGCCGGGCCCGGATTCGTGAACCTGCGGATCGCGGCGGACGCGCAGGGCACCATCGTCGCGAACATCCTGGACGCGGGGGAGACCTACGGTAACTCCGACGCGCAGGGCACCCACACCATCAACCTGGAATTCGTCTCCGCCAACCCGACCGGGCCGATTCACATCGGCGGCACCCGATGGGCCGCGGTGGGTGACGCCCTGGGGCGCCTGTTGACTCGTCAGGGCGCCACGGTCACCCGCGAGTACTACTTCAACGATCACGGTGCCCAGATCGATCGGTTTGTCCGCTCGCTCATCGCCTCGGCCGAGGGCAAGGAAGCCCCGGAAGACGGCTACGCCGGGGACTACATCGCCGATATCGCCAAGCAGGTCACCACCCAGCGTCCGGACGCGCTCGCGCTGCCGGAGCCCAAGAGGGCCGAGGTGTTCCGGGAGATCGGCGTGGACTTGATGTTCACGCACATCAAGGAGTCGCTGCACGAGTTCGGCACGGATTTCGACGTTTTCACCCATGAAGACTCGATGCACACCTCCGGCCGGGTGCAGGAGGCCATCGCGCAGCTGCGCAAGACCGGAAACATCTACGAGAAGGACGGCGCGTCCTGGCTACGGTCCAGCAACTTCGGCGATGACAAGGACCGCGTCGTCATCAAGAGCGACGGCAACCCCGCCTACATCGCCGGTGACATCGCGTACTACCTCGACAAGCGCGAGCGGGGCTTCGACCTGTGCATCTACATGCTCGGTGCCGACCATCACGGCTACATCGCGCGGCTGAAAGCCGTTGCCGCTGCCTTGGGTTACGACGCGGACAGCGTCGAGGTCCTCATCGGTCAGATGGTGAATCTGGTCCGCGACGGTCAGCCCGTCCGGATGTCCAAGCGTGCGGGCACCGTCATCACCCTCGATGACCTAGTGGACGCCATCGGCGTCGACGCGGCCCGCTACGCGCTGATCCGCTCCTCGGTGGATACCTCGATCGACATCGATCTGGAGCTGTGGGCATCTGCTTCGAGCGAGAACCCGGTTTACTACGTTCAATACGCGCACGCGCGGCTGTCCGCGCTGGCGCGCAACGCCGCCGATCTGGGCCTGCAGTACTCGACCGAGCATCTCGAGCTGCTTACCCACGAGAAGGAGGGCGCGCTCATCCGGGGGCTCGGTGAGTTCGGCCGAATTCTGCAAAACGCCGCAGTGCTTCGTGAACCGCATCGCGTCGCAAGGTATTTGGAAGACATCGCCGGTGACTACCATCGGTTCTACGATTCGTGCCGGGTGCTGCCGCAGGGCGACGAAACACCCGGTGATCTCCACGCGGCCCGGCTCGCACTGTGCCTGGCCACTCGCCAAGTCATCGCCAACGGCCTGGATATCCTCGGCGTGAGCGCACCGGAGCGGATGTGAGCGCACACCCGGCAGGCCCCCGCCACGCAGAAGGGGAGAAGAACGGAACCATGTCAGCACACCTCGCATCGGCACCGGTCAACCCGACCGAGCTAGCGCCGAATGTATGGCCCCGCAATGCTTCCCGCCGCGCCGATGGTGAGGTCACTCTCGCGGGTCTGGCCGTGTCCGACCTCGCCGAGCAGTACGGCACTCCGCTGTTCGTCATCGACGAGGACGACTTCCGGTCGCGCTGCCGCGACATGGCGGCGGCGTTCGGTGGCGCCGCCCGCGTGCATTACGCGTCGAAGGCGTTCCTGTGCACCGAGATCGCGCGGTGGATCAAGGACGAGGGACTGGGCCTGGATGTCTGCTCGGCGGGCGAGCTTGCCGTCGCGCTGCGCGCCGATTTCCCGCCGCAGCGAATCGCGCTGCACGGTAACAACAAATCAGAGGCAGAACTCGAACAGGCGGTGCGTGCCGGTGTCGGGCACATCGTCGTCGACTCGATGATCGAGATCGAGCGCCTCGACACCATCGCAGGCAATGCCGGCGTGGTGCAAGACGTGCTGGTGCGGGTCACCGTCGGTGTCGAGGCGCACACCCATGAGTTCATCTCCACCGCGCACGAGGACCAGAAGTTCGGTTTGTCGCTCGCGGGCGGGCAGGCACTGGAGGCGGTGCGGCGGGTCTTCGCCACCGGCAACCTGCGGCTGGTGGGGCTGCACAGCCATATCGGCTCACAGATCTTCGACGTCGACGGTTTCGAGGTCGCCGCACACCGGGTGATCGGACTGTTGCGTGAGGTGGTCGCCGAATTCGGCGCAGAGAAGACCGCGCAGCTCAACATCATCGACCTCGGCGGCGGACTCGGCATCAGCTATGTCCCGTCCGATGATCCGCCGCCCATCGAGGACCTCGCCGCCAAGCTCGGGGAGATCGTGCGCACCGAATCGGCGCTGGCGGGGCTGCCCGAGCCACGGTTGGTGATCGAGCCGGGCCGGGCCATCGCCGGCCCGGGCACGGTCACCCTGTATCGGGTGGGCACCACCAAGGACGTGATCCTCTCGAACGGCCAGCGCCGGTACGTGAGTGTCGACGGCGGTATGAGCGACAACATCCGCACCTCGCTGTATCAGGCCGAGTACCACCCCCAACTGGTTTCCCGCGATAGCGATGTCGCACCAGTGCTGTCCAGGGTCGTCGGGAAGCACTGTGAAAGCGGCGATATCGTGGTGCGGGATGCCTGGCTGCCCGATGACGTGGCCCCCGGAGATCTGCTGGCGGTCGCCGCGACCGGCGCCTACTGCTATTCGATGTCCAGCCGGTACAACCTGCTGACCCGTCCGGCGGTGATCTCCGTGAAGGACGGCAAGGCGCGACTGATCCTGCGGCGCGAGACCGTGGAGGACTTGGTGAGTTTGGAGGAGGAAAGGTGAGCGACTCCGGTCGTCCCATAGGCGTAGCGATCCTGGGCCTGGGCAATGTCGGTAGCGAGGTAGCGCGCATCATCGAAAGCAGCGCAAGTGATCTCGCTGCCCGTATCGGTGCCCCGCTGGCAATCCGCGGCATCGGCGTGCGCCGCGTCGCCGCTGACCGCGGCGTCCCGGTGGACCTGCTCACCGACGATATCGATGCCCTGGTCGCCCGCGACGACGTCGACATCGTCGTTGAACTGATGGGTCCGGTGGAGCCCGCGCGGCGCGGCATCCTGGGTGCGCTCAACGCGGGTAAGTCAGTGGTCACCGCCAACAAGGCGCTGCTGGCGCAGGCTGCCGGGGAACTCACCGAAGCTGCCGAAAAGGCAAGGGTCGACCTCTATTTCGAGGCAGCCGTGGCCGGCGCCATCCCGGTCATCCGCCCCCTGACGCAGTCGCTGGCCGGTGATTCGGTGATCCGGGTATCCGGAATCGTCAACGGCACCACCAACTACATCTTGTCGGCGATGGACAACACCGGCGCCGGTTACGACACCGCACTGGCCGAGGCGGGAGAGCTCGGATATGCCGAGGCCGACCCGACGGCAGACGTCGAGGGCTACGACGCGGCCGCCAAGGCGGCGATTCTCGCCTCAATCGCCTTCCACACCCGGGTGAGCGCCGACGATGTGTACCGCGAGGGCATCACCAAGATCAGCGCCGACGACTTCGACTCCGCGCGGGCGTTGCAGTGCACCATCAAGTTGCTGTCCATCTGTGAGCGGCTCACGGATAACGAAGGACACCAACGTGTTTCGGCCCGGGTGTATCCGGCCCTGGTGCCGCTGACCCACCCACTGGCGAGTGTCAACGGAGCGTTCAACGCCGTCTTCGTCGAGGCCGAGGCGGCCGGCGAGCTCATGTTCTACGGTCAGGGCGCCGGCGGTGCACCGACCGCATCCGCGGTACTAGGCGATCTGGTGATGGCTGCCCGCAACCGGGTGCAGGGTGGACGCGGTCCTCGTTCGTCGCGGTATGCCCAGCTGCCCATCGCGCCGATCGGTCTCATCCCGACGCGCTACTACGTCCGGATGCGGGTGGCCGACAAGCCCGGTGTGCTCGCCACCGTCGCCACCGAATTCGCCAAGCGCGAGGTCAGCATCGCCACCGTCCGGCAGGAGGGCGAGGTCGATGAGACGGGCGCCCGGCTGGTAGTGCTCACGCACAAGGCAACCGATGCCGCCCTCTCGGAAACCGTTGCCGCCCTTGCCGATCTCGATGTGGTGCTGGGTGTCGCGAGCGTCATCAGGCTGGAAGGAACACAAGAGTGACCGTTCATACCCCTTGGCCCGGTCTCATCGCCGCCTACCGGGACCGCCTCCCGATCGGCGAAAACTGGCAGCCGGTGACCCTGCGCGAGGGTGGCACCCCGCTGCTTCCCGCGGCGCGGCTCTCCGAACTGACCGGATGCACGGTGCACCTGAAGGTCGAAGGGCTGAACCCCACCGGGTCGTTCAAGGACCGCGGTATGACCATGGCAGTGACCGATGCGCTCGCCCGCGGCCAGCGCGCGGTGCTGTGCGCCTCCACCGGGAACACCTCGGCCTCGGCGGCGGCATACGCCGCCAAGGCCGGTATCACCTGTGCGGTGCTGATCCCGCAGGGCAAGATCGCGATGGGCAAGCTGGCCCAGGCCGTCATCCACGGCGCGCGGATCATCCAGGTAGACGGCAACTTCGACGACTGTCTGGAGCTGGCGCGCAAGACCACCGCGGATTACCCGACCATCGCCTTGGTGAACTCCGTGAACCCGGTGCGCATCGAGGGGCAGAAGACCGCCGCCTTCGAGATCATGGATGCGCTCGGTACCGCCCCCGATATTCACGCGCTTCCGGTCGGCAACGCGGGGAACATCACCGCCTACTGGCGTGGTTACAACGAGTACTACCGGGACGGACTCTCGGATCGGCTGCCCAAAATGCTGGGGGCTCAGGCCGCGGGTGCCGCACCACTGGTCAACGGGGCGCCCGTCGCCAATCCGGAGACCATCGCCACCGCGATCCGGATCGGTTCGCCGGCGTCGTGGTCGGGCGCGGTTGCCGCGCAACAGGAATCCGGTGGCAAGTTTCTGGCCGTCACCGATGAGGAGATCCTCAACGCGTATCGGCTGGTTGCCTCCAGTGAGGGTGTGTTCGTGGAGCCCGCGTCGGCGGCCAGCATCGCGGGTCTGCTGAAATCGGTTGCCGACGGCTGGGTTCCGAAGGGCTCGACCGTGGTCTGCACCGTGACAGGAAACGGTCTGAAGGATCCCGACAACGCGCTGAGTGGAATGCCCGAGGTGACTCCCATCCCGGTGCAGGCGAGCGCGGTCGCCGAGGCGCTGGAACTGGCGTGAACGAAATCCTGCCCGCGGGGCTGACCACCACCGTTGTGGTGCCCGCGTCGAGTGCGAACCTGGGCCCGGGCTTCGACAGCCTCGGCATCGCGCTGTCCCTGTATGACGAGATCGAGGTCAATACAACCGAATCCGGCCTCAAGGTGGCCGTCGAAGGGCAGGGCGCCGGAGAGGTTCCGCTTGATGGCAGCCATCTCGTCGTGCGTGCGATCGAGCGCGGGCTCGCCGCTGGGGGAGCTGCCGCAGCGGGCCTGATCGTGCAGTGCCACAACAAGATTCCACACTCGCGTGGTCTGGGTTCGTCGGCCGCCGCTGCGGTGGCGGGCCTGGGTGCCGCGAACGGGTTGCTCGCCAAGGCTGGGCGTCCCGTGCTTTCCGATGACGTGCTGGTGCAGCTGGCCTCCGAGTTCGAGGGGCATCCGGACAACGCGGCCGCCAGCGTGCTCGGTGGCGCCGTCGTGTCCTGGTCGCAGACTTCGGAGGCGGGCCCGGTGTATGCCGCCACGCGGCTGGAAGTGCACCCCGATATCAGGATCGTCGCAGCCATTCCGGAGGAGCAGTCCTCCACCGCGCACACTCGTGTGTTGCTACCCGAATCTGTTACACATGTAGACGCTCGATTCAATATTAGCCGGGCGGCTCTGCTGACCGTGGCTCTCACCGGGCGGCCGGATCTGCTGATGACGGCGACCGAAGACCGGTTGCATCAACCGCAGCGCGCCTCCGCGATGCCGGCGTCGGCGCAGGTCCTTGGATACCTGCGTGGCCAAGGAGTCGCGGCCGTGCTCTCGGGCGCTGGACCTGCGGTGTTGGCGCTGACAACGGGCGACATGCCGGATTCTGCGGTGAAATACGCTGAAAATCAAGGTTTCTCACTGGTGTCTATGTCGGTATCGGCGGGTGTGTCGGTTCGATAGCCGACGTTATGGCTGGTGAGCCGGGGGACTCGCCGGGGGGTGCTGGTTGCTTGATACCCAGCTGAGGGTTATCCTCGGTATCAGTCCCAGCAATTGCAGCTTCTGCGCACCTGCGCCGAGAACGAGGACGATCACAAATTCTTCCTGATATTTCAGTTGTCGCCGACAGGCGGCGATATTGGGCAAGGTCGATGGTGAGCTGCCATTTCTCCGGACCGCGCGTGGCCCTATCTGTGTGGGCCCGCACCATGAACTTCGCGGCCAGCAACCTAACTGGCCTAAGTGAGACCCCTCGCCCCATGTTCGGCGGGGAATGAAAGGAAATCCGTGACCGATACGGACCTCATCGCGACCGAAGCCGCCCCGGAAACTCCGGAGGCGCCCGCCGCAGCCTCATCCGATCGCGCCAGCAAGGAGCGCCGCGGTGACGGGCTGGGTGCGCTGTCGACGATGGTGCTTCCCGAGTTGCGCGCACTGGCCAGCCAGGTAGGCGTCAAGGGCACCTCGGGTATGCGTAAGGGCGATCTGATCGCCGCCATTCGCGAGCATCAAGGCGCGCTCGGCGCGCCGAAGAACAATCAGGCGGCGCAGGTTCAGCAGCCGCAGGCCTCGTCTGCGCCGGCCGAGGCGCCCAAGAAGGAGAAGGATCAGGGCCGTCAGGAATCGGCCCAGTCCGAGCCCACCCAGACGGCACTCGATCTTCCTGCCGAGGCGCCGAAGTCCGCGCCGTCCGCCGATGGCGCGCAGGGCTCCGAGGGTAAGGACGCCGAAAACGGCTCCGCGCCCCGTGAGGGCCGCGGCGAGCGGCGCCGCAACCAGGGCCAGAACCAGGCGGCCGAGGGCGAGCGCAAGCAGAACGGCGCCCGCGACAACCGCGATAACCGCGACAATGCTGACAACACCGAGAACGCCGGGCGCGAAGGCGGCTCGGGCGGGCAGAGCTCGGATAACCAGGGTCAGGACAACAACCAGAACCAGGGCAATCGCGGCGATGACGGCGATGGCCGTGGCCGTCGTGGACGCCGCACTCGGGAACGTCGCCGTGGCCGCGACCGCAACAACAACAGCGAGGGCGGCGAGACCGAGCTTCGTGAAGACGATGTGGTGCAGCCGGTCGCGGGCATTCTGGACGTGCTCGACAACTATGCGTTCGTCCGTACCTCCGGCTACCTGGCCGGCCCCAACGACGTCTACGTCTCGATGAACCTGGTGCGTAAGAACGGGTTGCGTCGTGGTGACGCCATCACAGGCGCGGTGCGGGTGCCTCGCGATCCAGACGCCGGGAACCAGAACCAGCGGCAGAAGTTCAACCCGCTGGTGCGTCTGGACTCTGTCAACGGTGGCCCGGTCGAGGACGCCAAGAAGCGTCCCGACTTCACCAAGCTGACCCCGCTGTACCCGAACCAGCGGCTGCGGCTGGAGACCACCACCGAGAAGCTGACGACTCGTGTGATCGACCTGATCATGCCGATCGGTAAGGGGCAGCGTGCGCTGATCGTGTCGCCGCCGAAGGCCGGTAAGACCACGATCATGCAGAACATCGCCAACGCGATCTCGGCCAACAACCCCGAATGCCATCTGATGGTGGTGCTGGTCGACGAACGGCCCGAAGAGGTCACCGACATGCAGCGCTCGGTCAAGGGTGAGGTCATCGCCTCCACCTTCGATCGCCCGCCGTCAGATCACACCCAGGCGGCCGAGCTCGCCATCGAGCGCGCCAAGCGCCTTGTCGAGCAAGGCAAGGACGTCGTGGTGCTGCTGGACTCGATCACTCGCCTGGGCCGTGCGTACAACAACGCCTCGCCGGCCTCGGGCCGCATCCTGTCCGGTGGTGTGGACTCCACCGCGCTGTACCCGCCCAAGCGATTCCTTGGCGCGGCGCGCAATATCGAGCACGGCGGCTCGCTGACGATCATCGCCACGGCGATGGTCGAGACCGGCTCCACCGGTGACACGGTGATCTTCGAGGAGTTCAAGGGCACCGGTAACGCCGAGCTTAAGCTCGACCGCAAGATCGCCGAACGCCGCGTGTTCCCGGCCGTCGATGTGAACCCGTCGGGTACCCGCAAGGACGAGCTGCTCATGAGCGGTGACGAGTTCGCGATCGTGCACAAGCTGCGCCGCGTGCTCTCGGGTCTGGATTCACATCAGGCCATCGACCTGCTGATGAGCCAGCTGCGCAAGACCAAGAACAACTACGAGTTCCTGGTCCAGGTCTCCAAGAACACCCCGGGCGCCGCCGGTGCCGAGGAGCCGCAGTACAGCTGATGCCAGGAGATCACCGGTGAGAACCGGTGATCTCCTCGCGGTTTTGCCGGACCCGCGGAGCTAGCCGACGGCGGCCAGCGGAATCCAGATTCCGAAGAGCCAGAATCCCCAGGTCCTGAATCCGTCATCCCAGATGGGCTGTACCCGGTTGCCCCAGTAGTCGAAGGCAGGGGGCGGTGGGCCCCAACGGTCGGGCAGCGGTCCGCGCCATTCCGCACGCGGCGGTGGTGCCCAGCCCCATGGCGGGCGCTGGTCGTAATGCCACGGGTTGTCACGCCATTCGCGGCGGTCATCGCGCCAGTCCCGATCGTGCCGGTTCTCATTGCCGCGCCAATTACCCGCGTTGCGCCAGCCGTCGCGGCCACCCCAGTCATCATCGTCGCCGTGGGGGCGATTCGGATGGTCTTGCGTGTAACCGGGATGACCCGTGGGCTGCGCGGCGGCCGGAATGGCACTCATCCCAACCGAGCCCATTGTCAATGTGCCCACGATGACACCTTGCACCACAACACTTTTCAGATTCATGTGCGACTCCTGTCCGAGTATCTCGGCGGTTCGCCCCGACGTAACCGTCCTCTGCCGTGTTGAATATCGACAGGATGTCAACGGCCGTTACATGCCCTGATGCGGGCGTGAATCACGGCTGTGGGATCGCCGGAATCTGAGGTATCGGTGGAGCCTGCGGCACTGGCGGTACGCCGGTCCCGTTGGGAATCGGCGGAGCCTGGGGGATGGGCGGTGGCGCCGGGGGTGTGATCGGGTCGGCATTGGCCACACCCTGTGCGCCCGCGAACGTGGCCAGTCCCATCGCCGCAGCGGATGCGCTTGCCACGATCAACTTCTTGACGTTGATGCCCTTGATGTTCATGCGGAGTCCTTTCCGAATCGGTTTTCCTAGGCGGTTTTCCGGATCGGCAGTGATTCGCAATTCACGCGCCACTATCCAACGTACGCGCCCGCCGCGGAAACCGTGGGGGTCCGGACGTGCCCACCGCCCGGGCCCCCACACGGAAATGGCTCTCTACAGCGGAATCCAGATGCCCAGGAACCAGAACCCCCACTGGTTGAATCCGGGATCCCACATGGGTGTCACCGTCTGGCCCCAGTAATCGAACGGTGCCGGCGGGGGCCCATCCGGCGGCGGCAGCGGGCCATTCCACGCCGGGGGAGGTGGCGCGCCCCAGCCCCAGGGATGCTGGCCGTCCCAGCGGTGATCGTCGCCACCTCGCCAGTTGCCCACGCGGTCGCCACCGGGCCAGCCGCCCGGGCCGCCGCGATGGTCGCCACCGGGGTCGTGCCGGTCTGTGCTCACCGCGGCGGGCTGTGACGGCGCCGGTGCCGCGTTGGCGACTCCGGCGCTCAGGCCGAGGGCGCCGAAGCTCAGAGCGCCGACTAGTACGCCCTTGGCGATCATGCTCTTGATGGTCATCTCGAAACTCCCTTCACTTCGTCCCGACTGACAAGAAGGTTAGGAATGCGAACTATTTACCGGCTGCGACTCCGCTGGGAAGATGCTGCGGCGCGCATCCGCCGATTTCTATCGGCCGGGAATATCGCGCTGGTCGCCGCCGTTTAGGATTTGCGTAACTGAGCTGGCATAATGGCCTCTCAGCCTTTGCAGGGTTCCGGTTCACGCCGTAACGCAGGCGACCCGGCGGCCACAAACACGAAGAGGAAACACCATGAAATCGGGTATCCACCCCAACTACGTCGAGACCAATGTGGTCTGCGGCTGTGGCAACACGTTCACCACGCGCAGCACCAAGGACAGCGGCCACATCGTGGTCGAGGTCTGCTCGCAGTGCCACCCGTTCTACACGGGTAAGCAGAAGATCCTGGACAGCGGCGGCCGTGTCGCCCGGTTCGAGGCTCGCTACGGCAAGCGCAAGGCCGCGGCCGACAAATAGCTTCCTTGCCGACGCCCGGATCTGCCATGTGTGCAGTCCGGGCGTCGGTTTTTTTGTATGACCACCGCGGGTAGGAACATTGGGAGGAGGGTGCATGAGCGAGACTCCGCTGATCGAAGCGATGCTGGCCGAGCACGCTGAGCTGGAGAAGCAACTGGCCGATCCGGCGCTACACGCCGATGCCGCCGCGGCGCGCAAGGCGGGCCGCCGCTTCGCGATGCTGTCGCCGATCATTGCCACCCACCGCAAGCTTGTCACCGCCCGTGACGACCTGGCCACGGCTCGTGAACTGTCGGCGGACGATCCCTCGTTCGCCGATGAGGTGACGGAGCTGGAGTCGTCCATCGCCGAGCTGGAAACGCAGTTGTCGGACATGCTTGCCCCACGCGACCCTCACGATGGCGACGACATCCTCCTGGAAGTGAAATCCGGCGAGGGCGGTGAGGAATCGGCGCTGTTCGCTGCCGATCTGGCCCGCATGTACATCCGCTACGCCGAGCGGCACGGGTGGAAGGTCACGGTTCTCGACGAGACGGAGTCCGATCTCGGCGGGTACAAGGACGCCACCTTGGCGATCGCCAGCAAGGGTGACGCTGCCGACGGTGTCTGGTCACGGTTGAAATTCGAGGGCGGCGTGCATCGTGTTCAGCGTGTGCCTGTGACCGAATCCCAAGGGCGCGTGCATACTTCGGCGGCCGGTGTGCTGGTCTACCCCGAGCCCGAAGAGGTCGAAGAAATTCAGATCGACGAATCGGATCTGCGTATCGACGTGTACCGCTCGTCGGGTAAGGGCGGTCAGGGCGTCAACACCACCGACTCGGCGGTGCGCATTACGCACCTGCCGACCGGGATCGTCGTGACCTGCCAGAACGAGCGCTCGCAGCTGCAGAACAAGGCACGCGCCATGCAGGTGCTGGCGGCGCGTCTGCAGGCGCTCGCGGAGGAACAGGCGCAAGCCGACGCCTCGGCCGGCCGCGCCAGCCAGATCCGCACCGTGGACCGCAGTGAGCGGATCCGCACCTACAACTTCCCGGAGAACCGCATCACCGATCACCGTGTCGGGTTCAAGGCCCACAACCTGGATCAGGTTCTCGACGGCGATCTGGATGCCCTGTTCGACGCGTTGGCCGCAGCGGACCGGAAGGCCCGGCTGCAGGAGGCCTGATGAGCCACTTGCGTCTGTTGCTCGCCGAGGCAATCGAATCTCTATCGCGGGCAGGGGTTTCCAGCCCGCAAGTAGATGCCGAAGAACTCGCCGCGTACTTGCTGGGTATCTCGCGGATGCGGCTGCGTTTCGCCGTGCCGACCGCGGAGTTTCCGCAGCGATACCGCGACCTGGTGGCGCGGCGTGCGCAACGCATTCCCTTGCAGCACTTGACCGGAAGTGCCCCGTTCGGCCCCATCGAGGTCTGTGTGGGCCCCGGAGTTTTCATCCCGCGTCCCGAGACGGAGTCCCTGTATGCCTGGGCCGCAGGGGAGTTGGCGTCGGCTGCGACCGTTATCGAACTATGCGCCGGATCCGCGGCGCTCGCCGTCGCCCTGTCGCGCCACGAGCCGACTGCCCGTGTGGTGGCGATCGAGCTCGACCATGAGGCGTTGATCTATACCCGGCGTAACGCCGCGCAAACTCGGGTCGAGGTGATCCAGGCCGATGCGACTTCACCGGAGTTGCTGACCGAGCTGAACGGCGCGGTCGACCTGATCGTCGCCAACCCGCCCTACATTCCCGATGGGGCTGAGTTGGAGCCCGAAGTGGCGCAGCATGATCCGCCGCTGGCGCTCTTCGCGGGTGCCGACGGGCTGGCCGTTATCGCGCCGCTTGTGACCGTGGCGGCCCGGTTGCTGCGCCCCGGCGGCGTCATCGGCGTTGAGCACGATGACAGCAATGGCGACGGAACATGCGAGTTGTTCACGGCCAGCGGTCTATTCGATGAGGTTGTGCAGCGGCACGACCTCGCCGGGAGGCCGCGGTTCGTCACCGCTCGCCGGAAAACCTCGGCGTCCTAGACTGGACAGGTGACCGTCGTCTACGACTGCCAGGACGCTGCGACCCGCCAGCACGGGATCGACGCGGCGTCCAGTGCGCTCAAAGCGGGTGAACTGGTGGTGATGCCCACCGACACTGTCTACGGATTGGGTTGTGACGCATTCGATTCCGGTGCGGTGGCGGCGCTGCTGGCCGCCAAGGGGCGTGGCAGGGACATGCCCGTCGGTGTGCTCGTGGGGTCCTGGCACACCATCGACGGGTTGGTTTTCGCGGTTCCGCCCGCCGCCCGCGAACTCATCGAGGCGTTCTGGCCGGGACCGCTGAGCGTCATCGTGCGGCACGCCCCCTCGTTGTCCTGGGACCTGGGTGACGCGCAGGGAAGCGTCATGCTGCGCATGCCCATGCATCCGGTAGCCATCGAACTGCTGCGCGCCGTCGGCCCGATGGCGGTTTCCAGCGCCAACGTGTCGGGCCAGCCCGCGGCGCTCACCGCCGGACAGGCCCGCGATCAATTGGACGACAAGGTTGCGGTGTACCTGGACGGCGGTCCGGCCGAGCTGGGTGCCGCCTCGACCATCGTCGATCTCACCGGGCCGGTGCCGGTGATCGTGCGCGAGGGGCCGATCAGCCGGCAACAGATCGTGGACGTGATCGGTGGCGACATCGAGCCTGTCGTGCCGGGCGAATCGGGGGAGCCCACAGATTCGTGAAGTACGGTCGGATGCGTGAGTGAGCTGCTGGCCCTCGCCGATCGCGGCGCGGGTGTCCCTCTGCGTGAACTTGCCCTGGTTGGGCTGACGGCGGCCATCACCACCTTCTTCTGCACCGGCGGCGTGCGGATGTTCGCGACTCGGGTGGGTGCGGTCGCCTACCCACGTGAGCGTGACGTGCATCTGCAGCCGACCCCGCGAATGGGCGGGCTCGGCATGTACTTCGGGGTATGTGCCGCGATCTTCCTCGCTTCGCAACTACCCGCCCTGACAAGGGGTTTCGTCTACTCCTCGGGTATGCCTGCCGTCGTCGTCGCGGGCGGCATCATCATGATCGTCGGACTCATCGACGACAAATGGGGGCTGGACGCGCTCACCAAATTTGCGGGTCAGGTCACCGCCGCCAGTGTCCTGGTCACCATGGGCGTGGCCTGGAGCATGATCTACATCCCGTTCGGTGGGGTGGGGACGATTGTTCTGGACCAGATGTCGTCCATCCTGGTCACGTTGGCGTTGACGGTGTCGATCGTCAACGCGATGAATTTCGTCGACGGACTGGACGGTCTGGCCGCGGGCCTAGGGCTGATCACCGCGGCGGCCATCTGCATCTTCTCGATCGGGTTGTTACGCAGCCACGGCGGCGACGTCCTGTACTACCCGCCCGCGGTGATCTCGGTGGTGCTGGCCGGGGCCTGCCTGGGCTTCCTGCCACACAACTTCCATCGGGCCCGCATTTTCATGGGGGATTCGGGGTCGATGCTTATCGGCCTGATGCTGGCCGCGGCGTCGACGACCGCCGCGGGCCCGATCTCGCAGAGCTCGTACGGGGCCAAGGACATGTTCGTCCTGCTGTCGCCCTTCCTGCTGGTGATCGCGGTGCTGCTGGTGCCGGCGCTGGATGCGCTGTTGGCGATCATCCGGCGCACCCGTGCGGGCCGCAGCCCGTTCAGCCCGGACAAGATGCACCTGCATCACCGGCTGCTGCAGATCGGGCATTCGCACCGCAAGGCGGTGCTGATCATCTACCTCTGGGTGGCGATCATCGCCTTCGGGGCCGCCAGCACGATCTTCTTCGAACCCCGATACGCGGGAGCGGTCGTCGTGGGCGCGATTGGGATCGCCATTGTCGCGACGGTTATCCCCTTGCTACGCGGCGACGAGCCGGATTCAGTCCCGGCCGCCGCGCCGGAGCCGGCTGTGCCGGCGGAACGGACCGTGTACGACGAAAAGTAGTAGGGGTGCATTAACCGCCTCTACCATGTGATACGGTTCTGCCATACCCGAAAACTCACGGGTGCCGGCCACACCGGATCGGCGGAATTTCTGGAAAGTCTGTCTCGACTTTTCAGGCTCCACCGGACGGATCAACTGACCGACAGGGAGCTGCCCTTTGAGGTGAGTTCAGCGAGCCCGCAGACCTCCTATAAGGTCTGGAACCGACGAACGCAGTTTTTTGTTCCGCCACCCCGACAAAGATGTGAGGTGACACCCCAGGTGACAACGCCCGACGCCCCGCTGGTCCTTCCGGCATTGGCGTTTCGACCGTTTCGTCTGGCGGCTTTGTGTGGCGTGCTCGGTGCCCTGGCTCTGCTGGCCTCCGCCCTTCTAGGGAACTGGCAGTTCGGCGTCTTCTTCGTTACTGGGCTTGGACTCGGCTTGGTGAACGCTCTCCTCGTTCGCCAATCTGCGGAAGTGATTACCGCGCAAGACAATCCAAGCAAGCAAAAGATGGCCATCAATTCCGCTGCGCGGTTGATGATCATCACCGTCCTCGCCCTGGTGCTCGCCTTCGTGTTCCGCCCCGCTGGTCTTGGGGTGTTCTTCGGGGTTGCGTTGTTCCAGGTGCTGCTGGTGTTGACCACCGCTGTGCCGGTGTGGAAAGGGATCCGTTCAGTGAATCAGCCGCAGGCTCAGGTTGAGGGGCATAGCCCAGCATGATTACGACATTCCAGGCGGAGGCCGCCATCGAGGTTGGCCACCACAAGCACGCGTACTGGGGCTTCCTCGGTGAGGTCAACGTCGACACCATTGTCGCCACCGCCCTGGCCGGGGTGGTCGTGATCGCGCTGGCGTTGTTCCTGCGCGCCAAGGTCACCTCGACCGGTGTGCCGAACGGTGTGCAGCTGTTCTTCGAAGCGGTGACCGTTCAGTTCCGCAACCAGGTCGAGTCGGCCATCGGCATGAAGATCGCGCCATTCGTCTTGCCGCTGGCAGTGACGATCTTCGTCTTCATTCTGGTGTCCAACTGGATTTCGGTGCTGCCCGTGCAGTACACGGATGACGAGGGTAAGACCGCTGAACTGTTGGCGCCGCCTGCCTCGGACATCAACTACGTGCTGGCGCTCGCGCTGTTCGTCTTCGTCTGCTACCACATCGCGGGCTTCGCGCGGCGGGGCCTCATCGGCCACCCGCTCAAGCTGCTCAAGGGCCACACCTGGGTGACCGCGTTCATCAACCCCATCGAGGAGTTGGCCAAGCCCATCTCGCTGTCGCTGCGGCTCTTCGGCAACATGTTCGCCGGCGGGATCATGGTCGCGTTGATCGCGATGTTCCCGGCGTGGATCATGTGGGCGCCCAACGCCATCTGGAAATCGTTCGACCTGTTCGTCGGCCTCATCCAGGCCTTCATCTTCGCTCTGTTGACTGTCCTGTACTTCAGCCAGTCGATGGAACTGGATGACGAACACCACTAATTACATAGACCAACCTGTATAGACCCTGGTAGCACAGCTACCACTTAATAAGGAGGAAGAAAATGGCGGATCCCCAGATTATCCAGGGCGCCCTCATCGGCGGCGGCTTGATCATGGCCGGTGGCGCCATCGGTGCCGGTATCGGTGACGGTATCGCCGGTAACGCGCTGATCTCCGGTGTGGCTCGTCAGCCCGAGGCTCAGGGCCGGCTGTTCACCCCGTTCTTCATCACCGTCGGTCTGGTTGAAGCGGCGTACTTCATCAACCTGGCCTTCATGGCTCTGTTCGTCTTCGCGACTCCCGGCGCCAGCTAATCGGCATGGGTGAATTGCACAGTGTCGCCTCTGCCGTCACGGCAGTAGCGGCGGAAGCCGCCGGAGAGGGTGGGAAGCAGAACAACTTCCTCATCCCCAACGGCACCTTCTTTGTCGTCCTGGCGATCTTCTTGATCGTCCTGGCGGTCATCGGAACCTTCGTGGTGCCGCCGATCCAAAAGGTGCTCAAGGCACGCGAGGACATGGTCACCAAGACGTCCGAAGACAACCGGAACGCCGCTGAGCAATTCACCGCCGCCGAGGCTGACTACAAAGATGAGCTGGCCAAGGCGCGCGGTGCCGCAACGGCGGTGCGCGACGAGGCCAGGGCCGAGGGACGCGGAATTCTCGAGGACATGCGTCAGCGGGCCAACACCGAAGCGGCCGCAGTGAATGCGACGGCCGCCGCAGAGTTGGCCCGTCAGGGCGAGGCGACATCCGGAGAGCTGGCGGCAAGCGTCGACAGCCTGTCCCGGACGCTCGCCGAACGTGTTCTCGGCGTGAGCCTTTCGGAACCAGCGAGCGCAGGGCGAGGCTAAACACAGATGTCGACATTTATCGGACAGCTCATCGGTTTCGCTGTCATCGTGTTTCTGGTGGTCAAGTACGTGGTGCCTCCGGTGCGCACGTTGATGACCAAGCAACAGGACACGGTGCGCCAGCAGCTCGCTGACAGCAAGACCGCCGCGGACAAGCTGGTCGAGGCCGAGGGCGCGCATGCCAAGGCCATCGACGACGCCAAGGCCGACGCCGCCCAGATCGCGGAAGAGGCCAAGGCCGACGCCGTGCAGATCTCGAAGCAGCTGCGTGAGCAGGCCGATGCCGAGGTCGAGCGGATCAAGGTGCACGGCCAGGAGCAGATCGTGCTCCAGCGCCAGCAGCTGATCCGTCAGCTCCGTGGTGACCTCGGAGCCGAATCTGTGCGCCGTGCCGGCGATTTGGTCCGGGCGCATGTGGGCGACGCGGCGGCACAGTCCGCCACCGTCGACAGGTTCCTGGACGAGCTGTCGCAGATGGCCGGCAGCGTCAACACCGAGCGCCGCCCGCTGGCCGCTGGTGGCGCGGGTCTGCACGCCGCCAGCCGCGAATCCCTCGCTGAGCAGGTAAAGGCCTTCCAGGCCAACGCGGTCTCCCTCGACAGCCTGACGCTCAACGCGCTGGCCGACGATCTGACCGCGGTTGCCGAGTTGCTGATCAAGGAGCTGGTGCTCCGCAAGCACCTCGCCGAGCCGGTCGATGCCAGCGAGCAGGGCGCCAAGATCACCCTTGCTGACGCGGTGTTCGCATCCAAGATCGGGCGGCCCGCCCTCGAGGTCGTCCGTGCGGCAGTCGTCGCGCGGTGGTCGGCCACCGGTGACCTGATCACCGCGATCGAGCACATAGCGCGCCTGGCTCTGCTGGAGCGGGCCGAGCGTGACGGGCAGATCGACGACGTCGAAGACCAGCTGTTCCGGGTCAGCCGCATCCTCGACGGAGAGCCGCAGCTGAGTGCGCTGCTGAGCAACACCGCCGCACCCGCCGCTGACCGCGTGACGCTGCTGAAGAACGTTCTCGGCGGACGGTCCAACCTCATTGTGACCGGCCTGCTGGCCCAAACCGTGCGTCTGTTGCGTGGGAAGCGCGCCGACATCGCGGTACTTGAGGTCGCCGAACTGGCAGTGGCCCGGCGCGACGAGTCCGTCGCACATGTCAAGGCCGCCGCTCCGATCACCGAGGCGCAGAGCGCACGGTTGGCGCAGGTGCTCGGACAGATTTACGGCCGCACCATCGCAGTGCAGCTGGATTTCGATCCGGCGCTACTCGGTGGTCTCGTCGTCAATGTTGGTGACGAGGAGATCGATGGCAGCCTGTCCTCCCGGCTTGCCGCCGCAGCCCTCCAGTTGCCCAACTAACCCCACTAGACGCATCCCTTAAAGACGAGCAGGAAGACGAAAAGCCATGACAGAGTTGACGATCTCATCGGCGGATATCTCCGGCGCGGTCGAGCAGTACGTCGCCGCGTTCTCTGCCGATCCCACCCGCGAAGAGATCGGCATCGTCGCCGACGCCGGTGACGGTATTGCCCACGTCGAGGGGCTGCCCTCGGTCATGACCCAGGAGCTCCTTGAGTTCCCCGGCGGTGTGCTGGGCGTGGCGCTGAACCTCGACGAACGCAGCGTCGGCGCCGTTATCCTCGGTGACTTCCAGGACATCGCGGAGGGCCAGCAGGTCAAGCGCACCGGCGAGGTGCTCTCGGTACCGGTGGGCGACGCGTTCCTCGGTCGCGTCATCAACCCGCTCGGCGAGCCGATCGACGGCCGCGGAGAGATCCAGGCGGAGACCCGCCGCGCCCTGGAGCACCAGGCCGCCACGGTGGTTCAGCGCCAGAGCGTGTCCGAGCCGCTGCAGACCGGTATCAAGGCGATCGACTCGCAGACCCCGATCGGCCGTGGCCAGCGTCAGCTGATCATCGGTGACCGCAAGACCGGTAAGACCGCCGTGTGCGTCGACACCATCCTGAACCAGAAGCAGGCGTGGGAGACCGGCGACCCGAACCAGCAGGTGCGCTGCATCTACGTCGCGGTCGGCCAGAAGGGCTCGACCATCGCCGCGGTGCGCCGGACCCTGGATGAGGCCGGTGCTCTGGAGTACACCACCATCGTTGCCGCCCCGGCCTCCGACGCCGCCGGCTTCAAGTGGTTGGCGCCTTACACCGGTTCGGCCCTCGGCCAGCACTGGATGTACCAGGGCAAGCACGTCCTGATCGTGTTCGACGACCTGACCAAGCAGGCCGAGGCCTACCGCGCCATCTCGCTGCTGCTGCGCCGCCCGCCGGGCCGTGAGGCATACCCGGGTGACGTCTTCTACCTGCACTCGCGTCTGCTCGAGCGTTGCGCGAAGCTCTCGGATGAGCTGGGCGCGGGCTCGCTGACCGGTCTGCCGATCATCGAGACCAAGGCCAACGACATCTCGGCCTACATCCCCACCAACGTCATCTCCATCACCGACGGACAGTGCTTCTTGCAGACCGACCTGTTCAACCAGGGTGTCCGCCCCGCCGTCAACGTCGGTGTGTCGGTGTCCCGCGTCGGTGGTGCCGCGCAGATCAAGGCCATGAAGGAGGTGGCCGGCTCGCTGCGTCTGGAGCTGTCGCAGTACCGCGAGCTGGAGGCCTTCGCCGCCTTCGCCTCCGACCTGGATGCCACCTCCAAGGCTCAGCTGGAGCGCGGTGCGCGCCTGGTCGAGCTGCTCAAGCAGCCGCAGAACTCGCCGTACCCGGTCGAGGAGCAGGTTGTCGCGATCTACCTCGGTACCGGCGGACACCTCGACTCGGTTCCGGTGGGTGACGTCATCCGGTTCGAGCAGGAGTTCCTCGACCACGTGCGTGGCTCACACGCCGACATCCTGGCCGACATCCGCGAGACCAAGAAGTTCTCGGAGGACACCGAAACCAAGCTCACCGATGCTGTGAACTCTTTCAAGAAGAGCTTCGCCGCCACCGATGGCAGCTCGGTCGAGGTGAAAGACTCGGCGGCGTCGCCTTTGGACGAGTCCGAGGTCGGTCAGGAGACCGTCCAGGTCCGCAAGCCGGCTCCGGCGAAAAAGTAGAGCAGTAAGGCCTCACGCAAATGGCTGCACAAATCCGAGAGTTGCGCCGGCGGATCAAATCCGCCGGGTCGATCAAGAAGATCACCAAGGCGCAGGAACTGATCGCGACATCGCGAATCTCCAAGGCACAGGCACGAGTGGTGGCGGCTAGGCCGTACGCCACCGAGATCACCAACGTGCTCACCGCATTGGCCGACGATGCCGCACTGGATCACCCGCTGTTGGTGGAGCGGGCCGAGCCCAAGCGGGCCGGTGTGCTCATCGTGTCCTCGGACCGTGGTCTGTGCGGTGGCTACAACGCCAACGTGCTGCGCGTCGCCGAGGAGCTCTTCGCGCTGCTGCGCGAGCAGGGCAAGAAGCCGGTGATCTACGTGATCGGCCGCAAGGCGCTGAACTTCTACAAGTTCCGCGGCCGCACGGTGACCCAGTCCTGGACGGGGTTCTCCGAACGGCCCGAGTACTCGCATGCCCAGGAGATCGCGGGCGTGTTGGTCGATGCCTTCATGGCAGGTGCCGACGACGACGGGGATGACCCCGGTGCCGACGGCATTCTGGGTGTGGACGAACTGCACATCGTCTACACCGAGTTCAAGTCGATGCTCACGCAGTCGGCCGTCGCCAAGCGCATCGCGCCGATGGAGGTCGAATACGTCGGCGAGTCGACCCAACCGACCACCCAGTACTCGTTCGAGCCTGACGCCACAGCGCTTTTCGCGTCGCTGCTGCCTCGTTACCTGGCAACCCGGGTCTACGCGGCACTGCTGGAGGCGGCGGCCTCGGAGTCGGCATCCCGCCGGCGCGCCATGAAGGCGGCCACGGATAACGCCGATGAGCTCATCAAGGGACTCACCCTGGAAGCCAACCGCGCGCGCCAGGCCCAGATCACCCAGGAAATCAGTGAAATCGTCGGCGGCGTGGACGCGCTGGCCGCGGCGGCAAGCGAATAGGAAATAGGTCAGATGACGGCACCAACCAAAACCTCCGTCGGGCGAGTAGTTCGCGTTACCGGCCCGGTTGTCGACGTGGAGTTCCCGCGTGACGCCGTGCCGCCGCTCTTCTCTGCCCTCAACGCCGAGATCACCTTCGAGTCGTTGGCCAAGACGCTGACCCTCGAGGTGGCGCAGCACCTGGGTGACAACCTGGTGCGCACCATCTCCATGCAGCCGACCGACGGTCTGGTGCGTGGTGTCGACGTCGTCAACACCGGTAACACCATCGCGGTGCCCGTCGGTGATGGCGTCAAGGGCCACGTGTTCAACGCCCTCGGGCACTGCCTCGACGAGCCGGGCTACGGCAGCGACTTCGAGAAGTGGTCCATCCACCGCAAGCCGCCGGCCTTCGACCAGCTTGAGCCGCGCACCGAGATGCTTGAGACCGGTCTGAAGGTCGTCGACCTGCTGACCCCATACGTGCGAGGCGGCAAGATCGCCCTGTTCGGTGGTGCCGGTGTGGGTAAGACCGTTCTGATCCAGGAAATGATCAACCGCATCGCCCGCAACTTCGGTGGCACCTCGGTGTTCGCCGGTGTGGGTGAGCGCACCCGTGAGGGCAACGACCTGTGGGTCGAGCTCGCCGACGCGAACGTGCTCAAGGACACCGCCTTGGTGTTCGGCCAGATGGACGAGCCGCCGGGCACGCGTATGCGCGTTGCCCTCTCGGCGCTGACGATGGCGGAGTACTTCCGCGACGAGCAGAACCAGGACGTGCTGCTGTTCATCGACAACATCTTCCGGTTCACCCAGGCCGGTTCCGAGGTCTCGACCCTGCTGGGCCGCATGCCTTCGGCCGTGGGTTACCAGCCGACGCTGGCCGACGAGATGGGTGAGCTGCAGGAGCGCATCACCTCCACCCGCGGTCGCTCCATCACCTCGATGCAGGCCGTGTACGTGCCCGCCGACGACTACACCGACCCGGCGCCCGCGACGACCTTCGCGCACCTCGATGCCACCACCGAGCTTTCTCGTACGGTGTTCTCCAAGGGCATCTTCCCGGCCGTGGATCCGCTGGCTTCGTCGTCGACGATTCTGCTGCCGTCTGTGGTGGGCGAGGAGCACTACCGTGTCGCGCAGGAAGTCATCCGCATCCTGCAGCGCTACCAGGACCTGCAGGACATCATCGCCATCCTCGGTATCGACGAACTGTCGGAAGAGGACAAGCAGCTGGTGGGCCGCGCACGTCGTATCGAGCGCTTCCTGAGCCAGAACATGATGGCGGCCGAGCAGTTCACCGGTCAGCCCGGTTCGACCGTGCCGCTCAAGGAGACCATCGAGGCATTCGACAAGCTCACCAAGGGCGAGTTCGATCACCTGCCCGAGCAGGCGTTCTTCCTCATCGGTGGCTTGGACGATCTGGCGAAGAAGGCCGAAAGCCTCGGCGCCAAGCTGTGATGAGCGCTTGCGCGAAGAACGCAAGGCTGAGCTTCGTCTCTTCTGAAGGAGGTGCATTGAATGTCCGAGATTGACGTCGAGATCGTCGCCGTCGAGCGTGAGATCTGGTCGGGTAAGGCCACATTCGTCTTCACCCGCACGACCTCCGGCGAAATCGGCATCTTGCCGCACCACATTCCGTTGGTGGCGCAGCTGGTGGACGATGCGGCGGTCAAGATCGAGCGCGAGGGTGCCGACGACCTGTGGTGGGCCATCGACGGAGGATTCCTGTCGATCACCGACACCAAGGTCAGCATCCTTGCCGAGTCCGCACAGGCACGTGCGGACATCGACGAGTCCAAGGCCAAGACCGATTCGGGTTCCGAGGATGCACGGGTAGCGGCGCAGGGGCGCGCGCGTCTGCGTGCGCTCGGCCAGACGGTCTAGTACTACCAACACGGCCAACTAAGGAAATACCGCTTTGAGCGTGACGGCGATGATCGAGATATCGGTCATCGCCGTCCTCGCTTTGGCGGTGGCCGCGTTGAGCTTCCGGCTGCTCAAGTTGCGCAATGGGGGCACCGCGGCACTGTTGCGCGATATGCCGGAGACGGGGGAGGGCCGCTGGCGCCATGGCGTCATGCGGTATCGCGAATCTCAGGCCGAGTTCTATCGGCTTTCCAGTGTGCGGCTCTGGCCCGATCGCCAGCTGTCCCGCCGCGATCTTGAAATCATCGACCGCCGGATCCCGCGGGGTGACGAGTACGACATCATGACCGCCGAGATCGTGGTGTTGCAGTTGCGCGATGGTGCACGCGATTACGAAATGGCGCTGGACCGCGGCGCTTTGACGGCGTTCATGTCCTGGGTGGAGTCCCGTCCATCGCCTCGGGCGCAGCGCCGCAGCCGGGATCGTTAGGCCGGCTGCGCCGGGCCTCCCGGCCTCCAGAGTGTGTCTTTTCCGTCGTTGGCGACCCGCGACAGGATGAACAGTAGGTCCGAGAGCCGGTTCAGATATTTGGCGGTCAAAACGTTGGTGCTCTCGGGATAGGCCTCGATGGCCTCCCAGGCCGAGCGCTCCGCCCGTCGCGCGACTGTCCGCGCCACGTGCAGCAAGGCTGAGAGCGGGGTTCCGCCCGGCAGTACAAAGGAATTCAGTTTCGGCAGATTCTCGTTGTACTCGTCACACCAAGCCTCTAGACGGTCGATGTACGGCTGGGTGATGCGCAGCGGTGGGTACTGCGGATCGGGGATGACGGGCGTGGATAGGTCCGCGCCCGCGTCGAACAGGTCGTTTTGAATCTGCAGCAGCAGGGCACCGACGGCCTGACTGGGGCCACCGAGCACCACGGCGGCACCGATGGCCGCATTGGCCTCGTCACAATCGGCGTAGGCGATCAGCCGCGGATCGTTCTTCGGCACCCGCGAGAAGTCGCTCAGACCCGTGGTGCCGTCGTCCCCGGTGCGGGTGTAGATGCGAGTGAGGTGGACGCCACTGGAGGCTGTTCGCTTGTGTGGGGGGTCTGTCTCACTCACGGAAGCCTCATCGGTCATGCGTCGTGACGTTACCCGGCTACGCTGTCGGGCGTGAGCGAGCATTTCTTGGTGACCGGCGGCGCCCGGCTGACAGGCAACGTGGCGGTTACCGGCGCCAAGAACAGCGTGCTCAAGTTGATGGCGGCCGCACTCCTGGCGGAGGGGACCAGCACCATCACCAACTGTCCGGACATCCTGGATGTCCCGCTCATGGCCGAGGTGTTGCGGGGATTGGGTGCGACAGTCGAGTTGGAAGGCGATGTCGTGCGGATCACTTCGCCCGATGAGCCGAAGTACGACGCCGACTTCGCGGCGGTCAGACAGTTCCGTGCTTCGGTCTGCGTCTTGGGGCCGCTGGTGGGCCGCTGCCGTAGGGCCAAGGTCGCGCTGCCCGGTGGCGATGCGATCGGGTCGCGGCCGCTCGATATGCACCAGGCGGGTCTGCGCCAGCTCGGTGCGGAATGCACGATTGAACATGGGTGCGTGGTTGCGGAGGCAAAGGCCTTGCACGGAGCCGACATTCATCTCGAATTTCCCTCAGTGGGCGCCACCGAGAACATTCTGATGGCCGCGGTGCTGGCCGACGGTGTCACCACGATCCATAACGCGGCGCGTGAACCCGATGTGGTGGACCTGTGCACCATGTTGGTGCAGATGGGGGCGGAGATCGAGGGCGCCGGAACGTCGACACTGACGGTGACCGGTGTGTCCAAGCTGCACCCCACCGAGCATCGCGTTATTGGAGACCGAATCGTCGCTGCGACTTGGGGTCTCGCGGCGGCAATGACTCGTGGCGACGTCACGGTCACCGGAGTGGATCCGGAGCATCTGCAGTTGGTGCTACACAAACTGCACGACGCCGGGGCGACAGTTACTCAGAGCGACAATGGTTTTCGCGTTGTCCAGTATGAGCGGCCGAAGGCGATCAACGTGGCCACCCTGCCATTCCCTGGATTCCCAACTGACTTGCAGCCCATGGCAATTGGGCTGGCCGCGATAGCGGACGGCACCTCCATGATCACCGAGAACGTGTTCGAGGCCCGATTCCGCTTTGTCGAGGAGATGATGCGGCTGGGCGCCGATGCCCGGACCGACGGGCACCACGCGGTGGTGCGGGGTATCCGGCAACTGTCGAGTGCGCCGGTCTGGTCATCGGATATCCGTGCCGGCGCGGGCCTGGTGCTGGCGGGTCTGGTGGCGGACGGCGTCACAGAGGTATACGATGTGTTTCATATCGACCGCGGTTACCCGTTGTTCGTGGAGAACCTCCAGAGCTTGGGTGCCGAAGTCGAGCGGGTCAGCTAGCGCTGACCAAGCCCCCAACCCGAAGTTGACTGAAGTTCATTGGACTTGGTACAGTGGTGGGGTTGCCCTGAAAGAGCGAGGCCGGGACGAGGAAGCGATTCCGAAATTCCGGTTGTAGGTCGGTGTGCGTTTGACCGGCCAAAACCCCAGAGTGTTATTCAAGTTTTTTGAATTTGATGTAATTCTTGGGTTGTTCATGAAGAGCAATAGCCGGGGTTTGCGAATGTTATTCGGGAATGTCGGCGGTTGGTTGGTGTGCAGGTGACTGGCCGAAATCGGGAATTTGCTTCGGGTTCACGGACTTGATACGGTTTCCGAGTTGCCCGAGAGGGTGGCGGAACGGGGTTCCGGGAGTTGGTTTTCCGGGGTTTTGTTCAAATAGTTTGGTGTGTTGTTTGAGAACTCAATAGTGTGTCAGTGTTTACAAGACATTTTGTTATGTCGTGACATTTTATTATGTCGAAAAAACAATTCTTTTGTCAGTTGTTTTGTCGGGGTTAAATTTTGTTTGGAGAGTTTGATCCTGGCTCAGGACGAACGCTGGCGGCGTGCTTAACACATGCAAGTCGAACGGAAAGGCCCTTCGGGGTACTCGAGTGGCGAACGGGTGAGTAACACGTGGGTGATCTGCCCTGCACTCTGGGATAAGCCTGGGAAACTGGGTCTAATACCGGATAGGACCGCATGCTTCATGGTGTGTGGTGCAAAGCTTTTGCGGTGTGGGATGAGCCCGCGGCCTATCAGCTTGTTGGTGGGGTAATGGCCTACCAAGGCGACGACGGGTAGCCGGCCTGAGAGGGTGACCGGCCACACTGGGACTGAGATACGGCCCAGACTCCTACGGGAGGCAGCAGTGGGGAATATTGCACAATGGGCGCAAGCCTGATGCAGCGACGCCGCGTGAGGGATGACGGCCTTCGGGTTGTAAACCTCTTTCAGTAGGGACGAAGCGAAAGTGACGGTACCTACAGAAGAAGGACCGGCCAACTACGTGCCAGCAGCCGCGGTAATACGTAGGGTCCGAGCGTTGTCCGGAATTACTGGGCGTAAAGAGCTCGTAGGTGGTTTGTCGCGTTGTTCGTGAAAACTCACAGCTTAACTGTGGGCGTGCGGGCGATACGGGCAGACTAGAGTACTGCAGGGGAGACTGGAATTCCTGGTGTAGCGGTGGAATGCGCAGATATCAGGAGGAACACCGGTGGCGAAGGCGGGTCTCTGGGCAGTAACTGACGCTGAGGAGCGAAAGCGTGGGTAGCGAACAGGATTAGATACCCTGGTAGTCCACGCCGTAAACGGTGGGTACTAGGTGTGGGTTTCCTTCCTTGGGATCCGTGCCGTAGCTAACGCATTAAGTACCCCGCCTGGGGAGTACGGTCGCAAGACTAAAACTCAAAGGAATTGACGGGGGCCCGCACAAGCGGCGGAGCATGTGGATTAATTCGATGCAACGCGAAGAACCTTACCTGGGTTTGACATGCACAGGACGTATCTAGAGATAGGTATTCCCTTGTGGCCTGTGTGCAGGTGGTGCATGGCTGTCGTCAGCTCGTGTCGTGAGATGTTGGGTTAAGTCCCGCAACGAGCGCAACCCTTGTCCTATGTTGCCAGCGGGTAATGCCGGGGACTCGTAGGAGACTGCCGGGGTCAACTCGGAGGAAGGTGGGGATGACGTCAAGTCATCATGCCCCTTATGTCCAGGGCTTCACACATGCTACAATGGCCAGTACAGAGGGCTGCGAAGCCGTAAGGTGGAGCGAATCCCTTAAAGCTGGTCTCAGTTCGGATTGGGGTCTGCAACTCGACCCCATGAAGTCGGAGTCGCTAGTAATCGCAGATCAGCAACGCTGCGGTGAATACGTTCCCGGGCCTTGTACACACCGCCCGTCACGTCATGAAAGTCGGTAACACCCGAAGCCAGTGGCCTAACCCTTGTGGAGGGAGCTGTCGAAGGTGGGATCGGCGATTGGGACGAAGTCGTAACAAGGTAGCCGTACCGGAAGGTGCGGCTGGATCACCTCCTTTCTAAGGAGCACCATTTCCCCGCCGAATGAGCGTGGGAACATAAAGCGGGTTTCTGTAGTGGTTTCCTGCTTGGTGAATATGTTTTATAAATCCTGTCCGCTCTCGTTATCGAGGTGGATGGGTAGTCGGCAAGACGTCGGACTGTCAAAAGAATTGGAATGCTGGCACACTGTTGGGTCCTGAGGCAACACATTGTGTTGTCGCCCTGCTTGGTGGTGGGGTGTGGACTTTGACTTCTGAATAGTGGTTGCGAGCATCTAAACAAGCCTCGCTCGATTTTTCGGGTGGGGCTGGTTTTTGCAATTTTATTAGCTAAGTTCTTAAGGGCGCATGGTGAATGCCTTGGCACTAGAAGCCGAAGAAGGACGTAGGAGGCTGCGATAAGCCTCGGGGAGCTGCCAACCGAGCTTTGATCCGAGGATGTCCGAATGGGGAAACCCAGCACGAGTGATGTCGTGTTACCCACTGCTGAATATATAGGTTGTGGGAGGAAACGCGGGGAAGTGAAACATCTCAGTACCCGTAGGAAGAGAAAACAACCGTGATTCCGTGAGTAGTGGCGAGCGAAAGCGGAAGATGGCTAAACCGTATGCATGTGATACCTGGTAGGGGTTGTGTGTGCGGGGTTGTGGGAGTTGTACTTGCCGGTTCTACCAGGCCGGCGGACAGTAAAAAAGTGTTGTGATTAGCGGAAGTGGTCTGGGACGGCCCGCCGCAGACGGTGAGAGTCCGGTACGCGAAAATCCGACACCTGTCTCGTACTTCATCCCGAGTAGCAGCGGGCTCGTGGAATCTGCTGTGAATCTGCCGGGACCACCCGGTAAGCCTAAATACTCTCTAGTGACCGATAGCGGATTAGTACCGTGAGGGAATGGTGAAAAGTACCCCGGGAGGGGAGTGAAATAGTACCTGAAACCATGTGCCTACAATCCGTCAAAGCCTCCTTGTGGGGTGATGGCGTGCCTTTTGAAGAATGAGCCTGCGAGTCAGGGACACGTCGCGAGGTTAACCCGTGTGGGGTAGCCGTAGCGAAAGCGAGTCTGAATAGGGCGCCCGTAGTGGCGTGTTCTGGACCCGAAGCGGAGTGATCTACCCATGGCCAGGGTGAAGCGGCGGTAAGACGCCGTGGAGGCCCGAACCCACTTAGGTTGAAGACTGAGGGGATGAGCTGTGGGTAGGGGTGAAAGGCCAATCAAACTCCGTGATAGCTGGTTCTCCCCGAAATGCATTTAGGTGCAGCGTCGCGTGTTTCTTGTTGGAGGTAGAGCTACTGGATGGCCGATGGGCCCTACTAGGTTACTGACGTCAGCCAAACTCCGAATGCCAATAAGTGAGAGCGCGGCAGTGAGACGGCGGGGGAGAAGCTCCGTACGTCGAGAGGGAAACAGCCCAGATCGCCGGCTAAGGCCCCTAAGCGTGTACTAAGTGGAAAAGGATGTGCAGTCGCGAAGACAACCAGGAGGTTGGCTTAGAAGCAGCCACCCTTGAAAGAGTGCGTAATAGCTCACTGGTCAAGTGATTGTGCGCCGACAATGTAGCGGGGCTCAAGTACACCGCCGAAGCCGCGGCATTCATGCAATACATTCCCTTCGGGGCAGTGGCATGGATGGGTAGGGGAGCGTCCTGCACCCAGCGAAGCTGCGGAGTAATCCAGCAGTGGAGGGTGCGGGAGTGAGAATGCAGGCATGAGTAGCGACAGGCAAGTGAGAAACTTGCCCGCCGAATGACCAAGGGTTCCTGGGCCAGGCTAGTCCTCCCAGGGTAAGTCGGGACCTAAGGCGAGGCCGACAGGCGTAGTCGATGGACAACGGGTTGATATTCCCGTACCCGTGTGTGCGCGCCCATGATGAATCATCGGTACTAACCACCCAAAAGGTTCTAGATCAATCTCTTCGGAGTGCGACGTGAACCCGCTGCGTGGGACCTTCGGTGGTAGTAGTCAAGCGATGGGGTGACGCAGGAAGGTAGCTGTACCGGTTAGTGGTTTACCGGAGCAAGCCCGTAGGACGACATCTAGGCAAATCCGGGTGTCATATGTCTGAGAGGTGACGCATAGCCGATTGAGGCGAATTCAGTGATCCTATGCTGCCAAGAAAAGCCTCTAGTGAGTTCACACACGGCCCGTACCCCAAACCAACACAGGTGGTCAGGTAGAGAATACTAAGGCGTACGAGATAACTATGGTTAAGGAACTCGGCAAAATACCCCCGTAACTTCGGGAGAAGGGGGACCTCGCTTGGTGACCGGACTTGCTCCGTGAGCTGATCGGGGTCGCAGAGACCAGTGAGAAGCGACTGTTTACTAAAAACACAGGTCCGTGCGAAGTCGCAAGACGATGTATACGGACTGACGCCTGCCCGGTGCTGGAAGGTTAAGAGGACCCGTTAACCCTTGGGTGAAGCGGAGAATTTAAGCCCCAGTAAACGGCGGTGGTAACTATAACCATCCTAAGGTAGCGAAATTCCTTGTCGGGTAAGTTCCGACCTGCACGAATGGCGTAACGACTTCTCAACTGTCTCAACCATAGACTCGGCGAAATTGCACTACGAGTAAAGATGCTCGTTACGCGCGGCAGGACGAAAAGACCCCGGGACCTTCACTATAGCTTGGTATTGGCGTTTGGTTCGGTTTGTGTAGGATAGGTGGGAGACTGTGAAGCAGGCACGCCAGTGTTTGTGGAGTCATCGTTGAAATACCACTCTGATCGTATTGAACCTCTAACCTCGGACCGTATATCCGGTCCAGGGACAGTGCCTGGTGGGTAGTTTAACTGGGGCGGTTGCCTCCCAAAATGTAACGGAGGCGCCCAAAGGTTCCCTCAACCTGGACGGCAATCAGGTGTTGAGTGCAAGTGCACAAGGGAGCTTGACTGCGAGACTTACAAGTCGAGCAGGGACGAAAGTCGGGACTAGTGATCCGGCACCTCTGAGTGGAAGGGGTGTCGCTCAACGGATAAAAGGTACCCCGGGGATAACAGGCTGATCTTCCCCAAGAGTCCATATCGACGGGATGGTTTGGCACCTCGATGTCGGCTCGTCGCATCCTGGGGCTGGAGCAGGTCCCAAGGGTTGGGCTGTTCGCCCATTAAAGCGGCACGCGAGCTGGGTTTAGAACGTCGTGAGACAGTTCGGTCTCTATCCGCCGCGCGCGTCAGAAACTTGAGGAAACCTGTCCCTAGTACGAGAGGACCGGGACGGACGAACCTCTGGTGTACCAGTTGTTCCACCAGGAGCACGGCTGGATAGCTACGTTCGGACAGGATAACCGCTGAAAGCATCTAAGCGGGAAACCTATTCCAAGACCAGGTTTCTTACCCTTTTAGAGGGATAAGGTCACCCACAGACTATGGGTTCAATAGGCCAGACCTGTAAGCGTAGTAATACGTTCAGGGAACTGGCACTAATCGACCGAAAACTTACTAATAAATAGCTTGCAACCACTATTGGAGTTATCCGAGCAATTGGATAACCACACTCCACCACCAGATAACTTGTGTGTACTAAACACACGAAAGAGTTACGGCGGCCACAGCGAGAGGGAAACGCCCGGTCCCATCCCGAACCCGGAAGCTAAGCCTCTCAGCGCCGATGGTACTGTTCTCGACACGGAACGGAAGAGTAGGACACCGCCGAACACACATTGGAAATGCCCCCCAGGAAACTGGGGGGCATTTTCATACCCCAAATGCTAAATTCCACAAACCAGGCCACGGCAGAGATAGGGGCCAGAGCACGTGTTCACGCGACGCTTCAAGCTCAAACCCACGGCGACCACAGTGGGTGCAGTCATCCTCGTCCTGGTCATCTACGTGGGTTTTCTGGCTATCTATCGGCTATTGGATCACCACTCGGGGCCGGCGTCGGCCGATCTGGATCTGTCTCGTGACAATGAGACCGTGGTGGTCATCGACTTGCAGGACCTACGCACGGTGAACAATCGGCTGGATGCCGAGGTGGTGGTACTGCCCGCGAAGACAGCCCTCGACGGCTTCGGTCTGTTGAGTGCGGACATGTCGGTCCGATTGGTGTCGTCGCTGGATTATGGGGAACGGTACTTTCCTCGCGGCACACTGCCCGCGGCCATGGACGACACGCTGATTGCCACCGGCGATGCCCAATCATGGCCATTCGATGAGTACTCGACCGGAAATCTGCGTGCGGAAGTCATGGTGGGTAACGGTGAGGGACGCCGTCCGGTCCCCGCGCGGATTGAGGTCATCGGCAGCTTGGGTGGTTGGCGCGTATCGACGGCGACATCACCGGCCCCTGCGGGCAAGGGCGATCAAACAGCGATCAGATTGGTGCGGGCGCGTGGCACCTTGGCGTTCGATGTCGGTATCTGTCTGGTCTTGATCACGCTGCCGACGATGGCCCTGATCGTGGCGATCGAGACCGTACGGGGTGTCAAGAAATTCCACCCGCCGCTGACCACGTGGTTCGGCACGATGTTGTTCGCGATCGTGCCGCTGCGCAATATCCTGCCCGGTGCACCGCCGCCGGGTGCCTGGATAGATCAGGCACTGGTGCTGTGGGTGCTGATCGCCCTGGTGGTGGCGATGGTGTTGTACGTCGAGGCGTGGTGGAAGCAGTCCGACTGATCGTCGTCAGGCCACCGGAACGGCAAGGTCGGTCGGCTCGGTGCGACCGCGCAGCGTGACCGTATCGCCCGAGCGCCAATGCAGTGCTTCGCGATGGTGTGCGCGCAACACGGTATCGAGGGACGCGACCAAATGCCCCGGCACCGTCTTGGAGAGCTCGCAGAGTCTGGCTGCCTCGTTGACCGGATCACCGATCACGGTGTACTCGAATCGGTCGTGGGCCCCGATGTTTCCGGCTACCGCCTGTCCGGAGGCGACTCCGATACCGGCCTGACATTCGGGCACCTCGGTACGGAGCCGGCGGGCGATGGCACGTGCGGCGGCCAGGGCCTGGCTTTCGGGGCGATCTTGGCGGACGGGTGCGCCGAACACCGCGAGGGTGGCATCTCCCTCGAATTTGTTGACCATGCCCTCGAAGCGGTCGATTTCCTCGACGACGACAGCGAAAAAGCGGTTCAGTAGGGCCACCACCTCTACGGCGGGCCGTGTGGCGGCGAGGCGTGTGGAACCTACGATGTCGGCGAAAAGCACTGCGACATGGCGCTCTTCGCCGCCGAGTTCGGGCTGCTGCAGTTCGGCGGCCGCGGCCACCTCGCGACCCACGTGCTTACCGAAAAGGTCCCGCACCCGCTCGCGTTCACGCAGGCCCTCGACCATGGTGTTGAAACCCGCCTGCAGCTCACCCAATTCGGTGCCGTCGTACACGACGAGGTTCACATCCAGGTCGTTCTGCTCGACACGCTTGAGCGCGGCCTGCACCTCTTTGACCGGGGTGGAGGTCATCCACGATGCGATCCAGATCAGGATGAGGCCGAATACAACCGGGAACGACGAAAGAATGATGACCGCGACCGCGAGCTGATCGATGGTGAAGTTGCCGAAGATCAGTGAGCCGAACGCGGTGAGCATGATGCCCGCGGCCGGAACCCCCGACCCCAGCGTCCATGCCAGCACCGTGCGCACCATGATCCCGGACGCGAGCCGGCGCTTACGGGCCCCCGCCTCCAGGGCGCGGGCGGCCACCGGCCGCATCGCGAACTCGGTGAAAAGGTAGTTGGCGGCACAGACGACGACCCCGCTGAAGCCGACGGCGAAGAAGATCTTCGGGATGTAGAGCGGATTCTGCAGCCCGTAGAGCGTGGTGAAGAGGGCGGTACCCCCAGCCCACAAGACTGCCTCGACGACGGTGAGCCGCCGCGGCACCGCAAAGGTGTTGCGCTGGTCGGCCTTTGTCGGTGTGCGCTCATCGATCGCCCAGCGCACCGCCTTGAAAATCCGCCGCGTGCCCCAAATCGCCCCGATCAGGATTGCCAGGGAGACATACACCGGCACCACGATGAAGTTGAGCCAAATTGGGGCATCGAACACGTTGGGATCCGGGATCGCCACGATCACCAAGAGCAGGACGACTCCGATGCCGATGAGGTTCGCGGCCACCACGAACACCGTGAGGATCAGTTGGATGCGGATCCTCTGAATGAGGGTGCTCTCGTCATATCGGCCGAGCAGCCAGGAACCATAGCCGGCACCGGCCTCAAGTCGACCGGTCTGCCCGGTGACAGCAGCCAGTGCCGCGCCCACTCGCCGCGACACTGCGCGAATCGACTCGTTTGCCATAGTTGTCGCCAGCCTAACGCCCTATACAGTGGGCCGGTGCGTCTCGTCGTAGCTCAGTGCACCGTTAATTATGTCGGCAGGCTGACCGCCCACCTCCCATCGGCCAAGCGGCTCTTGCTCATCAAGGCCGACGGTTCGGTGAGCGTGCATGCCGATGACCGTGCGTACAAGCCGCTGAACTGGATGAGCCCACCGTGCTGGCTCACCGAAACCGAGAGCGACGGCGGCGACGACACCACGGAGTCCGGCGCGTCGACTGTCTGGGTGGTGGAGAACAAAGCAGGGGAGCAGCTGCGGATCACCATCGAGAACATCGAGCACGACTCCGCGCATGAACTCGGGGTGGACCCGGGACTGGTCAAGGACGGTGTGGAGGCGCATCTGCAGGAGTTGCTCGCCGAGCATGTCGCGCTGCTCGGCGAGGGATACACCCTGGTGCGCCGCGAGTACATGACGCCGATCGGCCCGGTCGATCTGCTGTGCCGCGACGCCGATGGTGCGACGGTGGCGGTGGAGATCAAGCGCCGCGGCGAGATCGATGGTGTCGAGCAGCTGACCCGTTATCTCGAGCTGCTGAACCGCGACACCACGCTCGCGCCGGTAGCGGGCGTGTTCGCTGCGCAACAGATCAAGCCGCAGGCACGCACGCTCGCCGAGGATCGCGGAATTCGATGCCTCACACTGGATTACGACGCAATGCGGGGAATGGACTCGGACGAGTTCCGTTTGTTCTGACATGGTCCGTCATGGGAAGCGGCGTCAGCCGCCACGCCGCGAGATCCCGGCGGCGCTGTCGATCGGCGGCGATCGGATCGAGCAGGGCACCGATGGTTTCGACTATCACGTGCGCCGCATCGCGGGAGCACGAGCCATCAAGGTGTACCGCTGCCCG
This sequence comes from Mycobacteroides immunogenum, assembly GCF_001605725.1. Lineage (NCBI taxonomy): Bacteria > Bacillati > Actinomycetota > Actinomycetes > Mycobacteriales > Mycobacteriaceae > Mycobacteroides > Mycobacteroides immunogenum. The sequence goes on from NZ_CP011530.1 coordinate 1,583,653, forward strand.
GGATGCGATCACGAGATCGCCATGGGGGTAGCCCACGTGGTGGTGTGGCCCGCCACGAGTGGCCCCGACGATGGTATGGATGACCGGCGGCACTGGCACACTCCGTGCTGGACCAACCGCGCGAACCGAAGTCCGACGCGCAGGTGGAGCTAGTGCGACTCCGTCTGCTGCACCAGCTCGATGAGCACGCCGCCGGTGTCCTTGGGATGCAAGAAGTTGATGCGTGAGTTAGCGGTGCCGACGCGCGGTTCGTCGTAGAGCACCCGAACACCCGCGGCACGCAGCTGATCTGTCAGTGCGTCGATATCGGTGACCCGGTAGGCCAGCTGCTGCAGGCCCGGTCCCTTGGTGTCCAGGAACTTGCCGATGGGAGAGGCCGCGTGGAGCGGAGACATCAGCTGAATCTGGGCGCTGCCGGGCTCGGCTCCGGGGAAGGACAGCATGGCCTCGCGGACACCCTGACCCTCGTTGATCTCCTCGTGCACCAGGATCATGCCCAGGTGCTCGTGGTACCACTCGATTGCCGCGTCGAGGTCGGGCACGGCGATGCCGACGTGGTCGATGGCGGTCACCAACCCGGTCGATAAGATCGCGGGTACATCAAGAGGAGACGAAGTCGTCATAACGCAACGGTAACCCGTTCCAGAAAACGGCGTCCAATCAAGAAAGTTACGGAAGGACTCCCATGGCCCCGACAAATAGGTCCGTAATAGTTGCTGGAGCGCGTACGCCGGTTGGCCGGTTCCAGGGATCTTTGAAGGACTTCTCCGGTGCTCAACTCGGTGGTATCGCTATCGCCGGCGCGCTGGCGAAGGCCGGGGTGGCCCCGGAGGCCGTGGATTACGTGATCATGGGTCAGGTCCTCACCGCGGGTGCGGGCCAGATGCCCGCGCGCCAGGCCGCTGTTGCCGGCGGCATTGGTATGGATGTTCCGGCACTCACCATCAACAAGGTGTGCCTGTCCGGTGTCGATGCCATCGCCCTGGCTGATCAGCTGATTCGGGCCGGTGAGTTTGAGGTGGTGGTCGCCGGTGGGCAGGAATCCATGACCAATGCCCCGCATCTGCTGCCCAAGAGCCGTGCCGGATTCAAGTACGGCGACGTGACGCTCATCGATCACATGGCTTTCGACGGCCTGCATGACGCCTTCACCGACCAGGCGATGGGCCTGCTCACCGAGCAGCGCAATGCCGAGGAAGGCTCGGCCACGTTCACCCGCGAGGAGCAGGACGAGTTCGCGGCACGTTCGCACCAGAACGCGGCCCGCGGGTGGAAGGACGGCGCCTTTGCCGATGAGGTGGTCTCGGTACAGATCCCGCAGCGCAAGGGCGACCCGATCGAGTTCTCCGAGGATGAGGGCATCCGCGCCGACACCACGGCGGCCTCGTTGGCCGGGCTGCGTCCGGCCTTCAGCAAGGACGGCACCATCACCGCGGGATCGTCGTCGCCCATCTCCGATGGTGCGTGCGCCGTGGTGGTGATGAGCAAGGAGCGCGCGGAGCGCGAGGGCCTGGAGTGGCTCGCCGAAATCGGCGCACACGGTGTTGTCGCCGGCCCCGATTCCAGTCTGCAACTGCAGCCCGCCAACGCCATTCGGAAGGCCTGTGAGCGGGAGGGGATTTCTCCCGAGCAGCTCGACCTGGTCGAGATCAACGAGGCCTTCGCCCTGGTGGGGCTGGCATCGATCAAGGACTTGGGTATCGATCCGGCGAAGGTCAATGTCAACGGTGGTGCGATCGCGATCGGTCACCCGATCGGCATGTCAGGTGCCCGGATCACGCTGCATCTGGCGCAGGAGCTCAAGCGCCGCGGCGGTGGCATCGGGGTGGCGGCGCTGTGCGGCGGCGGCGGTCAGGGTGATGCCCTCATCGTCCGGGTGTGATTTACGACGTGTTGTAGTAGGTCCGATGCGGTGTTGGACACCGCATCGGGCAGACTGAGGGCATGACACAGCTTTTCGACCTGCGCAGCACTGCGAGCAGGTTCCGTACCGTCGCGTTGCTCGAGGCCGTCAGCTGGGCAGGTCTGCTCACCGGAATGTTCTTCAAGTACGTACCGGACCCCGGCAATGAGATCGGCGTGAAGGTTTTCGGCTGGATCCACGGCGTCATCTTCATCGCGTATCTGGTGGTGGGGTTCCTGGCAGGACGCGAATATCGCTGGAAGCCACTCACCTGGTTGCTCGCGCTGTTAGCTGGCGTTGCCCCATTGTGCAGTGTGATCTTTGTCATATGGGCTGATAAGACGGGTAAATTGCCACTCGGGGGTGCTGCGGCGGCAGGCGACACGGCACCGTAGTGCGCGGCCCGCGCGCCGTGACAGACTGGAGGGCGTGACCCGACCACGTCCCGCGATGGCTGCGGCCATGTCCGGAGCCGTCGACCTGTCTGCCCTCAAGCAGCGCGCGCAGGAGCCTGCGGCGTCTCGCGAGCCCGCGGCGGGCGGTGAATGGACTGTTGAAGTAACCGAGGCCAACCTCGAGGCCGAAGTGCTGGCGCAGTCCAATCGCGTGCCCGTCATTGTGCTCTTGGGATCGCCGCGTAGCGATGCCTCGGCGACACTTGCCGCGACACTGGATGACCTGGTGGCCGAGGACCGCGGCAAGTGGGCACTCGCACGGGTCAACGTCGATACCAACCCGCAGATCGCGCAGGTCTTCGGCGTACAGGCAGTGCCGACTGTGGTGGCAGTTGCCGCTGGGCGGCCCATCACCAGCTTCGCCGGGCCGCAGCCGGCCGACCAGCTGCGGCGCTGGCTCGATTCGATTCTCGACGCGGTGGCAGGGAAGCTGCCCGACGCACCGGTATCGGATGACGAGGATGGCGAGGAGTCCGAAGACAACACCGACCCCGCGCTGGCGGCCGCGCGTGACGCGCTGGATTCGGGAGATTTCGAGGCCGCTCGCGCCGCCTACCAAGGCTTGCTCGACGACGGCGCCACCGGTGCGGTGGCGATCGAGGCGACCGCGTCAGTACGCCAGATCGCTTTCCTCATCCGGGCGACGGCGCAGCGTCAGGATGCGGTGCTCGCCGCCAATGCCGCGCCGGGCGATGTTGAGGCCGGTTTGGCCGCCGCCGATGTGGAAGTGCTATCCCAGCAGCCGGATTCAGCTTTCGACAGATTGGTCGCGCTGGTTCGCCGTACCAGCGACGACGAGCGGGCCGCGGTGCGTGCCCGCCTGTTGGAGTTGTTCGAGCTGTTCGATCCCGCCGATCCCGCGGTGATCGCGGGACGCCGCAAGCTCGCCAACGCGCTGTTCTGACCTCCGCTGTGTCCCGCTCGCGCGGATCCGGCTAGGGGAAGCGCTTGGCGCAGGTCTGATCGTTGCCGAGCACGCCGATCCGGTACGCGTCGATGCGGGAGAATCCGGCCGGTGCGGTTTGGCCCTTCACATCGCTGGAAGCCCTACCGCTGGAAAGCAATTCGGAGACCGCCTCATCGAGATCACCGCCGGAGAGAATGACCGGCGCGCGTGGTGTCACGATGCCCTTACCCGCGGCACGGGAAGTGAAGTACCCCGTCAGACACGCGGTGCGTAGTCCGGTCAGGATGCCCTCGGTCTCCAGTCCGGCGGCTTTCTCGGCTGCCAGCGCGTAGCGCGAGACGATCACGCTGAACGCCGAGTAGTCGCCGTTCACCTGCGCGGAGAACAGTGCGCGGTCGGTGACGGGCTTCGCCATCTTCTGCAGCGCCTGGGGGTCCAGCGCGATGGTGTTGTCCTTGGGGCAGAACGAGGCGGGTGCCGTGCCCGAGCCGTCGGAGCATTTTCCGTCGCCGTAGACCGTCTTGGGCGGGTTGTCCATGGGAAACACCTGCGACGCGGCGGACAGCACCGCGCCGATAGTGTCCGGATTGATGGGCCAGTTGTCGCCGTTGGGGCCCACGCCGAGGCCGCGGGGGAGCTCGCCGCGGCGCTTGATGATCTCCTGGGAATCGATGCGCTTGCAGGCCATGGGACCGTCGGTGAATCCGAACTGGAAAGCCGACACCCGCTCGAACGCCGAACCGTGGATGGCCCATTTCTTGCTGGTGTCGTTGTCGCGGATCGCGATCATCGCGGCCATCACCTTGTTGAGCCCGTCGGCGGTGTTGAGCGTGAACCGCGGCGAGTCGCCCTGTGTGACCCAGCGCAGATAGGCCCCCGCGAAGCAATCGGCCTGTTGCTCTTGATTCAGGTCTAACAGGTACTCGATCTGGTCCTTGCTCATCTTTGGATCGTTGATCGGATTGATGAGCTGGGCATGGAATTGGATCGAATGGCCGTACTCGTGGGCCATCACGGTGTTCATGGCCATATCGCCCATCTGCTTGCGCAGGAAGGGAAACAGTTGACCGCGATCCCAGGCGAACGAGTTGTCCAGCGGGCAGAACGCGGCATTGACGAAGTCGGTCAGGTTGCCCTTGCAGAACTCCAGGTTGTCGTTGTTCTTGCGTGAGTCGGCGGAGATGAGCCGGGACACGGGGCGGAAGTTCGCGAACGAGTCACCGTAGAACTGCGTCCAGAAATCCTCGATATCGGCGAGAGAGACCTTGACGTAATCGTCGATCTCGCCGTTGTCGGTGTTCTCGATCTTGCGCTTGGGAACCTGCACTCCGGGTTTCATGCCCGACGGGCCGTCGACAGCCGGCATGCCGGCAACGCGTAGCGGGTCGGCGTAGATCGACTGGGCTTGCCCGCCGAGCGGGCGGCCACACGAGGTGATGACCAGTACCAACCCCACCAGCAGTGCCATCCAGCGTTTGGACATCGAGCCACCCCTTTTGACTACGCGAACCTGCGTCTAGCGCATCCTAATGTTTTCTACAGATGCTCAGAGACGGGTTCAAGCCAGATGGCCGCGGCGGGCGGCAGCGCCAGCGTGGCGGAGGCGGGACGGCCGTGCCACGGGTTCGCCGACGCGATGACCTCGCCGAGGTTCCCGACACCGCTGCCGCGATATTGCAGCGCATCGGTATTGATGACCTCGCGCCAGCGGCCGGTGAGGGGCAGGCCGACGCGGTAGCTGCTGTGCTCGACGCCGGCGAAATTGAAGATGCATGCCAGCACCGAGCCGTCGTCCCCGAACCGCAGGAAGCTCAGCACGTTGTTGGCCGAGTCGTTGGCGTCGATCCACGAATACCCTTGGGGCGCGGTGTCTTGCGACCAGAGGGCGCGCCGCTGCCGGTATGCCAGGTTCAGGTCGGCGGTCAGCGCCGCGATTCCCGGCGAGTACCCGTCTTCGCCCAGCTGGAACCAGTCGACGCCGCGCTCGTCGGACCATTCGGCACGTTGGCCGAATTCCTGTCCCATGAACAACAGTTGCTTGCCGGGGTGCGCCCACATGTATGCCAACAGGCAGCGCAGTCCGGCGGCTTTGGCGTGGTCGTCACCGGGGATCCGGGTCCACAGGGTGCCCTTGCCGTGCACCACCTCGTCATGGCTGATGGGTAGCACGAAGTTCTCGCTGAACGCGTACAACATCGAGAAGGTCATCTCGTGGTGGTGGAAGCTGCGGTGGATGGGGTCGCGCCCCAGGTAGCCCAGGGTGTCGTGCATCCAGCCCATGTTCCACTTCATGGAGAAGCCAAGTCCGCCAAGGCTGGTCGCCCGTGTCACCCCGGGCCAGGAGGTGGATTCCTCCGCCACCGTGACGATCCCGGGATGCAGCTTGTGCACCGTGGCGTTCATCTCTTGCAGGAACTGGACGGCTTCCAGGTTCTCGCGGCCGCCATGGATGTTCGGCGTCCAGCCGCCCGCGGGACGCGAGTAGTCCAGGTAGAGCATTGACGCGACGGCGTCGACACGCAGCCCATCGATGTGGAACTGGTCGAGCCAGAACAGGGCATTGGCGACGAGGAAGTTGCGGACCTCGGGGCGCCCGAAGTCGAAAACGTATGTGCCCCAATCCAGCTGTTCGGCACGGTGCGGATCGGCGTGTTCGTACAGAGGGGTTCCATCAAAGCGGGCCAGTGCCCATGCGTCCTTGGGGAAGTGGGCGGGGACCCAGTCGACGAGCACGCCGATGCCGGCCCGGTGCAGGGCATCGACCAGGTACCGGAACTCGTCGGGGGTGCCGAGCCGTGCGGTGGGGGCGTAGTACGAGGTCACCTGGTAACCCCAGGATCCGCCGAAGGGATGTTCGGCCACCGGTAGCAGCTCGACGTGGGTAAACCCCTGTGCCAGTATGTATTCGGTGAGCTCCTTGGCCAGCTCGCGGTAGTTGAGTCCGGGGCGCCACGATGCCAGATGTACTTCGTAGGTACTCATCGGCTCGAACACCGGGTTGCGGGAGGCGCGCCGCGCCATCCATTCGCCGTCTTCCCAGGAGTACGAGGAGGCGGTGACCCGCGACGCGGTGGCCGGTGGCAGCTCGGTGGCGAATGCGAACGGGTCGGCGCGATCGGTCACCGATCCGTCGGCGCCATGCACGCGAAACTTGTACAGCGCGCCGAGCGTCATGCCCGGCCAGAACAACTCCCAGACTCCTGACGAGCCCAGGGTGCGCATGGGGGCGTCATTTCCGTTCCACCCGTTGAAATCGCCGATCACCGAGACGCCGCGCGCATTGGGTGCCCAGACCGCAAACGATATGCCGCTGACCTCGCCGTCGGCGGTGACGAATGAGCGCGGGTGCGCGCCCAAGATCTCCCAGAGTCGTTCGTGGCGGCCCTCGTTGAACAGGTGCAGGTCTACTTCGCCGAGGGTGGGCAGGAATCGGTAGGCGTCGGCGGTGACGAGCGCGGTATCGCCGTAGTCGATGTCGAGGCGGTAGTCCAGGAGGTCCAGAAAGGGCAGCGCCACGGCGAACAGTCCCGATCCGAGATCGGCCATCGGATGCAGTGCCTCACCCACCACGGCGGCGACGGCACTGGCGCCCGGTTTGAACGCGCGAATAACGGTGTGCCCCTTGCGGCCCGAGCCGGGGTACTCATGCGCGCCCAGGATCGAGTGCGGGTTGTGATGGGTGCCCGCCGTCAGTCGGGCTATTTCGGCTGGATCCGGTGCCAGGATTGGCGATACCGCCCTTTTCTTACTCATGGGCGGCACACCAGCTGCGCTCGGGCAGGTTCCCGAACCTGCGGGAGGTTGAAGATGTGCGCCACTTGCCGGGAAGAGGCCAGGGGGTCCAGCCGCACGTAGTTGGCCTGGCCCCAGCGGTACTGCTCGCCGGTGAGTTCATCACGTACCCAAAAGGTTTCGTGCCAATCTAGGCCGAGTGCGGGCAGTTCGAGCCAGAGGGTGCCGTCCTCGGGGCCGAAGGGATTGAGATTCACCACGACCAAGACCGCATCGCCGGTCACCGGATCGAACTTGGAGTACGCGAGCAGTGCGTCGTTCTCGACATGGTGGAAGGTGATGTTGCGCAGTTGGTGCAGCGCCGGGTGTAGGCGCCGGATTTCATTGAGGCGGGTGATGAATGGCTCCAATGATTCACCCCGCGCCGCGGCCCCCTTGTAATCGCGGGGGCGCAACTGATACTTCTCTGAATCGAGGTATTCTTCGCTGCCTTCGCGCAGCGCGACATGTTCGTAGAGTTCGTATCCGGAGTACACACCCCAGGTGGGGCTCAGCGTCCCCGCCAGCACGGCGCGGATGGCGAACATGCCCGGTCCGCCGTATTGCAGGCTGGCGTGCAGGATGTCCGGGGTGTTCACGAAGAGATTGGGGCGCGCCAGGTCTGCCTGCGCGGCGATCTCCCTGCCAAAATCGGCGATCTCGGTTTTCCCGGTGCGCCAGGTGAAGTAGGTGTACGACTGGGTGAAGCCGAGCCGCGCCAGACCATAGAGCCGGGCCGGGCGGGTGAAGGCCTCAGAAAGGAACAGGACGTCGGGGTCGGCCGCTTTGACCTCGCTGATCAGCCATTGCCAGAAGTCGGGCGGCTTGGTGTGGGGGTTGTCCACCCGGAAGATCTTGACGCCGTGGGCTACCCAATGTTGGACCACGCGCAGTACCTCGGTGTACAGGCCCGCGGGATCGGTGTCGAAGTTCAGCGGGTAGATGTCCTGGTACTTCTTCGGGGGGTTTTCGGCGTAAGCGATGGTCCCGTCGGGGAGCTCGGTGAACCATTCGGGGTGCGTGCTCACCCAGGGATGATCTGGCGCGCATTGCAACGCCAGGTCCAGCGCCACCTCCAGGCCCAGTTTGCGTGCGGTGGAGACAAATCGGTCGAAGTCCTTGAGCGTGCCGAGTTCGGGGTGGATCGCGTCATGGCCGCCCGCGGCGCTGCCGATTGCCCACGGTGAGCCCACCTCGCCGGGCTCGGCAACAGGATTATTGTTGCGGCCCTTGCGGTTTATCTCGCCGATGGGGTGAATCGGTGGTAGGTACACCACGTCGAATCCCATTGCGGCCACGCGGGCGAGGTCGGCGGCAGCGGTGGCGAGAGTGCCGTGCATGGGCCGCCCGTCCGGTCCGACCCCGCCGGTGGAGCGCGGGAACAGCTCGTACCAGGCGCCGTACAGCGCGCGGTTGCGGTCCACCCAGATGCCGTACTGGGTTCCCCGGGTGAGCAGGTCACGCAACGGGAATTCGTCGAGCAACGCCAGGGCTTCGGCTGACAACGCGTGCTGAAAGCGGGTAGCTGGATCGTCGTGACCGCGCAGCGCTTCCGCGGAGTCCAGCAGTGGCTGGCGGCGCTTCCGCGGCACTCCGGCCGCCGCACGCTCGAAAAGGCGGGCTCCGATTTCCAGATCGTTGGCCAGTTCGGCGGCGCCCTGGCCGGCCTCCAGCTTGGCCGCGACGTTGTGGCGCCAGGTTGCGACCGGATCACCCCACCCGTCGACCCGGAAGGTCCACAGCCCCTCCCGGTCCGGCATAAAGCTGGCGTGGAATCGGTCGAGAGCTCCGCCCGGCTGCATCGGAACATGCAGCGGCTTGACGCGCGCCGCGTTTCTGTCTTTTTCGCGAGGGGCCGAGATGCGGCGCAGTGGTCCCTCCGCGAGTTGCGGGTAGTGGGGGCCCAGGCAGCGCACTACCAGGGTTGCGGCGACCGCGTCATGGCCCTCCCGCCAGACGGTGGCGGCCACCGGCACGACCTCGCCCACGACGGCCTTGGCCGGATAGCGTCCACCCGAGATCACGGGGGCGACATCGTCGATGCCTATGCGTCCGGTCACCACGTCCACCGTAGTAGACGTGCCCTTGCCGCGCGGGACAGAAGCAGGTACCGAACCGTCTTCGACACGCCGGCTGGTGGCGGAAACGTGCGATACGGAACCGCCACCAGCAGGCGTGTCGGTGGGGAAATGCCGCAGGGCATGCGCTTCACCGAAATCTCAGTAAGGTTCTGAAGGGTGAAAGCCCTACGTCGATTCACGGTTCGTGCCCATCTTCCGGAGCGGTTGGCGGCGCTGGGCGAGTTGGCCAACAACCTGCGCTGGTCCTGGCATCAGCCCACCCGCGATCTCTTCGCCGACATTGACCAGCAACTGTGGGAACAGACCAACCATGACCCGGTCGCGGTGATGGGATCGGTGCCCGCGCAGCGGCTCGATGAGCTGGCGGCCGACGACGGCTTCGTCGACAGGGTGGCGGCACTGGCAGCCGATCTGCACGATTACCTGAGCCGGCCGATGTGGTACCAGCGCCAGCAGGAGCGCGTCGAAGAGGACGGCGGTGCGGGTGCCGCGCTGCCCACCGCGATCGCGTACTTCTCGATGGAGTTCGGTGTCTCGGAGGTGCTGCCCAACTACTCCGGTGGTCTGGGCATCCTGGCCGGTGATCATCTGAAGGCGGCGTCCGATCTGGGGCTGCCGCTCGTCGCGGTGGGTCTGCACTACCGGTCCGGGTACTTCCGGCAGTCGTTGACCGCCGACGGTTGGCAGACCGAGCAGTACCCGCTGATCGACCCGGCAGGACTGCCGTTGCGGCTGCTTGCGCACGACGACGGCACCCCGATTCTGATCACCGTGCCGATGCCGCAGGATCGCGTGCTCTCGGCCCGCATCTGGATTGCCCAGGTGGGCCGAATTCCGTTGCTGCTCTTGGATTCCGATATCGCAGAGAATGATCGAGAACTGCGGTATGTCACCGACCGGCTGTACGGCGGCGACCAGGATCACCGCATCAAGCAGGAAATCCTGGCCGGGATCGGCGGTGTGCGCGCCATCCGCGCGTACGTCTCGTCTAGTGCCTCTGGGCCGGATGCGCCGTCACCTGAGGTGTTCCACACCAACGAGGGGCACGCCGGGTTCCTGGGCCTGGAGCGCATTCGGGAGTACGTCGGACAGCACGGACTCGATGTCGAAACAGCACTGACGGTGGTGCGCTCCAGCACCGTATTCACCACGCACACTCCGGTTCCGGCGGGTATCGACCGATTCCCCGTCGACTTGGTGCGCCGGTACTTCGGTGAGTCCGGTGATTCCACGTTGCTGCCGGGTGTGCCGGTGGACCGCATCATCGCGCTCGGGGCGGAGGACGATCCCTCCACGTTCAACATGGCCCACATGGGGCTGCGTCTGGCACAGCGCGCCAACGGCGTATCACTGCTGCACGGCCAGGTGAGCCGGGCGATGTTCAACGGCCTGTGGCCGTCGTTCGATGCCGCCGAGGTCCCCATCGGGTCGATCACCAACGGCGTGCACGCGCCCACCTGGGCGGCACCGCAATGGCTGGAACTGGGGCAACAACTGGTCGGCGCCGAGGCGTTCGACGATGCCAGCGGCTGGGAGCGCATTCACGATGTTGACCCCGGGCACATCTGGTGGATTCGATCGCAGCTGCGTGAGCAGCTGATCCAGGATGTGCGGCGGCGGATACGCGCGTCCTGGCTGCAGCGCGGCGCTGCCGAGGCTGAATTGGGCTGGGTGGACAGCGCCTTCGATCCGGGCGTACTGACCATCGGCTTCGCGCGCCGGGTGCCGACATACAAGCGGCTCACCCTGATGCTGCGCAATCCGGACCGGCTGCGCGAGTTGCTGCTCGACGAGAAGCATCCCGTGCAGCTGATCGTGGCCGGCAAGTCGCATCCCGCCGATGACGGCGGCAAGGGGCTTATCCAGCAGATCGTCAGATTCGCCGATCAAGCCGATGTGCGGCACCGCATCACCTTCCTGCCGGACTATGACATGTCGATGGCCCGATACCTGTACTTCGGTTGCGATGTGTGGCTGAACAATCCGTTGCGGCCGCTGGAGGCGTGCGGAACCTCGGGTATGAAGAGCGCCCTGAACGGCGGGCTCAACCTGTCCATCCGCGACGGCTGGTGGGACGAGTGGTACGACGGTGAAAACGGTTGGGAAATACCGACCGCCGAGGGAGTCACCGACGACCATCGGCGTGATGACCTGGAGGCAGCGGCACTCTACGAGCTGCTCGAGCAGAAGGTGGCGCCCAAGTTCTACGAACGTGACGAGCACGGCACGCCCCAGCGGTGGGTCGAGATGGTTCGCCACACCCTGGAGAAGCTGGGGCCGAAGGTGTTGGCATCCAGGATGGTGCGCGACTACACCGTCGGCTATTACGCCCCGGCGGCCAGGTCGCTGCGTGCCACCGTGGGCGCGGACGACTCGTTCACGCCGGCCAAGGAGCTGGCGCGCTATCGGGAACGGGTGCAACAGGTATGGCCGTCCCTGGTCATCACCGAGGTCGATAGTTCGGGCCTGCCGGACACGCCGCTGCTGGGATCGCCGTTGACGCTGACCGCCTCGGTACAGCTGGCCGGGCTGGCGCCGTCGGAGGTGGCGGTGCAGGCCGTCATCGGGCGAGTCGACTTGGACGACAAGCTCTCCGATTCGGTGATAGTCCCGATGACGCATACCGGTAGCCGTGGCGGCGGGGTGGAGACGTTCTCTACCGCAACCACATTGCCGGTCTCGGGGTCTGTCGGCTATACGGTACGGGTGCTGCCGCACCACCCACTGCTGGCAAGTGACAGCGAATTGGGTCTGGCGGTGTTGGCCGCCAGCGACCTGGAGCATTAGCGGCGCGGTCAGCCGTAGCGGGTGAGGCAGCGATCAGCGGTGCCGGCCACCCCGTCACGGAAGGCATCGATGCGGGAGAAGCCGGCGGGGATGGTGGTTCCGTTGACATCGCTGGCCACCATGCCATTGGTCAACAGGCCCGACACGGCTTCGTCGAAGTCCCTCGCGCCCAGCACCATCGGATTCGGTTCCCGGCCGGGCGTGGTGGGTTTGGCCAGGGCGGCTGATGCCACACCCGTCAGGCAGGCGGTGCGCAGTGCGCTCTGCCCATTGTCGAGCGGTAGACCGTGTTGGTTTTCGACCGCCAACGCGTAGCGCGAGATGACCACCGAGTACGCGGTGAAATCGCCGGTTATTTGGCCCTGGTCATGAGTGGGCCGTGCTAGGTCGGTCAGTCCCCGCAGATCCAGGGCCACCGTGTTGGAACCCGGGCAATACACCGCCGGTGAGGATTCCACGCGGCGGCCGGGCTCATCGCAGGCAGCTCCGGACAGGGCGAGGTGCGGCGCGGTGTCGGTGGACGATGGATACACCGAGGTGAGCACCATCGCCAGCGTGCGCAAGGTATCCACGGTGACCGGCATCTCTGTCGGCTGGCCGGCCGGTAGGTCTGCCGGTACTCCGCCGCGGCGCTGGGTGATCTCGGCCATGTCGATCCGGGTGCATTGGCCTGCTCCGTCGACGAATCCGCGCTGGAACGCCGATACCCGGTCGAATGCCGATCCGTGCGAGTCGATGGCGTCAACGAGTTCGATCGGGTCATCCCGGAAGGCGATGAGTGCCGCGATGACCTTGTTGAGGCCGTCGCCGGTGCTGAGCGTGAATCGCGGTGAGCTGTCCTGGGCCACCCATCGCAGATACGTGCCGGCGAGACAATCGGCCATTTGCTCGCCGACCAATGTCTGCGTTCGCGAATCCACCATCTCCGATTGGTGTGCGACGGCGTGCCCGTACTCGTGGGCCAGCGTCATCGGTACCGCCATGGGGCCGAACATCCGCACCAGCTTGGGCAGCAGTACGCCGCGGTCCCAGCCCAGGCCGTTCTGATCGACGCAGTACCCGGCGTTGTCGAAGCCGCCGGTGGAATGGCCACAGAATTCCGTGGCGGCGTGGTCGTCGCTGTTCCAGGACGTCAAGGATTCGACGGGGCGGAACGCGGCCCAGAAGGTCTTGGGGTAGGCCTCCCGCCAGAAGTCCTCGATATCGGCGATGGCGGCGACCGCGAGCCGGTCCATCGCGCCGTCATCGGTGCCGCGCGCGGTCCTGGGGGCCGGTGTGGGGTTGGCGCGCAGGCCGGAAGGGCCGTCGAGGACAGGAAGTCCGGCGATTTGGTACGCATTTCCGAGCTGTGAAACTGCCAGACCGTCAACGCTATTCGTGCATCCCGTCAGCCCGAGGGCGCAGCAGGCCAGGATCACCGTCGGCGTGCGCAACCACCGGGCCGGATTCGACATGGCCGTCTCCCTGTCGTGGTCATCCCCGAGCGGGGGAACCTCCTCCAGCATAGGTCGGGTCATGCTTGTTCCTCAGGCGCTGCAGTGCCGCGGTGACCACCGACAGATCGTGTGTCGACCAGAACGGCGGCAGCGACGCGCGCAGAAATCCGCCGTATCCCGCCGTTGCCATCCGCGAATCGAGCACCGCGACAACACCTCTGTCCTGCGCACTGCGCAGTAGCCGTCCGGTGCCCTGCGCCAGCAGCAGTGCGGCCTGGGTGCCTGCCACCGCCATGAACCCATTGCCTCCGCGTGAGCTGATCGCGCGTTGCCGGGCCGCGCGAAGCGGGTCGTCGGGGCGGGGGAAGGGAATTCGGTCAATGAGTACCAGGGACAGCGAGGGGCCGGGTACATCGACGCCCTGCCACAGTGACAAGGTGCCGAACAGTGAGGTCCGCGCGTCCGCGCTGAATTGCTCGACGAGGATAGAGGTCGTGTCGTCGCCCTGGCACAGCACCGGGGTGTCGAGTCGGGTGCGCATCACCTCGGAGGCTTCCTTGGCGGCGCGCATCGAGGAGAACAGCCCCAAGGTACGCCCGCCTGCCGCCCGGATCAGTGTTTCGATCTCATCGAGTGTTGCCGCGCCGACGCCGTCGCGGCCGGGTGCGGGAAGGTGGCGCGCCAGATAGAGAATGGCCGACTTCTCGTGTTGGAACGGAGATCCGACGTCGATGCCATGCCAGGTGGCCTTGGGCTCGGTAGTGGAATCCGTATCGGTGGTCCGCGGCGGCAGCCCCCAGGATGCGGCCATCGCGTCGAACTTGCCGCCGAGTGCCAGGGTCGCGGAGGTGAGGACGACGGTGCGCTGTCCGAACAGCCGGGTACGCAGCAGTCCGGCCACCGAGAGCGGGGCGACCCGCAGGACCGGTCGTATCGAGCCCCGGTTGTCCTCGTGATCCAACCACACCACATTGGGACGCGCGGTGATGTCGGGTTCGGCCCAGCAGGTTAATGCCAAGGACGCGGCGTCGACGATGTCATCCAGCGCGGCAATCGCTTCCGTGCGTGCTGAAGCGGTGGCCGGGTCGGTCGACTGGCCCGTGGGGATCTCGGTACGGGCCGCGGCCGCGGCATCGCGAAGCGCGGTCAGGTAGGTGACGGTTTCCTCGTCCGCGCGGTCGATGGTGCCGGGCCTGCTGTCGTGAATCAGTGACGAGAACGTCGCCGAACTGGCTTCGAAACGGCTCGCCGTCTCGGGCGACACCAAGCGGCCTATCCGGCGGATGGTGACAGTGAGTCCGACCGCCGAGAGTTCTTGGGTGGCAACGCTTGTCACCCTGTCGACAAGGTCGTGAGCTTCGTCGACGATCACCGCGTCATGTTCGGGCAGGATGTTGATATCGGCGATGGCGTCAATGGCCAGTAGTGCGTGATTGGTGACCACCACGTCGGACTGGCCGGCGTCGAGCCGGGCCAGCTCGGCGAAGCACTCCGTGCCGAAAGGGCACCGGGTGGCACCGAGACATTCGCGCGCCGACACGCTGACCTGCGACCACGAACGATCAGGCACGCCCGGCTTGAGTTCGTCGCGGTCCCCGGTCTTGGTGGTATCCGCCCATTCGTTGAGCCGCTGCACATCGCGGCCCAGCGCGCTGGCCGCGAAGGGCTCGAACAGCGTGTCTGGCGCCTCCTGCTCGGCCGCGGCACCGTTATGTAATTTGTTGAGGCACAGGTAATTTCCCCGGCCCTTGAGGATCGCGAACCTGGGCTTGCGCTCCAGTGCCGGTGTCAGCGCCTCGGCGAGACGAGGTAGATCGCGATCTACCAGCTGACGCTGCAGCGCGATGGTTGCCGTGGAGACCACCACCGGTGACGATTCCTCGATGGCGTGGGCGAGTGCCGGCACCAGATACGCCAGAGATTTACCGGTGCCGGTGCCGGCCTGGACCACCAGATGCTCGCCGCTGTGCAGGGAGTGCTCTACGGCGGTGGCCATGGTGAGCTGCCCGGAGCGCTCGGTGCCGCCGAGTGCGGCGACAGCGGTGGCGAGCAGGCCGGTGGCCGATACGGATGCGTCGCTCAATTTCTCCTTCAGCGGATTACCTCGACGCCGGCGCCCTGGAGCTCGTCCAGGGCGCGAATCTCTGATTCTTGGTTGATACCAACGCAATACGCGGTGAGCACGCGGGTGTGCAGCCCCTCGCGCGCCGCGTCCCGGGCGGTGGCCGCGACGCAGTAGTCGGTGGCGATGCCCACCACGTCAACGCTGTCCAGTTCTCGGCTCCGCAGCCACGCCGACAGCGTGGTCCCGTCGACACAAACCCCCTCGAACCCCGAGTATGCCGCGCTATAGGCGCCTTTGGAGAACACCTCGTCGATGGGGCCGAGGTCCAGGTCGGGGTGAAAGTCTGCGCCGGGGGTGTCGGCCCGGCAATGCGGCGGCCAGCTCGTCTGGAAGTCCGGCGCCTCGGAAAAGTGGCTGCCGGGGTCGACGTGGAAATCCCGTGTCGCCACGACCGCCTCGTACGCGCCGGACTGGGTCAAACCGTTCAGTTCCCGGGCGAGGGCGGCGCCACCGGGCACGGACAGCGATCCGCCCTCGCAGAAATCGTTCTGCACGTCGACGACGATAAGTGCCCTGCCCACGGATCGACGGTACCCCGGCCGGTGCTCAGTCGAAGATGGCCGACACTTGGCGGCCCATGCGTGAGATGTAGTCGATGAGCTCGTCGCGACTGATGGCCAGATCTCCGCGCAGATAGTCGATGATGGCGCCCGAGGCGGCACCGACGAGTGATACCGACAGGAACCGGCGGCGTCCCGGATCATCGACATCGACCAGTGCCTTCTCGGCGAGCGAGGCAAAGGCCATGGAGCCCGCGAAGCCGGCGCTGCCGAGGGTGGGTTCGGTGAACGGGGCCACCATCAGGATGCGTCCGTACACGGGGTTGTCGACAGTGGCGCCGATGAAGGTCTCTACCGCGCGGGTCTCCAAATCATCCCCCTCGGGGGCGAATTCGGTGACAACGCGCATCACGGACTCGAGTACGTCCTGGTACACCGCACGCACGAAGTCGTCTCGGTCGCTGAACTCTTCGTAGAAATTGCGTTCAGATACACCGGAAGATCGGCACACGGTGCGAATGGTCAACGCGGGTCCGTCAACCGCGCCGAGCGCGTCGATACCCGCGTCGAGCAGTGCGCGCCGACGCGTCGCTCGGCGCTCCTCGGGAGTGGTTCCCGCCCATTGCCTTCTGGCAGCCATGTGACCTCCGGCCCCGAATTATCCCACCAGTCGGGTCGCAATCGCAGGATCCCCGTGGGAAAGGCCCAAGCCTTCCCACGGCAGGCTCAGTAGCCCGGTGCGTACCCGTTCCCTGGCGTCCTCAAGGGTGTCGGTTGTGACGGGCGTGCCGCCGCGTACCAGCGCGCTGGTCAACGTCCGGTGCGGCTCGGTGACCGCGGGCCGGCCGGTGGCCGCGCGGTACACCACTTCCTCGGTGATGGTGCCTGTCGGTTTGGCAATGCGCAGGGCGCATTTGTGGCCACCATGAGATTCCTTGTGACTGCTGCGTTTAGCCACCGGAATGCCATCGATTTCGACGAGCTTGTAGACCATGCCGGCGGTGGGCACCCCCGAGCCGGTCACCACTGAGGTGCCCACGCCATAGCTGTCGACGGGCTCGGCGCGTAGTGCCGCGATGGAGTATTCGTCGAGATCGCCGGAGACGACGATGCGTGTTCGGGGTGCGCCCAAATCGTCCAATTGCGCCCGAACCTGCCGGGCCAGCATGCCCAGGTCGCCCGAGTCGATGCGCACCGCGCCGAGTTCGGGGCCCGCCACGGCGATGGCGTTTTCTACCCCTGCAGTGATGTCGTAGGTATCCACCAGCAGGGTGGTGCCGACGCCGAGCGCCTCCACCTGAGCCCGAAATGCCTCACGTTCGGCCTCGCTGGGGCTCATCCCGTCCTTCGCGTGCAGCAAGGTGAAGGCGTGTGCGGCGGTGCCCCGCGCGGGCACGCCGTAGCGGCGTTGCGCCTCCAGATTGGATGTCGACTCGAACCCGGCGAGATAGGCCGCGCGGGCACAGGCCACCGCGGCGAGCTCGTGCGTGCGCCGTGACCCCATCTCGATCAACGGGCGGCCCCCGGCCGCCGACACCATTCGGGCGGCCGCCGAGGCGACGGCGCTGTCGTGATTCAGGATCGACAGGATCAAGGTCTCCAGGATGACGCATTCGGCGAAGGAGCCGCGCAGGGTGAGCACAGGGGAGCCTGGGAAATAAAGCTCACCCTCGGGATAGCCGTCGATATCCCCGCTGAAGCTGTAGGCGGCGAGGTAGTCGAGGGTATCGCCGTCCAGAAAGGTGGACAGTGACGTCAGCTCGTCGGATCCGAACCGGAATTCACCGATCGCCTCAAGCAACCTGCCGGTGCCCGCGACCACCCCATATCGGCGCCCGTCGGGCAGTCTTCTGGCGAACACCTCGAAAGTGGCCTGGCGGCCCGCGGTGCCGTCGCGAAGGGCGGCGGCGAGCATGGTGAGCTCGTATTTGTCGGTGAGCAATGACGTGGACGGATGCGCCATGTGCGCCACGTTAGCGGGATATCCCGGGGTATGAATGGCCGCTCGGCGGCGTCGGGCGTTCGCGGGAAACTCCGAACTTCGTGCTGACAGACTCAGCGGTCCCGGTATTCTGGGGCCATGGGCGCACCGGCGCGAGCATTGCCAGGTACTACTGCGGAGAGGTCTGTCGAACATGTCGACCAGACCCAGTCGCCGTGGGTCACCATTGTTTGGGATGACCCGGTGAACCTGATGAACTACGTCGCCTACGTGTTCCAGCAGCTTTTTGGTTACAGCGAGACCGAGGCCACCAATTTGATGTTGCAGGTCCATCACGAGGGTAAGGCCGTGGTCTCCTGCGGTGCGCGGGAGTCGATGGAGATCGACGTCAGCAAGCTACATGCCGCGGGACTGTGGGCCACCCTGCAGCAGGACCGATGAGCCGCTGATTCGTGCGAAAATGGAAGCGCGTCAACGCCTCCGATGGCATTCGGTTGCGTTCGGAAATGGAGCCGCACGAGGCGGCACTGGTGCAGTCCATGGTGACGTCCATGCTGGCGATGCTGGACGAGCGGGAATCGGCAGCGCCCAGTGACGAACTGGCGCAGCTGACCGGTATTCGTACCGGAAACACCGAGGCCCCCAGCGATGTCACCCTGGGGCGGCTTCTCCCTGACTTTCATCGGCCCGATCAGGACGGCACCAGCAGCATCGAGGCTGTCAGCGGTCTCAACAGTGCCTTACGCAGTCTCTATGAGCCGGACATCATCGACGCCAAACGCGAGGCCGGGCAACGATTGTTGCGCACACTTCCCGCGGACGGGGGGCGCTTCGAGTTGTCCGAAGCCGACGCGCAGGCGTGGCTGACCGCGCTGAACGACGTGCGGTTGGCGCTGGGGGCAATGCTCGGAATCGATAGTGACGGACCCCAGGAGCTGCCCATCGATGACCCCATGGCCGGGCACATGGACATCTATCACTGGCTGACCGTGATGCAGGAGCTGTTGGTGCTTGCCCTGATGGGGAAATCGGCGGTATGACCCAGTTCTCGGGGGCGATCACAGACGTTCCGGGAATACTCGTGGGCCATCACCAGCGAGTAGACGCCGATGCGCGTCTCGGAGCGGGCTGGGCCACCGGTACCACTGTGGTGCTGACCCCGCCGGGGACGACGGGTGCTGTCGATGTGCGCGGCGGCGCTCCGGGCACGCGCGAATCCGATCTGCTGGACCCCGCCAATACGGTCTCGACGGTGGACGCCGTGGTGCTCACCGGCGGGAGCGCCTACGGCCTGGCCGCCGCCGATGGGGTGATGCGCTGGCTGGAGGAACAGGGCAGGGGAGTGGCGTTACCCGGCGGTACCGTGCCTATTGTGCCGGGTGCGGTCATTTTTGATCTTCCGGTAGGTGCCTGGAGAAATCGGCCCGACGCTGAATTCGGTTACCGCGCGGCAGAACTCGCTGACAATGCCCCTGCGTGGGGGTCGGTGGGTGCCGGTGCAGGGGCCAGGGCAGGCACTCTCAAGGGTGGTGTGGGGTCCGCCAGTGTGGATTTAGGCAACGGGATAGTCGTCGGGACCGTGGTCGTCGCGAACCCTGTTGGGCTGGTGATCAATCCGGCAACAGGCCTGCCGTGGAGCGCCGATATTCTGTCCGAGCTGAGTGTGCCTCCGCCCGCCGAGGTCGAGAAGTTGCGAGGGCTGCCCGACAAGTCGGTGTCGTTGAACACGACGATCGGCGCGGTGGCCACGAACGCGGCCCTGAGCAAGGCGCAGTGCCGTCGCGTCGCCATCGCCGCCCATGACGGGCTGGCGCGGGCCGTCAGGCCCGCGCATACCCCGATGGATGGGGACACGTTGTACGTGCTGGCGACGGGAACGGGCGGGGGCGATGCAGATGCCCTCACCGCCGCGGTCGGGATCGCGGCCGCCGACTGTGTGGAGCGCGCCGTCGTGCGCGCGGTGGTGGGCGCCGCGAGCGTGGCCGGAATACCCGCATATCGTGACGTGTTGCCAGGAGCGTTTTCGTAGTGGCCGTTGTGGCCCCACAAGGTAGGAAGGACCGGTAGTGCTTCGTATTCGTGCCGACCTGGTCGACGCCATGGTCAAGCATGCCCGCGCGGACCATCCGGACGAGGCGTGCGGGGTGCTGGCGGGACCGGAGGGCACCGATCGCGCCGAGCGGCACGTCGCCATGATCAACGCCGAGCGGTCTCCGACTTTTTATCGCTTTGATGCCGGTGAGCAGCTTCGGGTTTGGCGCGCGATGGATGACGCCGACGAGGTGCCGGTGGTTATCTATCATTCCCACACCGCAACAGAGGCCTATCCCAGTCGCACCGATATCAACTTGGCCGCCGAGCCAGATGCCCACTACGTCTTGGTGTCCACCCGAGATCCCGAGCAGCATGAACTGCGCAGCTATCGGATCATCGATGGAGTGGTCACCGAAGAGGACATCACCATCGTCGAGCAGTACTAGAGAAAAGGACTGTCCACCATGTCGATTGAAGTATCGATCCCCACCATCCTGCGGGTTCACACCGGCGGTGAGAAGCGTGTCAACGCAACGGGTTCCACGCTGCAAGCGGTGATCGCGGACCTGGAGTCCAACTATTCGGGAATCTCCGAGCGACTCGTCGATGACGGCAAGCTGCACCGCTTCGTCAACATCTACGTCAACGACGAGGATGTGCGGTTCTCGGGTGGGCTGGACACCGCGATCGCCGATGGCGATTCGGTCACCATCCTGCCCGCCGTGGCCGGTGGCTAGCGGCGCATGACCCGATACGACTCGCTGCTGCAGGCGCTCGGGAACACGCCGCTGGTTGGATTGCAGAGACTGTCCCCTCGGTGGGATTCAGGTGATGACGGTTCTGCGCACGTGCGGTTGTGGGCCAAACTGGAAGACCGCAATCCGACCGGATCCATCAAGGACCGGCCCGCTCTGCGGATGATCGAACAGGCCGAACGGGACGGGCTGCTGGAACCGGGGGCCACGATTCTGGAGCCCACCAGCGGCAACACCGGAATTTCGATGGCGATGGCCGCGCAGCTCAAGGGCTACACGATGATCTGCGTGATGCCGGAGAACACCTCCATCGAACGGCGCCAGCTGCTCGAACTGTACGGTGCCCGCATCATCTTCTCGCCGGCCGAGGGTGGCTCAAACACTGCCGTCGCCACGGCCAAAGAGCTTGCCGCGCAAAATCCTTCGTGGGTGATGCTGTACCAGTACGGCAACCCGGCCAATGCCGATGCGCACTATCGGGGCACCGGCCCGGAGATCCTGGCCGACCTGCCCGAGATCACGCACTTCGTCGCGGGGCTCGGCACCACCGGCACCCTCATGGGCACGGGAAGATTCCTGCGCGAGAACGTGCCAGGGGTCCAGATCGTCGCCGCCGAACCGCGATATGGCGAGGGTGTTTACGCGCTGCGCAATATCGACGAGGGATTCGTACCCGAGCTGTACGACCCCGAGGTACTGACCACCCGCTTCTCGGTGGGTTCCTTTGACGCGGTCCGCCGTACCCGGGAACTGGTCCAGGTGGAAGGCATCTTCGCGGGCATCTCGACCGGCGCGATTCTGCACGCCGCCTTGGGCATGGCGGCCAAGGCCGTCAAGGCGGGGGAGCGCGCGGACATCGCGTTCGTGGTGGCCGACGCGGGTTGGAAGTATCTGTCGACCGGTGCGTACGCCGGTACCGTGGATGACGCAGAGGACGCACTAGAAGGGCAGCTGTGGGCATGACGGGATATGGCGGCGGATCCGGGTATCCGGGTTCTGCTCGCCCCCGTCCCGAACGGTCCGGCCGTCCGCAATGGGTCACCGGCGGAATCTTGGTGGTCTCGTTCGTCGCCCTGCTCTATGTCGTCGAAGGCATCGATTCGGTCACCGGGCACCGCCTCGACGAGAACGGTATCCGCCCCCTGGAGACCGACGGCCTCGACGGCATCCTCTTCGCCCCGCTGCTGCACGCGAACTGGGGGCACTTGATCGCGAACACCGTGCCCGCGCTGGTACTGGGTTTCTTGGCGGCAGCGGCGGGCGTGGGTCGTTTCCTGTTGGCCACCGCCATCATCTGGATCCTGGGCGGAGTTGGTACGTGGCTCATCGGCAATCTCGGATCGCCCTACGAGACCAATCACATCGGCGCATCGGGCCTGATCTTCGGCTGGCTCACCTATGTGATCGTGCGCGGGTTCTTCAACCGCAGCGTGGGGCAGATCCTCATCGGCGTCGTCGTGATCGTCCTCTACGGCGGCGTGCTGTGGGGCGTGCTGCCCGGACAGTTCGGGGTGTCCTGGCAGGGGCATCTCAGCGGTGCCATCGCCGGCGTGCTCGCGGCCTACTGGCTCTCCGGCAGAGAACGTAAGGCAAAGGCCGTACCTGGACCTGGAGCACCGCCGAGGTTGACCACGTGAGCGACGCACCCATCGGGATTTTCGATTCGGGGGTCGGCGGATTGACGGTGGCGCGCGCCATCATTGATCAGCTGCCCGATGAGGACATCGTCTATGTCGGCGATACCGGCAACGGGCCGTACGGCCCACTGACCATTCCGGAAATTCGCGGGCACGCGCTGGCCATCGGTGACGATCTCGTCGGACGCGGGGTGAAAGCTCTGGTGATCGCCTGCAATACGGCCTCGGCGGCCTGCCTGCGTGATGCCCGGGAACGGTACGCGCCGGTGCCCGTCATCGAGGTGGTGCTGCCCGCGGTCCGGCGGGCGGTGCACACCACGCACAACAACAAGATCGGCGTCATCGGTACCGAGGCGACCATCGCGTCGGGCGCCTACCAGGACGCGTTCGCGGCCGCGCGCGACACCGAGATCACCGCGGTGGCGTGTCCGCGTTTTGTCGATTTCGTCGAGCGTGGCATCACCAGTGGGCGGCAGGTTCTTCAGTTGGCTGAGGGCTATCTGGAGCCGCTACAGCGGGCACAGGTGGACACCGTGGTGCTGGGTTGCACCCACTATCCGTTGCTGTCCGGGCTGATCCAATTGGCCATGGGTGAGGACGTCACGTTGGTGTCCAGTGCCGAGGAAACCGCTAAGGACCTGCTGCGGGTGTTGACGGAGAGAGATCTGCTGCGGCCACACCCGGAGCATTCCAGCACCGCGTCTCCGAACCGTATCTTCGAAGCAACCGGTGATCCGGACGCGTTCCGTGCGCTGGCGGCCCGATTCCTCGGCCCCGCTGTGACAGCAGTGCAAACTCGGGCTAGCAGTGTTCCGGGTTACACCGAAATTACGCACTCCAGTTAGACACCCCTGCGCCCCTGTGCGGAGACGCTTGCCAGGCGTGGCAAGCTAGGGCTGTGCGAGTCACCGTGCTCGGCTGCTCGGGCAGTGTCACCGGACCGGATTCACCGGCGTCTGGTTACCTCCTGACGGCACCGGATGCGCCACCGTTGGTCATCGACTTCGGTGGCGGTGTCTTGGGCTCTCTGCAACGTTTTGCCGACCCCGGATCCGTCTCCGTCCTGCTGTCGCATCTGCACGCCGATCACTGCTTGGACCTGCCCGGTCTGTTCGTGTGGCGCCGGTATCACCCGAATCCGCCCACAGGCAAGGCGATCATGTACGGGCCTGCCGACACTCTGGTCCGGGTGGGGGCCGCGTCCGCCGAGATCGGGGGTGAGGTCGACGACTTCACCGACATCTTCGACGTCTTCCCGTGGGCCGATGGTGAGCCCGTGCAGTTCGGGTCGCTGACCGTGACACCGACGAGGGTGGCGCACCCGCCCGAGTCGTACGGGCTGCGCATCGAGGACACCGCGGGCACCGTGTTGGCCTACAGCGGCGACACCGGCATCTGCGACGCCGTGGTCGAGCTGGCGCGCGATGCCGATGTGTTCTTATGCGAGGCGTCGTGGACGCACATGCCGGGGCACCGCCCGCCGGACCTGCATCTGTCGGGGACCGAGGCGGGCCAGATCGCGGCTCGCGCGGGCGTGAAGGAACTGCTGCTGACCCATATCCCGCCGTGGACCTCACGTGAGGATGTCATCGCGGAGGCCAAGTCGGCATTTGACGGACCGGTGCACGCCGTGGTCGCCGGGGAGAACATCGACCTGTAGCGCTGCCACTCACACTCGGTACCGCCGAGGAGACGATAAGGTCGATGGCGTGTCCAGACGAGAAGACGGCAGACAAGACGACGAACTGCGCCCGGTGACCATCACCCGGGGATTCACCTCTCATCCAGCGGGTTCGGTGCTCATCGAGTTCGGCCAAACGCGGGTGATGTGCACCGCCAGTGCCACCGAGGGGGTACCGCGCTGGCGCAAGGGATCTGGACTTGGCTGGCTGACAGCCGAATACGCGATGCTGCCGGCCTCCACGCACACCCGCAGCGACCGAGAATCGGTCAAGGGGCGGGTGGGCGGCCGCACGCAGGAGATCAGCCGTCTGATCGGGCGCTCGCTGCGGGCGTGTATCGACTTGTCGGCTTTGGGCGAGAACACCATTGCCATCGATTGTGATGTGTTGCAGGCCGACGGTGGTACCCGCACCGCCGCCATCACCGGCGCGTACGTGGCGCTCGCGGATGCGGTGACGTATCTGGCGGCACACGGCAAGCTGGCAGATGACGAACCGCTGTCGTGTGCGATCGCCGCCGTGAGTGTCGGCGTGGTGGATGGCCGGGTGCGTGTCGACCTTCCGTACGAAGAGGATTCGCGTGCCGAGGTGGACATGAACGTGGTGGCCACCGATACCGGCACCCTGGTGGAGGTGCAGGGTACCGGCGAGGGCGCCACCTTCCCCCGATCTACCCTGGACAAATTGCTCGACGCCGCGGTAGGCGCCGCCGAGCAGCTGTTCGTGTTACAGAAGGAAGCGCTCGCGTTGCCCTACCCGGGAGTGCTACCCGACGCGCCGCAGAAAAAGGCATTCGGTTCGTAGTAGGCGGGGGTAATGAAAATACTTGTCGCAAGCCGTAATCCGAAGAAGCTTGCGGAGTTGTCGCGAGTGCTTGAGTCATCGGGTATCTCGGGTGTCGAGTTGGTATCGCTGGCCGATGTCCCGGAATACGAAGAAGTTCCCGAAACGGGCGCGAGCTTTGAGGACAACGCGCTGATCAAGGCGCGCGAGGGGGCCAAGCACACCGGATTGGCCTGCGTCGCCGATGATTCCGGGCTGGCGGTGGATGCGCTGAACTGGATGCCCGGAGTGTTGTCGGCCCGCTGGAGTGGGCGGCATGGAGACGACGCAGCCAACACCGCGCTGCTGCTCGCCCAATTGACGGATGTGCCCGACGAGCGTCGTGGCGCGGCCTTCGTGTCCGCGTGTGCGCTGGTGACGCCGGACGGCGAAGAAGTCGTCGTGGAGGGCCGCTGGAAGGGCTCCATCGCGCGGATACCGGCGGGCCAGAACGGCTTTGGCTACGACCCGATCTTCCTGCCGCGCGGCGGTATACGTACCGCGGCGGAGTTGACTGCCGAGGAGAAGGACGCGGTCTCGCATCGCGGACGCGCACTGGCGGCGCTGCTGCCGATGCTGCGCAACCTGGTGAATCTGGGCCGGACCGCGCCCTAGCTCCTCGTCTCCCATTCGCGGGCAGACACAAAAGTCCCGACTACGGCAGCAGGATGATCTTTCCGCGGGCGTGACCGGTCTGGCCGTATTCGTGGGCCTGGCGCGCTTCGGTCAACGGGTAGGTACGGTCGACGGTGACCTCCAGCTCGCCATTTCCTGCCAGACGGATCAATTCGGGGCGGGCGGCGCGCCGGATTTCGGTACCCGGATCGGCGCCGGGGCCGCCACCGAGTGCCTTGAAGCCATCGCTTGCGGCGCGGGCGAATCCGGCAATGGTGGCGATGCGGTCTTTGTCGGCGACGAGGGCCAGCGAGACGTCAGCGGCCTCGTCGGTGCCGACGAGATCGAGCGCGGCGTCCACGGGTCCAATTGCGCTCACCCGTTCCTGTAGACCTGGACCGTATTCCACCGGGATGGCACCGTAGCCGCGCAACTGATCGTGGCGTGCCGCGCTGGCGGTCGCGATCACCGTGGCGCCGCGGGCCTTCGCGAGCTGGGTGGCGAGCAGCCCCACACCCCCGGCCGCGCCGTGGATGAGGACGGTATCGCCCTCGGTGACGTTGGTGGCTTCCAGAAGGTGGACCGCGGTCTGCCCGGTCAGCAAGAACCCGGCGGCCTCGTTGAAGGACAAACTTGCGGGCTTCTTGAAAACGTCGTCTGCGGCGGTGATGACCTGAGTTGCGTACCCGCCGATCGACCCCGCCGCGATGACGTCGTCGCCCGGATTAAGTCCCACGACGCCCGGACCGACCGCCGCGACTGTCCCGGAAATCTCAAGTCCCAGGCGCATGGGAAGTTTGTCAGGGTCGGTACCGAAGGCACCCGAGTACAGCTTCCAATCGATCGGATTGACCCCGGCGGCCTTGACGTCGATGAGGACCTGCCCCTCGGCGGGACTCGGCGTCGTGATGTCCTGCAGCGCGAGCGCGTCCGGACCGCCATATGTTGTCGCTACCACTATGTGCGTCATGTTCATACACGTACGCAATGCTCGTCTTCATGTCAATATTCCTGACATGCCGGATTTTCTTCGCGGGTAGACGGGGCGGCCCTAGATGCCGAACTGCTCCTTGACCTGCTTGGTGCGGTAGTGCTCGACGATGAAGCCGAGCAGCGGGATGGTGCCCGCCAGCAGCGTGCCGATGGTGCGCAGCCAGGGCCACCGGACCTTTACGGCCAGGTCGGTGGTGAAAATCAGATACACGAAGTAGATCCACCCGTGCACGATGCCGATCCAGCTCGGCGGATGCGCAACCTGTTCAACATATTTGAGCCACATCTCCCAGCAGAGTGCGATAAGCCAAACGCCGGTGGTCCACGCCAGAATGCGGTAGCGCCACAGCGCGCCGCGGATCTTCTCTACCGGAGTGGTGACTACCGGAGCGTCGGGCGTGGCTTCGTTCTCGGTCACGGGGCGGGCTTCCTATCTTCTTCGGCCAGGGCGGCAAGGTAAGCGTTGTACTCGGTGAGTGTGCGGTCGGCGGGGTCCGGTTTCGCGGCGGCGGGACGTTCGGGCAGCAGACCCTGGGGGATCTCGGTGACTCGATCGGTAGGCGCCGGGGGCGGGCCCTCGTCCTCGTACTGGACGAAGCGACGGTAGGCCCAGATGACGAACACCGCGAACAGCGGCCACTGCAGGGCATAGCCCAGATTCTGGCCATCACCGGTCACCGACTCGAAGCGCTGGAACTGCCAGTAGGCCAGCCCGAGGAACGCGATCGCACTGACGCCCACCAGCACGATGAGTGCGGGTCTCCGACGCCGTGTAGTGGACATCTTCTGACGGTACCGTGTGACGGCGGTGAATATGCCAACGCCCCTGGTCAGCGCTTTGGTCCGAGGAACTCGTCATGGCGCCTGGCGAGGGGTCCGACACTCACCAGGTAATATCGGAGCCCTGCGGGCGTGGCGAAATTGGTAGGCGCGCGGGGTTTAGGTCCCCGTGTTCGAAAGAACGTGGGGGTTCGAGTCCCTCCGCCCGCACAACGGAGTGTTCATGATGTCTCGCTGACCGGCGTCGGCGCGGCCCGTCGCGACGTACTTTCATCGAAATCGACGTTCTGCCGACAACGTGCGAGTGGGTCGCTGCGAAACGTAGATTTGGAACCGTTGGGTGCCGTGCTGGTGCTCGCGAGCCGCAGATGCGTCGGTTTTTCGTCGAGCAGTACTCTTTCAGTGCGGCCCGACGGACGCTCCGCTGAACCTTCGTTAGGACATGTCCCCACCCGCACGACCGTATTCGTGCTGCCCAGGGGGACTACATTTCGTGACTTTGTTGCGTACTACCGCGAGTCGTCTTACCCGCGTGGCAAACTCTGACTCGCTCGTTGAACAACTCTTAGAGCAGATGCTGTACCGAACCGGCAGGAGAGCGAGTCCGGCGGAGCAGATGTCATGGCGCCGTAGCCTACCCAGATTTGCAGAGGACTTGGTCGACGCTGGTTTGGGGAACGTGGAAGTCCTCGTCGAATATTCGCTCCCGCTGTCGTCGCAACGCGCAGATGTGGTACTTGCGGGTACGAACCCGCTTGATGGTGCGCCTTCGTTTGTGGTGGTCGAACTGAAACAATGGACGGCGGCCTACCGCTTCGAGAGCAATCCCGAGCTTGTCGATGTTCCGGGGATGCCGGGCGGCCCTAAGCAACACCCTGCGCTTCAAGTCAAAGGCTACTGCGACTATCTCGCGAACTTCGCGATTGCTATTCATAACCAGCCTGGGGTGTTAGCCGGGATGGCGTATCTACACAATGCTATGGATCCGACGACGGTTTCAGACCTGCGGCTCGTACCGAGCGATATCAGGTCGCGGCTGTTCACGGGTGCCGACCGCGCAGAGATGTTGGAGTTTCTCAGATCCAGGCTCTCTGATTCCAGTGCAGGTTCCAGCGCTGGTGACACACTTCTCCGATCGAAAGTCGCACCCTCGAAGCAACTGCTTAGGGTGGCTGCCGAAGAAGTTCGTTCTAGGCCAATGTTTCAGCTCATCGGTAACCAGCAGCTTGCAGTGGATCTGGTCCTTCACACAGTTGAGCACTCTCGCTCCGCAGACCACAAACGCGTCGTCATCGTGACGGGCGGGCCCGGCAGCGGGAAGAGTGTGATTGCGCTCTCCCTTGTTGGCGAGCTGTCAAGGCGAGGGCGAACTGTACTGCACGCCACGGGTTCCCGTTCCTTTACGCAGACTCTAAGGCGTGTGACGGGGCAACGCGCCCCTCAGGTGCGGCAGATGTTCAAGTACTTCAACCAGTTCATCGATGCCGAGCGAAACGGGCTGGATGTTTTGATCTTGGATGAAGCACACCGTATCCGCGAAACGTCTGCGAGTAGGTTCACCCGCGCTGAACACAGAACTGGGCGACCCCAGGTCGAAGAGCTGATTGCCGCGGCCCGAGTACCGGTGTTTCTGCTCGACGAGCACCAGGTGGTGCGGCCCGGCGAAATGGGCACCGTCGCCCAGATTGAACACCATGCACGATCGCTCGGGTTGGATACACAGCACATCCATCTCGGAGAACAGTTCAGGTGCGGCGGGAGCGAGGAGTACGTCGGCTGGGTTATGCGGCTATTGGGCCTCTCCGGGGAACCGCCCACCGTATGGCGTGACAACTCTAATTTCGTTGTGCGGATCGCCGAAACCCCCGAAGAGATGGAATTCCTCCTGACGCAGAAACTCAATGACCGGTATTCGGCACGTATGTCAGCCGGATACTGCTGCCGTGGAGCGACCCACGTAAAGACTCAACGCTAGTTCCCGACATCCAAATTGGCGGCTGGTCACGGCCGTGGAACAACAAGAGCGACAGGAGAACAGGGACAGCGCCTCCCTCGATGCTTTGGGCCACAGAGGATGGTGGTTTCGATCAAGTCGGTTGCGTGTACACGGCGCAGGGATTCGAATACGACTGGAGCGGAGTAATCATCGGCCCAGATCTTGTGTGGCGTAATGGTGGTTTTGTGACCAATCGTGCGGCGAATCGCGACCCAGAAATGAAGAGCTCAAAAAAGGTAAGCGATATCAGATTTGATGCATTGGTCCGCAATGTTTACAAGGTGTTGCTGACCAGAGGAATGATCGGCACGGTCATATATGCCACAGATGCGGATACTCGTGCAGCGCTGCGAGCTTTGGTCGCCGCGTAGCCTCTGAGAATCTGCGCGCCCACCGCCGCCGCGCCTAGACTTGAAAATGTGGTTCGCAGTGACGGTTTGCTTGATATCGACGATTGTCTGAATGCCGACGGAAACATCGAGCTGCCGCCCGGCACCACGCTGATATCCCTCATCGAGCGGAACATCAGGAATGTCGGCGACACCGTCGCCTACCGGTACCTGGACTTCACCACCTCAGAAGAGGGCAGCCGCGTCGAGCTCACCTGGTCGCAGCTCGGCATCCGGCTCAAGGCCGTCGCCGCGCAACTGCAACGCCACATCAGGCGCGGCGAGCGGGTGGCCATCCTGGCGCCACAGGGTCTGGACTACATCGTCGGCTTCTTCTCGGCGATCAAGGCCGGTGCCATCGCGGTGCCGCTCTTCGCTCCCGAGCTTCCCGGACACGCCGAACGGTTGGATACCGCGCTGACGGACTGCACACCCACGGTGGTGCTGACCACCGCAGCCGCCCGGGCCACCGTCGAGGATTTTCTCAGCGGTCGGGCGGAGGCGCCGCGCGTGCTGGTTATCGACGAGATTCCCGACGGCGCGGGGGAGACGTTTGAGTACGTTCACCTGGTTGACGACGACGTCTCGCATCTGCAGTACACCTCGGGTGCCACCCGCCCGCCGGTGGGCGTGGAAATCACGCATCGGGCGGTCGGCGTGAATCTGACACAGATGATTCTGTCCATCGATCTGCTGGACCGAAACACACACGGCTGCAGTTGGTTACCGCTGTACCACGACATGGGTCTGTCGATGATCGGCTTCCCGACCGTCTACGGCGGCCACTCCACCCTGATGTCGCCGACGGCTTTCATCCGCCGCCCGCAGCGCTGGATCACGGCGCTTTCCGACGGATGCAAGGAAGGTCGGGTGATCACCGCGGCGCCGAACTTCGCCTACGACTACACCGCACAACGTGGCGTGCCCAAGGACGGTGCCGACATCGACCTGGGC
This sequence comes from Mycobacteroides immunogenum, assembly GCF_001605725.1. Classification (NCBI taxonomy): domain Bacteria; kingdom Bacillati; phylum Actinomycetota; class Actinomycetes; order Mycobacteriales; family Mycobacteriaceae; genus Mycobacteroides; species Mycobacteroides immunogenum. Next base: position 1,614,217 of record NZ_CP011530.1, read on the forward strand.
CAGGTGGTGATGATCATCGGGTCCGAACCGGTCAGTATCGACGCTATCCGAAACTTCGAAAAGGCCTTCGCGCCCTTCGGTTTACCGTCGACGGCCTTCAAACCGTCCTACGGCATCGCCGAGGCGACGCTGTTCATCGCGAATATCGCCCCGGACGCCGAACCCTCGGTCGTGTACCTCGATCGTGCTCAGCTCGCCGAAGGCCGGGCGGTGTCAACCACTCCCGATGCGGCCAATGCCAGCATCCACGTTTCCTGTGGTCAGCTGGCCCGCAGTCTGCATGGCGTGATCGTCGACCCCGGCACCGCCGATGAGCTTCCGGACAGTCACGTCGGCGAAATCTGGTTGCAGGGCAACAACGTTGGTCGCGGATACTGGGGGCTCCCGGAGGACACCGAGCGGGTCTTTCATGCCCGGCTCGGCGCGCCACAACCGAACGGCCATGCCGTCAAGGCCGATGGTCAGGGCGATTGGCTGCGCACGGGTGACATGGGCTTCTACCTTGACGGCGAGTTGTATGTCACCGGCCGCCTCGCCGACCACCTCGTGCTCGACGGCAGGAGCCACTACCCGCAGGACATCGAGACCACCGTCGCCGATGCCTCGCCGATCGTCCGGCGCGGATACGTGACGGCGTTCACGGTGCCCAGCGGTCTGGTCGTCGTCGCCGAGCGCGCGTCCCGTACGGCCAAGGCCGACCCCCAAGAGGCCATCGACGCGATTCGTGCCGCGATCGGCTCCGAGTACGGCCTGGAAGCTCGCGACGTGCAGCTCTTGCCCGCGGGCGCCATCCCACGCACCACCAGCGGAAAACTGGCGCGACGGGCCTGTCGCCGCCAGTACCTGGACGGCACGCTGGGCGTCCACTGAGATCTCAGCTAACCCATTTGCCTCATTTGTCCCATGTCAGCGAGCCCATTCGCCACGCCCGCGTCAGACCGGTAGGTTTTCCGGGCCAGTGGCTATGACGGCTGCACGGCCGGGGACAAGCCGCGAGCAATGTGATGGAGGTGTGCGATGAATGATCTGACAGTTGACGAGCTGTTCGCGCACAACGATGACGTGCAGAAATCCCGTGCGGTACGGCTGTTGGCCGCAAAGAATCTGGCGCCGTACATCACGCTTATGGAACGCCATTTGGATCGCAGCGCCAAGGTCTCCGAGCCGCAGCTGGTGGCCAAGCTGGACCGGGATCTGGCCGCGGTCGGCCTGGGGGAGCAGTCGGGATTGGCCCTCATCAAGAGCTGGGCGAGCGACGGATGGCTGCACCGCGCGTCCGACGGCGCCGGCCCCGACGCCGAGAACGTCTGCTCCCTGACCGAGGACGCGCGCAGCGCGCTGGCATTTGTCCGACGCCTGCGCCGCGCCGACACCGTGGCCACTGGCGGGTCGATCGCCGGTATCGCCGCCGGCTTGAAGCGGGTCGCCACGCAGCTCGATGGTGACCCGGCCCGTCTGCGCGCCGATATCGAAGCCCAGATCGCCGAGCTGCAGACCCAGCTGCACGCCATCGACGACGGCTACCGTCCCGAACCGGACATCGTCGACCTGGAGGACGAGACCCGCGCCATCGCCTACCAGATGGAGCAGGTGATCACCGACATCGTGCGTTACGGCAGCATGCAGAACGAGATCACCGCCGGGCTCATCGACGCCGCCGAGGATTCCGATTCCGGTTTCCGCGACCGCGCCCGCCGAATGTTCGCCGACTACGACGCACTCTTCGACTCTCGGGAACGCGCCTCGTATGCGGCATTCACGCGGACCATCCAAGATCCGGATCAGCGAGCTGCGCTACGGGGCGATATCGCTTGTGTCGCAGAGGGGTTGCCCGACCTTGACCCCGGTCTGCGGGAAGTCATGAGGAATTTCTTCAAGCTGGTTTCCCAACAGATCGCGGAGGTCTCTCGCATCGAACAGCGCTGTGCGCAGCGCATTCGGAGGTTCTTCGCCGCCGGCACCACGGAGCAGGCGCGTGGCCGCGCACGCCAGCTCAACGACGCACTCGCGGCAGGTCATGCGCTGCTCAAGGTATCCACGGCGGACTCGCCGATCGGGGCGGAACTGCCGATCGGGCGCTCGGCGGCGGCCGCCATCGGCGCCCTCTCGTTCACCATCAAGGACACCGCGCCACCGGTGCTCGCACAGGACGCGCCGTCGGGGCCGCTCGATCTGAGCGGTTTCTCGGCATTGGCCACCCAGGTGGACATGGCAGCACTGGCCGAGACGGTCAACAGCGCTGTTGCCAGTGGCCCGGTTTCCCTGCCGGACATGATCTCTCATGTCGACGCGCCGTATCTCGGTGATGTGATCGTGTTGTGGTCGCTGGCGCTCAAGCAGGACAACACGGCCGATCGTGAGTCGGTCAATGTGAAGTTCCGGTCCCTCGACGGACAGGACCGGGTGATGGAGGTGCCTCAGTTGATGTTCCGTGAACCGGTGCTGGCCACCCTTGACGAGGAGGGGGCGACGCTGTGACGACAACGCCGTTGGGGAATATCAACTTTGACGACCTGCCGGGTGTCGAACCCGACGCCTCCGCGCCGAGAACGGCCAAGGGGCCGCGGTTCGACGGCGACACCAGCGAGCTGCCCGACAAGGCGTGCTGGGCACTGCAGAACTTGGTGGCCCGGCGCTATCTCAGCAAGGACGGCCAGCCTGAACTGTGGGCCTCGATGATCGAGCACCGCAAGGTGCTGGCCTCGCGCCTTTCGGAATTGGATCTGCGGCTGCGGGTGTTCGACGATCTTGAGGTCGCCTACGCCGAACCGGCACCGCTGGAGAACCCCAGCGCCTACGGCGCCCGGGTGTTGCGACGGGAACCCCTGGGCACCTACGCATCGATCGTGGCGCTGCACTTGGCCAAGATCGCCCGAACCGCGCACGACGAACACGTGCTGGTGAGCCGGGACGATATTCACGAGCTTTTCGCCAACGTCACCCACGATGTCGACCGCGACGAGGCCATGCTGCGTGACCGTGTCGACGAGGCGATCAAGAGGCTGTCCAAAGCGGAGATTCTGCAACGTACCCGCGATGACGAGCACAGCTACACCATCAGTCCGGTCATCAACGCCCTGATGTCCGCGCAGATGATCGAGGCGCTGCAGCGTCAATACGAGCAGTTGCAGCGGGGCGGCGGCGCCCCCGAAGACGGCACCGACGCCGCAGACTCCACCGACGAAGAAGATGGCGAGACCGATGACGATGAGTGACGCAGCGACCCAGCAGTTCTGGCTGTCCCGTCTGCAGGTCATCAACTGGGGTGTGTTCGACGGCTACCACAGCATTGAGTTCAGCCGCCGCGGCACCCTGATCACCGGCTCTTCCGGTAGCGGTAAATCATCTCTGCTGGATGCGATTTCGCTGGCATTCCTGTCGTCGAACCGCCGTAACTTCAACGCCTCCAGCGACACCACCGCGGCCGGTTCCAGCATGGGCAAGCGCACTGTCGACAAGTATGTGCGCGGCCTGTGGGGCGAACTGAAGAATCCGGGGGAGCGCCCCAAGCAGATGTTCTTGCGCGGCAAGGGCGGGGCGTGGTCGGCGATCGCCGTCACCTATTCGGGCACTGACGGGCGTGTGATCACCGGCCTGGTACTCAAATGGCTTGCCCCGGGCTCGGATTCGGACTCGTCGAGCCGGTACTACCTGATCGACGCCGATGCCGATATCCGTGATCTGTGCAATGCGTGGGCCAGCAAGGGATATGCCGGCTCGGTGTTCGAGGGTGCCGGCTGGCGTGGTCACAAGAGTGAGCGCTGGTACCTGGAACAGCTGTATGCCGCCGTCGGTATTCAGGGTTCCTCGGCCGCTCAGCAGCTGCTGGGCAAGGCCAAGTCGCTCAAGAGCGTTGGTGGTCTGGAACAGTTCGTACGCGAGTACATGCTCGACGAGCCCGAGTCGATGGCAGCCATCTCCGAAGCGCTGGGCCAGATCACGCCGCTGGTCGACGCGCGCGCCGCGCTCGCGGTTGCGCAGCGCCAGCGCCAGACCCTCGGCGACATCGAACAGATCCAGCAGACCTACGCCAGCGATGCGGCGCAGTTGGCCACCGTGGACGTCGTCGATCATCACACTGTTCGCGACTACGTCGATCAGCAGCGGCTGGCCCTGGCGGGCCCCGAGATCGATCTGCTGGACACCGAGATCACCCGCCTCGGTGGTGAATGCGATGAAATCCAGTCGCGTCAAGACATTCTCACCGGTGAGCGGGACAAGCTGCTCGGCCGGATCGCCGCCGCGGACAGCAATCTGGCTCCGCTCAAGAGCGAGCTGGCTCATGCCCGCGCCCGCGCCGAGGAGGTGTCGCGCCGTCGTACCGCCTACGACAGCGCGCTATGGGATCTGGGCCATGACGAGGACATCGAATCCGCCGAGGAATTCGAAGCCATGCGGGTGGAGAGCCTGCGTGCGGTCACCCGGATCAACGCCGAACTCGAAGCCGGGCATGACGCCTATGTCATGGCCGCCGGTGCGCTGTCGACGGCACGCGATCAACTGCGGGCCGCCTCCACCGAATTCAAGCGGGTCGAGCATCTGGGAACCCCGGTGCCGCCCGACGAGGACCGCATGCGTGGGGAGATCGCCGCGGCACTCGGTCTGACCGCCAAGGACCTGCCCTACGTCTGCGAGCTGATGGATCTGCGGCCCGGACAGGAACGGTGGCGCAAGTCGGTCGAGAAGGTACTGCGATCTACCGGGCTCTGCCTGTTGGTGCCCGATCAGCATCACCGGCAGGTGCTGCGCTACGTCAACGAGAATCCGATGCGCGGTTACCTGCAGATGGAACGGGTGATCCCGTCCGGTGCGCCCCGCCGCGCGGAGCCGGGCACGCTTGCCGACTGCCTGCGCGTGACCAACCCGAACCACGAATGTGCCGGCGCCGCCATGAATTTGGTGGCAGGTGTGGGCGACTACGTGTTGGTCGACAGCCCCGATGAATTCAGTAAACACCGCCGGGCGGTCACCGATCAGGGGCTGCGCAAGGACGGCGACCGGCGCGCGGTCAAGGACGACCGGCGGGAACTGCGTGCATCCCAATACATCTACCAGGGCAATGCCGGCGACAAGCGGGCCGCGCTGTCCGATGATGTGGTTGAGGCGCAGCAGGCGGTCAGCGATGCCGAGAAGTTCATCGGCGAAATGGACACCAAGCGCGAGGAGCTGCGCTCGGAGGTGGTGCGGTGGTCCAAACTCCATAGCCAGTACGAGTATTGGAGCCAGATCGACACCGATTCGGCCGAGGCGGCCGTGGGGCGGCTACAGGATCAGTACGACGCGATGCTGGACGCCAACCCCGACCTCACCGGCCTGCAGCAGCAGGCGGATTCTTATCTCGACGAGATCAAGAAGCTTTCCGAACGCATCGGAGCGTTGAGAAAGCAGGAATCCGAACATGACTCGCGGCGTACCCGGCTGCTGGACCTGATGGATAATCTGAGCCCGCGTGAGGTGGGTGGGCACACTCGATCGGGTATCGAAGCCTATGTACCGCAACTTTCGTCCAGCCTGGACGTGCTGGAGCCGGACGCCTATCGGGTGGAGTTGTGGCGCCAGATCGAGAAGGATCAGTCGGTGCTGCGCGAGAGTGTCACTCGCTCACGCAACGAGCTGAACCGAATTCTCAACGCCTACGACCGGGACTTCCCTGACTCGATTCCCAACGACAGCGAGAACTTCGACGAGAAGATCCACGACTATGTCGCGTTGTGCCGCCGGATCGATGAACGTGACCTGCCGGCCGCCTATGAGCGCATGCTGCGGCTCATCACCGAGCAGGCGCCCACCGCCGTGCTGCGGCTGCACCAGCTCGCCGAGGAGGAAGCCCATCGCATCACCGATCAGATCGACCGTGTCAACAGCGGTTTGGGATCGGTGGAGTTCAACCGGGGTACGCGGCTGACTCTGCGCGCCGAGCCGAAGGCGCTTGAGGCGGTCGGCGAGCTCAACGAGCGTGCCCGGCGGATATCGGGGCGTGCCGTCGCCGTTTCGATGGGGGACGAGAAGGCCATCCATGACCAGTACCAGGACATCCTGCAACTGCGGAATCTGTTGGCTGCCGAGACGCCTGAAGCACGACAGTGGACACGTGATGCCCTGGATGTGCGTAACCGCTTCGTGCTGTACTGCGAGGAGCGCGATGCCACCACCGGTGAGCCGATCCGTACCTACAGCAATGCGGGCGCGAACTCCGGTGGAGAGCAAGAGAAGTTGATGGCGTTCTGCCTTGCCGGTGCGCTGAGCTTCAACCTGGCCAACCCGGAGACGGGCGACAACCGGCCGGTCTTCGCCCAGCTGATGCTGGATGAGGCGTTCTCGAAATCGGACCCGCAATTCGCGCAGCAGGCGCTGTCGGCGTTCCGCAAGTTCGGGTTCCAGCTGGTGATCGTGGCCACCGTGCAGAACACCACCACCATCCAGCCCTACATCGACAGCGTCGTCATGGTGTCCAAGCCGGATGGCCCTGGGGTACGGCCCGTTGCCTCGACGCGCACGGTGCCGATCGGCGAACTCGGCGATGTACGCAAGGCCGTGAACGCTCGCTAGCGACCCGCCCTACCTACCCAGGAATTCGGCGGTAGTGCGGGAAAGGAATGCCTGTACACCCAGCGCGGCGTCCTCGGTGGTGAACAGCTCCCGCACGGTGGGAACCAGCTGCTCCTCGGCGGCAGCGTCGCCCTGGCGCACGGCCAGTCTGGCATTGCGCAGGGTGGCCTGCACACCCAATGGCGCCTGGCGGGCGATCGTTTGGGCAAGGGCTATCGCCCTGTCGACATGCTCACCGGCCGGCACGATCTCCTGCACGATCCCGATGCGGTGGGCCTCGGTGGCGTCGAAGGTATCGGCCGTCAGCATCCACCGCATCGCATTGCCCCAACCGGCGGTACGTGGGAAACGAATGGTGGCTCCGCCGAACGGGTATATGCCACGGTTGATTTCGAGCTGAGCGAAGGTGGCGGTCTCGTCGGCGATGACGATGTCCGCGGCGAGCGCCAGTTCGATGCCGAGCGTCAGCACCTTGCCGTGCACGGCGGCGAGCAGCGGCTTGGAGAGCTGTCGTCCGTCGACCTGCCACGGATTGATTCCGCCCTCGGGAGTCAGTGACGCGCCACCCTGAATCTCCGCGGCCACGCTGGCCAGGTCAAGGCCGGCGGTGAACATGGTGCCCTCGCCGTACAGCACGGCGGCCCGCAGCTCGGCGTCGGCCTCGTATTCACCAAGCGCCAACGCGAGCTCCTGGAGCATCGTCTTGTCGAACGCGTTGCGCTTGGCGGGCCGATTCAGGCCGATAACCAGGACATATCCGTCGCGGCGAATGTTCAGGGTTTCGTAGTCAGACATTGACTTCTCCGGGTCGGTAGCGGATTATGTAGAGCATCATACATAGGCTCCAATCCCTCGGGAAGGACGACGATTGAGCACCCCGCGTGAACGAATGGTGGCTTCGGCGGCCCTGCTGATCCGCGAGCGAGGTGCCCACGCCACGGCGATTTCCGATGTCCTCGAGCACAGTGGCGCACCTCGAGGTTCGGCGTACCACTACTTTCCGGGCGGGCGTACCCAATTGCTGGGCGAGGCGGTGGATCTGGCCGGGGACTACATCGCGGGCATGATCGACGCCCAGCCCGCCGCGGTGGAGGCTCTCGATACCCTGGTCCTGTCTTATCGGAAACAATTGATGCGGAGCGACTTCCGGGCAGGATGCCCGGTGGTGGCGGTCGCCGTCGAGGCCGGCGACCCGGAGAGCCCGGCCAGTAACCAGAAGCTGATCGAACGCTCGGCGGCCGTGTTCCGGCGCTGGATCGACCTCATCGCCGACAAGTTGGTGGCTGCCGGGGTGGCTCGTGCGCGCGCCGACGAGCTGGCGATGTTGATGACAACTTCCCTGGAGGGGGCCATCATCATCGCGCGATCGACCCGGGACATCACACCAATCGATGTGGTGCATAAGCAGTTACGCATTTTGATCGAGGAGGCCGGATCATGACCACGGAATGGTTGCCCACCGCCTGCATCCTGTGTGAATGCAACTGCGGCATCGTGGTGCAGACGCAGGGCCGCACCCTCGCGAAGATCCGCGGAGACAAGGATCACCCGGGCTCCAAGGGGTACACGTGCAATAAGGCATTGCGTCTGGATCACTACCAGAACAATGCGAACCGGCTGACCTCGCCGATGCGGCGCCGTCCCGACGGCTCCTATGAGGAAATCGATTGGGACACCGCGATCGTGGAGATCGCCGAGGGGTTCAAGCACATCCGGGACAGCTATGGCGGAGACAAGATCTTCTACTACGGCGGGGGTGGTCAGGGTAATCACCTCGGTGGGGCCTACAGCGGCGCTTTCCTGAAAGCCATCGGGTCCAAGTACCGTTCCAATGCGCTCGCTCAGGAGAAAACGGGGGAGGCCTGGATCGACAAGAACCTGTACGGCGGGCATACCCGCGGCGAGTTCGAGTACGCCGAGGTGTCGGTGTTCGTCGGGAAGAACCCGTGGATGTCACAGAGCTTTCCGCGTGCTCGCGTCGTGCTCAACGAGATCGCCAAGGATCCGCAGCGCTCGATGATCGTCATCGACCCGGTGATCACCGACACCGCCAAGATGGCGGACTTTCACCTGCGCGTGCGCCCTGGTGCCGATGCCTGGTGCCTTGCGGCACTGGCGGCGGTGCTGGTGCAGGAAAATCTCTGTGATGAAGCATTTCTCGCCGACCATGTCACCGGCACCGAGGAGGTTCGGGAGGTGCTGCGCACGGTCCCGATCGGGGACTACGCGCAACGCTGCGGTGTCGAGGAAGAGCTCATCCGGCGAGCCGCCCGTAGGATCGCCGCGGCGGAGAGCGTAGCGGTCTTCGAGGATCTCGGGATTCAACAGGCGCCGAACAGCACATTGAGCTCGTACCTGAACAAGATGCTGTGGATTCTCACCGGGAACTTCGCCAAACGGGGCGGGCAGCATCTGCATTCGTGGATGGCCCCACTCATGGGTGGGTTCTTCGGCACCACCCCGGTGACCGGATCCCGCATCATCGGCGGCTTGGTGCCCTCCAACGTCATCCCGGACGAGATTCTCACCGATCACCCGGAACGCTTCCGCGCGATGATCGTCGAGAGCAGCAATCCCGCGCATTCCCTGGCTGATTCGGCGCGATGCAAGGAGGCGTTCGGAGCCCTGGAGCTGCTTGTGGTCGTCGACGTGGCGATGACGGAGACCGCGCGGCTTGCGCACTATGTGCTGCCTGCCGCTACCCAGTTCGAGAAGGTGGAGGCCACCTTCTTCAATCTTGAATTCCCGCACAACACCTTTCAGCTGCGTCACCCGCTGTTCGAACCCGAGCCGGGAACCCTGCCCGAACCCGAGATCTGGGCGCGATTGGTCAGGGCACTGGGAGTGGTCGACGATAAGGATCTGCAGCCGCTGCGCGAAGCCGCCGCGCAGGGGCGGGATGCCTACCTACAGGCATTCTTCGCAGTGCTTGCCAATCCGGTACTCGGCGCCCTGGCTCCCTACGTCCTCTACGAGACCCTCGGCCCGACGCTTCCCCAGGGGTTGGAGGGCGCCGCCGCGCTGTGGGGTTTGGCGCAGAAGGCGATGATGACCTACCCGCAGGCGGTGGCTCGGGCGGGACATCCCGACGGCAACGCGCTGTTCGACGCCATCCTGAACAGCCCATCCGGCGTGACCTTCACCGTCCACGACTACGAGGACGACTTCGCCTTGATCACGCATGCGGACCGCAAGATCGCACTCGCGATTCCCGAAATGCTGGACGAGATAAGGGGACTGGTGTCGCGCCCGGCGCAGCTGACGACTCCGGAGTTTCCGATCGTGCTGTCCGCGGGAGAACGGCGGGCGTACACCGCCAACGACATTCTGCGTGACCCGTCCTGGCGTAAGCGTGATCAGCAGGGGGCGCTGCGAATCAGCCCGGAGGATGCTCAGCGTCTTGGTATCGCCGATGGTGACCGGGTCCGCATTGCTACAGCAGCCGGCGCCGCCGAGGCCACGGTGGAGATCAGCGACATGATGCAGCCCGGCCACGCCTCACTGCCCAACGGGTTCGGCCTCGACTACACCGACGAGTCCGGGGAAACGCACACGCCCGGCGTGGCACCGAATGCCCTCACCTCCACCGCCTGGCGTGACGAATACGCCGGAACCCCTTGGCATAAGCACGTCCCCGCTCGGCTGGAAGCACTGACCGCGGCCATCTAACGCACCCGGGTGAGATACTCACGCACCGTGCGTTCGGACTCGGTGATGACACCGATGTACCCGTCCGGGCGCACCAGCGCCAGTGTCGATTCAGCGACGTCGTAGTCGGGTGATGGTGCCAGCTGCTGGACGCGTACACCGGCGATGTCGGGCGTCCTGTCGCCGAATGTCAACAGGGTGAAATGTGTGCCCCGCAAGACGTCAAACAGGCGCGCCCCTGCGTGCAGTGCGGCGTCGGGCGCCCGGTCACCGGCCTGGAGTCCTCCGGGCGAGGAGCGATCGTCGATGGACAATGAGCTCTCGCGATAGCTGATGTCCAGCTGATGCAGTTGTGGTGCAGGGCCATTCGAGGGTGCGAAGTTCCGGTGATGCAGCTCGGTGCTCATTCCGAGCACCGCTGCCGCCACGGGCATCCGTTCCTCTTCGTAGCTGTTCAACAGCTCGTCGGGGGCGCCCGAGATGACGGCCGCCAGCTTCCACCCCAAGTTGTAGGCATCTTGGACGCTGGTATTCAGACCCTGTCCGCCCGCCGAGGAATGCACGTGCGCTGCGTCGCCGGCCAGGATCACGCGGCCCACCCGAAATCTGTCCACCATCCGTACGTTGACGCGATACAGAGATATCCACCGTAGATCCCGCAGCAGAATGTCTTCGCGACCGGAGCGATCGACGAGCAGCTTCTGCACCGCTTCCAGGGTCAGCGCAGGTACGTCCTCGCGGTCCATGTTCGCGACGAATTGATAATGGTCGCTGCCCGGAAGATTCCATAGCGAAAAGCGTTCCGACACCTGGCCGCCGCGCGTCAGAACGTGACAGCATGTGCCTGCCAGGCCGTCAGCCCGAACGTCGCCGATCAACGTTCGTTCACTCTCGAAGGTGTCCCCGGCGAAACCGACGCCAAGAACCTTGCGGATCGTGCTGCGGCCGCCGTCCGTGCCGACCAGGTAGGCGGCCCGGATCTTTTCGGCGTGCCCGGCGCGTGACACCGAGACGGTCACTCCGCCCGTATCTTGGGAGAAGTCGACTACTTCACAGCCGAATTCCACCTCACCGCCCAGCTGACGCAATCTGCTCGACAGGATCTCATCGGTACGCCATTGCGGCACCAACCAAAATCCCGGGTACGGGATGCCCGGGCCCGACGGGATTTCGGTGCCCAGCATCTCCAAAAGAGTTCGCTCGGACACTATTTCGTGGCCCGCGTAGATACGGAAGGGCGGCATCGGCATGCCTCCGCTCCTGATCGCCGCGGCGACGCCGAGATCGTCGAATATCTCCTGGGTGCGTGGGGACAGCCCCTTGCCACGCGAGCCGGGAAATAATCCGGGCGCCTTGTCCAGTACCCGGCACGGTATGCCGCGCCGCGCCAATTCGCAGGCCAGTGTCAAACCAGTGGGGCCTGCCCCGGCGATCACGACGGTCATCGAGTCTCACTCCGGATGAGGACGAGCAGGACGTCGTCGACCAGTCGGGTGACAAACGCATCATCAACGGGCTCGCCCAGGGTGAGCCGATGGGTGAGCATTGCCTCGGCGACATCGTGAATGAGCTCGCGGTCGACATTGGCAGACACCTCGCCCCGGGAGATGGCCAGCGACAGCGGAACATCGAACGGGGACAGGCTTGTATCGGTGAGATGGCGACGGATCGCCTCGGTCAGGGCGGCGTCGTGCTCCATCGCGCGGAGCAGATCCGAGTAGAGGGTTGGCGGGACCGCCTCTGCCTTGCGGCGCAGCGTGCTCAATGTCGCGATGAGGTCTGTGCGCAGTGTTCCGGTATCAGGGATGTCGTCGTTGAAGCTCGCGTCATGGGCATCCAAGGTCGCCTTGATCAATTCGGCCTTGTTGCCCCACCGGCGATAGATCGTGGTCTTGCTTGCGTGTGCTTGTGCTGCAACGGAATCCATGGAGAATCGGTCATACCCGTCCCGTATCAGCACCTGTAGTGCGGCGTCGAGTATTGCGGCGCTGCGTGCCGCCCCTCGGGGAATCATGATATTAAGTGTACGCAAAACGTACACTTAATATCACTCCTTTAATACGGCTTCGAAGGCCACTCGATCCCCGCGATACAGGGAGCGCACACGCTCGATCGGGCGACCGTCGGTGTCGAGCGTGCGCCGGTGCAGTAGCAGCATCGGCATGGCGGTCGAGGTGTCCAACAGTGATGCTTCGCGCGGTGAGGCCAGCACCGTTTCGATGCGCTCGACGGCGCTGCCGAACTCAACGCCCAGTGCGCGTATCGCCGCGTACAGCGAGGTGCCGGGATCGAAGGTGTTGCGCAACGGGCCAAACCGGGATTTGGCCAGGTAGGTGCTCTCCAGTCCGAGCTTGGCGCCGTCGGCTAGCAGGACACGTTCCAGGTGGATCACCGTCGATGCGGTCCGAATGCCCAGGTCGCGGCATAGGTCGGCGTCTCCGGTGACTTCTTCCCAGGTGACCAGCAGCCGCCCGGGGATTCGGCCCTGGCTTTGCGCGCCCTCGGTGTATGAGCGCAATGACAACGGCTGCACCAGTTTTGGTGAAGACACCACCGTCCCGCGCCCGCGCCGCTCGATACGGCCCTCTACCAGCAGCTCGTGCAGTGCCTGGCGGACGGTTTCTCGCGATACCCCAAAACGTTCGGCAAGGTCACGCTCGGGTGGAACCGGGTCGCCCTGGTGCAGCGTGGAGAGGATGCGGTCGAGCTCGGTACGGACCCGGTAGTGCTTGGGTAGTCGCACGTCAGTGGTCATCTCGCGCCACCATCTTTCTGGCCAGTGTGAGGACATCTGAAATCGAAAGTGTTTTGGCTCCAGGAACTTTCGCCCCATCATCGAATCGTCGTAGCCGCAGCGCGTCGGGCCACCACGCGTGGCCGTGCCATCGGCCGTCGACGCCTGCTCCGCCCTGGTGGGCGAGTGAATCAAGGGATGTGGCGGACAGATGGGCGGCGTAGTCGGAATCGGTCAGCGCCAGGTATCGCTTGGCTGCGACGTGCGAGCCGGCCAGCCAGCCGACGCGCTCCCCGAAGCGGGGTGTGAGCCATTGGCGTGCCACGGCATCGTGCCGGTGCTCGTCGGCGGGGCCCAGCAGTGGACTGTGTCCGATATCGTGCACGGCGCACGCGAGGATGAGTGCATCGTCTGCGTGATCGGCGCGGGCAAGGTATCCGGCCTGTAGTGCGTGGTCGAGTTCATCGACAGCTTCTTCGTCCCATATCCCGCGCAACGAGAGCAATACCGCTTCGAGTTCGTCGACGGCTGTCATGAAAAGAGCGTACGCCAAATTGGTCTATACCAATTGTTCATACGCTGTTTGTATCCGCGTTATTGATTGGTCTAGACCAATGCGCGACGCTGGTGACATGCGAGTGATTGTGGTTGGCGGCGGCATTCTGGGGACGGCACACGCGTGGGCCGCTATCGAGCGCGGGCACGACGTGGTTCAGCTGGAACGTGAAGCGGAAGCACGCGGTGCGACTGTGCGGAACTTCGGGTTGGTGTGGGTATCGGGGAGATCGGCCGCAGAGCTCGCGACAGCCCAACGCTCCCGGGATCTATGGCAAGGGATTGCGAAATCGGTGCCGGGCATCGGTTTTAGGGCATCAGGCTCACACACCTTGTTGCGAACCCATGAGGAGGTGGCGGTAGCGGAGGAGATGATGGCGCGTCCGGACGCCGGTGAGCGCGGATTCGCGTTGCTCGAACCCGACGCCGTCGCGCGGCATAATCCCGCGCTGCGCGGCAAGTTCCTTGCCGGGCTGCACTGTACGCGCGATGCCGCGGTCGAGTCGCGTTTGGCGCTGCCCGCCCTGCGGCTGCATATGAAGACGACAGGCCGCTATGTGTTCATGTCCGGGCGGGAAGCTCGTGCCATCGAGTCCACCTCCGCGGGAGTGTCCGTCCGGGCCGACGACGGTGAGACCTATCGAGGGGACGCGGTGGTGCTGTGCGCTGGGGCTTCGCACGGAGGATTGACGCGAGAGCTTTTGGGAGACATTCCGGTTCGGCGGGTGCGGCTGCAGATGATGCAGACTGCGCCGCTAGGCGAGGAGCTGACCACCGCGATTGCCGACGGCGACAGTCTGCGCTACTACCCCGCATTCGCCGGCCCGGCGCTCGACGCGCTCAATGCCGCGCAACTGCAAGAACCCACGGCGGCTGAGCACAAGATGCAGCTGCTGTGCGTGCAACGACTGCACGGCGGACTCACGATCGGCGACACGCACGAGTACACCGAGCCATTCGCGTTCGACGTCCAGGAGGCGCCATACCGGCATCTGATCAACACCTCCGAGGAGCTGTTGGGCCGAAGACTTCCGCCGGTCGTGCGGCGCTGGGCGGGCGTCTACTCCCAGTGCCTCGATCCCAACCAGATCGTCTTCCGGCGCCAAGCCGTCCCGGGAGTCTGGGTGGTGACGGGACCCGGTGGGCGCGGCATGACCCTCGGGCCCGCTGTCGGTGCGGATACCGCCGACCTGATGAACCTCTAGCACCGGCGACTACACGGAAGGAAATCTCATGTCCGATATCCCTATTCGACTGGCTGTGCTCGATATGGCAGGAACCACGGTGGCCGATGGCGGATTGGTGTTGCGGGCCTTCGAAACCGCGGCAACCGCCGGCGGTATCGAGGAGTCCGGGCCCGAACGGGATCGCGCCCGTCAGTACGTCATCGACACCATGGGGCAATCCAAGATCGTGGTGTTCCGGCACCTGCTGGGCGACGAGGACAGGGCTCAGTACGCTAACCGGGCCTTCGAGGACGCATACGATGCGCTGATCGCCGACGGCCATGCCAAGCCGATCGAAGGTGCCCAGGAGGCCATTGCGAAGCTGCGGGCAGCGGGAGTCAAGGTTGCGCTGACGACCGGTTTCAGCGCCTCTACCAAAGAAAAGCTGCTGGCGGCGCTCGGTTGGACCGATATCGCCGACCTGACGCTTGCACCCTCGGAAGCTGGGCGCGGCAGGCCATTTCCGGATCTGGTGCTGGCATCGGTGCTTCGCCTGCGCGTCGATGATGTTCGTGAGGTGGCGGTGCTGGGCGATACTGCCAGCGATGTACTGGCCGGACATCGCGCGGGCGCGCAGATTGTGGCAGGCACGCTCACCGGTGCTCATGACGCGGCGCAGCTCGGCGCCGCGCAGCCTACCCACATTGTGCATTCGGTGGGGGAGTTCGCCGACCTCGTCTTGCCTCGAGTCTGAAAGATCCAGGGATGAAATCTCTCTGGTGGATGCGGATGTCGATATGGGTTCTGCTTGCGCTGGCTGACGTCTCGACGGTGAGTGCGTGCGGCGGCACCGGAGGTGGCAACGGACCAGATTCCGTCACCGTCTACAGTGCCGATGGGCTGGGACAGTGGTACCGGGCCCGCTTCGCGGAGTTCACTCAAAAGACCGGAATTTCAGTGAATCTCGTGGAGGCGGGTTCTGCCGAGGTGGTGTCCCGGGTGGCCAAGGAGAAGGCCAATCCGCAGGCTGATCTATTGGTCACCTTGCCGCCTTTCATCCAAAAGGCAGCGGACAGTGGACTGCTCGCTGATGCCGGTGTCGACTTCTCCGTGGTTGTCGAGAACAATCGGGACAAGGACGGCCGATATGTTGCCATCGTCGACAACTACCTGACATTCATCGCCCACCCCCTAGCGGCCCTGAAGGACGCACGGTGGGACGACTTCCTTGACCCCCGGCTCAAGGGCAAGGTGCAGTATTCGACGCCGGGGCAGGCTGGCGACGGGACCGCGATGCTGGTTCTGCTTCAACACCTCATGGGCGACCAGGGCGCTCTTGACTATCTAGGCAAGCTGCAGCACAACAACGTCGGGCCTTCCAGCTCTACCGGCAAGCTGCAGCCGAAGGTCAGCAATGCCGAGCTATGGGTGGCCAATGGGGACGTCCAGATGAACCTGGCTTCGATCCGCGACGACCATTCCAACTTCTCGGTGTTCATTCCCGCGACCGGAGACGGCAAGCGGGCCACGATCTCGCTTCCGTACGCCGCCGGAATCACCGACGGAGCGCCGCATGTGGGGAACGCGAGGAATCTGCTCGGGTACCTGCTGTCGGTGCCCGTGCAGCAGACGGTTTCGCGGGACGCGCTGGGTATGCCGGTGCGCGCCGATGTGAAACCCGAATCGGGACCCGGCACCCCGGCGAAAGTCCTTGAGGGGGTCGATATCTGGCACCCGGACTGGGATCGGGTTGTCGCCACCCTCGATGCCTCATTGAGTGCCTATCAGAATGCGACGGGGAGCTGACATGGATAACAGTGCCGAATTCTCCTCGCGTAAGGAGCTCGTCGGCGAGGCTGTCGTGGATACGAATGCCGGCGCCGTGCCGTCGGTACCTGCGCGGGCTCAGACACCGGCCATCATCTTCGACCACGTGACCGTCGCCTATGGGCGTGGCCGGAAGAGGTCGGAAGCGTTGCGAAACTTCACGCTACGCATCGCCCGCGGCGAGACGGTGGCGCTACTGGGCCCCAGCGGATCGGGGAAGTCCACCGCACTGAAGGCACTCGCCGGATTTGTGCGGCCGGTTTTCGGCACCGTCCGATTGGACGGCGAGGATGTCACCGATCTGCCGCCCGCGAAGCGCGGAATCGGCGTGGTGGTGCAGTCCTACGCGCTGTTTCCCCATATGCGGGTGCGCGACAATGTTGCCTTTGGGCTGCGGGCGCGGCGAACCTCATCCGATCGGGTCACGGCGCGCGTGGATGAGGCGCTGGCGATGGTGAGCATGTCCGCCTACGCCGACCGCTACCCACGTGAGTTATCGGGTGGCCAGCAGCAACGTGTTGCCATCGCGCGCGCCCTAGCCATCCGGCCCCGGGTGCTACTTCTGGACGAACCGCTCGCCGCGTTGGACGCTCAACTGCGCCAGTCAATGATCGCCGAGCTGCAGCAGCTACGCGAGACCCTGTCGGACACCGCCATGCTCTACGTCACCCACGATCAGAGTGAGGCGCTGGCGCTGGCGGACCGGATCGCTGTCATGCGTAACGCCGAACTTGTCGATATCGGCACCGCGCAAGATCTCTGGACGCGGCCGCCCACCGACTTCACCGCGAACTTCCTCGGTGGCGCCAACCTGATCCCGTGCACGGTTGGCCGGGTATCGGGTGAGTCTGCCCTGGTCTCGGTGGGGGACAAGATGTTCAGTGCCATCGCGCCGAAGCCCGGCATTGGCCGGGACCCTTGGGCGCCCGGCGCGAATGCTCTGATCTGTGTGCGCCCACACGCGCTGTCGGTGGTGGCGGCAACGGAGCCTGGTGCGCTACGGGCGCGGGTGGCCACGCAGATGTGGCGAGGCGCGTCGACCAGGCTGGCCCTCGCGATCGCTGGATTCCCCGACCAGTTGATCGAGGCGGATGTGCCCGGGCACGGTGACTACCTGTCAAATTCTATTGTGGGCGTGAAATTTCCGGAGCCGGCCGGTGTGCTCGTCACGACGCCCGGGGACGTGCGATGACCGCGGTTCTGGAGTGTGCGGAGCCGGCCAGCGCACCAGTGCGCCGGGATCCGCGGCGAACCGCATCCGTTCTATGGGCCCTGCCGCCGCTGCTGGCGGTGCTCGTCATCGTCGGTTACCCGTTGCTGCGCGTGCTATCGAATTCTACTGAAGGAGAAGGGAAAAGCAGCTGGCCGGCGGTACTGGTCTCGGCCGCGTTCCAGCGAGCCCTGGTGACGACCGCCCACATTGCCGTGCTCACCACGGCCGGCTGTCTGTTGTTGGGCACATTCATCGCCGTCGTGTTGTCGTTCGTACCATTCCCGGGCTCGGAATTGGTGGGCCGCCTCATCGACACGGTGCTCGCGCTTCCTTCCTTCCTGATCACCCTCGCGTTCACCTTCCTGTACGGCACCGCCGGTGCGGTCAACGCGGTCATCGCGGCCATCTCGGGCGGCTCGCGGCCATTGGGCTTTCTTTCCAGTCCGACGGGTGTCATCTTGGCCGAGATCACCTTCTTCACGCCGTTTGTGGTGCGGCCCTTGCTCGCCGCGTTCGCGACAGTCTCGCGTGAGCAACTCGACGTCGCGGCCAGTCTCGGTGCGTCGCCATGGCGGGTGTTGGGAAAGGTGGTGATGCCGGAGGCCTGGCCGGCGTTGATGGCGGGCGGCAGCCTGGTATTGCTCCTGGCGCTGAACGAGTTCGGGATTGTGTTGTTCACCGGCGCCAAGGAAGTCGTCACCCTGCCCGTACTGATCTATACCCGGGGGATAGTCACCTTTGATCTGCCCGGCGCCGCCGTCATCGCGTCTGTTCAGGTGGTGCTGTCGCTGGCGCTCTACGGTTTGTATCGGATCATCTTCTCGCGCATGGTGTCCGGGCGATCACCTGCCCGCCAGAAGGGAGTCTGAGATGTTGTTGTGGAACCGGCGCAGCAGGATCTTCCTGTGGACGATCTTCGCACTAGCTGTCACCACGGTCTTCGTGGCGCCGATTGCCACGGTGGCGCTGGCCGGGTTCGCCGGACGATGGACCGGTCCATTGCCCTCAGAGCTCGGCCTTGGACGGTTCGAAAAGGCTTTGAGCGGAGATGATCTCGCGAGTTTGACAGTCAGCCTGCAGACCGCGCTCGTCTCCAGCGGTATCGCGCTGATGCTCGGTACGTGGGCCGCGCTGAGTGTGCGCGAGGTGCCCTCGTGGTTCCGTCGGATCATTGACGCGGTCTTTCACCTGCCGATAGCGATCCCGTCGGTGGCCATCGGCCTGGGTCTGTTGACCGCCTTCAACGAACGCCCCTTCCTGCTCGGCGGAACGAAATGGATAGTGATCGTCGCGCACACCGCGCTGGTTCTGGCCTTCGCGTTCAGCGCGGTGTCCGCGGCGCTGGAGCGTCTCGATCCGGCCTACCGGCAGGTGGCCGAGTCGTTGGGGGCTGGATCAGCGCGAGTACTGCGAACGGTGACCTTGCCACTGCTGACGCCGGCGCTAGGGGCGGCGGCGGGGCTGGCGATCGCGCTGTCGATGGGTGAACTCGGTGCCACGGTGATGGTGTACCCGGCCACCTGGCGCACTCTGCCGGTCACCATCTTCGGCCTGTCGGACCGAGGTCAGGTGTTCTCCGCCGCGGCATCGACAACGTTACTGCTGCTGGTGACACTGCTTGCGCTGCTGCTGGTCGGTAAGTTGCGGGGCAAGGCGGCTCTTCGGTAGCCAGAACCCGCCCCAACCGCGACCGTCACTCCTATGATGTCGCTGTTCACCTCGGAAGACGGGTACGCATTGGCTGATACCGGCGCCGGCCACCATCGTTGGGTGGCACAACCTCACAGCGAGGACGAAGGTCCCATCGCGGAGGCGGAACGCCGTGCGGCACAAATACGTTCGGACGAGCATCCGCTGGGCCGCCGCGGCACCACCTGGAACCGTCACGCGCCGTTCTATGTGGGGTTGACGGCATCGGTGGGTGTGGCCGTCACCTACGGTGCGGTCCAGTTGCTCGGTGCCATGTCGTCTGTGTTGACCCTCATCGGACTGGCGATGTTTCTTGCGTTGGGACTCGAACCCGCGGTGTCCTGGCTGGTCATCCACAAATTCCCGCGCTGGGCGGCGGTGCTGACGGTGGTGCTGATCGCCTTCGGGGTGCTGGCGGCCTTTCTGGCCGCCGCGATTCCGCCGCTTGTTGAGCAGGGAACGCAACTGGTTCAGCAGGCCCCGCATTACCTGCAGTCGGCACAAGACCATTCGTCGCTCGTCGGGCGAATCAACGAGCGGTTCGGAGTGCAGCAGCGCGTCGGTGACTTTGTGAACAAGGAGGGGCAGACCGCGTTCTCCGACCTGCTACGCGCCGGAACAGCAGTCTTTGGAGCCATCACCGATGTCGGCATCGTCGTGGTGCTGACCATCTACTTCCTCATTGATATGCCCCGCATCCGGGCAGCGGTGTATCGCCTAGTGCCGCATTCACGTAGACCACGCGCGGTACTCATCGGCGACGAGGTGTTCGCGAAGGTGGGAGCCTACGTCGGCGGCAATCTGACCACCTCGATCATCGCCGGTTTGGCCACCTTCATCTGGTGTGTCGCGTTCGACGTGCCCTATGCGGTGCTGCTCGGGGTGTTCGTGGCGATATTCGACCTGATTCCCTACGGATCGACGATTGCGGGCGTCGTCGTCGCCGCAGTGGCGCTGACGGTCTCGGTACCGATAGCCGTCGCGACCCTGGCGTTCTATGCCTGTTTCCGCTGGTTCGAGGATTACGTGCTGACCCCCAAAGTGATTGGGCGCGTGGTCAAGGTGCCCGCGGGCGTCACCGTGGTGGCCGTGCTGATCGGCGGGGCACTGCTGGGCATCGTCGGTGTGCTGGTGGCGATCCCGGTCGCGGCGGCGATCCAGGTACTCGCGCAGGAGTTACTGTTTCCGGCACTCGATGAGGCGTGACCTACTGATATAGGTACACGGTCTCAGCGGCGCAGGGCGGGCGGTCCTTGCCCTCGATCTCGTACTTGATTCCGTAGGTTGCCTCGACGGTGCCCTTGTCGCGCAGCTTGGCTGACAGCAGCGTCACATGTCCGCGCACGCGCGCGCCGACATGCAGCGGCGCCGGGAAGCGCACCTTGTTCACTCCGTAGTTGAGCACCGCGTCATACGAAGCGATCTCGAGCACTTCGTCCAGGAACGCCGGGGCCAGTGCGAGCGTGAGGTAGCCGTGCACGATGGTGCCGCCGAATGGGCCGGATTTGGCGCGTTCGGTGTCGATGTGAATCCACTGCCGGTCACCTGTCGCGTCGGCGAACTCGTTGACCTGTTCCTGGGTGATCTGAACCCAACTGCTGGTACCCAATTCGACTCTGCCCAGGGACAGCAGCTCCTGTGGTGTCGCCAGCTTCGTGGACATACCGCGCGCTCCTTCTCGGGTCGTGGTGCCTGGTCGCATTACCGACTGCTCACGCCGGCTGGACTCTTCATACCCGAGATCGCATGCCTGCTACGGGACAATGCCGAAATCCGAACGGGCGCTGAATGCGAGTACTGTTTGCCGACATGAGGTGGTCGCTGGCGCTTGTGCTCGCGTTGCTGCTGGCGGTGACGGGCTGCCGACAGGGGGTCGACGGCGAGGCGACCGCGGAGCGGGGAGCCGGACCGTCTGGACCGATCCAGCCCGCACAGCTCGACCAGCTCCTGACTCCGTCTCTATCGCTCACGGTGACGCCCGGTAAGCCGCTCTTCGAAACCGATATGCAATCCGCGCTGTGGACCGGGGCCGATCCCGCGGAGTGTCAGGGAGTTGTCGGGTATGGCCGCCATCCGCTTTTCCCGACGAACTACACCGGTCGTGAGGCGCGCACACAGACCGACAACCAGTTCCCCAACCAGCACCAGCTCCTCGAGGTTTCGGCCACGTACCCGGCTGACTTCCAGGCGGCGAAATTCCTGGAGTCGGTCCGCGCGACGGTGTCCAGATGCCAGCGGTCCGTGGCGGCCTGGGGAGACGACGAGAAACGTCATATGGTCACACCCGGTCCGGTGACTCCCGGCTCACCCGACATGGTGCGGTGGTCTACGAATCTGGATGGAGATCAATGGATTTGCGAGTTCACAATGATCGCCAAGGCGAATGTGATTTCGCAGCTGGTCACCTGCTCGCCGGATCGGTCCATCGACAATACGGCGCTATCGAATCAGCGGCTTCAGAAGATCGACGAGCTTGTGAACTCGAAGGTCTGAGCCAGGTCAGGACGCTTCGCGTGCCGCGATGTCTTGGGCGAGCAGGTTCTCTGCCCGTTCGATGATGGCCTCGACGGTGAAGTCGAAGTTGGCATCGGAGATGGTCGCGATGGAATGGCCGCGCGTCGCCAGCTCGTGCAGGGTAGGGGCGAGCGTGGCGCTCGGCACCAGAGTGCGGGCCTTTCCTGATGCCGGCATCACGGTGTCCATATGTTCAAGCACCACGATGCCCCGAATGTGCAAGGACAGCGCGAAGTACACATCCAGCGCGTTGTCCGGACTGAAGCCGACACCGATCAGCGTGCGCACGAGTGACTCCAGGTTTTGGATACTCGCCTGCAGGGCCTCACTGCTGAGTTCACTGGTGCGCATCAGGATGAGCTCGACCAGTACGGGGCGCTCTCGAAACGCCTGGCGCATCCGGTGGGTGTGGTTGCGCAGCGCGTCCTGCCAGGTTTCGTCGCCAACGAACGGTGCGGCGAAGTGGTACTGCTTGGTCGCGCGGTCGGTCATCGCGTCGAGTAGCTCATCTTTTTTGCGGAAGTACCAGTAGATACTGGTGACACCGACGTCGAGATGCTTCGCTAGCAGCGGCATGCTCAGCCCACATATGCCAATTTCCTCGGCGAGCTCAAACGCCCCGGCGATGATGTCCTCAGCTGATATCGAGCCGCGGCGCCGCCGTTCCCGCTTGGGGGTGTGTGAAGGGCTCTGTGTGCTGGTCGTCCTGGCCTCGCGGCCGGCACCGGCATGTCGCATGTGCAATCCTCGTCGTGCCCCCGTTGTGTCGCTTTATCCCCGTCCCACCGTTGAAGGCCCTGATAGCAAGTTGGCAGGATACCGCAGAAACATGGCGGCACGGTTGGCTCCCCGGGGCGGCCAGTTCGCTGCGCCAGGGACGCGGGGCTACTTTCCGGGATTTGCGCGGTGGGATCACCAGACGCGGTGGCATGGCGGTCCTGACGTAGCGGCCGTGTTGCAGATCTGGTAATACCCCTGTGCGGTGTGCCGGCGTGCGGGCACCATTGACACTCAGGCTGGCGGCATCAAGAAGGGTGTGGCAATGGCGATAGACAGGGATATCGACAGCGATATCGGCGAGGACCACGACGAGGAGCCCGGGGCAGACTCAATCACCACCGACACCGCCAAGCCCGCGCGGGCCGGGTGGTGGGTGAGGCAGTACACCTTCACGGGCACCGCGGTTGGCCTGGTGTTTCTCTGGCTCTCGATGACCCCGTCGCTGCTTCCACGCGGCCCCCTGTTCCAGGCACTGGTGAGCGGAGGCTCCGGGGCCATCGGTTACGCGCTCGGCGTGCTGGCGGTATGGCTGGTGCGCTACATGCGGTCCAAGGATTCAAGCCCCAAGGCCCCGCCCATCGCGTGGCGGATTCTCGTCGTGGTCGGGTTGGTCGGCACGGTCTTGATGATCGTCTGGTTCCACTTTTGGCAGGACCGTGTGCGTGATCTCATGGGCGTACCGAGATTGAGTTTCTGGGCACATCCGCAGACCGCGGTGATGTCGATCATTGTGTTGTTTGTTCTCGTGGAGATCGGTCAGCAGATTCGCCGGCTGATCCTGTTCCTCATCGCGCGGCTCAACCGTGTTGCCCCCAAACGCGTCTCCGCGGTCGTAGCTGTCACGCTGGTGGTAGCCCTGGCGATGGCGCTCATCAACGGTGTGGTCGTCAGAGTGGCCATGGACTTCCTGAACAACACCTTCTCCGCGGTGAACAACGAGGAGAGCCCGGACAACCCGGCACCAACCACGTCCTTGCGCTCGGGTGGGCCTGGTTCGCTGGTCTCGTGGGCGTCCCTGGGTAATCAGGGGCGTGCCTTCGTCGGCGGTGGCGCGACCGTTCAGCAGCTCTCGGCATTCAACAAGGCGCCGGCCACCGAACCGATCCGCGCGTACGCGGGTCTGGAGTCGGCAGACGGCATCAAGGCGGCGGCCGATCTTGCCGCGCGTGAACTCGAACGCGAAGGCGGCCTGCACCGCAAGGTGGTCGCGGTGGCCACCACAACGGGGACCGGCTGGATCAATCAGGCCGAGGCGGATGCGCTCGAATACATGTACAACGGCGACACCGCCATCGTGAGCATGCAGTACTCCTTTCTGCCCAGCTGGCTTTCGTTCCTGGTGGACAAGGAGAACGCGCGTCAGGCGGGGCAGGCATTGTTCGAGGCGGTGTCCGCGCGGGTGCGTGCGATGCCGGAAGCCGTGCGGCCCAAGCTCGTGGTGTTCGGCGAGAGCCTCGGATCGTTCGGGGGCGAGGCGCCGTTCCTGTCGGTGAACAACATCGTGGCGCGCACCGATGGTGCGCTGTTCTCCGGTCCCACGTTCAACAACTCCATGTGGTTGGAGGCGACTCACAACCGCGACGATGGGTCGCCGGAGGTGCTGCCCATCTACGACAACGGAAGAAACGTTCGATTCGTCTCGCGCCCAGAGGATCTCAATCGTCCCGCGGATCCTTGGGCGCGCCCTCGTATCGTCTATCTCCAGCACGCGTCGGATCCCATTGCCTGGTTCAATCCCGATCTGATCCTGAGCAAGCCCGACTGGCTGCGCGAACCTCGCGGCTACGACGTGTTGCCCAGCATGGAGTGGATACCGTTCGTCACCTTCCTGCAGGTATCCGCCGACATGGCCGTCGCGGTGAATGTCCCTGACGGGCATGGCCATGTCTATGTCCAGGCCGTCGCCGACGCCTGGGCCGCGGTGTTGCAACCGCCGGGGTGGACACCCGAAAAGACGCAACGGCTGCGGCCGCTGTTGCACTCGGGGGCGTAGCGGGCCACCCGTGGGAGGCGAATGTTCCGTACGGTGGCAAGGTGAGCCACACCCTGGGGTCGAGTAACTACGTGACGACCGCCGACGGGCGTGCCTTGCATTATCAGGTGGCGGGCAGCGGTGAGCCGACGGTTGTCTTCGAATCGGGAATGGGTTTCTCGCGAACCGCGTGGGGCCTGGTGCAACCCCTTGTCGCGCAGCGTTTTCGGTCGGTCGTCTATGACCGTGCGAACCTCGGGCGCAGCGACGACGATCCTGCACCCCGCACGCTGGAACGGATCACCGCGGATCTGGATGCCCTGCTGGCGGCGCTCGGCTCGGGTCCCTACATCCTGGTGGGCCACAGCTACGGCGGAACCATCGCGCTGGCCTCGACGGTGGCCGATCCATCCCGCGTGGCGGGTGTTGTGCTCGTCGACCACTCCGATGAGAACCTCGACGCGTACTACCGGCCAACGTCTCGGGGCCTTCGGCTCCTCGGCGCAGTCCACCGTGCTGTGCTTGACGCGATGGGCAGGGTGGGCCTGCTGCCACATCTCGTTCGCCGCATGATGCCCCGGATGCCCCGCGATGTTCTCGACGACATGGTGTCCGAAGACCTCACCGCGCGGGCCCGGCGGGCCGCCGACGAGGAGGACCGCCGGTTCGTCGCGGGGATGACCGGGCTGCGCGATAACCCGCCCGTTCTTGACGGCATCCCGGTCACCGTGATCTCGGGAGCGCGCGCGGAGCTTCTCAATGAGGAGACCCGATCGGAGCTGAACGCCGCGCATCAGCTGACAGCGCATCGGCTCGGGGCGCGCCATGTCGTGGCCCGCAAATCCGGGCACCAAGTCGTCCTCACCGAACCACGTCTGATCGCCGACGAGGTGTTCCGGATCGCCGACGCCTAGCGGCGCGTGTGTCGCATGTGACAAGCGTGGCTGACGTGTTTATTGAGGTAGCTGTCGTAATCTGAGGCCCGAGTTCTTCGGAGTGCCCGGAACGGCTTGGTGAGGTAGCAGTGGTGTCCATATCCCGGCGGGATGTCCTCAGATATGCCGCCGTCCTGCCTGCCGCGGCGGCATTCGGCGGCGCAGCGGCAGGGGCAATCCCACGGGCGAACGCGGCGTCGCTGGGAACACTGATCGACTATGCCGGCGGCGTCCCCACACCCGAGTCGATCAAGGCCGCCGGGCACCTGGGCGCCATCAGGTACGTGTCCGATCCGCGTAACCCGGGGCTGTCGGCGGGTAAGCCCATCAAACTCATCGAGGCACGCGATCTGTACCGGGCCGGCCTCAAGATTGTTTCCAACTATCAGTACGGCAAGCAGGACACGGCGGACTGGCTCGGTGGTCGCGATGCGGGGATCAAGCATGCACAGCGAGGTTGGCAGCTACACGTGGCGGCCGGTGGTTCCTACAACGTGCCCATCTATGTCTCGATAGACGACAACCCGACCGCTGAGCAGTACAAGAACCAAGTGGCGCCGTACCTGAAGGCGTGGGAGTCGGTAGTGGGGCATGCGCGCACCGGGCTGTACGGCAACTCCAAGACCATCGATTGGGCCCTGCAGGACGGGCTGTGCTCGTACTTCTGGCAGCACAACTGGGGCACGCCGAAGGGCTTCGTGCATCCCGAGGCGCACCTGCATCAATTCGAGATCGACCAGCGCCGGGTCGGTGGAATCGGCGTGGACCTCAATGACATTCTCAAGCCCGATTTCGGGCAGTGGGCCTAGCACCTGATTCGGTGAAAGCGCTGGTGGAGCGTCCGATGATGGGTAGCCCGCGGTGCGACAGTGGTGATCGCGGCCGAGCTTCGGGGGCGATTGCCGGTGGTGTTTTTTCGGTCTCGTGCCTCGGCTGACTGCACAGATGCCGTCCCGGCGCGTAGTACCGGGCTATCCCGAAGCTCTGCTGATGCCCGAGCCCGCGTTGCGCCGGATTATTGGTTCGGACCGAGGCGGCCGTCGGTGCGGGGCGGCACGATGGTGTGGTTGAGACTCCAGGCGTTGAGGGGAGTGTTGACGGTATCGGTGACCCCTGGCCGGCTGGGTAGGCGGCGATGTGCGTGCCACCAGACAAACATCATTGGTCACATTAGACACATCAGTAACAGGACTGCTTGGGTCACAGCAAACATTCAACACCGGTTCTGGGTTTTCGCTGTTCCTGAGCCATCCGCCGAGCCGCTGAACGCGACACGCGCGTATGTGGCCGGCGCCACTCAAATTCAATATAACGATTCGATAACAATCTATGTCTGATCTGCGATGTTATACCTACTCGACCGTAACCACCCGCATGCAGCACGTTTGATTTGGCGGTTGGTTGCCAGCGGCTGGCCTGGTGTTACTGAAGCGGTGGTTACTCCCGCGTAGAACTCGGCAGTAACTATTACGCCAGAAGAAATCGCCACCCCTCTTATGACACTCTTAAGTCCAGACCCTGCGGTGATGGTGCAGATGAAGGCGCCACAACACGCCCCGATCGACAGAGACGACGACACGGGTGCGGCTGGACTCACGACTGACGGAAAGACGGGTAGGCGGCGACGTGACGATCAACGAATACGACAAGGTGACCAGCTCTGAGGACCCCGACGCCAATGGTGCGGTTGATCCGGGTCCCGGTGCGGGCCCCGCGCTGATCGACCGCCTGGAGTCCGGCGAGCCCTACGCGGTGGCGTTCGGAGGCCAGGGCAGCGACTGGCTGGAGTCGCTCGCGGACCTGGCAGCCTCGGCCGGTATCGAATCTGAGCTGGCCACCCTCGCGGGTGAGGCCGAGCTGCGGCTGGAGCCCGTCGCCAAGGAGCTCGTCGTTGTTCGTCCCGTCGGCTTCGCACCGCTCACCTGGGTGCGTGCGCTCACGGCCGAGGAGCCCGTCCCCGCCGCCGCGCAGTTGACCTCGGCCGCGGTTTCGATGCCCGGCGTGCTGCTGGCCCAGTTGGCCGCTATCCGCGCGCTGAAGATCCAGGGTCTCGATCTGGCGCAGCTGCCGCCCGTCGCCGTCATCGGGCATTCGCAGGGCGTACTGGCCGTCGAGGCGCTCAAGGGGCACGGCGCGCGCGATGTCGAACTGTTGGCGATCGCTCAGCTGGTCGGTGCCGCCGCCACTCTGGTCGCGCGTCGGCGCGGCATCGTGGTGCGGGGAAACCGCACCCCCATGGTGTCGGTGACCAACGTCGACCCCGAGCGCATCAAGGCGCTGCTCGATGAGTTCGCCCAGGACGTCCGCACCGTGCAGCCGCCCGCGCTGTCCATCCGCAACGGCCGCCGTTCCGTCGTCATCACCGGCACCCCCGAACAGCTGTCGCGTTTTGAGCTGTACTGCGAGCAGATCGCCGAGCGAGAGGCGGCTGAGCGCAAGGACAAGGTGCGTGGCGGTGCCGTGTTCAGCCCGGTCTTCGACCCGGTCAATGTCGAGGTGGGCTTCCACACCCCGCGTCTGGCCGACGGTGTCGAGATCGCCGGCCGCTGGGCCGCCGCGGCGGGTCTGGATGTCGAACTGACCAAGGCGCTGACAGAAGCCATCCTGGTCACCCCGGTCGACTGGGTGAATGAGGTCAACCATGTGGCCGACGCCGGTGCCCGCTGGATCCTCGACCTTGGTCCCGGAGATCTCCTCACCCGCCTGACCGCCCCCGTCATCCGCGGGCTGGGCATCGGGATCGTGCCCACAGCCACCCGTGGCGGGCAGCGAAACCTCTTCATGCACGGCGCGGTTCCCGAGGTCGCCCGCGCGTGGACGTCATTCGCCCCCACCGTGGTGTCACTGCCGGACGGCTCGATCAAGCTTTCCACCAAGTTCACTCGCCTGACCGGCCGTTCGCCGATCCTGCTGGCGGGTATGACTCCCACCACTGTCGACGCGAAAATCGTTGCGGCAGCTGCAAATGCGGGCCACTGGTCCGAGCTCGCCGGCGGCGGTCAGGTTACCGAAGAGATCTTCAGTAACCGCATTCAGGAGCTGACGACTCTGCTGGAGCCGGGCCGTCAGATCCAGTTCAACTCGCTGTTCCTGGATCCGTACCTGTGGAAGCTGCAGGTGGGCTCGAAGCGCTTGGTGCAGAAGGCTCGTCAGGCCGGCGCGCCGATCGATGGTGTCGTTGTCACGGCGGGCATTCCGGAGCTGGAAGAGGCCGTCGCGCTCATCGACGAACTCACCGAAATCGGCTTCGCGCACATCGTCTTCAAGCCCGGAACGGTCGAGCAGATTCGCTCGGTGGTGCGCATCGCGGCCGAGGTGCCCACCCGCCCGATCATCATGCATGTGGAGGGCGGCCGCGCGGGTGGACACCACTCGTGGGAGGATCTCGACGACCTGCTGTTGGCGACCTACTCGGAGCTGCGTTCGCGTTCCAACATCACCGTCTGTGTGGGCGGTGGCATCGGTACGCCGGAACAGGCCGCCGAATACCTCAGCGGCCGTTGGGCCTTGAAGTTCGGCTTCCCGCTGATGCCGGTCGACGGCATCCTCGTCGGTACCGCGGCCATGGCCACGCTGGAGGCCACCACCTCGCCGTCCGTCAAGCAGATGCTGGTCGAGACTCAGGGCACCCCGGAATGGGTGTCCGCCGGAAAGGCGCAGGGCGGCATGGCCTCCGGGCGCAGCCAGCTGGGCGCCGACATCCACGAGATCGACAATGCGGCATCGCGCTGCGGCCGCCTGCTTGACGACGTCGCCGGTGACGCCGACGCGGTAGCCAAGCGCCGCGACGAAATCATCGCCGCGATGGAATTGACGGCCAAGCAGTACTTCGGCGACGTCGCGGAGATGACCTACGCGCAGTGGCTGGCGCGTTACGTGGAGCTGTCCATCGGTGAGGGCGACAGCACCGCCGACACCGCAGTGGCCCACTCGCCGTGGTTGGACATCACCTGGCGGGATCGCTTCGAGCAGATGCTGAAGCGCGCCGAGGCTCGTTTGCACCCCAAGGACTTCGGGCCCGTCGAGACCCTGTTCGTGGACGACACGCTGCTGGAGCGCCCGGCCGACGCCATCGCGGCCTTGCTGCAGCGTTACCCCGAGGCAGAGTCCATCAAGCTGCACCCGGCCGATGTGCCCTTCTTTGTCGCGCTGTGCAAGAGCCTGGGTAAGCCCGTCAACTTCGTGCCCGTCATCGACAAGGATGTGCGGCGCTGGTGGCGCAGCGACTCGCTGTGGCAGGCGCACGATGCCCGCTACACCGCCGAGCAGGTCTGCATCATTCCCGGCACCGCCGCGGTGGCAGGCATCACCCGGGTCGACGAGCCGGTGGGTGACCTGCTGAACCGGTTCGAGCAGAAGGCCATCGACGAAGTGGTAGCCGCCGGTGTCGAGCCGCTGCCGGTGCGTTCGCGCCTGCGTCGCCGCTGGGATGTCGAGGGCCCGCTGGCCACCGTCCTGGACGCGCCAGATGTGCTGTGGTCCGGACGTATTGCCGTCAACCCGGTGCACCGGATCGCCCCCGATGGCGCCTGGCAGGTCTTCGAAGACCGCACCGCTTCACACCCGTCGACCGGTGCACGTCTGGAGGTCACCGGCGACGACTCGGTGCGTTTGAGCGTGCCGCTGTCGGGCACCTGGGTCGACATCGATCTGACCTTGCCCGCCACCACTCGCGACGGAGGCACCCCGGTGGTGACCACCGAGGCCGCGGCCGCCGCCATGCGGACCGTCCTCGCGGTAGCCGGCGGTGCTGAGAACCCAGCGATGCTCCCGCGTGTGGAAAACGGGACCGCACGCGTTGTCGCGCACTGGGATCCGGAGCGCGTGGCCGATCACACCGGAGTCACGGCTGTGCTTCCCGCGCCGTTGGCACCCGGATCGTCGATCGTGCCGGACGCGTTGGTGGGATTGTGCTGGCCCGCGGTGTTCGCCGCCATCGGCGATGCCAAGACCGAGGACGGCACCGGAGTTATCGAGGGGCTGCTCTCGCTGGTGCACCTGGACCACGCGGCGCACCTGCTCTCCAAGCTTCCCGCCGAGAGCGCCGAACTGACTGTTACCGCAACGGCTTCCACGGCCACCGACACCGAGGTCGGCCGCGTCGTCCCAGTTGACGTCACCGTGGCGGCGGCCGACGGCACCGTGCTGGCCACCCTGAAGGAACGATTCGCGATTCTGGGCCGCAATGGCGCTGCCGCGCTGGCAGACCCGGTGCGTGCCGGCGGTGCGCTCTCCGAGCACGAAGAGGACACCACTCGTCGTCGCCGGCGTGACGCAAAGATCTTCGCTCCCACCGACATGAGTGCCTTCGCGGTGGTGTCGGGTGATCACAACCCGATCCACACCGACAAGTCGGCAGCGCTGCTGGCCGGGCTGGGATCGCCCATCGTGCACGGCATGTGGCTTTCCGCCGCGGCCCAGCACGTGGTCACCTCGGCGGACGGCTCCAGCACACCGCCGCGCACACTCATCGGCTGGACCTCGCGGTTCTTGGGCATGGTGCAGCCGGGCGACGAGGTTGACGTGCGGGTGGACCGCGTCGGAATCGATTCCGGTGCAGAGGTTGTGGAGATTCAGGCCAAGGTCGGCAGCGATCTGGTGATGTCGGCCACCGCCCGTCTGGCAGCACCCAAGACGGTGTACGCCTTCCCAGGCCAGGGCATCCAGCACAAGGGCATGGGCATGGATGTGCGCTCGCGCTCCAAGGCCGCCCGCAAGGTCTGGGACAAGGCCGACAAGTTCACCCGCGAGCGCCTCGGCTTCTCGGTGCTGCACGTCGTGAAGGACAACCCGACGAGTCTCATCGCCGGTGGCGTGCACTACCAGCACCCCGAGGGCGTGCTGTACCTGACGCAGTTCACCCAGGTGGCGATGGCCACGTTGGCCACGGCGCAGATCGCGGAGATGAAGGAATCGGGCTCGTTTGTCGAGGACGCCATCACCTGTGGTCACTCCGTGGGTGAGTACACCGCGCTGGCCACCGTCAGCGGCGTCATCCCGCAGGACGGCCTGCTCGAGGTGGTGTTCCACCGCGGATCGGCCATGCATGACATCGTGCCGCGAGATGAGCAGGGGCGCAGTAACTATCGTCTGGCTGCCATCCGCCCGTCGCAGATCGGTCTGGAAGATGCCGATGTCGAGGCGTTCGTCGCTGACATCGGGGATCGTTCGGGAGAATTCCTGCAGATCGTGAACTTCAACCTGCGCGGTTCGCAGTACGCCATCGCCGGAACGGTGCGCGGCCTGGAACTGCTGGAGGCCGAGGTCGAGAAGCGCCGTGAAGCGTTCGGTGGCCGTCGTTCCTTCATCATGGTGCCCGGTATCGATGTGCCGTTCCACTCTGAGGTGCTGCGCGTCGGTGTCGCCGAGTTCCGTCGCTCCCTCGAGCGCGTCCTGCCGATGGACGGTGACCCGAACCTGATCATCGGCAAGTACATCCCGAACCTGGTGCCCAAGCCGTTCACCCTGGATCGTGAATTCATCCAGGAGATCCGTGATCTGGTGCCCGCCGAGCCGCTGGACGAGGTGCTCGCCGACTACGACACCTGGCGCAACGAGAAGCCGGTGTTGTTGTGCCGCAAGGTGCTTATCGAGCTCCTGGCCTGGCAGTTCGCCAGCCCGGTGCGGTGGATCGAGACCCAGGACCTGCTGTTCACCGAGGAGGCCGCAGGCGGTCTCGGTGTGGAGCGGTTCGTCGAGGTCGGTGTGAAGTCGATGCCGACGGTCGCGGGCCTGGCCAACAACACCCTGAAGCTGCCCGAGTTCAGCCACAGCTCGGTCGAGGTGCTCAACGTCGAGCGCGACCACGCCGTGTTGTTCGGTACCGACAGCGATCCCGAGCCTGAGCCCGAGATCGAAGAAGTCGCGCCGGCACCGGCAGACGCCGCCGCGGCTCCGGCCGCCGCCCCCGCCGCACCGAGCGGCGGCCCGCGTCCGGACGACATCGGGTTCGATGCCTC
The DNA here is from genome assembly GCF_001605725.1 of Mycobacteroides immunogenum. NCBI lineage: Bacteria > Bacillati > Actinomycetota > Actinomycetes > Mycobacteriales > Mycobacteriaceae > Mycobacteroides > Mycobacteroides immunogenum. The sequence goes on from NZ_CP011530.1 coordinate 1,646,758, forward strand.
CGACGCGACGCTGGCGCTCATCGCACTGTCCACCAAGATGCGTATCGACCAGATCGAGCCGGTGGACTCCATCGAGAGCCTGACCGACGGCGCCTCCTCGCGGCGTAACCAGCTGCTGGTCGACCTGGGTTCCGAGCTGAACTTGAGTGCCATCGACGGTGCCGCCGAGGCGGACCTGTCCGGGCTGCGGGTGCAGGTCACCAAGTTGGCGCGCACCTACAAGCCGTTCGGCCCGGTGCTCTCGGACTCGATCAACGATCAGCTCAAGACCGTCTTCGGGCCGTCGGGTAAGCGCCCCACCGCCATCGCCGAGCGGGTCACCAAGACTTGGGAACTCGGCCCGGGCTGGGTCAAGCACGTCACTGTCGAGCTGTCTCTGGGTACCCGCGAGGGCACCAGTGTTCGTGGCGGCGACCTCGGTGGACTGGCCCCCAGCACGCTGGCCGATGGCAATGCGGTGGACGCGGCGATCGACGCCGCCGTGGCCGCAGTGGCAGGCCGCCGCGGTGTCGGTGTGTCGCTGCCGTCGGCCGGTGGTGGTGGCGGTGCGACCGTCGATGCCGCCGCGCTGAGCGAGTTCACCGATCAGATCACCGGGCGTGACGGCGTGCTGGCCTCGGCCGCCCGTCTGGTACTCGACCAGCTTGGGCTGTCGACTCCGGTCGCCGTTCCCGGCGGTGCCACCGATACCGAGCTCGTCGAGCTGGTCTCGGCCGAATTGGGCTCGGACTGGCCGCGTTTGGTGGCGCCGACGTTCGACGGCAAGAAGGCCGTGGTGTTCGACGACAGGTGGGCCAGCGCCCGCGAAGATCTGGCGCGACTGTGGATCACCGAGGAAGACGAGATCGACAGCCAGTGGGCACAGCTGGCCGAAAGTTTTGAAGGTGCCGGGCATGCCGTTGGCACGCAGGCCAATTGGTGGCAGGGCAAGTCGCTGGCGCAGGGCCGCAACGTGCACGCCTCGCTGTACGGGCGGATCGCCGCCGGTGCAGAGAGCCCCGAGCAGGGCAAGTGGGGTGACGAGGTCGCGGTGGTGACCGGTGCCTCCAAGGGCTCGATCGCCGCGTCCGTGGTGGCCGCGCTGCTGTCCGGTGGGGCGACGGTCATCGCGACCACGTCACGTCTGGACGAGGACCGGTTGGCGTTCTACCGCAACCTGTACCGCGAGAGCGCGCGGTTCAGCGCCAAGCTGTGGGTGGTACCGGCCAATATGGCCTCGTACGCCGATATCGACGCACTGGTGCAGTGGGTGGGCACCGAGCAGTCCGAAAGCCTTGGGCCGATGTCGATTCACCTCAAGGACGCGCAGACCCCGACGCTGCTGTTCCCGTTCGCCGCACCGAAGGTGGTGGGGGACCTGTCGGAGGCCGGGTCGCGTGCCGAGATGGAGATGAAGGTGCTCCTGTGGGCCGTGCAGCGGCTCATCGGTGGCCTGTCGGCCATCGGTGCTGAACGCGATATCGCCTCGCGGCTGCACGTGGTGCTGCCCGGTTCACCGAACCGCGGCATGTTCGGTGGCGACGGCGCGTACGGCGAATCGAAGGCGGCGCTCGACGCACTGGTCACCCGCTGGAAGGCGGAGTCGTCATGGGCGTCGCGAGTCAGCCTGGCGCATGCGCTGATCGGCTGGACCCGTGGCACCGGCCTGATGGGGCACAACGACGCCATTGTCACCGCCGTCGAAGAAGCGGGAGTCACCACGTACTCCACCGCGGACATGGCGTCGATGCTGCTGGCGCTGTGCAGCCCGGAGGCGCGTGTACAGGCCGCGCAGGCGCCGGTGGAGAAGGATCTCACCGGCGGGCTGGCCGAGGTCCAGCTCGATATGGCCGAGCTGGCCGCCAAGGCCCGCGAGGACATGGTGAGCACGGCAGCCAAGTCCGATGAACTCGACGACGAGGACGATCCGAATTTCATTGCGGCACTGCCGTCTCCGCCGCGCGGATACACCTCCACGTTGCCGCCGGAGTGGGCCGATCTGGACGTCGACCCCGCAGACCTGGTGGTCATCGTCGGTGGTGGCGAGCTCGGTCCGCTGGGCTCCTCGCGTACCCGCTACGAGATGGAGGTCGACGACGAACTGTCGGCGGCCGGCGTGCTGGAGCTCGCCTGGACGACCGGTCTGGTCAAGTGGGAGAACGATCCCGAGGCCGGCTGGTACGACACCGAAACCGGTGAATTGGTGCCGGAGTCGGAGCTGGTCGAGCGTTACCACGACCGAGTGGTCGCCAACATCGGTGTCCGTGAGTTCGTGGACGACGGCGCGATCGATCCCGATCACGCGTCGCCGCTGCTGGTTTCGGTGTTCCTGGACAAGGACTTCACCTTCACGGTGTCGACCGAGGCCGAGGCCCGCGAGTTCGCGAAGTGGGATCCCGAGCACACCGTGATCCAGCCGTTGGCCGATGGCAGCGACTGGCAGGTGACCCGTAAGTCGGGCACCGAGGTTCGGGTGCCGCGCAAGACGAAGCTCTCGCGGACCGTCGGCGCGCAGATCCCGACCGGTTTCGATCCGACCGTGTGGGGCATCACCCCGGACATGGTCAGCTCGATCGACCGGGTGGCGCTGTGGAACATGGTCGCGACGGTGGATGCGTTCCTGTCGGCGGGCTTCACCCCGACCGAACTGATGCGCTGGGTGCACCCGAGCCAGGTGGCCAACACCCAGGGCACCGGTATGGGCGGCATGACCTCGATGCAGACCATGTACCACGGCAACCTGTTGGGCCGTAACAAGCCGAACGACATCCTGCAGGAAGTGCTGCCGAACGTCGTTGCCGCACACGTGGTGCAGTCCTACGTCGGTTCCTACGGTTCGATGATTCACCCGGTGGCCGCGTGTGCCACCGCGGCGGTATCCGTCGAGGAAGGCGTCGACAAGATCCGGCTCGGCAAGGCGCAGCTGGCACTGGCCGGTGGGTTCGACGACTTGACGCTGGAGGCCATCATCGGCTTCGGTGACATGGCCGCGACCGCCGACACCGAGATGATGCGGGCCAAGGGCATTGCGGACAAGCGGTTCTCGCGTGCCAACGACCGTCGCCGCCTCGGCTTCGTGGAGGCACAGGGTGGTGGCAGCGTGCTGCTGGCGCGCGGCGATCTGGCCCTGAAGATGGGTCTGCCGGTCCTCGCGGTGGTCGGGTACGCGCAGTCCTTCGGTGACGGTGTGCACACCTCCATCCCGGCTCCGGGACTGGGTGCGCTGGCGGCCGGACGCGGTGGCAAGGACTCGGATCTGGCACGCGCGCTGAACAAGCTGGGCGTGACCGCCGACGACATCGCCGTCATCTCCAAGCACGACACGTCCACGCTCGCCAACGATCCCAACGAGACCGAGCTGCACGAGCGGCTCGCGGCTTCGCTGGGACGCTCGGACGGTGCGCCGCTGTTCATCATCTCGCAGAAGAACCTGACCGGTCACGCCAAGGGCGGTGCCGCGGTGTTCCAGATGCTGGGCCTGTGCCAGGTGTTGCGCGACGGCGTCATCCCGCCGAACCGCAGCCTGGACTGTGTCGATGATGACCTGGCCACCAGTCAGCACTTCGTGTGGCTGCGCGAGTCGCTGCCGCTGAAGGAGAAGCTGCCGCTGAAGGCTGGCCTGGTGACGAGCCTCGGCTTCGGTCACGTATCGGGTCTGGTCGCGCTGGTGCATCCGCAGGCCTTCATCGCATCGCTGCGTCCAGAGGATCGTGCCGACTACGAGAAGCGTTCGCGCGAGCGTGTTCTGGCCGGACAGCGTCGTCTCGCCTCGGCCATGGCCGGTGGCCGGCCGATGTACGAGCGCCCGGACGGACGCCGCTTCGACCACGACCATGACGAGTCGGAGAAGCGTCAGGAAGCCTCGATGCTGCTGGATCCAGGTGCGCGCCTGAGTGAGGACGAGGTCTACCACCGGTGATTGTCGGTATCGGGATCGACCTAGTGACCATCTCCGAATTCGGAGAGCAACTAGCCAGTCCCGGAACTGCTTTCGGGTCCGCGTTCACGCCGGGAGAGCGGCGTGACGCGGCCTCGAAGACCGGAGGCGAGGCGCGATACCTGGCGGCTCGGTGGGCGGCCAAGGAGGCCGTCATCAAGGCGTGGTCGGGGTCGCGGTACTCGCAACGGCCGGTATTACCGGAGAACATTCACCGGGATATCGAGGTGGTGACGGACACCTGGGGCCGCCCGCGCATCCGGCTGTCCGGGGCGATTGCCGAGTACCTGGCGGATATGACGATGCACGTGACGCTGACGCACGATGGCGACACGGCGGCGGCATTCGTCGTGCTGGAGCAAGAGGGCGGCGAAGCCTCCCCCTAACCGTCGAGTGTGAGCGCTACTGCTCACACTCGACGCAATTGGCGCACTGGCGCTCACACTCGGCGCGTGGTGATGCGGTGGCGTCTGTTAGAAAGTGCCTATGCCGGTTCCCGAATTCGTCGTTGAACTGCGTCGGCACATCGGGCACGCACCGCTGTGGCTGCCGGGCGTGACCGGTGTGGTCATCCGCGATGAGCAGGTGCTGTTGGTCAAGCGCGCCGACAATGGCGCCTGGACCGCGGTCACCGGAATCGTTGACCCGGGCGAGAATCCGGCGGACTGCGCTGTCAGGGAAGTGCTGGAAGAGACCGGCGTGCGGGCAGTACCCCTGCGGTTGGTGTGGGTGCACGTGAGCAGGCCGATCGTTCATGTCAACGGCGACCAGGCCCAGTACTTGGATCACGTGTTCCGGATGGACTGGGTCGCGGGATCGCCCTATGCCGCGGACGACGAGAATGATGCCGCGCAGTGGTTCGATATCGCGGCGATGCCGGATATGACTGCGGACATGCGCCGCCGGATCCAGCTCGCCGCCGATCCTGACAGTGCCGGAACAGTTTTCGAGGTCACCGAGCCGTCGGACTAGTGTGACGGGGCCGAACCGTGTGGAGTCTCAGGCATGCTGTTCGCCTTTGGTTCCGAGTGCGAGTCTGACGCGGAATTCGGGCCTGCTTTCCGCGCCACGCTCGCACTCGGTCGTTGGGGGCTACTCGGCGGTACTAGACGGAGATGTCGCGGCGCAGCTTGGCGACGTGGCCAGTGGCCTTCACGTTGTACTGCGCGACCTCGATGTTGCCCTTCTCATCGACCACGAAGGTGGATCGGATGACACCTTCGACGATCTTTCCGTACAGCTTCTTCTCTCCGAAGGCACCGTAGGCGGTCAGCGTGGTCTTGTCCGGGTCGGACAGCAGCGGAAAGTTCACCCCATCGCGTTCGCGGAACTTGGCCAGCTTCTCGGGCTTGTCCGGCGAGATGCCGATGACGTCGAGGCCTGCTTCGTTGAGCTGGGCGAGGCTGTCGCGGAAGTCGCAGGCCTGTTTGGTGCAGCCGGGCGTCATGGCTGCGGGATAGAAGTAGATGATCACCTTGCGACCCTTGTACGAGGACAGCGACACCTTCTTGCCATCGGCGTCGAGGAGAGTGAACGCGGGGGCCTTGTCGCCAACTTCGAGCCGCTTGGTTTCCGCCATGACCGGTGCCTTTCTGTTGACCCGTACAGTTGTTGCCCTAGGGTAGTTGCTTGAGTTTCAAACCGCGGACGTGGAGGAGTGCACGTGGCCAGGGATCCAGAGGCAATCAAGGCCGATATCGACAAGGCGCGCGACCAGCTCGCGGCTACCGTCGACACCCTGAGTGACCGCGCAAACCCGCAGCGTCTGGCGGAGGACGCCAAGGCTTCGGTGCTGGCGACACTGAACAAGCCGGCCGTCAAGTTCACCATTCTGGGCTTTGGCGCGGTGGTTGCCTTGCTGGTGGCCCGGAAGGTTGTCGGCAAGTTCCGCCGCGACTAGTCCTGCCGCGTGCGGTTCTAGAACTCGAAACGCAGAATACGGGCTGACCGTCTCATCGAGGGGCTGTAGCGCGCCAACCATGACGAGATCCGCAGCCAGGTCGGAAACAACTCCACCTCTGGTGCGTCCACCAGATTGAACTCTTCGACAAAGCGCAGCCGGGGATTCCACTGTTCGGGTGTGCGCGGATCGTTGTAGCCCTCGAAGCCCCGCACCTGGTTGACCTTCTTGAACATTTTCTGTGGGAACAGTTTTGAGATCCACACGCCCACCACCATGCGGCCGTAGTCATTGAATGCCAGCTGTCCGGTGGGGAAGTGGTCGGTGACGGCACGCATCGTCGCGATGATCTGTTCCTTGCTCAGGAAGGCGAAGAACCCGTCGGCGATCACCATCGCCGGACGATCCGACGGTATTCCGTCGATCCACGCTGGGTCGGTGATGGACATCCCGATGGTGTGCTCATTGGGCCCGGGGGGCATCACTTCGTCGCGCAGCCGAGCCATTCCGGGTAGATCGACGCTGTACCAGTCGACGGTGGCCGGTGGCTGGATGCGCCGGTATCCATCGTCAAGACCCGCCCCCAGATCGACTACCACCGCGTTCGGGTGCTCGGTGACAAAGGTGCGCACCCTGTCGTCGAGAAGCTTTGCGCGTAGCGATGATTGGCATACCACCGGGACGATCAGGCCGAGAGCGTCGAAGTCGTAGTCGATTCTTGCGACGGCGGCCACCGCGCCGGGATCCGGCAGGATCGGCCGTTGCCAACCGTCGTTGACGGCCCGTGCCTTCAGGGTGAGAAAGGCGGTTTCTTCCTCGGGGGTGATTCCGCTGGTGTTGATGCCCATGGACCGACTATACAAGCGTGTAGTCGATTGTCCAGATGTGTAAAATATGGCGATGGAGACCGTGGATCCCGACGACCTCACCGCCCGTGCCCGGATACGGGATGCGGCGCTGCGCGAGTTCGGCGAGAAGGGGTACGACGGCGCCACCATCCGGGGGATTGCCGCCCGCGCCGGAGTGTCTTCCGGGCTGCTGCGACATCACTTCGGGTCCAAGCACGAGCTGCGGGAAGCCTGCGACGAATACCTCGTCAAGACGATGCGCGCCATCAATGAGCAGGTGCGCTCGAACGTGGAACATGGTGACGTGCACTACGTCTCGGCGCGCATTCCCATCGGTCAGTATCAGGGGTACATCACGAGGGCATTGGTGGAAGGCTCTGCGGGGCAGCTCTTCGACGAGATGGTCGCGATGACCCAAGACTGGTTGGCCGCGGCTGATCAGCATCGGGTGGTTCCGGCCGAGGTGGATCTGAAATCGCGCGCCACCGTCATCACGGCCATGGCCTTGGCGGTCCCGCTACTTCAGCAACATGTTTCGCGTGGGCTGGGAGTGGACGTCGATTCGCCCGAAGGGGACCTGAAGATGGCCGCCACGCTGGTAGATGTGTATGCGAACCCGCTGCTGACTGCCGAGCAGGCAACATCGGCACAGGAAGATCTCGCGCGCAGAATGGGTAGCCATTCCTAATTCGGTAATATTCGCTGCATAACAGCACAATTGTGCTGTTACCTGGGTACTCTTTCCTTGTGCGAAGTTTCCTTGCACGGCCTAGATGCCCATGATTATCGTCGCTGGACTGCGGCTTGACGCGACCGTGGTGAAGGCGTCGGCGATGATGCTCTATGTCATCGGTTTCGCGTTCACGGTGTTTTTCGGCGTCGATGGCATGCGCCTTGCCGTGGTGTTGCTTGTCGGTATCTTGGCGACGATTTTGCATTACTGGCCGGAGCGCGAACGCTTCGATCGGCTCTCGATAGCGGTAGCGGTCGGCCTGATGATCGCGTTCACACTGGACGCGTGGTCGACGTGGATCATCGACCACACCGCGGCGCCCGATATCGGAATCGGTGTGGTGCGCCTGGTGGCGTGGCTGCTGTCGGTCGCCGGCATCCTGGCGTTTCCCCGGCGCCTCATCGACAGGGAAGCCGAGGACAGCTAGGCCCCGGTCCGTTCCAGCCGCGACGGCCTCGTCAACAGATAGGAGAGCACGCCCGCGGTGCGCGGTGAACGAGCCTGGGACCACCGGAACAACAGCCCGCGCAGCAGCGGCGCCGGCGACCACCAGAACCACGTGCCCAGCACACCTGCCGTAGCCGGAACCACGAACGTTCTGACGATCAGTGTGTCGATCATCAAACCCACACCGATGGTGGTGCCGGTCTGCTCGATGCTCAGCACGTCGCTGGACAGCATCGCGAACATGGTGATCCCGAAGACGATTCCGGCTGTTGTCACGACTCCACCCGTCCCGCCGAATGTGCGAATCATGCCGGTACGCAAGCTTGCTCCGTGTAGGAACACCTCCTCGCGCATGCGCATGGTGAACAGCAGGTTGTAGTCGGCGCCGACGGCGACCAGTGCGATCAGGGCGATGGAGGGCACGGCCCAGTGCAGGTCACGGCCCAGCAGGTGTTGCCAGATCAGCGTGGTGACACCGAGGGCCGATGCGTACGAGACGATCACCGTGCCAATCACCACTGCGGCCGCTACCGGGCTACGCAACATCACCAACACAATGAGGAAAACCAATGCCAGCGCCACCGCGGCCAGCAGCAGAAAGTCATCGTTCACATATCCGCGCAATTCGGCTGTGCCGGTTCCGAATCCGGTGAGGTTTACCGAGCTACCCGCCAGGGTGCCTTCCTTGGTGGCCTCGCTCACCGCGAGCAGGATCTGCGGCGACCGGTGCGCACCGTCGGCGCCGAACACCTTGCCGTCGCCGAACACCAGCATGCGAGTGGAACGGCCGTCCGGCCCGAAGTAGAGCCCGGCCGCACGCTGGAATCGCGGGTCCTGCCAAGCGCGTTGCGGCAGGTAGTAGCCGCCCTCGCCGCTGCTACGGAAATCCTCGCGCATGGCCCGTAGGTACTCGGTGAGCCCGGAAAACATGGCGCGGGTCTCGCCGACGGCCTTGGTGAGCTGATCGGTGACCGCGCTCAGCTGCGCGACGGTGGATCGCATGTTCTTCACCGAGTCCACGGCACCGGAGAACGACCTCTGCATGCCCTGCGCGCCGGCGCCGAACTTGTCGGTACTGGCGGTCAGCGCGGCCGTCGCCGCCACCACGGAATCCATGGGTTCGACCGCCTTGAGGACCAGTGAGCAGATGCCGTCGTTGGCGCAATTCGGGTTACCGTTGGTGAAGTTGCGTAATGGCTCCATGTACCCGGAGACCTGGGACACGTTGTCCTGCAGTGCTTTCATTCCGGAGTGCATATCGCCGATGCCGCCGTTGAGTTCGCCCAGTCCATGTACTCCGCCGGCCAGGCCCTGCTGCAGCTGGGCGATGGCGCCCGAGAACTGACTGAGTGTCGTCGATAGTTTGTCGACGGCCCCCAGCCGCTGGCTCATCTGCGCGGTGCCGTCATCCAGCTGGTCGGCGATGATTCCCGCTTGTTCGGTAAGGGCTGCTTGTTCGGGAATGGTGCCCGCGGGACGCGAGGCCGACTGCACCATGCGTATTCCGGGGATTTCCATGAGCTGTTTGGTCACTCGCTCGACGGCAATCACTCCGGCGGGGGTGCGTAGATCGTGGTCGGATTCGATCGAGACGATTTCCGGCAGTAGCCGGTTTGGCGGGAAATGCCTGTCCATCGCCTGATATCCGCGGTTGGCATGTGTGGAAAGTGGCTGGGCGGCAAGCTCGTCGAAGCCAAGACGCAGACCCGCCACCGGGAGGGCGCAGACGAGGAGAGCAAGTAGCGATCCCGCCAGTACCGGGCCGGGCCAGCGCGCCACCATGGCACCCACCCGGCGCCAGCGACGCCCCGGTTGGCTCGATCCCTGCTGCCGAGCACGTGGTTGGGCCAGGCCCCGGCGGCCCGCCAGCCCGATAAGCGCGGGTAACAACGTCAACGAGGCCACCATTCCGGTGAGTATCCCAATGGCACAAGGCAATCCCGCGCTGCGCAACATGCCCACCTGCGCGAAGAGTAGGCAGGACAGGGCGGCGGCAATTGTCAGCCCGGAGGCGGCGATGACGGGCGCCACTGACCGATTCGCGATGACGAGGGCCTGCTCGTGCTCGACTCCGGCGCGGCGCTGTTCGTGATAGCGCCCCAGCAGAAAGATGCCGTAGTCGGTCGCCGCGCCGAGAACCAGTGCGGCGAGCAGCGATACCGAGAAGATGGACACCTCGATGAGATCGCGTTCACCGAGGAACGCGACGATGGAGCGGGCTACCGCAAGCCCCAGGCCCACAGTCAGCAGTGGAATCGCCGCGGTGATGACCGACCTGTACACGACAAACAGCAGCACCGCGATGAGAACGACGGTGACAGCGGTGATCATCAGCATTTGAGTGTCGATGGCAGTGAGCTCGTCGGCGATGGTGGCGCCGGGCCCGGTGACCCAGGCGTGCATACCCGTGGGCGCTGGTTCATCGGCGACGATCTTGCGAACAGCGTTCAACGCGTCGTTGGCCTTGGCCGCCCCGAGCTCACCGTTGACCCGCAGCATGGTGTAGACGGCCTTGCCGTCTGGGCTGAGCGCACCCTCGGCGGTCAGCGGATCGGCCCACAGATCCATCGCGGAGTCCAGATGAGCGCTATCGGCGCGAAGTCTCGTCAGTAGCCGGTTGTGGTACTGATGTTCGACGGGTCCGAGCTTGTGGTCGCTTTCCAACACCAGGTAGTTGAGATTGTTGCCCGCTCCGTCCTGGAACTGCCTGCCCATGACCGCGCCGGCGGCGTTCACCGGTGCGTCGTGTGGCAGGAAGCCGCGAGCGTGGTTGTGTGCGGTGCTTTCCACCTGCGGCACAAGCAGATTGCCCGCCCCAGCGACAAGCATCCAGAGTCCGATGATCAGAACCGCATAGCGGCTGGAGAACCGTGCGATGGCATCCCACATACCTGCCGACGCTACGGAGAGGGCACAGTGGCGGCGTCGTGCTGTGGGCGAGACTTCTTCTCCTACCGTGGTATGACATACGGATCCGCGCCAAGCATGATGTGCGACGTTCTGGCCGCCTCTACGCTGGCGCTATGGATTGGTTCCGGGAGACTGCGTTGCGACGTCGTGCTCTGGTGCCGTACGAATTTCCGTGGGCGGTGCCGCTGGTGATGTACATCAGCACGTTGCTCATCGTGGGTTGTGCCGTGCTGCAGCGAGGTTTCACCCGTCCGTGGCTACTGGCCTTGGCGGCCCTGCTCGCGCTGACTCCGATCCTGTCGTTCATCGTCGCTGGGCGCAAGCTGAACGCGTTTTGGACCGTGGCGTTCGCGCTGGCGGGGGTCGGGCTGTTCCTTACCTGGCCTCCCAACGCCGTCGATGCCGCGCCTTTCCTGCTGATGTTCACGCTGGGGGAAGTGGGAGCCATCGCTTCGGTGCGCGCCGGTCTGATCGCGGTGGGCGCCTGTGTGGCGCTGCTCGTGGCGGCCGAACAGCTGAACCACCTAGGAACCTTCTCGCTCTACATGGTGTTCTTCGTGCTGTGCGGGTGGTTGATAGGGCGCATCATGCAGTTGCAACAACGTCTGCTCTTACAGGAACGCGCACAGCAGGTGCGCATGCTGGAACAGGCCGCCTCAGATGAACGCCGTCGAATCGCGCGGGAAATCCATGACGTGATAGCGCATTCCCTCTCGGTGACAATGCTTCACCTGACCGGCGCCAGGCGTGCGTTACAAGAGGACCATGATGTGGACGATGCCGTCGCGGGATTGTTGGATGCCGAACGTCTTGGACGACAGGCCATGTCGGACATCAGGGGCACGGTCGGGTTACTGAGTTCCGGCCCGGGCGGTGTCGAGCCGATGCGGCTGGCGCCCGAACCCGGCGTCACCGATATCCCGGATCTCATCGCTGATTTCACGGCGGCAGGAATGGCGGTGGAATCGCATATCTACGGCTCAGATGAGTCTGTCAGCGCTGGAGTGGGTTTGGCCTTGTACCGAGTGGCCCAGGAGTCTTTGGCCAACATCGCCAAGCATTCGCCGAGATCGTCTGCCGCGGTACTCCTTGATATCGACGGCTCGGTGGCAAGCCTGACGGTGAGCAACGATCTGGCCGCCGGATTGCCCCCGGATACCTGTTCCGGGGGTGGGCTCGCGGGCATGCGACAGCGCATTGAGATGCTCGGCGGGGAGTTCCGTGCGGGGAGAGCTGAGGACGGCTGGACCGTTTCGGCCAGCGTCCCATTGGAATCCAGTGGTACGCCGTGCCGTTCCCGGCGCAGGAAGGTGTTGTGGCGCCATGGCTGACACCGAGGTCGGCGTATTGTTGGTCGACGATCAGGAGCTGGTGCGGACCGGGCTGCGCAGGATTCTGCGCCGCAAGGACGGATTCGCGATTGTGGGGGAGTGCGCCGACGGCAGCGAGGTCGCCGCGGCGGTAAGCCAGGTGTGTCCCGATGTGGTGATCATGGACCTGCGGATGAAGAAGATGAGCGGTATCGACGCGATTCGGTTGTTACACGCCTCGCAGGGGCCGCCGGCATTGGCGCTCACTACATTTGACGATGATGAGCTGCTATCAGGCGCGCTGCGTGCCGGCGCCGCCGGGTTCATCCTGAAGGACTCGCCTGCGGAGGAACTGGTGCGTGCGGTACACGCGGTGGCGCGCGGTGAGGCATATCTGGATCCCGCGGTGACATCGCGAGTGCTCAACGCCTATCGGCGTGCGCCCGCCGCGGTATCGGGGGACGCCGAGGAGAAGCTGACCGCACGAGAATTGGATGTGTTGGCGCTCATCGCATCCGGAGCTACTAACGCTGAAATCGCCGAACAACTGGTGATTTCAGAGGTGACGGTCAAGAGCCATATCGGGCGCATCTTCGTCAAACTCGACCTACGGGATCGGGCCGCAGCCATTGTGTACGCCTATGACCACGGCATTGTGACTCCCAAATAGGGCTACAGCAGGTCCTTTTCGCGAATGTTCTCCAGCGCCTCGTGTATCTGCTCCAGCTCACGGCGCAGATAGTCGCGGGTGGCGACTTCGCCCACCGCGAGCCGCAGCGCCGCCAGCTCCCGAGCCAGGTATTCCGTATCGGCCTTGGTTTGTTCGGCGCGCCTGCGATCTTCTTCCAGCGACACTCGGTCGCGGTTTTCCTGCCGGTTCTGGGCCAGCAGGATCAGCGGCGCAGCGTAGGCGGCCTGTGTGGAGAAGGCCAGGTTGAGCAGGATGAACGGATACGGATCCCATTCCAGCCCAACCGCAAACAGATTCAGGGCGATCCACACTACGACGAATATCGTCTGGATCGCCAGGTAACGTCCGGTGCCCAGGAAGCGGGCGATGTTTTCACTTACCCGGCCGACTGCCTCGACGTCGAGACCGAGAGACAGTCGGCGCGACGTGCGCGGGGTATCGAGCCGTTGTCGCGCTGAAGCCTCACTCACCGGCGGTCACCTCCCGCGACGGACTCGGGCTCTTCGGCGCGCCAGCCATCGGGCATCAGGTGATCCAGCACGTCATCCACGGTGACGGCACCGAGCAAGTGGTCCTCCCTGTCAATCACGGGGCCGCACACCAGGTTGTACGCGGCGAAGTAGCGGGTCACCTCGGCCAATGGGGCTTCGGCATCAAGATAGGGCAGGTCGGTGTCGAGGATGCCGCCGACCATCGCGTAGGGGGGCTCGCGCAGCAGCCGCTGCAGATGCACGCATCCGAGGTAGCGGCCGGTGGGCGTCGCCGTGGGCGGCCGGACCACGAAAACCAGCGAGGAAAGTGCCGGTGTCAGGTCTGGATCGCGCACGCGGGCAAGGGCTTCGGCGACGGTGGTATTGGGGCTCAGGATCACCGGCTCCGGTGTCATCATGCCACCGGCGGTGTTGGGGGAGTGGGTGAGCAGTCGGCGGACAGGCTCGGAATCCTCCGGGTCCATCAGCGCCAGCAGTGATTCGGCTTCTGCCGGGGGGAGCTCGCCGAGTAGGTCGGCGGCGTCGTCGGGGTCCATGGCCTCCAGCACATCCGCGGCCCGTTCGTCTTTCAGTTTGGTCAGCACCTCGGCCTGGTCGTCTTCGGGAAGCTCCTGAAGGATGTCGGCCAGCCGCTCGTCGTCGAAGGCGCCAAGTACCTCATCGCGCCGTTTGGCGGGCAGCTCACGGATGGCATCGGCCACCTCGACCGGCCGCATACCCTCGAATTGAAGCATGAGCTGGGCCACGCCCTGACCGGGCAGATTGAGGCTCGACGGCGTCAAGCCCTGGATGTGGCTCCAGTCCGTCACCTGCACACCGGTGCGCCGTCCCAGCCGCCGGGGGCTGCGTACCGCGACACGGGTCACCACCCAATCCCGGGTGCGGGTCTGTTCCAGGCCCAGGTCCACCACGGTGAGATCGACTCCGTGGAACTGGTCGAGTTCGGGATCGTCGGTACGCACGGTGGTGTCGAGGACCTGTCCCAGGACCAGTGCCTCGCTGGGGCGCTGTTCGAAGCGGCGCAGTGAGACATTGCCGGTGTTCAGCGTCACCGACCCGGGCTCGATGGCGGTGACCCGCAGCATCGGCACGAAGATTCTTCGGCGCGTGAGCATTTCGACGACAAGGCCGATCACGCGCGGTTGTTTTCGCGCGACGCCCATGCCGATCACGACATCGCGCACCCGTCCGATCGACTCGCCGTCCGGGCCGAGAACGACCAGGCCCGAGAGCCTGGCTGCGAACACCTTGCTCACTGCGGCCATGACAGCAAGATTAGGGGGTGATCCGCTCTGGCCGTTCGCCGGTGTCGAGAGTTGGCTGCTTAGGGGCCGATTCCGCCGTACATCAGGGCGATGACGGCGGCTGAGAATCGTTCGGTGTCCTGCACCTCACCGCCCCGTGAGGCGTGCAGTCCGTTGGCGAGGATCATCCCGGTCACCGCCCGCGCTGTGTACTCGGTATCGAGATCGGCGCGTAGATAACCCTTTTCGACCCCGTGTCGCAGATAGGCCTCGGTGAGGTGATCACTCGTGGAGAGCATGCCGAATACCCGCTCGCGGAGCTCGCTGTCGACCGACCCGGCCTCCAGCAGCAGCAGCGGTAGGTGCGGGTTATCCCTGAACAGGTGCGCCAGCGCGGCGCCGATCCGGACGGACTGTTGCCGATATTGCTCGATGTCGTCGGCAAGGCCGGCGGCGTTTTCTGCCCCGATCGCTTCAAAGATCTGACCGGTGACGTCATCGATGACATGCTCGATGATGTCCCGCTTGCTCTTGAAGTACCGGTAGAAGGTCCCGTGGCCGATCCCGATTCGTCCGGCGATGTCCGCGACACCCGTGGCGTGATAGCCCTGCTCGGCGAAGCAGGCGAAGGCGGCGTCCAGAATCTCCTGTCGCATCTCGAGCTTTTTGCGCTCGACACGGCTGAGCGTGGGGGAACTAGCCGGACTTGTCGACATGATTCGCGATCCTACCGACCTTGACACCTCTCAAGAATGACATATCATTCCGAAACTGACACGCCATTCCGTTCTGTTGGAGGTAGATGTGAGTCGTTATCCGAAGATTGAGCTGGCCGGCGCGGTGGTCGTCATCACCGGCGGAGCCAGGGGAATCGGCGCGGCGACCGCGCGCCTCTTCGCCGAGAAGGGTGCCGATGTCTGGATTGGCGATGTCGATGACGTGGTGGCCAAAGAGACCGCGGACCGCATTCCGCGGGCACAGGCCGGCGTGCTCGACGTGACCAAGCCCGAATCCTGGACGGCGTTTCTCGAGCGGGTGCGTGCCGAAGCGGGACCCGTCGACATCCTGATCAACAACGCCGGCGTGATGCCGCTCGGCGGATTCGTCGAAGAGAACGAGCGCACCACCGACTTGATCCTCGACGTGAACGTGCGCGGTCCGCTCAACGGCGCGCGGGCCGCGCTGCCGGCGATGGTGGCCCGCGGGCGTGGGCACGTCGTCAACGTGGCCTCGATGGCGGGCAAATTGGCGGTGCCCGGCATGGTCACCTACAACGCCTCCAAATTCGGTGCCGTTGGGTTGTCGTTGGCGCTGCGCAAGGAGTACGGCAACAGTGGCGTCAGCATCAGCTGCGTGTTGCCGAGCGCGGTCCGCACCGAGCTGGCCTCGGGGGCGCCCCTGGGCAAGGGCATGCCTACCGTCGACCCCGAGGATGTGGCCGCCGCCATCGTGCGCAGCGTCGACACCCGCCGCGCCCAGATTTCGGTGCCGGGCTGGCTCGCATTCGGGTGGGGACTGGTGGATCTGTTCGTGCCCGAACCGGTTGAGCGGCTTGCCCGCCGGCTCATCGACGACCGTCGTGCCCTGACGTCGCTCGACCTGAACGCGCGCGGCGCCTACATCGAACGCATCGAGCGTCAAAGCAAGGAGCATCAGAAATGAGCGCTACGCGCGATCCCAAGGTCATCGTCGTCGGTGCGGGCATGGCAGGAATTGCTGTGGGGCACAAACTCAAAGACGCCGGCTTCCACGATTTCACCATTCTGGAGAAGGGTGAGGACGTCGGCGGCGTCTGGTACTGGAATCGCTACCCGGGGCTGACCTGTGACGTGCCGTCACAGGCTTACCAATACCCATTCGCGCCCCGGACCGACTGGCCCCGCCTCTTCGCCACCGGTCCCGAGATTCAGGCATACCACCGCAAGGTGGCGGAGGACCTGGGCGTGATGTCACACATCCGGTGCGGGCAGGAAGTCACGGCGGCGGAGTTCACCGGTTCGGGCTGGCGCGTGACCACCGCGGCGGGCGAGACCCTGAACTGTGATTTCCTGATCGCGGCCACCGGGGTGCTGCATCATCCGAACATTCCCGATATTCCCGGGCTCGACAGTTTCCAGGGGGACGTCGTGCACACCGCACGCTGGGACGATTCGGTGCGGTTGGAGGGCAAGCGCGTCGCCGCCATTGGGACGGGCTCCACTGGTGTGCAGGTGGTTTCGGCGATGCAGCCCGTCGTTGAGCAGGTGACGTCATTCATCCGGACACCGCAGTGGGTGCTGTGGGCGCCGATGTCGATGCGGCAGCCGAAGTTCGTCGGCAAGGTGCTGGCGGCCCTGCCCACCGAACGCGTCGTGCGGTTGAGCGCGCTGGCGGGGACCGACGCTCTGGTGAACATCGTGACCCGGCCCAGCTGGGGGCGGCGTCTGGTGCAGCAGTACGCACGCGCGTGCCTGCACCTGATCCGCGACAAGGAACTGCGTCAAAAGCTCACCCCGGACTACGAGCCGCTGTGTAAGCGGCAGGTGCTGTCCGGATCGTTCCACCGTGCTGTGCAGAAGCCGAATGTCGAGATTGTCACCGACCGCATCGACAGAGTCACCCCGGCCGGAGTTGTGACGGTAGACGGTATCGAACGCGATTTTGACGTGATTGTGCTGGCCACCGGATTTCAGGCGCACAACTACATGCGCCCCATGAATCTGGTTGGCAAGGATGGGTATTCGATAGACGAGGCATGGGAGAAGGGGCCCAGGGCCTACCGGATGACTGCGATCCCCGGCTTCCCGAACTTCTTCACCGTGCTCGGACCCAATTCACCCACCGGGTCTATCTGGCTTCAGCACACGGCCGAACGTACCGCCGAGTACATCATCAGCTGGCTTCATCGCTTCGCCCGCGGCGAGATCACCACCGTTGAGGTGAGTCGCGAGGCCACTGATGAATTCAATGACCAAGCGCGTGAAGCGATGAAGCCGACCGTGTGGGCCACCGGGTGCAACTCCTGGTACCTCACCGAGGACGGTTCGGTTGACTTGTGGCCGTTCGACCGCAAGACCATGGAGCACATGCTCGCTTCTCCCGAGGAGAGCCACTACATCGTGCGGTGACGCGTGTTAGCGCAGGTTGAACGTCGCCGGATCGGGGCCGATGCGGCCGTCGGCGGCGTCGAGCGCGGTGATGCGCTCCACCTCGTCGGTGCCGAGTTCGAAGCCGAACACATCGAAGTTGGCGGCGATTCGTGCCGGTGTCACCGACTTGGGGATCACCACGTTGCCCAGCTGCAGGTGCCAACGCAGAATCACCTGTGCCGCGGTCACGTTGTGTGCCAGGGCGATGGCGCCGATGGTCGCATCCTCCAAGATCGTGCCCTGCCCCAGCGGCGACCATGCTTCGGTGGCGATGCCATATTCGGCGTGGAATGCCCGCAGTTCGGGTTGGGTGAATCGCGGGTGCAGCTCGATCTGGTTGAGGGCGGGCACCTCTCCGGTCTCGTCGATGACGCGCTTGAGGTTGTCCACAGTGAAGTTGCTGACGCCGATGGACTTGGCGCGCCCGTCGGCCTGGATCCGCTGTAGAGCCTTGAAGCTCGCGACGTACTCATCGAGCTCGGGCACGGGCCAATGGATGAGGTACAGGTCCACGTAGTCGGTACCCAGCCGCTCCAGGGAGGCGTCAAAGGCCCGCAGCGCATTGTCGTAGCCCTGGTCGGCGTTCCACAGTTTGGTCGTTAGGAAGACATCGCCGCGTGGAATTCCCGACTCCGCGATGGCGCGGCCGGTGCCTTCCTCGTTCTCGTACACCTTGGCGGTGTCTATCGACCGATACCCGACCTGCAGTGCGGTCGCGACGGCGGCCTGGGCGCCATCGCTGGGTACCTGCCATACGCCGAAGCCGAGCTGCGGAATCGCCGATCCGGAGTTGAGCGTCACATTCGGAACTATCTGGGGAACTGTCACGGTCAACCCAACACGAGGGGCCGCCGAGTATTCCCGCACAGGTGGGCTAAGTGACTCTCTGCACCTTGCGCGGGCGCGGAAACGTTCACCACCAGGTGTCTTCGGGCGGCGGCGGATGGTTTCGATCTGCGCGCCACACGCCCACCGCGATTGCGGCAAGAACCGACCAGACAGCGACCGCAACGATGGCAGCCATGATTGTCACCCCCCGGTGCGAAATTCTATGGCTCGCGGAGAGTGCGCACAAAACGCGAGACCTGCTGCCTCTTTCGGGCGGATCGATTGCACGAGACGCGGATTGGGCCCCCCGCTGCGTGCTGCGCCGGCGTCTTGCCGGATCCTGGAATGCTAGTGGGACTGCGTTTGGGTGAACCCCGCGTCGTCGCCTGCCTGTCCCATGAGGGTGGTGTATCCGTGTTGCACCGTGGTTCCGTCATCGGTGGTGATCACGTTCTTGGTGGTGACGATGTCGGCGCCGAATGCGGTGCGAATGTCGTGCATGTGGACTTCGCAATGCAGGACATCCCCGGTGACTATGGGGTGCAGCATGGTGAATTGCTGATCCACCTGCGCGATTTTCTTGTCGTTGATGACGATGCCGCAGTGCTGCAAAAACCACTTCTGGGCGGTGTACCCCAGGATGCACAGGAATGTCGGCGGTACCACGAGCTCGCCGTATCCCAGGGCGTTGGCCGCGGGCAGGCTGTGGTGTGCCGGGTGAAGGTTCTGGATAGCGAGGGATAGTTCGCGGATCTTCTCGCGTCCGACCACGTACGTAGCGGGGTACCGGTGATGAGTGCCGATCAGATCAGGAGAGATGGGCATGGCCCTAATGTAAACGGGCGTTGACTTGTGGTCTGGCACAGGGTTGCCTAAATTGTGCGCGCCGTCGCCGCCGGGGTGGCCGGACATGCCTGCGCCGTCTACATGAACTCGATGTACTTGCGTGACATGGCCATAGCGCCACTCGCCAAAGCATTAGGCCGGTGTAGGGGGGACTTGTTGTCCCGCCTACACCGGCCTATGTTGTGCGCCGTCAGGGGCTCGAACCCCGGACCCGCTGATTAAGAGTCAGCTGCTCTACCAACTGAGCTAACGGCGCGTGAACGTGCGTGGAAGACCTTAGCAGCCTCAGTGCCCGTAACGAAAATTGTAATCCCGGCGATAGCCCGGTCGCGTTGGTTGAGGTCGTCGAGGATCCTCGCGAACCCGTACAATCGTGGCTGATTTTCCTGCATCAAGATTCAAAGGGAGCAAAGTATGACCCAGGGTCGTCCACGCCTGATGGTTGGCGCGCGTCGGCGATGGGCCAGCACACTTGCTCTTCCTATGCTGGCAATGGCTGTACTGGCCGGATGCGCCGACGCCACACCGCAGGAACCGTCGAAAGTCATTGATAAGGCAACGCCTTACGCCGATCTGTTGGTGCCGAAGCTGGCGATGTCGGTTAAGGACGGAGCCGTTGGTGTCCCGGTCGACGCGCCGGTGACAGTGACTGCCGGCGAGGGCGTGTTGGGCAGCGTCTCCATGGTCAACTCCGATGGCAAAGAGATCGCCGGCGAGATCGGACCCGACGGCGTCACCTGGACGACTACCGAGCCGTTGGGTTACGACAAGCAGTACACGATCACGGCCGATGCACGGGGTCTCGGCGGCGTGGCTCGGGGCAACGCGACCTTCCGCACGCAGTCACCGGACAACATGACCATGCCGTACGTCGTGCCGGGCGACGGCGAGGTTGTCGGCATCGGTCAAACGGTGGCCATCCGGTTCGACGAGAACATTCCGAATCGTGCCGCGGCCGAGAAGGCCATCAAGATCACCACCAACCCGCCGGTCGAGGGTGCCTTCTATTGGCTGAACAACCGCGAAGTGCGTTGGCGCCCCGAGTCGTTCTGGGATTCCGGCACATCTGTCGATGTCAAGGTCAACACCTACGGCGTCAACCTCGGCGACGGTGTCTTCGGCCAGGACAATGTGGCTTCCCATTTCACGATCGGTGACGCGGTGATCAGCCGTGTGGATGACACCAACAAGGTTCTCAATATCGAGCGCAACGGCGAGATCATCAAGACCATGCCGACGTCGATGGGTAAGGACAAGGCGCCCACCAACAACGGCACGTACATCATTGGTGAGCGGTTCAAGGATCTGATCATGGACTCGTCGACTTACGGTGTCGCGGTCAACTCGCCCGATGGCTACCGCACCAAGGTGCAGTACGCCACCCAGATGTCCTACAGCGGGATTTACGTGCACGCGGCGCCGTGGTCTGTTGGTGCGCAGGGGCGTACCAACACCAGCCATGGCTGTCTGAACGTCAGCACCGCGAACGCAAAGTGGTTCTACGAGAACACCAAACGCGGTGATGTGGTCATCGTCTCGCATACCGTCGGGCCGGTTTTGCCGGGCACCGAGGGGTTGGGGGACTGGAACATTCCGTGGGCGCAGTGGAAGGCTGGAAACGCGCGCCAGCAGTAACGGCGTCTGCTCGCGCGCGGCCGGCTAGCCCTCGATCACCTTCTGGTCGATAACCCGCTTGGACGGCACCATGATGATCGACTTGGAGTTATCGCGATCGCGGTAGGCCGACTCCAGGATCGACGGGATGCTCTCGAGCTTGCCATGCACGCTCATCAGCTGCTCCAGGATTGAGATACGCTGCTGGCCAACCTCTTCCACCGATCGGCGGGCCTGATCCAGTCGGCGTTCGATCTGTTCGTCGGCCAGCCGCAGGCGGCGGTCTGCCTCGTCCTTGGCGTCGGCAAGGCGCTTTTCGCACTCGGCCTGGGTGCCACGCCGTTGCTCATCAACGACCGCCTGGGTGTCGGTGCGCAGCTTGGTCAGCTCTTCGTCCAATTCCGTCTCGGCCTTCTCGCGCCGTTTGGCTTCGGCGGCGCGCAGTCGCTCGGATTCGCTAACCGCCTGAGCGACAATCTGATTGGCTTCCTCACGGGCCCGCGCCATCACCTCGGTGTATTCGGTTTCCAGCGCACTCTGCCGCGCCGCCATGTCGGCGAGCATCTCCTTGTGCTTGGTGCGCATGGCTTCGGCGTCGGCCTTGGCGGAGGCGACCAGGGCGGCGGATTCGGTGCGCGCCTCGCTTTGCATCTCGGAGACCTCGTCGACCGCGATACGGAGCATCTTGGCCATGCGGTCGGTCATCGCGTGAGCGGAGGGGGAGGTGTCGCTGAGGGTGGAAACCTCGTCCTTGAGTGAGCCGATCTGCTTGGTCGCGTCTTCGAGCCGGCTCTTGAGCGTCTCGACATCGTTCAGCCCCGATTGGTGCATGATCGTCAATCGGCTGATGTACTCGTTGACCTCAATCGGGTCGTACCCGTTACGGGTCCGAGTGAAGTTCCGGGTGGACTCATTGGTGGTGGTCGCGGTCACGGGTACCCCTTGGGAACAGGTATGGAAGTAGAGATGGGCGTTAGCCCGCGAAGAGTATGACACGCGTTACCAGTTCTCGTATAGCGGTGTTGGTAAATAGTGGAGCGCACTGTAACCAGATTTGCAGCGCTAGATACGCCTGGTCACGGCGTCTATTTTCTGATTGTTACTGCCGTCGATTCGGCGACAGCATGCCCGTAGGAGGTTCGCCACTGTCGCGGCCGAATGTCATATATGTTTGCTATCGCTTCGCGGGGGCATCACTGTGGGCGTACTGATCTTGTGATGCCTGGTTTGCCGTGGATGGGATTTTGGAACGTATGGCCTACATGTGCGGTTTCCTGAAATCGATCTTGATTGCGCAACTTCAAGTAGCGATGGCGCGAACTACCCGGTCGCGGTATGGGGTATCTGGTCGGCCCGTGTCGCGGCGATGTCGCGGATCAGCAGGAAGAACGGGACCGCGGTGCCCGCTCCGACACCGAAGGTCACCAGAACTGAAGCCACCCACCAGCGCAGGATGCCGAGTTTTCGAGCTTCGGCAAAAGACCAGGCCTGGAACGCGGTGCCCATGAGGTAGGTGTCCGAGTAGATGAATCGGATTGCCGGCAGCGGTGCCTTGCTCGGTGGTCTGAAGAAGTCCACGGCAGCCTTTCTCGGGCCGTGCTTCGCGACGTACGGCCATGCGATGGAGTTCTGTACGACGAAGGCGGCCAATGTGGTCGCAAGCAAGATGGTGCGGTTTCTGTCTGATCTCGGCGCGGATGGGTCGGCTCTCATGGCGTGGAGTGTCTCCTGAGCAGGCCCCTGTTTTCAGCGGTTTGCCTACCGAAGTACTTGTGGCACGTGGGAAATCGGGTGGATAGTCCTTTGCGGCGGGATTTATAGTCCCGTTTCGTGGACGCTAAGACCAATGCCTATGCCAGGAGAGTCGCAGCAGAGATGGCATCGGTGTTCGGTGCACAGCTGGTCGGTGTCTACCTCCACGGTTCGGCGGTGCTGGGCGGATTTGACCCGCGGCGAAGCGATGTGGACATCGTGGTGGTCTGCGAGAACGTGATGACGGCAGTCCAGCAGTCCGCAGTCGCCGAGCGACTGAGGGCGCAGCACCTGCCCTGTCCGGCTGCCGGGCTGGAGTTGAGCATCGTGACCCTCGCGGCCGCCGGGCGTCCCTCAGTGCAACCGTTGTTCGAATTGCACATCACCACGGCGCCGACCGACAGCAAGGTCATCGATGGCCATGGTCACCCCGGAGACCCCGACCTGATCTTGCACTTTGCGGTCTGTCGTCAGGCTGGACGGCTGGTAGGTCCCGGCCGTGCGGCAGCGGAGGTCTTCGCCCCCATTGGCAGGGACATGGTGGCCGCCCAGTTGGTGGCCGAAGTGCGCTGGGGTGCTGGGCATGCGCCCGCGGAATACGCTGTGCTCAACGCCTGCCGTGCTTGGCAATTCGCGATGGACGGTGTGCTGGTATCCAAGGTCGACGGTGGACAGTGGGCACTGGAAAGGATGGCAGGTGTAGACCGCGAACTGATCCGCGCGGCACTGGATCGTCAGAGATGTCTCACCGGAGCCGATCTCGACTCACTGGCTGTGGCGCGCTTTGTGCGCCGCGTCCTCGGCCAGATCGCCGACCCAATCCGCACGGAGTAGTTGATATTCGACCTCGCCGTGTTCACTGCCGGGAAGGGGGTCGTCAAAGTGTGGATGAAAGGTCCGCACTTGCGTGAGGCCGGCTTTGGCCATTACGCGGCGGGAGGCAAGGTTGATCGCCATCGTCTGTGCCCATACGCGTTCGGTGCCGAGGTCGGTGAATCCCTTACGGATGAGTGCTCGCGCTGCTTCGGTGGCGTATCCCTGGCCCCAGGCGTGTGCCGCGAAGCGGTAGCCGAGCTCCACCTCGACGGCGCCACCACGCTGGGGCGGCTGAATCGCTGCCCAGCCCACAAAGGCCGCGGTGGAACGCTCGATAGCGGCGAACCGCCCCGCCGGGCTGAGTTGGTAGTCGTGCAGGATCTTGGGCAGCACCTCGTGCTCGATCTCGGCTCGTGGGGTGGGCTCACCGGTCAGGAATTGCATCACCGTGGGATCGCTATCCAGCCACACCAGGTCGTCGAGGTCGGCGTCGGTGAACCGGCGTAGCAGTAGTCGCTCGGTCTCGACAAATACATCCACCGGTCATCCTTCCCGATAGATCCAGCAGCGGATAACGTCAGCGGCCATCCTGTCCGGGCGGTGTCACCGAGTCCAATGCTTTTTGACGGGGAATCCAGAAAACGAACATCGCCCCACCCGATACTTGCGGGTGGGGCGATGTTCTTGGTGGGGTGGCTGACGGGACTCGAACCCGCGACAGCCAGGATCACAACCTGGTGCTCTACCAACTGAACTACAGCCACCATTGCCGCGCGGAGCGGCGTGAAAGATCTTAACCGGTGATGGTGCCTTAGGCCGAATCGGCGTCCGGCGCGTTGTCCAGGTTCGCCACAATCGCGACAAGGTCACTGGTAGAAGGCCCGGGGTCGGGCACGAAGGCCGCCCGACGGTAGTAACGCAGCTCGCGGATCGACTCCTTGATATCGGCGAGCGCGCGGTGCGCCAGCCCCTTGTCGGGCTGGCCGAAGTAGATCCGTGGGTACCAGCGGCGGCACAGCTCCTTGATGGAGCTGACGTCGATCATGCGGTAGTGCAGGAAGCCGTCGAGTTCGGGCATATCGCGTGCGATGAACCCGCGGTCGGTGGCGATGGAGTTTCCGGCCAGGGGAGCGGTCTTGGCGGAAGGTACATGCTGCCGGATGTAGTCGAGTACCAGGGCCTCGGCCTCCTGCAGGGTGACCACCGACTTGCGGACCTCTTGGGTGAGCCCGGACTTGGCGTGCATATCGGCGACCACCCGTGGCATCGCCGCCAGGGCGTCATCATCGGCGTGAATGACGACGTCAACACCCTCGCCGAGGATGTTGAGGTCGCCGTCGGTAACAAGGGCTGCGATCTCGATCAGTTTGTCGGAGCCGAGGTCGAGCCCCGTCATCTCGCAGTCGATCCAGACCAGTTCATCGCGTGGAGCACTCACAGTCTGACCACAGTAGCGGTCGGAGCTGCCGGTGACGCCGAGATGACATCCACGAAGGGGGTGTTTCGTGTTTTGTGTGCGCAGATGTCATCTCGGCGATGAGCCGATAGGGTCGTTGCCATGGCCGAGCCGACCACCGCGGGAACCACCCCCGCACAGCAGATCGCCGCTGGATATGCCACTACCGGGCAAGCGCTGGAATTGGGGACTGTCCTCGTTGACGGCACCGTCGATCCCGCCGCGCGAATCCGCATTCCGCTGGCGACCCTGAACCGTCACGGACTGATTGCCGGCGCCACCGGTACCGGCAAGACCAAGACCCTCCAGGTCATCGCGGAGCAGCTCAGTGCGGCGGGAGTCCCCGTCGTCATGGCCGACGTCAAGGGCGACCTCTCGGGTATCTCCAAGCCCGGCGAGGCCAACGAGAAGACCGCCGCCCGCGCCAAGGACACCGGCGACGACTGGGCGCCCACGGGCTTCCCGGTGGAGTTCATGTCGCTGGGCACCACTGGGATCGGGGTCCCGATCCGCGCCACCATCCACAGCTTTGGGCCCATCTTGCTGTCAAAGGTGTTGGGGCTCAACGCTACTCAGGAATCAACTCTCGGCCTGATCTTCCATTGGGCGGATCAGCAGGACCTGGCGCTGCTGGACCTGAAGGATCTGCGTGCGGTTATTACCCACCTCACCAGCGATGAGGGTAAGGCCGACCTGAAGTCGCTCGGTGGTGTGTCGGCCGCGACGGCGGGTGTCATCCTGCGCGCCCTGGTGAACCTGGAGGCCGATGGCGGCAACACCTTCTTCGGCGAGCCCGAGATCGAGCCCGCGGACCTGATGCGCACCGTGGGCGGCCGCGGCATCATCACACTGTTGGAGTTGGGCGCCCAGGCGGCACGGCCGGCGTTGTTCTCCACGTTCCTGATGTGGATTCTGGCCGACTTGTTCACTGTGTTGCCCGAGGTTGGTGACGTCGATAAGCCCAAGCTCATCTTCATCTTCGATGAGGCGCATCTGCTGTTCACCGATGCCTCCAAGGCCTTCCTGGAACAGGTCGAACAGACGGTCAAACTCATCCGTTCCAAGGGTGTCGGTGTTTTCTTCTGCACCCAGCTGCCCACCGATATCCCCAACAACGTGCTGTCGCAGCTCGGTGCCCGAATCCAGCACGCGTTGCGGGCGTTCACTCCCGATGATCAGAAGGCGCTCACCAAGACGGTGCGTACCTACCCCAAAACGAGTGTCTACGATCTGGAGAAGGCGCTGACCTCGCTCGGTATCGGAGAGGCAGTGGTCACGGTGCTTTCCGAGCTGGGCGCGCCGACCCCGGTGGCGTGGACCCGGCTGCGGGCCCCGCGCTCACTGATGGGGGCCATCGGCGACGAAGCGATCAAGGGCGCGGCCGGCGCCAGCTCGCTGCAAGCGAAGTACGGACAGACTGTCGACTCGCGATCGGCGTACGAGATCCTGCAGGAACGGGCGGCGCAGGCGCCCCCGGCAGAGGCGTCCGCCGATCAGGTTCCGGCACGGAAGGGCGCCAAGCCCGCACCCGAAAAGCCCAGCTGGTGGCGGCGCCTGCTCAGTAACAGGAGCTTTCAAAGCTTCCTCAGCGCGCTGGGCAAGCAGCTCATCCGCAATATGGGTAAGAAGTAAGGGCCGCCGAGCAGATCGTTGACTGTGCGTCCTTGGGCGGATTGCCGCGACAGACCGCGCGTAATCGCCGCCGAGACCTAGGCGTCCTCCGCCTCTGACCGGCTGCTTGGGAGACAAAGCCTTCGGGCACCATGCGCGGTGCGGCCAGCGGCGACAGCGTCTCCGGAGCGGGGTGGGTTGCGTACGTTGATCGCCTGATGTTTCGGCGATGTGTTCAACGGCATATCCCAATATGTAGCCGCGTCCAGCTGAACGATCGCTGAGAGCTTTGTGAGGTGGGCTCTGCAGCTGTCTTTGCCTCAGGGGCATCTTGAAGGCGAAGGCCGAATCTCGGACTCGGTTGGTGTTCATTGGGCGCACTCGACTATCGAATATTAGTGCGGGGCAGCATGTTTAACACGAAAAGCCTCTGTTGATCATCGCCGGCGTAAGGCTGGGCTCGAGTCGTTCTCAGGTCACTCTCAGCGGCATGTCTGCACTATTCGGCTATGGAGACGATAGCTGGGTCGGCACACGGCGGCGCAATCCGTGAACGCTGCGATGAGACGGCTGGAATTCCGATGGTTAAGCAGTGGTTGGTCTTAGCCGGTGTCACCGCTGCGCTTACCGCACTTTTTCTGCGTGTACAACTTCCAGCCGCACCTCTACTCGCTGGCACGGTCTCTGCCGCCGTGCTGGCATTGTTGTCACGGGGACCGCGGGTACTGCCCTCCAGTACGATTCAAGCGGCACAGTGCATCCTCGGCGTGTACTTGGTGACACTGGTGCGCCGCGACCAGCTAGTGGACGTATTCCCGCAGTTGCCCTGGATAATCGGGGGCGCTGTACTGACGCTGTTGATATCTGCTGTCGGCGGAGTTGTTTTACATCGTGTGCATCGTGTGGGTAGGCCAACGGCGATTTTGGCGAGCATCGCGGGCGGATCAACCAGCGTGACGACACTGGCCAAGGATGTCGGCGGAGATGCCAGCATCGTGGCGTCGCTGCAGTATCTAAGGGTCATAGTCGTAACCCTCAGTCTTCCTGCGGTTGTTTATGTTCTGTCGTCGGGGACCAGCGCTGATCTTGGCTTGCTGTCGGACGTCAACGAAACTTCCCTGAACTTCGGCGACTTTGCGCTACTGGCCGGCGTCGCGGGTGCTGGGTATGTGCTGGGCAGGGCAGTCCGTCTACCATCTGCGGCATTGTTAGGGCCGATGATTTTGGGCCTAGCTCTGGAAATCGCAGGTGTGGTTCCAGAGTTCCAGCTTCCCGGATACGTGGCGGTCCTCGCGTTCGTAGTGATCGGTTGGCAAGCAGGGGTCAAATTCACTGTCGATACCGTAAGGAAGATCGCGGCGATGCTGCCGACGGCTACCGTGCTGGTCGGTGTGCTTGTGGTGGTGTCCTGCGTAATCGGTTGGCTATTGGCAAGACTGAACGGCTGGACGATATTGGACGGATACCTGGCGATGTCGCCGGGTGGGATTTATGCCGCCACCGAAACTTCTGCGAACTACCAAGGCGACGTAGCGACAGTCGCGGTCGCGCAGGTCACCCGAATCTTCATGATCACACTGCTCACGCCGCTCGTCGCCGCGCTGCTGCCACGGCTTGGCAACCGCAGGAAATGCGCCCTGGCGGCGCGAGCCTGACGATAGGGGTCAAGCGCTACCCAGTTATCCGGGTATGGGGGCGCATCGCGTGCTGCGGCACCTCGCGTGATGTATTGCGGGGCTGCAGGTTCGGAACCAGACGGCGTTGTCGTTTTTAGCCACCTGCGGTTGCCGACAGGGGTTCGGCGATCTGCTGCGCCAGGACCGTCGTGTTGCGCCACGTCGGACATGTGAATCGGGAATCCAGCGATAGTCAAGCAGCATTCGGCTTGCGCCCACCACTGCCATACTAAGGATGGGACGTTAACCCTGACGGGTTCCAGGCGGCCAGTGATCGAAGTCGGCTGTGCCGCAGAATTGGTCGTCGTCCGGCGTGTGAAGGGCCGAAATCGACGTGCCGTGGCACTGTGGCGGAAGGCGGCCGCGAAATCTGGCCGAATCCAGCGCGGTGGTCACCCGAGATATCTCGAAATGTTGCGATCGCAGCAATCTCCATGCGGGGCTCCTCAGCGTTCTCTCAACGTCGACAATCGGTAGAAGTCATCGATCATCTTGCGCGCGAGACAAGTCGAAGTGCTCGGTTCATATGCGCGCACATAGGTGGTGGGTGTGTAGTCATAGCCACGCGATGGGCCTTGGCGCCTGCGTGATCGTCGCCTGGTTCCGGGTTCCTTAACTGGAGGTGACTCTGCCTGTTGGATATCGGTCCGCCGATCTGGATGCGACTCAATAACGTTGTTTGCCTGGGTAATTGGACATTCACCCCAAGTCTGCGCATGTGAGGACGATGCAGGTTTGGCAGTTCGCGGACAATTCGCAAAGGTTCGGTAGAGCGAAGTTGACTGTGCTTCAGGGGTGGTCATTGCGAGGCGTGTAAAGGTCGCCAAACTCGACCGTCGTTTCGGGGTCTGTGGCGGATGGCGACCGCGAAATCTGGGCGAAGGTGGCGCAGTGGACACGCCAGATATCCTGCGGCGCCGAGATCGTAGCAATCGGCTAGCGGGTCTTCTCAGCGTTCTTTCAGTGCGGTGAAAGCAATATCAAGGGCATGGAGACGACGCCCGGTTCGGCAGACGCCGAAACGATCTCTGATAGCCGAAGGCTTTGTATCAAAACCTTTTCGGTGGTGAGCGTATCCAGCGCGCATCCGGCGGTGAAGAGCATGGCCGCCCGACGGTGCGATGCAACCGCAATCACAACATAAGGAGAAACATCATGAAAAGACTGCTTACTGCGATGGTGGCCGGGGTCGGTTGTGCCGCATCCGCGGCCCTACTTGGCGCACCGATCGCGTTGGCTACGACTCCGGCTCCGCCTCCGCACTGCTACGCCCAGGAGACGAGTGTCAACGAGATCGATCATCGGCCGTGTGTGTCGCCCGGTGGTTCGGCATACCAACAAGGTGCCCATCAGCCGACTTACGAGGGTGCCAACCCCCTGGTCCCGTTGGGTACCAACCCGCATGTTCCCTACGGCACGAACAAGATCAGCCCGACTCTGTCCCCATCGCCGGATAACGCTTAGCCATTCGTCAATCGGCTTCATCTTCAACGGCGTAGAAGGAGTGCCCACAATGAAGAAGATCGTATCGGCAGCCACCGCAGTGCTTGGTACCGCTGGGCTGTCCATAGTGACGGCGGCCGCCGCGCTCGCAGGACCAGCGGCAGAACCGGATTCGGTCATTGACGACCTCAAGTCCAACGGATACCGGGTGATCATCACCAAGGTCGGCTCCGACCATCCGTCGCAGTGCACTGTTCAAGGGGTTAACCAACAGCCAGCCATCGAGAGTGTCCAGCCTGGCCGCAACATGCGGAATCTGCCGACGATGGTGCCCGCCGTGGGACAGAAGGTTGCGTACGTCACACTAGCCTGCTAGTTGGTGTCGATGGACAATGGCACTCGGTAATCGTCAGTGCTCCAACGGTTCTGATATCGCTTCGCTCGGCAACAACAGTTCGAGTATGAACCAGCGCGGCCAAGAACACCCGAGAGCGCTGAAACTCCACAACAGATACTTTGGTTCGCGCTGTTCTGCACGTGCGGAGGCTTGGCCATTGGGTTTCTTTTACATCGCTGAATTCGGTTTGAGCAGTGGATATCTCACCCATGCCTCGAGGAGATCTTTCGAGGGGATCTCCGATTCGTCATCATGCCGAGTATCACGTGAACAGCACTAGGATAAGGGATTGATTTGACGCGGAATTTGATCCGAGGTTCGCTGATTGATGTGTCCGAGGCCCGTCAGGTCGAGGAGGCCGGTGCGAGGTCGGGGAGGGGTACTCGGGTGGCAGCCGATGCGGTGATAACGCGTGAGGCTGCCGTGGGTACCGAGGCTCGATTGTCGTGGTTGCTTTCGGGGCTGGCCGGAATGGTTGGGGCCGTTGCCTTCTTGCATAGCACTGGCTACTTCGTCACGTTTATGACCGGAAATACCGAGCGTGCCGTCTTGACGTGGTTCAAAGTCACCGATAAGCAGCAGGTGGCGGGTGCGGGTCCGAGCGCCGCCATCTCGATGATCGCGGTCTTCCTGCTCGGGGTCGTCGTCGCCTCTTATTGCCGGCGGAAGTTCTGGAAGAACCAGCCGCATGGGGCGATGGTTCTCACGACCGTTGGCCTGTTGGCCGCCGCGGCAGTCGACTTCTGTCAGGATCGGGGGTTAAACGCGAATGCCGACGTGCATTTCACGCCGATTCTATTGTTGGCGTTCTCTATTGGGGCCTTGAATACATCATTTGTGAAGAAGGGTGAAACGGCCATCCCGTTGAGTTATGTGACGGGCACCGTCGTCAAACTGGGGCAGGGTATCGAGCGGCATCTGTTCGGCAAGGGCACGGTCTTTGAATGGCTGGGGTACGCGATGTTGTACCTGTCCTTCATTCTGGGGGCCGCGACCGGCGGAGTGATCGCGTCGCTCTGCAGCGGCTCCGTGATGATCCTCACTGCCGGTCTGATATGTGGTGCGACCACTCTCGTCACGTTCTTCCACGTCGACTCACGAAACCATTCTCGGCTGAGTCGAGTGTGGATACTCAACCGAATTGAGGAAAGGAGGCGCACCGTGGGGCCGGGATTCCAGATCTCCGAGCCACCGAAGGTTGAGTCGGGAAGCGTGCTTGAGCACACGAATGACCTGGTTATGGCACTGACAATCGCAGCCCTCTTCATTGCTCTGGGGATGGCCAAGTTCGCGCCATTCTGGCTCATCCACTACTGACTGTTGACCGGGTGTCCGATCCGCTCGGGCGCACGCGATCGGTGGAGGCGATATCCCTCGAACAAGGTTCTTAGAGAGGGCTTTCGACCGACATATGCGCATCACTCGCTGGGGCTGGTGCGGAATTGTTGGTTGAGTTTGCGCCGCATGTAGCGCACGGCGCCGAGCGTGCGCCCCGTGAGATGAGCGGCTTGTTTGTGGGTCAGGGAGTCATCCAGAGCGATACCGATCTCGGCCACCGTCCAGCGTCGATTTGGCCCGGCGACCGCCTGATACGTGAATGCCGCTTTGCGCCTATTCGGGGGTGCGCTAGCCATCTGTTCTACTTCGCGCCGAGTTCGACCGGATTCTGTTGTCCGGCAGTGTATGCATCGGCATCCGTTCTGGTATCCGACGAGTTCGCGCGTTGTCACGGGGATGCCCAACCTCGGTGCTGTCTGCGCCGATAAGCGTGCGTTTCCTCTTGAAGCGGTGACATGTACGTCAGGGCCGGGTTAGGCATGCTCTGCGGGTATGGGCGATGCGGTACGGTCCTCAGGCTGATCGGGCGGATTCCAGTGCCACTGTTCAGGAGTTGGCCCGTGGGAGTCATCGCCCAGGCCGGGTATGCGTGTCCCCTGAGGGGGCGCGGTGTCTGGGATCGGTTGGCTTAACTCCTCCTTGGGTCGGCGGCCCAATAGCCCTCCTTTGAGGTCACCGTCTTGATATTGATGCCACAGCCGCTTCAGGTAGTCGCCTCCGGTTACGTCGGCGTTTTCGGCTCCAGGCGCGACCTCGTAGATTTCCCCCTTGCCTGGTACGGCTGGTTTCAGGTTTTGTGGCAGTAGATATTGGTTGTTCAGGGCATTTGTGCCCGGAGTGATGATGGGGCCGTTGCCCGTTGGTGCGGCTGGTGCGGTGTTCTGGCCGAGTAGCGTTGTGTCACCCGTGACGGACAGGTTGGTCGGAATTCCTCCGGGGCCCTGTTCAGTGCCTGCTAGCGCGAGTGGATTGCCTATCTGTGACGGTGGAGGCGGTCCTGCAGCGGCGACGGGCTGTTCCGCAGTCGTCGATGACGGGCCAGGTTCCGCCGGTCCCGGATCCGCGCTGGAGGTGGCTGCGTTGGCGACCAAAGCGGCGGTCGCCAACGCAGAGGCAAGTGCAGTGCTGATGCCTGAGTGGGTGAGAAGCGTCATTGTCACTCTGGATCTTCCTGTGGTGCTTGGCTCAATGTTGTCGATGATTTCTGGAGTGTCAAAGGGATTAGACGCTTTTGGTCACGCCGTAGTAGGCAACGATGTCTTCGCTGCCTGAGCCGGAACTAGTCAGGATCGCGTACGAACGAAGAAATGACTGTCCAACACATCCGTCGATCTTTATGTGTATGTCTTTGATCGTGACACGCGGTTGGGTGCCCTTGAATTTCTTTTTGGTCACCGACACGTTGATGACTTCGCCTGGCTTTGGCCTGATTTCAATGTTGCCCACGATGGGAACGCTGATGTTGCCAAGACCGGATGCGCTTATCGAGGAACTGATGCCGATATTGCCGGTCAGGCGGACACCAGACAGTTCGATACCACACCCGATCTGATAACCCGCCTCGATGGTTCCGCCCTTGAGAGTTGTGGTCCCGCGGCCCTTCACGCTGCCCATGAATGTGCCGCCGGTTAGGTACTCGCGCGAGGACAGAGCAGTCGTCAGTGGCGGAATGGGCAGCTGGGTCTCATCCTCGGCGGCCACTGTCAACTCCCATCCATCGGGAGTCTTGAACCGGGTCGGCGGCTCGGACCCGACAATCCCGTTGTCCGGCGGTGGGCCGAGCTCTCCCTCAGCGGGGGGCGGAGGGTTGTTCGCCGCGGCAGGTTCGGGGATCGCGGGGGTGTCGGGCTCGGCCAACGCCGTCGGAGCCAACCCGGCCAGTACGGCAGCGGCGGTCAGAGCAGCAAAAGCCTTGAACATCGTTTGACGCCTCTCGAGGTAAGTGGTGGAGCGACAGAGGATTTGGAGCGCTTAGACCGCCTTGGTCATGCCCATGTAGGTGACTACGTCCTGCGTGTCCTCGGTAGCGCTGGTGAATATGGCGTACGAGCGGATGAAGGATTGCCCCACGCAGCTGTCGATCTTGATGCGGAACCCGGCGATCGTGACTCGCGCGGTAGTTTCCTTGGTAATCGCCATCTTTGAGATCGGGATGATGAGCGAGTTGCCCGGCTTGAGGCTCGGACGGACCTGCGCGAAGGCATTGCCTCCGATGCTCGGCACGCCGGCGGGACTGATTTGTGGGGTGATACCACCGCCGAATCTCAAATCCACCTCGGCGGCATTGATGCCACAACCGATTTGATATCCGGCCTCAAGAATTCCTTCTGTGAGTTTTGTTGTGCCAGAACCTTGGACGGTTCCCATGAAGGTGCCGCCAACTATGTACTCGCGGGAGGACAGCGCGGTGGTCAAGGGTGCAACAGGTAGTTGAGTCTCGTCCTTGGCGGCGACGGCCAGAATCCAGCCCTCCCGAGTCCGCAATGTTCCGGGCTCTGCCGAAGCAACAACGCCGTTGTCCACAGGTGGGGCGGACTCGGGATTGACTGCAGGTGGGATGGATTCGAGATTGACCGCGGGGTGGTCGGGCAGCGGCTCGCCCCCAGGAGGATCGGCTAGGGCTAGAGGAGTGGCCGCGCCCAGCGTACAGGCGGTAGCCAGGGCGACAAGACTTTTCAGCATGGGCGGCGTTGCCTCTCGTTTGTTGCAGCAAGGATCTACCCCCCGAGATGCGGAACGGTAGGAAAGCCGGCGTATACCCCGTGCGGGTTGGGGGTATACGTCATATCTAAGAGAGTTAAACGTCTGATAGGTAAACTGGCGGGGGACAAACATTGGATGTTGGGCATCTGTTTGATGCGGCGTGGCGTGTCGAGTTCTATTCGGGTAAGGGCAAGGTGTCCGAGGATTCCGTAGCTTGGGGTGTGACGCGGGTGCGCGGTCGCCGCGATCGGGTGTGTGGTGCCGTCGGATAGCCATCCCAACCACCTTCCGCAGAGCTGCGAAGGCGTCTGTTCCGGCTGCTCGCGGTATCCGAGGGCCATTCAAAGATCATCGAAAATTGATGTGCTACTGGTGATTAAGGTTCTTCCCATAGCGGACCTCTTGCCTTCTCTGAAATTGTTATCTGAAACCGACGCGCGGTTGGTTCCGGCCAATGTTCAGGCACGTGCTGACAATGCCCGGTCGGAGCTGAGAGCTCGCTGAGACTGGGGGATGAGAACTGGCTGAGGACAAGTACCGTGACGTTCATCGCGCGCGAATCGGAGCCACCCGCGGGTGTGGTCGGGTTTCACTCCTGATCGACTAGATCACGCATTGGTGCGGCGGGTGATCACGGTTGCGCACAAGGTCGTGCTGTGGCGTCTCGCCGGCGGTCTGGGGAAGAGGATGTGCGCCAGAGTAAGCGGGCAGAGTTGTTGCCGAAATCGCCTGCAGTCGTGAGAGTTACGACGATATGAACCTCGCCCTAGCTCTCTCAACGAAGTCTCAGCATGCGCCAGGCACAGTGTGGGCCGTGCCCAGCGAGAAGCCGAACGATCCCACCCCACCGTCCACGGAGCCACTGGTCGTATCAGTTCAGGCGCCTACATCAATTCCGGTGACAGACATCCGAGGAACCGTTCCCGCACCATGTGGCGGGAAAGGCCGCGCCACCCGAGACCGTTTAATGATCGCGGGGGCCACTGCGGCGGCGATCATCGCACCGGGATTGATCTTCGGCGCTGGGGTTTGGGTCGGCACTGAACTGGACACAGGGCACGGCCATGTTCAGTCGCGATTCGATGAACGGGTGGACGGCGGCATGCCGGCCGTTGGCGATGCGCCCCTAGTCTGCGGGGACGATGCCCGCAGTGACGAACATGCTGGCGCATAGCCGGATTCGCATCGTGTCAGTGGCAGCATGGCGTGCCCTCCGGCGCTGGCGGGGAAGCATCGCTATTCGATCGGCGTTCATTTCGGGGATCGCGGTGTTTGCCGGTCTGGTGACCGTCGGTGTGATATCGGTGGCGGCGCTGTACGAGTTGATGATCAAGGATGTCGACCACGCTGCCCGGGCGCGGGCGCTGGCCGTGGCTGAGCGCCTGCACAAGGAGCCGCCTGACGAGCTCGAATCAGTTCTGTTGGCAACCGATCAGCGTGTTGTGGCCGTCCAAGTACTCCGCAGCGATGGCGCGGTGGTGCGCCGTTCGGGATCGGAGGCCAAAGCTCCGCTGACCTCCGACAAAGAGGTACGCGTGAGCACCGCAACGGTCAGTGGTCGTAGAGGCGGCTACACCGTGCTGGTGGGTGGTGGGATTGAACCTGCCGAGTCGATGGTTTCGTCTGTGGCTGTGATGCTCGCGGTCACGGCTCCGATCGTGGCCGTGGTGGCTGGCGGGGCTACGTACCTGTTGGTGCGGCGGTCGCTGCGGTCTGTGGATGCGATCCGCTCGCGGGTATCGGCGATTAGTGCTTCTGATCTCGCTGAGCGGGTTCCGGTGCCCGGTGGCTCTGACGAGATGGCGGCGTTGGCGGTCACGATGAATGACATGCTGGCGCGGATCCAGGCCGGCCACACTGCCCAGCAACGCTTTGTCGGCGACGCCTCCCACGAGCTTAGGAGCCCGCTGGCGACTGTGATTTCTGGGTTGGAGATTGCGGCGGCGCATCCGAAACGCTTCGACACGCAGATGGTGCACTGCACGTTGCTGCCAGAAGCGCGCCGTATGCAGCACTTGGTTGAGGATCTGTTGCTGCTGGCGCGTGCCGATGAACACGGTTTGCCGATGCGGCGCACGGACGTCGATCTCGATGATTTAGTGTCGGCGGAGGTTCAGCGGCTCAAACAGCACACTGGGCTGAAGGTTTCGTGCGAGCTAGCCGCTGTGCGGGTGACTGGCGATGCACAGGGTCTTTCGCGGGTGTTGCGTAACCTGGTAGACAATGCGGTCCGACATGCGGCCAATGAGGTATTTATCAAGGTGAGTGGCGACGATGCTCACGCCTATCTGCAGGTGCACGACGATGGGCCCGGAATCCCAGAGGCTGACCGCGACAAGGTGTTCGAACGGTTCGTACGCTTAGACGCCGATCGTTCCCGACACGGCGGCGGCACCGGGCTTGGACTGGCGATCGTTGCTGAGATTGTTGGGGCACATGCTGGAACGATCGGTATCGGTGACCGTTGCGGTGGCGGCACAGTCGTCACCGTTCATCTGCCGCATAGCCGGTGACTCGGCTCTCGGGAAAGTCGCGAAGCGGAGCGGCTCGCGGCAACGTCGGGTTCTCGGCAATTGGGCCCGGCGCGGGTCGAGACGGCCCACGCCGCGCTGTTGGACTTGCGGGGCGAGGTTAGTCGCCGAGCTTCTTGTAAAAACTGCCGACGATCGGGGCGACGATGGCGCGCGGTGCATAGCCCGCCGCCACCGACATGGCCTTGGATGTGATGCCGGGGACGACGCGCATCTTGTTGCGGTCCAACGCATCCAGTGAGACGCGTGCGGTGTACTCGCCGTTGATCCACAGGAAGTCCGGCACCACCTTGTCCACGATCGATGCCTCGGCGGGATCGGGTTCGACGGTGCGCACCGGCCCGGGGGCCAACAATGTGACATGCACACCCGTGCCCTTGAGTTCGCCCCGCAGCGACTCGGAGAAGGTGTTCGCGAAGGCCTTGGTGGCCGCGTAGGTGGCGTTGTTTGGGATCGGGGAGTTGCCGGCCGCCGAACCGGAGATCAGGATGCCGCCGGCGCCGCGTTCCAGCATGCCGGGCAGGACCGCAAGCGTAAGGTCATGCACTGCAACGGCATTGAGCTGAACCTGCTTGCGCTCTTCGGCGGGGTCCAGGCCGCGGATCGGCCCGAATGTCGCGGTTCCGGCGTTGTTGCACAGGATCGAGATGTTGCGCTCGGAGAGCTCTTTGCACAGCGTGTCGCGCGCACCCGGGTCGGCCAGGTCAACGGCACGTACCTCGACGATCACGCCTGTCTTCTCGGTCAGGCTGTTGGCGAGATCGTTGAGAATTTCGCCGCGCCGGGCGGTGATGATGAGGTTGTGTCCGCGGGCGGCAAGCTCTTCGGCGAGCGACGCCCCGATCCCCTGGGAGGCTCCGGTGACGACGGCGCGGGCATCGGGACTTGGTGCGGGTATCGGCATGAGGCCAATCGTAAAGGTTGCCGATTTGGGGCCAGGCTACGCTGGTCGGCAATGAGTATGCCTGGGGTCGAAGAGCCTATGGGGCGTCAAGACCCGGGACCCGGTCGACGAGTAGACACCCCCACCTCGCGTGGCCGGATAGCCGCGTGGGCGGCGTTCGACTGGGGTTCTGCGGCCTTCAACACCGTCATCGTGATGTTCATCTTCACGCCATACCTGACCGGCCGCGTCGGTGCGGGCATGCCCGACGGTGTGCCGCAGGGTCTGCTGGGCTGGATGATGGGTCTGGGCGGTGTTCTCGTCTTCCTGTTGGCGCCGGTGATCGGAGTCTGGGCCGACACTCCGCAGCGGCGCCGCGTTGCGCTGGGCACCCTCACCACGCTGGTGGTGTTGATCGCCACCGCCATGAGCATGGTTCGTGAGGACAATCGATACCTCTGGTTGGGTCTCGGATTGTATTGCGCGGGTTCGGTGTTCAACGAGCTGGCCCAGGTGCCCTACAACGCGATGCTCCACGGACTGACCACACCGGCCAACGCTTCCCGGGTTTCGGGGCTGGGCCTGGCGGCCGCGTACATCGGTGGTGTCCTGGTTCTGTTGGTCTGCTACTTGGGTTTCATCTCCGGCGATGGGCCGACTCGCGGTCTGTTCCATGTGCCCGCCTCCGACGGGTACGACGTGCGGGTGTCGGCCTTGCTGGCGGCCGCCTGGTTCGCCGTCTTCGCTTTGCCGCTGGTGCTCACCCGGCCGCGGGCAGATCCCGGGGCGCCGCCAGCCAGTTCGCCCGGTGTACTCGGGGTATATCGGGAGCTGTGGCGGGATCTGGTCGAGCAGTGGCACCTGGATCGACGCATCATCTATTTCCTGGCCGCCAGCGCGATCTTCCGCGACGGAATGGTCGCGATGTTCGCACTTACCCCCGTGATCGCCAATGGGGTGTTCCACCTGTCCGGCGCCGACATCACGTTGTTCGGCGTGGCCGGGAACGTGATGGCGGCGGTCGGCGCGATCGTGGGGGGCCTGTTCGACACCCGGTTGGGTTCCAAGGGAATCATCGTCGGATCACTGGCCGTGATCGTTAGCCTCGGCATCCTGATGATGTTCCTCACGGGTCAGCCCGCGTTCTGGGTCTGCGGGCTCGCCATCGCGGCCTTCGTCGGTCCGCCGCAGTCGGCGGCGCGCACACTGGTGCTGCGGATGGCGCCGGCGGGACGAGAGGCCTTCGTCTTCGGCCTCTACACGATGACTGGACGCGCGGTCTCCTTCGTCGGCCCATGGCTGTTCGCCACGTTTGCACTGCTGTTTCATGCCACCAGGGCGGGCATCGCCGGTCCCGTATTGATGATTGGGCTGGGCATGGTGGCGGTGATCCTTGTCAAGGTTCCGCGCTATGACCCTGCCCGCGCTGGAATCGTCAGCGACGCGGGCTAGCCCAGGGTGCTGCAGGTCGCCATCTTCCCGGAGGTGGCGCTCTTCTGCGCCCCGTTGACCAGCAGCGTGCAGGACACGTCGTGCGAGAAATCGGCGGCGATCACCACCGCGTTGGTCACCTGTTCGGTGTTCAGCTTGACCTCTTTGCGCCAGGGCAGCTTGACGTTGAACTCCATTTGCAGCGAACCGCTGGCATCGAAGTAGGTGACGTTGAGGGCGGGCCCGTGGCCGCCCACCTCATAGACAACGCTCTCCGTCGCGGCCTGGCCGCGTTGCGTGGGTGGGTTCACCGGGATCGGGGGAATGGTGAAGCTCGGAATCGGCGGGATGGTTGGCCGGCTGGGCGCGGTGGTCGTCGAGGTGCGGGTGGGCGGCGTGGAAACGACAGTGGGCGGCCGCTCGTCCTCGCGCCGAATCAATACGACCAAGGTGATGATCAGCGCGACGATGACCACCAGCGCGCCGATTCCCACTACCCACAACCAGAAGGTGTTCGACCGGCGTGGCGGCTCGGGATCTTTGGGTGGGGGGCCGTACGACGCGTACTGCTGCCCGTACTGCTGCGGCAGCACCGCCGTTTGGTTCGGCTGGGCGGTGCCGGAGAGCGCGGGATATTCAAATGCCTGTGACGCGTAGGCAGGGTCTTCGGGGTAGTCCAACGGCTGGCTGGACTGCGACCACGAACCGTATGACGTGGAGCCGCCCGGGGCGGCCGCGTCGTCGCGGCGGTTGCTGTCCATGGCCGTCAGGGTACCCGTCAAGCTATCAATGCAGGTGAAAGCACGTCGGCCGTGTTTTCGGTGGTAAGTCGCCACGCGCGGGTGAATGGTGTCGTTGGGCTGTGATCCCGGTCACCGTACGGCACGATAGGGGCCATGACAGTGACCGAATCACCGGCCTCCGAGAGCACACCACCCAAGAAGCACAAGGATCGCACGCATTGGCTGTATATCGCGGTCATTGTCGCGGTGGTGCTCGGCGTGGCCGTCGGGATGCTGTGGCCCGGGTTCGGAAAGTCGGTGGGAGTGCTGGGCGAGATATTCGTCAGCCTTATCAAGATGATGATCAGCCCGGTCATCTTCTGCACGATCGTGCTGGGTATCGGATCGGTGCGTAAGGCAGCAAGCGTGGGGCGCGTCGGCGGACTGGCGTTCGTTTATTTCCTGGCAATGTCGACCGTCGCGTTGGCGATCGGGCTCGTCGTCGGCAATCTGCTCGCCCCCGGCACG
The DNA here is from genome assembly GCF_001605725.1 of Mycobacteroides immunogenum. Taxonomy (NCBI): domain Bacteria; kingdom Bacillati; phylum Actinomycetota; class Actinomycetes; order Mycobacteriales; family Mycobacteriaceae; genus Mycobacteroides; species Mycobacteroides immunogenum. Next base: position 1,686,951 of record NZ_CP011530.1, read on the forward strand.
GGATTGCACCTTTCCGGGGCGAACCAGGGCGCGGGAGCCAAATATGCGGACCAGGCGCACGCTGCCGGCGGAACCTGGCATTTCATCAAATCGATTGTGCCGGAAACCATGTTCTCGGCACTGACATCCGGCAGCGTGCTGCAGACGCTGTTCATCGCGTTGTTGGTCGGCTTCGCGGTGCAGGCGCTCGGATCGACCGGCGAATCCATCGTCCGCGGTGTCGGGATGCTGCAGAAGTTGGTCTTCAAGGTCCTCATCATGGTGCTCTGGCTGGCGCCCATCGGCGCCTTCGGCGCTATCGCGAATGTGGTGGGCCAAACCGGGTGGGACGCCGTCAAGGAGCTGGGCACCCTGATGCTCGGTTTCTACGTGACCTGTGTGATCTTCATTTTCGGTGTGTTGGGCGCGTTGTTGTGGGCGGTATCGCGGGTGTCTATCTTCAAGCTGGTGCGCTATCTGGCGCGTGAATACCTGCTGATCGTGTCGACCTCGTCCTCCGAATCGGCGCTGCCACGGCTGATCGCAAAGATGACTCATCTGGGCGTCGACAAGTCCACGGTGGGAATCGTTGTCCCGACGGGATATTCGTTCAACCTGGACGGCACCGCGATCTATCTGACGATGGCCGCCTTGTTTGTCGCAGATGCCATGGGTGCGCCGCTGTCGGTGGGGCAGCAGATTTCACTGTTGGCGTTCATGATGATCGCCTCCAAGGGTGCGGCAGGCGTGACCGGTGCCGGGATGGCCACGCTGGCGGGCGGATTGCAAAGTCATCGCCCGGATCTGGTTGACGGTGTCGGCATGATCGTCGGCATCGACCGATTCATGTCCGAGGCGCGGGCGCTGACCAACTTCTCCGGCAACGCGGTGGCCACGCTCCTCATCGCGACATGGACCAAGACCCTGAATCGCGATCAGATCAAGGCAGTGCTCTCAGGTGCCGATCCGTTCGATGAAACCACCATGCTCGACGACCACGCCGGTGACACCGCCGAGGAGAAGGTGCCCGCGCAAACGGCCGGTTGATGCCTGCGCGGAAGTCAGTTCATCCGATAGGGGTAGTTCGCGACGATCGCATCGGTGCGGTCAATGAGATTGGCCGTCAACACGATTCCGGTCTGATTGTGCAGGATCTGGTGCCAGCGCCGCTTGGTCTTGATCTCCGTGATCAGCACGGTCACCTGGCGCCCGTCGCACTGGCGCTTCTTGACGTATTCGACGAGCGGAGTGACCAGCGACCTGTGCTTGGTGGGCAGCACGATGAGTTCTAGTCCCGGGTTCCATTCGGCCCAGCGCTTGGTTATCGCTTCGGCCTTTTGGTCCGTGCGGCTGATGATGACCGGCACCACCTCGCCCCCGAGATGCAGCGCCGCCTCCAAGAGCTGGACGGTGCGCTTGTTGATGTCGTCGATCGGCACGATCACCAGTGGCGTCTGATCGGGTGGGTTGGGGGTGAGGGCAGGCAATTCGTCTAGGGCCAGTTCCCGTTTGACGCCCTGATAGTAGTTCTCGGTGCGTCCGAACAGCAGGATCAACGAGGGGATGATGAGCAGGAGAACCCAGGCGCCCTCGGTGAACTTGCTGACGAAGAACACCACCATCGCGATGGCCGATAGCGTCGCGCCGAACCCGTTGAGCGCGGCTTTCCACTGCCAGCCGGGGGTACGGCAGCCAAACCAGTGCTTGACCAATCCGGTTTGGCTGATGGTGAATCCGATGAAGACGCCGATGGCGAAGAGCGGGAGCAGTCGATGGGTGTCCGCGTCACTGACGATGAGGATGATCGCGGAGAACAGCGCCAGAGCGACCACACCGTAGCGATAGACCGGCTTCTCGGCCCGCAGACCGAACAGATGCGGCATGCGGTCGTCCTTGGCCAGCAGGCTCATCAGCACGGGCAGTCCGCCGAAGCTGGTGTTGGCGGCGAACCCGAGGATCAGGGCCACCGTCACGTTGGTGACATAGAACGGCCATCCGGTGCCGAACGCCGCGGCGGACAGCTGCGCGAGAATGGTGACGTCGCCGCGGGGAACCACATGGTGCGCCTTGATGAGGACGCTGAGCCCGATCAGCATGACGCCCAGGAGGATTCCGAGGGCCACCTCGGTGTTTTGCGCACGTTTGATGGCGGGGGTTTTGAACGCGGGAACGCCGTTGGCGATGGCCTCGACTCCCGTCAGGGACGAGCAGCCGGCCGCGAAGGCCTTGAGAACCAAGATGATTCCCAGCGCGCTCACCGGCTCGACCGGGCCGAGGTCCTTACCGATGACGGCGACCGGCGTGGAGTGCATCAGCCCGAAGACGATCACCGCGATGATGCAGACGATGAACAAGAGTGTCGGCAGCATCAACACCTTGGCGGACTCGCTGATGCCGATCAGGTTGATCACTGTCAGGATCGCCAGCCCTATCAACGTGATGGACAGTAGATGCGGCGCCAGCGAGGGAAAGGCGCTCGCCAGGCTCGCCGCACCGGCGGCAAGGCTGACCGCGACGGTCAACACGTAGTCGACGACCAAGCTCGCGGCCGCCACCAGGCTGGCGCCCCGGCCCAGGTCCTTCTTGGCGACCGCGTATGAACCCCCGCCCTCGGGGTGTACCGCGATCACCTGGCGGTAGGAGAACACCAAGACGATCAACAGCACCGTGATCGCGATAGCCACCGGGAGGGTGAACGTGATGGCGCCGACGCCGCCCGCGATCAGTGCCAGCACGATGGCCTCGGGGCCGTAGGCGACGGAGGACAGGGCGTCGAGGGACAGCGCGGCCAGCCCGCCGACAGCGGTCAGCTTGTGCGCGTCGTCCTTGAGAACGCGGCGCAGCCGAGGGTCGGCGACGCGCTGCGGTTTGGGCTTGACGGGAGGGGCGGACACCACCGGGGGAGGATAGGCACAGATATGGCTGTTTTCGTGGTTCTTTACGGAATCTTGAGGCGCCCCAGAGGGCAGTGCCGGAGTGGGCGATAGTGGTGTCAATCACGATGACATTCGTGAACCTATGTCCCGTGAGGTCAACGGATGTAGACTCACCCGCATGAAGGGACTCAGCCTTACTGCGATGATCGCGATGGGTGCGGGTGCTGCGGCGATCGCCATGGCCTCCCCGGCACACGCCGACGATGTCAGCTTCAACCAGACGTTGCACTCCTACGGCATCTACGCGCCGCCGGACAAGACTGCCTACCTCGGCAAGATCGCGTGCCATCGCCTGGACACGGGCCTGGACAAGGACGCCTACCAGTCCACCGAGTTCCTAGCCAAGAATCTCGACCGGCACAGCTCAACCGAGCAGAAGTGGCAGTTCCTGTCCGCTTCGATCGATGAGTACTGCCCGGAGCAGCGCCCCGTTCTGGAGCGCGCAGCCAGCCACACCTAAATCCGGTGCGTTCTTAACCGCGCTCAGCGAGCGCGGTTAAGAACGTCGAGTACCTGAGCGACCAGCTCGTCGATATCCGCCCCGGTGGTATCCAGGACGAGCTCAGGATTTTCCGGGGCTTCGTAGGGTGCTTCTACACCCGTCAAACCCTTCAGCTCACCCGCGCGGGCACGGGCATACAGACCCTTGGGGTCGCGTTTTTCGCATTCGGCCAGCGGCGTGGAGATATAGACCTCGATGAACGGCAACTTGGCCGCCGCGTTGATGCTGCGCGCGGTCTCGCGGTCGGAGCGCAGCGGTGACACCAATGACGCCAGCGCCACCACGCCGGAATCGGCGAACAGCCGCGTCAGATGTGACACCCGGCGGATGTTCTCGGCACGGTCGCCGGGGGAGAACCCCAGGTCATCGGATAGCCCATGGCGCAGGTTGTCGCCGTCGAGCAGATACGCGACCTGACCCGACTCCACGAGTGCGCGTTCCACCGCCACCGCGATGGTCGACTTCCCGGAGGCCGGCAGGCCGGTGAACCAGATGATCGCACCGCGCTGCGCGGTGCTGTCCCAACGGTATTCGCGGTCCAGCGCCGACGGGTGCCAGCGGATGTCGGTGCGCGAGTGGGTCTCCGGTTTGACCTCGCGCGCTTCGGTGATGGTGCCGGCGCCGACGGTGTCGTTGGAGGCCTCATCGATCAGGATGAAGGCCCCGCTGTCGCGGCTGTCGGCATAGGAATCAGCCACCACCACCGAACTGGTGCGCAGAGTCACCGCACCGATGTCGTTGAGCGCCAATTCAACCGGACCATCGAGCTCATCCAGCGTCTCCGGGTCCAGCCGGGTGTGCAGAGCCTGAACTGTGGCGCGCACGGTCCGGGTGCCCTGCTTGAGCGCCAGCCGATCACCCGCGCGCAGCGGCCCGTTGGTGAACCAGCAGACCGTGGCATCGATCTCGCGTGCCAGCACCGGTAACACCGCGTCTTCGGCACCGCTCACCAGCACATCGCCACGGCCCACGTCGATGTCGTCGGCCAATTCGATCGACACCGACAGCGGAGCCACACCGGTGGAACGGTTTTCGTCCAGGGTGTCCACCACCGTGACAGTGGAGCGCGTGCCCGACGGCAGATTCACCACCGAATCGCCGACGCTGAGCGTGCCCGCTGCCAGGCGGCCGGTATACCGGCGACGTTGATCGGCGGTGGGCCGCGAGACCCACTGCACGGGCAGGCGCAGCTTGGCGGCTTCCGGCTGTGGAGGTGAAAGCTCAACGTTTTCGAGGTATTCGAGCAGGGTGGGACCGGAGTACCACGATGTGTTCTCCGAGCGGTGCACCACGTTGTCGCCATGCTTGGCGGCGAGCGGAATGACGGTGATGTCGACCTTGCCCAGCCGGTCGGCCAGCAGATGTAGTTCGCGCTCGACTTCGGCGAACCGCTGCGCGTCGAAATCGACCAAGTCGATCTTGTTGACGGCGGCCACGAAGTGTTTGATGCCCAACAGCTTTGCGATGCGGGCGTGGCGGCGGGTCTGCCGCAATACCCCGGCGCGCGCGTCGACCAGCAGGATCGCCACATGCGCGTTGGAGGCGCCGGTGAACATGTTGCGGGTGTAGCGCTCATGCCCGGGAGTGTCGGCCAGGATGTAGCTGCGGCTCTCGGTGGAGAAGAACCGGTAGGCCACGTCGATGGTGATGCCCTGTTCGCGTTCGGCGCGCAGGCCGTCCGAAAGCGCGGCCAGGTCGGCTACGCCCTCTTCATCGGTGACTGCTTCCAGGTGATCGACCGGCAGGCTGTCGGTGTCGTGCAGCAGCCGCCCGATGAGCGTGCTCTTGCCGTCGTCCACCGAGCCGGCGGTGGCGATACGCAGCAGTTGGCGGGTGTCCACCGCGGTCTGGGTGCTCATCAGAAGTAGCCCTCTCGTTTCCGGTCTTCCATGGCGGCCACGGATGTGCGGTCGTCGGCACGGGTCTCGCCACGTTCGGAGACGGTGGCCACGGAAATCTCCGCGATCACCCCTTCGATCTCGGTGGCCTGCGAGCGGACGGCGCCGGTGATGGTCATGTCGCCGACGGTGCGGTAGCGCACCCATTCGGTGGCGGCCCTCTCCAGGCCCGTCGGGGTGGCGTACTCGGAGGTGGCCAGCAGAATGCCGTCCCGTTCGAAGACCTCGCGTTGGTGTGCGTAGTAGATCGACGGCAGCTCAAGGTTTTCCAGCTGGATGTAGCGCCAGATATCCAGCTCGGTCCAGTTGCTCAACGGAAACACGCGGACCTGTTCACCCTTGCGGATGCGTCCGTTGTACAGCGACCACGGTTCGGGCCGCTGCGCCCTCGGGTCCCACTGGCCGAATTCGTCGCGGAAGCTCAGGATGCGCTCCTTGGCGCGGGCGCGTTCTTCATCGCGCCGGGCGCCACCGAACGCCGCGTCGAAACCTCCGGCTTCCAAGGCGTCCAGCAGGGTGCGGGTCTGCTGTCGGTTGCGCGAGGCGCCCGGGCCCGGGTCGGGCACCCGGCCGGCGTCGATGGTGTCCTGTACCGAGGCGACGATGAGTTTGTGTCCGTGTCCGGTGGTGCGCCGGTCGCGGAACTCGATGACCTCGGGGAAGTTATGCCCGGTGTCGACGTGCAGCACCGGGAAGGGCAGGGGGGCCGGCCGGAAGGCCTTCTCTGCCAACCTCAGCAGCACGATCGAGTCCTTGCCCGCTGAGAAGAGCAGCACCGGGCGCTGCAACTCGGCGACCACTTCACGAATGATGTGCACCGCCTCGGCCTCCAACAACCGAAGCTCGTTGACCTGCAATGGGTTTTCTATGGTCGTCATAGCGGTAGCCCCTCCTTTTCAGCGTCGGCGCGGTATCGGTCCACCCAGTCGTCCGACCGCTGATCTGCCTGCCGTTCCAGTACCGGCGGCGGCGCGAGCCGTGGATCTTGGCCCAGTGCTTCCAGCACCGTGCCGACCACCTCGGTCAGGTTGCGCCATAGGTACGGGTAGGAGACGTCGATGGGCTGGATGTTCTCCTCGGTGAACCAGCGGCGCCAGCCGGCCTCCTGTGCCTGCAGCATGGTGATGACGTGCGCGATGGCGCCGGCGTGGTACTCGGCCCGTGCGTCCCGCACCGGGTCGGGGCGTCCGCGCCACACCCGCGTCTGCACCGCGCGCCAAAACGAAACTGCCTGCGACACAACGTCCGGTCGGTACACGTGCACCAGCACGGGGTCGCTGCCGACAACGTCGCGTATCGCGGAGAGCAGGCCTTGGCCGGAACGGTCGGGGAGTCCCTCGGCCCGGTTCAACAGCAGCGGGGTCTGATTCCACATGAGCTTGCCGCCCCAGACGCCGTTGGGGGTGCGCCCGACGGTGCGGATGTAATCGCGCCAGATGGTGGCGGGCGCCAAATCGGGCTTGCCCGCGTCCAGTGGATCCAACAGCCGCAGGATCGACTCGTCCTGGACGTCGGCGAACCATTCTCGCGGCTGCGGCGACTGGCTCGTGGTGGGCAGGTACTGGAAGAACTCTTGCGGTTCACCGGCTACGCCGGTCGCACGCAGGGATTCGACCAGCAGGGTGCTGCCACTGCGTTGGGACGCGAGCACCAGATATGCGGTGGGGTGGTCGGGCATGCGCAGTAGCCTAACCGCAATTGTTTCGTATTCGACTAATTGGGTTCGCCGTGAATTGCAATCACCGCGAACAAAACTATTGTTCGATACCGCGCTCGTCCGCGATTGCGGACCGGTTAGCTCCGGGCCTGCCGTGGATGCGCAGGAATGTCTCGGTGTACCGCTCGGAAATACGCGTGCCCGCAAAATCAGACGGGATCACGTCGAGGGTCTTCTCCCGCCAGTCGTTCAGGCGCAGTGCGAGGTCATTGGCGACCGCTTCGGACTCTGCGTCGGCGTCGAGTCCGAGCAGGTTATGTGCCTCTTCCGGGTCGGTCTGGAGGTTGTAGAGCTCGCGGTGGGGCCGGGGCCCGGTGATGTGCGTGGCGACAGCGCGGCCCGGCGGGCTGTCGGCAATGTCCCAGGGGAGGTCCAGAACCGGCCGGGGTGCGTAATTCTCGATGTAACTGTAATTCTTTGTTCTGATAGCTCGAATAGGATCGAAAGAATCGTGATAAGTCTTGGTGGTGAATACCTCGGAACGGACTGTTTGGAGTTCGCCTGATTGTTTCTGGATATTCTCGGCATGAGAAACTCCCTGCACCTCTTCGGGAATTTCGACACCCAATAGCCCCAATAGGGTGGGCAGCAGGTCGACCCCGCTGAAGAGTTCGTCATAGCGAAGCGGTGAGGATGTGCGGCCGCGGGGCGGACGCACGATCAAGGCGATACCGGTGCCGGCGTCATACAGGGTGGATTTGGCGCGCGGCAGCGCCGGACCGTGGTCGGTCATGAAGACCACCCAGGTGTTCTGGTCCAGGCCCGTCTCGGTCAAGACCTGCAGTAGCTCGCCGACTTTGGCGTCGGCCACCGTGATGGAGCCGTAGAACTCGGCAAGGTCATCGCGTACCTCGGGAGTGTCGGGCAGGTAGCCGGGAACGTCGACGGCTTCCGCGTCGGACGGTTCATAGCGCTCACGCGGAAAAGGACGATGCGTCTCGAAAAATCCGGCCGTGAGGAGAAACGGTGCGCTGGGGGAATTGCGCAACCAGGCGGAGGCGTGCTCCACCACGTATTCGCAATACGAGTTTGATACGTCGTACTCGTCGAATCCCAGCGTGGCCGGATACGCCGTTTCGTGCTGCATTCCGAACAGTGCTGTGTGCCAGCCCGATCCAGACAAGATGTGGGGGAGCGTGCGCACCCCGGCGCGGTATTCCCAGCCGTGGTGGGCCAACCCGATAAGGCCATTGCTCTGCGGGTATCGCCCGGTGAAAAGAGAACCGCGGGACGGCGAACACAGCGGTGCGGTCGCATGTGCGCGGGTGAACAGGACGCCCTCGGCGGCCAATCGGTCCAGATGCGGGCTGGATACATCGGCGTGCCCATAGACGCCCAGGTAGCGACCGAGGTCATGCCAATGGACGATCAGAACGTTGTCCCGTGACGCTTCGGTCACTGTGCTCCCTTCCGCAGGTTCGACGGTCCAGCCAACAGTGTGCCTTGCGTTTCTGGCAACCCTTCGGCTCATGGCGAACGGCTACGCGTCAGCGCGATCTCCAATGCCAGGGTGGTGCCCTGAGCGGGTCCAGTCCCACGATCTGCGTCTCACCCCAATCTTTGACGAGCTCGAGCCGCAGCGCAGGCCCGGTGTCGTCGATCAGGTCGTCCTCGTCCGCAAGGACGTCGCGCAATGATCGGGCGGCAAGGTGATCCACCAGGGCGCTCGCGTGAGTGATCACCACCACCTGGGTCTTGGTGGCCGCGGCCCGGATGAGCGTTGCGAGCGGAGCGATGAGGTCGGGGTGCAAGGATGTCTCGGGTTCGTTGAGCACCATCAGCGGCGGTGGCTCGGGACTGAGCAGCGCGGCGGCCCATAGCAGGAAGCGCAGGGTGCCATCGGACAATTCCGCCGCACGCAGCGGGCGCAGCATGCCGGGCTGTTGTACCTGAAGATCGAATATCCCGTCACTGACGGCCACCGCAACCGACGCGCCATCGAAGGCGGCGGCGACGGCCTTGTCCAAGGTGTCGCTACGGGTCTCGATGATGGTCTGGATGGCTGCCGCCACGTCGCTACCGTCGTTCGACAACACCGTTGTTCGCGTTCCGATCTGAGGCTGACGCGCCGGTGCGAGCATGTCGACACGAAATCCGTCGTAGAACCGCCAGCCGCGCAGCGTGTCCCGCACAGCGCCCAATTCCGGTAGTTTTCCGGGGAATTCGGAAAGCATGCTGCGATACGTCGGTAGCGAGCGACTGAATCCCTCGAATCGGTGCCCCGAATCCGACCGAGCTTCTACTACGGGACGAGTCCTTTGCACCAGGGTGGCGCTGGGGCGCAGGGTCCGGCCGGTGAAGACGATCTCACGCTTGATCTCCGGATCGCGGCCGAAGGCGGAGTCGCTGGGAATCGGCAGGCCGAGATCCACGAGATATCCGAAATTGGTTGATGCATAACCTAACTCAATTGATACCGGGCGGGTGCGCCCTGCGCCCTGGATTACCCCCGTGCGTCGCGCGGCCTTGAGGTTCTCCGGACCGGCCCACATGGCCGATCGCAGGCCGCCTTGGCGTGCCAGTGAGCCGATGATCTCGCCGCGGCCGCAATCGGCCAGTAGCTGCAGGGCCCGGTAGAGCGAGGACTTTCCGGTGCCGTTGGCGCCGGTGACAACGGTCAGTCGCGCAAGCGGCAGCACAAGATCGCGCAGCGATCGGTATCCGCGAACGGCGACGGTCGTCAACACGGGGCCAGGTTAGCCAGGGGTGCCGACACGGTGCTGGATCGGCCGGTTCTATGGCCGGACGGTGTGCGGCTCGGTACGATCACGCGGCATGGGGATCAAGGGGATGCGCAAGCTAGCCGTTGCGACGGCTGTGGTGATTAACCTGATGGGATCGCTTTGTTCCGTTGCGCCGGCGAACGCGGACCCCGCGTTCCCGGACATCGACTCGCTGCCCATGGCCTCGATCAAATATCCCGCGGGCTTCGACCCGACCGACGGGAAACAGTGGCCGATCGAGAACATCTTCTCGCCCGCCGACGGGGTGTACTGCCGGTTACGTCTGCAGGCATGGGGGACCTTCCAAATGCCACCCGCGGATGTCGCCTGCGCGGGCGAGCTGCCGGGAATGCCGAACGGCGAGAACATCGCCCGTATTGATATCGGTACCTCCGGCGCCCCGTACGCAAGATTCCTCAAAGGATCCAACTCCTTGGGGGACCTCAATACGTACCCGCACTTTTCTGCCGGGAAACAATTGCAAGTGTTTCTCAACATTCCGAGCATTCTGATGGCGTGCGGTAGCGGCACGGGAGGCGATTTCATTCTCGCCTGCCATGCCTACAAGAGCCTTGGCCAGGCGGATTTCCCTCCGCATGGCTTTGTGCTGGCCGCTTCTGGCAGCTGGGTGTTCTGAGGGGCGTGATCCCCGTAGGCCTCGTGATCGGGAGGCCAGACGAGGATCCCCCGAGCTCCTACCGCCCGAAACCGGCGTTGCGCAGCGCGTCCGCCATCGAACCGGTCGGGCGAGACTCTTCCCGCTGGCGGGAATTCTTGTCGCGGTTCTGGTTTCGCCGACCCTGATTCCGGTCGTCGCGGTTCTTGTCGTCACGACGGGGAGCGCCGGAACGCTCAGGACGCTTGCCCTGTTGCGGATCGTCGTTGAGGCGCAGGGTCAGGCCGATGCGCTGACGCGGAATGTCGACCTCGGTGACCTTGACCCGAACCACTTGGCCGGACTTGACCACCTCGTGAGGGTCGGAGACATACCGATCCGACATCGCCGACACGTGCACAAGGCCGTCCTGGTGCACGCCGACGTCAACAAACGCGCCGAAGGCGGCCACATTTGTCACGACCCCTTCCAGCACCATGCCGACCTTCAGGTCCGACACCTTTTCGACACCGGCAGCGAACGTTGCCGTGGTGAATGCGGGGCGTGGGTCGCGCCCCGGCTTCTCCAATTCGCCGAGAATGTCTGTGACAGTGGGAATTCCGAACCGTTCGTCGGCGAAGTCGGCGGGCTTGAGCGAGCGTAATGACCGCTCGTTGCCGATCAGCTCGGCCAGGGTCACACCCGAACGGTCCAGAATCTTGCGCACCACCGGGTATGACTCGGGGTGCACTCCCGACGCGTCTAGCGGGTCGTCGCCGCCCTGGATACGGAGGAATCCGGCGCATTGTTCAAAGGCCTTGGGCCCCAGCCGGGGAACCTCAAGTAGCCCCTTGCGGCTGCGGAACGCACCCGCCTTCTCGCGATGGGCGACGATGGATTCGGCCAACGATTCGGTGACCCCGGATACGCGTGCGAGTAGTGGGACCGAGGCCGTGTTCAGGTCGACGCCGACAGCGTTCACGGCATCTTCGACGACGGCATTGAGGCTGCGGGCGAGGGTGCCCGGCGTGACGTCGTGCTGATACTGGCCAACGCCGATTGACTTGGGTTCGATTTTCACCAACTCGGCCAACGGATCTTGCAGACGCCGGGCGATGGACACCGCTCCGCGCAGGGTGACGTCGAGGTCGGGAAGTTCATGGGCGGCGTAGGCCGAGGCTGAGTAGACGGACGCGCCGGCTTCGCTGACCATCGCCTTGGTGGGCGCCTTGGCGCCCGCAGCCTTGATATCGGCGATGAGTTCTGCTGCCAGTGCGTCGGTTTCGCGGGAAGCGGTCCCGTTACCCACGGCGATCAGTTCGACATTGTGGCGGGCGACGAACGCCGCAAGAGTGGCTTTGGCCTCATTCCATTTCTGCTGAGGCTGATGTGGGTAGATCGCGCAGGTGTCCACGACTTTGCCGGTGCCGTCCACGACAGCCACCTTGACGCCGGTGCGGAAGCCGGGGTCAAGGCCCAGGGTTGCGCGAGTGCCCGCAGGCGCGGCCAGCAGCAGATCCTTGAGGTTGCGAGCGAACACCCCGACGGCGTCCTCCTCGGCGCGCTGGCGCAGCTTCAGGCGGGCGTCGACGGATGCGGAGAACATGAGCTTGGCGCGCCAGGCGACCCGAACGGTACCGGCCAGCCACGGCGTGGCCGGGGTCTTGGCTGTCAGATTCACCCCAAGCGACTGCGCGACCATGTGCTCGTACGGCGCGTCCTCACCGCCGTCGAAGTTCAGGGCCAAAACCTGCTCCTTCTCGCCGCGCATGACGGCGAGCACCCGGTGCGAGGGCATGGTTTCCAGAGATTCGGAGAATTCGAAGTAGTCGCGATACTTCTGTGCGGCTTCGGTTTTCGCGGCGTCTTCGGACCATGGGCCGGTCTGTAGTGCACCTTCTGCCCAGAATTTGGTACGGGTGGCGCCGACGAGTTCCGCGTCTTCGGCGACACGCTCGATGAGGATGTGACGGGCGCCGTCCAGGGCGGCGCTGGCGTCTGCGACGTTCTCGGTGAGGAACTCGGCGGCCGCCTCGTCGGGAACGAGGGTCGGGTCCGCCAGCAGCCGGTCGGCCAGCGGCTCCAGGCCGGCCTCGCGCGCGATCTGTGCCTTGGTACGCCGCTTGGGCTTGTAGGGCAGATAGATGTCCTCGACACGGGCCTTGGTGTCGGCGGAGAGCAGCGCGGCCTTCAGCTCGTCGGTGAGCTTGCCCTGGTCCTCGATGGAGGACAGCACCGCGGCCCGCCGCTCATCGAGTTCCCGCAGGTACCGCAGCCGCTCTTCCAGGTCACGCAGCTGGCCGTCGTCCAGGCTGCCGGTGACCTCTTTGCGATAACGCGCGATGAACGGGACCGTCGCACCCTCGTCGAGCAGCCGCACAGCGGCCGCGACCTGGGCCTCAGCGACCTCCAGTTCAGCAGCGAGGCGGGCATTTACAGATTTCACGGTCACGCTCTGAGTCACGCCGAGGGACCCTACCCAATATTGGGGACAAGCTAGGCTCACCGGGTGCGTGTCTGGAGCGTGTTGGCCCTGATCCTGCTGGTCGCGGGATGCGCGCCGCATCACGAGCAGGCGCCGCCGGCCTCGACCTCCGCGGTGTCCACCAGCACTTCCTCAAGCGTGGCCGCCACAGCCCCGACCACGACAACATCGCGGGCCGCCGCGCCGGGACCGCAGGCGTCGGTGACGGCGGTGACCCGTTGGATCGAGGCGGGCGATCCTGTCGACCCCGAGAAATTCCGGGCGGTCGATCAAGACGGCACGCCGGGCCAGCTGCCCGAAGGCGACGTAGCTTTTCGCCCACCCCGTGAGCTGGGTCCGCGGACCGTCGGCGGATGCATCACGGAGATGAAGTACCAGGAGCCGCTGTCCTGCCTGCCGGGGCTTCGCAACGCGCCACCGCGTCCACCGGATTTGCCGGGCCAGTGGATCGGAGGCTGGGTGAGCTTTGACGGAGCGACGGTCACCGTTGGCAGTCGTCACGGAGACCCCGGGCCGTTCATCCAGGGCGTGGGGCTTCCGCTTGAGTACGGCAAGCGCCTCAAATTCGGTGACTACCAATGCAGATCGGACCAGAAAGGTCTGTATTGCGTGAACTACCCGCATCACTCGGCCATCCGGATGGGCGACGAGCTTGAGGTGTACGGGTGCACCAAGCGGGCGACTCCGCCGCGCGGAATTGGTGTGCAGTACGACTGCGGGTGAGGCCCATTGCCGTCCTGCCCCCGGGCTGTCGGCCCGGGAACAGGACTGGCGACGGGATTTACTTCTTGGCCCAGCGGTCCTTGCCGTCGTCGCCCTTGGTGCAGGTCAGGACGGTGCCGTCGCTGGCCTTGCCGGTCTTGTCTTCCAGGTCCTTAGAACAGAACTTGCCCGCGCTCGGGGTGGCGGTACTTGGCGCCGGGCTGGGGGTGCTGGGATCCGCGATCGCAGTGGGTGCGTAGCAACCGAACATCATGGCCGCGCTCACTGCTGCAACAGTCGCCAATCTTTTCATCACGCTGTCCTTTGGTCGTTGACGAATCGGGTGAGTCGAACGCCGACAACCTACCTGGCTACCAGGACGTGTTGGCTATCAATCGGGTGAATATCGGCGGGTGGATTTCGGTGACGCCGGCGCACGTGAACTCCATCGGCTAAATACCCTGTTCAGCCATTGTCAGCTACTTCGCAGCAAATCATCAGACTAGGGATTTCCTTGGTTGAGCAAGACCGCTGAAAAGCGGTAAAGGGCGAGCAGTGAGATGAAGCCGAACATAAAGAGGATGACGCTGCCGACGGATTCGTTGACCGGGTTGAGGAACAAGCCGAACGCATACGCGCCGATGACCACGACGGGTGCGGCATCGACCCAGCTCAGCCGGCGCTGCTCGGATTGTGTGAGCGCGTCCTTGCCCAGGAGCGGCAGAAGCACGTACGAGATGATGAGCGTGATCAGGAATCCCCAGATTGCCCACCCGATGGGTAGGGCCGGATCGCCGAAGAACGAGTCTTCCGGGGCCAGCGCCCTGGACTTCCCGACCCATTCGTAGATGCCGAATTTCGTGCAAAAACCGTTGGCCAAGAACGCGATCCAGGCATGCAGCATGCCGTACAACACGCAGTGCCACACGACCTGCCACGGCCGCAGGGTATGTGGGTTCACCACGATCCTGCCGTCGAGTATCACGTTGATAATCACGTAGATCGGCCACAACAACGCGACCATTCCGACGGGGACAAGCAGGGGCACGCTGCCGATATGCGGGCCCATCATGGGTGTGTCGCCGTAGCGCAGATCGCCCCACACGAACCCGCCGAAACTGATGTTCGCCTGCTCGAAGGCCCACTCCACGATGGATGCGATGACGAAGTAGGCCGAAGCCATTTTGACGCCTAGATGTTTGAGCATGTGGCCGAACACCGCCACCACCAGTGCCAGCGAGGTGACCGTCTGTGCGATCACCGGAAGTCCGGCGCCGCCGGTGGAAATGCCCGACCAAAGTGTCATGACCACCCACACCACACAGGCGAGGCCAAGGGCCACATCCATTGGACTGGCCCGTCGCGCTTCATTTTTCGTGCGGTTCTCGCTGTCCGCGCGCATCTGCCGCAGTCCTTCCCGCCGTGAAATTCGTCATCGGATCGAAAGTTATTCTAGAAAAATTCTCTAGTCAAGGGGTGGTTCAGTATTGTTCGGTGGTGCCCACTGCCTCGAATGCCGGCGTCGCTCGTCGGCGCGCCATCCTCGACGCAGCGCTCACGTCCTTCCTGAAAAGTGGGGTGGCGGGGGCCACGGTCGAGGCGCTGCATCGCGAATCCGGGGCCAGTGTGGGCAGCATCTACCACTTCTTTGGGAGCAAGGAAGGCGTGGCTGCCGAGCTGTACCTGGAAACGCTGCGCGATTACTACGATGCGTATCTTGCTGCACTGCAAGCGAGTTCAGGCGCCCGTGGTGGAGTTGTGGCCGCGGTGCGTTTCCATCTGGAGTGGGTTGCCGCCAACGAGATGCGGGCCCGTTTTCTGTTTCATTGTCGCGAGTTCGAGGTGATCGAGGAATCGCGCTCGACGATTACCGCGCTGCACGAGGACTTCTATGGCAAGGCCAGTGCGTGGCTGCAACCGCACGTCGAGAAAGGGCGCATCAAGCCGCTGCCGCCCAGGTTGTGTCAGGCATTGTGGATGGGGCCCTGCGTCGAATATGCCCGGCTGTGGCTGGCCAGGTCGGCCGACTTCGACGTGCTTGCGGCGGCGCCGGTTCTCGGGCAGGCAGCGTGGGACGCCGTCAAGGCGTAATCAGTACTGGCGCTTGGCCGTTTACGCAGGTGGCGGTGGTGCAGGATTGAGCGCATTCGGGCACAACTCGCTTTGCAGAATGTCCAGGTACACCTGTGGGGCAGGAGCGGGCGCGACGCCATTGCCCCAGGGGAAGGAATTGCCCACCTCTTCGGGCGGCACTCCGTTGTGCAGATCGCGGCACGCCTGATGCCCCGCCTGGATCACGTACGGCTCGGCATCCTTGTGGATGTAGACCCCCGCGGCGCGCAGACTGTCCAGGAATGTGTGGTCGTTCGCCTGTGCGATCCCGGTGCCGAAGGGGCCGCCAACCGAAGCGCCAACGGCAGCGATCCCGACGACGATCCTGGTGCGGAGCTTGTACATCCTTGTATTCCTTCCGGTCACCAGCATTATTGCCATCAGGGCGGGCCCGGCAGTGCCGAATTGCGAAGACAGCCGCTCCCAGGGCGCCTTAGTTCAGGCCACCGCCGATGACCAGGATCTCTCCGGTGATCCACGAGGCAAGGTCCGAGGCCAGGAATGTCACTGCCGGTGCGATGTCCTCGGGGACGCCGATCCGGCCAAGGGGGGTTATGTTCTCAATTTCGGTGCGGAACTCACGGCTCGAGAAGGCACTCGACTGCATGCCGTCGGTCACGGTCAACCCGGGATTGACCGAGTTCACCCTGATGCCCCGCGGGCCGAGCTCTTTGGAGAGTGTGCCGGTAATCGTGTCCACCGCCCCCTTCGACGCGGTGTACACCAGCGAGTTGGCCGGCGTGAAGCTGGTGACACTCGACCCGATGTTGACGATGCTCGCGCCGGGACCGAGGGCGCTGCCGAGTGCTTCGGTGATCGTGGTCGCCAGGCCGAAGACGTTCAGGCTGAACTGGCGCTGAAGTTCCTCTGGGGTGACCGATTCAACCGTACCCATCTCGTACACCCCGGCGTTGTTGACGAGGATGTCGAGCTTGTCGATCCGAGTTCTGAGTTGAATGAAGAGTTCTCTGACGCTGGACGGGTCGGAGATATCAGCCTGGATGGCGAAGGCCTGGCCTCCGGCATCCAAGATTGACTTCACCACGTGGTCGGCTCCGCTCTTGCTTGACGAGTAGTGGACTGCCACATGTGCTCCCGCGGAAGCCAGGTCGCGCGCGATAGCCGCGCCGATTCCCTTCGACGCGCCCGTAAC
This sequence comes from Mycobacteroides immunogenum, assembly GCF_001605725.1. Classification (NCBI taxonomy): domain Bacteria; kingdom Bacillati; phylum Actinomycetota; class Actinomycetes; order Mycobacteriales; family Mycobacteriaceae; genus Mycobacteroides; species Mycobacteroides immunogenum. The sequence goes on from NZ_CP011530.1 coordinate 1,703,753, forward strand.
AAGTGCCGTCTTGCCTGTCAGAATGCTCATTGATCTCCGTCTTTCACTTGACCGCAACATATTTCATTTACATCCGGTTGCTTCCTCAGCGTAAATTCGTGGACTCAGTCCTGGAAGGGTGCGCTACTCCTACCTGGGCATCCGGTGCGGCTGAAGTGACGCGCCGCTGGGTGGGTGTATTACACCCTGGTTGGCGCGAGTCGCCGTGAGTATGTTGAGGACATGGATCGGCGAAATGAGTTGGGCGACTTTCTGAAGGCGCGCCGTGCTCTGGTTTCGCCGCGACAAGTAGGGCTGCCGGAGGACGAGCCGCGCCGCGTCTTGGGCCTGCGCCGGGAAGAGGTTGCCGCGCTGGCCGGGGTGAGTGCCGACTACTACAGCAGGCTTGAGCAGGGGCGTGAGCGACATCCCTCTGAGCAAGTGCTGCGGGCGATTTCCCGGGCGCTGCAGCTGGATACGCATGCGACTGAACATCTCGCCGGCCTTGCCCGGCCGTCTGGGGCAGCAGCCGATGTAGGCGGCCAGCGCGACGCCAGCGAGGGGACCATGAGAATCGTCAACAATGTGGTGCACGCCCCAGCGTTGGTCATCAGCCCGGCACTGGACATTCTGGCTATGAACGCTCGCGCGCAGGCGCTTTACGGTGACTTCTCGCGGGCCGACAACCTCGCGTACATGGTGTTTCTTGACCCCGTGGCCAACGAGTTCTACACCGAATGGGACGACATCGCGCGGGATACCGCCCGAAATCTGCGTGCTATGTCGGTGTCGTTTCGCGATGACCCTCGTGTGGCAGAAGTCGTGGGTGAGTTGACGATTCAGAGCGACGTTTTCACGTTCGTGTGGATGCAGCACGATGTTCGGCCGCGAACAAGCGGGACCAAACGATTCCGCCACAGCCAGGTCGGTGAGATCAGCCTTCAGTACGACAGCTTCGCGGTCGGTGGAGCACCCGGGCAGCAGCTGCTCATCTACTCGGCTGACCCCGGTAGTGCCGATGCCGATGGACTTGAGCTACTGGCCCGACTTGCGGCAGACCAGCAGCACGAGTAGTAGGAACCACATCCAAATCCCTTTGAGACAAGCGATATTCGCAGTCTCTTGAGTTCAGATTGCGCAGGATCGAATCGTGACATCAACACAGCCCGTTGGAGCAGGAACTCTTACCCTCGGCGGTGACATCACCGTCAATCGGCTCGGCTACGGCACGATGCAGTTGACCGGCCCAGGGGTATGGGGGCTGCCGCGAGATCCGGTATCCGCGGTGCGGTTGCTCATACGGGTGATCGAGTTGGGAGTGAACTTCCTGGACACCGCGGATGCGTACGGCCCGCAGATCGTCGAGGACCTGATCCGTGAAGCGCTGCACCCGTATCCTAGTGATCTCACGATCGCCACAAAAGTCGGTCTCGCGCGCACTGGCCCGGCGGAGTGGGGATGGATTCCGTTGGGGCGGCCCGAATACTTGCGCCAACAGACGGAAATGGGCCTACGGCGCCTGAAGCTGGAGCGCATCGACCTGCTCCAGCTGCATCGAGTCGACCCCACCGTTCCATTCGAAGACCAGATCGGCGAACTCAAGCTGCTGCGAGACGAAGGCAAAATCCGGCACGTCGGGCTCTCCGAGGTCTCGGTGGATCAGTTGCACGCGGCACGGCAGATCGTGCCCATCGCCTCCGTGCAAAACCTGTTCAACCTCACCAACAGGTCAGCATCTGATGTGGTGGACTACGCCACCGCCCACGACATCGCATTCATCCCGTACTTCCCGCTCGCTACCGCAGGTTTGGATGGCGCCGGCAGCGCTCTGGATGTCATCGCGCACGCACACGGCCGTACCCCGGCGCAGATTGCCTTGGCATGGCTGCTTCGCCGCTCCCCGATGGTGCTTCCGATCCCGGGAACATCGTCGGAAGCGCACCTCGCCCAGAACGTTGCCGCTGCGGACATCGCACTGAGTGATGCCGAGTTCGAGGCCCTTTCCGCGGCGGTGCCGCTGCCCGACGGCCGAAACGAATAGCCGGAGAGTTCCATGCGGATAGGCATTTTCACCGCGATCACCGACGAAGGCATGGCGCCCGGCGAGCTGGCGGTCGAGATCGAGGAACGCGGGTTCGAATCCCTCTTTGTGCCCGAGCACACGCACATACCGGTGACGATCGAAGCCATCCACGCCGGATGGGATGAAATACCCCGGGACTATTGCCGCAGCCTTGATCCGTTCGTCGCGTTGTCGTTCGCGGCGGCTGCGACTCGAGACCTCCGTATCGGTACCGCGGTGGCGCTGCTTGTGCAGCGAGACCCGATCACGTTCGCCAAAGAGACCGCCAGTTTGGACCGGGCATCGGGCGGGCGGCTGGAACTGGGAATCGGTGTCGGATGGCTGCGCGAGGAGATACGAAATCACGGCACAGACCCGCGCACGCGGGTGGCATTACAAAGCGAGCGCATCCACGCGGTCAAGAAGATCTGGACGCAAGAGCAGGCCGAGGTCCACGGTAAGTATGTGGCGTTCGACCCGATTCTCTCTTGGCCCAAGCCTGCTCAACAACCACACCCACCGGTGTGGTTGGGGGGCTGGGGCCCGTCTACCCATGAGCGAGTACTCGATCATGCCGACGGCTGGATGGCGCCGACAATGCTTGGGGTGGAAGAGCTTCGGAAGGGAATCGACGAGCTCAATGTGCTGGCAGCGAAACAGGGCAGGCCGCGCGTTCCCGTTACCGCGACCATCTTGGAGCCGCAGCCCGGAGATATCGAACGCCGCGCCGACCTTGGCGTGCATCGTGTGCTGTTAGGCCTGCTGCCGGTGGCGTCCCGCGACACCACGTTGCGCAAGCTGGACCGGTTGGCCGCACTGGGGGTGTGAGGACATGTGAGCCTCGACTGAATGCGCGTGTGGTTCCGTGAATAGCTGATCGGACGTGACGGTAGTGATTACCATCCGAACTGACTCAGCTAGACGGGCTAGGGCGGTGCATATCGTGGACGGAGCGTGGCCCGGATCTGTTGGTGTCGATCCCGCCGAGCTCGCGCACATGCATTTCTTCGCCGACAATTCGGCCGGGTCGCTTGCTCCGCTGGCCGAATTGCTGTCACCTCTGGAGGCAGCTGCCGGGCAGGTACTGATGCGCCAGCGCGAGCCAGCCGACTGGTTCCTGCTCCTCGGCTCTGGGGGCGGCGAGATCCTTCACGCCGGAGAGGGTGGGGATTCCGTTGTCGCGCATCTGGTGCCCGGCACGGTTGTCGGTGAGATCGCCCTCCTGCGAGGGACCGCCCGGACGGCGACCGTCGTGGCGACCGAATCGGTGCGGGGCTGGGCCGGTGGTCGCGACGCATTCGCTGCGATGCTCGAAATCCCGGGTGTGTCAGAGGCATTGGTGTGGACCGCGCGTCAGCGGTTAGCCACCTTCGTCACGCCCATTGCGGTGCGGCTGCGTGACGGCGCCGAGTTCTACCTGCGGCCCATCCTTCCCGGCGACAGTCACCGTCTGGCGAGGCTTTCCCCGCGCACCGTGTACCGCCGCTTTATGGGGGTCCCCAGTAAGCGGATGATCACCTACCTGTTCGAGGTCGACTACCTCGAACATTTCGCGTGGGCCCTCACCGACGGGCCAGGCGGTGTGGACGGTCTCGTTGTCGCTGACGCTCGATTTATCCGGCACGCCGACGAACCCGACAGTGCCGAGTTGGCATTCACGGTCGGCGATGACTACCAGGGGCGCGGAATCGGCACACTGTTGATGGAAGCGCTCTCGGTGTCGGCGCATGCCGGCGGTGTACGCCGATTCACGGCCTCGGTGCTCTCCGAGAACTACGCGATGCGCACCATTCTGAATCGATACGGTGCACGCTGGGAATCGGACGGCCCGGGCGTGGTCACCACGGTCTTCGATGTGCCTCTGGTGGGGGAGTTGAGTCTTTCCCCGCGGGTATCCATACAGGTCGACGTTGCCACCCGCCAGATGGTGCAGGCGTTGTGTTGACGGTCGAAGCAGCGCCCCCGGCAGGAATCGAACCTGCGACCTAGGGATTAGGTCAAGAAGATCCACGCCGTGGCGACTACCTTCCGCTGGCGCTCCCGTGCGCCACCACGGACCGAATAATTCCTGCCGAATTGGGCCTGTGAGAACTTTCTCTACTGTTATGGAGGTTGGTCCTTCCGGCGGCGGCGACGCTTTGCAGTTCAGGAGTCGACCAAACCAGGGGCAGTCCCATCAGTGTCGCTGTTCGAGTCGGTCGGAGCGGGTTCCACAATCAAGAAGCCCTCGGAGCCCTCAACGGGCGCATCGACGTTGATTTTGACGGGCAGCATCCCTGCAACGATGAAACCGCGTTGTGCCTGAGCAAGATGTTTACGCGCTGTGCGACCCGTCACCATTGCCGGGTTCACGGCGAGCGCAAGCCGTCGGTTGAATATCCGCCATTCGGACGGGTGAATGCTGAAGCCTTGTTCGGTGCGTTTGACCCACTCGGGGTCGTTGCGATTTAGCAGTCGCCCAAGGGCGCCGAGTATCTCTAGCGGAACGCCGGACTGTGGTCGTGGGACATCCTCATCTGCGATGTAATCGGGCGGTATGGTGAAGTAATCGTTGATGAGATCCGATGTTTTGTCGATCAGCGTGAATCCGCCGGGAATGACGGGCTTCGACGAGTTGAAGCGATCTTGGCACCAGGCGCCGAGAGCATCAGCTTCCACGATCACTCGGTGGCTGTCGGCTCTCACCATCTCCACCCGCCGTCGGATGTATGCAAAGAACTCGCTGGGATCTGGGAGTACGTCCGCGATTAGCAAAAGGTCTGCGAGTGTCACTGTCCAAGAGCGATCTTTGAGACTGTCGTTCTGGGGATGCCCAAGATAAGTATTGAATGGGTCAATCCGATCGAATGTGCAGATGACGGCGAGGTTCAAATCGTCTGTCTGCACAGGTAGTACTCGGCCCTTGCTGTCATTCAGCGTGGCGCCGGCTCTGATCGCTGCTGCGGTCCGCAGGTTCTGGTCGGCTGCCTTCGTAATCATTTCTTCGGCGTGCTTCTCGACACGCTTAGGCGCCCCGCGGCGCGCGGCGGCGGTTATGCGCCCGCCTTTGCACTCGACGATGAGATTGGCTCCGGGTAGGCAAACCACGATGTCGGCTTCTGCGTCCGACTCCTTGTCGGGGTAGGTCACGTTGACGTGGAGTCGATCCTCACCGAAGACTTCGGCGAGGACGTCAGCAGGGAGCCGCTCAGCTGTTGATTGACGAGCCTTATCGAACTTCTGGAGGAGCCGCGGGTGTCGCTGACAGGTCTCAAATGCCCAGTCGAATATGCAGTGCACGAAATCGACTGGCCGACACCACATCCAGTCGCCGCTGGACGTTTGGAGGATGGGATGGTTGCGAACGGAGTTGTCGCTGTGTAGGTCCTGTATCTGCTGCGACCCCAGTGGCGTTGCGAGCGCAGAAATGAGGTTCTCGAACGATGCGCTGCCTAGCCCTAGGGCTTCGGCTATGGGGCCGTTGTGATCGGGCGTCACTAGTGGTGCGGCTGCGTCGAGCACAAACATCAGGATGTCGGTGAAGAGCCATTGCATCCTTTCGGCGTCGTCGGCTTCACGACTCAGTGGTGCGTGTGATTCCGCGATGTCATGGGACACTGACTCCCATATCGATTGCAGTGCTTGGCTATGCAGATCGGCGAAGCGCACCGCGTCGCTGAGTTGGAAACCTAGAACTTCGTTTGCGGCGATATCGACAAGATCGAATACCTGATCGGCGATCCTGCGTAGATGACGTTCGAAACCTGCCATCCGATCAAAGTGTCGCTCAAGTGCGAGAAGATTCATCACACTCTCGACTGGTGATTTTGGCGGAGTATTGAAGGCATCGCCGAAGTCGATGGAGGCCTGCAGCTCGCCGATCTTGCGCAACTGATTCTCAGCGTCGAGGACGATCTGTGGGTCGAATTGAGTTCGTAGCCTTGCGGTAACGTCGGCCTCGGGTTCGCTTGTGATTACTCCGGCGAAGAATTCGAGCAGCGCGTCCGATCCGTGCAGCTGCGCGCCGCTGAGCACACTGCGGGCGCGGACATCCCACATGTGGAGCGCCCCGTAGAGATGAAGCGGGTCACTCCGCTCGACCATCGATCGCAGTGTGTCGATCTCCGTATTTATACGCTTTTTCGCCGATAGTCCCTCTTTGACAATCGAGGTGCGGACAACCTCGATTGAATGCGGGTTCGGAGACTGGCGGAGCTTTTGGAGGGCCTTGATGGCAGGAGGGGATAAGTACGGCCCGGGCTGCTCGGCGCGTGTTTGGCGCGGACTACTGGGCATGGTCTAGCAGCGTGGTTTTCGTGCAGTCTCTGCCCGCATCGTTTCTCCCTTGACGCCGGAACCTGTCATCCCGATATTAAGCGGTCACAGCCAACGAAACGCGCGGCGGAGGCCAGTGCCGGGAGGCTCAGGCGCGGTCCACTAAGTGGTTCTGCAATACCACCCCCCGCCAGGGGCGCCGCCGCCGCGTCGCGTGCCATCCCTCCATTTCCGAAGCGTCTGGTCCGTCGGTCGGCCGAGTAAAGAGCCCCTCCGGCGTGACTCCGTCATAGCTTCCCCACCCTTGACACAACCGACCGCAGGACCGGACCGCCGCATGTGGAACGGCCATGAGTGGCACCGCTTACGCGGGGCGAGTGACCCTTCGCCAAGGTAGTTGCTGTCCGCGCGTATCGGCGTCGACCACCTGCGGCACGCCAAAGTGTCGATGACCCAGGACCGCTACATGCGCCGTGGCCGGGTCCACAACCTGGTGGGGGAGTTGAGTCTTTCCCCGCGGGTATCCATACAGGTCGACGTCGCCACCCGCCAGATGGTGCAGGCGTTGTGTTGACGGTCGAAGCAGCGCCCCCGGCAGGAATCGAACCTGCGACCTAGGGATTAGAAGGCCCTTGCTCTATCCGACTGAGCTACGGAGGCATGTGGCGCTAGCCGGATGGGAGTCTATCGAACCGGTGGCGGTGTGGATCGCATCTCGCCATACCCTTGACTGGTGACGACCACTCCCACCGCCAGGAAGACCGATTCGCCGATATGGACGATCGTCGTCGGTCTTGCGGTACTGGCGGGCCTGGTCGCAGCCACTATCGGTGCTCTGTCATTGACCGATGCGCTGATCGCGACCGGTCTGCCCAACCCCGGCCCCGTCACCTCCTACGGTTTGCCGTTCGTGCGAGCGGCCGCCGAAATCGCCGCCGTTGTCGCCGTCGGCGCGTTCCTGCTCGCGGCCTTCCTCGTCCCCCCGCAATCCAGTGGAGTGCTCGATGTCGACGGGTACCGCTCGCTGCGCGTTGGTACGGCGGCATCGGTCGCACTGGCGGTGCTCTCGGCGGCCATGGTGCCGCTGTCGGTGTCCGATGTGTCTGGTCAGCCGGTGAGCGATTTCGGTCCCGGAGAGCTGTGGACACTGGCAGGCGAGATCGAAACGGTGAATGCCTGGCGCTGGATGGCCTTCATCGCGGCGGGCGTTGCGATCGCCAGCCGGGTGGTGCTGCGCTGGTCGTGGACGCCGGTGCTGGTGCTCGGATCGATCGCCACGTTGATGCCGCTGGCCTTGGTGGGGCATTCGGCCACGGGTGGCGCGCACGACCTGGGTACCAACAGCCTCATCATCCATTTGGTGTCCGCGGCGCTGTGGGCGGGCGGGCTGGTCTCGCTGCTCATACATGCGCTGCGCGGTGGCGGCCACCTCGACGTGGCCGCGCGTCGGTTCTCCACCGTGGCGCTGTGGTGCTACATCGCGATCGGCCTCAGCGGAATCATCAACGCCCTTATCCGAGTGCAGCTTTCCGACCTGTTCACCACCCGCTACGGCTGGCTGCTGGTGGGCAAGGCCACCGCGCTGCTGCTCTTGGGCGTGCTGGGCTATCTGCAACGACGTTCGGCGATAACGGCATTGAACAAGGACCCGGATAACCGCCGACCGCTGATTCGGCTGGCCGGGGTGGAAGCCGTCATCTTCGCGATCACCTTCGGCATCGCCGTCGGACTGGGCCGTACTCCGCCTCCGCCGCCGGTCAACCTCAACCCGTCTCCAGTCGAGGTCGCCATCGGCTACAACCTGGACGGTCCGCCGACTCCGGGGCGGCTGATGTTCGATTGGCGCTTCGATCTGATCTTCGGAACGGCCGCCATTGTTTTCGCTGTCGCCTACGTGGTCGGTGTCCGCAGGCTCAAGCAGCGCGGCGACGAATGGCCGGTCGGCCGCACCATCTCTTGGTTGTCCGGCTGCGGATTCTTGCTGATCGCTACGTCATCGGGCGTCGGACGGTACATGCCCGCGATGTTCAGCATGCACATGGTCGCGCACATGATGCTCTCGATGCTGGTACCCGTGCTGCTGGTGCTGGGTGGTCCCGTCACCCTGCTGCTGCGGGTGCTGCCCGCGGCGGGTAAGGGCGATCCGCCTGGCCTGCGTGAATGGGTCCAATTGGCGTTGCACAGCAAGTTCTCTCGCTTCCTGACGCATCCGCTGGTGGCGACGTCGCTGTTCATCGGCGGCTTCTATGGCCTGTACCTGAGCGGGCTCTACGACGCCGCCGTCGACGTGCACGCCGCGCACCTGGCGATGAATCTGCATTTCTTGCTCAGCGGGTACCTCTTCTACTGGGTGGTCATAGGCATCGATCCCTCTCCACGGCGCCTACCGCCCGTCGCGAAATTGGGCATCGTGCTGGTCTCGCTGCCGCTGCACGCCTTCTTCGGAGTCATCCTGATGGGGACGAAATCGATTCTCGGCGAGAAGTTTTACAGCAACCTCGCGTTGCCGTGGCGGATAGATCTGGCCGCCGATCAACACATGGGTGGCGCCATCACCTGGGCGACGGGAGAGCTGCCACTGATGGTGGTGATGATCGCCCTGGTCGTGCAGTGGTCACGCTCAGACGAAAGGCTGGCTCGCCGGCAGGACCGCGCCGCCGACCGCGATGACGACGCAGACCTGGCCGCCTACAACGCCATGCTTGCGAAAATGGCCCAGCACGACGAGAAAACCCGCGGTTAGACCGCGCCGGCGGCGATGGCCGCAGGCCAGCTGCCGTGCTCGCTGATATCGACACCGGCCTGCGCGGCGGCGCCGTCGCACCCGAAACCGGTGCGCCACAAGCCGTCATCGCATTCGACCTTGCCCAGCAGCATCGGTTCGGGCAACTGCGCCAGGAAGGTGCCCAGCGCGGCGGGGGACAGACGCCAGATTTCGCCACCGATGCTCACGCCGTCTTCTTCGGATCGGGTAAGGCCTGGCTTGGGCGGTGTGGTCCGCAGCGCCGCCATCCGGTATTTCGTGGCGGTCCGGATCGGTCCGATCCAGCGCGCACCCAGATCGGTCAGCTGGAACTCCAACGGGCCGCCCTTGAGGTGCGCGCCGAACACCGCCAGCTCATGGGACAGGGCGATCGCCGCAGGCCAAACATCTTGTCCGGCAGGTTCTCCGGCGACGAGCGTGGCGATGTCGAAGGCCACCGCGTCATCGAACGCGCGTGCCAGAACCGTCACGCCGAACTGCGCGTCGCCCGCGGTTCCGGCGGGCACCGATACCGCGCATAGGTCAAACAAGTTGCAGAAATTTGTGTATGTGCCCATGGTCGCGTTGACGCCGATCGGATCGGCGTTTACCTGTTCGATCGTCGGATGCAGCGGTGCCGTTGGAACCAGCAGTGCGTCGGCACCGGCCAGCGAGGTCATGGCCCGATCGCGCAGACCCTGCACCTCGGCGCGATCGCGGACCAGACGGTGCGCGGGAATGTCGCGTGCGCCGGAAATGATCCGCGCGACAGTGGGATCCAATGAGGCTTCGGGGTGCGCATCGATGAATTCGCCCACCGCCGCGTAGCGTTCACTGACGAGTGCGCCTTCGTACAGTAGTTTCGCCGCTGCCAGGAAGGGCGTCAGATCTATCTCGACGATGGTCGCGCCGGCGGCGCGCAGGTCCGCGACGACCGCATGAAACGCGTTACGCCACACCTCGTCCAGGGCGGGCAGCTCGCGCGGGACAGCGATCGTGGGTTGTGGGGGAGCGGCCAGGCGGGTGTTGGTGGGCCAGAGTCGTGGCCCGGCCGCTGCCCCCATTGCCGCCATCGCCGCGTTGGCTGTGGCCAGTGTGGAGGCGAAAATAGTGACGCAGTCGTAAGATTCGCACGCCGGAACCACGCCCTCGGTGGCGATGACGCCCACGGTGGGTTTGATGCCGACGATGCCCTGCAACCCGGCGGGAACTCGCCCGGATCCAGCGGTGTCGGTGCCGATCGCGATATCGGCCTCGCCGGTGGCGACGGCCACCGCCGATCCCGAACTGGAACCGCCGCTGATGTATTCGGGGCGCCGTGAGTCCGGCACCGCGCCATAGGGAGAACGCGTGCCCACCAGCCCCGTCGCGAACTGATCGAGGTTGGTCTTGCCCACCACGACGGCGCCTGCCGCGCGTAGTGCCGCCACGGCGGGTGCGTCGCGTTCGGGGACGTACGCGTACTCGGGGCAGGCGGCGGTGGTAGGCACCCCGCCGACATCGACGTTGTCCTTGACCGCGAGGCGCATACCGGTCAATGGCCCTGATGAGGCCTCCAATTCGGCCGCGATGTCGTCCTCGGGGCGGAGCATGATCCAAACCGTCATGTCAAGCAAGGTACGGGTGGACGGAGTCATCGGCCACTTATCCCCAACCTGACGTTCATCCACAACGGCCGCCGCAACATGCCCGATGCCGGGCGGCGGCGTCGGTACCGGCCGGGTTACTGGAGTCGGCAAGGGCACCGGTTCGGCGGTGCGTAGCAGAGATACAGAAACAGGAAAGGCATGACATGTTCGAGACACCCGTGACCGTTATCGGTTCCATCGTGGGAGATTTGAAGCGGCGCCAAGTCGGCTCCGACGAGATGATCAGGTTCCGCGTCGTCAGTAACGCACGCCGCCGGCGAGAAGACGGAAGTTGGGTGAATTCGAACTCCCTCTTCATCAATGTCAGCTGTTGGGGCCGATTGGTGACCGGTGTCGGTGCCGCACTGGGCAAGGGGGCGCCGGTGATCGTGCACGGTCATCTGCACACCAGCGAGTTCGAGGACAAGGAAGGTAACCGTCGTCAGGTCACGGAGATGAAAGCGATCGCCGTCGGACCGGATCTGTCGCGGACCATCGCCCGGATAGAGAAGGTCGGTTACACCGGCAGACACAATGACGCCGAAGCGCCCGAGCAACCCGATTCCGGCGCCGGGCAATCAACGGCCGGGCTCCTGGAAATGGACGAGAGCAGCGAAGAGTCGGTGAACCTGCCCCTAAGCGCCTGACCCAGGGCCGACACCGGCGACCGCGCGGTCGCCTCTCACCTAGGATGGTTCGGGCAGCCCACCAGAATGGTCGTGAGCTGCGATGAAAGAACTTAGAGGAGAGGCGACAGCGCGGCATGGCTGAGTACATCTACACGATGATGAAAGTCCGCAAGGCGCATGGCGACAAGGTCATCCTCGACGATGTCACCCTGAACTTCCTGCCCGGCGCCAAGATTGGTGTGGTCGGTCCAAACGGTGCCGGTAAATCCAGCGTCCTGAAGATCATGGCCGGGCTGGACAAGCCCAACAACGGCGAAGCATTCCTGGCGAACGGCGCCAGCGTCGGAATCCTGATGCAGGAGCCGGAGCTGGACGAAACGAAGACGGTGCGCGAGAACGTCGAGGCCGGCGTCGCGCTCAAGGGCAAGCTCAACCGGTACAACGAAGTCGCCGAGCTGATGGCCACCGACTATTCCGATGAGCTCATGGAAGAGATGGGCAAGCTCCAGGAAGAGCTGGACGCCGCCGACGCCTGGGACATCGACTCGCAGCTGGAGCAGGCCATGGACGCGCTGCGCTGCCCGCCGCCCGACGAGCCGGTAACGCACCTGTCCGGTGGTGAGCGCCGACGCGTGGCGCTGTGCAAGCTGCTGCTGTCGAAGCCTGATCTACTGCTGCTCGACGAGCCCACTAACCACTTGGACGCTGAGAGCGTGCTGTGGCTTGAACAGCACTTGGCCAGCTACCCGGGTGCCATCCTGGCTGTCACCCACGACCGGTATTTCCTGGACAACGTGGCCGAGTGGATCCTTGAGCTGGACCGCGGCCGCGCGTACCCCTACGAGGGCAACTACTCCACCTACCTGGAGAAGAAGGCCGAGCGCATCGCCGTGCAGGGGCGCAAGGACGCCAAGCTGCACAAGCGCCTGCAGGAAGAGCTCGCATGGGTGCGTTCAGGCGCCAAGGCCCGTCAAGCCAAGAACAAGGCACGGCTCGGGCGCTACGAGGAGATGGCCGCCGAGGCGGAGAAGACGCGGAAGCTCGACTTCGAGGAAATTCAGATTCCCACCGGCCCGCGCCTGGGCAATGTGGTGGTCGAGGTGAGTCATCTCGACAAGGGATTCGAGGAACGCGCCCTCATCAAAGATCTCTCGTTCACGCTGCCTCGTAACGGCATCGTCGGCGTCATCGGTCCCAACGGCGTCGGCAAGACCACCCTGTTCAAGACCATCGTCGGGCTCGAGAACCCCGACGGCGGTGAGGTCAAGGTGGGTGAGACCGTCAAGCTGAGTTACGTCGACCAGAGCCGTGCCGGTATCGACCCCAAGAAGAATGTCTGGGAGGTCGTGTCCGACGGTCTCGACCACATTGTGGTCGGCCAGAATGAAATGCCTTCGCGGGCTTACGTTTCAGCTTTCGGATTCAAAGGACCCGACCAGCAGAAGCCGGCCGGTGTGCTCTCCGGTGGTGAACGCAACCGTCTCAACCTGGCACTCACCCTCAAGCAGGGCGGCAACCTGATCCTGCTGGACGAGCCCACCAACGACCTGGACGTCGAGACCCTGGGCTCGCTGGAAAACGCACTCGAGCAGTTCCCGGGCTGTGCGGTCGTCATCTCGCACGACCGGTGGTTCCTGGACCGCACCTGCACGCACATCCTGGCGTGGGAGGGAAGCGACGATAACCCCGCTTCCTGGTTCTGGTTCGAAGGCAACTTCCAGGCGTACGAAGAGAACAAAGTCGAACGTTTGGGTATCGATGCGGCCAGACCTCACAGAGTTACCCACCGCCGCCTGACGCGCGACTAGGGTGAAGTTGCGTGCCGAAACCCGGTACGCAACCTCAGCCAGGAGCGTTCTGCGTGACTGTTAATACAGGGACCACCACTTCCGAAAACACGCCGTCTACCAACGGATCTGGCGTGCCGACCATCGAGGCGCTGGCAGCTGCTTTCAGCCGCGCCCGGTACATGGGGGAGATGGATTGGGACGAGCCGCTGGACTCTGACGGGCATGCGCCACCCGCGGCCCCGCCGGTGCGAGAGGCGCTCATGCGTGCGCTGCTGCGGTTGGCCGCGCGGCGTCAGCCACACGAGATCGCGATGGCCACCTACCGCAATGGCGACGACGCGGGATTGGGCACCGCCGTGCAGTTGGTCACCGACTACACGCCGTTGCTGACCGAGTCCATCACGGTGCTGCTGCGGCGCCAGGGCGTGGCCATCGTCGACTTGATGGACCCCGTTTTCTCGGTGGATCGGGCCACCGACGGCGCGCTGCTTTCGGCGATCCCGGTGGAGCACCCGCAAAGCGACACGGCGCCCAATGCCGAGAGCTGGATTCACCTGCAGCTGCCGCCGTCCATCGACGCCGAGCGTTTGGCGTTCATCGAGACCCAGCTGCCGCACACGCTGGAGGACGGCAGCCATGTCGCCGCCGACTCCGACGCCATGCGTGACGCGGTCATCGAACTGGCCGGCGATCTGGACGCGTCGCCGGGCAACGCGCGGTTCTCATCGGCCGAACTGACCGAGGTCGCCAACCTGTTGCGCTGGCTGGTCGATGGGAACTTCACGCTGCTGGGCTACCAGCGCTGCACTGTCGAGAACGGCCGCGCCACCGTCGATGAGTCCAGTCGGCTCGGTCTGCTCAAACGCCGCGAGGATGTCCTTCCACAACTCACCCACACCGATCAGCTACTGGTGCTGGCGCAGGCGACCACGCCCACCTATCTGCGGTATGCCATCTACCCGAACATCGTGGTGATCCGGCAAGAGAACGGCGCGGGGCCGGCCATCGAGCACCGGTTGGTCGGTGTCTTCACCGTCGCGGCGATGAACGCCGATGTGCTCGCCATCCCGGTGATCTCCGACCGGGTGCACCAAGTTCTCGGTCGCTCGGACGCGACCCAGGATTCGCTGGCCGGCCACATGCTGATCGAGTTCATGCAGAATCTGCCCCGCGCCGAGCTGTTCGCTTCCAGCGTCGACAGGCTCTACGACATCGTCACCGCGTCGAGAAATATTGGTGCGCACCCGGGTTCGCTGCTGTTTCTGCGAGCCGATGAATTGGGTAACTTTGTGACGGCGCTGGTGTATCTGCCCCGTGACCGCTACACCACCACGGTGCGGCTCGCCATGCAGGACACCCTGGTGCGAGAGCTCGGCGGCACGGGAATCGACTACACCGCACGCGTCAGCGAATCTCCCTGGGCTTTGGTCCATTTCACCGTGCGCCTGCCGGAGCACAGCCCACACGCCAGCATCGACACCTCGGAAGCCAATCGGGTCCGCATTCAGGGCCTGCTCACCCAGACCACTCGTACGTGGAGCGACCGCCTGGTCCGGGCGGTGCACCCCGACTCGCCGATCGACAGGGCCTGCGCAGAGCGGTACTCGGTCATCCTGCCGGAGGTCTTCAAGGAGAATGTGCCGCCCGCCGAGGCTATCGCGGATATCGCGAGAATCGAAGGGCTGCAAGAGAACTCCATCGATCTTGCCTACGACGCCGACGAGTTGGGCACCGGCGTGCTCAGCATGTACCTGGGCGGGCGCTCGGCTTCCCTGAGCCAGGTGCTCCCGGTACTGCACAGCATGGGCGTCGATGTCCTTGAGGAACGTCCGTATCACTTCACCCGGCCCGATGGCCTGGCCGTGTCGCTGTACGCCTTCCGCATCGTGGTGCACCCGGCGATAGCGCGTACTTTCGACGCCGAGGGCACCGCGCGTCGCGCCGACCTCCTGACCCGCGCCATCGACGCGGTATGGCACGGCCGTGTCGAAACCGACAGGTTCAACGAGCTGGTACTGCGGGCCGGGCTCACCGCCGGTCAGGTCACCATCCTGCGCGGATATGCCAAGTACCTGCGGCAGGCCGGCTTCCCCTACAGCCAGGCGCATATCGAAACGGTGCTGGCCGACAACTCCCAGACCGCCCGCGATTTCGTGGAACTGTTCGAGGCTCGTTTCAACCCTGATGTCACCGATGACGCCGCGGCCGATGCCAAGGCCGCACAGGTGCTGGCGGAGATCGACAAGGTGGTCAGCCTCGATACCGACAGGGTGCTACGCGCCTTCTTCGGCCTGATCCAGGCCACCTTGCGCACCAACTACTTTGTGAATAAAGAGGATTCGGCGCGCGCCAAGGGTGTGCTGTCCTTCAAGCTCAATCCGCGCGAGATCAACGAGCTGCCCGAGCCCCGGCCTCGCTTTGAGATCTTCGTGTACTCGCCGCGAGTGGAAGGCGTGCACCTGCGCTTCGGCCCGGTCGCGCGCGGCGGCCTGCGCTGGTCCGATCGCCGCGAGGACTTCCGCACCGAGATCCTGGGCCTGGTCAAGGCGCAGGCGGTCAAGAACGCCGTCATCGTGCCGGTCGGTGCCAAGGGTGGCTTCGTCGTCAAGAATCCACCCGCCGCTACCGGCGACGCCGCCGCCGATCGTGACGCGTTCCGGGCCGAGGGTGTCGAGTGCTACCGGCGTTTCATCAGCGGCCTGCTCGACATCACCGATAACCGCGACCGCGCCACCAATGCGGTAGTGCCGCCCGAAGGAGTGCGCCGCCGGGACGGTGACGATCCCTACCTGGTTGTGGCGGCCGACAAGGGCACCGCGACCTTCTCCGATATCGCCAACGACGTCGCGCTGTCCTACGGATTCTGGCTCGGCGACGCCTTCGCATCCGGTGGCTCCGTCGGCTATGACCACAAGGCGATGGGTATCACCGCGCGGGGCGCCTGGGAGAGCGTCAAACGGCACTTCCTGGAGATGGGAATCGACACCCAGACGGAGGATTTCACCGTCGTCGGAGTCGGCGACATGAGTGGGGACGTGTTCGGCAACGGCATGCTGTTGTCCCAGCACATCAAGCTGGTGGCCGCCTTCGACCACCGGCACATCTTCCTGGACCCCAACCCTGATCCGGCGTCCTCGTGGGCTGAACGCAAGAGGATGTTCGCGCTGGAGCGCTCCAGCTGGGCCGACTACAACTCCGCACTCATCAGTGCCGGTGGCGGCGTGTACAGCAAGGAACAGAAGTCGATACCGATCAGCCCCGAGGTTCGGGAGGCGCTGGGGCTCGACAGTGGCGTCGCGGAGATGACCCCGCCGCAGCTGGTTCGTGCCATCCTGCTGGCGCCGGTGGACCTGTTCTTCAACGGTGGCATCGGCACCTACGTCAAGGCGGAGAGCGAATCGCAGGCCGATGTGGGCGATAAGGCCAACGACGCCGTCCGGGTCAACGGAAACCAGGTGCGCGCCAGGGTGATCGGCGAAGGAGGCAACCTGGGACTCACCTCGCGGGGCCGTATCGAGTTCGAGCTCAACGGTGGCCGGGTGAACACCGACGCGCTGGACAACTCCGCCGGAGTGGACTGCTCGGACCACGAGGTCAACATCAAGATCCTGATCGACTCGCTGGTCAGTGCCGGCAAGATCGCGGCATCCGAGCGGACCGCGCTGTTGGAGTCGATGACCGACGACGTGGCCACGCTTGTGTTGGCCGACAATGAATCCCAGAACAATCTGATGGGCACCAGCCGCGCCAACGCGGCTTCACTGCTGAGCGTGCACGCGCGCCAGATCGGCTACCTGGTCAATGAGCGCGGCCTGGACCGCGAATTGGAAGCACTGCCCTCCGAGAAGGAGATCGACCGGCGTGCCGCGCTCGGAATCGGTTTGACTTCACCCGAACTGGCGACTTTGATGGCGCACGTCAAGTTGGGGCTCAAGGATGATCTGCTGGCCAGTGACGCACCGGACCAAGAGGTGACGCTGCGACGCATGGTGCACTACTTCCCGGACGTGCTGCGCGAGCGGTTCGACGCGGAGATCCGCCAGCATCCGCTGCGCAAGGAGATCTACGCCACCATGCTGGTCAACTCGGTGGTCGACTGCGGTGGAATCACCTATGTGTACCGGCTCCTCGAGGATGCCGGAACGGGTTCGGTGGACGGGCTCAAGACGTACGTCGCCGTCGAAGCCATCTTTGGACTGCGCTCGTTGTGGGATCGCATCCGGCATGCGGACGTGCCGGTGGCGGTCTCGGACCGGCTGACGCTGGACATGCGCCGCCTGCTGGATCGGGCCTCGCGCTGGCTCCTCAGCTACCGGCCCCAACCTCTGGCGGTTGGCGCCGAGATCAATCGTTTCGCCGAGGGCATCGCCGAGCTGAGCCCTCAGCTCACCACCTGGCTGCGTGGCCACGATCTGGAGATCGTCACCAAGCAGACCGAAGACTTGGTGGCACTGGGTGTTCCGTTCGACCTCGCCAGTGACGTCGCCAGCTGCCTGTACGGATTCAGCCTGCTGGACATCATCGATATCGCCGATATCGCCGATCGTGACGGGGCCGAGGTCGCCGACCTGTACTTCACCCTGATGGATGATCTGCGGGTGGACGACCTGCTGACCGCCGTCTCTCAGCTGGAGCGCAACGACCGGTGGCATTCGTTGGCCCGGTTGGCGATCCGCGACGACATCTACTCGTCGCTGCGGGCCCTCACCATGGACGTGCTGTCCGTGGGTGAACCGGACGAGACCGGTGAGCAGAAGATCGCGGAGTGGGAATTCACCAACGCGTCGCGGCTGGAACGGGCCCGCGGCACGCTCGCGGAGATCTTCGCCTCGGGCGAGCCGGACCTGGCGACGTTATCGGTGGCAGCACGCCAGATCAGAGGGATGATCAGGAGCAGCATCACCGGTCCTGCATGATGGAGCCATGAGTTCTGAGAAGCCCGGGTACGTCGCGGCGGTGCCGGTCCGCTGGTCCGATATCGACATGTACCAGCACGTCAACCACGCGACGATGGTGACGATCTTGGAAGAGGCGCGAGTGCCCTTCCTGCGGGACGTCTTTGGCGCCGAGATCACCACCACCGGTCTGCTGATCGCCGACGTGCATGTCAAGTACAAGGGGCAGGTTCGGCTGTCGGATTCGCCGCTGCAGGTGACCATGTGGGTGTCCAAGATCCGCGCGGTGGACTTCACCATCAACTACGAGGTGCGCTCGGTGAACGCGGCGCCCGACTCCAAACCCGCGGTGATCGCGGACACCCAGTTGGTCACCTTTCACCTCGACAGCCAGACCCTGTTGCGTCTCACCGACACCCATCGCGAGTACTTGCAGCGCTGGACACGGCCGTGACAGAGGCCGCGCTGCGGGTGCCTGACGCCTACGACCGCAAGGACTTGGCGACCTTCCTGTCCCGTGTTTCGCAGCTCGATGAGTCGGCGGTGGTGCGACTGCGTGTGCGCGATGGTGGTCACGTAGTTGTTTGGGCCGCGACGCAGTTCGATGTGTTGGCCTGCCGTGCGGTGCGGGGCGAGCTGCGCACCCCCGATATCAGCGCGGCCGTCGATGAAGTGCTGCGCGGCCTACAAGCCCCCGACCCAGACGGGTACGTGCACACCGGATTTCCCATGGACTCGGTGTGGCGCGGTGCGCTGCCCGCCGACAGTGGATTTGAGTACCTCGACGATATTCCCGCACAGTCGGTGCTGGAACTGGCGCAGCGCGGGGGAGAGCTGGCCCGTGAGCACGGCAGTGCCCATGGACCGCCCGTATCGCTGCTGGATCAGTCGGTCGTCACAGTCAACGGAGCTGGGGGGCAGCAGGTCGATGTGCCGATGCGGTGCGTCTTCGCTTTGACCGCAATGGGTTTCATCCCAACTAACCCCGCGGCCGATGAGCCGGTGCGGGTGCGTGCTTTACCGTCATGGTTGCGGCTGGATGCCCGGTTCGGATCGGTGTACCGCAGCCGAACCGATCTATCACTGCTGGTGCGCTAGTTACCTTCTGGTTCAGACATTTATCGCCGTACCGTGCATCTCCCACACGAGTAGTTCCGCACCTTCGCCGGTGGCGACAGCGCGGTGTCCTCCCGACCGGGTGAGACGCACCGCGTCACCCTGCTGAAGTAGACCGTGGCCCTCGAAGTCGACCTGTCCCCGCGCTACGAAGACGTGGCCGTACAGGGCATCGGGGATGTTGGCTGAATGCCCGGGGTCCAGGACGGCGACATGCAGCGTGGCATAGCGGTTCCCGATTGAGATAGCGGCGTCATTGCTATACCTGGGCATTCCAGATGCTATGGGTACCAGAGTATTTCGATCAAGGTCGGCAGTAAGGTCCGATTCTTGGTAGCTCGGCTCTCTATTTATCTCATCTGGTGGGATCCACATCTGGATCACATGAAGCTGCTGGCGTTCAAGCCGTCCCGCACCATTTCGCTCCGAATGTGTGATCCCGGTTCCAGCGCTCATCCTTTGCACGATTCCCGGACGGATTTCTCCGAGGTTGCCCAGGGAATCTTTGTGCACCACAGTGCCTTCGAGTACCCATGTGATGATTTCGGTATTGCGATGAGTGTGCGCGTCAAAGCCTTCGCCCGGGTCGACGGTGTCCTCATTGTGGACCATCAGAAGGCCATGGGCGTTCCCGGCCAAATCGAAATTTCCCGTCACGGGGAACGACTGCCATGACTCAAGCCACTCGTTGCGCCAGTGCCACCGATCGGAGCTTCGGATTACTCGTACGGCGGAGTCATCCTTGGCCACGGCGCATCCTTCCGTTCGTTCCTCTGTCAATTAATGCTTGAAAACCCGAAAATTTGCCACCATTTTCAGTGACAGGTTTGCGGGCGATAACAAGGTAGGCGGGAAGTCTAACGGCTCGATCCGCATCGAGAACTATGTCTGGTGCCGCCGATCCATCCGGTAGCTGTGCGTTTCTGGCATGGATGACTGCCGGCCGGATGGAATGAATGTTCCAGTGGGCGGACACAAGTTGGTGAAGGGAATCTCTGGTGAACTGCGTCGGCAGTGTTCCGGTATGACCGGGGAACGCGCCAGAGGCAAAGGCCAAGATGTAGAGGCGTGCGTCTGCCCTTGCCATATGCAGTATCGAGCGAAGGTATGTGGCGTGCAGCTTCGGCGGCACCACATCGAGAAGTCCGCTGTCGAATATCGTCGAGAAACGATTGGCGTATCGCTTGAGGTTCATGATGTCGGCATGGATGAATTTGGCGCTGGGCAGCCGTCGCATCGCGGCAGTCAAGATTGCCGATGCGATCGGTGCGGCCGCGATGTCGACGCCGACGACTGAGTGACCCCGTGCGGCTAGTGCCAAAGAAAGTTCGGCGTACCCGCAACCGGCGTCGAGGACCTCGCCTTTGACTATGCCTTCTTGGTTGATCAGCCCTTCATATTCGGGCTGCGGTCTACCGATGTTCCATCCGGGTGTATGGCCCACTCGGTAGACCTGATCCCAGTCGATCATCTCCACTGTGTATCTCCGCGCTTCGTCTGTCGAAAGAAATCGTGCGCCGACTATTCATGCCAGAATTGATGCGGCGGTAAAGATTTCGGGTCAACTTATCGGGGACTTGCTAGCGAGTAGCTATCCCAGAAGCGGGTGTCTACGGTTCTGGATCGGCTGTGCCCATGCGTATCGGTACTCCTGGTTCCCGGCAGTCAGTTCCGGCGCACAACAATGCGCCACATGAAGTCTTGACCACCGGAGATCAATCGCACATCAGTCAAATGACTGACTGATGTGGCGGAGCGTGAGAGCTAGACGATCCAGGCAGCGGTATTACGCGGCAGCTTGCCGTTGACCAGCGGCCCGCTGGTCAGGATGACTTCGCCCGCGGGCAGATCCACCAGATCGCTGCTGACGTTCAAGGCGCACGTCAGGCCGCCGCCCTTGACGCGAAATGCCAGTGCTCCCGAAGGGCTGCCGTACCACTCCAGGCTGGTGCCCGTGAATTCCTCGCGGTTCTTGCGTAATTCGATGGCACGCCGATACAGCGACAGTGTGGAGTCGGTGCGCTCCAGCTGGCGCTCCACGGTGAAGTCTGCCCAGCCGTGCGGCATGGGCAGCCAGGTCTGGTCGTTGCTCGAGAAGCCGTAAGGGGGTTCGGTGCCCTCCCAGGGGATCGGCACGCGGCAGCCGTCGCGACCCCGCTCGGTGTGGCCGGAGCGCTCCCACACCGGGTCCTGCAAGGCCTCGTCGGGCAGTTCGACATTCGGCAGGCCGAGTTCGGAACCGTTGTAGATGAACACGGTTCCCGGCAGCGCCAGCATCACCAGGGCCATGGCCCGGGCTCGCCACTGGCCGATCTGGCCGTCGCCGTAACGGGTCACCTCACGCTCCACGTCGTGGTTGGACAACGTCCAGGTGGGTGTCGCGCCCACTGAATCCACCGCGGCAAGCGAGTTTTCGATGGCGGCACGAATCTGGTCGGCGTCGAACTCAGCCTCGACCAGTTTGAAGTTGAATCCGAGGTGCAGCTCGTCGGGCCGGACATACTCGGCGAAGCGAGTGTTGTCGTTCACCCAGATCTCGCCGACCGCAACCACATCGCGATACTGGTCGAGCACCTTGCGAATCTTGCGGTGGTACTCGTGCACACCTTCGTTGTTGAAGCGCGGGTCCTCATCGGCGATATGCAGCATCGAGGTTTCGGTGTCCTCGATGTCGGGCAAGCCCGGCGGCTTGGCCATGCCGTGGGCGACGTCCAGACGGAATCCGTCGATGCCCCGGTCCAGCCAGAAACGCAGGGTATCGGCGAAATCGTCGAACACCTCGGGGTTGTCCCAGTTGACGTCGGGCTGCTCGGGGGCGAACAGGTGCAGGTACCACTGGCCGGGGGTGCCGTCCGGTTCGGTGATCCGCGTCCAGGCCGGACCGCCGAACACTGACGGCCAATTATTCGGCGGCAGTTCACCGTTGGCGCCCTTGCCGTCCCGGAATATGTAACGCGCGCGGGCGTCACTGCCGGGCTCGGCGGCGAGTGCCTCGATGAACCAGCGGTGTTCGGAACTGGTGTGGTTGGGCACCAAGTCCATGATGACCTTGATGTTGTGCCGATGTGCCGAGGCGATCAGCCGGTGCATGGCGGTGAGCCCGCCGAACAACGGGTCGATCTCGCGGGGATTGGACACGTCATACCCGTGATCGGCCATCGGCGATTTGGTAACGGGATTTAGCCAGATCCCCTGGATCCCGAGTAGGTCAAGGTAGCCAAGCTTTGCTGAAATGCCGTCCAGGTCACCGACACCGTCGCCGTCGCTGTCGCCGAACGAGCGCGGGTAGATCTGATAGAAGACGGCCCGCGACCACCAGGGGTCGTCATGTCGGCCCAAGTAGGCGGCGGTCACGGTTCATCATTCTGCACCACGGCGGCGCTGGCCTCGAATCGTGATCGACTGTCAGAACGGCGAGTTGACCATTGACTGCGCCGCCATTTCCAGGTAGCTCCACAACTGGGCGCGATGATCGTCGTCAAGGGTGTTTCGGTCGATGGAATCGACGGCGGTACGCATGCAGCGCAACCAGGCGTCGCGTTCGATGGGCCCGATCCGAAACGGCGCGTGCCGCATCCGCAACCGTGGGTGTCCACGCTGGTCCGAGTAGGTGCGCGGGCCGCCCCAGTACTGCTCGAGAAACATCCGCAAGCGATCTTCCGCGCCGGTGAGGTCCTCCTCGGGATAGAGCGGTCGGAGCACCTCGTCGTCGGCAACAAGCTCGTAGAAGCGGGCCACAATCGCGTGGAAGGTGGCGGCGCCACCGACGGCGTCGTAGAAGTTTTCAGGGGTAGGGGCTGCCACGTTGTCCATTGTGCTGGTACCTGTGCCGACCGCGTCGCCGGGCTGGTTACGTGATGTTCATTGGATTGACCTGCGAACACTGGCCAAATTGTCATGCGAAGACCGCGGAATCGTGGTGCACTGGTGGTAATGGCGCAACACAAGAAGAGCCGCGGGCACCGGCATAACAGTGCCAGCGCTGGGCCGACCCAAAACGGGACGGCCCGAATACTGCACAGCGTCCCAGGAGTCCTTGAGAGCAGGATTCCCGGGGCGATGCCCCCACAGCAGTCCAACGACGCCGGTTCCCTTTGGGGCCGGCGTCGTGTGTTATTGCTGAACTCCACGTATGAACCGCTGACCGCGCTACCCATGCGCCGGGCAGTGATCATGCTGCTGTGCGGTAAGGCCGATGTGGTGCATGACGACCCTGCTGCCCCCATCATTCATTCCGCCACAAAGTCGGTGGCGGTCCCTTCGGTGATCAGGCTGCGGACCTTTGTGCGGGTGCCCTACCGCGCGCGGGTGCCCATGACGCGCGCCGCGCTGATGCATCGCGACCGCTTCCGCTGCGCGTATTGCGGCGGACGGGCCGACACCATCGATCACGTGATTCCGCGCAGCAAGGGAGGCGGTCACTCCTGGGAGAACTGTGTGGCCTGCTGTTCGTCCTGTAATCACCGCAAGGCCGACCGGCTGTTGGCGGAGCTGGGCTGGTCGCTGCACACCACGCCGATGCCGCCCAAGGGGCAACATTGGCGGCTGTTGTCCTCGGTGAAGGAACTGGACCCGGCCTGGGTGCGATATCTAGGGGAGGGCGCGGCATGAGTTCGTGGTGCGGTCAGCTACGGTTTGCATCGTGAGCTTCCTCAACAGCCCCACATACATCGGGATGCCGGTCTGGGTAGCCCTGATCACCCCGGTCGCCTTTGTGCTCATCGGACTGTGGACCATGCGCAAGAAGGGCGTGCACCCCGCGACCTACAACATGAACGACGGTTGGACACATGGCCCGATCCTGTGGGCTGCCGTCGACGAGAACATCGGTGATGCCCACGGGCACCACGGGCATGGTGATGCGCACGGCGCGGCGCACGCGATTGGAGGGTCCGCAAGTGGCAAGTGGTGATGTCGCAGTCAAGCCCGTCGGAGAGCTTCCGCGCGGCTGGGCCGAGACCGTCAGTGGGCGCCTCTCGGGTGTTACCGAGCCGGGCGAGCTGTCGGTTCACTACCCGTTCCCCAACTACGAGCTGGCGGAGCTTGACGACGCGCTGACCTACGGGTCACGTCAGTCCAAGGCCCGCTTCTCGGTATACATCGGCGATCTGGGCAACGACACCAACGCCGGCGCGCGCGAGGTCTTCCTCAAGGTGCCTACCCCTGATGAGGCCGTGCTGATCGCCGTTTCTCCCGACCAGCACGTCGTGGAGGTCGTCTACGGCGAGGCGCTGAAGGGACGCGGCGCCGAATCGGCCGCTGATCTCGGTGTCGCCGCCGCGCTGGCCGCCTTCAAGGAAGGCAACCTGCTCGACGGGATTCTCAGCGCGGTGCGTGTGATGAGCGCCGCCATCGCCCGTCCGTAGTTCTTCGCGCGGGTTTCCGCGCACACCGCTTTACGCCGAGCGTGAAGTTATTGCGAGGATTTCGAGTTTTTCCCGCAATAGCTTCACGCTCGTTGCATGTCAGGGGTTGAGCGCACACTGCCCGCATGGGGGAACCGTTCGTCGGCAGTGAGGCAGTCAGATCCGGCAGGCTGACGGCGCACGCTGGGTCGATGCCGCACGTAATGCGGAGGCGATTCATGACAACCGTCATCGACAGCGGGGGATTACCGTCTGGTCTGGAGAGATCGCGCCGGACGAGAGCTGCGTGATCCACGGCATGCGGGTCACTACGGCGGCGCGTACGGCTCTCGACCTGGCCTGCCGGTATCCGCGAGGGCAGGCCGTGGCCGCGATCGACGCGCTGTGCCGCGCGACCGAGCTCAAGACCTCCGAGATATTCGATCTGGCTTCGCGACATGGCGGGATGCGTGGCATCCGTAAGGCGCGTGCAGCTTTCGATCTTGTGGATAGCGGTGCGCAGTCGCCCAGGGAGACCTGGCTGCGGCTGCTGCTTCGTGATGCCGGACTTCCACCCGTGACCACCCAGATCCTGGTGCACAACGGAGACTTCGTGGCACTCGCCTACATCGACATGGGCTGGGAGGACTTCATGGTCGGCCTCGAATACGACGGTGACCAGCATCGCAGCGACCGCAGGCAGTATCGCAAGGACATCACGCGCTTAGAAATGCTTGAGGGCATGGGTTGGCTGATCATCAGGGTGGTGGCCGAGGATCATCCCGACGACATCCTCCGCCGGGTACGAGAGGCACTAGCCCGCCGAGCGTGAAGGTACTGCGGGATAAGTGCGATAAACCCGCAATGGCTTCACGCTCGGCGTGGTGGACTAAGCGCCTGCGTCGAACTCGCGGGCCCGCAGCGACCGGACGATGCCCGCGCGCCCCTCAGAAACCAGACGGCGCAGCGCCGACGGGATCTCCTTGGCCAAGAAGCCGTCTGCTGACTCCACCGCGCGCTGCGAAATGTCCCAGGACGGGTACAGGCCGATCACCACGGTCTGGGCGACCTCGCTGGAACGGCGCGCCCACACACCCTCGATGGCATCGAAGTAGCGGCCCGAGAACGGTTCCAGCAGCTCGGCCTGGCCCGGTTGCACGATGCCCGCGATCACCGAACGTGCGGTGATGTTGGGCAGTGAGTCATCCTCGATGACCTGCTTCCACGCCGCTTCCTTCACCTCGGCCACCGGGCGCGCGGCGCGGGCCTGGGCCGCCTGGCGCTTACCCGCCGCGGTCTGGTCGCGCTCCAGTTCGGCATCGATGAACACCGACGCGTCCGGCTCCAGCGCGCCGGATGCCGCCAGCGCGTTCACGATTCGCCAGCGCAGGTCGGTGTCGACGGTCAGGCCCGGCAGATCCAGCGCGGCCGGATCTGAGTCCAGCAGTGCCTGCAGCACCACCGTGTGCCCGGCCGACAACACCGAGTTGGTGAGGGCGTTGACGAAGGCCAGCTGATGGTCCGAACCCGGCTCGGCCGCGCGCGCCAGCTCCAGCAGGCGATCGGCGAAGGCGGGCCAGCCGTGCTCGCGTGCCCACTGCGGCTCCACATAGGAGCTCAGCGCGGTCTGTGCCTGCAGCAGCAGACGCTGTGCCACACCGACTTCCGATTCGGCGTGCACCCCGGAGGAGACCAGCGCCACGAAGTCGCGAGCCCGCAGCTCGGCCTCGCGGGTCATCTCCCAGGCCGCCGACCAGGCCAGCGTGCGCGGCAGCGGCTCGGCGATATCGGCGATCCGGGACAGCAGTGTCTCTAGGGACTCGTCATCGAGTCGCAGCGAGCAGTACGTCAGATCATCGTCATTGACCAAGACCAGCTTGCCGCGGGAAACACCAACCAGCGCAGGCACATCAGTCGAAGAACCCTCGACGTCCAGCTCTTCGCGATGAGTCCGCACCAGCTTGCCGTCGACGTCGTCGTAGATCCCGACAGCCAGGCGATGCACGCGGGTCTCACCGGCACCCGGCGCCGCGCCGGACTGTTTGACGGCGAACCGCGTGAACTTGCCTTCGTCGTCGACCTCGAAATCGGGGGAGAGGGTGTTCAGTCCGGTGGTCTTGAGCCACTGCGTGCCCCAGTCCGACAGGTCGCGTCCGGACGCCTCCTCCAGTGCGCCTAGCAGGTCGTCGAACGTCGCGTTGCCGAAAGCGTGCGCCGCGAAGTAGGCGCGCAGACCAGATAGGAAGTTCTCCAAACCGACATACGCCACAAGCTGTTTGAGCACGCTGGCGCCCTTGGCGTAGGTGATGCCGTCGAAGTTCACCTCGACGGCGGCCAGGTCCGGGATGTCCGCGGCCACCGGATGCGTCGACGGCAGCTGGTCCTGGCGGTATGCCCACGACTTCTCGACATTGGCGAAGGTGGTCCACGCCTCGGTGTACTCGGTGGCCTCCGCCTGGCACAGCACCGACGCGAATGTCGCGAAGGACTCGTTGAGCCACAGGTCATCCCACCAGCGCATGGTCACCAGATCGCCGAACCACATGTGCGCCATCTCATGCAGCACGGTCTCGGCGCGGCGCTCGTAGGAATACTTGGTGACCTTGGACCGGAAGACGTAATCCTCCAGGAACGTCACCGCGCCGGCGTTCTCCATCGCGCCCGCGTTGAACTCCGGCACGAACAGCTGGTCGTACTTGCCGAACGCGTACGGGGTGCCGAAGTTCTTGTGGTAGAAGCCGAATCCCTGCTTGGTTTCGGTGAACAGCCGGTCGGCGTCCATGAATTCCGACAGCGAGGCGCGGCAGTAGATGCCCAGATCGATGGTGCCGTGATCATCGGAGTATTGATCGTTCCACCGCGCGTACGGTCCGGCGATCAATGCCACCAGGTAAGTGCTCATCTTCGGGGTGGTCGCGAAGGTGTGTACGCCGTCGGCGACCGAGAGCGCCGCACCGTTGGAGATCACCTGCCAGTGGGCCGGGGCGGTCACGGTGACATCGAAGGCGGCCTTGAGGTCAGGTTGATCGAAGCACGCGAACATCCGCTTGGCGTCGGCGGTTTCGAACTGGGAGTAGAGGTACACCTCGTCATCGACGGGGTCGACAAAACGGTGCAATCCCTCACCGGTGTGCGAGTACTCGCAATCGGCCTCGACCACCACGGTGTTGGTGGCGGCCAGCCCCGGCAGCGTGATGCCCTGTTCCTCGTCGTAGCCACTGACGTCCAACTCGACCCCGTTGAGCTCGACGCGGCGCACCGTACGGGCGGCGATGTCGATGACCGTCGACGTACCCGGTTGCGCGGTGAAGGTGACGGTGGTCGACGAGTGGAAGGTCTCTTCGCTCGGACCGCCGGTGTCATTGGTGAGGTCGAGAGTGATCGCGTAATGCTCGACGTCGATCGCAGCGGCGCGGGCCGCGGCCTGGTCACGGGTGAGGTTGGGAAGTGCCACGTACCTAACGTAGCGGTTGCGGGGCGGAAGGGGCGGGAGCAAGCGCGGGGCATTCGTGCGGCATGGGAACAGGACGGCACCATGGGGAGTTGCGATACGTGTTGGCCAACTCACATCGGAAAGGCGCGCTATGTCTGCAGGCAAGAAGGATCTCGCGGAGTTTTGGTTTGACCCGCTATGTCCGTGGTGCTGGATCACCTCGCGATGGATCCTGGAGGTCCAGAAGGTTCGCGATATCGAGGTGAAGTTCCGGGTGATGAGCCTGGCGGTTCTCAACGAGGGGCGCGACAACCTGCCGGAGCGCTATCAGGAACTCATGAAGACGGCCTGGGGCCCGGTGCGGGTGGCCATCGCCGCCGAGCAGGCCAAGGGGCAGGAAATCTTGGAGCCGCTGTACACCGCGCTGGGAACCCGGATCCACAATCAGGACAACAAGGATCTACCCGCCGTCATCGCCGAATCCCTGGCAGAGGTAGGTCTGCCCGCAGAGCTGGCCGACGCGGCCGAGTCCACCGAGTACGACGAGGCGCTGCGTGCCAGCCACCACGCCGGAATGGACAAGGTGGGCCCGGATGTCGGAACCCCGACCATCCACGTCAACGGAGTGGCCTTCTTTGGCCCGGTGATCTCCAAGATTCCGCGCGGCGAAGAAGCCGGAAAGCTGTGGGACGCGTCGGTGATCTTCGCCTCATACCCGCACTTCTACGAGCTCAAGCGCACGCGCACGGAGGCGCCGACCTTCGACTAGTAGCGCGGCGGATTGTCGTACGTGTACGCCTGAACAGGCGGAACGTAGCCGTGCGGCATGGGTGGCGGTGCCGGCGGAAGTAACGGCGGTACCGGAGGAATGGGAGTCGGCGGCAGCAGCTTGGGTCGGAAGAACAACGACCCGGCCTGCTGCCGATTCCGTAGTGCGGCGGCCCGCCAGGTGTGCACGGGGTGGCTGGAGAGCATGTTGACCAGCCAGACGAAGAAGCCTGTCTCGAACGTCGCCCTGTTGGCCAACGTGTCGAATTCGACCCGCTTGAGCAGGTACTTGCCGGCCGCCATCACGCCGATTGCCCCCTGAATCCCGGTGGGGCGCATGGCGTAGCCGTGATTGTCGGCGGTGTACTCCATGGACCGGGACAGCGAGGTGCCCAGGAACGGAACGAAATTCATCGCGGTTTGGGCGAACTGGCGCCAATACGAGGCGTGGCCGGCAGCGATGTGGCCGACCTCGTGGCCGATGATGAAGGCCAGTGCCTCGGGGTCGCGAGCCTCACCACCGATCTCGAACAGGTCGCTGTAGACGACGACGAACCTGCGGAACCCATGGCCGCTGGCGAAGGCGTTGATCTGTCCATTGCCCAGCACGACATAGGCGTCGGGAACCTCGTGCAGGCCGAAGCGTTGCGCCGCCTCGACCACCATGGCGTACCCCTCGGGGAACTGGGTGGGAGACATTTTGACACCGTTCACGCGCTGCTGCCCGTACAGGATGCCTCGACCGAGGAACAGGGTCAGCGGCGTGGCCGCCAGCGCGATGATGATGATGTTCAGCTGGACGTGCTCGGGGTCCGCCAGGAAACCGATGATCCCGGCCACTGCGCCGATGTACAGCAGCACTGTGAACAGGATGACGACGACGAGCAACCCGATCTCCCACGGATGGCGCCGCGGGGGATAGGTGTACTGGGGCAGTCCGACCGGGTACATGCGCGCCACGGTAACCGACCGCGGGGCAACCTGGCACAACGCGACTGTCACAATTAGGGCATGCGCGTCTATGTGGGAGCCGATCACGCCGGTTACGAGTTGAAGCAGAAGATCATCGAGCATCTGCGTGGCCGCGGCCACGAGACGGTGGATTGCGGTGCCTTTGAACTGGACCCGCAGGATGATTACCCCGCGTTCTGTATCGACGCGGCCCGGCGTACCGTCGCCGACCCGGGCAGCCTGGGCATTGTGCTGGGCGGTTCGGGTAATGGTGAGCAGATTGCCGCCAACAAAGTTCCGGGGGCGCGTTGTGCGCTCGCGTGGAGCCTGGAGACCGCGGTGCTGGCCCGTGAGCACAACAACGCGCAGCTGATCGGGATCGGTGGCCGCATGCACACCGTGCCCGAGGCCCTTGCCATTGTCGACGCGTTCCTGGCGGCCAAGTGGTCCGAGGAACCGCGGCATCAGCGCCGCATCGACATCCTGGCCGAGTACGAGGCCACCCACCAGGCGCCGCCGGTACCTGGCGCCAGCGCGTAAAAGCCTGTGCCGGAGGGGCATACCCTGCACCGGCTGGCCCGGTTGCATCAGCGCCGGTTCGCCGGCGCACGGGTGTCGGTGAGCAGTCCGCAGGGGCGGTTCACCGAAGGAGCGGCCGCGGTCAACGGGCGCACCTTCGTCAGGGCGCACGCCTGGGGTAAGCACCTGTTCCACGACTACGGCCCCGTCGGCGTCGTGCATGTGCATCTGGGGTTGTACGGAGCCTTCACCGAACTGCCGGTGCCGATGGGCCTGCCCGTCGGTCAGGTACGGATGCGTATCGAAGGGGCCGAGTTCGGTACCGACCTGCGCGGCGCGACGGCGTGCGAGCTCATCGACGGCCCTCAGGTCGAGGCCATCCTGGCGCGTCTGGGTCCCGACCCGCTGCGCCCGCGAGCCGACCCGGCGTCCGCGTTCGAGCGAATCGCCAAGTCGCGCAGGCCAATCGGCGCACTGCTGATGGACCAGAAGGTGATCGCCGGTGTCGGTAACGTGTACCGCAGCGAGGTGCTGTTCCGCCAGCGGATCGACCCGTACCGCGAGGGAAACCGCTTGGATCCGGAGCAGCTCACCGCGCTCTGGGTCGATCTGGTGGAACGGATGCGCGTCGGGTTGCGGGTGGGCAAGATCGTCACCGTCGACTCCGAGCACGATTGCGGCGACCCGTCCTACGCCCCGGACCGGCCGCGCACCTATGTGTATCGGCGCGCCGGCTCACCCTGCCGGGTCTGCGGAACTCCGATTCTCACCGCGGAAATGGACGCCCGCAACCTGTTCTGGTGCCCCTCCTGCCAAATTCGCTGATGACCGCCGCGATGACGCCCGCGGTTGTAAGCTGCGCTGAATGGGACGCCGAGTACCAATAACCCGAGAGGTGGGCTCATGACGCGACCGGGTGCACCACTGGGAAAACTGATGGCGCGCGCGGTCCGCGGGCTTGGCTCGCACCCCGAACCGGACGATATCGAAACCCGGTTGCTGGACGCCGCCATCGAAGTACTGGCCGAGCGGGGCACCCAAACGGCCACCATCGACGAGGTGGCGCGGCGTGCAAAAGTGGGCCGCGCCACAGTATTTCGGCGCTTCTCCAGTAAAGACCAGTTGTTCGAACGGGCCCTGGCTCAAGAAATGCGCAAGTTCCTCGACGAGCTACAGGAACGTGCGGGTGGTTTT
This sequence comes from Mycobacteroides immunogenum, assembly GCF_001605725.1. NCBI lineage: Bacteria > Bacillati > Actinomycetota > Actinomycetes > Mycobacteriales > Mycobacteriaceae > Mycobacteroides > Mycobacteroides immunogenum. The sequence continues at coordinate 1,735,059 of NZ_CP011530.1, forward strand.
GACGACATCGGTGAGCGCGTGGCCGAGGGGTTCGCGGTCTGCATAGAAATCGTGAATCATCCTCTACTGCGCGGTGATTCGCTCGTGGCCAGGATGACCGCGGTGGAGGCGATCACCCAGGGCGATCCGGCACCCATCGAACTGGCGCGCGATTATCTTGCCGCCCAGATCGATCAGATGCGCGAGGAAGGGCGCATCCCGCCGGGCGACTCGCGTCGGCAGGTCGACGTCCTCATTCACCTGGTGCTCGGATATCTTGCCGCGCCGGTGACAACCATCGACCTGGGCAACACCGAAGAGGTGCGGGCGCTGGCGCGAGAAACCTTCGCGCCCATTCTGTTGACGCCCAATGTGCCGCTGACGGCACCGTAGCGGGCTCTAGAAGTCTCCGAAGTCTCCGCCGAAGTCGCCGCCGCCACCATCCCAGCCTCCGCCGTCCCAGCCGCTGCCACCGCTGTCCCAACCGGAGCCCTGGTCCCAGCTGGAGCCGCCCTGATCCCAGCCGCCACCTTGGTCGGCGCCTGCGCTCTGATCCCAGCCGGCCTGGTCCGCCCCGCCGTCCTGCCCGGCATTCAAGCCGGCATCGTAGCCGTCCGAATAACCTTGGCCGAAGCCACTTTCGAAGCCTTGCGCACCGTATCCCACGCCGTGCATGCCGGAGAATAGCGAGTTGAACAGCAGCGCCGAACCCACGCCCCAGGCGCCCGCGACAAGGGCGGGCTTCCACCAGGGCTCGGAGTACCAACCGGCCGGAACCGGGCGTCCCGCGACCGTGCCGCCGGGGTAGTAGTTGGGTGTGCGGCCCGACGGCTCCGGGGAGGCTTCGATCTCGCGGCCTTCGAAGTTGATGCGACGTTCCTCGCTGACCGCGCCGGCCCGGCTCTGGCCCGTGGTCGAGGGCAGTTCGGGTCCGGGGTCCATGCCCATGGCAAGCCGGGCGGCGCGCACGTAGTAGAGCCCCTCGATGGCGCTTTCTTTGGCCAGCGCCGCCTGCGAGGGGGTGCGGGCCTGCTCGATGGCCGAGGATGCCGCGGTGTAGCGCTCGGAGGCGTCGGCCAGCGCTTGCCGAGAGGCGTCATCGGTGCCGCTCAACCCGAGAACCTGTCCACCGAGACGTTCGGTGAGGCGACGGGCCTCTGCCTTGGCGTCTTCGAGCTGCTCGCCGCGCCGGCGGTTCGACCCCTGTGTGTAGATGATCGCGCCGCCGACGATCACGCCGACGAGAAGCAGGCCCAGGATGATTTCCATGGCACCTACGGTACTGACTGCTGGAGCGGGTGACGGGAATCGAACCCGCGTAGCTAGTTTGGAAGACTAGGGCTCTACCATTGAGCTACACCCGCATGCGTGCGAGGTTGTCCCGTACGCGCTGATGAATGTACAGCGCCGGGGCGGATCAAATCCAATTCATACCGTTGCATGTTGAGGCCGTAGGATCACCAGGTCTTGCACGGAGTCTTGGACGAAGTGATGGACGCAGGTCCAACGGGGTGTAGCGCAGCTTGGTAGCGCATCCGCTTTGGGAGCGGAGGGTCGCAGGTTCAAATCCTGTCACCCCGACAGCACGACAGCACGAAGAACTGCAGGTCAGGACGACCTGCCGCGAACTATGAAGGAGCACTGCACGTGAAGAGCACCGTCGAAAAGCTGAGCCCGACCCGGGTTCGCATCAACGTCGAGGTTCCCTTCGCAGAGCTCGAACCAGATTTCTCCAAGGCCTACAAGGAGCTGGCCCAGCAGGTTCGTCTGCCCGGTTTCCGTCCCGGTAAGGCCCCCGCGAAGCTGCTCGAGGCCCGCGTCGGCCGCGCCGCGGTACTGGAGCAGGTCGTCAACTCGGCCCTGCCAGCTCGCTACAGCGAGGCCGTCACCGCCTCCGACGTCAAGCCCCTTGGCCAGCCGGAGATCGAGGTCACCAAGATCGAGGACGGCCAGGAGCTGACCTTCACCGCCGAGGTGGATGTGCGTCCCGAGATCGAGCTGCCCGACCTGAGCACCGTGGCCGTGACCGTCGAGCCCGTCACCGTCGAGGACTCCGAGGTCGAGGCCGAGCTGGACGCGCTGCGCGCCCGGTTCGGAACCCTCAAGGGCGTCGAGCGCGCCGCCGAGAACGGCGACTTCGTCTCGATCGACCTGTCGGCCACCGTGGACGGCAAGGAGGTCGAGGAAGCCGCGACCACCGGGCTGTCTCACGAGATCGGCTCCGGACAGCTGATCGACGGTCTGGATGAGGCCATCATCGGCCTGAAGGCCGGCGAGGAGAAGGTGTTCACCACCAAGCTGGCCGCCGGTGAGTTCGCCGGGCAGGACGCCGAGGTCACCGTCAAGGTCGGCTCCATCAAGGAGCGCGAGCTTCCCGCCGCTGACGACGACTTCGCCCAGCTGGCAAGCGAATTCGACACCATCGGCGAGCTCAAGGAGAGCCTCACCGAGCAGGTGAAGGGCCGCAAGCGCATCGCGCAGGCCGACGAGATCCGCGACGAGACCATCACCGCGCTGCTCGACAAGATCGAGATCCCCGTGCCGGAGAAGATCCTCGAGGAGCAGATCGGCAACAGCCTGCACGAGGCCGTTCATGGTCTGGACCACAACGAGGAGCGCCTCAACGAGCTGCTCGAAGAGCAGGGCACCTCGCGCGAGGAGTTCGACAAGGACATGCGCGAGTCTGCGACCAAGTCCATCAAGACCGAGCTGCTGCTCGACGTGATCGCCGACAAGTTCGACATCAACGTCGACCAGCAGGACCTCACCGAGCGTCTGGTCCTCATGTCGCGCCAGTACGGCATCGAGCCGCAGCAGCTGATCCAGTACCTGACCCAGCAGCAGCAGCTGCCCGGCCTGTACGTCGACGTGCGCCGCGGTAAGGCCATCGCCGAGGTCATCCGCCAGGCCAAGGTGACCGACTCCACCGGCGCGAACGTGGACGTCGACGCCGTGCTGGGGCCGCGCCGCGGCGGAGCCGACGAGGCCGATGCCGAGTCGGCCGCCGAGGAGAAGCCGGCCAAGGCCAAGAAGAGCGCGGACAGCGAGAAAACAGACAAGTCCGAAAAGGCCGAGAAGAAGGCCAAGAAGAAGAGCAAGGACGACGACGAGAGCTAGTCCGCGTCACGCTCTGAGCGAACTCACCCGTGGCGGGGAGTGCGCAGCACCCGATGTTGGTTAATGTCGGCAGTACGCAAAATGGTTTCTCAAGTGGAATCCCGAAGAGCTAGACGAAGGCAGGTTGCACAGTGACTGAAATGCGTTCGGCGACAGCCGGGCTCAACCTGATCGACTCGGTGTATGAGCGCCTGCTCTCCGAGCGCATCATTTTCCTGGGTCAGCAGGTGGACGACGACATCGCCAACAAGCTGTGCGCGCAGATTCTGCTGCTGACGGCGGAGGACCCCACCAAGGACATCCACCTGTACATCAACTCCCCGGGTGGATCGATCAGCGCGGGCATGGCGATCTTCGACACCATGCAGCTCTCGGACTGCGATATCGCGACCTACGCGATGGGCATGGCCGCATCGATGGGCGAGTTCCTGCTCGCCGCCGGCACCAAGGGCAAGCGCCACGCCCTGCCGCACGCCCGCATTCTGATGCACCAGCCGCTCGGTGGTGTGACCGGTAGCGCCTCGGACATCGCCATCCAGGCCGAGCAGTTCCAGGTCATCAAGAAGGAAATGTTCCGTCTCAACGCCGAATTCACCGGCAAGAGCATCGAGCAGATCGAACAGGACTCGGATCGCGACCGCTGGTTCACCGCTCCCGAGGCACTCGAGTACGGGTTCGTCGACAAGATCATCACCCGCGGCAATCTCAACGGCAGCAAGGGAGCCTCCAAGTGATCTCGAAGCACCTCAACCCGGAACTGGCCCCGCAGGCGCGCTACATCCTGCCCTCGTTCATCGAGCACTCGAGCTTCGGTGTCAAGGAGTCGAACCCCTACAACAAGCTGTTCGAGGAGCGCATCATCTTCCTCGGCGTGCAGGTGGACGACGCCTCGGCCAACGACATCATGGCCCAGCTGCTGGTGCTGGAGTCGCTGGATCCCGACCGCGAGATCACCATGTACATCAACTCCCCGGGTGGCTCATTCACCTCGTTGATGGCGATCTACGACACCATGCAGTACGTCCGCTCCGACATCCGCACCGTGGTGCTGGGCCAGGCCGCGTCGGCTGCCGCCGTGCTGCTCTCGGCCGGTACCCCGGGCAAGCGGATGGCGCTGCCGAACGCGCGCGTGCTCATCCACCAGCCCTCGTTGTCCGGTGTGATCCAGGGTCAGTTCACCGACCTGGAGATCCAGGCCAAGGAGATCGAGCGCATGCGTGTGCTGCAGGAGACGACGCTGGCCCGCCACACCGGGCGGCCGGCCGAGGAGATCCGCAAGGACACCGATCGCGACAAGATCTTCACGGCCGAGGAGGCCAAGGAGTACGGGATCATCGATGTCGTGCTGGAGTACCGCAAGCTCTCCGCTCAGGCAGCTTCGTAGCCGCCGGCGGCTGCCCCGGATAACAGTTGCAACACACCGGTCTCCGGTGCGCGTCATCCGGGGCGCCAGTCGGTGCGAGGCGATATGTTCTCCAGCACGGCAGCGCGTAAATGCCGTCGGTGCGATTCGCTTTATCGGTCGCGGTGCGGCCGAGGTAGCGGGTAGCGTCGGGACCAACAGGTCAGAGGACGTGTTGACACCACGATCCACCACCGCGTGACAGGAAGTAGGACTGGCCACCATGGCACGTATTGGAGACGGCGGCGACCTGCTGAAATGCTCGTTCTGCGGAAAGAGCCAGAAGCAGGTCAAGAAGCTCATCGCCGGCCCCGGCGTGTACATCTGCGATGAATGCATCGACCTCTGCAACGAGATCATCGAAGAGGAACTGGCTGACGCCGACGACGTCAAGCTTGATGAGCTGCCCAAGCCCGCGGAGATCCGCGAATTCCTGGAGAACTACGTGATCGGCCAGGACACCGCGAAGAAGACGCTGGCCGTGGCCGTCTACAACCACTACAAGCGCATCCAGGCCGGAGACAAGGCCCGTGACGCCCGTGGCGAGACCGTTGAGCTGGCCAAATCCAATATCTTGATGTTGGGGCCGACCGGTTGTGGCAAGACCTACCTGGCGCAGACGCTGGCCAAGATGCTCAACGTTCCGTTCGCCATCGCCGATGCCACCGCGCTGACCGAGGCCGGGTACGTGGGCGAGGATGTGGAGAACATTCTCCTCAAGCTGATTCAGGCCGCCGACTACGACGTGAAGCGTGCCGAGACCGGCATCATCTACATCGACGAGGTCGACAAGATCGCCCGCAAGAGCGAGAACCCGTCCATCACCCGCGATGTCTCCGGTGAGGGCGTGCAGCAGGCGCTGCTGAAGATCCTGGAGGGCACCCAGGCTTCGGTGCCGCCGCAGGGTGGCCGCAAGCACCCGCATCAGGAGTTCATCCAGATCGACACCACCAACGTGCTGTTCATCGTGGCCGGTGCGTTCGCGGGCCTGGAGAAGATCGTGTCGGATCGCGTCGGCAAGCGCGGCCTGGGCTTCGGTGCCGAGGTGAAGTCGAAGGCCGATATCGACACTACCGACCACTTCGCTGAGGTCATGCCCGAGGATCTGATCAAGTTCGGGCTCATCCCTGAGTTCATCGGCCGCCTGCCGATCGTGGCTTCGGTGACCAACCTCGACCGCGAATCGCTCATCACGATCCTCTCTGAGCCGAAGAACGCATTGGTCAAGCAGTACACCCGCCTCTTCGAGATGGACGGCGTCGAGCTGGAATTCAGCCAGGATGCGCTGGAGGCCATCGCCGATCAGGCCATCCACCGTGGCACCGGCGCGCGTGGTCTGCGCGCCATCATGGAGGAAGTGCTGCAGCCGGTGATGTACGACATCCCCAGCCGCGACGATGTCGCCAAGGTCGTGGTGACCGGCGAGACCGTCATCGACAACGTGCTGCCGACGATCGTGCCGCGCAAGCCGTCACGCACCGAGCGGCGCGACAAGTCCGCCTAGGTCGCGATGCGGAGCGCCATGGAGCTGGCGCGGGCCGAGCGTATCGACCTCGCCGAATTCCTGGCCGGTCTCACCTCTGAGCAGTGGGACGCTGCGTCGCTGTGCACTCAATGGCGGGTACGCGACGTCGTCACGCACATGATCGGGTATGAAGATCTCAGCCGCACCGAGTTCTACTCGCGGGTGGCAAAGGCAGGCTTCAACCCGAACAAGGCCAACGCCCATCGCGTCGCCGAATTGGCCGACCGCACACCGCAGCAGCTGCTGGAGATGGTTCGGGCCGCGGAAACGCCGGGTGTGCTGACATCGGGTTTCGGTGGCCGGATCGCGCTGCTGGACGGCATCATCCATCAACAAGACATCCGGCGCCCATTGGGCATCCCGCGAGAGATTCCCGGCGAACGGTTGGCGGTGGCCCTGGATTTCGCGCGCTGGGCACCACCGGTGCGCGGCGCAGTCCGCGCCCGTGGGGTGCGGCTGGTGGCCACCGACCTCGACTGGTCGCGGGGGAGGGGACCCGAGGTGACGGGGCCTGCGGAGGCGCTGCTGATGGCGATGGCGGCCCGCTCCTGTGCGCTCGCCGACCTCGACGGGCCTGGTAAATCAACCCTGGCGCAACATATTTCGTAGCTGCTCGTAAGCTGGTGATGATGTCCACCGAGTTCCTGAGCCAGCCGACGTTAGAGGGGCCGACGCTCACTCTGCGTCCGCTGGGAGAAGACGACCTTGAGCCGCTGTATCGCGCGGCCAGCGATCCGCTGATCTGGGCGCAACACCCCAGCTCGGACCGTTATCAGCGGCCGGTTTTCGAGAAGTGGTTCGCGGAGGCACTGGCCGCGAAATCGCTTGCGATCATCGATCACTCGACGGGGGAGATGATCGGGTCTTCTCGTTTCTACGAGTGGGATCCGGACAAGCGTGAGGTGGCCATCGGGTACACCTTCATCGTCCGCGAATATTGGGGCGGCACCGTCAACGCCGAGCTCAAGACGCTCATGTTGGACTACGCGTTCATCAACGCCGACCTGGTGTGGTTTCACGTGGCCGCGGCCAATCTCAGGTCGCAGAAGGCCCTCGCCAAGATCGGGGCGCGGGAGCATCACCGTCAGCAGCGTGAGATCAACGGCGCGCTGGAGGACTACGTGTACTTCACCATCACCGCGGCAGATTGGCGGGATGCCTCCGACTGAGCGCGGCGCACGCTGACGCGCGGAGCGCCACGCTCAGTCGGAGACTGATATCAGTGCGTTTCCGGATTCTCGTCCACGTCCCGGGCCTGGTCTTGCTCAGCACGCTGGGCCGCCTCACGCATCTCGAAGGCATCCGTGGCAATCTCACCGATCTGCCGGGTGACATCCACCACCGCGTTGGTGATGATCTTGGCGATCTCACCCACATGCTCGGCGGCCGACGACACGACCTCTTGGGCCAGGTCCTTGTTGCGTTCGAACTTGCTCACCACGGTTCCTAACTTACGCGTCTACCAGCTCGCCGCGCTCGTCGATGACAACGACCTCTGGTTCGGCGGCCGCTTCCTTTTGCTTGTCCCGTTCGATGTGTACGACGAGTTCCTCCTCGCCGCGGAACCAGCCGTTGGGCAGGGATAGACGCGCGATCTTCTTCCAGGTGGACGACAGCTGCGCGAAGAGGCCTCCGGAGTTGTACGGCAGGCCGTACTTCTGGCACAGCTCCCGTACCTCGGTGGCCATCTCCGGGTAGCGGTTCGCGGGCAGATCGGGGAACAGGTGATGCTCGATCTGGTGCGACAGGTTGCCGCTCATGATGTGAAAGAGCCTGCCGCCCTCGATGTTCGCCGAGCCGAGCAGCTGCCGTAGGTACCACTCGCCGCGCGTTTCGTTGGCGGTCTCCTCTTTGGAGAAGGTCTGGGTGCCGGACGGGAAGTGCCCGCAGAAGATGATCGAGAACGTCCACACGTTGCGCACAAAGTTGGCAGACATGTTGCCCAGGAAGGTGATCGGAAACAGCGGCCCGGTCAGCGCCGGGAAGATCACGTAGTCCTTGAGAACCTGCTTACTGGCTTTGCGCCACATGCCCTTGATCAGCGGCTTCAGGTCGTACCACTTGCGCTTGCCCCGCACGATGTTCTCGGCTTCGAGTTCGTGCACCATGACGCCCCACTCGAAGAACACCATCAGGGCGGTCGCCCAGGCCAGGTTGCCCAGGTAGTACGGGTTCCACCGCTGCTCGGGTGCCATGCGCAGAATGCCGTAGCCCACATCGCGGTCCATGTCGACGATGTTGGTGTAGGTGTGATGCATGTAGTTGTGCGAGTGCCGCCACTGGTCGGCGGGGCACACCGTGTCCCATTCGAATTCGCGTGAGTTCAGGCCTTTTTCGCGCATCCAGTCGTACTGACCGTGCATCACATTGTGGCCGATCTCCATGTTGTCCAGGATCTTGGAGACGGACAGCGCGCCCACCGCGGCGAGCCATACCGGAGGGATGAACCCCAGGTACATCAGGGCGCGCCCGGCGACCTCGCAGCCGCGCTGCGTCTTGATGATCGAGTAGATGTACTCGCGGTCGCGGTCGCCCAGATCGGCGACAATCCGCTCGCGCAGTCCATCGAGATCCTTGCCCAGCGCTTCGATATCGGCTGCGCTGATGGTGATTTCGTTGCTGGTCATCGTCTATCTCCTGGGTCTAGAGGTTGATCGAGACGTCACCGACGGGTGCGGTGATGCAGAGTTGGATGTGCTGATCGGGGTCGTCGTTCTCATCGCCGGTGCGTAGGTTCCGGGTGCATCCGGATGTCTTGACCGCCGTGCAGGCGAAGCAGATTCCCATTCGGCAGCCGAATTCGGGCTGCAGGCCGGCTGCCTCGGCTTGTTCGAGGATGGGCCGGCCGTCGTTCTCGGCGGTAACGCCCGACGTGGCGAACCGCAGCACGCCTCCGGCCTCACCGGTGGTGCCCGAGGTGGCGAGCGTGAACTCTTCGGTGTGCAGCCGGTCGGAGAGTCCACGTTCGGCATACAACGCGCTTACTGCTTCGTGCAATGACGGCGGTCCGCACAGGAACGTCTGTGCGTCGGCGTGCCAGGGTGCGACCGCCCGCAGCTGCTCGGCGCTGAAGTGCCGGCCGCCGTCGCGGGTGTACTCCGTGTGCACTGTCACCGACGGCACCTCGCCTAAAGCGGTGAGTTCGCTTGCGTACGCGTTGTCCGCGACCGTGGGTGCGTAGTAGAGCACCGCGAGCTGACCCGGGTATCCATTGCCGATGAGTGTTCTCGCCATTGAGAGCACGGGTGTAATCCCACTGCCGGCCGCAATTAGTACGGTCCGGATGGGGCGTGGGGCGGGCAGGACGAACGTCCCCGCGGCCGGGGTGATGCTGTACACATCACCCACCGCGGCGTGCTTGTAGAGGTGGTTGGAGACCAGGCCCTCCGGCCGGCGCGCGATGGTCAGCTCGATGATCTCGCGGGCATCGTCGGCGCAGGACGGCGAGAAGCAGCGGACGTGCCGGACGCCGTCGATCACGACACCCAGCTGTACGAACTGACCTGCGCGAAAGCCCTTGAACTGGTGAGTTGTGCGCAGAGTGAGGGTCACCGAGCGGGTGGTGCGGCGCTGTACGCGGATGACGCGGGCGCGGGCCTCTTCCCAGGTGATCATGGGGTCGACGAGTTCGAGGTACCGGTCGACGGCGTGTGGGGTGAGGGCGGCAGTCAACAGCCGGCCCAGCGACGACTCGGGCGTGAGGATGCGTCGGGTGGCTTTAGTTAGAAATGTCATTCGAACTCCCTCCGTTAGGTTAACGAATGTACACTGAAATTGTGAACCAACATGCCCCCACTCAGTCAAGCCGTAAGCACCGTGTCGGTCATCACAGCGATACAGTGATCGTCATGACCAGTCATCGGGATCGGGGATCGCATTCGGGTGCGTCCTCGCGTCGCGACTCGGTCCGGGGTGAGCAGAAGCTGCGCACCCGCACCGCCTTGATGGAGGCGGCTCTCGAACTCTCGCGTACCCAGGCCTTCTCGGGATTGAGCCTGCGTGATGTCGCCCGTGGTGCGGGAATCTCGCCGACGGCCTTCTACCGTCACTTCTCATCGCTGGATGACCTGGGCGTGGCGCTGGCCGAAGAGGGCATGCGCATTGCCCGTGGGATCGCGCGGGAAATCCGCCGGCGTGAACCGGCGACACTGGCCGAATCCATGGGCATCCTCGCCGAACAGGTGCAGGAAAATCCGGATCAGCTGCGGTTTGTGGTCACCGAGCGGTACACCGCGCCCACCGAAGTGCGGAGGGCGGTGAGTATCGAGATGCGGCTACTTGCGGGGGAGCTGGCGATCGACCTGGCCCGGCGCGATCAGATGCGGCTATGGGATTCGGTCGACCTCACCACCGCGGCCAATCTGATTCTGTCGATCGCGGCCAACGCGGTCGCCGAATTGGTGCAGCCCGACGCGGACACCGCCGAGGTGGTTGAGGGCGCAACCAGCGCGTTGACGATGGCCTTCGTGGGCCTGCAGAACTGGAAGCCGTCTCAGCGCTAGCCGCGACGTTCCGACTCGCCGAGCCGCTGATGTAGCCGGTCGCGGATCTCCTCGACCGTGTAGGCCTCGCGTTTACGTTGATCCCGGGCCACCAGCACGCCCCCAGCGGCCACCCCGACCGCCCCGGCGAGCCCGACCCACTTCCACATGTTGGCCATCAGTCCAGGCTACGGTGCGAACATGGCCGAGCAACGGAGTGTGTCGATCGAGCAGGCACTTGATGCGACACGGACCGGCGACATTTGGGTGTTCCGCGGACGATCCGGTCCCGACCGACTCATCCAGACGTTGTCGAACAGTCCGGTCAATCACGTTGGTATGACGCTGGCGATCGACGATCTGCCGCCGCTGATGTGGCACGCGGAACTCGGCAACAAGCTCACCGACGTGTGGACGGGCGATAACCACCGGGGAGTGCAACTGCACGATGCCCGCGCGGCGATCGAGCGGTGGGTACACGTATACGGGCAGCGGTGCTGGCTGCGCCAACTCAGCCCTCGGGTCACCCGCGAGCAGGAGGACACCGCATTGCGTGTGGTGGCGCGCATGGATGGGACTCCATTTCCGGCGACAGCCCGGCTGACCGGCCGTTGGATGCGCGGGCGGCTTCCCACCGTCAGCGACCTCACGCGTGGACTTCCCTTCGTGCACAAGAAGGTTCGCGAGGTTGCCGAGCGGGATATTCAGAAGAAACGGCAGGCCGGGCTGGAAACGGCGTTTTGTGCCGAGACGGTGGCGATCACCCTGGAGGAGATGGGGCTGCTCATCACCGAAAAGCGGTCAAACTACTTCGATCCGGGATCGTTCTGGAGTGGCGATGACTTGCCGCTGGCGCCGGGCTACTCACTGGGTAGGGAGATCGCGGTTGAGGTGCCTGAGCCTTAACGGGATTGTGGCTCAGTTCATCTGGATCGAATGCGCAAGCTGTTCGGCGGACGCGATGTCTCCCTCGTTGTCGAAGTACACGGCGAGATGGACATGGCTGGACAGGCCGACGGCAGCTGTGTAGAGGGCCGGAGCGCGCCCGTCGGCGGATTGTTCATCCAATCGGTACGAGTGGAACAGGACGTTCCCGGTCGCCCAGTTCTTGCGGTCGTAGCCAGCGGGCGATGTGCCCTGGAGAACCTTGGCCAACCGCGCCTGCGGCTCCTCGTCGTTGACCCACACGGTGATCCATGCCGTGAGACCTGGACGCCACAGTACGAGCTGCCCATCCTCAACCCTGCGGTTCATCGGTTCGGGTAACGCGATACTGCAGTCCTGGGTCATATCGAATCGGCCGTCGGCCCAAGGAAAGTCCGGGTTCAAACCAAGTGGGTGGGAAGCGTCGATGAGGCAGTATCGCGCGGTCATAGTTGGCAATGGTGTTCAGCGAGTACAGGCCCAGATTCCCGGCATCGTCGACATACTCCTGGCTCTCGTCGCCGGTGAAGAAGTTCCAGCCGGAGTAATCGCGGAACATGAAGCCCACCGGCCGGCCGTCAACAGTGATCCGATCGCTCGCGATGCAAGCCTCGTTCCGCGCGAGGTCGGGAACTATTTGATCGGCAGAGAGCCAGAACGCTTTGTCTGTCATCCAGTCACCCGATCGGCCCGGGTGTAGACGTTCATGCTGTCCTCCCGCAGGAATGCCACCAGCGTCATCCCGGACTGTGCCGCGAGATCCACCGCCAGTGACGAGGGTGCCGACACCGCGGCCAGGATGGGAATGCCCGCCATGGTCGCCTTCTGAGCGAGCTCGAAGGAGGCGCGTCCGCTGACCAACAGCGCGGTCCCGCCCAGCGGCACCTTGTCGTTCTCGAGTGCCCACCCGATGACCTTGTCCACCGCGTTGTGTCGGCCAATGTCCTCGCGTGCGGCCAGCATGGTCCCGTCCACGGTGAACAGTGCGGCGGCGTGCAGCCCGCCGGTGGCTGCGAAAACCTTTTGTTTCGAACGAAGTTTGTCCGACAGGCCGGACAGCGTGCCCGAGTCGATGGTGGACGGGTCATCGCCGGGGGAGAAGCGGCTGATGGTGCGCACCGCGTCCAGCGAGGCCTTGCCGCAGACGCCACACGAGGACGTGGTGTAGAAATTCCGCGTCACGGTCGGGTCGGGAGCGTCAACGCCCGGCGCGAGCGTGACGTCCAGAACGTTGTAGGTGTTCAGGCCGTCGGGCCCCTCGCCCTGGCAGTACCGCACGGTCAGCAGGTCGTCGCGGCTGGCGATGACTCCTTCGGTCAGCAGGAACCCTTGGGTGAGTTCGACATCGGATCCTGGAGTGCGCATGGTGACCGCGACCGCCTGCCCGTTCACCCGAATCTCCAAGGGCTCCTCGACAACCAGGGTCTCGCTACGGTCGCCACGCCCCGCGCCCTCGATGCGCCGGATCTTGCGTCTATCGGTGACCCTACCCACGAGCGGCCAGCCGGATCACCACAGCCTTGGAGGCCGGGGTATTGGAACGCTCGGCGACATGATCAAGGGGCACAAGCGGATTGGTTTCCGGGTAATACGCGGCGGCATTCCCACGCGGAGTGGAGTAGGGCACCACCAGAAAGTCTTCGGCTCTACGCTCCTCAATCGCCCCGTCCTTGCCTGGGTACTCGGACACCAGATCGACCCGCGATCCCTCGGATAACCCCAATGCCGCAAGGTCTTCCGGATTAACAAAGATCACCCGCCGCCCGCCCTTGACACCGCGGTAGCGGTCGTCCAGACCGTAGATGGTGGTGTTGTACTGATCGTGACTACGCAGGGTCTGCAGTACCAGCCGGCCTTCGGGCACGGGTACCCATTCCAGCGGTGCTACCGAGAAGTTGGCCTTCCCCGTGTGCGTGGGGAAGTGGCGATCGTCGCGAGGTGGGTGCGGGAGCGCGAAACCGTCCGGTTGGCGCACCTTGGTGTTGTAGTCGGCGCATCCGGGCACCACCCGGGAGATCGCATCGCGGATGGTGTCGTAATTGTCGGCGAACCGCTCCCAGGGCACGGGATGCGCGGGCCCCAAGGTGGCGCGTGCCAGCTGGCACACGATGGCGACCTCACTGCGCAGCAAGTTGCCCGGGGGGTGCAGACTGCCGCGTGACAGGTGCACCATGGACATCGAATCCTCTACGGAAACCAGCTGTTTACCGGATTTCTGGATGTCCCTATCGGTGCGCCCGAGGGTGGGCAGGATCAGTGCGGTGCGCCCGTTCACCAGGTGGCTGCGATTGAGCTTGGTGGAGATCTGCACGGTGAGGGCGCAGTTGCCCAGGGCCGCCTCGGTGACGGCGGTGTCCGGCGTGGCGGCGGCGAAGTTGCCGCCCATACCGATGAACACGGAAACATTGCCGTCGCGCATGGCCCGGATCGCGTCGACCGTGTCGAAACCGTGCTTACGGGGCGCCGCGATGCCGAATTCGGCATCCAGTGCGGCCAGGAACGATTCGGGCATCTTCTCCCAAATGCCCATCGTCCGATCGCCCTGGACATTCGAATGGCCACGAACGGGACACACGCCCGCACCCGGCTTGCCGATCATGCCGCGCATCAGCAGCAAGTTGGTCGCTTCGCCTATGGTCGCGACCGCGTGGCGGTGCTGGGTGAGGCCCATGGCCCAACAGAAGATGGTGCGCTTGGACTCGGCCAGGAGTTTGGCCACGGTCTTGAGCTGGGGCATCTCGATACCCGTTGCCCGCGTGACGGTTTCCCAATCAACCTGGCGAGTGCGCGCAGCCCATTGCTCGTAGCCCGCGCAGTGCTCGTCGATGAATCGCCGGTCGATCACGCTCCCCGGATGGGCGTCCTCAGCCTCCAGCAGCAGACGGCCGAGGCCGGCGAACAACGCCATATCCCCGCCGAGCCGGATCTGCACGAACTCGTCGGCGATCGCCACACCATGTCCGACCACCCCGTGCGCCTTCTGCGGATCCTTGAACCGCAGCAGGCCGGCCTCGGGGAGGGGATTGACGGCAATGATCTTGGCGCCATTGGCTTTCGCCTTCTCCAGGACCGATAACATGCGGGGGTGATTGGTGCCGGGATTCTGGCCCGCGATCAGGATGACGTCGGCGTGCTCGAGATCGGGCACTGATACCGAACCCTTGCCGATTCCGATCGAGTCCGTCAACGCGGTGCCCGACGATTCATGACACATGTTGGAGCAGTCGGGCAGGTTGTTGGTGCCCAGGCTACGTACCAACAGCTGGTAGCAGAACGCGGCCTCATTACTGGTGCGCCCGGAGGTATAGAACACCAGGCGGTCGGGATCCGCGGCCGCCCTGATTTCGTCGGCGATGAGTGTGTAGGCGTCATCCCAATCGATGGGGCGGTAGTGAGATTCGCCTGGGCGTAACACCATCGGGTGAGTCAGGCGGCCTTGCTGACTGAGCCAATATTCGGGTGCCTGGCGGAGTTGGTCCACTGAATACTCGGCAAAGAACGCCGGAGTGACGGTGCGCGTCGTTGCCTCTTCCGCGACGGCTTTGGCGCCGTTCTCGCAGAATTCCGCCAGTTTGCGGTGTCCGGGAGTTTCGGGCCAGGCGCAGCCGGGGCAGTCAAACCCGTGTCGCTGATTCAGCTTCGTCAGCGTTGCCGCGGTGCGCAGCGGGCCCATTTGTTCGATACCGCGTTGCAGGGAAACTCCCACCGCAGTCATCCCTGCCGCCACGCCCTTCGCCCCGGTGACGGCGAGATCGGCCTCGGAGCCTTGATGGACCGTCGGTATCCGGTGCCCGGTCATGGTTCTCATTCTGGACCCGTCGTTGAATTTGGGCGCCGCAACCCCGGGATGGTGTTTCTCTGGTGGGCGGCCCCCACTCGTTCTGGGGGACTGCACCAAGGGCAACCAAGCAGATGCTTGGCTGATCCTTGTGATTTGCCTCACGTCTACTGATGGGTATCGAGGCAACAGCACTGGCCAGGCAGCGAGAATGGCTCGACAGGTGTCAAGTTTCGTACCTGCGGGTATGCCCTGGTCAAGGTCAACGGTGTGAAAGTGCAATAATCGGTACCGAGAGTGACAGAAAACTCTGCTGAATGGTGGCGTACGTACCGTCACCGCCAGAGTTCGTCGTGAAAGGTAGGTCACCGGTGGGCGACGGAGCCGTATCGGAGAAGCTGGAAAAAGTCGTTATCCGGTTTGCTGGAGACTCTGGCGACGGAATGCAGCTCACCGGAGACCGATTTACCTCCGAAGCCGCGATCTTCGGCAACGACCTGGCAACCCAGCCGAACTATCCCGCCGAGATCCGGGCCCCTCAGGGCACACTCCCCGGTGTTTCGTCCTTCCAGATCCAGATTGCCGACTACGACATCCTCACCGCGGGCGACCGGCCCGACGTGCTGGTGGCGATGAACCCGGCGGCACTCAAGGCCAACATCGGCGATCTGCCACGTGGCGGCATGGTGATCGCCAACTCCGACGAGTTCACCAAGCGCAACCTGGCCAAGGTCGGCTACCAGTCCGATCCGCTGGAGCACGATGACATGTCCGACTACGTGGTCTATCAGGTTCCGATGACCACCTTGGCGCTTGGTGCCGTCGAACCCGCCGGCGTTTCCAAGAAGGACGGCGCGCGCACCAAGAACATGTTCGCGCTGGGCCTGCTGTCCTGGATGTACCACCGCCCGCTGGAGGGCACCGAGCAGTTCTTGCGTGAGAAGTTCGCGAAGAAGCCCGACGTGGCAGAGGCCAACATTCTGGCCTTCCGGGCGGGCTGGAACTACGGCGAAACCACCGAGGCCTTCGGAACCACCTACGAGGTGGCCAAGGCATCGCTGCCCGCCGGCGAGTACCGGCAGGTCTCGGGCAACACGGCGCTGGCCTATGGCGTCGTCGCCGCGGGGCAGCTTGCAAAGACTCAGGTGGTGCTCGGTACCTACCCGATCACCCCGGCCTCGGACATCCTGCACGAGCTGAGCAAGCTCAAGAACTTTGGCGTGCTGACCTTCCAGGCCGAGGACGAGATCGCCGGAATCGGTGCGGCCCTGGGTGCTTCGTTCGGTGGCGCGCTCGGCGTCACCAGCACCTCCGGCCCCGGTGTGGCGCTCAAGAGCGAGGCGGTGGGTCTGGCGGTGATGACGGAACTGCCGCTGCTGGTGATCGATGTGCAGCGTGGCGGACCGTCGACAGGCCTACCCACCAAAACCGAGCAAGCCGACCTGCTGCAGGCCCTCTACGGCCGCAACGGCGAGTCGCCCATTGCGGTACTTGCGCCGCGTTCGCCCTCGGACTGCTTCGACATCGCCGTGGAGGCGGTGCGGATTGCGCTCACCTACCGGACCCCGGTGATGATCCTGTCCGACGGAGCGATTGCCAACGGCTCTGAGCCGTGGGCCATCCCGGACATCGCGAGCTATCCGCCGATCGAGCACACCTTCGCCTCACCCGACCAGGACTTCGCGCCCTACAACCGCGACCCGGAGACGCTGGCCCGCCAGTTTGCCGTCCCCGGAACCCCCGGCCTTGAGCACCGCATCGGCGGCCTGGAGAAGGCGAACGGCTCGGGCAACATCTCCTATGACCCGGCCAACCACGATCTGATGGTGCGCTTGCGCCAGCTCAAGATCGACGGAATCACGGTGCCGGACTTAGAGGTTGACGATCCGACCGGTGACGCGGGGCTGCTCATGATCGGCTGGGGCAGCTCGTACGGACCCATCGGTGAGGCCTGCCGGCGTGCCCGTCGCAAGGGGCTGAAGGTGGCGCATGCTCATCTGCGACATCTCAATCCTTTCCCGCAGAACCTCGGTGAGGTACTGCGCAAGTACCCGAAGGTCGTTCTGCCCGAGATGAATCTTGGACAGCTGTCGCTGCTGCTGCGCGGCAAGTACCTGGTGGATGTCCAGTCGGTGACGAAGGTGCAGGGCATGGCCTTCCTCGCTGACGAGGTTGAAGGAATCATCGATGCGGCCCTGGATGGGTCGCTCGCCGAAAAGGAAAGTCAGAAGGCTGTTCTCGCGCGTGAATCCGCGGTGGCCGTAGGGGATCGAGCATGACCGACTTGTTGAACGAAGCCAGCACCGCGAACGGAACCGGCAGCCTGAACGGACTGGATCTCGGCCTGACCGCCAATGCTCTGGTGCCGACCACCGATGTGGAGCAGAAGGCGAAGGACTTCACCTCCGATCAGGAGGTGCGCTGGTGCCCCGGATGTGGTGACTACGTCATCCTCAACACCATCCGCGGCTTCCTGCCTGAGCTTGGCCTTAAGCGCGAGAACATCGTGTTCATCAGCGGTATCGGCTGCTCCAGCCGATTCCCGTACTACCTGGACACCTACGGCATGCACTCGATTCACGGGCGCGCTCCTGCCATCGCGACCGGTTTAGCGCTGGCGCGTGAGGACCTGTCGGTGTGGGTGGTGACCGGTGACGGCGACGCGCTGTCCATCGGCGGTAACCACCTGATCCACACTCTGCGCCGCAACGTGAACCTGACAATTCTGTTGTTCAACAACAGGATCTACGGCCTCACCAAGGGCCAGTACTCGCCGACCTCGGAGACCGGCAAGGTCACCAAGTCGACGCCGATGGGTTCGCTGGACTATCCGTTCAACCCGGTCTCGCTGGCGCTGGGCGCCGAGGCGACTTTCGTTGGGCGGGCGTTGGACTCGGACAAGAAGGGCCTGTCCGAGGTGCTGCGTGCGGCGGCCGCGCATCGCGGCGCCGCCCTGGTCGAGATTCTGCAGGACTGCCCGATCTTCAACGACGGGTCATTCGACCTGCTGCGCAAGGAGGGCGCCGAGCAGCGCGTCATCAACGTGCGCCACGGTGAGCCGATCACGTTTGGTGCCGAAGGTGAACTCTGCGTCATCCGTTCGGGTTTCGGCCTCGAAGTGGCCAAGACTGCCGACGTGAAGGCGGAGGACATCGTGGTGCACGACGCGCATTCGGATGATCCGGCTTACGCATTCGCGCTGTCTCGGCTGTCGGAGCAGGACCTGGAGCACACCGTGATGGGTGTCTTCCGTAGCGTCCAGCGGCCGACCTACGACGATCAGGCGCGCGAGCAGCTGACCGCGGCAGCCGCGGCCAAGCCGAGTGATACCGCCGCGTTGCAGGCGCTTCTGACCGGTCGCGACACCTGGACCGTCGGCTAGGTAGGTGCGTGCTACCGGGGAAATGGCGTCGGTAGCACCTACTTTGGGTTCCTGTCTGCCCGGCACTCGGTGTGCCTGGCCCTCTCTTGGCGCGCGAAATGCCGCTGCTCTCGTAAGATGCAATGACGTTGATGTTCTGGGCTGGCCGCGGCCGGTGCGCGAACTCAACCTTCATGCCCGAGATGTGAGGTGAGAAGGCCGTGAGACAGTCGCTGGTTGCGGTAGTGGCAGCAGTGACGGCTGTCGGGGCCTGGCTGGGTGGTGCGGTCGTCGCGGCGGCGGCTCCTGGCGGAGGTAACGCCAATGACGTCATCAATGAGCTGAAGGCCAACGGCTACCGGGTGATCATCACCAAGAGCGGGACCGGCGATTTGAGCAAGTGCACGGTCACGTCGGTGGAAAAGCAGTCCCCGGTGACGGATGTGGGTGCGGGGCGCGACGCGCAGAACTATCCGACCACCGTTCCGGTCACTCAGCGTAAGATCGCCGTCGTCGCGCTGCGCTGCTGACCCGCCAGCGCAGCACAACTCCGACCGTCGACGCTGCCTAGCAGCGGAATACCTTGCGTGCCAGTGACTTTCCCGGGAGTGCCCGAAGATGTCGGACGTGGCCGCATTGTTTTATGTAAAAACTGTGTCGCAATTGGTAAATGGCAAATAGTGTTACTCCTGATAAAGGAGTTAATGTAGTGAAATTGTCAATTCGCCACGCCGTATGTTGTTGAAGTTCCTAATGTGGTTTGAGTGATTTGCCACATTCGTGGTCCGGCTCACAAATTCTGCGTGATCTGGCTCACTAATACCAGGTGGGAGCGACTCTAAGAGAACCTGAGAATTTCCTAAGCGACCTGGGGTTAGTCGCTAAAAATTGGGTCTGTAATTGTTTCGTTATTGGTTTGGTATCCGCGTGTCGTGAAGTGACTTTCGCCGAATCGTTCCGTACGGTCCGATCGTCAACAAATCGGAGCAAAACTCCGAACCGTGAACCCTGTGTGTAAATGGGGCCAGTAACGCCGCCTGGCGGTCGCTGGCCGCCGGCCACCACGAGCCGGTGAGGCCGCAGCCGCCTCCCTTGTCGCGCCCGACCGAGACGGCGCGATCCGACGAAGATGTCCGCCTCTGTGGAGGCGTGCCAGAGCCCGCGGCGGTAATCCGCACGCGGGTAGTGGTCGGTGCGTGCCCGGCGAGAGGAAAGACATGAAGTACATCCGCAAAACGCTCACCACCCGCGCCGTCCTTTGGGCCATGGCCCCTGCGCTTGTCGCGGCTCCGATGGCACTGGCTGGAACAGCGAGTGCGGATCCGGTCAACTGGGATGCCATCGCCGCGTGCGAGTCCGGTGGCAACTGGGGGATCAACACCGGAAACGGCTACTACGGCGGTCTGCAGTTCAACCTGGGGACCTGGCGTGCCAACGGCGGCTCCGGCTCCCCGCACCTTGCCTCGCGCGAGGAGCAGATCCGGGTTGCCGAGAACGTGCTGTCCCGCCAGGGGATCGGCGCATGGCCCGTCTGCGGACGGCGCGGCTAAGCCCAAGAACACAGAACCCCCCAACACGCCACCACGAGCGGATACCCGCTTCGTGGTGGCGTGTTGGCGTTTGTGCGTACCGTGCTTCCATGACCCGACTCGCGGCGGTGGTGCTGACCGGCGGGGCGTCTCGCCGCATGGGGCGTGACAAGGCGTCCATCCGCTGGGGTGGGCAGACTCTGGCGGGGCGCATCGTGGAGACGGTTAGCGCGCGCTGCGCGCCGGTGATCGTGGTGCGGGCCCACGGTCAGGACCTTGCGGATATGGAAGCCATCGTGATCGACGACCCGGAGCCCGGGCAGGGCCCGTTGGTGGCGCTGGGGCAGGGTCTGCGGGCCGCGGCAGAGAGGGGGGCTGGTCGCGCCTTCGTGTGCGCCGTCGATATGCCCCTGGTTGCCCCGGCCCTCATCGATGAGCTGGAGGCCGGTCAGGATCGCATTGTCCTGGCCACCGCCGCAGGCCGGGATCACTACCTAGCCGCCGTCTATGACGTAGGCCTATGCGACACCGTTGATGAATTGGCTTCGGCCGGCGAACGCAGGCTCGGCGCACTCATCGAGCGCGTTGGTGCCCAACGAATTTCGATTTCCGATCCGAGATGGATCGTGAACGTGAACACAGCGGCGGACCTGGCCACGTTGCCACCTCTACCCTGACAGTCGTGTCGCATTCACATACCCATTCCCACGCGATGCCGACGGGTCCGGCGCCCTTCGGTTCCACTGCTGCCCGGATCGTGGTGGGCTTGCTCGCCGCGATGGGTATCGCGGTTCTCGTCGGGTTGGTGGCCTTGTGGCCGGAGCATCGCACAGTGGACATCCCGCTGCCGTATCAGAATGCCCACGGCGGTGCGGTAACCACCGAATCGGGCACGGTGCTGTCCACGCGCCTCGGGGAATGCGGCAGCACGTCAACAGGACAGGTGCTCACCGCCGACCCCGCGGCCGGGCAGACGCCGGAATCGACATGTGCACTCGACCTGATCGCCATCACCTCTGGCCCGAACTCCGGTGCCAAGACTCAGCTGGAATTCACCGTCGGGGGTGGACAACCGAGTCTTGCTGCCGGAGAACACATCCGGATTACCCGGCAGGTCGACGCGCAGGGTGCGACCAGTTACAGCTTCTACGATTATGAACGCACCTGGCCGTTGGTCGCCGTTGCCGCGGCCTTCGCGATAGTCATCTGCCTGGTGGCGCGCTGGCGTGGGTTGCGCGCCTTGGTGGGCATCCTGGTCGCCTTCCTGGTACTTGCCGTTTTCCTGCTACCGGCTCTGCGTGACGGTGGTCCGGCACTACCGCTGGCACTGGTCGCGTCGGCCACGATCCTCTTTGTGGTCATCTATCTGGCGCACGGCGTGAGCATGCGTACCAGTGCGGCCCTACTGGGCACCCTCACGGCGATGTTGCTTGCGGCCGGGCTGTCTTGGGGTGTCATCGGATTGACCCATCTGACCGGGTTGTCCGATGAACAGAACAACGAAGTCGCCGCATACATGGGTGGGGTCTCGATCTCCGGGCTGTTGCTCGCCGGTTTCATCATCGGCTCGCTCGGTGTGCTCAACGACGTCACGGTCACCCAGGCGTCGACGGTCTACGAATTGGCAGAGCTGGGCGACGGCTCCAGCCGCAGGGATGTATTCCTGGGAGCGATGCGGGTGGGGCGCGATCACATCGCGAGCACCGTCTACACGCTGGTGTTGGCGTACGCCGGTAACTCGCTACCGCTCATGCTGCTGTTCAGTGTCGCCAATCGCTCCCTGGGGGACGTGTTGACCAGCGAGGGGGTGGCGATCGAGATCGCCCGGTCCGCGGTAGGCGGTATCGCGCTGGTGCTGTCGGTTCCCTTGACGACAGCCATCGCGGCGGCGTTGGCGACGCCGGGCAAGGCGGCCTAACCGAAGGCGGGCAAGGCGGCCTAACCGAAAGCGCAGAACTCGTTGCCGTCCGGGTCGGTCAGCACGGTCCAGCGGATGTCCGTGTCGGGCCCGCGCAGTGCCCGGGCGCCGTCATGCACCAGTTCGGCGGCGTCGGCACGCACGTCCCAATGCCAGCGGTTCTTCACCACCCGCTCGTCGGCAACCCGGACGAACTTCCAGATCAGATCGTCCCAACCGGCGCCGCCGCGCAACCAGCGCAACGTCCCGTCGGGGCCGGGGGTGAGCGTGCCACCCACGAGACCGTGCCACCACCGGGCGATCTCGACGGGCTTATCGCTATCGGTACACACTGCGAACAGGCTTGCGGGCGTATCGCTTTCGAGATCCGGGTCGAGGAACGCGCAGAACTCGTTGCCCTCGACGTCAGCCATCACCACTCGGTCCGGTTCGTGCTCTTCTAACAGCGTCCCGCCCAATGCGACGAGGTCGGCCACGGCGCGGGTGTAGACATCGAAATGCACCCGATTCTTGACGCTCTTGGGCTCCGGCACCCGGTTGACCCAGATATCGACGGCCTTGCCGCGCCGGATGAAGGCCTCGCCGGCCTCATCGACGTCGACCTCGCCGCCGATGGCCGCGGCCCAGAACTTGGCGACGGGCACCGGCATCGTCGCGTCGATGCAGAAATCCTTGAGGCTGGCACTGGCTGTGGGGTTGGGCCCGAGGTCAGACACAGGGAAATCCTAGGGGTGGACCGTGAGATCGCTGGCGTTATACCCGGCGATGTTGCGCAACTGCCGCCAGAACACCGCCGCCGGTATGCGGGCGGAGGCCCGGGTGAGCAGTCCGCCCAATGCCGCGGGCCGGGCGAAGGTCGCGTTGCCGATCTGACGGCTCCGGTTGACCACGGTGCGGGTCCGTGACTTTCGCCGCCGCGCGTACTCGCGGAAAGCGCTTGGCAGAGAGGAACGTTCGGACACCGCGGCGCTGAGCACCACGGCGTCCTCCAGTGATTGACAGCCGCCCTGGCCCAGATGCGGCCGCATGGGATGTGCCGCATCGCCCACCAGTACAACCCGCCCGCCGGTGACTCGTCGCAGGCGGCCGCGGTCGTAGATGTCGCCGCGCAGCACTGAGGACTCTCTGCTCTGACTGAGCAGGCGGGGGATGGGGTCGGCCCATTCCCCGAATTTCTTTGCCAAGTACTCGATTTCGCCATCATGGGCGCGTTGGGCTTCCATGGATCGTTCGGCGGCAAACCAGTAGGTGCGTCCACCGGAAAGGGGGAGGTGCCCGAACTCGACACCCGGTCCCACGGTGAGGCCGGCCAGCTCGTCCGGAATGGGGACATCGGCTATGCCGCGCCAGGCCGTGTAGCCGGCGTACCGGAACGCCAGCGGCCCGTTGAGATACTGCGCCACGAGGGATCCGACCCCGTCGGCGCCGATGACCGCGGCGGCGGTGAGCGATTGCCCGTCGGCCAGCTCGACAGAGGTCCCGTGCAGACCGTCCCGAACGTTGCTCACCCGTGCGCCGTAGCGGACGGTTCCCGGTGCCAGTCGATCGGCCAGAATCGCCAGGAGTTGATTGCGGTCGGTGACCGCAACGGGCTCGCCGACGGCCTCGGTGAACTGCCCACTCGGGGGTTCTCGCAGAACTCGCCCGTCGTGCCAGCGCATGGTTCCGGCCTCGACCCGCGCGCTCGCGGCGCGTACTTCATCACCGACGCCGAGGGCGTCGCATGCCGCTAATGCATTGGGCCACAATGTGATTGCGTAACCGGTTGAGGCGCCGTCACGGTCGTCGAGAACCACGACGTCACGTCCGGACTGCTGTATCGCGACTGCGGTGGCAAGACCGGCAATCCCGGCGCCAACCACGGCGATGTGGTCGCTCATAGCTTGACGTTATGGGTGGACCCCACAGCGGTAAAGGGTCTGGGGTTGTGATGTTCGGCATTCGTTCACTCGGGGCTGATCTGCTTGGCTAAGGTTCACCAAACCCCAGATATCTAGGAGGAGACCCATGGCCACACTCGACGAGCTGCTCAACGAGATCCCCACCGAACAGATCGCAGCGAAGCTCGGGGTCGACAACGAGACGGCCGACAAGGCGATCAAGTCCGTGGTCCCGCTGCTGGTGGGCGGACTGCAGGCCAACGCCGACGATCCCGACAAGGCTGCCGATCTGCAGGCCAATGTCAACAACGCACCGAGCACCCTCCTCGACGGCGGCGTCAACGTCGAGGACGTCGATCAGCACGCGGGCAACGCGGTAGTAGCTTCGCTGTTCGGCGACAACAACGCGGACGATGTCGCCGCCAAGCTGGCCGGTGCCGGCGCCGGTAACAGCGACCTCATCAAGCAGCTGCTGCCGATCCTGACCCCGATCGTGCTGGCGTTCGTCGCCAAGAAGCTCACCGGCGGCGGCGCGGCGGCCGCGCCCGCAGAGGCGCCCGCGGCCAGCGGTGGCGGCATCGGCGACATCCTCGGCAACATCCTGGGCAGCGCCGTCGGCGGCGGTGCGTCCTCGGGTGGAAACAACCCGCTCGGCAGCATCCTGGGCAGCGTGCTCGGCAGCAAGGGCGGCAGCGACGCTCTCGGCAGCATCCTCGGCGGACTGCTCGGCGGCAAGAAGTAGCCACGCAATCTCAATCGGAACGACCCGGCGCCCCAGGGCCCGGGTCGTTCCGTCATATGGCGTCCCACCTCCATCGAGTGCGAGCGTGACGCGGAAATCGGCCCCGAAATCCGCGCCAGGCTCGCGCTCGATGCGTAAGCGGTGCCGATCGCCCCAAATGCCCGTGAAAATCGGACTGGACCGGCAACCCTAGAATCTGATGGGTGACCCAAAGCCCTGATACGAACGCCGCCAGCTCCCTGCCCACCTCATGGGATCCGGGAGCGGTAGAGGCGGATCTCTATCAGGGCTGGGTGGACGCCGGATATTTCACCGCCGACCCGTCCAGCGACAAGCCTGGCTACTCGATCGTGCTCCCGCCCCCGAACGTGACGGGCAGCCTGCACATGGGCCATGCGCTCGACCACACCCTCATGGACGCGCTCACCCGCCGCAAACGCATGCAGGGCTACGAGGTGCTGTGGCTGCCCGGCATGGACCACGCCGGCATCGCCACCCAGAGCGTGGTGGAAAAGCAGCTGGCCGCCGATGGCAAGACCAAAGAGGACTTCGGCCGCGAGCTGTTCATCGAGAAGGTGTGGGACTGGAAGCGCGAGTCCGGCGGCACCATCGGCGGGCAGATGCGTCGTCTCGGTGACGGTGTGGACTGGAGCCGCGACCGGTTCACCATGGACGAGGGCCTGTCCCGCGCGGTGCGCACCATCTTCAAGAAGCTCTTCGACGCTGGACTGATCTACCGCGCGGAACGGCTGGTCAACTGGTCACCCGAGCTGAAGACCGCGATATCGGACCTAGAGGTCAAGTACGACGAGGTCGAGGGCGAGCTGGTCTCGTTCCGGTACGGCTCTCTCGACGACAGCGAGCCGCACCTGGTGGTGGCGACCACTCGTCTGGAGACGATGCTGGGTGACACCGCGATCGCGGTGCATCCCGATGACGAGCGCTACCGGCATCTCGTCGGTACCGAGCTTCCGCATCCGTTCCAGGACCGCAGCATCCCGATCGTGGCCGACAACCATGTCGATCCGGAATTCGGTACCGGCGCAGTCAAGGTCACGCCCGCCCACGACCCGAATGACTTCGAGATCGGGCTACGGCACAACCTGCCGATGCCGACCATCATGGACATTCACGGCCGGATCTGTGACAGCGGAACGCAATTCGACGGCATGGACCGATTCGAGGCGCGGGTCAAGGTGCGTGAGGCGCTGGCCGAGCAGGGCCGCATCGTTGCCGAGAAGCGCCCCTACCTGCACAGCGTCGGGCACTCCGAACGCTCGGGTGAACCCATCGAGCCGCGCCTGTCCCTGCAGTGGTGGGTCAAGGTCGAGTCGCTGGCCAAGGCCGCCGGCGACGCGGTCCGCAACCGTGACACCGTGATTCACCCGGCCAGCCTGGAGCCGCGCTGGTTCGCCTGGGTTGACGACATGCACGACTGGTGCATCTCTCGTCAGCTGTGGTGGGGCCACCGCATCCCCATCTGGCACGGCCCCGACGGCGAGATCGTGTGTCTGGGACCCGACGAGACCGCCCCCGAGGGCTACGAGCAGGACCCCGACGTGCTCGACACCTGGTTCTCCTCGGCACTCTGGCCGTTCTCCACCATGGGGTGGCCCGAAGCCACGCCGGAGTTGGAGAAGTTCTATCCCACAAGCGTTCTCGTCACCGGATACGACATCATCTTCTTCTGGGTGGCGCGGATGATGATGTTCGGTACCTTCGTGGCCGACGACCCCGCGCTGCATGGCGGCAAGGTGCCCTTCGACAACGTCTTCCTGCACGGCCTGATCCGCGATCAGTTCGGCCAGAAGATGAGTAAGTCCAAGGGCAACGGCATCGACCCGCTGGACTGGGTGGAGATGTTCGGCGCCGACGCGCTGCGCTTCACCCTGGCGCGCGGAGCCAGCCCCGGTGGCGACCTGTCCATCGGCGAGGACGCGGCCCGTGCCTCGCGCAACTTCACCACAAAGCTGTTCAACGCCACCCGATTCGCGTTGATGAACGGTGCCGCGCTGGGCGAGCTGCCCGACGCCGCCGAACTCACCGACGCCGACCGATGGATTCTGGGCCGGCTCGAACAGGTGCGGGCCGAGGTGGATGGCGCGTTCGACCGGTACGAATTCAGTGTGGCCTGCGAGGCGCTGTACCACTTCGCCTGGGACGAGTTCTGTGACTGGTACCTGGAATTGGCCAAGGTGCAAATGGCCGACCGCGCCGAGAGCACCCGCATTGTGCTGGCCACCGTGCTGGACACCGTGCTGCGGTTGCTGCATCCGGTGATCCCGTTCGTCACCGAGGTGTTGTGGAAGTCGGTTACCGGCCAGGAGTCGGTGGTGATCGCTGCCTGGCCGGCCGGATCGGGTATTGAGCTGGATGGCACTGCTGCACAGCGCATTGCCGATATGCAGAAGCTGGTTACCGAGGTCCGCAGATTCCGTAGCGACCAGGGTCTGGGCGACCGGCAGAAGGTCGCGGCCAGGCTCTCGGGTGTCACCGAGGCGGGGCTGGACGGCCAGCTCGCCGCCGTGACGTCACTGGCCTGGTTGACCCCGGCAGAGGACGGCTTCAGTCCCACCGCTTCGGTGGAGGTCCGGTTGACCGGTGCCACCGTGACCGTTGAGGTCGACACCTCGGGCACCGTGGACGTCGAGGCTGAACGCCGACGGCTGGAGAAGGATCTTGCCGCCGCGCGCAAGGAACTCGAAGGAACCACAAGCAAACTGGGCAATGACGCGTTTCTGGCCAAGGCGCCGGATGCGGTCGTGGAGAAGATCCGGGCCCGTCAGCAGGTGGCCACCGAAGAGGTCGAGCGGATCACGGCGCGGCTGGCGGGGCTGGTGTGAGCGAGCCGCTGAGTTCGGAGCCTTCGCCCGACGAGATCGCGGCACTGCTGCAGATCGAGTATCTGCTCGATCAACGCTGGCCCGAAACCAAGATCGAACCGTCGACCGACCGCATCGTGGCGTTGATGGAACTGCTGGGCTCGCCCCAGCGTGCGTATCCGTGCATCCACGTCGCGGGTACCAACGGCAAGACCTCGGTGACGCGGATGATAGACGCGTTGTTGACGGCACTGCACCGGCGTACCGGTCGCACCACCAGCCCGCATCTGCAATCCGCTGTTGAGCGGATTGCCATTGACGGACAACCGATCTCACCGGCGAAGTACGTGGAGATCTATTCCGAGATCGAACCGTTCGTCGAGCTGGTGGACAAGCAATCGCAGGAGCAGGGCGGTCCGGCGATGAGCAAGTTCGAAGTGCTTGTCGCCATGGCCTTCGTCGCGTTCGCGGATGCGCCCGTCGACATCGCGGTGGTGGAGGTCGGGCTCGGTGGACGCTGGGACGCCACCAACATCGTCGACGCCCCGGTTGCCGTCATCACCCCCATCGGCATCGACCACGTGGAGTTCCTCGGGCCGGACCTAGCCTCAATCGCCAACGAGAAGGCCGGAATCATCAAGCGGCACAAGCCCGATGCGATGACCGGTGAGGCCGGTCCCGATACGGTTGCCGTTATCGCCCAGCAGGCCCCCGAAGCCATGGAGGTGGTGCTGCGCCAAACGGTGGAAGCCGACGCGGCCGTCGCGCGCGAGGGCTCGGAGTTCGCGGTGCTGTCCCGGCAGGTCGCCGTCGGCGGCCAACTCGTGGAATTACAGGGCCTGGGCGGGGTGTACTCGGAGATCTTCCTGCCGCTGCACGGTGAGCATCAGGCGCACAACGCGGCGGTGGCGCTCGCCGCGGTCGAGGCGTTTTTCGGGGCAGGCGCCGACCGTCAGCTCGACATCGAGGCGATACGCGCTGGATTCGCCTCGGTGATCGTCCCCGGGCGTCTGGAGCGGGTGCGTAGCGCGCCCGCGGTTTTCCTGGACGCCGCACACAATCCACACGGCGCCGCCGCGCTGGCCGAGACCTTGCAGTCGGAGTTCGATTTCCGGCGTCTGGTCGGGGTCATCAGCGTGATGGGCGATAAGGACGTCGCCGGCATCCTCGCCGCGCTTGAGCCGGCATTCGACGAGATCGTGGTGACACACAACGGTTCTCCCCGTGCCATGGAGACCGACGCGCTGGCGGGTATCGCTCTCGAGCTGTTCGGAGAGGATCGCGTCGTGGTGGCGCCCACCCTGCTCGACGCCATCGAGACCGCTACCGCGATGGTGGAGGAGGCCGCCGAGGACGGGGGAGCGGAGGGGTTCGCCGGTACCGGCATCGTCATCACCGGATCGGTCGTGACCGCGGGCGCCGCACGGACCCTGTTCGGAAAGGACCCGCAGTGAGCAACGCCGAGGATGGAATC
This sequence comes from Mycobacteroides immunogenum, assembly GCF_001605725.1. Lineage (NCBI taxonomy): Bacteria > Bacillati > Actinomycetota > Actinomycetes > Mycobacteriales > Mycobacteriaceae > Mycobacteroides > Mycobacteroides immunogenum. The sequence continues at coordinate 1,763,991 of NZ_CP011530.1, forward strand.
GAACCCGGCGCCGCGGCTCCACCGGATCCGTGGCGGAGTTTCCGCGGCGTCATGGCGGGCACGCTCATCCTCGAGACGATCGTGGTGCTGCTGGCCATCCCGGTGGTGAAGATGGTGGGCGGCGGGCTCTCCCCGCTCTCGCTGACATTCCTCATCGGCGTCGTCGTCCTGATGGTCCTGCTGTGCGGCATGCAGGGCCGGCCCTGGGCGCTGCAGGCCAATCTGGCACTGCAGCTGGTTCTCGTCGCGGGGTTCTTCATCAACGCCGCGATCGGCTTTGTGGGTCTGCTGTTCCTCGGCGTCTGGTTGCTCATCTGGTACATGCGCAACCAGGTCCGTGACCGTCAGAGCCGTGGGGAGCTGCCGGGTCAGCGGGGCCGCGCTACCGACCAGTAGGCTGTCGCCCGTGACTGAGCGGACTCTGGTTTTGATCAAGCCCGATGGTGTGCGACGCGGACTTGTGGGTGAGGTGTTGAATCGCATCGAGCGCAAGGGCCTGACACTGGCCGCGCTCGAGCTGAAGAACGTCGATGACGCGACGGCCCGGGCCCACTACGCGGAGCACGCAGAGAAGCCGTTCTTCGGCTCGCTGCTCGAATTCATCACCTCGGGTCCGCTGGTGGCGGCGGTGCTGGAAGGCCCGCGTGCCATCGCCGCGTTCCGCCAGATCGCCGGTGGCACCGATCCGGTGGAGAAGGCCGCTACCGGCAGCATCCGCGGCGACTTCGCGCTGGAGACCCAGGAGAACCTGGTGCACGGCTCGGATTCGCCCGAGTCGGCGGCCCGCGAGATCGCGCTCTGGTTCCCCGCGCTCTGACCCAATCGACCTGATCTGAAACCCACGAGTGTGCGGTTTGCGTCGGTTCCTCCCGGAATTTCGACGTAAACCGCACACTCGATTACATATGTGGGCCCCCTGATAGGGCGGGTTTGTGTCTTGGTCCCCGCTACCTGATTCGTATGGGATACTGAATGTGGGTCACGGCACATGCGGCCACAACCGGCCAGCCACCGACCCGAATGACGACACGGCGAGCGCGATCACCATTGCAGCACGTCAAGCCATCATTCCAGCCAGGCACCGGGTGGGTTCGGAACTGCGGTTTCGCAGCTACGGATCGCTCGGAGCGAGACCACCACAAACCCGGACCTAGCCCGGGTACATAGAGAGAAAGCCCTCGCGTGGCCGCGTCTGACGACGCGCCCGGGGGCTTGAGGAGAATAAGTGGCCGACTATGAGCTACCAGAAGACCTACACACCAGCGCTCCAGAAGGGGAACCCGCCGCGCTAGCGCCGGACACCCCGCCAGCCCCTGCTGAGCAGGGCGAACTACCCGAGAAGCTGAGGGTGCATTCCCTCGCACGCGTACTCGGCACCTCCACACGCCGCGTGCTCGACGCGCTGTCCAAGCTGGACGGCCGCGCCCGCAGCCCGCACTCGAATGTGGACAAGCAGGACGCGGCGAAGGTTCGCGAGGCACTGGCCAACGAGGCCGAGGCCGCCGAGCAGGCACCTGTAGTCGCCGAGACCCCGGCAGCCCCGGTTGCTGCCGAGCCCCCGGCCCCGGTTGCCACCGAGGAAGCGCCCGCCGTCACGGCCGGACCGGCCGAGGACCCAGACAATCCGCCGACCACACCGATCCTGATCGCTGAGGCGACGGCGATCGAGGCCGCGGCGGTGCCGGCGCCGGCCGCGCCCAGCCCCACCGCCTACGACTACGGTCCGCTGTTCGTGGCGCCGCAGGCCCCCGAACCACAGGAACGCCCCGCGCCCGTCCGTGCCGAGAAGGCCGAGGACGTGGATGAGGACGCCGGTGAGGGCGACGATTCCGACGCGGACGCCGACGGTGAGGGCGACGGCGATCGCCCCGCACGCCGGAGACGGCGGGGACGCCGTGGCCGTGGCCGTGGCCGTGGCGAGCAGGCCGGTGGCGAAGGCGCAGAAGAATCCGGTGACGACGCCGCCGAGAATGGCGACGCCACCGAGGGTGACGAAGCTGCCGAGAGCGCCGAGGGTGATTCGTCGGCCGCCGAGGGCGACGAGTCGAATGCCGAGGACGGTGACACACCCGAGGGCGCCAGCCGCCGTCGGCGCCGTCGGCGCCGTCGCAAGGCCGGAAGCGGTGACGATGGCGATGGCCCGTCGGATGACGATCCGCCGAATACTGTTGTGCACGAGCGCAAGCCGCGCGCCGAGCGAGGCGACGAGATTCAGGGCATTTCCGGGTCCACGCGCCTGGAGGCCAAGCGTCAGCGCCGCCGTGACGGACGCGACGCCGGACGGCGCCGTCCCCCGATCCTCACCGAGGCGGAGTTCCTGGCCCGGCGCGAGGCAGTTGACCGGGTGATGGTGGTGCGGGACAAGACCCGCACGGAGTCACCGCATGAGGGTGCCCGCTACACGCAGATCGCCGTCCTCGAGGACGGGGTGCTGGTCGAGCACTTCGTGACATCGGCCGCGTCGGCTTCCTTGGTGGGCAACATCTACCTCGGTGTCGTGCAGAACGTGCTGCCCTCCATGGAGGCGGCCTTCGTTGACATCGGCCGTGGTCGCAACGGTGTGCTGTACGCCGGTGAGGTCAACTGGGACGCCGCGGGTCTGGGCGGTTCCAACCGCAAGATCGAGCAGGCTCTCAAGTCCGGTGACTACGTGCTGGTTCAGGTCAGCAAGGACCCGGTGGGCCACAAGGGAGCCCGGCTCACCACACAGATCTCGCTGGCGGGTCGCTATCTGGTGTACGTGCCGGGTGCCTCGTCGACCGGAATCAGTCGCAAGCTTCCCGATACCGAACGGCAGCGGCTCAAGGAAATCCTGCGCGACATCGTCCCGTCGGACGCCGGTGTCATCATTCGCACCGCCTCGGAGGGGGTGCGGGAAGAGGACATTCGCGCCGATGTGCAGCGGCTGCAGGAGCAGTGGCAGGGCATCGAACAGAGCGCGACCGATCTCACGTCCAAGGCGTCCGGTGCCGCCATGGCTCTCTACGAAGAGCCCGATGTGCTGGTCAAGGTGGTCCGCGACCTGTTCAACGAGGACTTCTCCAAGCTCACCATCGAGGGCGACGCCGCCTGGGAAACCATCGACGACTATGTGAAAACCGTTGCCCCCGATTTGCTTTCGCGAATCGAGCGGTATGAGGGCGCCGGGGGGCCGGACGTGTTCACGGTGCACCGCATCGATGAGCAGCTGGCCAAGGCGCTCGATCGCAAGGTGTGGTTGCCCTCGGGCGGCACCCTGGTGATCGACCGCACCGAGGCCATGACGGTGGTCGACGTCAACACCGGAAAATTCACCGGCGCCGGCGGCAACCTGGAAGAAACCGTCACCCGCAACAACCTGGAAGCCGCCGAAGAGATCGTGCGGCAGCTGCGTCTGCGCGATGTCGGCGGAATCGTGGTCATCGACTTCATCGACATGGTGCTCGAATCCAACCGCGATCTGGTGCTGCGGCGTCTCACCGAAGCGCTGGGCCGCGACCGCACCCGCCATCAGGTGTCCGAGGTGACCTCGCTGGGGTTGGTGCAGCTGACCCGCAAGAAGCTGGGCACGGGCCTGATCGAGGCGTTCTCCTCGACCTGCAGCCATTGCGCGGGCCGGGGGATCGTGTTGCACGTCGACCCTGTCGACAACGCGGGTGCCGCGCCCGGAGGAGTCAAGAAGGCCGAAACCGGACGGCGGGCCAAGCGATCCCGCAAGGGCAAGGCCGAAGAGGTCGTGGTGTCGCGCACGCCCTCACATCCACAGGGCGAGCACCCGATGTTCAAGGCGATGGCGGCAGCCAACGGGCATCCCGAGGATGACGAAGACGGCGAGCTAGTCGAGGACGTGCTGGACAATGACACGACCGACGAGGTCGAGGAGATTGTCGAGGCCGTCGACAACGCGGAGACACCGGCCGCTCCCGAGGCGGAATCCGGGGCCGCTCCGGCCGACAGCGATACCGCGCCGGAACCGGACACCGAAAGCGTGCCGGAGGTCACTTTCCCTGAGCCCGAGGTTGCCGCTGCTGAGCCCGAGGCGCCGGTGGTGGTACCCGAACCGGCTGCTGAGGCGCCCACCAGGCCCCGGCGCAGACGGTCCGCGGCGCGCGCCGCGGGGCCCCCGGTCGAGCACTAGGCAGCAACCTGAGGGTCGCCGGCTGTGCAGCTCCGCGAGCCGGTTTGACCCTTAGGCTGCTGGTCAAGTAGCCTTGAGCAGTTGTCGCGAGGCCTCCGGCCCGCGGCATGCGGCCCAGTGAATCAACGAAGCGGGCCCACCCCACGATCCAGATGCGTCAACCGACCTGGTTGCGCGCGTTCGAACAGCAGAGCAGAGGTAGACGCAACGATGGCGACCTACGCAATCGTCAAGACCGGTGGCAAGCAGTACAAGGTTGCCGTCGGCGACCTGGTGAAGGTCGAGAAGATCGACTCGGAGCCCGGCTCCTCGGTGCAGCTGCCCGTTGCCCTGGTCGTGGACGGCGCCACTGTCACCACCGAAGCCGACAAGTTGGCCAAGGTCGCGGTGACCGGCGAGATCGTCGAGCACACCAAGGGCCCGAAGATCCGCATCCACAAGTTCAAGAACAAGTCCGGCTACCACAAGCGGCAGGGTCACCGTCAGCGGCTGACCGTGCTCAAGGTCACCGGAATCAAGTGACGAGCCCCTCGGGCAAAGAACAGACAAGACTAGGGAGCCTCCACTAATGGCACACAAGAAGGGCGCGTCCAGCTCGCGCAACGGTCGCGATTCCGCCGCGCAGCGCCTCGGCGTCAAGCGGTTCGGCGGCCAGGTCGTCAAGGCCGGCGAGATCCTGGTGCGCCAGCGCGGCACCCACTTCCACCCCGGCGTGAATGTCGGCCGTGGCGGCGACGACACCCTGTTCGCGACCTCTGCGGGCACCGTGGAATTCGGCGCCCGTCGCGGTCGCCGGGTCGTCAACATCCTCCCGGTCGACGCTTAATTGATGTTCTGTGTTCGGCATTGACCGAACACAGAACAGTTGAAGGAGGCCCCAGATGCCTCGTTTTGTTGACCGCGTTGTCATCCATGCCAAGGCAGGTACCGGCGGTCACGGCTGTGCCTCGGTACACCGCGAAAAGTTCAAGCCGCTCGGCGGGCCCGACGGTGGAAACGGCGGTCGTGGCGGCAGCGTGATCCTCGAGGTGGATCCGCAGGTGCATACCCTGCTGGACTTTCACTTCCATCCGCATGTGCAGGCGCCCAACGGCACTCAGGGCATGGGAGCCCACCGCAACGGCGCCAACGGCGATGACCTGATTCTCAGGGTGCCCGACGGCACCGTCGTCCTCGATGATGACGGTCGCATCCTTGCCGATTTGGTCGGTGCGGGCGCGCGCTTCGATGCCGCCGCGGGTGGCCGCGGTGGATTGGGCAATGCGGCGTTGGCATCTCGTGCCCGCAAGGCACCCGGATTCGCCTTGCTGGGCGAGGCGGGCGCCGAAGTCGACCTCACGCTGGAACTGAAAACTGTCGCCGATGTGGGTCTGGTCGGATTCCCGTCGGCGGGTAAATCCTCGCTGGTCTCGGTGCTTTCGGCCGCCAAGCCGAAGATCGCCGACTACCCGTTCACCACGCTGGTGCCCAATCTCGGAGTGGTGACCACCGGCGAGAACTCCTTCGTGATGGCTGATGTCCCTGGGCTTATTCCCGGTGCCGCCGATGGGCGCGGCCTGGGCCTGGAATTCCTGCGGCATATCGAGCGCTGCGCGGTGCTCGTCCACGTCGTCGACTGCGCGACGCTGGAACCCGGCCGCGATCCCGTCTCCGATATCGACGCGCTGGAAGACGAGTTGGCGCGGTACCAGCCCACACTGCAAGCCGATTCTGTGCTCGGCGATTTGGCCGATCGGCCCCGGGCGGTAGTGCTCAACAAGATCGACGTGCCCGAGGCCGACGAACTTGCCGACTTCGTCACCGAAGAGGTCTCTAAGCGTGGCTGGCCGGTCTTCAAGGTGTCGACGTTGACCCGGGACGGACTGCGGCCGTTGACATTCGCGCTGTGGGAGATGATCGAGGCGGCCCGCGCGGCCCGGCCCGAACCCGTCAAGACCCGTCCGGTGATCCGGCCCATCCCTGTCGATGAGAGTGGATTCACCGTCTCTCCGGATCCGGACAACCCCGGTGGCTTTGTGGTGCGTGGTGTGCGCCCCGAACGCTGGATTCGCCAGACCAATTTCGAAAACGACGAGGCCGTCGGTTATCTGGGCGACCGACTGGCCCGCCTGGGTGTCGAAGACCAGCTGCTCAAGCTCGGTGCGCAGCCCGGTTGTGCCGTCACCATCGGTGAGATGACGTTCGATTGGGAGCCGCAGACGCCGGCGGGCGTTGACGTGACCCTGAGCGGGCGCGGCACCGACGCGCGTATCGACAAGATCGATCGAGTAGGCGCGGCCGAGCGCCGCCAGGCCCGACGGGTGCGCCGCGGGCAAGTGGAACCCGAGTGAGTTCCGGAGCCGCGAAGTCGGCGACATCCAGCGCGGGTGCGCAGGCGCGCCAAGCAATTCGATCGGCGCGCACCGTCGTGGTGAAGGTCGGGACCGCGGCGCTCACCGATGAGTCGGGGACCTTCAGCGCCGACCGGATGGAGTACCTCGTCGAGGTCATCGAGGGCCGGATGAAGGCCGGATCCGATGTGGTGATCGTGTCCTCCGGGGCAATCGCGGCGGGTATGGTGCCGCTCGGACTGACCAAGCGCCCAACAGATTTGGCCACCAAACAGGCGGCGGCCAGTGCGGGCCAGGTCGCGCTCATCGGCGCCTGGAGCGCGGCCTTCGCGCGCTATGAGCGCACCGTGGGCCAGGTACTGCTGACCGCACATGACATTTCGATGCGCGTGCATCACACCAATGCGCAACGCACCCTCGACAGGTTGACGGCACTGCACGCGGTGGCCATCGTGAACGAGAACGACACCGTGGCCACCAACGAGATTCGTTTCGGAGACAACGACCGACTCTCGGCGCTCGTCGCACATCTGGTGGGTGCCGACGCGCTGGTGCTGCTTTCCGATATCGACGGTCTCTATGACTCTGACCCGCGAAAGGGTAATGCGCGCTTCATCTCTGACGTCAGTGGACCCGAGGACCTGGCCGACGTGATCGCCGGCCCCGGCGGGGCACGTGGCACCGGGGGAATGGCCTCGAAGCTGTCCTCGGCGCTGCTGGCCTCCGACGCCGGTGTCCCGGTGTTGTTGGCCTCGGCGACAGAGGCGGCGGCGGCACTCGGCGACGGCTCGTGCGGAACAGTTTTCGCCGCGCGGCCGCAGCGCATGTCGGCCCGCAAGTTCTGGGTGCGTTACGCCGCCGAAGCCACCGGCTCGCTGACGCTGGACGCCGGCGCGGTGCGTGCGGTGGTGGCGTCGCGCCGCTCCTTGCTGCCGGCCGGGATCACCGAGGTGTCCGGGCGCTTCCACGGAGGCGATGTCGTTGAGCTTCGCGACGCTGCCGGCACTATGGTCGGCCGGGGCGTGGTCGCTTATGACGTCGCCGAATTGGCGACGATGCTGGGCCGCTCCACCAACGAACTTCCCGAGGACCTGCGGCGCCCTGCCGTACACGCCGACGACCTTGTAACCTGATCGCTTCGCGCAGTTGCCCGAAACAGTGGCACATCGCAACCCCGCCTGATAGAAACGTTCAGCTGGTTCACAGCTTCGGGGGCGTGCCCCGGGCTTGGTGCGGGAGGGATCACATGGCAGGCCGGAGTGCGGGGATCGTCAGCGCTTGTGTGAGCGCGGTGGCACTGATGTTGGGATTATTCGGCGTGACGGTGACGGCACACGCCGCACCCGACACCGCCGAGACCCAAATTCGAAGCTTGATCGCCGGCCAGCTGACGGCACTGCAAGCCGTTGACGCCGCCGCGTACGCCGCCACCTACTGCACGGACTACCGGGACAAGGTGGAGGCCGATCACAGCCAGATGTTCTCGCCACCGGATGTCACCCGGCTCGAGGGCGCCAGTGCCAAGAAACTGCGCGCCAAGACCAAAGAGATCTTCCCGATGGCGTCCAGTGCCGCCGTCGAGGCGTTCGTGCAGGCGGTCACCGACGCCGACCAGGGTGAGGTGGACGCCGCGTGGCACCAGCTGTGGTCGAGCTCGTTCGCGAAGCTGTCGTATCGGGTCAAGAGCGTCGACGTCACCGGCGAGAAAGCGCAGGCCGTCGTGGCCGTCCGCGTCGATGGCAACAGCAGCAATCAGCGCTGGGACTTGATTCGTGAGGACCACGAGTGGAAGGACTGCACCGCCGTGCCCGAGCAGGACAACGTGCAGGGGATCGTCGTCGGCCAGGGGCGCCAGGGCCTGCTGGACGCCTCGCTGGCGGGCGAGTAGTCAGTCTGCCGAAAGGCTGCCCGGGCCGCTGGCGAACGCGATTTCCATGGCGCGCCGGCTGGTAGGTTTGCTCGGTGAGGGTGCACGAGCTGATCTGTACTGATAGAAATTAGCTCGCAGGCAAGTGATCTATACGAGCGAGGGTAGTAATGGTTTGCCGGAGATGGGCCGGAGCGGCGCTGGTGGGGGCCCTGTTGCTGGGCGGTGTGGGTTGTTCGCGAACCGTTGATGGTGACGGTCAGCCCAACGCCGAGGCGCTGGCCACGGTGCATGATGAGAAGCAGATCAATGACCTGGTTCAACAGCAAAACACCTATGCCGCGAATTTCGACTTCGCCAAGCTGGCCGAAACCAAGTGCGCCAAATATCGGGACACCACGGCGCAGAGCGGACCGCCCATCCCCGCGATGAACGAGATCGTTCCGCCGGAGATCGCCACCGCGCCCGGCGCGGGCGACGCGCTGCGTGGATTGTTGTCGCAGAAATTCCCGACGGTGCCGCCCGATGTCATCAGTGCGGTGGTGGACAGTCTGGTCAATCAGGACGAGCCGGCCTATCAGACGGCGATGCGCAACCTGCTGAAGTCGCTCATCGTGGTCAAGGCTGAAGTTCAGGACATCGAAATCAAGGGCGACCAGGCCACCGCGGAGCTGACGGTGACCACCACGACCGGTGGTGACAAGCCGGCCAAAAGTGAGCAGCAGACCGTCAAGTTCGTGAAGGAAAACGGCAAGTGGCTGGACTGCAACCCGCCGGGTGCCCGCAGCTAGCCGACGTAACGCACACCGGGCTACACGGCGATAACGTCGTGTGACGCACTGTAGCCAGGGGAGGGAACCATGAACCGAATGCTCGCCGTCACGGCGGCGGTTGGCGCGCTGGCTGCCCTTGGCGCGCCCGCGGCGCACGCCGCACCCAACCGTGAGGCGGTAACCGAGCATGTGCGGGCCTGGGAGAAGGCGTACAACGACGTCGATACCAACAAGATCGGCGACTTGACCTGCGACAAGTACCGTGACCGGGAGACCGCGAACAGCGAGTCGCGGATCCCTACCTGGGATGACTTCGTCAAGCCCAGCGACCTGTACGCCAAATTCCCCAAGCTCTCCCAGGAAACGCTTGATCAGCTCCTCGACGCGGCCAAGCGCAAGGACGCCGCCGCCTTCCGGCAGGCCTCGGTGCAGGTGGTGCGTGAGAACGCGCATCTGACGGTGACCAACATCGACAAGATCAACGTCATCGAGGCCAAGAACGCCACGGTCACGGTGACCACATCGTCGGTGTGGGGCAATGATTCGCCCAAGACCACCACGTCCGACTGGTACCTGACCTACGAGCGTGACGCCTGGCGTTACTGCAACCCGGTGATCACCGTTCGCTGACTTACGCCCCCTTGAGCGATAGCTCGATCCGCGCGGCAGTCGGCGCACAGTTTCCGGCTCCCGAGCGCAGCGTGGCCAGCGCGCCGGCCACATTCGCACGTCGTAGGGCGGTCTCCGCGCCGTGCGGCCACCAGGCCGCCAGTACACCGGCAAAGACATCGCCGGCGCCGGTGGTGTCGAGCGGCCGCACCGGATACGACGGCACCGTGATCTCACCGTGCGGGCCGCGATAGCGCGACCCCTCGTCGCCCAGGGTGGTGACCAGATGCCGCGACGGGTACAACCAGGATCGGGCCTCGGTCTCGTTGACCACCACCACGCTCGCGCGAAAGGCGAGTTCCGCCAGATCAGGCGAGCGCTCGGGTACCGGAGAAGCGTTGAGCACGAACTGCTTTCCGGCCGCGGCGGCCCATCGGGCAGCGGTCAGTGCCACCTGCACCGGGATTTCCAACTGGCACAGCAGCACATCATGCGAGCAGATGATGTCCTTGTGTACCTTCTCGTCCAGGGTGAAGGCGCTGTTGGCGCCCGGCGCCACCACAATGCAGTTCTCGCCGGAGTCCTCCACGGTGATGGTGGCCATTCCGCTGGGTCCCTCAACCTCGACGAGTCCGTCCAGGCCAACGTTGTTGTCCGCCAAGTGCGATCGCAGTATCGGTGCGGCACCGTCGGAGCCGACCGCGCCGATGAACTGCACCGCAGCGCCCGCGCGCGCCGCTGCCACCGCCTGATTGGCGCCCTTACCTCCTGGAGCGGGCATGGCCGACGTCGCCAGTACCGTCGCTCCGGGGGCGGGCAGCTCGTCTACCCGCAACGTCAGATCCATGTTGACGCTACCGAGGACGCATACCGTGGCTAACTCAGTCACCCGCCTAGGTTAGTCCTGGCGCAGCTTCATTTCGGACACCCGGATACCCTGACACGATGAGCGTTTCAACCAACGAGTTGGCTCCTGGAATCGCGGGGTCGGTGACGCCCGTCCCGGGGGCCGAAGCGCCTGCGAAATCAGACCTGCGCGCGCATGTTCATGACGCCGCGCGGCGGGCGCGGGTCGCGGCGCGCGCTCTGGCGCGACTGACCTCCGATGCCAAGAACACCGCGCTGCTTGCCGCGGCCGATGCTCTCGTGGCTGCCACCGATTCGATCATCGCGGCCAATGCCGATGACCTGCGGCGCGCACGGGAAGCCGGCATCGGGGAGGCGATGCTCGACCGTTTGGCCCTCGACGCCGGCCGGATCGGCGGCATCGCCACCGGGTTGCGCCAAGTCGCCGGTCTGCCCGATCCGGTGGGTGAGATCCTGCGCGGCTCCTCCCGTCCCAACGGCCTGCGGTTGCGTCAGATCAGGGTGCCGCTGGGGGTTGTCGGCATGGTTTATGAGGGGCGCCCGAACGTCACCGTGGATGCCTTCGGGCTGACCCTCAAGTCGGGTAACGCGGTGCTGCTGCGCGGCAGTTCGTCGGCCGCCACGTCCAATGCCGAGCTGGTACGGGTGCTGCGTGAGGCGCTGGTCGCCGCCGGGCTGCCCGCCGACACCGTGCAGCTGCTGGACAGCCAGGACCGGGTGACTGTCACCCATCTCATCCAGGCGCGCGGTCTCGTCGATGTGGTGATACCGCGCGGTGGGGCCGGCCTCATCGACGCGGTGGTGCGTGACGCGCAGGTGCCGACCATTGAAACCGGTGTGGGTAACTGCCACGTATATGTGCATGCCGAAGCCGATCTCGCGTTGGCGGAGCGGATTGTGTTGAACTCCAAGACTCGTCGGCCCAGCGTGTGTAATGCCGCTGAGACGCTGTTGATCGATCGGGCCATCGCGGATGTCGCCGTGCCACGGTTGATCGGAGCCCTGCAGGCCGCGGGGGTCACCGTGCACGCCGATCTTTCCGTGCCGGGTGTGGTTCCGGTGACCGAGGAGGACTTCGAGACCGAGTATCTGTCGCTGGATATCGCGGCCGCTGTCGTCGACGACCTCGATGCCGCCATCCGCCACATCGACCGGTACTCCAGCGGGCACACCGACGCCATCGTCACCGCGAATCTCGGTGCGGCCCAGGAGTTCACCGACAGGGTGGACAGCGCGGCCGTCATGGTCAACGCCTCGACCGCATTCACCGACGGTGAGCAATTCGGCTTCGGTGCCGAGATCGGTATCTCCACCCAGAAGTTGCACGCCCGTGGCCCGATGGGGCTACCCGAACTGACCACCACCAAGTGGATCGTCCTCGGCGACGGTCAGATCCGTCCCGTCTAACCCCTGGAGCACCGTGTCTGATCCTCTTCGCCCGAGCGGCTCATCGCAGTCCCGAACCCAGACCGCGCCGCTGTTCACGAGCATCGACGATGTCACCGCGCGTTTGGCAGAGACCGGCTACCTCGCCGACACCGCCACGGCGACAGCGGTATTCCTCGCAGACCGGCTGGGTAAGCCACTTCTGGTGGAGGGTCCGGCGGGTGTGGGTAAGACCGAGTTGGCCAGGGCGGTGGCGCAAACCACCGGCTCCGGGCTGGTGCGGCTGCAGTGCTACGAGGGGGTCGACGAGGCGCGCGCTCTCTACGAATGGAACCACGCCAAGCAGATCCTGCGGATCCAGGCCGGATCGGGTGACTGGGATGAGACGAAGACCGACGTCTTCGCCGAGGAGTTCCTGCTGTCCCGGCCATTACTGACGGCGATTCGCCGCGAAGACCCCACGGTGCTGCTGATCGATGAGACCGACAAGGCCGACATCGAGATCGAGGGCCTGCTGCTGGAGGTGCTCAGTGATTTCGCGGTCACCATCCCCGAGCTGGGCACCATCACCGCCAGCCGAAAGCCCTTCGTGCTGTTGACCTCCAATGCCACCCGCGAGCTCTCCGAAGCGCTCAAGCGGCGCTGCCTGTTCCTGCACATCGATTTTCCCGATGCCGAGCTGGAGCGGCGCATCCTGCTCAAACGGGTGCCCGAACTGCCCGCGTCGCTGGCCGAGGAGCTGGTGCGCATCATCGGCGTGCTGCGCAACATGCAGCTCAAAAAGGTGCCCTCGGTGGCCGAGACCATCGATTGGGGCCGCACCATCCTGGCGCTCGGCCTGGACACCCTGGACGATGCCGTCATCGCATCGACGCTCGGCGTGATTCTCAAACATCACTCCGATCAGCAGCGGGCCGCAGGAGAGCTGAGGCTGAACTGATGCCCGCGCGTAGGCCCCCCAAGGCGGTGCTGCCCCTCGCACCGCACGGTCTGCCGGGCCACCTGGTGGGCTTCGTGGAAGCACTACGCGAACAAGGTATTTCGGTGGGTCCATCGGAGACGGTGGACGCGGGCCGGGTGCTGACAGTACTGGGCTTGCAGAGCCGCGCCGAGCTGCGCGAGGGCTTGGCCTGTGCGCTGCTGCGCCGCGCCGATCACCGCCCCACGTTCGATGTGTTGTTCGACCTCTGGTTCCCGCCGGCGCTCGGTGCGCGCTTCGTTGAGGTGGATTCGGAGGAATCGATACCTCTGGACATTCGGGACATCGAGCAGGTGCGCGACGAGCTGGTGGATCTGTTGGCTTCCGATGCCGGTGACGTACCACTGAACGCGTTGATCGCTCAGATCGTGGAGGCTTACGGGAAGTACAACTCCACCCGTGGCACCTCCTACTCGGCGTACCAGGCCATGAAATCGCTGTCCCTGGACCAGATCGAGGCCAAGCTGTTGGCCGGCTTACTCGGCGGCGGAGACGATGACTCCGCGGCCTCGCCCACGGATCAAGCTGTCGCGAAAGCAATTGCCAAGGAACGTATTTCGAAGGTGCGCCAGCTCGTCGAGGCGGAGACCAAGCGCCGCACCGCGGAACAGCTCGGGCGCGAACGCGTGACCGGGTACGGGGTGCCGCAGCTTGCCGAAAACGTCGAGTTCCTGCGTGCCTCGGGAGAACAGCTGCGCAATATGCGCCGCGTGGTGCACCCACTGGCGCGCATGCTGGCCAGCCGCCTCGCGGCCCGGCGCCGGCGCGCTCATACCGGCCAGATCGATCTGCGCCGCACCCTGCGCAAATCCATGTCCACCGGTGGGGTGCCGATCGATGTCGTGCAGAAAAAACCCCGCCCGGCGCGGCCCGAGCTGGTGGTGCTGTGCGACGTGTCGGGATCGGTCGCCGGGTTCTCACATTTCACGCTGCTGCTGGTGAACGCGCTGCGGCAACAGTTCTCCCGGGTACGCGTCTTCGCCTTCATCGACACCACCGATGAGGTGACTCACCTGTTCACGCCGGACACCGACCTGGCCGAGGCCATCGTGCGGATCACCCGCGAAGCACAGGTCTTCACCGGTGACGGGCACAGTGACTACGGACATGCGTTCAAGACGTTCGTGGAGAAGTTCCCGACGGTGTTGTCCCCGCGCAGTGCGCTGCTGATTCTGGGGGACGGCCGCACCAATTACCGCAACCCTGCCGTGGAGGTGTTGTCGTCGATGGTGTCCTCCAGCCGTCACGCGCATTGGCTCAATCCCGAGCCCAAGAACCACTGGGGGACGGGTGACTCGGCCGCCAAGCGCTACCAAGACGCCATCACCATGCACGAATGTCGCTCGGCCAAGCAGCTGGCCGCGGTGATCGATAACCTGCTGCCGGTTTAGCGTGGCCTATCACTCCAGTAAGCTGGCAATTCGTGCACTCTGACCCCGATGTTCTTCGCGCGAGCGGCTCATCGCAGCGACGACGACTTGGCGTGATGGGTGGGACGTTCGACCCCATCCACAACGGTCACCTGGTTGCCGCCAGCGAGGTCGCCGACCGATTCGAACTCGACGAGGTCATCTTTGTACCGACCGGTCAGCCATGGCAGAAGCAGGGGCGCAAGGTCAGCCCCGCGGAGCACCGCTATCTGATGACCGTGATCGCCACCGCATCGAATCCGCGGTTCACCGTGAGCCGAGCCGATATCGACCGCGGAGGGGCGACCTACACCGTCGACACCCTCACCGATCTGCGAGACGCCAATCCCGGCGCGGATCTGTACTTCATCACCGGCGCGGACGCGCTGGCATCGATCCTGTCGTGGGAGAACTGGGAGCAGCTGTTCACCTTGGCCACGTTCATAGGGGTCAACCGGCCCGGATACGAACTGAGTTCGGATCACATCGCCCACGCCGAGCTTCCGTCCGACGGCCTGTCGCTGGTCGAAGTGCCCGCGCTCGCCATCTCATCGACCGACTGCCGAATCAGGGCAGGTCAGGCACGACCGATCTGGTACTTGGTGCCCGACGGTGTCGTGCAGTATGTCGCAAAACACCGCTTGTACAGCGAAAACAACGGAGAGCAGGGAGGCCCAGCATGACCGCCGCCGCAGAAGCCGTCGAGCTGGCCACACTGGCGGCGCAAGCCGCCGCTTCCAAGCTCGCCGCCGACGTCGTCGTCATTGATGTATCCGAACAACTGGTCATCACCGACTGTTTCGTCATCGCGTCGGCTGCCAATGAGCGTCAGGTGAACGCCATCGTCGACCAGGTCGAGGAGGTTCTGCGCCGGGCCGGTCACAAGCCGGTGCGCCGTGAGGGTGGGCGCGAAGGACGCTGGACGCTGTTGGACTACGTGGACGTCGTGGTGCATGTGCAGCACGAGGAAGAACGTAATTATTATGCGCTGGAACGTCTTTGGCGCGATTGCCCGACCATTCCCGTCGACCTGGACGCGTTGCCGGCCGAGTACGCCACGGACGCGGAGGAGGGCGCGTGATCCGGCGCTTGGTGCTGCTACGGCATGGGCAGACAACCTTCAACGCCGACAGCCGCATGCAGGGCCAGCTCGACACCGGACTGTCGGATCTGGGCCGGGCCCAGGCCGTTGCCGCCGCCGAGGTGTTGGCCAAGCGGCTCCCGCTGGCCATCGTCTCCTCGGATCTACAGCGTGCATACGACACCGCGACGGCGCTGGCAGATCGCTGCCACGTCGGGGTGTCCGTCGATGAGCGCCTGCGAGAGACGCATCTGGGCGACTGGCAGGGGCTGACACACCATGAGGTGGACGCCATCGCCCCGGGTGCCCGTGCCGCCTGGCGTGATGACGCGACGCTGGCGCCACACGGGGGAGAGAGCCGCATTGATGTGGCCAACCGCAGCGTGCCTGTCGTTGCCGAACTCGTTGAGTCGGTGCCAGATTGGGGCACCGATGAGCGCGATCATCCCGTGGTGCTGGTTGCGCACGGAGGCCTGATCGCCGCGCTGACCGCGGCGCTGCTGCGCTTGGATGTGAGCAACTGGCCTGTGCTCGGCGGCATGGGCAACGCGAGCTGGGTTCAGCTGGGCGGACATTCAGCCGAGGGCGCGGGCTTCGACGACATCCGTTGGCGCCTGGATGTGTGGAATGCCTCGGCCCAGGTGACCAATGACGTCCTCTGAGAGTGGCGCCGAGCGTAAGAAGCTACTGGTCTTCGCCGACTCATTGTCCTACTACGGGCCGACCGGCGGGCTGCCCGCCAGCGACCCCAGGATTTGGCCCAATATCGTTGCCAAGAAGCTTGATTGGGATTTGGAGCTGATCGCGCGGATCGGCTGGACGTCCCGAGACGTGTGGTGGGCCGCGATACAGGACCCGCGTGCGTGGGCCGCCGTGCCCAGCGCCGGCGCGGTGATCTTCGCGACCGGGGGCATGGACTCACTGCCGTCGCCGCTGCCGACGGCACTACGCGAATCCATTCGGCTGATCCGGCCCGCCACGCTGCGCGGCTGGGTCCGTGACGGTTACGGCTGGTTGCAGCCCCGGTTGTCGCCGATCGCGCGCGTTGCGCTGCCGCCCAAGCTCACCGTGGAATATCTTGAAAAGACGCGTGGTGCACTCGATTTCAACCGTCCAGGGCTGCCCATGGTGGCATCGCTGCCGTCGGTGCACATCGCGGAGTCGTATGGCCGTGTCCACTCGGGCAGGGAGGCTACCGCCTCGGCCATCACGGCGTGGGCGTCCGAACACAAGATGCCGGTGGTCGACCTGAAGGAGGGCGTCGGTGAGGAGATTTTCTCGGGCCGGGGCAATCCGGATGGGATTCATTGGAACTTTGTCGCCCATGAACGCGTTGCCGAATTGATGATTGACGCGCTGCAGTCTGTGCTGCCTGAGCTCGGGACTAGGTGATTTATGCCGGTTGTGGTGGTGACGGATTCGGGAGCGCGACTGCAACCGCAAGACGCCGAGATGTTGGGTATCCGGCTGGTGCCCTTGCACATACTGACCGGTGACGAGGACCTCCGGGACGGGGTGGATCCCATTCCTGCCTCGGTATATGAGCGGGGCCGTGCCACCACTGCCGGCGCCTCGCCCGCCGAGCTGACCCAGGTGTATCGGCAGGCGCTGATCGACAGCGGCGGCGATGGCGTGGTCGCGGTCCATTTGTCCGGGCGGCTGTCGAGCACGTTTGAGGCGGCTGAGCAGGCGGCGCGTGAGTGCGGCGAACAGGTCCATGTCGTCGACTCGCGGTCGGCGGCGATGGGCAGCGGCTTCGTCGCGTTGGCCGCGGCACGAGCGGCGGCCGCCGGTGCCGATCTGAGCGCCGCCTACCAGGCCGCGCGGGACGCGGTGGGGCGCAGCCGGTGCGTCATGGTGGTGCACAAACTGGACCACTTGCGGCGCAGCGGACGCATCAGCGCCACTTCGTCGTGGCTCGGTACCGCGCTCGCGCTCAAACCTGTGCTGCAGATCGATGACGAGGGCAAGCTGGTTCTTGCTCAGCGTGTCCGGACCGCGACCAAGGCGATCGGGGCGATGGTCGACAACATCGTCGAGTTCGTGGGTGAGCGTCGAGTCTCGGTGACCATCCACCACGTGGATAACACCGAAACGGCCGAGAAGGTGAACGAGCTGGTGTGCTCGCGGCTGGTCACCGCGCATGATCCGGTGATCTCGGAGATGGGTCCGGTGCTTGCGGTGCATGTGGGTCCGGGTGCTGTTGGGGTATGCGCGGAACCGGTGGACTGACGGGTTTGTCCACAACCTCGTATTGATCCACAATTGCCGGTCCGGCACTGGATCTCGGCGGTACCGCTTTCTAGCGTCGAGACATGGAATCCGAGCTGTTGCGCAGGCGTCTGGCAGCGGGCGACCGTGAGGGTGACGACGATGTTGAGGATGACGAGGATTTCGTAGGGAACGCGCTCGGCCCCGAGTCGGAGTCGTCGTTGCGCTGGCTCCCTGACTCTCTGACGACCGGCGGTACACGTGGCTGGCTGGAGTCCGTCCGAACCGACCCCGGCCGTGCCGGTGTGGTCGCGTTGGGAGCGATCGGTGTGTTGGCAGTGCTGGTGACGATCTTCACGGTGATGCGTCAGCCGCCTGCCCCCGTCAGTGCCAATCTGCCGCCGGTACAACCTGTGTCGTCGAGCTCGGTATCGGCGCCGAGCTCCCTGGTCATCAGTGTGGTCGGTCTGGTCAAGCGCCCTGGGCTGGTCACGCTGGCCACCGGTGCGCGGGTTGCCGACGCGGTGACGGCGGCCGGGGGAGCGGTCGAGGGCGCCGATGTGATCACCCTGAACATGGCCAGGCCGGTCGTCGATGGCGATCAGATTGTGGTCGGCCTTTCGCCGGTACCTGGCCAGCCCATGGGGATGGCGAGTTCGATCGTTGCCGCCGGACAAGTCCCGGCCGGGGGCGCCGGCACCAAAGCGCCGGGCGGATCTGGACGGGTAAATCTGAACACGGCAACGGAATCGGAGTTGGATGCGCTTCCCGGCGTGGGCCCGGTCATGGCGGCATCGATCGTGCGGTGGCGCACCGAGCATGGGAAGTTCACCAGCATCGATCAGCTCGCGGAAGTGGACGGTATCGGTCCTTCGCGGCTCGATAAGCTGCGGGCTCTCGTCGTGCTGTGAGGTCGACCGATGACGGTGAGCCGCTTCTGGATTTGCGGCTGGTGCCGCCCGCACTCGCCGCCTGGGCCGTCACCGCCACGGGGATTCTCTGGTCAGTGGGTTATGTGGTGGCCGCCGTACTGGGCATCACGATGATCGGCGTGCGGCTGAGTCGTCATCGGATGAGTAGAGCCGCCGTCGCCGGGGCGACGGCCGTTCTCATTGCCGGGGTGGGTTTCTCGGTGGCCGCCGCGATACGCCAGCACGGGGTACACAGTCACCCGTTGCGCTCCCGGATCGGGCAGATCGCGGTGGTGCAGCTGAGGGTGACCGATGATCCGAAGATCGTCGCGGGTGGCCGCGCGATGATGCGTGCCGACCTTGTCGCCCTGGGTGATCCGGCGCAGGCGATGACGGGCTCGGTGGTGGTGTTCGGCTCTTCCGCACTGCTGGGCGCGGTCGGGGTGGGGGACACCGTGCAGGCGCGCGCGGCGATCGCGCGCCCGGCCCGGCGTGACCTCACGGTGGCCATGCTCACGGTGGCGGGGGACACCCATGTTGTCGGTACGTCATCTACGCAGAACGTGGCCAACGGTATTCGTGATCGGTTTGTCGAAGTCTCGCGAAACGCGCTGCCCGCTGACGAAGCCGCGCTGTTGCCGGGGCTGGTGCTCGGTGACACCAGTGCCCTCGACGCGCAGACCGTCGCGACATTTCGGACAGCGGGACTCACGCATCTGATGGCGGTCTCCGGGGCCAATGTCTCCATCGTGTGCGGGGCCGTGCTGCTGCTGGGCCGTCTGGTCGGACTGCGCACCTCGGTGGTGTTGGCGGGGCTCGTGCTTGTCGGGTTCGTCATCGTGGTGAGGCCGTCACCGAGCGTGTTGCGTGCCGCGGTGATGGGTGCGGTCGGTCTGCTGGGCCTGCTGACCGCGCGCCGCCGTCAGGCCATACCCGCCCTGGCGGCAACGATTTTGGTGCTGTTCGCGGTGTCGCCGGGGCTGGCCGTCGATATCGGCTTCGCACTGTCGGTGTCTGCGACGGCGGCGCTGGTGGTTATCGCACCGCGCTGGTCGGGGCGCCTGACAGAGCGCGGCTGGCCCAAACCGTTGGCCGACGCGTTGTGTGTCGCGGTCGCGGCGCAGGTGGTGACCGCGCCGCTGATCGCCGCGATCTCCGGCAGCTTCAGTGTGGCCTCCGTGGCAGCGAACGTGCTGGCGGGGTTGGTGATCGCGCCCATCACCATTCTCGGAACCGCGGCGGCCGCACTGGCCGTCCTCTCACCATGGGTTGCCGGGCTGTTGGTGAGGTTTTGCGGCCCGGAACTGTGGTGGCTGCTACAGGTCGCCGAGTGCACCTCGGCTGGGGGCGCCACGGCGTTGCCGGTGCCATCCGGTGCGGCCGGTTTCGCTTTTACCGCTGCGCTGGTTGGCATTTCGGTGTGGTTGTGGCGCCGTCGGTGGTTCCGCGGTCTGGCCTGTGCCGGTGCGCTGTGCGTGCTCGCACTGGTGATCTCGGCGAGACTGGCAAGCTAGCCGGCCACCGGGCGCTACACCCCGGAAAGTGCGAGTTGGCGTTCAGGTGCTTGCGTAGCGGGGGCGTCGGGACTGCGCCAGCAGTGACGTAACACCCGTAACACGAAAGCGAGCCGCCGCATCGAGAGCGGCGATTCGTGCATGTTGTTGACACGCAGGATCGTCTCGGTGATCCGGATGTCGTTGCGCGCAGCGATCAGCATCTTTCTCGACCACCACCTCAGCAGTTTCCACGCGGCACGTTGGCCGATGCTCGCGCTGTCGGGGGCCGCGGTGGTCAGCGGCGCTGCCAACCGGTTCTGTTGCCACACCGTCTGGATGCGCCGGCCGACGGTGTGGAAATAGCGGTGTGCCAGGCCGGCGTCACCCTCGAAGAGGCAGTCACGCAGCGCGACCGCCTCCAGCACCGCCATCGTCATACCCTGGCCCCGGATGGGGTCGAAGCTGCAGATGGCGTCGCCGATTACCAGCAGGCCCTCAGGGAACCGCGCAATCTGGTCGTAGCGGCGCCACAACGCGTCGCGGTACCAGAAGTTGTGGACATCACCCACCGGCACGGCCGTGCGTAGCACCTCCACCACCTCGTGAGGTGCGAATCGTTCAGCGAGGGAGATCATTTCGGTGAAGCTGCGGGGCGGCTCAGCGAGATCGAACGTGCCCAGGGTCAGCATGACGGTGTCGTGCTCACAGCGCGCGATCGCCCCGCCGAACGGGTGACCGGGCGCGGCGTTGAGGAAGGTGAGCTTGTCCAGGTCGCAGTCCTCGGGAACGTGCAGCAGCTGGCTCGCATACGTCACCGGTGACATCGCCCGGATTTCGGCTGGACGGGCAAAGCCGAGCCGATCCAGGAACGTCTGGGTGCGCGGAGTGCGGCCAGTGGCGTCCACCACTAGGTCCGAGATGAGGGTGGTCACCAGGCCGGTGGATCGCCGCGCGACCCGGACGCCGGTGACGCGTTCCTCGGCGGTCATGGGCTCGATGACATCGTGCCCATCCAGGAATTTCACGTTCCCCAGACGTTGAACACGTTGGCGTACATGAAATTCCAGGAACGGCCGGGTCGCGAGATAGAGCTTGAAGGTTTCCGGATCGCTGAACTTCCCCGCGCGATTGAACATCTCGTCGGGTCCGATCATCATCCGGATGCGCGAGAGATCGCCCTCGTCGCAGACCGTTGCGCCATCGATTCGTAGCTCGGTGAGGATTCCGGGAAACAGCTGCTCCAACCTCTGAGTGCCGGAACTCATGAACATATGAATGTGCTGCCCCTGCGGCACCCCGCTGCGGGGAGCGGCACCGTTCTTCAACTCGTCGCGTTCGACCACCGTGACCGATGTATACGACTCGGACAGCACCCTGGCTGCCAGCAGTCCCGCCATCCCGGCGCCGAGGACTACCGCGTGATCTCTGTGGTCCCGAACTTCAGGTGTCATCGCTGATCCTTTCGTCTCGATGCACCCTACTCTTATTTATCTCTTAATTTCTTAGAATTGCCTTAGATTCGGATTTCTCTCTGGTCAACCTCAGCCCCCGAACAGCAGGTACAACCCGGTGAAGGTGTAGCCGACCATCACCAGCATCATCGCCAGCTGTCCGGTCACCTGATGCCGTTTGGGTAGGACCTTCAGGGCCCGATCATGCGCCGCGACCACGCCCGCGATATGCCCGGCGAGCACGAATCCCACCTTGAGCGTCGAGAGCACCGACGGGTGCATGGACAGGGCATACGAGACATCGATGCCGGAGAGCCATCCCCGCCCCAACGGGTCGGCGAGCCGCAGCACGGTCTGCTGTCCGCGCTCGACGAGGTATGTCAGGTAGTGCGCGAACACGTAGCCGATCACGATCGGGATCAACGAGTGCGCGAGCAGGCCCGGCAGATCGCGCCGGGTGGTGTTGTCGACACCACCGGTCGCGCGGGCGGCCAGGCAGAACGTTGTCGCCACCACGATCACGAACACGGTCAGCCCGGCGGTACGGATCGCCACGGCCGCCGCCGTGGAGCCACCGGCAAGCTCATCGACGAATCCGCGCCACTCGGGCATCGCCGAGAAGCTGTCGAACGCGGTCGAGCCCAGCAGCACCGCGAGCACCGCCACGATGCCCGGCCGAACCGGTAGCGACGGTAGATGATCGAATGGATTGCCGATCGCGATGCGGCCATCGGCGTTGCGCCGCAGGGGTGATAGCCGCGAGGCCACCATGCTGTACACCTCGAACGGATCGGCGCGCGCGCACCAGCGCGTGCCGCAGGCCAGTGTGCCGGCGAGGGTGAGCGTCAGATAGGTCAACAGCCAGACCTGCACCGCCCCCAGCGATCCCGGGTCGGCGCTGGCCAGTTCCAGCCAGACGAACAGGTACAGTCCCGCCGCTGCCGGCCAATATCCCCACCGCCGTGGGTATTTCAGAGGCGCAGGCCGTCTGGAGAGCGGCAGCAGCCGGTACACGGCACGGACGGGTGACAGCACCCGCCATGCCGGACCGAAGAACAGTGAGACGGTCACCAGGCCCACCCAGAGCAGCACATAGAAGACACCCGGCAGTGCGTTCTTGCCGTCCTGCGGGCCGAGCACCGCAGCGGCGGTGATCCAGGCAGTCGCCGCAAGTACCGCCGCGGTGGCCGCCCACCGGGTGGCGGGTGCGTCGACGGCAGCCGTGCACCAGGCCGGTAGCGGCCGCCCCGCCCGGGCGGGGTCGAACCTGGGCTTCTTCCATGCCAGTGCCACCACGGCGAAGGTGAACGTCAGCGCCCACGCCGCACCGATCAGCGCGTAGGTGTAGGGGACGGGAAGATCGGACGAACCGCCCAGCCCGTGGGCGAGCACCGTCGTCGCCCGATCGTTCGTCACGGCTGCACGGTGATGGTGGCGATGGTCTTCTTCAGCTTGTGCAGTTCCACGTCGACCTTGCCCGGCACATTGACGGTGAACTCGAATGTCTGGGCGTTCGTGGGTTGAATCTCAAAGCTGTGGTCGGGGGTGGAGTGCACGTGCAGCTCGTCGGCGGCATCGCTGTCGACGTGTACCACGATGGGCTCGGACACCCGCGCGGACAGCGTGGCATTCGTCGGAGTGACGGCCCCGCCCTTGATGCTGACATTGACCGCCAGCTGAGGCGACGGCGTGCCGGATCCGGCGGCGGGGGTCTGCGGTGACGTGCTACAGCCGCCGCAGATCACGGCGGTGGCGGCGGCAATTGCGGCAAGGCCTCTGATCATCATTGGTTCCTCCTAGTCGGGGTCTTCTTCGTTGTCGGCCAGATCGTCCTCGTCCCCCCGGCGGCGGTCCCGCATCGCCACCCAGATGACGACGCCCGCCACCACGACCGCGGGCGCGAAGGCGGGCAGCGCCAAGAGCAATGAATGATCGGCCAGATATGCGACGGTCATGGGCCGTGCGGCACCGGCTCCTTAGGGCCCGGTGTCGGCAATGCGTCACTGTCGCTGCGCGTTTCGGTGCCGTTGATACGCCCGGCGCCCCAGCTCAACACGGCGATCAACACCAGGGTGCAGAACAGCACCACCAGCGAGGCCACCTCGAACAGCCAAGACGGATGGTTCTGATTGCGTTCGCGCTGCAGGATCGTCAGCTCCTGGGTGAACGGCCTGGTGCTGGACGCCAGCGCGGGCGTCTCCGGTGCGCCGATGCCGGGGTCGGCAGGAAGGAAGATGGGCACCCCCGTCATGGTGCTGCCGTCCTGCACACGCAGCAGGGTCTTCCACGAGCCGTATACCGGGATGGGCTGAGTGGATCGGTAGTGGCCCGCACTGATCTTGTGCAGCTTGTCGATCGCCAAGCCGTGATCGTTGGCCAAGCCGCCCTGCCACGACAGGATCGTGACCCACTCGGGATCATCGCTGATGAGATCGTGCGGATTGATCACCACGTCCGCCGATACCATCCGCTTCCCGCCGTCATTGGACAGGTCGGTCAATGCGATTGTGGCGGTGGCATGTTCGGGCACCTCGGTGCGTAGGCCGTTGGCAACTGCCGCGCCCAGGATCAGTACCGTGAGAACCACCGCCGTGATGCTGAGGGAGCGTTTGGGCAGCGGCCGGCCGGTGAGCACCACGCCCAGCAGCGCGCCGCAGACTCCCATGGCGATGGCGCTCGGCACCGACATGGCAAGCGCCTCCGGCCACATGCTCACCGGCCACGGATAGCGATAGACCGCGCCGATCCAGAGCGATTCCAGCCACAGGCCGACCGTCCCCACCCCGAGACCGGCGATGGCCCCGAACAGTATGGGCCGCTTGATGAGCGGGGTCAGCGCGATGAGTTCTACGACAACTGCCGGTCCGAGGTAGAGCGCGAACCAGCTTGTCGGTCCGCCCAGGATGGGTCCCGCGAGCAACGACACGGCTCCCCGCAGCACGATCGCCAGCGCGGCGCCGATGATCGCGGCGCCGCGCCCCATTACGACGCGCGCACTCACCGCGGCGAAGGCGGCCGCTGCGGCGATCATCATGGGCTGCTGCACCAGCCTGAATTGTTCGACACCGAAGTCGTATTCGATCTGGAACACCGAAAGGCCGATGAACAACCCGCCAAAGGACAAGTAACGCAAGAACTTCACGAAACGTGTGTCGTCATCCGCGCTGAAACCGATGGCGCGCCTGCCCTCATACTCGAGTATCAGCACGGATACCAGCGATAGTCCGGCGCCGCCGATCAGCATCAGGTGGGTGGGGCCCCAGAGCGTAACGTCCTGGCCAAAGATGCGGTGCCAGATGTCATCCAGCGGGAATCCGATCAATGCGTAGAGGCCGCACATGGCCATCAGCAGGCCACCGACGGGCGCGTACCAGGTGCGCGTGATCCGCACCGCCGCCGCTCCGGGCTTGTCGTAGGGCAGGACCATCGCCAGCGTGCCGGCGATGAACAGCAGGAACAACCCGAACAAGATGAAGTAGTGCGCGGGGTTGGCCAGCGGGCCCGCGTCGCGGCCCTTGCCGATGTGCAGGCTGACGTCCCAAATGAAACCGAAGAGCGCGGCGACGATGGTGGTGACGAACAGACAGATCTGAAGGGCCACCCAGGGTGGCCGATTGAACTTGTTGCCCACCTTGTCGGCCAGGTTCTGCAACCAGGTGATGCGTCGCTGACGGTGCAGATAGCCGATCCACAACAGGCCCACCGAGACGATCGTGGCGGCCACAGACATCCCGATCACCTGATCAAGCGCGGCCCCGCCGCCTTCGGTGGCCGCCGCGACGATGCGCAGAGATTGTGTAGTCATGGGCTCGCCATCCTGTCGGTTGAGTAGGGAGCAGCCGGTCGTGCTGGCGGGCAATGTTTCCAGAATTCGTCCGCTCAAACAGGGGTACGTGCCAAAACGTGCTGTCGCCGGGCCATGGGACGATCAACGGGTGACCGATGCGCTGCACCTCATCCTGGGAGACGAAGAACTACTGGTCGAGCGGGCGGTGACCACCGTGCTCCAGGCGGTGCGGGGCAAGGCAAGCGCGGAGATCCCCGTCAATCGGCTGCGCGCGGGTCAGGTGGATGTGGCCGAATTGGCCGAACTGCTGAGTCCCTCGCTGTTCTCCGATGAGCGCGTCATCGTCATCGAGGCAGCCGCGGAGGCGGGCAAGGATGCCGTCACCCTCATCGAACAGGCGGCCACCGAGCTGCCGCCGGGAACCTTTCTGATCGTGCAGCATTCGGGCGGCGGCCGCGCCAAGGCGCTGGCGGCCACGTTGCAAAAACTCGGCGCCGCCGTCCATGACTGTGCCCGGATCACCAAGGCCGCCGAGCGGGCCGATTTCGTGCACAAGGAATTTCGCCGTCTGGGGCAGAAGGTGGACGCCGATGTGGTGGCCATCGTGATCGACGCCGTCGGCTCCGATATTCGCGAATTGGCGGCTGCCTGTTCGCAATTGGTATCGGACACCGATGGCAATGTCGACGGGGCCGCGGTGCGCCGTTACCACTCCGGCCGTGCCGAGGTCTCCGGGTTCGATATCGCCGACAAGGCGGTGGTGGGTGACGTCGCCGGTTCCACGGAAGCGCTGCGCTGGGCGATGCAGCGGGGTGTTCCGCACGTGCTGCTCGCCGATGCGCTCGCAGAGGCGGTTCACACCATCGCGCGGGTGGGGCCCATCAAACAGAATGCGTACGCCGCCGCCTCGGAGCTTGGCATGCCGCCGTGGCGTATCGAGAAGGCTCAGAAGCAGGCGCGTCGCTGGACGCGTGACGCGGTGGCCGAGGCGATGCGGGTGGTGGCGGCGCTCAACGCCGATGTGAAGGGCGCGGCGGCCGACGCCGACTACGCGCTGGAATCGGCGGTACGCAAGGTAGCCGAACTGGTGAACAACTAGCCCGTCGAGTGTGAGTCTGAGGGCACGAAAAACGCCGAGTGTGCGCGGTAGCGCTCACACTCGGCGTTGATCGAAAGAAAGAATCAGAGCTTGTTCAGAGCCAGGGCGAGCGCCGACTTCTTGTTGGCGGCCTGGTTCTTGTGGATGACGCCCTTAGTGACGGCCTTGTCGAGCTTGCGGCTGGCCGAGACGAGCAGCTCGCCCGCCTTCTCCTTGTCGCCCTCGGCGATCGCGTCGCGCAGGCCGCGAATGGCAGTACGCAGGGACGACTTGGTCGCCTGGTTGCGCAACCGGGCACGCTCGTTGGTGCGGATGCGCTTTTCCTGCGACTTGATATTGGCCACGCGTCTAAATCCTTCGGTAAATCGTCTGGTGGGGCGGCAGGCCTCCAGGTCATTTGACCCGGGGCAGCTGAGCAGCGCCGCAAGGGAAGAGACTACCAGGGGAACCGCCAAAACCTGAAACCGGCGGCGTAGCGCACAACACAAGATTGCGTTCAGGTAGCCAGCAAGTATCGGCGATACGCGCGCACGCACTGCCGAATCCGGCAAGTTGGTGCAGCATAGGCAACGTGAGCCTGCGAACAGTGATGCCGAACTCGGGGCGCCCGGCACGCACGGCGGCAACGCCACGGCTAACCCGGCGCGACGACCAGATATTCGGCGGATACCGCGAACTGGTGTCCGAGAAGGGGGCCTACTCCAAGGCCTTCGACGAAATGTTCGACGCCGACGGGAACGTGCGCGGCCCCTACAAGGGGATCTACGCCGAGCTGGCGCCCACCGACGCCGCCGACCTGGCCGCGCGCGCCGACGCCCTGGGCAGGGCGTTCATCGATCAGGGCATCACGTTCTCGCTGTCAGGCCAGGAACGCCCGTTTCCGTTGGACCTGGTGCCGCGCGTCATCGCCGCCGCGGAGTGGTCGCGGCTGGAGCGGGGCATCGCCCAGCGGGTCCGGGCGCTGGAGATGTATCTCGCCGACATCTACGGCGATCAGGAGATCCTGCGTGACGGGGTGATCCCGCGCCGGCTGGTCACCTCCTGCGAGCACTTCCACCGCGAGGCCGCCGGGATCAACCCGCCCAACGGGGTGCGCATCCATGTCGCGGGCATCGACCTGGTCCGGGACGCCCAGGGCACCTTCCGGGTGCTGGAAGACAACCTGCGGTCACCGTCGGGTGTCTCCTATGTGATGGAGAACCGCCGCACCATGGCGCGGGTTTTCCCCGACCTGTTCGCCACCCACCGGGTGCGGGCGGTGGACGACTATTCCTCGCACCTGCTGCGGGCATTGCGGAAGTCGGCGGCCACCAACGAGGCCGATCCCACCGTGGTCGTTCTCACACCGGGCGTGGCCAACTCCGCGTATTTCGAGCACTCGCTGCTGGCCCGCCAGATGGGCGTCGAGCTGGTCGAGGGCCGCGACTTGTTCTGCCGCGACAACCAGGTCTACATGCGCACCACCGAAGGCGAGCGTCAGGTCGACGTGATCTATCGCCGCATCGACGACACCTACCTGGACCCGATGCAGTTCCGCCCCGATTCGGTGCTCGGGGTTGCCGGCCTGCTCAACGCGGCACGTGCCGGAAACGTGGTGATCTCCAGCGCGGTCGGTAACGGGGTGGGCGACGACAAGCTGGTCTACACCTATGTGCCGACCATCATCGAGTACTACCTCGGCGAGAAACCCATTGTGGCGAACGTGGATACCTTCCGATGTTGGCTCGACGAGGAACGCGAGGAAGTGCTGGACCGCCTCGAGCACCTCGTCATCAAGCCCGTCGAAGGTTCCGGGGGATACGGGATCGTCTTCGGTCCCGACGCCTCGGAGAAGGAGCGGGCCGCGATCGCGAAGAAGATCAGGGCCGATCCGCGTGGCTGGGTGGCTCAGCCGGTCGTGCAGTTGTCGACGGTGCCCACCAAGATCGACGACCAACTGGTGCCCCGGCACGTAGACCTGCGCCCCTTCGCGGTCAACGACGGTGACGATGTCTGGGTGTTGCCCGGCGGGCTCACCCGGGTGGCGCTGCCGGAGGGCTCGCTGGTGGTGAACTCCAGTCAGGGCGGCGGATCCAAGGACACCTGGGTGCTGGCCTCGCGGGCCTCGGTCGCCGAGCGTGAGCTGGCGGGCGCCGAGCTGGTTTCCGAGCTGCCGCAGCCCGCCGAGGTCGAGCAGGGACCCGAGGCCGCCACCGCGGGACTGCAGCAGCACCATGTACAGCAGCAGCAGCAACAACAGGGTCGGTGGTGCTGATGCTGGCCCGAAACGCGGAGTCGCTGTACTGGATTGGCCGCTACGTAGAACGCGCCGATGACACCGCGCGCATCCTCGATGTGACGGTGCATCAGCTGCTGGAAGACGCGAGCGTGGACCCCGACCATGCCTCGCGCGTCCTGCTGCGCGTGCTGGGTATCGACGCGCCGGACACCGTGCTTGACGTGTGGTCGCTGACCGAGCTTGTCGCGTTCAGCAGGGGAGTGCAGGGTGGGTCGATCGTCGACTCCATCTCGGCTGCTCGCGAAAATGCCCGTGGCGCACGCGAAGTGACCTCCACCGAGATGTGGGAATGTCTCAACACGACGTACAACGCGTTGCCGGACCGCGAACGCGCGGCCCGCAGGCTGGGCCCGCACGAGTTCTTCACCTACGTCGAGGGTCGTGCCGCCCAATTCGCGGGACTTGCCGATTCCACCCTGAGCCGCGATGACGGATACCGGTTCCTGGTGTTGGGCCGGTCCATCGAGCGGGTGGATATGACTGTGCGACTGTTGCTCTCGCGTGTCGGCGACCGGGCCTCGTCACCAGCCTGGGTAACACTGCTGCGCAGCGCGGGCGCGCACGACACGTACCTGCGCACCTACCGCGGTGTGCTCGATGCCAACCGGGTTGTGGAGTTCATGCTGCTGGACCGGTTGTTCCCACGTTCGGTGTTCCATTCGTTGCGGCAGGCGGAGCTGAGCCTGGATGAGCTGGATCACCGGCCGCACAGCCGGGTCGGCGCGCGCGCCGAGGCGCAACGGTTGCTGGGCCGTGCCCGCAGTGAGCTGGAGTTCATGAGACCGGGTGTGCTGCTGGAGGATCTGCCCACCCGATTGGCCGGGCTGCAGCAGACGTGCCGCGAGCTGGGTGAGGCGGTGGCGTTGCAGTACTTCCACGCCGCGCCGTGGGTGGCGTGGTCCGATGCCGGTGGCGCGCACGATCTGGAGCCCATCGAGGAAGGCGAGGTCTGACATGTGGCGCCTGCGCATCGTGCATGCCACCGGGTATGCGTACAAGACACCGGTGACCGCCTCCTACAACGAGGCGCGGTTGACGCCGCGCAGCGACGGGCGGCAGAACGTCATCCTGAATCGCGTGGAGACTGTCCCGGCGACCCGCTCGTATCGGTACGTGGACTACTGGGGTACCGCGGTCACGACTTTCGATCTGCACGCCCCGCATACCGAACTGGAGGTGACGGGGCTGTCGGTGGTCGAGACCGATGTGGCCGAGAAGCCCGAGGAGGAGGCGGGCTGGGACGAGGTGCACACCACGGCGGTGATCGACCGATTCGACGAGTACCTGTCGCCGACCGCCTACGTCCCGCACAGCAAGAAGGTGCAATCGGTCGGCAAGAAGATCGCCAAGGACGCGAGTCCGGCCGAGGCCATCGTCGCGGCTTCCCAGTGGGTGCACTCGGAGCTGGACTACGTGCCGGGGACCACGGGCGTACATTCCTCGGCCCTGGACGCCTTGCGGGAGCGCAAGGGCGTCTGTCAGGACTACGCGCATCTGACCCTGGTGCTGCTGCGCAGCATGGGTATCCCGGCGCGTTATGTGTCTGGCTACCTGCATCCGAAGGCGGATGCGGCGGTGGGTGAGACCGTGGATGGCCAAAGTCACGCCTGGATTCAGGGCTGGGCCGGTGGCTGGTGGGACTACGACCCCACCAATGACAGCGAAATCAACGAGCAGTACGTCACCGTCGGCGTTGGCCGAGACTATTCGGACGTTAGTCCTCTCAAGGGCATCTACTCGGGCGGCGGATCTACCGATTTGGATGTTGTGGTCGAAGTAACACGACTCGCCTAAACGTGGCAGAAAAGCCGGTTATTGCACAGGTGTCTGGCAAGAAGAGTAATAATGCGTAGACCATGGTGACCAAACAAGCTACCGGGCTATACGGCGGACGAACGGCAGACGAGCGCCGCGCGGAGCGGCGGCGACGCCTCCTCGAGGCAGGCCTCGAGGTTATGGCCAGCTCAGGCTGGGCAGCGACAACGGTTCGGGAGATCTGCAAGACCGCCGGACTGAACACCCGTTACTTCTACGAGTGCTTCGACGGGCTCGACGAGCTGCTGGTCGCGGTCTTCGACTGGATCATCGAGGACAGCATCGCCACGGCAGGCTCGGCGATGGCCGCTGCCGACAAGGACTCGCGCTCGCAGGTGCATGCCGGCGTCGTGGGTGCGGTGACCGCGCTGACCGCCGATCCCCGGCGCGCCCGTGTCATCGCCACCGAAGCGATGGGCAGCCAGCGGCTCACCCGTCGCCGCATGCGGTTGACGCATTACATGGCCCTGATGCTCGGTGCGGCGCGCGCGGAGTTCGACCCCGATGCCGACCCCAACTACACCGCCGTTCAGGCAGAGGCCCTGGCCGCCGGTGTCGCCGGCACCGTGCTGGCATGGCTTGACGGCCGGCTGCGTCTGGAGCGTGAAGAACTGGCCGAATACACCGCCCAGTTCGTCGATCAGGCGATGTTCACGCCGCTGCCGGTGCACAACTCCATTGAGCACGGAGCACGCTGAGGCTGCACGGGCCTCGCGTCAGCTCCAGGAGAATTCGGCGCGTAGTCGCGCCGCGACAACGTTGAACCGCTCCACGTCCAGGATGGCGCCCTCGCGGCGGATGCCCTCCTCGGGGACGTCCAGTACGCGGTCCAGGCGCACCCAGCTGGGGCGTCCGTCGTAATCCCAACTGCCGCTGCCCAGCGCCACCCAATGCGGGTCGCTGTCATGGTGTGCCTGGCTGGAGAGCATCAGGCCCAGCAGTAGCGCGCCGTCACGTCCCACCACCAGCACGGGACGATCCTTGCCCTGTGCGGGGTCGTCCTCGTAGACCACCCAGGTCCACACGATTTCCCCGGGATCGGCGCGTCCGTCCAGGTCGGGCGTGTATTCGATGCGGCGGGCGCGGTGGGCGGTGGGCACGCTGCGGTGAGTCACCGGGCGGCCGGGGATCGCGGTCTGCTGCTCCGGCTCGACGACACCGATCGCCTCCAGCCCGAGCTGAAGCCCGCGCTGGACGAATTCCGACCCCTGCAGTTGCCGCAGCACCTTCGGGCCTTCACGGAACACGACTTGCTCCAGAGTGTTCACCGCGATCTTCCCGAGCTTGCGCCCGAGCGTCTGCCACTGTGACGCCATGGTGCGAGCATACTGACCGGTAGCCCCCGCAGACGCGTGTGTCAGAAGCATGCCGCGCGGCATGGGAGCATGGTGCCGTGCCAAGTTTTGCCGACGCGACGTTCACGGATCCGGCGCTGATCCGTAACTTCTGCATCATCGCCCATATCGACCACGGGAAGTCGACGCTGGCCGACCGGATGCTGCAGCTGACCGGTGTGGTCGACGAGCGGTCCATGCGGGCCCAATACCTGGACCGCATGGATATCGAGCGCGAGCGTGGCATCACCATCAAGGCGCAGAACGTGCGGCTGCCGTGGCAGCTCAATGGCCAGGACCATGTGCTGCACCTGATCGACACCCCCGGGCACGTCGACTTCACCTATGAGGTGTCCCGTGCCCTGGAGGCGTGTGAGGGTGCCGTGCTGCTGGTCGACGCCGCGCAGGGTATCGAGGCGCAGACGCTGGCCAACCTGTACCTGGCGCTGGACAAGGACCTGACCATCATCCCGGTCCTGAACAAGATCGACCTGCCCGCCGCCGACCCGGAGCGCTACTCCGAGGAGATCGCGCACATCATCGGCTGCGAGCCCTCCGATGTGCTGCGGGTCTCCGGCAAGACCGGCGAGGGCGTCGCGGCGCTGCTCGACGAGGTGGTGCGGCTCATCCCTGCGCCGCAAGGTGATCCGGATGCCCCGGCGCGCGCGATGATCTTCGACTCGGTATACGACATCTACCGGGGCGTGGTCACCTACGTCCGCGTCGTGGACGGCAAGATCACCCCGCGCGAGAAGATCGCGATGATGTCGACGGGTGCCACCCATGAGCTGCTGGAGGTGGGCATCGTCTCACCGGACCCCAAACCCTCTGCGGGCCTTGGGGTTGGCGAGGTGGGCTACCTGATCACCGGCGTGAAGGACGTGCGCCAGTCGAAGGTCGGTGACACCGTCACCTCCGCCCGCAAGGGCGCGACCGAACCTCTCACGGGCTATCGCGAACCCAAGCCCATGGTGTACTCCGGTCTGTATCCGGTGGACGGATCCGATTACCCGAACCTGCGCGAGGCGCTGGACAAGCTGCAGCTCAACGACGCCGCGCTCACCTATGAGCCGGAGACCTCGGTGGCGCTCGGCTTCGGATTCCGTTGCGGCTTCCTGGGATTGCTGCACATGGAGATCACCCGGGAACGCCTGGAGCGCGAGTTCAACCTCGATCTCATCTCGACCGCACCCAACGTGGTGTACCGGGTGGTCAAGGAAGATAACACCGAGATGATGGTGACCAACCCGTCGATCTGGCCCGAGGGCAAGATTCGTTCGGTCTTCGAGCCCGTGGTCAAGACGACGGTGATCGCGCCGAGCGAGTTCATCGGTTCGATCATGGAGCTGTGCCAGTCGCGCCGCGGTGAGCTCGGCGGCATGGACTACTTGTCGCCGGAGCGGGTCGAGCTGCGTTACACCATGCCGTTGGGCGAGATCATCTTCGACTTCTTCGACTCGTTGAAGTCCCGTACCCGCGGCTACGCGAGCCTGGACTACGAGGAGGCCGGTGAGCAGGAGGCGGATCTGGTCAAGGTCGACATCCTGCTGCAGGGTGAGGCGGTTGACGCGTTCAGTGCCATCGTGCACAAAGACGGCGCCGCCGCCTACGGCAACAAGATGACCGTGAAGCTCAAGGAACTCATCCCGCGCCAGCAGTTCGAGGTGCCGGTGCAGGCCGCCGTCGGGTCGAGAATCATTGCCCGCGAGAATATTCGGGCCATCCGCAAGGACGTGCTCTCCAAGTGCTACGGCGGTGACATCACCCGTAAGCGCAAGCTGCTGGAGAAGCAGAAGGAGGGCAAGAAGCGCATGAAGACCATCGGACGGGTCGAGGTGCCGCAGGAGGCCTTCGTGGCGGCGCTGTCCACCGAGTCGACGGCGGACAAGCCCAAGAAGTAAGCCAGTACCCCCGCTCGCGCCCTAGGCGCTCGGCATGCCGACGACGGCCCCGCCCTGCGGCCACCCGGTGGGCGAGTCCTCCCACGGTTCTTGACGCCCGTACGGCGTGAGATCCAGGAATGGGTACCCGACGGCGGAATGGTCTAGGCCGCGCGCGAAGGTCGAGTAGGTGTGGAAAACCTGGTCCCCGCGGCGCAGGAAGACGCTGGCGCCGGGCCAGTCCCCGCGCAGATCCTTGTCGGTGAAACCCTCGGCGCGCAGCTCGTCGGCGGACTTGTAGTTGTATTCGATGGGTGCCCGTGTGGGATCGAGCGTGACGTGGAAGTCGTAGCTGAAATCGCCGTCGTTGGTGGAATACCACGGGAACGTCCAGCCATGCTGGTCGCGGTACCGCGCGATGCTCGCATACGGCGCACGGGACACGCAGGCGAAGGTGACGCCCTTGTCGTGCAGCAGCCTGACATCTTGTGGGGTGAACGTCATGTCGGCGGCTCCGGTGCAGCTGGGGCAGCCTCGGTCGAGGTCATCGAGCCACATGAAGTGATGGATGTAGAGCGTGTGCCGCCCGTCGAACATGTCCAGGAGCCCCACGCGGCCCTCGGGCCCTTCGAAGAGGTAGTCCTTGTCGACCTTCACCATGGGCAGCCGCCGTCGTTCGGCGTTGACGGCGTCGCGCAGATGTGTGACCTCCCGCTCGCGGGCCAGTAGCCGTTTTCGGGCCGCCAGCCATTCCTCTCGGGTGACGGCGGCGGGATAGGCAGGTGCTGAGGTCATATCCATACCGACCCACCCCGGCGGGAAAACTCATCGCGTCGATACGCTCAGATGTATGAGTACCGTGCTTGCCGGGCTTCGTCTTCCTGTGGTGGGTGCGCCGATGGCCGGCGGAATCACCGTTCCCGCCTTGGCGCGTGGCGTGAGCGCCGCGGGTGGATTCGGGCTGCTGCCCGCCGGATATCGCACCGTCGCGCAACTGCAGCAGGACCGCGAGGCCATGGGGGGGCTGCCCTTCGGTTTCAACGTGTTCGTGCCCACCCCTGATCAGGGCGCCGACCTCAGCGAGTACCTGGACAAGCTGAAGATCTGGGCCGACAAACTTGAGGTCGCTCCCGGCGACCCGGTCTGGCATGACGACGCATATGCCGACAAGATCGAATATCTGATCGCCAATCCGGTGCCGGTGGTGTCCTTCACTTTTGGCGTGCCCACCGCCGCGGACGCGCACCGGCTGCGCGATGCCGGTTCCGAGGTGTGGATCACCGTCACCAGTGCGGCGGAGGCCAAGATCGCCGAGGGGATCGGGGCCGACGTACTGGTGGTACAGGGCCCGGAGGCCGGCGGTCATCGAAGCAGTTTCGACGCGGGCGCCCCAGAGGAGCCGTTGCTGGACCTGATCGCGAGTGTTCGGGCGGTCACAGCGCTGCCGATCGTTGCCGCCGGCGGAATCATGGATGGCGCGGATATTGCCCGCGTGCTGGCCGCGGGGGCGGCGGCCGCGCAGCTGGGTACCGCGCTGGTGGTCACCGACGAGTCGGGAGCCAAACAGGTCTACAAAGACGCCCTGCTGGAACCCGCCGCCACCGTGGTGACCCGTGTCTTCTCCGGGCGGCCGGCGCGCAGCATCTCCAATGCTTTCCAGCGAGACATGGAATCGGTTGCCCCGGTGAGCTTCCCGGCCCTGAACTCCGCGACCAAAGAACTGCGGGCCAGCGGGGACCCGGATGTCATGTCGCTGTGGGCGGGCACCGAACACCACCGCGCCCGGGCGCTGCCGGTGGCCGAACTGATGGCTACCCTGGCCACCGAACTGATCGCCGCGCAAGGATAGGTATCGACGTGAAACCAGCCACCCTCATCTGGACCGTGCTCGTTGCCGCATGCCTGCTGATCGGCATCGATCTGATCATCTATCTGGCCGGTCCGCGCAGCGGCGGTTCCGCGGGTGTTCTTGTGGCGCTCTTGGTATTCAATCTGCTGCTCTTCGGTGGACTCGGTATCTACCTGCGTGGCCGGCGCTAAATGAACGGTGCGTAGCCAGATCGCACCTACGATGGTCGGATGGTGTCGTCTGTTGATCCCGAGCTGTCGCTCGAAGGACTGCTTTCCAGTCAGTCTCCCGTCCAGCGGCGCGGCCCCTTTCCGCCCATTGCCGACTACGCGTTTCTCTCGGATTGGGAGAACACCTGCCTGATCGCCTCGAACGGGTCGGTGGAGTGGATGTGCGTGCCACGACCGGACTCGCCGAGCATCTTCGGGGCAATCCTTGATCGCGGGGCGGGCCATTTCCGGATCGCGCCCTACGGGCACAGCGTGCCCGCCGCACGCCGCTACCTGCCCGGCAGCCTGATGGTGGAAACCACATGGCAGACCAAGACCGGGTGGCTCACGGTCCGTGACGCACTGGTCCTGGGGCCCTGGCACGATGTCGATTCCCGTTCGAAAACGCATAAGCGCACCCCCACCGATTGGGATGCCGAGCACATCCTGCTGCGCACCGTGCGCTGTGTCAGTGGGACGGTCGAGGTGCTGATGAACTGCGAGCCTGCTTTCGACTATCACCGTGAGGGCGCCAGCTGGGAGTACTCCGGCGACGGATACGGCGAGGCGATATGCCGGGCCACCAAGAACCCGGACGCCAATCCGACGCTGAAACTCACCACGAATCTGCGGCTGGGTCTGGAAGGCCGGGAAGCGCGGGCCCGCACCCGGCTCACCGAGGGCGACAATGTGTTCGTAGCGTTGAGTTGGTCGAAACACCCTGTGCCGCAGACATATGCGGAGGCGGCCGACAAGATGTGGAAGACCGCCGAGGCCTGGCGGCAGTGGATCAACATCGGCGAATTTCCCGATCATCCGTGGCGCTCGTATTTGCAGAGCAGCGCGTTGGTGCTCAAGGGGCTGGCGTACTCGCCGACCGGAGCGCTGCTGGCGGCGTCGACCACGTCGCTCCCGGAAACACCTGGGGGCGTGCGTAACTGGGACTATCGGTACTCATGGGTGCGTGACTCGACCTTCGCGTTGTGGGGTCTGTACACGTTGGGTCTGGACCGGGAGGCCGACGATTTCTTCTCGTTCATCGCCGACGCCTCGGGGGCGAACAACGGTGAGAAACATCCGTTGCAGGTGATGTACGGCGTGGGTGGTGAACGGACCTTGACCGAGGGGGAGCTGCACCATCTGTCCGGGTACGACGGAGCGCGACCGGTGCGCATCGGCAACGGCGCCTTCGATCAGATCCAGCACGACATCTGGGGCACCATGCTGGATTCGGTGTATGTGCACGCCAGATCGCGGGAACAGATCCCGGCAACACTGTGGCCGATTCTGAAAAACCAGGCAGAAGAGGCGGCCCGGCACTGGCGTGAACCAGACCGCGGTATCTGGGAAGTGCGCGGCGAGCCGCAGCATTTCACCTCATCCAAGATCATGTGTTGGGTCGCGATGGACCGCGGCGCCAAGCTTGCCGAGATGCACGGCGAGAAAAGCTACGCCCAGCAGTGGCGTGGTGTCGCCGATGAGATCAAGGAAGACATCCTGGAGCATGGCGTCGACGAGCGTGGCGTGTTGGTACAGCGTTACGGTTCAACGGCATTGGATGCCTCGCTGCTGCTGGCGGTGCTGAACCGCTTCCTGCCTTCCGATGATCCGCGGATCCGGGCGACGGTGCTGGCGATCGCCGATGAGCTGACCCATGACGGACTGGTGCTGCGCTATCGGGTGGAGGAAACCGATGACGGGCTGTCGGGAGAGGAAGGCACCTTCACCATCTGCTCGTTTTGGCTGGTGTCGGCGCTGGTCGAGATCGGCGAGGTGCGCCGGGCGCGGCACCTCTGTGAGCGGCTGCTTTCCTTCGCCAGCCCACTGCAGCTCTACGCCGAGGAGATCGACCCGCGTACCGGGCGTCACTTGGGCAACTTCCCGCAGGCGTTCACTCACCTGGCGTTGATCAATGCGGTCGTACATGTCATCCGGGCCGAAGAGGAGGCAGACATGAGTGGAACCTTCCAACCCGCCAACGCGCCAACATGACGGTGCGGGGCGGTGCCGCCGCTGTTGCGGTGGTGATGTGTGTGATCGTGGCTGGTTGCGGCCGTAGCGCCGACCAGACCGATCAGACGGCCACCGCTCCGGAGTCCACCACGGGGCCGGCGTCGTCGAGTTCGGCGGTGAATCCCGGCCCGGCCGAGCCCGCCCCCGGCACCGCACCGCCCGCCTTTGGCTTCGTCCCCGAATTGGCCGAGGCAAAGGGCATGGAGGGAACGGTCACCTATGACGTGCATCTACCGCAGCTGTCCGGCGGGGCAGACGCCGTACGCGATCGGTTCAACGCCGGCACTCGTGCCGCACTACGGGACCTGATCGAGAACCTGCCTGGCCCGAACAAGGATCTGACGGCGTCGATCAACGACGGTGATGTGGGGCCGGGACCCGAAACCACCCGTGTCGCCGTCATCGGGCCGCACGTGGTGGGCGGCATCCAGGTGTACCTCTGGTATGCGGGCGGTGCTGCTCACCCGAATGTGACCGTCTCGACGACAGTGATCAACAGCGACACCGCACAGCCCATCACCTATGACGACCTCTTTCCCAATCAGTACTCGGCGATGGAACGGCTGAGGCAGGTGCTTCCCGGCCTGGATCCCTCCGGGCGGGTGCGGCCGGACACTGTCAACGTACGACTCGAACAATGGTTGCCCGCGCCGACGGGCCTGCGGTTCTATGTCCCCGTCTCACATGCCGCCGGTGATTTTGTACCGATTACCGTGCCGTGGGACGGGATTCGTGATCTGGTCGATCCCAAGATCGTGCCGGTGCTCAGTCCGTAGTGGGGGGTATTTGCTTGTGAAGTCAGGTCTTGTCTCGATGCTGGTGTTGACGTGCGGACTCATGGCGGGGTGTCTGCAACCGCCACCGCAACCCACGCAGCCCCCTGCGCCGCCTTCGTCCAGCACGACACCATCGAAACCGGCAGTGGCACTTACCCCGGCAGCGGCACCACCCACCGCCAAACCGGCATTCGGCTTCACCCCGATGCTGGATGAGGTGAGCGGTAAGAAGGGGAAAGTCGAGTACAAGGTCAAACTGCCTCAAGTCACCGGGGATAAGGCCGCCGCTCGGGACCGCTTCAACGAAGGCATGCGCGCCGCGCTGAACGACACGGTGCGCGCGTTGGACGATCCCAAGCTCACCAAGCCGGCGAACGTGGGTGATGGGCAGCTGCAGGCCCAGGAATCGAGCCGGGTCTCGTTCATCGGCCCGCACGTGGTGACGGGGGTGGCGGTGTTCCTCACCAATAGCGGCGGCCCGTACCCCAGCCACCGGGTGGCGACCATCACCATCAATACCGATACGGCGCAACCGATCATGGTCGGTGACATCTTCGCGGACCAGAACGCCGCGCGGGCGCGGTTGCGCACGCTGGCCCAGGAACTGGGCCCGCCGGATCGCATCAAGGCCGCCGGGGACATGAAATCCGAGCAGTTCCTGCACTGGGTCCCGGCACCCAAGGGCTTGACGTTCTACATCTCGGTTCCGCATGTGGCCGGAGACTTCGTGCCGGTCACCGTGCCGTGGGAGAAGATTCGCGATCAGGTGGTTCCCGCGATGGTGCCCATCCTCAGCCAGTAGGGGAGCGGCGGGCGAAATCGGGCGCGTGCTCGGGCAGTGGCCCGATCGCCACGCCGTAGGCCGGAATCGCCTGCAACCACGGGTATTTGGTGGCGACGGACAACACCGACGCGATCTTGGTGCTGGGGGTGACCGCGGTGGCGGAGTCCACGGCCGAGAACACCCGCCGGTGCACGGCCCGTTGGATGCGCTGGATCAGGGCGGTCGGTCCCCACCTGCGCAGCTGGACCTTGCGAAGGTCGGCCGTCGTCAATGTCCCGGTGCGCAGCGGCTCGGCCAGAATGCGGGCGGTGGCCACCGCGTCGGCGATCGCCAGATTGATGCCGACGCCGCCCACCGGGGACATCGCGTGCGCGGCGTCGCCGATGAACAACAGTCCGTTGCGGTACCATTTGCGCAACCTGTTGAGTTGCACATCAAGCAGTTTCACGTCGTCCCAGCTGGTGATGGCGTCGGTACGGTCGGCCAGCCAGGGCACCATCTCGGCGATCCGGTCACGCAGCACCTGCACGTCGCCGCTGCGCATCTGCGAGTCGGTGCCCTTGCCGATCAGGTATCCGCACTGGAAGTAGTCGCCACGGTCGAGCATCACCATGAATCGGTTGGTGCCGACGCGTGCCCGCGGTCCTTGGGGATCGCCGGGACGCTTGGGGAGGCGGAACCACCAGATGTCGATCGGAACACCGAATTGTCGCGGCCGCATGCCGGCCGCGGCACGCAGCACCGAACCACGCCCGTCGCAGGCAACGGTGAGGTCGGCCTTGAGCTGGCCGGTTTCGCCTGCGGCGGTGCGATATTCGACACCGGTGATGCGGTCGCCGGAACGTAGCAGGCCGGTGGCCTCGGTGCTGCGCAGCAGGCGGAACGTGGGTTCGGTCTCCGCGGCGCTCGCCAGCATCTCCAGGAAGTCCCATTGGGGCGCCATCGCGATGTGCTTGTGCGGTCCGGGCAGCCGGTTCAGATCACCCAGGCGGAAGGTCTGCTCGCCCAGGTCCACGGTGACCTGCTCCACCAGGTTGTGCGGCATCGCCGCGAACCGGGGCCCCAGGCCCAACTCGTCGATCAGGTTCAGGGTGCTGGCGTGCACCGTGTCGCCGCGGAAATCCCGCAGGAAATCCGGATGCTTCTCCAGCACGGTGACGTCGACACCGGCACGCGCCAGCAGCAGCGCCAGCATCATCCCGGCGGGACCTCCGCCGGCGATGGCACATGTAGTGCTCTGTGGCAGTTCAGGTTTGCTCACGGGTCCTCCTCCACGCCACGATCAGAACGCCGATCAACGCGAACAGCGGAATCAACGAAATCGCCCAGCTCAGTGCCAAAGGCGGTCCGGGTTGGGGCAGTACATCGAGGTCGAGCGTGCCCTTGCCCGGCCCCTGTGGGCCGTCGATATCGAAGATGAACTGGAAATGACCCTGCTCCTGCAGCGCCTTGATGTCCAGACCCCAGACCTCGCGCTTGCGCGGATGGCGGGCCAAGGGCTCGGCCGGCCATGTGCGCCCGTCGGGCGGAACGACGGTCAGGGTGCCGGACTTGCCGGTAATCCCGTCGGCGGGAATGAAGGTGAAGTCGAGCGACTGCATGGCGCGTAGCGGCCATGTCGAGAAGCCGATGGTCAACGCGTAGGGCCCGGCGACCACGTGTTCGGTATGCACCACGTTGACGGGTGCGTAGGCGTTGGCCGGCGCGGTGGTTCCGAGCGACAGGCAGATCACCGTCAGACATGCCCACAGGATGCGCAGGGACCTCACGCCGCGGCCCCCACCTGATCGGCGTCGTTTCCGGGTACCCGCAACATCAGGGCGATGCGTTGCGCCAGG
Organism: Mycobacteroides immunogenum; assembly: GCF_001605725.1. Lineage (NCBI taxonomy): Bacteria > Bacillati > Actinomycetota > Actinomycetes > Mycobacteriales > Mycobacteriaceae > Mycobacteroides > Mycobacteroides immunogenum. Next base: position 1,805,140 of record NZ_CP011530.1, read on the forward strand.
AAGCCGGCGAGCGCACCCAGTGCCAGGCCGGCAAGCCCGACGGTGACGTAGTTGCCCACCGTTTCGGTGCCTTGCCGGTACACGAGCGCCCCCTGCAGCAGGTATCCCATGCCGGCTACCGAGCCGAGGATGGCGCCGATGATGGTCATCGAGCGCCGCTGCCATGCCTGATCCTTGGCGAGGTGCAGCAGGCCCGCGGCAAGGGCGGCGAAGACCAGCAGGAACATCGGCATCATCGCCGGTATCGCCGGGGCGCCGCCCCACAGATCATCACGCAGCGGCAGTCCCACCGCGGCGGCGTATTCGCGTGCGGCCCACGGTGAGAACCACCAGAAGATGGCCTGGACGGCGCCCATGATCACCGCGACGCCGAATGGTGCCGCCACCGACCGGACCACACCGGCGACGACCAGCAGGACGAACGGAACGATGAACGCCGACCCCAACGAGATGGGGTTGAAGTCGAATTTGAAGAGGAACAGCGCGCTGAACGGGACCGCGGTCATCGCCGCCACCAGTGACGATTGCGCCATCAAACCGGCTGTTCCCCAGCCGAACCGGCGCGCCGCGGCGAACGTCACGATACTGCCCAGATCGGTGACCGTCCCGGAGACGAAGAGGGCGAAGTGCGGCGGCGAGGCCAGCACCGCGTCGAACCCGTACACCGTGTGCCACCACAAATCGAGCAGTCCGTACAGCAGGAACGACGCTGCCCCGCAACCGGAAAGGAGAAAGCCCAGGGGAGCGGTGAAACTTCCGCCGAACACACGGATGGGCACGCCACCCACCCAGCGTGGTACCTGTTCGCCGACGCGCTGGGCGCCGGTGACCATCAAAACCATGGCAAGGCTGGCGATTCCGCTGATGGCGCTGCCCGAATACAGGAACAGGTGCGGCAGCGTGAAGAATGTATCGGGGCCTACGTCGTTGTGCCACTGCACGTCCCACGTGGTACCCGTGGCACCCACGATGCTGCCCAGCAGCACCCCGTATGCCCCCAGCGGCGCGTACTTCTCGATGGTGGCGCTGGCGATTCTCGGCGTGTGTTCGGCACTTGCGCGTGCGACGCGCGTCTCGGGGCTCATCTCAACCTCCACTCACCCATAGTGGCATCGTCGCGCGTTCATCGGGATCACCTGACTGCGGCGTGATGGTCACGACTATTTCCCACGGGCCGGCCATCGACAGCATCACCTGGTCGAATTTCGTGCGGCCCGACACCACCTCCCGCAGCGGAGGCATGGCGTGACCCATCAGCGGCATGACCAGTTCGACCGTCACCGACTCGGATCCGGGCAGTTCGTGGTCCTCCCGTTCGGCGATGGCCAGTTCCAGTGCGCTCGTTCCGACTCGTGGGTCGTCCACGGTGACCGTGACGGTGTAGTGCTCGGTGCCGGAGTACAGGGTGACGGCCCGGGGCGGGCTGGGCCACGCGATCCAGGTGAGCGTCAGCACTATGGCAACGATGAGCACCAGACCCGCCCACACGCGACGGGTCATGAGATGTCCAGCCGTACCGGGATGGTGAGCACCCGATAGTCGCGCTGTGCCTGAATCCAGGCGAGGTATCGGCCCGGCTTGGGGAAGGTAAAGGTGAACGGTACGTCGGGTCCGAAGGCGGCGACCGTCTCGTCGGGGGGACTGTCACCGTTGAGCGGGGGCGCCCCGACCATGGGTGGCATGGCCTCATCGGCAACAGCCTGGTGGTGGGCGCCGTGTTCCATGCCGGGCATATCGGACGCGCCATGGCCGCCCATCGAGTGCGCGTGTGCCCACAACGCCGAATCCTGCACCGCGGTGCCGAGGTCGCTCGCGGAAGTATGGCGTGGAATTGGTCCGGCGATGACCAGGTGGCCGAGCATGCCCAGCCATGGTTGCAACACCGGCTCGGATCCGATGGTGGCCGAGAGAGTTGTCGGGCGCCCGGCGCGCAGCCCGGTGGCACTGACATGCACGTGCAGCCCGTCCATCATGCGCATGCCGGGGCCGTCGAACGCGGCGGGCGGTGCGGGTTTTCCGCCGCGCGCTGTCAGTCCGCCGGGCAGGCGCACCGTCTGTACGCCGCCGCCGCGCCGCACGAACTCGGCGGAGACGGCGTGTCGTCCGGCTAGCCGCGGTGACAACGGCACCGAATAGCTGCCCGGCGCAACCCTTATCGGATGTAGATGGGACAGCTGTCCGTCTGGGGCCACCACGAGCAGGTGGATCAACGCACTGTCGTGGATCACCAGATCGTCGACGGGAAGTCCGGTGGCGGTGTCGATCAGCGAGAAGCCGACGTCCGTTGTCCGCCCCGAGTCCAGTTCGGGTTGTTCGGCCACCAGCATTGCCGACGGCCGGGAGTAGTCGGTGACGGCGGGGCGGTCGAGTTGGTACGGATTGGCGGTGTTGTCCACGGTCGGGTCACGTAACAGGCCCGGTTCGGGCGGGGGCGGTGCCGACGCGGACAGCACCGCGCCGGTGATCGCGACCGCAAGAGCTACCACCGTGGCGGTGACCGGCAGCGCGATCCAGATTCCGCGGCGTACTCGGGTTGCGACCACCAGTGACACCACCAGCAGCAATCCGGTGCTGGCCAAACCCAGATACGCCACGCGTTCCGGCGGGGACATCGCCTGCCCCATGAGGACGAGAGGAACCCGTGCGGTGTGTACCCCGTCGCTGATGGTGAGGTCGGCCGGACCGGTGCGGTCGACCGTGAGGGTCGCGCTGTATGGGCCGGGTTTCTCGCCGAGCGCCACCATGGCCGTCGAGGTGGGCACCCCCGGTGCGGGTTCGTCTTCGTCGGTGCCGGCGCCGGTCGGGATGAGTTGCAAGCGGAGCGGACCGGCGGCGGTGCCCTGATGCGTGATGACGTCCACGTGCAGCGGGCCGGGGATGCTGGTGACGCGGCGGGCCACGACGGTGAGTTCACGCCCGCCGAGACTCTGTGCGACCTGTACGTCGGAGCCGGCGGTCGCAGAGTCCGCCATCGCGACAGGGGTACCGCTGAACAGCGTGGATAGTGCAAGCACCAGGAACAGGCATTTCGTGTGCACGCGGTTCATCGGTGTCCAGTCTGCCCTGCGCTGACGGGGCTCCGACGCGGTCCGCCTAAACTGGCCGCGTGAACAGCGACAGCGTGATCGGCATCCTGAGTTGGTGGGATGGTGTCGAGCTGTGGCTGAGCGGACGTGGCTTCATCCTGCAAACGATCATCGTGATGCCTGTAGTGCTGGCGCTGGCCTATGTGATGGCGGTGGCGGGTGACAGGATCCTGTTTCTGCTGTTCAGCACGGCTAATCGCGTTGTCCGCTGGTATCAGGTGGCGCGCCGTCATCCTGCCGAGAATCCGGTAGCGGTAGTCGCCCCGGGAGACCTTTCATGAGTGGCATGCCGCAGTCTCGGGTCACGTTGGCGCTGGTTGCGCTGGCGCTTCTGGTCATAGTCGCCTGGCTGTTGAGCCGATAGCCACCAACGGTTGAGGTAATACCCGCCTCTACCTGGTCGTTCATCCGTTAAGACGGCATCAATAAGCTCTGCTAGGCTTCCCGCCATGTCTTCCGGATACCAGCCGCGCCATGAGTTGGCGCTCATTGCTGTGGGTCCGGTTGTCGACGTCGCCTGTTGTCGCTGACGGTTTTCGCCCGTCCGCGCGTGCCGCCTCGGCCCAGGTCAACCCGACCCTCCCGCTGAGCTGACGTCCGCATTCCGTGGCCGGGCCCGAGATTCCTTTCGGTTCTCCTTCAAATCCCAGCCACGGAAAGGGTTGTCTTGATCCCCAGTAGATCGTCAGTCCACGGTCCCTATCGCTCTTCGCCCAGGGGGCTCATCGCAAGCGCGCTTGTCGTCGCCGTCGCGCTGACCGCCGCCTGCCAGGGCGGGCCGAGCGATGTGCCTGGTGGCGGTCGAGGCGGTGATGCCGATACCACGCTGACCCTGGTGGCCTATGCGGTTCCCGAACCTGGCTTCCGCGAGATCATCCCGGCCTTCAACGCCACCGAAGCCGGTAAGGGGATACAGATCACCCAGTCCTACGGGGCGTCGGGCGATCAGTCCCGGGGGGTTGAGGGCGGCAAGCCTGCCGACATCGTCAACTTTTCGGTAGAGCCCGACATCACCCGGCTGGTGAAGGCCAAGAAGGTTTCCGCGGATTGGGATAAGGATGCTTTCGGCGGCATCCCGTTCGGGTCGGTGGTGACTTTGGTTGTCCGCAAGGGCAACCCGAAGCACGTCAAGGACTGGGACGATCTGCTGCAGCCCGGCCTGGAGGTGATCAGCCCCAGCCCGCTGAGTTCGGGCTCGGCCAAGTGGAACCTGTTGGCTCCGTACGCGGCGAAGAGCGAGGGCGGTAAGAACCCGCAAGCCGGACTGGATTTCGTCTCCAAGCTGGTGCGTGAGCACGTCAAGATGCGGCCGGGTTCGGGCCGCGAGGCCACCGAGGTCTTCGTGCAGGGCAGCGGTGACGTGCTGATCAGCTACGAGAACGAGGCCATCTTCACCGAAAGCCTCGGAAAGCCGATCGAGCATGTCAACGTGCCGATCACCTTCAAGATCGAGAATCCGGTGGCGGTGGTTTCCGAGAGCCTGCATGTCAAGAAGGCCACCGAGTTCAAGAATTTCTTGTACACGCCTGAGGCGCAGCGCATCTGGGCCAAGACCGGGTTCCGGCCGGTGGACCCCGGGGTGGCGGCGGAGTTCGCGTCCTCGTTCCCGGTGCCGTCCAAGTTGTGGACCATCAAGGATTTGGGCGGGTGGAAGAACGTCGACAAGGAATTGTTCGACAAAAACGACGGATCCATCACCAAGATCTACAAAGAGGCGACCGGATGAGTACCGTGATCGAAAAGCCCACCTCACAGGACAATTCGGAGGACAAGGTGCCACCGGCCGGACAGTCCAGCACGTCTGCGGCGCGCTCACGCAAGCGCTTCAGTGACGACCCATTGCGCATCGGTGTGGCGAGTATCTGGCTGTCGGTCATTGTGCTGCTGCCGCTGGCGGCCATCGTCTGGCAGTCCGCGGAGGGTGGCTGGGGCGCTTTCGTCAGTGCTGTCACCTCGAACTCGGCACTGGCCTCGTTCAGGGTGACGCTGCTGATCTCGATCGCGGTGGCCGTCCTCAACGGCCTGTTCGGTCTGCTGGTGGCTTGGGTGCTGGTGCGCGACAACTTCCCGGGCAAGCGGATAGTCGACACGCTGATCGATCTGCCGTTCGCGTTGCCCACCATCGTGGCCAGCATCGTGCTGCTGGCCCTGTATGGACCGAGCAGCCCGATCAATGTGCATTTGCAGCACACCAAATGGGGCGTGGGGATCGCCCTGCTGTTCGTGACGCTGCCGTTCGTGGTGCGGGCGGTGCAGCCGGTGCTGCTCGAACTCGAACGCGAGGTGGAGGAGGCCGCGGCATCGCTGGGCGCCAGCAATCCGGTGATCTTCAGCAAGGTGATTTTGCCGGCGTTGCTGCCGTCGCTCTTGTCGGGCGTCGGGCTGGCGTTCTCCCGAGCCATCGGTGAATTCGGTTCCGTCGTGCTGATCGGTGGTGCGGTGCCCGGGGAAACCGAGGTGTCCTCGCAGTGGATCCGCACTCTGATCGAGAACGACGACCGAACCGGTGCGGCCGCCATCTCCATTGTGCTGCTGGCTATTTCGTTCGTGGTGCTGTTCGTCCTGCGCGGACTGGGTTCGCGTGCGGCCAAGCGAGAGGAACTTGATCGATGACGCTCTCTCCTGCGGTCAAGTACGCGCTGCGCACACTGGCGCTGCTGTACGTGGCGGTGCTGCTGATTGTGCCGCTGGGCCTGATCCTGTGGCGGGCATTCGCGCCGGGACTGGTCCAGTTCTGGGAGTACATCTCCACGCCGGCCGCGATCTCCGCGTTCAATCTCTCGCTGCTGGTGGTGGCCATCGTGGTGCCGCTCAACGTGATCTTCGGGGTACCGACGGCATTAGTACTGGCCCGCAACAAGTTTCGTGGCAAAGGCATTCTGCAGGCCGTCATCGACCTGCCCTTCGCGGTGTCTCCGGTCATCGTGGGTGTGGCCCTGATCGTGCTGTGGGGTTCGGCGGGACTGCTCGGATTCGTGGAGAACGACTGGAAGTTCAAGATCATCTTCGGGCTGCCCGGCATCGTGTTGGCGAGCATCTTCGTGACGTTGCCGTTCGTGATCCGTGAGGTCGAGCCGGTGCTGCATGAGATCGGCGACGACCAGGAGCAGGCCGCCGCGACGCTGGGCGCCAATCCGTGGCAGACGTTCTGGCGGATCACCTTGCCGTCCATCAGGTGGGGTCTCACCTACGGCATCGTGCTGACCGTCGCCCGCACCCTGGGTGAGTACGGCGCGGTGATCATGGTGTCCTCCGGCCTGCCCGGGAAGTCGCAAACACTGACGCTGCTGGTGTCCGATCGGCATCTGCGCGGTGACGAATACGGGGCGTACGCGCTGTCCGTCGTGCTGATGGGGGTGGCGCTCATCGTCCTCGTCGTGCAGGTGGTTCTCGATCGCAACCGTGCCAAGACCTCGAAATAGCCTTAGCTACCAAGGAGTTTCCTCATGACTGCTGAAAACACCATCACCGTCCGCGGCGCCAACAAGCACTACGGCGACTTTGCCGCCCTCGACAACATCGACTTCGACGTGCCCAGCGGGTCGTTGACGGCACTGCTGGGGCCGTCGGGCTCGGGTAAGTCGACGCTGCTGCGCTCGATCGCGGGGCTGGACAACCCGGATAGCGGCACCATCACCATCAACGGCCGCGACGTCACCGGTGTGCCGCCGCAGCGCCGCGATATCGGATTTGTGTTCCAGCACTATGCCGCGTTCAAGCATCTGACGGTGTGGGAGAACGTCGCTTTCGGTCTCAAGATCCGCAAGAAGCCGAAGGCGGAGATCAAGAAGAAGGTCGACGATCTGCTGGAGGTAGTGGGGCTCAGCGGTTTCCACACCCGCTACCCGGCGCAGCTCTCGGGTGGGCAGCGTCAGCGCATGGCGCTCGCGCGCGCCCTGGCCGTTGATCCGCAGGTGCTGCTGTTGGATGAGCCGTTCGGGGCGCTGGACGCCAAGGTGCGCGAGGACCTGCGCGCGTGGCTGCGCCGACTGCATGACGAGGTGCATGTGACCACCGTGCTGGTGACGCACGATCAGGCCGAGGCGCTGGATGTGGCCGACCGGATCGCGGTACTCAACAAGGGCCGGATCGAGCAGGTTGGATCGCCGGAGGATCTGTACGACCGCCCGGCCAACAGCTTCGTGATGTCCTTTCTTGGGCCGGTGGCCAAGCTCAACGGAATCCTGGTGCGCCCGCACGATATTCGTGTGGGGCGCAATGCGGACCTGGCGCGCGCCGCGGCAGAAGGCACCGGGGAAACCACGGGCGTGACGAAGGCGACCGTCGACCGCGTGGTGTACCTCGGGTTCGAGGTGCGTGTCGAGCTGACCAGCGCGGCGACCGGAGAACAGTTCACCGCGCAGATCACTCGCGGTGATGCCGAGGCGCTCGGGCTGCGCGAGGGCGATCCGGTCTACGTGCGGGTGACGCGGGTGCCCGATGTCGGCGAGCTGGCCGAGGTCGCGTCGTAGTCCTTCCGTGTCCTTCCGCGGCGTATCGACGGTGTCTGATGCGTTGCGCTGGGAGGTTCGCCGAGGCGAGATAGAGAAATGGCCCCCGGGCATCCCCGGGGGCCATGTCGTTATCGAGCTCTAGTGCTCGTCGTAGTGATCGCCGTGCGGGGCGTGGCGGTGACCATCGTGGATGTAATCCACGTGATCCTCGTGAGCAACTGCTTCGTGGCCACAATCGGGGCCGTGAGTGTGATCGGGATGGCTGTGGGTTTCGTGCTCGGTGCTCGTCATGGGTATGACCGTATCGCACACATGCGCATGTAACAATGTGTTCGGTAGAAGCGGTGTCCACTTTTCCGGGCGGGCCTGCTAGATGAGTGCGGGGACCGGCGTGGTGATCGCTGACATGTATCTGCGCACCACAACCTCGGCGACCAGTCGATCGGCGCCAAGCGCGGCCGCCACCGGTACCTCGAGCCGAGCTGCCTCGGCGCGTACCCGGTCCAGTAGTAGGCCGGGGGACAGAAACCACGGTGCCACAACGACTTCCGTAGCGCCGCGGGCTCGCAGCAATTCGGTCGCGTCGGCAAGGCTCGCCGACTCTCCGGTGGCGAACACCGTCGTCGAGATTCGCCACTGCGCGGCCAGCGCCCGGGTGCGTGCGTTCGCGCTGGAATCGGAGGAACCGACCGCGGTGAGAATCACCCCGGGGTTCTCGACGCCGACCTCGTCCACCCGCCGCCGGGCCAGCTCCAGCAGCCGGTCATCGGCGCCGAGCACGGCGGCCTGGGTCACCCGGAGCCCGGCGGGTGCCGTCGACAGCACTGTGGGCAGGTCGATCCGCGCGTGATAGGCATCGGACAGCAACAGCGGCACCACCACCGCATCACCGGTCAGATCGCCCAGCACCTCGACAACGTTGGGCTCCGACAACTCGAGGAACGCCAGCCGGACGTCCAGATCCGGCCGCAGCCGCCGTATCTGCCCAATCAGACGGCGGGCATTGTCCGCGAATCGCGGGTCACGGCTCCCGTGCGCAACGGCGAGAAGTGTTGGACTACGCACGATTCAGTTCGACGGCGCGCAGGGCGTCGCCGACCAGCCCCGCCGCCAGCGTGTTGCCGCTCGACGGATCGATCAGCAGGAAGCTGCCCGCTGTGCGGTCCGCGACGTACTCGTCAACGCTGATCGCTTCGGCCAGGCGAATGCTGATCTGCCCGATATCGTTGAGTTCCAACGATTCCGGCTGTGGATCGGCAGACAGGTTCTGCTCGTCGAAGCGCTCAACCAGCTCGCCGACGATCGCCGGAATCGTGCGGGTGCCGTGCTTGAGCAGCAGCCGCGCTCCGGCCTTCAAGGGCTTGTCGGCCAGCCAGCACACGGTGCCTTCGAGCTCCGAGACCGGTTCTGGGACATCGGGCGATGCGATGAGATCACCACGTGAGGCGTCCACATCGTCGGCAAGGATCAAGGTGACGCTGCGACCGGCCTCCGCCACCTCGAGTGGCCCGTCCGCGGTATCGATACCCGCCACCGTGGTGCGCTGGCCGGCGGGGGAGATCACCACTTCGTCACCCACCCGCACGGCACCGGCGGCGACCTGGCCGGCGTAGCCGCGGTAATCGGGATACTCGGCGGTGCGCGGCCGGATCACATATTGCACGGGGAAACGCAGGCCGATGGTGCCGGACGCTGCCTCTGATTCGCCATGCGCCGGAACCGATTCCAAGTGCTCGATGAGGGTGGGTCCGTTGTAGAAGCCGGTGCGCTCGCTGCGGCTGGCAATGTTGTCGCCGTGCAGTGCCGAGACCGGGATCTCGACCACATTCTCGGGCTTCCAGCCCAGCGAGCTGGTCAGCTCGTTGAACTCGGCACTGATGGCCTCGAAGATGCGAGCGCTGTCGGGCACCAGGTCAATCTTGTTGACCGCCAGCACCAGTCGTGGCACGCCCAACAGCGCCAGCACCGCCGCGTGACGACGGGTCTGCTCGATGACGCCCTTGCGCGCGTCAACCAGCAGGATCACCAGCTGCGCGGTCGAGGCTCCGGACACCGTGTTCCGGGTGTACTGCACGTGTCCGGGGGTGTCGGCCAGGATGAACGAGCGCTTGGGCGTCGCGAAGTAGCGGTACGCCACGTCGATGGTGATGCCCTGCTCGCGCTCGGCGCGCAGCCCGTCCACAAGCAGCGACAGGTCGGGGGCGTCGAGCCCACGTGACTCGGAAGCCTTTGTGACGGCGTCGAACTGGTCGATAAGCACCGATTTGGTGTCGTACAGCAGCCGGCCCACCAGGGTGGACTTACCGTCGTCGACGCTGCCGGCGGTGGCAATGCGTAGAAGATCAGACATCAGAAATAGCCCTCTCGCTTGCGGTCTTCCATCGCCGCCTCGGACACTCGGTCATCGCCACGGGTCGCACCGCGTTCGGTGATCCGGGAGGAGGCCACCTCGGCCAGCACCGCGTGCACATCGGTGGCGTCCGAGAGCACCGCGCCGGTGGTCGAACCATCGCCGACGGTGCGGTAGCGCACCGAAAGTGTCTGCAGCTCCTCGCCATCGCGGGGACCACCCCACGGGCCGGGAGTCAGCAGCATGCCGTCCCGGTTGAACACCTCGCGCTCGTGCGCGTAGTAGAGGCTGGCCAGTTGCACGTTCTCGCGGGCGATGTAACGCCACACGTCGAGCTCGGTCCAGTTGCTGATCGGGAACACCCGCACATGCTCGCCCGGGGCATGTCGCCCGTTGTACAGACTCCACAGCTCGGGACGTTGCTTCTTGGGATCCCACTGGCCGAAAGCGTTGCGCAGACTGAAGATTCGCTCCTTGGCCCGCGAGCGCTCTTCGTCACGGCGTCCGCCGCCCAGCACCGCGTCGAACTTGTTGTCGGTGATGGCCTCAAGCAGAGGGATGGTCTGCAGCGGGTTACGGATTCCGTCCGGCCGCTCGGTCAGACGGCCGTCGGCCAGGTAGTCCTCGACATTCGAGACCACCAGGCGCAGGTTGTGGCGTTCCACGATCTCGTCGCGGAAGGCCAGCACCTCGGGGAGGTTGTGTCCGGTGTCGACGTGCAGCAGCGCGAAGGGAAGTGGTGCGGGCCAAAAGGCCTTGAGTGCGATGTGCAGCAGCACCGTCGAGTCCTTGCCGCCGGAGAACAGCAGCACCGGGCGCTCGAACTCCCCGGCCACTTCCCGGATGATGTGTATCGACTCGGATTCCAGGTCGGTGAGCGTCTCTGTCTGATTCAACACGGCTTCCGTTCCAATGTCAGTCGTCATGAGGCGTGCAACCCGCATTCTGTCTTGGCGAGGCCCTGCCAGCGTCCGCTTCGTGCGTCGCCACCGAGTGCCGGCTTGGCCGTGCAGGGAGCACAGCCGATCGACGGATAGCCCTCATCCACAAGCGGATTCACCAGGGTGCCGTGCTCGTCGATGTACTTCTGCATGTCCTCGTCGGACCAGGCCGCGATGGCGTTGATCTTCACCAGTCCGAATGCCTCGTCGAAGCTGATCAACGGCGCGTTGGCGCGTGTCGGTGCATCGACGCGGCGCAGTCCCGTCACCCAGGCGGAGTACCCGGCCAGTGACTTACGCAGCGGCACCACCTTGCGCAGGCGGCAGCATTCGCCGGGATCAGTGGAGAACAGGTCCTTGCCCACCAACTCGTCCTGTTGCGCCACCGACTGCTCGGGGGCCACATTGACGATGTGGATGTCGTACACCGATTCCACGGCATCGCGGGTGCCGATGGTCTCGGCGAAGTGATACCCGGTGTCCAGGAACAACACATCGACACCCGGACGCACCTGTACGGCAAGGTCAACCAGCACCGCGTCCTGCATGTTGGAGGCCACCACATAGTTGCCGCCGAAGTTCTCGTCGGTCCACCGCAGCAGCTCCTCGGCGGAGGCGTCTTGCAGCTCGGCGGCACCGCGTTCGGCCAGCGCGCGCAGCGCGTCGAGATCCTTGGTGGTTGTCTTCGGGCTCATCGCAAGTCCGCCTCCTCGGCGCGAACGGCCCACTGCGCGAAGCGCTCTCCATCGGTGCGCTGTGCGACGAAGTTGCGCACCACCCGGTCGATGTAGTCGCCGAGCTCGGTGCTGGTGACCTTGTGCTGACGCAGCTTGCGGCCGAAACCACTGTCCAGGCCCAGGCTTCCGCCCAGGTGCACCTGGAATCCCTCGACGCTGTTGCCCTCACCGTCGTCCACCATCTGGCCCTTGAAGCCGATATCGGCGACCTGCGAGCGTGCGCACGAGTTGGGGCATCCGTTGATGTTGATGGTGACGGGTGTGTCGAGCTGGGCGTTCAGGTCGTCGAGGCGCCGGTCCAGCTCCGGCACCAAATCCTGTGCGCGCTTGCGGGTCTCGGTGAACGAGAGCTTGCAGAACTCGATGCCGGTGCACGCCATCAGGTTCTTGCGCCAGTGCGATGGCTGCGACGGCAGACCCAGCGCGTCGAGTCCGGCCACGAGCGCGGGCAACTCGTCATCGCTCACATCGAGGATGATCAGCTTCTGGTACGGGGTGAAACGGACGCGGTTCGAACCGGCCTTCTCGGCAAGATCGGCAACCGCCGACAGGATGGTGCCGGACACCCGGCCGGCAATGGGGGAGACCCCAACGGCGTTGAGCCCGTTCTTGAGTCGCTGCACACCGACGTGGTCGATGGGGCGTGCCGGCTGCTCCGGAGCGGGTCCGTCGAGCAACGGCCGCTTGAGGTACTCGGTTTCGAGAACCTCGCGGAACTTTTCGACGCCCCAATCCTTGACCAGGAACTTGAGACGCGCCTTGGAGCGCAGGCGCCGGTAGCCATAGTCACGGAAGATGCTGACAACGCCCTCCCAGACATCGGGTACCTCGTCCAGGGGCACCCACACACCGAGGCGCTGGGCCAGCATGGGGTTGGTCGACAGGCCGCCGCCTACCCATACGTCCAGGCCCGGGCCGTGCTCGGGGTGCACCACGCCGATGAACGCGACGTCGTTGATCTCGTGCACCACGTCCTGCAGGCCGGAGATCGCCGTCTTGAATTTGCGGGGAAGGTTGGCGTACTCCTTCTTCCCGATGTACCGGCGCACGATCTCGTCGATGGCGGGCGTCGGATCGAGCACCTCATCCAGGGATTCGCCGGCCAGCGGCGAGCCGAGGATCACGCGGGGGCAATCGCCGCAGGCCTGCGTCGTGTACAGGCCCACCTCGTCGAGACGGCGCCAGATCTCCGGCATGTCCTCGACGCGGATCCAGTGGTACTGCACGTTCTCGCGGTCGGAGAGATCTGCGGTGTCGCGCGCGTAGGTGGTGGACAGATCGCCCAGGGTGCGCAGCGCCGCGGTCGTCAGTGCGCCGCCGTCCGAACGCACCCGCAACATGAAGTGGTCGTCCTCGAGCATGTCGGTGTTCTCGTCACCGGTCCAGGTGCCGTCGAAACCGGGCTTGCGCTGGGTGTACAGCCCCCACCACCGGAACCGGCCCCGCAGGTCGGTCTTGTCGATGCTCTCGAAGCCCTTATGGGCATAGATGGTCTCGATGCGCTCGCGCACGTTCAGCGGGTGGTCGTCCTTCTTCACCTGCTCGTTGGGGTTCAGCGGTTCGTGTTCGCCGAGTGCCCATTGGCCCTCGCTGCGCTGTTGCTTGGGGCGCGCGGGCCGGGTCTCACTGGTTGTCATGGTGCTCCTAACGAAGGCAGGCACAGTCGTGGGCGACACACCGGGGGGCTGACCGGAGGCGCAGATCCTCACGACCGTTCGGGTGGCAGACGGGGCAGGACTACGTCAGTAAGGGAGACAACACGCGCTACAGACACGCTTCAGGTCGATATGCCGCCGTGCGACAAGAGGAACCTGATGTGTGCTCACGCTGCCAATTGTGCCATGTAACGGCAGGACCCCACGCCACCGGGGCGTAATTCCGCTCATTGTGAGCAAAACCTCCAATCGGTGTGGGGGATTCCCGCCACCAACCACACAGATTTTTTCTCCCGTCGCCCCTGGCACACACTTGACGGGTGAGGCCCGAGACGATCGCCACCCTGCCGCCCCTGGTGCCGGCGCCCGGGCGTCCCTTCGGGATCTACGTACACGTCCCGTTCTGCGCCACACGCTGCGGATACTGCGATTTCAACACCTACACGGCCGACGAGCTGGGGGACGGGACCTCGCCCGCGGGCTGGCTGGAGGCGTTGCGCGCCGAGCTCGAAATGGCTGCCCGCACCCTTGAGACGAATCCGCCGGTGGAGACGGTGTTCGTCGGTGGTGGCACGCCATCCCTGCTGGGCGGTGCCGGGCTGGCCGAGGTGCTCGACGCGATCGGCACGCATTTCACGCTGGCGCCGGGGGCTGAGGTCACCACGGAGGCGAATCCCGAATCCACCTCGCCACAGTTCTTCGACGCGATCCGCGCCGCCGGGTACACCCGGGTCTCGCTGGGCATGCAGTCCGCGGCCCCGCACGTCCTGGCCACGCTCGATCGCGTGCATGCCCCGGGACGGGCGGTGGCGGCCGCGGGGGAGGCGCGTGCGGCGGGTTTGGCGCACGTCAACCTCGATCTCATCTACGGCACGCCGGGCGAGACCGACGACGACCTGCGCAGGTCCATCGCGGCCGTGCTCGAGGCCGGGGTCGATCACGTGTCGGCGTACGCGCTGGTCGTGGAGGAGGGCACCGCCCTCGCGCGGCGGGTGCGCCGCGGTGAACTGCCGAACCCTGACGAGGACGCGCTCGCCGACCGGTACCAACTGCTGGACGCCGCCTTGTCGGAGGCGGGGCTGGATTGGTACGAGGTGTCCAACTGGGCGCGGCCCGGCGGTCAGTGCCGCCACAACCTCGGCTACTGGGCGGGCGGTGACTGGTGGGGCGCCGGACCGGGCGCCCACGGACACGTCAACGGAGTGCGATGGTGGAACGTCAAGCACCCCAACACGTATGCCAAGCAGCTAGGGCAGGGGCAGTTGCCCGTCGGCGGGCACGAGATTCTCGGCCCGGCCGAGCGGCACACCGAAGACGTCTTGCTGGCAGTGCGGCTCAACACCGGAATCGCGTTGGCCGACTTGACCGTTGACGAACGCGGCCGGGTGCCGTCGGTGGTGGATCGCGGGCTCATCCGGCTGGTAGGTGATCGGTTGGTGCTGACCGATCAGGGGCGGCTGCTTGCCGACGGTGTGGTCCGCACGATTCTGGACTGACGCGGCGCTCAGACCACCCGCAGCTGGTCCATATCGAAAACTCTCGCGTGCAACACAACCCGGTTGCGCAGCGCGGCGCGCACGGCCCGGTGCAGCCCGTCCTCCAGATAGATGACGCCCTGCCATTTGACGGCATGGGGAAACAGGTCCCCGTAGAACGTGGAGTCTTCGCTCAGCAGCCGGTCCAGTGCGAGGACCGTGGTGGTGGTGACGAGCTCGTCGAGACGGATCTGCCGGGGCGGGATGCGTGACCAATCCCTGGTGGAGAGCCCGTGTTCTGGATACGGCTTCCCCTCGCGTACACCCTTAAAGATCATCGGTGACGAGCCTCCATAACACCTGAGATTAGCGTGGACGGCTACGGCGGAGGGGCGGAGCGGCCCGGCCCCGTAAAATGAGGGGCAAAATCACGCGCGAGGGAGGTGACCATGGCGAGTGCCGATGACCGGCGTTTCGAGGTGCTGCGTGCCATCGTCGCCGACTACGTCACCACCAAGGAACCGATCGGCTCCAAGGCCCTGGTCGACAGGCATAGCCTCGGCGTTTCCAGCGCCACCGTCCGCAACGATATGGCGGTACTGGAGGCAGAGGGCTACATCGCCCAGCCGCACACCAGTTCGGGGCGTATCCCCACAGAAAAGGGCTACCGCGAATTCGTCAACCGCCTCGAGGACGTCAAACCGCTCTCGGGTGCCGAGCGCAAGGCCATCCTGAATTTCCTGGAGGGCGGCGTCGACCTCGACGACGTGTTGCGCCGGGCGGTGCGGCTGTTGGCGCAGATGACCCGCCAGGTTGCCGTCGTGCAGTACCCGACGCTGTCCTCGTCCAGCGTGCGCCACCTGGAAGTGGTGTCCCTCAGCCCGGCCCGGCTGCTACTGGTGGTGATCACCGACACCGGCCGCGTCGATCAGCGGATCGTCGAGCTGGGCGATGTCATCAACGACGAACAGCTTGGCCGCCTGCGCCTATTGCTGGGTGCGGCACTGGACGGCAAGAAGCTCTCTGAGGCGTCGGTGGCCGTCGCCGAGCTGGCCGAACAGTCCTCCGATGACCTCCGCAATGCCCTCACCAGGGCCGCGACGGTCCTGGTGGAGACGCTCGTCGAGCATCATGAGGAACGCCTGCTGCTGGGTGGCACGGCCAACCTGACCCGCAATGCCGCCGATTTCGGCGGACAGCTGCGCACCGTGCTGGAGGCGCTGGAAGAGCAGGTCGTGGTGCTGCGCTTGCTCGCCGCGCAGCAGGAGGCAGGCCGGGTGACCGTGCATATCGGTCACGAAACCGCGGCCGAGCAGATGATTGGTACCTCCGTCGTCTCCACCCCGTATGGTGCGGGCGGAGCGGTATTCGGCGGCATGGGTGTGCTGGGGCCCACACGGATGGACTATCCGGGAACCATCGCGAATGTCGCGGCGGTTGCCATGTATATCGGCGAAGTGCTAGCCAACCGCTAGCAGTATGTGAAACAGATAGCAACGGAACGAGATCAACACAGTGGCGCGTGATTACTACGGCATCCTCGGGGTGAGCAAGGGTGCCAGCGACAGCGAGCTCAAGCGGGCGTATCGCAAGCTCGCCCGCGAGCTGCACCCCGACATCAACCCCGATGAGCAGGCGCAGGCCCGGTTCAAGGAAGTCAGCATCGCCTACGAGGTGCTGACCGATCCGGAGAAGCGGCGCGTTGTCGACCTCGGCGGCGATCCGCTGGAGAACGGCGGCGGCGGCAACGGGTTCGGTGGTTTCGGCTCGGGCTTCGGTGGCCTGGGCGATGTCTTCGAGGCGTTCTTCGGCGGTTCGGCCGGCGGATCACGTGGTCCGCGCGGCCGGGTTCAGCCCGGGTCCGACTCCCTACTGCGGATGCGCCTGGAACTGGTGGAATGCGCGACCGGCGTCAGCAAGCAGGTGACGGTCGACACCGCGATTCTGTGCGACGGATGTGCGGGCAAGGGCACCCACGGCAACTCGGCGCCCAGCGCCTGCGAGACCTGTGGTGGCCGCGGCGAGGTGCAGACGGTGCAGCGGTCCCTGCTTGGCCAGGTGTTGACTTCGCGCCCCTGCCCGACGTGCCAGGGCGCCGGTGAGGTCATCACCGATCCGTGTCACAAGTGCGGTGGCGACGGCCGGGTGCGGGCGCGCCGCGAGATCACGGTCAAGATCCCGGCCGGTGTCGGCGACGGGATGCGGGTGCGCCTGGCGGCACAGGGTGAGGTCGGCCCCGGCGGCGGTCCGGCCGGTGACCTGTACGTCGAGGTGCACGAGAAGCCGCATGATGTCTTCATTCGCGACGGCGATGACTTGCACTTCACGGTCCGGGTCCCGATGGCGGAGGCGGCGCTGGGCACCAGCGTGTCCGTCGAAGCGATCCTCGACGGCGACACCACCATCAGGGTCGAGCCTGGCTCGCAGCCCGGATCGGTGGTGACGCTGCGCGGCAAGGGCATGCCTCACCTGCGTACCGGTGTGCGCGGCAATCTGCACGCCCACCTCGACGTGGTAGTGCCGACCCGGCTGGATTCCAAGGAACGCGAGCTTTTGAAGGATTTCCGGGCCCGCAACAAGGAGAGTGCCGAGGTCGTCTGGGCCGAGTCCGCGTCCGGCGGGGTGTTCTCGCGGCTGCGCGAGGCCTTCACGGGTCGGTAGCGGGTTCATGGCGGCCGCCACGATCTTCTACGTCGATAGTGTTCCCGCGGTGGGTGAGCGGGTGATCCTGGACGGGGATGAGGGACACCACGCGACACGGGTGCTGCGCATGCGGGTCGGCGAGTCCGTCATGGTGTGCGATGGTGCCGGCGAGGTCGGTGACGGCGTGGTGTCCTCGGTTGAGCGCGCCGGCCTGACCATCGAGGTGACCGAACGTTGGAGCGTGGCCGCTGCGAGTCCCAAAGTGACTGTGGTGCAAGCGCTTCCCAAGTCGGATCGTTCGGAGCTGGCGGTCGATCTGGCGGTGGAGGCGGGAGTCGACGAGATCGTCCCGTGGCAGGCGCAGCGGTGTGTGTCGCGCTGGGACGCCGCCAAGTCGGAGAAGGGGCAGCGGCGCTGGGAGGCGGTGGCGGGCGCGGCATCGCGCCAGTCGCGCCGGGCCTACGTGCCGGCGGTGCGCGAACTGCATTCGACGGCGCAGCTGGCCGAGTTGGTGCGTGCCCGCGCGGCGGACGGGGCCGTGGTGTTGGTGCTGCATGAATCCGCGGACTCGGGGCTCGGCGCCCTGGCGCAGCGGTTCGCGTCGGCGCCGTCGGTGGTGTTGATCGTGGGCCCCGAGGGTGGCGTCGCCGACGAGGAGCTGCGGGTTTTGGTCGACGCGGGTGCCGCTCCGGTGCGTTTGGGGCCGACGGTGTTGCGTACCTCCAGTGCCGCGGCAGTCGCGCTCGGCGCGCTCGGGGTGCTGACGGATCGCTGGGCCGCTGGCCCGCTGGTGCACCGGTGAGCCCTAATCGCGTGGAGGCTGACGGTTGCCGGCGGTAAACTCAAAGCAACTTCACAACCCAAGAAAGCAGGCGACCTTAACCACGTGACGAGCCGAGAAGAAGGTGCCGCTGTTCCGTCTTCGGACGTACGCAGCAGCGTCGAGATTCCGAACGATCTCATCATGGGCCTGCTGGGTTCAGCTGATGAAAACCTGCGAGAGCTGGAGGACGTCCTTTCCGCCGATGTCCACGTCCGCGGAAACACCATTACCTTCCGCGGCGAGCCCGCCGATGTGGCACTTGCCGAGCGGGTGATTTCCGAGCTGATCGTGATTGCCCGGCGCGGGCAGCAGCTCACGCCCTCGACCGTTCGGCACGCGGTGGCGATGCTGACCGGTGACGGCGACGAGTCACCGGCCGAGGTGCTGAGTCTGGACATCCTGTCGCGGCGCGGCAAGACGATCCGTCCAAAGACGTTGAACCAGAAGCGCTATGTCGACGCGATCGACGCCAACACGATTGTGTTCGGGATCGGCCCGGCCGGTACGGGCAAGACCTACCTGGCAATGGCCAAGGCGGTCAACGCGTTACAGAGCAAGCAGGTCACCCGCATCATCCTGACGCGCCCGGCGGTGGAGGCGGGCGAGCGGCTCGGATTTCTGCCCGGCACGCTGAGCGAGAAGATCGATCCGTATCTGCGGCCGCTGTACGACGCGCTGCACGACATGATGGATCCTGAGCTCATCCCCAAGCTGATGGATGCCGGGGTCATCGAGGTCGCCCCGCTGGCCTACATGCGCGGGCGGACCATCAACGACGCGTTCATCATTCTCGACGAGGCGCAGAACACCACCGCCGAGCAGATGAAGATGTTCCTCACCCGGCTGGGCTTCGGTTCCAAGATCGTGGTGACCGGTGACATCACCCAGGTTGACCTGCCCGGAAACGCCCGTTCCGGGCTACGCGCGGCGATGGACATCCTCGACAACATCGAAGGAATTCACTTCTCGGAGTTGACCAGTGCCGACGTGGTGCGCCACCGGCTGGTATCGGAGATCGTGGATGCCTACGCCCGTTTTGAGGACTCGGATCTGACGGGTAATCGCGCGCAGCGGCGCGCCTCGGGGAACCGGAGCCGGCAGCGATGAGCATTGAGGTTGTCAACGAGTCGGGTATCGACGTCGCCGAGGGCGAGTTGGTCAGCGTCGCACGTTTTGCCATAGCGGCCATGGATGTGCATCCGGCGGCCGAGCTTTCGATGATGCTCGTCGATCTGGCGGCGATGGCCGATCTGCACATGCGCTGGATGGATCTGCCCGGTCCCACCGATGTGATGTCGTTCCCGATGGATGAGCTGGAGCCCGGTGGGCGCCCCGACGCACCCGAGCCCGGGCCGTCGATGCTGGGCGACATCGTGCTGTGCCCGCAGTTCGCGGCCGAACAAGCCGAGGCGGCCGGTCATTCGCTGGCGCATGAGCTGGCGCTGCTGACCGTGCACGGTGTGCTGCATCTGCTCGGTTACGACCACGCCGAACCTGAGGAAGAGCGCGAGATGTTCGCGCTGCAGAACCAGCTGCTGCAGGACTGGTATGAGCAGCAGGCCCAGCTGTACCGGGATAGCCGTCTGCTCGACAAGTCGCGCAACTTCGACGAGTGATGTCTGGCATCGGGCTGCTGCTGGCGGCGATTGCGCTGGTCGGTTTGGGCGGTGCCTTCGCGGCTATCGACGCCGCCATCAACACCGTCTCCCCGGCGCGTGTCGACGAGCTGGTTCGTGAGGAAAGGCCAGGGGCGGTACGGCTTTCCGTGGTGATACGGGAACGCCCGCGCTATGTGAACCTGGTGGTGCTGTTGCGCACCACCTGCGAGATCTTGTCGACGGTGTTTCTTGTCGGGTATCTGACCGCGCGGATCAGCCTGGGTGCCGCGTTGACGATCTCCGCGATCGTCATGGTGGTGACGAGCTTCGTGGCGATCGGGGTGGGGCCGCGGACCTTGGGGCGTCAGCACGCGTACTCGATCGCGCTGGGTGCCGCCGTGCCGTTGCAGGTGATTTCGGTGCTGTTGGGCCCCATTTCGCGGCTGCTGATTCTGCTCGGTAATGCGGTGACGCCCGGACGCGGGTTCCGCAACGGGCCGTTCGCCTCCGAGATCGAGCTGCGCGAGGTTGTCGACATGGCGCAGCAGCGCGGGGTGGTGGCCGACGAGGAACGCCGGATGATTCAGTCGGTGTTCGAGCTGGGCGATACCCCGGCCCGCGAGGTGATGGTGCCGCGCACCGAGATGGTGTGGATCGAGAACGACAAGACGGCGGGGCAGGCGACGTCGCTGGCGGTCCGTAGCGGGCATTCCCGCATCCCGGTGGTCGGGGAGAACGTCGACGATGTCGTCGGCGTGGTCTTCCTCAAAGACCTTGTGCAGCAGACGTACTACTCGGTCAACGGTGGGCGTGATGTCACGGTGACGCAGGTGATGAGGCCGGCGGTGTTCGTCCCGGACTCCAAACCGCTCGACGAGCTGCTGCGTGAGATGCAGCAGCATCGCAAACACATGGCACTGCTGGTGGATGAGTACGGCGCCATCGCCGGCCTGGTGACCATCGAGGATGTGCTCGAGGAGATCGTGGGGGAGATCGCCGACGAGTACGACCATGACGAAGTTGCTCCGGTGGAGGATTTGGGCGACAAGGTGTTCCGTGTCTCCGCCCGGTTGCCCATCGAGGACCTGGGGGAGCTGTACGGCATCGAGTTCGATGAGGACCTGGATGTCGAGACAGTGGGCGGGCTACTGGCGCTGGACTTGGGCCGCGTGCCGTTGCCGGGCGCCAAAGTCGCCTCGCATGGACTTTTGTTACAGGCTGAGGGTGGTCCGGACACCCGCGGCCGGGTGCGCATCGGCACCATCCTGGTGCAGCCCGACCCCGATGCCGAAAGCGACGAGAAAGCGGAGGAAAGAGATGAGTGAGTTGGACGCCGAAGATAACAAGCTCGTCGTGCTGGCCCGTGGCGCCATGGGGCGTGCCGAGGCGAAATCGGGTGCGGCGGTGCGCGACGGTGACGGCCGTACGTATGCCGGTGCGCCGGTGGCGCTTTCACACCTCTCGCTGACCGCTTTGCAGGCGGCGGTGGCGGCCGCCGTGTCCAGCGGTGCCTCCGCCATCGAGGCGGCGGTGCTCGTCGGCGGTTCACCTGATGACCCGGGCGTGGCGGCGGTGCGGGAACTGTCGCCGTCGGCGACGGTGATCGTGACCGATCGCACCGGTGTACCGGCGGGGCAGCTGTGAGCTCGCCGGAGTTTCGTTCCGGTTTCGTCTGTTTCGTCGGGCGGCCCAATACCGGTAAGTCGACGTTGACCAATGCGCTGGTGGGCCAGAAGGTGGCCATCACGTCGAACCGGCCGCAGACCACCCGGCACACGATTCGCGGCATTGTGCACCGCGAGGACTTCCAGATCGTGCTCGTCGACACCCCGGGGTTGCACCGGCCGCGCACGCTGCTCGGGCAGCGGCTCAACGACCTTGTGCGCGATACGTATTCCGAGGTCGACGTAATCGGGCTGTGCATCCCGGCCGACGAGGGGATCGGGCCGGGGGACAAGTGGATCTACGAGCAGATCAAGCTGGTCGCGCCGCGCACCACGCTGATCGCGATCGTCACCAAGATCGACAAGGTGAGCAAGGAGCGGGTGGCCGAGCAGCTGCTGTCGGTCTCGCAGCTCGTCGGGCCGGATGTGGACATCGTGCCGGTGTCGGCAGTCTCCGGCGCCCAAGTCGAGGTGCTGACAGAGGTTTTGGCATCCAAGCTGGCGCCGGGGCCCGCGTTCTATCCCGACGGCGAACTGACCGATGAGCCCGAAGAGGTGCTCATGGCCGAGCTGATCCGGGAGGCCGCGCTCGAAGGCGTGCGCGACGAGCTGCCGCACTCGCTGGCGGTGGTGATCGACGAGGTGAACGAGCGTGAGGGGCGTGCCGAGGGCTCCGAGCTCATCGACGTGTACGCGATTCTCTACGTCGAGCGCGACAGCCAGAAGGGCATCGTCATCGGCAAGGGCGGTTCGCGGCTGCGCGAAGTCGGCACCAACGCGCGCACGCAGATCGAAAAGCTGCTTGGCACAAAGGTTTTCCTGGATCTGCGGGTCAAGGTCGCCAAGAACTGGCAGCGCGACCCCAAGCAGCTCGGCAAGCTGGGTTTCTGACCGGCGCGCCGCACCCCCTCCCCGCCGACACGCCGTGTTGTGCGTCGACTACTCGCGAAATGCATCAGAAACCGTAGTCTCGGCGACTTGTCGGGGGTACCTGCAAGAGTCCTGCCATGGGTGGGCTCATTGTGGCAAGCGAGGCGCTGACGTCGGGCGACGTCACTCGGCAGGAATTGCGCAAGTACTACGTGAAGGTCTTTCACAACGTGCATGTGCACCAACGGGTCGAGATGACGGCCGCACTGCGTGCCGAGGCCGCGTTCCTGTGGTCACGGCGTAAGGCAGTCGTATGTGGGGTATCGGCTGCGGCCTTGCATGGCAATCCTTGGATATCTGCGCAGCGGCCGGCGGAGCTTGTCCGGGTACGACATGACGCACCGCCAGGCATCATCAGCCACCACGACCGGTTATTGCCGACGGAGCAGATGACGGTACGCGGCATGCCGGTCACCACCCCGGCACGCACGATCTTCGATATCGGGCGACGTGTCCGGTTGGACAGGGCAGTCGAACTGACAGACGTCCTGCTCGGGCTCTGCACCCCGGATTCCGTCATGTGTGTCGCGGAGCAGCATCGCGGTGTACGGGGCCTGCGGCAGTTGGAACGCGTGCTGGCGTTGGCAGATGCGGGCGCCGAATCGGTTCAAGAGACTCGCTTGCGGCTGTGTCTGGTGGAGGGTGGATTGCCCGAACCAGAGACCCAGATCGAGCTGCTCGGTCCGGAGGGAAGGACGATCCGTCTCGATATGGGCTGGCGCGAGCAGCGGGTCGCAGCGGAGTTCGACGGAGCGCAACACTGGGGTGATTCGAGACAGCACCGCCGAGACATCGAGCGGCAGGAGGCAATCGCTTCGCTCGGCTGGAGGCTCGTGCGTGTGAGCCGGGATCAATTGATGAATCAGCCGAAGGTCGTCGTCGAGCGGGTGCGTGCGGCATTGACCGCTGCGCAACGAGCCGCGTAGGCATCGAAACTACGGTTTCTGATGTATTTCGCGAGTAGTCGACGCACAACACGGCGTGTCGGCGCAAGAAAGACGAGAAAGAATGGTGCGCATCACCACCAGGGGTCGGGGGTTTCCGATGCCCAGTTGTTGATCGACTCCAGCTGTGCGGCAAGGGAAATGAGCAAGGGCTCGCTGTTCGCGGGGCCCATCAGTTGCACGCCGATCGGTAGCCCGTCCTCGGTGAATCCGGCGGGTACGTTGATAGATGGCCAGCCCAGCACATTCCACGGCCACGTCATGGGACACGCACCGACTTGCCCGCGATCCGTCGCGATACTGCCGACGTCATCGAAATCGTAGATACCCGTTGGTGGTTGGGCAGTAGTCGGCGCCAACACCACATTGAAGCTGCCGAAGATCTTGCCGACGCGGGCCTGTAGCCGAGGCTCAGCGGCCCGCGCGCGCCGCAGCGCCCAGCCGGCCAGCCGCCGGCCCGTGCGCATGTTCGCCACCGTGCGTGGGTCCCAATGCGCGCCGGCGTCGAGCCGATCTCGCCAGGGCAAGAGCCCGGCCGTCGCCCGGGGCAGGAAGTTCACGCCGAGCCCGACGCCGTAGTCGGGGTCGCTCTCGGACACCATGTGCCCGAGCGAGCGCAGCTGGTGTGCCACATAGCGCGTGGCGGCCTCGATGGTCGGATGGAGGTGCGCCGGAAAGCCCGAGAACGGAACCTTGAGCGACAGCGCGACGCGCAGCTGTCCCGGGTCCTCGTGCACGGCGTCGAGCACCCGAACATGCGGCGGCTTGTGCAGGTCGCCGGGAACATTTCCCGACGCCGCGTCCAGCAGCAGGGCGGCATCGGCGACCGTGCGGGCCAGCGGGCCGTGCACGGTTATTCCGTTGAATGCCTCGGCAAGTGGCCAGGTGGAGATGCGGCCGCGCTGCGGCTTGATGCCGATCAGGTGGGTCCAGGCCGCCGGGATCCGGACGCTTCCGGCGCCGTCCGAACCGATGGCTCCGGCGACGAGCCCGGCCGCCACCGCGGCGGCACTGCCGCCCGAGGATCCGCCCGGCGTATGGCCGCGGCTCCAGGGATTGCGGGTGTGGCCGAAGCCGGGTCCGCTGGTGAAGCCCCATTGGCCCAGCTCGCAGGTGTTGGTCTTGCCGACGATCACCGCGCCGGCGCTCCGCAGTCTGCGCACCAGCTCGGCGTCCTCGGATTCCGAGCCGACGGCCCCGGCGGTACCGAATGCGGTTGGGGTGCCCGCCAAATCGGTGTCGTCCTTGATGGCGATGGGTACCCCGAGCAACGGCAGCCGCTCACCTCTGGCTAATCGTTTGTCGGCCTCGGCGGCTTCGGCCAGGGCGCTCTTGGTGCACACCACCCGGAACGCGTTGAGGGTCGACTGGCTCGACTTGATGGCGTTGAGCGCCGCGAGGGTGAGCGAAACCGAACTCGCCGAACCGTCAGATAGGGCGGCGGCCTGCGAAGTCAGCGTGGGAAAGCCCGACATGACCAGAAGGGTAGGCGGTCGAAATCGTGCGTCAATGCGGGGATTCGTCGGTACCAGATGGGAAACTATCCGAATGCGGCTTTATCGGGATCGTGCTGTCGTGCTGCGACAGCACAAGCTCGGCGAGGCCGATCGCATCGTGACCCTGCTGACCCGCCAACATGGCCTGGTACGCGCGGTCGCCAAGGGTGTGCGCCGCACCCGCAGTAAGTTCGGCTCACGGCTGGAACCCTTCGCACATATCGACGTGCAGCTGCATCCGGGACGCAATCTGGACATCGTCACCCAGGTGCAGGCCATCGACGCCTTCGCGGCCGACATCGTCAGCGATTACGGCCGGTACACCACGGCCTGCGCCATCCTGGAGACCGCCGAGCGGATTGCCGGTGAGGAGCGTGCCCCGGCCGTCGCCCTGCACCGCCTCACCGTCGGCGCGCTGCGGGCCATCGCCGATCAACAGCGTTCCCGCGAGTTGGTTCTTGACGCATATCTGTTGCGCGCCATGAGCATCGCCGGGTGGGCACCCGCCATCAGCGAGTGCGCTCGCTGTG
Organism: Mycobacteroides immunogenum; assembly: GCF_001605725.1. Taxonomy (NCBI): domain Bacteria; kingdom Bacillati; phylum Actinomycetota; class Actinomycetes; order Mycobacteriales; family Mycobacteriaceae; genus Mycobacteroides; species Mycobacteroides immunogenum. The sequence continues at coordinate 1,830,466 of NZ_CP011530.1, forward strand.
CCACGCCCGGCCCGCACCGCGCCTTCCACGTGGCAGCGGGCGGCAGCGTGTGCGTGCATTGCCGTCCCGCGGGTGCGGTGACTCCGCCGCAGGGTGTGCTGGAGTTGATGGCGGCCCTTCACGACGGCGACTGGGCGGCCACCGATGACGTGCCGCAGACCCAGCGCACCCAGGCCAGCGGGTTGATCGCGGCGCATTTGCAGTGGCATCTGGAACGCAAGCTGCGGACACTCCCGCTCGTCGAACGTGGCAGCAGGTTAAATATGAGCCATGGTGAAGAGCAGCCAGCCCGATCCGCAGCAGGATAAGTACTACACCGACTGGGCCGACGTCCCGCAGGGCTATAACCCGACGTTCCCGGATAAGACGGTGTTTCCTGCTGTTTTCCCCAAGCTGCTGCCCGGTGTGGGCCCCGGCGGTACCCGTCCGCACCCCGCTCCGAAGCACCCGTCGGGTGCGGTGCCCCCGGAGATTCCCAAGGAGCTGATTCCCCGGCACGTCGCGGTGGTGATGGACGGCAACGGGCGCTGGGCGCGCGCGCGTGGGCTGCCACGCACCGAGGGGCACAAGATGGGCGAGGCCACCATGATGGACATGGTCTGCGGAGCCATCGAGATGGGCATCCCGTGGCTCACCACCTACGCGTTCTCCACGGAGAACTGGAGAAGGCCCGCGGACGAGGTCCGGTTTCTCATGGGCTTCAACCGCGACGTGGTGAAGCGGCGCCGCCACGACCTGAACAACATGGGTGTGCGGTTCCGCTGGGCCGGGCAGAAGACGCGGCTGTGGAGCAGCGTCTACAAGGAGCTCGAGATCACCGAGGAGCTGACCAAGAACAACAGCACCCTGACGCTGACCACATGCATCAACTACGGTGGCCGCGCCGAAATCGCCGAGGCGACAAGGAGAATCGCGCGTCTGGTGGAGTCCGGGCAGCTCAAGCCCGATCGCATCACCGAGGAGACCATCGCCAAGTACCTCGATGAACCCGATATGCCCGATGTCGATCTGTTTCTGCGGCCCTCGGGCGAGTTTCGGTCCAGCAACTTCATGATGTGGCAGTCGGCATACGCCGAGTTCGTGTTCCAGGAAAAGATGTACCCGGATTTCGACCGCCGCGACCTGTGGGCGGCATGCCTGGAATACGCCCAGCGCGACCGGCGATTCGGGTCGGCGTAATGGTCGACGTGGATGGGGGAGCCGACGAGATCCTCGATCGGGTGTACCGCGTGTTGCACCCGGTGCTGCCGGTCACCAGGGAACCCGACGGCGCACTGACTGCCGACTACGAAGGCACCCTGACCTCGATCCGCGCGGTCAGCATCGCCGCGGGTCTGGATGTGGTGTCGTTGTCGCAGGTGCTGGCGTGGGATGTGGCGGTCAACGCCAAATCACGGCATCTGGTCGACGGGCTCGCACAGAAGTCCTTGTTCGGCAACATTCTGCTGATCGCCAAGGGGCGCAAGGCGGATGTGCTGCTGCGCTACAACTTCCCGGCCACCGGCATCGATGACGACGATGCGCTGCTGACGCTGTTGATGATGGTCTTCGCTACCGGGTCTGACGCGCGAAAGGCGCTGGGCAACTAGGAATTTCGCCGTTCGGCGGTGCAGCGGCTACAGAAACCGAAGACCTCGACGGTGTGGTGCACCTCGGTGAAGCCGTGCTCCTCGGCGATGTCCGTTGCCCATTTCTCGACCGCGCCGGCCTGCACCTCGACCGCGAAACCGCAACTCTGGCAGACCAAGTGGTGGTGATGGCCGTCCGAACAGCGCCGGTAGACCGACTCGCCGGTGTCGTTGCGCAGCACATCGACCTCGCCCGATGTCGACATCGACTGCAGGGTCCGGTACACGGTGGTCAGGCCGATGCCCTCGCCCTCGCGCTTGAGTTCGTCGTGTAGTTCCTGTGCGGACTTGAACTCGTCGGTGCGCTTGAGCAGCGCGGTGATGGCCGCGCGTTGACGGGTTGAGCGCACCGTCCCGCGCAGCGCAGGCCTGTCCTCGCGCACGCTGGGCGAACCCCCGGCTTGCGAGGGAGTCATCTTTGTTCCTCGGTGTGGGCGACCGCGTCGACGACGATGTGGGAGAGGTGATCGTCGACGAGGCGGTACATCACCTCGCGGCCCTGGCGTTCCCCAGAGACCACACCGGCGGCCTTGAGCACGCGCAGGTGCTGGCTGATGAGCGGCTGGGCCACCCCGACCGCGTCGACCAGCTCGTGCACGCAGCGCTGCGATTCGCGCAGCTGCAGCACGATGGCGATGCGTACCGGCGCGGCGAGCGCGCGCAGCAGTTCACCGGATTGTTCGAGGATCTCCCGCGGGGGCAGCGGTCCGGGCGGGGTGAGCGGCGCATGCGGTGGCTCGTCGTGTGCGGAACTGAGCATGGTGTTCACCACGGCGATCTACCTCAACCTGAAATCACGCCCCGGCTTGTCCGGGGTCCCAATGTTCGAGTCCGGCGGCAAACCGGGCCCATCCATCGAGGGTAGTAGCCGATTGCCCATCTGGTGGTAAGCGTGTGGCCGTGGCGGCCACCGCGAGGCGCTGGGCCCGGGTAGGGGCGCAGTACAGACCCATCGCCTTTGGTATTTGCTGAAGAGTCCGGATCTGACGGCGCGGTGGCGTTCTTGGGGCGCTGAACCGCCTGTAAGTCCCCTGCGCGGCGGCATTTCATGCCGCTCCGGCGATGCGTTCACTCCTGGCTTGAATCGGTGCGGCCATCAACGTATGTCCATCAAATTATGTGTCCGAACTGCCCAGTTTCGGGTGAGCAGTGTCACAGGCCGCTCACAGGCTGCGGCGTTGACACCCGACGCAGTGGTCTCTACGTTATGAAAACGATAATCATTATCAACTAAGACTTTGATGCCTACCCGAGGATGATCGTGATGGCCACCTTTGCTACCGACACCAATGAGCTGAAGAACACCGAGGGAGAAGGCCGGCCGGGCTGGTTCGTCAGCAGACGCGTCGACATCCTCTTCGTCTTCGGGCTGGGTGCACTGTTGTCGGCGGTGCTCTTCGCGGCCGACGGCCACAAGGGGGTCTTCCTCGTCGGAGCGGTCGCCTTCTCACTGCTCTCTGACCTGCCGCATGTGCTGACGACCTCGGCGCGGGTGTGGATGGACCCCCGCGAGCGGTCGCGGTACTGGTCGCACTACGTGATCAGCTTCATCGTGGTCGGCGCGATCGTCGGCACCCTGTGGTTCGGCGGCTGGCTGGTGCCGCTGCTGGCCGTCTGGGCCTACTGGCAGGTGTTCCACGTTCTCAAACAGCACTTCGGCATCATCAACATCTACGCAGCGAAGAACGGTTACAAGGGCCCGCGAAACCGGATCAAGTACGCCTTGTACGGCGTCTGCCTGGCTCCGGTGCTGTTCCGGGCCAGCCATGGGCTCAACTTCTCCGACTATGAGGTCTTCGGTCACCGGCTGCCCTTCTCGAACCTGAGCGTGCCGGTGCCACCTATTCCCGATTTCCTGGTGATCGGCGGATTTGTTTGTGCCGCAGTCCTGTTGGGTGCCGCAGTATGGGAGCAGATCCAACTCAAGCGGGCCGGGCAACGGACCCTGCCGGCCATGGCCGTCGCCACCTTTGTGATCGCGGCACTGTCCTACAACCTGTCCTACCTACTGGTTTCGGATCTGTTCGCGCTGATCCTCATCGCCACGACCACGCACAGCCTGCAATACCACCTGATCAACTGGACGCGGAACAACACGCGGTTCGCACGCTCGCAGGATCCGGACGAGAAGAAGCTGCTGCTGGCACGGCTGTCGACCCGCAAGGCGTTGCCGCTGTACATCGCCTTCCTGGGCGGCCTGGGCATCCTTGCTGGACAGCTCGACACGGTGATCTTCGCGGTACCGCTGACGTTCGTGCTGCACCACTTCTACATGGATGGGGCGCTCTGGAAGAGCAAGGGCAATCCGGAGCTGGCACATGACTTGGGAATCGTCCGTGCTGGATAGGGGATTGATCGAGCCACCGACCCGGCAGCGGCAGGGGCGCGCGCCGGTGTCGGTGCGCCGCGTCGCGTCCCACCGCGATGCCAAGCACTTCATCGCGATGCCCTGGCGTATCTACGGCGACGACCCCCAGTGGCGCCCGATGCTGCGCCGGGTCATGCGGGCCAAGATGAACTCCAAGCACAACCCCCTGCACGGGGAGGTGCAGATCGAGAACTTCGTCGCCTACCGGGGTGACACTCCCGTGGGACGTATCTCCGCGGCAATCGATTCCGCCTATGTGCGGCGCTACGGCGAATGCGCGTTCTTCGGATTCTTTGAAAGCGAGAACGACGAGGCGACCGCGGCTGCTCTGTTGGGAACCGCCGAACAATGGGCGGGGCGCCGGGGTATCACCAAGATGATCGGCCCGTTCAGCTACACCTCCCGGGAGGAAGTAGGCCTGCTGATCTCCGGATACGACAGGCCGCCGGCCCTCATGCAGCCGTACAACCCCCGGTACTACCCGGGCTTGGTCGAGTCGTCCGGGTATCGCAAGAAATTCGATACCGCTTCTTACCGTTGGCATGTCGACGGCAGCCGAGATGTCCGTCAGCGCCTGGTGCGCCGCGCCGACGCTGTAATGCGCGACCAGGGCGTGACGGTGCGTTCGGTGCGGATGCGCGACTACGCCGACGAACTGGAAATGCTGCGCGGCCTGTACAACGATTCCTTCGCCCACCATCCCGAGAACGTTCCGCTGAGCCGTGAGGTGTTCTCCGGTATGGCAGCGGAAATGCGGCCGCTGATCGACCCGAACATCGTGCGTATCGTCGAATCCGAAGGAATGCCAGTCGGATTCCTGCTGATGCTGCCGGACGTCAACGAGATCGCCGGACGGTCCGGCCGGCTCACCCCGGCGCTGCTGGCTCGGCTCGCGGCTCGCCGCGACGGGCGCATCCGGGGAATCGACACCGCCGTCGTGGTGCTCATCGGTGCGGCGCAAACCCAATTCGGTGCGGGCATCGGCAGGGTGCTGGCGGGCGAGATCGTCCGGACGATCACCGGCAGCGGCTACTCCTCGGTCGCCACCACCTGGGTGCACGAGGACAACGTATGGTCGAATTCGCTGACCTCCCAGATGAAGACGGACCCCGAGAAGATTCACCGGGTCTACCAGAAGGCCCTCTGATGGGTAGCCGGACATTGGTCACCGGGGCCTCCGGGTACCTGGGATCCACTCTGGTGGCATCGCTGGTGCGGGCGGGTGAGCGGGTCGCCATCGTGCAGCACCCGAACGATCCCGCCACGCTTCCCGGCGAGCTGCGCCCGCATGTGCAGACGGTCTACGCGGATATCACCGACGCGCGCGGTGTCGATGAGGCGATGCGGGACGTTTCTCACGTGTATCACCTTGCCGGCATTGCCTCACCGAATTCTCGCCTTGGGCACATGATTTGGCAGACGAATGTGTTGGGCACCTATCATGTGGCGCGCGCCGCGCTGCACCACGGTGTACAGCGCGTGGTGCACGTGTCATCCACCGCCGCCATCGGATACCCGCCCAATGGGGTGGTCGCGGACGAGGACTTCGATCCACGGGATTCGGTGCTGGACAACGTGTACTCGGCGACCAAGCGTGCGGGCGAGCGGCTGATGCTGGACTTCGTCGAACGCGGCCTCGACGTGGTAGTCGTCAATCCGTCCGCCGTGTTCGCACCCGGCTCCGGGCCCGCCCGGTCATGGCAGGGGCTGTTGGTCGCGGCACGCAAGGGTCTGCTGCGCGTGGTCCCTCCCGGTGGCACGGCGGTGTGCTCGGCGCGAGACTTCTCCGCCGGGATCACCGCGGCGATGGCCAAGGGGGACAACGGGCGCCGGTACATCCTGAGCACCGCCAATCTGTCCTACCGGCAGATCGGGGAGCTGCTGGTAGCCGCGGTGGGGCGCGATCACCCGGTGCGCTCGGCCCCCATGGGGGTGTTCCGGACGGCGGGCCGGGGTAACCGGCTGCTGCGGGACATCGCCGGACGCTTTGATCCCGATGATGTGCTGGCCGTCGAGAACGTCGAATTGATGGCCCGCGAGGTGTACTACACGCCCGAAAGGGCGGTGCGAGAACTGGGAATTCCCAAGGTCTCTACCCACGAATTGATAGCGGAGTTCGTACGATGACGGTCGAGTCGCGGCAGGTGCAGGCCGGCTCCAAGGAAGCCCTCGGCATATCGATGGCCGATGCGCGCTCACTGGTATCCGATCTGACTGAGCGCCGCCAATGGATCTACTGGCTGGACCTCGCCGCGTGCTTGACGGTCGGGTACACGGCCTTCCTGCTGTGCCCGGCCCAGAACCTGCTCTCGCTGCCGGCGGTGGCGTGCATTGTGGTGGCCGTGTTCGCGTTCTATCGTGCGGTGTTGTTCGTCCATGAGCTGGTGCATGCCGAAGACGACCTGCGGTGGTTCTCGGTGGTGTGGCACGTGCTGTGTGGAATACCTTTCTTGGCACCGAAATTCACCTTCGAGTTCCATCACGAACACCATGCCTCGCGCACCTACGGCACCGCGGAGGACGGCGAGTACGTCACCTATGCCAGCGAGCCGCGCTGGCGCATCATCATGTTGCCGTTCACCGCTTTGGGCGGGCCCTTGGCCTTCGTCTTCCGGTTCTTGGTGTTGGCGCCGCTGAGCTGGCTGATACCTGCCCTCCGCCCCGTGGTGCTGACGCGGGCCTCCTCGCTGATGATCGACGCCGATTTCGAGCGCCCGCTGCCGCCCGAGGGCACTCCGCGGTCTTGGCTGGTGCAGGAATTCGCTTGCTTCGCCTACACATCGGCGCTGCTGGTGCTGCTACTGCTGGGTTTCTACTCGCCCTACCGGCTGGTGGAGGCCTATGCGGTGATTGCCCTGGCGCTGTTCGTGAACTGGCTGCGGGTGCTGGTGGCCCACCGGTACGAGGGTAAGAGCGAGCGGATGACCTTCCCGGAGCAGGTTCTCGATTCGATCGATCACCCGTCGGTGCCCGTGTTGGGCTCGCTGTGGGCGCCGGTCGGTTTGCGTTTCCATGCGGTGCACCACTTCTTCCCGCAGTTGCCTTACCACCAGCTGGGCGAGGCGCGCCGCCGGCTCATGGCGGCGATCCCGCCCGACGCCGGGTACTGGTCCACCGAAGACCGTTCACTCGCCTCATCGTTGCGGCGGCTACTTGCCCACCCGCGAAAGGAGGCGCTATGACCACGAGTCAATTCACGCCCGTTGCAAGAGAATCCGGAGCCGCGACGTACTCGCGGCGACTGCCGATACGGCCCGTCGAGGCCCGGGGTGCCAGGGTGCGTGCCGACGACGGCCGCTGGTATGTCGACTGCCTGGCCGCGGCCGGCGCCATGTCGCTGGGCTGGAACCATCCGGTGGTCACCGAAGCCGTCATGAAGACGGTCTCTTCCGGGGAGCCATTGCTGTCCCTGGACTTCCACACGCCCGCCCGGGACCGGTTTGTCGAGGAGTTGCTGTCCATTCTGCCGGTGCGGTTGGCCGCCGACGCCAGCATTCATTTGTGCTCGCCCAGCGGAGCGAGCGCGGTCGAAGCCGCGCTGATGCTTGCCGAGATCGCCACCGGTGGCCGTGAACACATTGGCGTGCAGGGTGGTTTCCACGGATGCACCCGTGCGGCACGTGCCGCGAGCTCCGGCGGTGGTCTGCGGCGGCAACCGGTGGTGCTGTCGCCACAGGCGAGTTTCCTGCCGTACCCGCAGGAGTACCGCAGCCCCTTCGGGGTGGGCGGCGAGCACGGTATCGAGCTGGCCATCGCCGCGGCCGAGGCGATCACCCGCCCGCATAGTGGCGTGACGTCACCGGCGTCGCTGATCGCCGAGTTCGTGCTGGGCGAGGGCGGCGTGATTCCGGCCCCGGCGCGGTGGGGGCAGGCGTTGCGGCGCACCGCCTCGACGCTCGGCGTGCCGCTGATCGCCGACGAGGTGCAGGCCGGCATGTTCCGAACCGGCCCGGCATGGGCGTTTCAGCACAGCGGTATCGAACCCGACATGGTGGTGATCTCCAAGGGGCTCGGCTCCGGCATCCCCATCGCGGTCCTGGTGGTACGCAGGGAATTCGACGTGTGGGAACCGGGAGCGTTCACCGGCACCTTCCGCGGGAACGCGATGGCATTTGCCGCGGCCAGTGCCGTGGTGCGCTTCGCTCGGGAAAACGGTCTACGCGGTCAGGTGACCGCACGCGGCAAGGTGTTCCTGGATGGCCTGAACACCATCGCGTCCGGGTCGAAGCTGGTGGGTGACGTGCGTGGGGTCGGGCTGATGCTGGGGGTGGAGATCGTGGACCCCGACCTGCCGTGGCCGGATGACGCCGCCGCGCCGGCGCCCGACCTGGCCGCCCGCATCCAACAGGCCTGCCTGCAGCACGGGCTCATCGTCGAGACCGGCGGCCAGTACGGGAACGTGGTGCGGTTCCTGCCGCCGCTGACCATCGAAGAGTCCGATATCGCCGCGGCGCTGAACGCGTTTGACGCCGCACTGGGCGCGGTGGAGCGCACGCGGTGACGGCCCACCAGAGTCCCTTCGTGAGTGACTTTCTCACGGGGGACAGTGAAAACACGTACCGCGAAGCCATCGCGCTGGCGGCCGAGCGGACAAGCGCCGCGCTGGGTGGTGCCACCCGGCCCGGGCTGGTCGACGGATATGCCGCGCTGAAGAACGACGCGGGGCGGCTGGATCTGGACAGCCCCGACGGGGTGGGATTGAGCCGGGCGCTGGATGAGGCCGCCGGGCTGTTGGCCGAGAAATCCGTCGTGGTCACCCATCCCGCGTACCTGGCACACCTGCATTGCCCGCCCGCGTTGCCGTCGCTGGCCGCCGAGGTGCTCATCAGTGCGTTCAACCAGTCGATGGATTCTTTCGACCAGGCGCCCGCCGCCACCGCCATAGAGCAGCAGGTGGTGGAATACCTTTGCGCCAGAATGGGATATGGCCGCGAGGCGGACGGTACCTTTACCAGCGGAGGCACCCAGTCGAATCTGCAGGCTCTGCTGCTGGCCCGGGACCTGTTCGCGCGCCGCTCCGGATGGGACATCGCGGCACGGGGACTTCCGCCCGAGGCCGGCGCGTGGCGCGTGTTGTGCACTCGGCAGACACACTTCTCGGTACGGCAGGCCCTGCGGCTGCTCGGGCTGGGCACCTCGGCGGTCATCGAGGTACCCACCGACGATGCCGGACGGCTGCGGTCCGATGCCCTCCCGGCGATCCTCGAGGAGGCAGAGCGCGCGGGCACGCCGGTGTTCGCCTTGGTACTCACCGCCGGGACAACAGATTTCGGGGCGATAGATCCACTGGAGGCATCCATCGAGATCGCTCACGCGCACGGGATCTGGGTCCATGTCGATGCCTGCGCGGGTGGCTGCCTGATCTTCAGCGAGCAGTATCGGCACCTGCTGCGCGGTATCGAACATGCCGACTCGGTCGCCCTCGACTTCCATAAGCTGCTGTTCCAGGCCATCAGCTGCAGTGCGCTGTTGGTGCGCAACCGGGAGAGCTTCGAAGTGCTTGCCGCGCATGCCGATTACCTCAATCCCGCCAGCGATGAGGAGCACGATGTGCTCAACCTGGTGGGCAAATCGCTGCAGACCACCCGCCGTTTCGATGCGCTCAAGGTGCTGGTCACGCTGCGGGCCGTGGGTCAGCGCCACGTCGCGGCGATGATCGATGCCACCTGTGTGGCTGCCTCGGCGGCGGCGCAGGCCGCGGCCGAGCATCAGGACCTGGAGTTGGCGGCGCCGGTATGCACCAACACCGTGGTGCTGCGCTGGCGGCGCACGGACCTGCCGTCCGGGGTGCGTGACGATATCAACGACGAGGTACGGGCGGAACTCGCGCACACCGGCCGGGCGATTGTGGGCCGCTCGAGTGCGGCCGGCGGGCACGCGATCAAGCTCACCTTCGTCAACCCCTTGGTCACGGCCTCGATGGCGGGCGCGATGGTCTCCGAAATAGCGGCCCACGGCAACCGGGTGTGGCGTGCACGCGCCACGGAGGTCAGCGCGGTATGAGCGATCACCTGGCACGCGTCGAGCGTGTTCCGGCTTCCGACGCGCGCTTTGGCTGGGCCAAGCACGTCGAGTTCGCGATCTTCGGTCTGGAAAACGACTTCGCCGACGAGGTGGATCTCGCGGCAGGGGAGATGGTGCATTACCGGCCGTGGGAGCGGTCATCGGAAATCTACGTCGGGTTCTCCGGTGAATCATCCGAGCACCCCGTCGCGGTCCTGCGATCGCTGCGGCACGATCCTGAGCTCGGGCTCGACAGCTTCAGCACCCTGCGGGACGCCCGGAACTTTCGGGACGGAAACAAGACCGCACGCAATTACCTGTATCCCCAGTGGGATTCGTTCTTCGGTGGCGTTGCTCCGGAGCGCGTCGCCGAGCTCGCCACGCAGGGCGTGCGCAAGAAGCACCGCCGCGCCGGGACGATCGAGCAGATCTGGCGGGAGTTTTTCGGTGGCCTGGCCGCCGAGGGAGTCCAGTTCGTCACGGTGGCGCTGGTGGTGCCGCTCTTCGAGTGGTACCAGCACCTGTTGCCCGACCGGTTGCATCAGATCGGCGAGGTCCTGCCCAACTACATCGGTGCCGACAGTGTGCCGGCCGTCGTCGACATCAGCGGGTCCTTTGTTCCGGACGCCGCCGATGCCGTGCGCGACGGCTCCCTGTTGGCCGCCAGCGCCACCCCCTCGTCCCCCAAGAAGGAAAGAGTCCGATGAGATCGATTCACACCGAAGAGCATGTCTTCCGCAAGGTCAGCGAGATCGACTGTCCTGTAGACAAAGTGTGGGAGCGGGTCACCACCCAAGAGGGCATCAATGACGAGATGGGCCCTTACATGAAGATGACCATGCCCAAGCAGTTCCGGGGCAAATCCATCGCCGATGTCTCGCCCGGTACCCGCATCGGTAAGAGCTTCTTGCTGCTGTTCGGTGTGCTGCCCTTCGGATTCGACGACATCACCGTGGCGCGGCTGGAGCCCGGCCGGATGTTCCGCGAGGAGTCCCTGATGACGGGCATGCGGGTGTGGGTACACCACCGGACCCTGGAACCGGTGGCGTCCGAGACGGGCGAAAAGACCAGAGTCACCGACGAGGTCACCCTGGCCCCACAGGCGCCGATGGGCCTGATCCCAGGCTGGGGCACGCTGCTGAGCAAGATTCTCGCCGCCTTCTTCACACATCGGCACCGGCGCCTCAGCCGTACCCTGTCCGCCGCCGGGGTTCCGCGATGAGACGCCGCGGCGCACGTGCGGTGATGGTGCTCTCGGTGGCGGCCGTGGCGGCCTGCGCACCGGTGAACGAAGAAGCCGGAAAGCCGGTGGGGCACGCCTTTCAATTGTTGAAATATCCAGTGGGGCAGGCCGATCCGGCATCAGAGCCGCAGGGTAGGTCGCCGTTCGGTGATTACGCCTTGGAGGTCTCGGGCTCGGTGACCTACCTGGGGGAGACCAGTGCGTTGCCCGGCGCGGGTGTAATGACCGTCGGACCCGGCCCACGGCGCGGAGAGCTGAAGATCGAGCAGTACTACCAGGGCGACCGCTTCCCCTATGAGACAGGCATCGTCTCCGGCGGCGACGGCAAGCCCAGCACCCTGGACGCCATCACCATCGTGAACCCATTGGACTCGCGGGTGACCCTGCAATGCGCCGTGGACGGTGGAATCGCCTTGTCGGACATCGACGGTGAGCGCGAGCTCGCCGGGACATGCGGTGGCGGATCGAAGGTCCATGGCCAGGTGAAGGCCGACGGCAGGCGTAAGGCGACGTGGCGTGACAAACCCGTCGAACTGGTCCGCACGGTTGTCGATCTCACCATCAGCGGTGCGAGCAGCGGCCAGATCCACCAGGTGAACGAGGTACCCAGGGATAGCACGGTCGGGAGCTTCCCCTTGATCACCTCGATCGACGTGAACATGACGGCGCAAGGCATCAGCCTCACCCAGCACTTGCAGCGCCACGTCCTCCCGAAAGTGAAGGACTGACATATGACAACAGAAACGCAGACCCCGGCGCTGCAGGCGACCGATCTCGTCAAGACCTATCCAGGCTCGGAAGCGCGGGCCGTCGATGGCCTGGACCTGACGATCCCGCAGGGCATTGTCTACTGCCTGCTGGGCCGCAACGGTGCGGGCAAGACCACCACCATCCGCATGGCGACCACCCTGCTGGCCCCCACCAGTGGCGAGCTCACAGTGCTTGGTATTCCGGTCGATAAGACCAAGGAGCTGCGCCCGTTGATCGGTGTCGCGCTGCAAGAGGTGGCGTTGGACTTGTGGATGTCACCCGTCGAGCAGATCCGGATGAGTCTGGCCATCGCGGGCTGGCCCAAGGTGCGGCGCAAGGCCCGTGAGGAAGAGCTGGTGGAGCAGTTCGGCCTAAGCACCTACGTCAACCGCAAGGTGGGCGCGCTCTCGGGCGGTATGCGCCGCCGCGTGGATGTCGCACTGGCCGTTGCGCACAACCCGCAGATGTTGTTCCTCGACGAGCCCTCCAGCGGGCTGGACATCGAAGGCAAACAGGAGGTTTGGAATGCCATCCGGCTGCTGCGTTCCGAAGGGCGCACCGTCGTGTTGACCACTCACGACATGGACGAGGCGGTGTCCCTGGCCGATGAGGTGGGCATCGTGAAGAGCGGCCGGTTGGTGGCTTCCGGTTCCACCCAGGAGTTCACGCGTAGCCATGGTTACGCCGTCGAGATCTCGGCAGACAACGTCATAGCCGAGGAAGCCGCCGGGCGGCTGACAGAAGCTGGCTATGCCCTGCGGTGCACCGACTCCGGAACTTTGTCCGGGACATTGGATTCGGCTTCGGCTGCGGATCTGGAGGCGCTGGGTGCCGAACTCGGCCGGGTCGGTTTGGGTGCGGCCAGTATCGAAGTGCGGTCCACCTCGCTGCGTGACGCGTTCCTGGAGGTGACCCAGTGACCGCCTTGTCCAACACCGCGCGGCTGTTCCGCCGGTACGTCGTGGTGGGATTGCGGCAGCCGGTTTTCGGATTCATCTTCCCGATCGTCTTCCCGGTGGTGCTGGTGATCTTCGTACGGTCGATGTTCCAGCGTGTCGCCGATCTTCCGGGGTTCCCGCTGTCCTCGTATACCGCGTACATCGCGCCCGGGCTCATCATGCTCATTCCGATGTTGGGTGCCGGGTACGGCGCCGGCACGCTCATCGACGAGATCAGATCGGGGTTCACCGATCGGCTGCGGCTCTATGGTGTGTCGACCGGCCAGATCATGGCGGCCAAGATCGGATTCGAGATGTTCCGCATCCTGCCGGCCGCGGTGATCGTCATCGGGCTGTTGGCCTTCCTCGATGCGCCACTGCGGACGGGACTGCTGACCGGTGTGTTCCTGGTGCTGATCATGTTCCTGTGGTCGGCGGCGTACAGCTCGCTGTTCTACCTGGTGGCATTGCGCACTCTCAATCCGCAGGCGCCGGTGGCGATGTTGCCGCTGGCTCTGCCGGTGCTGTTCGTGAGCCAGGCGCTCATGCCGTCGGTGTTCTTGTCCGACTGGCTCAGGATCAGCATCAACGCGAACCCCTTCTCGCACATCGTTTCTGCCGCTTCCACGATCATGTACGGCGACTTCGACGCGATGTTGGTGGCCAAGGGTGTCCTGGTGGCCATCGGGATGTTCGCGCTATTGCAAATCCCAATTCATTTGGTTATCCGCCGGAAAATCGGCAAGTAGAAGGCATAGAGAAAAATATGGAAACCCCGTCACAACCCGATGTTCTTCGCGTAAGCGACTCATCAGAGGTCCGTGAGTTCCTCATCGAATTCATCGCCGAGGAGCTGGAACTGCCCACCACGGATGTCCACGACTTCTCCGAGCTGGTAGGTGATCTCGGATTCGACTCATTGTCGTTCGCCCTGGGTGTCTCGGAAATCAAGGGCCGCTTCGGTATCCAGTTGACCAAGGACGACGTCTTCGAATGCAAGACACTCGGTGCGCTGATCGACCTGGTGGAGAGCCGACTGTGACGACGAACCCGGTCATCGACCGGTTGCAGGCCGGCTCCGCCATCACCCATCGCGGTCTCACCTCGGCACCGATCGGCCCCGACGGCACGTCGCGGCTCAAGGAGCTACGTACCGTGCCCTGGTCGCAAGTGCATCAGGCGGGGCTGCGCGTCGCGGGTGCCCTGCAGGCGGCAGGCGTGCGGCCCGGCGATGCTGTCGCCGTATTAGCCGGTGCACCAGGTGAAATCGCGCCGCTGGTACAGGGCATCTGGTTCTCCGGCGCATCGGTGACCATGCTGCATCAGCCCACTCATCGATCCGATATGCGGCTGTGGGTCGAGGACACCGGCCGGGCGTTGGCCGCCGTCGGCTCCTCGACTGTCGTGGTGGGTGATCCGTTCCTGGCAGCGGCCGGACAGTTCGGGACGGTCGGCGCCCGGGTCCTGGAGATACCTGCGCTGCTCGGCGGACCGTCGGGCGAGATCGTGCAGACCGACCAGGACGCTATCGCGTTCCTGCAGTTGACCTCCGGTTCCACCGGCACTCCGAAGGCCGTGAGCATCAGTTACCGCAATATCGAAGCCAATCTGCGGGCCATGGTGAGCGCCTCCGGTGCGGATCCCGAAACAGATGTGGTGATCAGTTGGCTGCCGCTGTTCCACGACATGGGCATGATGGGATTTCTCATTGTCCCCATGTGCCGGGCAATGAACACCGTCAGCGTGACGCCCATGGATTTCCTCGGTGATCCGCTGTTGTGGGCCCAACTCATCAGCACGTACCGCGGCAGCATGACGGCGGGCCCCAACTTCGCCTACTCGCTGCTGGCCCGTCGGTTGCGCAAGGCACCCGAGGGCGTGTATGACTTGTCCTCCTTGCAGTTCGCGCTCAGCGGTGCAGAGGCCATCGATGTCGCGACACTGGAACGGTTCGTTGCCGAGGGCGCCCGCTTCGGTATGCGGGCGGACGCCATCGTGCCCGCCTACGGTATGGCAGAAGCGACACTGGCGGTTTCGTTCGTGCGGCGCGGCGAGGGGTATCGGGTGTGCCCACCGCATCCCGATCTCGCCGCGGCGGAGGGGACACAGGCCAGTGCCCGTGTTTCGCTGGGGCAGCCGCTGCCGGGATGCGAGGTACGGGTGGTCACCGAGGACCGCGTGGTGCTGCCCATGGAATCGATCGGGGAGATTGAGATCCGCGGAGACAACGTCACCGCCGGGTACCGCACGGCCTCCGGATTCGAACCGATGTGTGATGCCCAGGGCTGGTTGTCCACCGGAGACCTCGGTTATCTGACGCAGGACGGGCATCCGGTGATTTGTGGCCGGAAGAAGGACATCCTGATCATCTCCGGGCGCAACGTGCACCCCGAGGACATCGAGCGCTCGGTGGCTGGGGTGTCGGGAGTGCGTTCCGGCGGGGTGGCGGCGGTCCGCCTGCACACGGCGGCGGCCGGTGAGGGATTCGCGATGGTGGCCGAGTCGGCGTTGCACGCGAATACCGCCGAAAGCGAACGCATCCGGGCAGAGGTAGCCGACCGCGTCTACCGCGCCCTCGGCGTGAGTCCGCGCGATGTGCATGTGGTTCCCGCCGGGTGGATCCCCAAGACGTCGTCGGGGAAGCTGCGTCGCAGGGCCACCTCGGAACGGTTGGCGAGGTGTGAACCGGTCCGATGACGACACGGGATCAATTAGTCCGTGTCGGCAGCCAAATGCCCCAAGGGCTTCGCGCACTGAGTGACCGCGGCGCGGGATATCTGCGGCAGCATCCGATCGCCGCGCTCACCACCGTGGGTGCGCAGTTCGTCCTCGGTGTGCACACCTTGCGGTACTTCGCGGCCGACCTGGTGATGGGCCGCTTCCAGTGGACGGAGTTCGTGCGGCAGGCCGCGTTCATGGCGGGTACCGCCGTGATGCCGACGGTGCTGGTGGCGTTGCCCATCGGAGTCACACTGTCCATTCAATTCGCGCTGCTGGCAGGACAAGTCGGTGCCACCTCGTTGGCGGGGGCGGCCAGCGGCCTGGCGGTGGTGCGACAGGCCGCCTCGCTGGTGGCGGCGATGCTGCTGGCCTCGGCGGTGGGCTCGGCGATGACGGCCGACCTCGGCTGTAGAACCATGCGGGAGGAGACCGCCGCGATGGAGGTCATGGGAGTGTCGGTGGTGCGGCGCCTGGTGGTGCCGCGTTTCGCGGCGGCGATCATCATCGGTATCGCCCTGACCGGCGTGGTCTGCTTTGTCGGATTCCTGGCCAGTTACCTGTTCAATGTTTTCGTACAGGGCGGCGCCCCAGGTAGTTTCGTGGCCACCTTCGCGTCGTTCGCGACTCCGGCGGATCTACTGCTGGCTCTGCTGAAGGCCGCGGTGTACGGGGCGATTGTGGCGGTGATCTCCTGCCAGAAGGGTCTGGCCTCCCATGGCGGGCCCACGGGGGTGGCCAATTCGGTCAACGCGGCCGTGGTCGAGTCGGTGCTGCTGCTGATGATCGTCAACGTGGTGGTCAGCCAGGTCTACACGATGCTCTTTCCCCGGGCGGTGCTGTGACCGCGATAGTGCAGACTCGCCCGGAGCCGTTGCGCTCCAGGGTGTTCACCACCGAAGTGACGGCCAGGCCACTGGCCCGTTTCGGCCACATGGTCACCTTCTTCGTACATGCCTTCCTGGCGATTCCTATCGCATTGCGGCGTTATCGCCGCGAGTTTCTGCGGTTGCTGTCCGACATCACCTGGGGGAACGGCTCCATCGTGGTTGGCGGCGGTACGGCCGGGGTGGTCTTGGTGCTCGGTGTCACCACCGGCGCCCTGGTGGCCATCGAGGGCTACAACTTTCTGGAGCTGATGGGGCTCGGTCCGGCCACCGGAGTCATCTCCTCGTTGGTGACCACGCGCGAGCTCGCCCCGATCATGGCCGCGCTGGCGTTCGCGGTACAGGCGGGGTGCCGCTTCACCACCCAATTGGGTTCGATGCGCATGGCCGAGGAGATCGACGCCATGGATTCCCTTGCGATCAGGCCCATTCCCTATTTGGTGACCACGCGCCTGCTGGCCTCCGTGGTGGCCATCATCCCGCTGTATGTGGCGTGCCTGACCATTAGTTATCTGTCCTGCCAGGTCATGGTTGGCATTGTCAGCGGCGGCTCGATGGGACCGTATCTGCATTACTTCACCCTGTTGTCCAGTGGCACCGATATCGCCTACTCGGTGGGCAAGGCCATCGTCTTCGTGTGGATCGCTTCCGCGGTGCAGTGCTACTACGGCTTCTGTGCCGACGGGGGACCGGAAGGGGTCGGCATTGCCGCCGGGCACGCCATGCGCGCCAGCATCACCGCGGTGATCATCGTCAACATGCTGCTGACCATGGCGCTGTGGAGTGTCGACTCCGGTGCCAGGTTCGGGGGTTGATGTGCTGAATCGCCCTGATAGTCATCATGATCTGGATGGCGCTGTCTTTTCGCGCCGCCAGCTGCTGCTGCGCGGGGGCGCCGCGCTGGCTCTGGTCGGCGCCATCACCGCGGCCCTGTTGATCAAGTCGACCGGGGTGCTGGACCGGTATGTGAACGTCGTCGCCGAACTTCGTAACGTCGGTGATGGCCTGCCCCCGCGCTCGGACGTCAAATACCGGGGCGTGCTCGTCGGTAGCGTGGACGGCGTCACCCCGTCGGTGGGCGGGCAGCCCAACCGGGTGCACGTGCGGTTGAAACCCGGCTACGCCGCATCGATTCCCGCCACGGTCACCGCACGCGTGGTACCCAGCAATGTGTTCGCCGTCTCGGCGCTGCAGCTTGTCGATCACGGATCGGGTGCGCCGATTCGCGAGGGCGGACACATCGCCGAAGACGCGCGGCTGCCCACCGTGTTGTTCCAGACCACCGTCAACAAGCTCCGCCAGATCCTCACCGCGGCGGGCCGCGGCCCCGAGGACAACACCGTGGGGATACTGGCGGCCGTTGGGGCTGCCACCGATCATCGCCGCGTCGAACTGCTCACCAGCGCTGCCCAACTCGATCGCCTGCTGGATCAGCTCAACGCGATCGTCGCGACCGACCAGGGACCCTCGACGGTCTCGGCGCTGGTGCAGGCCGCACACGGGCTGTCGCAGACCGCCCCGGATCTGGTGGACGCTCTGCACCAGGCGGTGCGGCCCATGCAGACCCTCGCCGAGAAACGGGACCAGTTGCGCACCTTCATCGGTGCCGGTGTGCACACCACCGGCACCATGGTGCAGTCGTTGCACAACCACACCGATCAGATCATCCAGATCACCACCGATCTGACCCCTGTGCTCGGTGTACTGGCCGACAACGCGCAGCATTTCGTGCCGATCACCCGGCGCATCACCCGATTCTCGGACACCTTCTTTCAGGAGGTCTGGGATCCGGAGCTGGCCACGGCCAAGGGCCGGGTCAACCTGTCCTTCACCCCCTCGTACACCTACACCCGCGCCGACTGCCCGCGTTACGGGGAACTCAAGGGGCCCAGCTGCTTCACCGCTCCGCAGATCGCGGTGCGCCCGGACCTGCCCGAGGTACTGCTGCCGCAGAATTACCAGCCGCCGGCCAACTTGGCGCCGCCACCGGGAACGGTGTTGGGTGACAACGGCAATCTCTTCGCGGTGGGGCCGCCGTTGGTGAATCCGAATCCGGACCTGCGTGACCCGAACCCGCCGGTGCCGTCCTGGCTCAGTCCGGCCCCGCCGGTACCGGGCAGTGCCGACCCCGGCGAAACAGCAACAGCCCCAGCTTCTTTCGGTGGCAATGTGGGCCCGGTGGGTAGTGCGCAGGAACGCGGCCAGCTGGGCCGGATCCTGGGACAGCCGGCTACCTCGGCCGACCAGCTTGTGCTCGGGCCCCTTGCCCGGGGCGCCGTCGTCACCAGAACCGAGAACCCGAGCGGGCAAGGAGCGACCCGGTGAGAGGTACGGCAATACGCGGCCCGCTGATCGGGCTGGCTGTCTTCCTGGTGGTCGCCACGGTGCTGACCTGGCTCGTCTATGTCACGCTGCGCCGGGAGGTCAAGGGCGACACGGCATCCTACGCGGCGATGTTCAGCGATGTCTTCGGCCTGCGTGAGGGCGACGATGTGCGGATCGCGGGGGTGCGTGTCGGCAGGGTCCAGCACATCGAGCTCATCGGAACCACCGCCAAGGTGAGTTTCGCCATCCAGGAGGGGCAGCGACTGCCCGCCAGCACCACCGCCTCGGTGACCTACCAGAACATCGTGGGCCAGCGCTATCTCGCGTTGGCGCAATCACGGTCGGGCCCGGCTGGGCTGCTGGCGCCGGGCGGCATCATCCCTGTCGAGCGCACCGAACCCTCCTTCGATATCGGCACCCTGCTCAACGGATACGAACCGCTCTTCGCGGTACTGGACCCGGCTCAGGTGAACAACCTCACGCAGGCCGTCGTCGGGTCATTGCAGGGGGATACCGCGGCCTTCGCCACCCTGGTGGACCAGACATCAACACTGACAAAGACATTCACCGGGCGCGACGACGCGCTGGATCATGTGATCGCGAGTCTGGACAACGTGGTGGGCAGCCTCGCGGCACAAAACCACGACTTCGAGGACGCCATCGCGGCGACGCGTCAGGTGGTCGGCCAGTTCGACAGCCGGCGCCCGGAACTGGTGTCCTCAGTGGGGAAGATGACCGAGGTGGTCAAAAACCTGTCTCGGATCGCTCGGGATGTGGACCCCTCCGTACACGAACTACTCACGCGGGAGCCCGGTTACACCCGGCACATGCTGGACATCGAACCGCAGATCGCCTACACGGGGCTCAACACACCATTGTTTCTCAAGGGGCTGGCCCGCATGTTCGGGGAGGGCGCCTACATGAACGCCTATGCCTGCGATGTGAACCCCTACGGATTCTTCCCGGGGCTCAACGAGGTTGTGCCGATCATCGTGGACGCGGCCACTCCGGGCAACAAGGCCAAACACACCGCACGGTGCCGCAACGCCGGTGATGGTGGCTGACGATGAGACCGCTGGATTCCTACAACAAGACCTGGCTCGGTGTGATCGCCGTTGCCGTCATCGCCGCGCTGATCGGCGGACTACTGCTGGTGAAGGAACTGGGAATCGGGTACCGGCGATTCACCGCCGAGTTCCTGCAGGCGGCCGCCCTGCGGCCGGGGAACATCGTCACTGTCGCGGGCGTGCAGGTGGGTTCGGTCACCGGGGTGCGGTTGACGGGTGACCGGGTGTCGGTGACCTTCCGGGTGCGCGACAACATGCCGGTCGGGGCCGACTCACGTGCCGCCATCAAAATCACCACGCTGTTCGGCTCCCGGTATCTGGACCTGCGCCCGGCGGGTACCGCCCCGTTGGCGGACCGGCGGATCATCCTGCAGCACACCCAGGTTCCCTATGACCTGCAGGCCGCACTCGCCGACTCCACCCGGACCTTCGAGCAGGTGGACGCCGACCGCATCGCCTCGTCGCTCAACGTGCTGGGCACCCAGCTGGACGGCCTGCCAAACGTGGTGCCGCAGGCCATGGAGAACGTGCGGGCCCTGTCCTCGGTGATCGCGCAACGCCGCGACCAGTTGGGCACCCTGCTGACCAGCACCGAGAACGTGACCAGCATGCTGCGCCGCCAACAGTCCGATATCGGCACGTTCATCCAGCAGGGACAAGAGCTGGTGGGTGAGTTCGTGGCCCGTTCGGCCGCCTTCCACGCGATGATGCGCTCGCTGCAGGGCATCGTGGCGTCGCTGCGCACCATCGTGGTCGGTGATCACCGCGCTCTCGACGGTGTCATCCATACCCTGGAAGAGCTCAGCGGCAAGCTTGCTGATCAGGATGCGTTGTTGCGCAACCTGTTGCAGATAGCGCCGGTGCCCATTCGCGAGATCGCCAATGCCACCGGGTTCGGCAACTCGATCGAGGGCAACCCCGGCGGCGGCGCGCTCATCGACTCGTGGATGTGTGCGATCAGCGGCCGCGCCAAGCAATTCGGAATGATCGAGTACTTCAAGGACTGCCAGTGACCACGATGCGCAAGATGCTCCTGATCTGTCTGGGGCTTGCCCTCGCCGCGACGACGGCGGGTGCGGCGTGGTCCGTCACCAGGGGCGGCGGAACCATCACCATTACGGCCCAATTCGACAGTGCCGCAGGGTTATATCCCGGCAACGTGGTGGCGGTGCTGGGCATGCCGGTGGGCCAGATCTCCAAGATCACGGCCCGGGGCGGCTACGCCGAGGTGGAGTTCACGGTGGACAGTCAGGTGCGGGTCCCGGCAGACGCGCAGGCCGTGACGCTCTCGACCTCGATTCTCACCGACCGTCAGATCGAGCTGACGCCGCCGTATCGCGGCGGGCCGGCAATGGGCGACGGCGACACCATCGGCCTGAACCGGACCCGCACACCCGTCGAGTTCGACCGGGTGCTGGGCATGCTCGACAAACTCTCGGGCTCCCTGCACGGCGACGGCGCGGGCGGCGGCCCCATCGCCGCGGTGCTCAACGCCGGTGACGGTGTGGCCGCAGGCAACGGTGATCGCATCAAGACGGCGCTGGACGAGCTGTCCCGGGCATTGCGACTCGGCACTGACGGCGGGGCACATACCCGTGAACAGATGACGACCATCGTCAAAAACGTCAGCGGACTGCTGGATGCGGCAGCCCGCAACGATGCGAGTCTGCGCCAATTCGGCTCTACCGTGCGTCAACTCAGTGACATTCTGGCTGGTGAGAATTTCGGTTCGGGCAGCACCGGGAAGCAGTTCAACGAGGTGATCGAGCAGACCGGGAACATTCTGCAGGCCAACCGGGATGCCATCCGGCGTGGTATTGCCAACGGCAACAAAAGTATTCAGACGGTATACGACCGTCAGCGGGAGGTCGCCGAGTTCTTCGATGTGTTGCCGCTGATGGCCGACAACCTGTACAACGCCATTGATCAGCGCAACGGTGCGATCCGCGCGCACTTCCTGGCCGACCGCATGGTCTTCGACGGCCAGATGGCCAAGGAGATCTGCAATCTGATGGGGCTGCGTCAACTCGGCTGCAGCACAGGGACACTGCAGGATTACGGCCCCGATTTCGGGCTGACCTACATGCTCGACGGTCTCGCGGCGATGGGCCAGAAATGATGGGCCGCAGGTTGTCGGGGTTCCTGGTGGTGATGCTGCTGTGCGCGGGGTGCTCTACCAGCGGGCTGGCCGACCTGCCGTTGCCCGCGCCGGGGCTCGGCGGCGGGGGATACCGGCTGACCGCGGTGTTCGCGAACGCGCTCAATCTGCCCGAACGCGCCAAGGTAAAGCTCGCCGGTGCCGATATCGGCGAGGTGGAGTCCATGGCGGCCCGGGACTTCCACGCGGTGACCACCCTGCGCATTCGGCACGATGTCGTGTTGCCCGCGGGTAGCACCGCCCAATTGCGCACGGCCACACCGCTTGGCGATGTGTTTGTGGCCATCGAGCCCCCGGGGCAGCCCGCCGCTGGAACGCTGGCCGACGGCGACACCATTCCCATCGACCGGACCGGTGCCGCGGCAACGGTGGAGTCGGTGCTCAGCTCGGCGGCAATCTTGGTGAACGGCGGTGCCGTGCACAACCTCACCAACGTCGTCAACGGGGCCGGCCGGGCGGCGGGACCGGACGGGCAGGCGTTCGGGCGCATGATCGGAAAGTCCAACGAACTGTTGGGCAAGCTCAACGCGCGCTCGGGACAGCTGGATACCGCGATGACCGAGACGGCGCAGCTGGCCCAGGCGCTGGACGGGAAGAGCCAGGAGCTGGGGCAGGTGCTGCACGCGGCGGCGCCGGCGACGCAGGCCTTGCAGGAGAATGCCGGCCAGATCTCGGATCTGGTTCTGCTGTTGGGTGATACCGCGCGTGAGCTGGGAAAGTTCCCGTCCATCGCGGGGACCGACACCAGCGGGCGCAGCGTGGTCGCCGATGCCAACGCCATCTCCCGGTCCTGGAACGATGTGGTGCTGGACCCGGAGACCAGCCTGCTCTCGCTGAATCGGCTGTACGCGCCGTTCATCAAAATCACTGCGGGATCGGCTATTTCCGGCCGCGCCGGTATCGACCGGCTGGTGCTGGGTGCGATCCCCGACGCCGGATTCGGGGGAGACCCGGGCTTCCACGGCCCCAAGCGGTACGACTGGGCCAAGTTCGTCGGGACCATCAAGTACTCGCTGTGGCGGCTACAAGAACGCGTCGTCGGGCAGGGACCCGAGGCGCAGGGCTTCGGTGTGGAAGGCCCCGCCCGATGAGCCGCGCCTGGGTCAGCGGCCTGTCTCTCGTTCTCCTGCTGATGGTTTCAGTCACCTATCTGCTGGTGGGTGTGCTGCACGTGCGGCCCCTGGTCTCGAGTTATCCGGTGACCATCCAGCTGGCCGAATCCGGCGGCTTGCTGCCCAACCAGGATGTGACGCTGCACGGGGTGCGTATCGGTTCTGTCGGCTCGCTGACCTTTACCGGCGACGGCGTGAACGCCACCGTGAACGTCGACGACGGTGTCCGTGTGCCCGCCTCCGCCGTGGCGCGGGTGACCGGACTGTCACCGGCCGGTGAGCAATACCTGGACTTTTCCGCGGGATCGGATGCGGGGCCGTTCCTGGCCGCGGGGGACGTGATCACCCGAGACCGCACCGCCATCCCGGTTACCCCGGCACAGCTGCTGTCACATGCCGACGGCGTTCTGGCGCAAGTAGATCCGATCAAGATTGAACGCATCAAGAAGGAGCTGCGCCTGAGCGCCGAGGGGCCACGCAAGCTCACGGACATCGTCGACGGCGGCGTGTTCTTACTGGCCACCCTGGATTCGGTGCTACCCGAGACGGTCAGCGCCATCAAGAACAGCCGGACGGTGCTGTCGGCGGCGGTGGACGTCAACGGCGGTATCGCCGCCACCACACGCAACCTGCGCAGCACCCTCACCGGTATCAACGCGATGGACGGGGGCTACCGGAAACTCATCGACCAGTCGCCGCGGGTGCTGGCGGCCACGGACAAGCTGTTCGATGACAACTCCGACACCATGGTGCAGCTCTTGTCCAACCTGGCCGTCAACGCCCGGCTCTCCTATGTGCGAGTGCCCGCGCTGAACGCGCTGTTCCCGAACTACCGGGGCTCCGCGTTGGAGGCCTTCATCAGCACCATGCACGAGCATGGACTGTGGGTGACCGCCGATCTGTATCCGCGGTACGCCTGCGATTACGGCACCCCACGGCATCCGCCCTCGGCGGCCGACTATCCGGAGCCGTTCCTGTACACCTACTGCCGCGACGACGATCCCGCCGTCCTGGTTCGGGGGGCCAAGAACGCACCGCGCCCGGCAGGTGACGACACGGCCGGACCACCGCCGGGTGCCGACCTGGGTGCCAGGTCTGACCCGACGCCGCCCGGCCGCTACACCATCCCGACGCCCTACGGTGGACCGGCGCTGCCCATCGAGCCACCGAGGTAGTGATGCCGGCGAACAATTCACATCCGCGACCGTCATCGGCCGCCGGGCGCGCGGTGCACACCCGCCGGATCGCGTTCACGTTCGACCAGTCGGCGCCCTCGCGCCGGCATTTCGTGGCCGGTGACATCGCCATGAGCCATCTGGTGGCACTGCTGTCTGGCTTCTTCCCGTCGGGCGAGGAATTCTTCATCCAGTCGGTGCGGCGCTACGACCGGCAGATCGCCGATCCCGTCCTCAAGCGGCAGGTCGCCGGGTTCATCGGACAGGAGATGACCCACGGGATCCAGCACCGCGAACTGAACGCACAACTGGTGCGGCGCGGCTACTGGGCCACCGGGCTGATGGACCGGGTGGGCACCCGGCTGGTCAAACGCATGAAACAGAACAGGGACCGGCTGCCCGATACCGTCGCCCGGTCAGCGCTTGCCGTCACCGCCGGTGTGGAGCATCTCACCGCCATCCTGGGAGAGCAGGTGCTCAGCGTGCCCTGGATACAGCGCCAGCTGACCGACCCCGAGGTGCGCGCCATGCTGAATTGGCACGCCATCGAGGAGATGGAACACAAGTCGGTGGCCTTCGACGTGTATCGGTACGTCGGGGGCAGCGAGCCGATGCGTATCGCGGCGATGGTGCTGACGCTGGGACTCTTCCTGAGCCGGACGGTGATCTTGCTGGCGTCGATTGCTACCGACCCATGGGCCTGGCGCCACCCCGGACGGACTCTGCGCAGCCTGGCGACCTTGCCGCACACACCGCTGTTCGCGGGGCTCGGGGCCAAGATCCGCTGCTATCTGCGGCCCGGTTTCCATCCCGACGACATCGACCATGGCCCTTTGCTCGAAGCGTGGCGCGACGAGTACTTCGGTCCCGAGGGGATCCTGCTGGACCATCTGAAGTAGTTGCTGCCAGGCCACCGAGGTAGAAAGCGTTTTGTCCGGCCCTTAGGCTGTCCAGGTCAATAAAGCTGTCTTGTGGACCTCAAGAGGAGCCTGAGCGAATCGTGGCCGCCAAGCCGAACGCCGCTGGTAAGAAGATCGAGGCCGTCGTCAACCTCGCCAAACGCCGGGGACTTGTGTACCCGTGCGGTGAGATCTACGGCGGTACCAAGTCGGCGTGGGATTACGGACCGCTCGGCGTGGAGCTCAAGGACAACATCAAGAAGCAGTGGTGGCGCTCCGTCGTCACCAGCCGCGACGACGTCGTGGGCCTGGACTCCTCGGTGATCCTGCCGCGCCAGGTCTGGGTGGCTTCCGGACACGTCGAGGTGTTCAACGATCCGCTGGTGGAGTGTCTGAACTGTCACAAGCGTCACCGGCAGGACCACCTGCAGGAGGCGTACCTGGAAAAAAAGGGCGCGAAAGAAGGCCTCACGGATCCCGAGTCGGTCGCGATGACCGAGATCGTGTGCCCGGACTGCGGCAACAAGGGTCAGTGGACCGAGCCCCGTGACTTCAACATGATGCTCAAGACCTACCTGGGTCCCATCGAGACCGAAGAGGGTCTGCACTACCTGCGCCCCGAGACGGCGCAGGGCATCTTCATCAACTTCAAGAACGTCGTCACGACGTCGCGGCAGAAGCCGCCGTTCGGCATCGGCCAGATCGGCAAGAGCTTCCGCAACGAGATCACCCCGGGCAACTTCATCTTCCGCACGCGCGAGTTCGAGCAGATGGAGATGGAGTTCTTCGTCGAGCCGTCGACAGCGCCCGAGTGGCACAAGTATTGGATCGACACCCGGCTGCAGTGGTACATCGATCTGGGCATCGACCCAGAGAACCTGCGACTGTACGACCACCCCAAGGAGAAGCTGTCGCACTACTCCGACGGCACCGTCGACATCGAGTACAAGTTCGGTTTCAGCGGTAACCCGTGGGGTGAGCTGGAGGGCATCGCCAACCGCACCGACTTCGACTTGTCGACGCATGCAAAGCATTCCGGTGAGGACCTGTCGTACTACGACCAGGCTGAGGACCGCCGGTACACGCCGTACGTGATCGAGCCCGCGGCCGGTCTCACTCGTTCGTTCATGGCCTTCCTGGTTGACGCCTATCACGAGGACGAGGCGCCGAACGCCAAGGGCGGTGTGGACACCCGCACCGTGCTGCGGCTCGACCCGCGCCTGGCGCCGGTCAAGGTCGCGGTGCTGCCGCTGTCGCGCAACGCCGATCTGAGCCCGCGCGCCAAGGCGCTGGCCGCCGAGCTGCGCCAGTACTGGAACGTGGACTTCGATGACGCCGGTGCCATCGGCCGGCGGTATCGTCGACAGGACGAGATCGGCACCCCGTTCTGCGTCACAGTCGATTTCGACTCGCTGGAAGACGATTCGGTTACCGTCCGCGACCGCGACGAGATGACCCAACAGCGCATTCCGATCGGCGGCGTGGCCGATCATCTCGCCAAGACACTCAAGGGCTGCTAGCCAAGGAGCAGAAATGACTGACGTCCAGAATCACATCGGAATCGATCCTGCCAGTGCGCCGATCGAGGCCCCCGCGGCCGAGGCGCAGGTTCGCGCCGACGACCGTGGGCACGTTTTCCACTCATGGTCCGCGCAGGCGATGATCGACCCGCTGCCGATCGCCGGCGGCTCGGGCGCGACGTTCTGGGATTACACCGGCAAGGAATACCTCGACTTCGCCTCGCAGCTGGTGAATCTCAATCTGGGACACCAGCATCCGCGTCTGGTCGAGGCGATTCAGCGTCAGGCCGGCCGTCTGGCCACCATCGCGCCTGCCTTCGCCAACGATGTGCGTGGCGAGCTCGCCCGCCTGGTCGCCGAGCGCGCGCCGGGAACCCTGAACAAGGTGTTCTTCACCAACGGCGGCACCGAAGCAGTGGAGCACGCGGTGCGCATGGCGCGCCATCACACCGGGCGTCGCAAGGTGCTTGCCGCATACCGCAGCTACCACGGTGGCACCACCACCTCCATGTCGCTGACGGGTGAGCCGCGCCGCTGGGCCAATGACCCGGGCGACAACTCGGTGGTGCACTTCTTCGGTCCGTACGCCTACCGTTCGGTCTTCCACGCCACCTCGCCCGAAGAGGAAACCCAAAGGGCGCTGGAGCATCTCGAGCAGGTCATCAACCTGGAGGGTCCGCCCACCATCGCCGCGATCATCCTGGAATCGGTGGTCGGCACCAACGGTGTGCTGGTGCCGCCGCCGGGCTACCTGGTCGGCGTGCGGGAGATCTGCGATCGGTACGGACTGGTGTTCATCGCCGACGAGGTGATGGTCGGGTTCGGGCGATTCGGTGAATGGTTCGCCATCAACGCCTTTGACGTCACCCCGGACCTCATCACCTTCGCCAAGGGCATCAACTCCGGTTACGTTCCGCTGGGCGGTGTGGTGATCTCCGACGCGATCGCCACCAGCTTCGACCACCGGCCGTACCCGGGTGGGCTGACCTACTCCGGCCACCCGTTGGCTTGTGCGGTCGGCGTCGAGACCATCAAGGTCTTCGAGGACGACAAGATCCTGGAGCGGGTGCGCGACCTGGGTGAGCGTGTGGTGCGTCCCGAGCTGGAGCGCTGGGTGCAGGCGCACCCGAGCGTCGGTGAGATCCGCGGCAGGGGCCTGTTCTGGGCCGTGGAACTGGTGCGCAACAAGGAAACTCGCGAGCCGCTGGTGCCGTTCAACGCCAGTGGTGAGGCGGCGGCGCCGATGAACGCCTACGCGGCGGCGTGCAAGAAGGCCGGCTTGTGGCCGTTCACGCACTTCAACCGCACGCACGTGGCGCCTCCGCTGATCATCAGCGAGGAGGAGCTGCGGCGCGGGCTCGCGATCATCGACGAGGCGCTGAACGTCGCCGACGGGTATACGGACTAGAAGCGGCCCCCGCCGCCGCGGAAGCTCGATCCGGAGGATCGGGAGGACCCGCCGTAGGACGATGATCCGGATCCGGACCAGGAACTGTGGTGGCCCGAGCCACCGCTGATCATGCCGCGCAGGATTCCGCCGATCACCGCACCGGCGACATTGCCGGCCACGTCGCCCGCGACGCTGTATCCGCCGCCGTATCCATTGCTGTAGTAGCGCTGGGCGCCCTGTACCTCTTGCTGCGCTGAGTATTCGGCTTGGGCGGCCAGTTCGGCGGCGGCGTTGGCCAGCAGGATGGCATCGGACGGATTGGATGCCCGGCTCTGCTCTGCCGTGGTCAGCTTGCGTTGCGCCTCGTCGAGGTTCCAGCGCGTCCGGGCGCCCACGGCGCCGCGGTGCAGGCCGATGTACTGGTTGACCGAGATCACCCGTTGGCGTGCGGTGACGATCGCCTGATCGAGCACGCGGGCCCGCCGCTGCGCGGCGGCCTGTTCCTCCTGCACGGCCGCCAGCAGCTTGTCCAGCTGCGCGTCGGCCGCGGCGAGGCGGGTGAACGCGGTCAACGGGTCGGTGGTGCCGAGGCGCTCGGCGTCCGCGACGGCCGCCGCGGCGGCGTCGTGGGCCTTGGTCAACTCGTCCGATGATGGCAGCGCGCCCTGCTGCTGGAGTGCCTCGGCCTGGGCGATGTCGGATTTGGTGTCGGCGATGGACGCGGCCAGCGAGTCGGTGGCGTGGCGGATGTTGTTGGCGGCGTTGTCGATCGCATCCAGCAGCGCGTTGGCCTGTGTCAGTGCCGATTCGGCGCCGCGAATGGCGTCGACGAGGCTCATCTGCTGTCCCTCTACCGCGCGGGAGGCCAGCTCACGCCCGTGCGTTATGCGGCTGTCGGCGAAGCTGACCCGCTCGGTGGCCTCGGTGATGTTGTCGGCGATGGATGCCAGCGCGCCGGCATCGAATTCGGTGCGCAGCTGGTCGAGAATGCGCTGGGACTCCGGCACCCGGGCGGTGACGGCCACTACCTGCTGAGTCAGATTGTCCAGCTTGGTGGGTGCGTTGATCACCAGGTTGCGCAGCGCGTCGAAGGCGCTGGACTGATCCTCCAGGGTGCGGTCGGCGCGTGCGGCCGTCGTGATGACGTCGATCAGCAGGCGACGCTGTTCCAGCGGCGTTTCCGGGGTCGCGTCGTCGAGCTGTTTGCGCACCGAGAACGCCTGAGCCAGTACCTTTTTTGCCGAATCCACGGCTTGCTGGAAGGGGGCAGTGGATTCGGCGCCGAACTCCTCGACGGCCAGTGCGAGCTCGGCCTCGCTGGTGCGTACCGCGTTGTCGACGTTCACCACAATGGATTTCGACAGGTCGTCGAGTGCGTAGACCGGCTGATTCGCGAGCGCCTCGGTATCGGAAGGGTCGATGCCCTTGGCGGCTTCGATCTCCGCGCGACGACGGGTCCGGGTGCGGGTCCAGGAGAACAGCGTGAAACCGCCGACCACCACGGCGCCGAAGGCCAGCGCACCCAGCACCGGCTTCCACGGAATGGACGCCGCTGAGGAGGCGGCCGATTCCAGGCCGGTGGCGGTGTTGATGGCGGCGCCGTCCCAGTCGGATCTGCGGAGCGCGGGCTCGATGGTGTTGGTCCGCAGATCCTCGATCTCGGAGTCACTGACCTTCTTGATGCCCGAGGCCACCTGGAAGGCGTAGCTGCGCTCCTCAGTCGCCACGGCCAGTAGGGCGTCACGGTCGCCCAGGTTGCTCGCCTTGATGGTCTTGTCTGCCCATGCAGTCGGGTCGGCACCGTTGAAGTCCTTGACGTACACCACCCACAGCCGCACGTGCTGTTGGTCATAGAGCTGGTCGATCGCGGCGCGTACCTTGGCCGGGTTCTTCAGCGCCCCGGCCCGATCGGTGACATAGCCCGGTATCCGGAAGGGCGGGTCGGCGCTGGCGGCCGGCGCCAGCAGCAGTGTCGGGGCGAGGACCGCGATGAGGACTCCCAGCAGGCCCGCGAGGGCACGCAGCAGACGCATGGTCGCCAATCTAGTGCCTCGCAAGATGCTTCGAACCGTCCTGGCAGACTGTGCCTACGATGCGTAAAAAGGATGCTTACACCGATTCCGACCGCGAACGCGTCGTCACCGAGTCACCCAAGACCGCGGCCGTCGTCGACATTCCCGCTTCGGAGTACCGGACCGACTTCGCGCGGGACCGGGCGCGCGTCTTGCACAGTGCCGCGTTTCGGCGGCTGGCCGACAAGACGCAGGTGGTGGGTCCGCGTGAGGGTGACACGCCACGCACCCGCTTGACGCACTCGGTGGAGGTCGCCCAGATCGGCCGGGGTATCGCCACCGGGCTGGGTGCCGACCCGGACCTTGTCGATCTGGCCGGACTGGCCCACGACATCGGCCATCCGCCGTATGGGCACAACGGTGAGCGCGCCCTCGATGAGGTGGCGGTGGACTGCGGCGGGTTCGAGGGCAATGCCCAGAACCTGCGCATCCTGACCCGGCTGGAACCGAAAGTCGTTGATGCCGACGGCAACAGCGCGGGGCTGAATCTGACCCGGGCCGCCCTGGATGCGGCGACCAAATATCCGTGGTTACGCCCGCCGGGCGGCGGAAAATTCGGCGCCTACGACGATGAGGTCGACGCGTTGGGCTGGGTGCGGGCTGGGGCGCCGCCCCGTCGCCGCTGCCTGGAAGCGCAGATCATGGATTGGTCCGACGATGTCGCCTATTCGGTGCATGACGTCGAGGACGGCGTGATCTCCGGCCGTATCGATCTGCGCGTGCTGGCCTCGCCGGGGGAGGCCCAGGTACTCGCCGAGCTGGGAGTGCGGTCGTTCGGCGGCCTGGAGCAGGGTGCGCTGGAGGAGGCCGCAGCGCGGTTGGCGATGTTGCCGGTGGTCGCGGCAATCGGCCCGTATGACGGCACCTTGAGCGCGTCGACCAGCCTCAAGCGACTGACCAGCGAGTTGGTGGGCAGGTTCGCCTCGGCGGCGATCGGTGCCACCCGCGACGTGGCAGGCGATGGGCCGCTGATCCGTTTCGAGGCCGAGCTGACCGTGCCCGAGGTGGTTGCCGCCGAGGTGGCGGTGCTGAAAATGCTTGCGCTGCAGTTCATCATGTCCGATCCGAAGCACATCGCGGTGCAGACGCGTCAGCGTGAACGCATTCACCGGGTGGCGCGCTGGCTGGCGGAGGGGGCCCCGGCCACCCTGGACCCGGTCTTCCTGCCCGCCTTCGAGGCAGCGGCCGACGACGCGGCCCGCACCCGGGTGGTCGTTGACCAGATCGCGTCGTACACCGAGAGCCGTCTGGAGCGTGTGGACCGCGATAGCCTGGGTGTTCAGGCCAGCTGGGGGTAGGGCGGCCTAGACTGACCCAAATGGCCGGACGTATCCCTGATCGCGATATCGCGGCGATCCGTGAGCGCACCCGGATCGAGGACATCGTCGGCGACTACGTCCAGCTGAAGCGGGCGGGCGCCGATTCGCTCAAGGGGCTGTGCCCGTTCCATGACGAGAAGTCGCCGTCGTTTCATGTGCGGCCCAATCACGGCCACTTCCACTGCTTCGGTTGTGGCGAGGGCGGCGACGCGTACACCTTCATCCAGAAGATCGAGCACATCACCTTCGTGGAGGCCGTCGAGCGGTTGGCCGATCGCATTGGCTACACCATCAACTACGAGGGTGGTGGCACCGCCGCGCAGCGTGACCGCGGTACCCGGGCCCGGCTCGTCGCCGCCAATGCCGCCGCGCAGGAGTTTTATGCCGCCGCATTGGATTCGCCCGAGGCGGCCCCGGCGCGCCAGTACCTGACCGAACGCAACTTCGACGGTGCGGCGGCCAAGCAGTACGGGTGCGGATACGCGCCCTCTGGGTGGGACACCCTGACAAAGCACTTGATGCGCAAGGGCTTCGAGTTCAAGGAGCTCGAAGCGGCGGGTCTGTCGAAGGAGGGCCGTCGCGGCCCGATCGACAGGTTCCATCGGCGGTTGCTGTGGCCGATCCGCGCCAGCAGCGGTGAGGTGATCGGCTTCGGGGCGCGCAAGATCTTCGACGACGACACCATGCCCGGCAAGTACGTCAACACCCCGGAAACCATGCTGTACAAGAAGTCTTCGGTGTTGTTCGGTCTCGACATGGCCCGGCGGGATATCGCCAAGGGGCACCAGGCCGTGGTCGTCGAGGGCTACACCGATGTGATGGCCATGCACTTGGCGGGTGTGACGACCGCCGTGGCGTCGTGCGGTACCGCGTTCGGTGAGGAGCATCTGTCGATGCTGCGGCGCCTGATGATGGACGATTCGTACTTTCGTGGTGAGCTCATCTACGTGTTCGACGGGGACGCCGCCGGGCAGGCTGCCGCGCTGAAAGCCTTTGAAGGCGAGCAGAATCTGGCAGGGCAGTCATTTGTGGCGGTGGCCCCGGACGGCATGGACCCGTGCGATCTGCGACTGAAGTCGGGGGAGGGGGCGCTGCGGGATCTGGTCGCGCGCCGAATCCCGCTTTTCGCCTTCGCGATCCGGTCGGCGTTGTCGGAGTCCGATCTGGATATCGCCGAGGGCCGGGTGGACGCGCTGCGCCGATGTGTCCCGATGGTCGCCAAGATCAAGGACCCGACGCTGCGCGACGAGTACGCCCGACAGCTCGCCGGTTGGGTCGGGTGGGATGACGTGGCCCAGGTGCTGGCGCGGGTGCGCGAGGAGGCCGGTAAGGCGGCAAAGGGCGGTGGTGCCGCATCGGCAGACCGTCGTCCCCGTGCGACGGCCGAGTCCGCGGCGCCGAAGGCCAGCATGCCCGATCCCAAGGACCCAACGCTGTGGCCGCAACGTGAGGCTCTCAAGGCGGCGCTGCAGTTCCCGGCCTTCGCCGGTCCGGTGTTCGACTCGCTGACCACCGACAGCTTCACCCACCCGGGTTACGTGGCCGTGCGCACCGCGATCGAGGCCGCCGGCGGGACCGCCGCGGGGATCGTTGGTGCGGAGTGGATCGACAAGGTGCGCCAGAGCGCGTCGTCGCAGAATCAGGTGACGCTGATCAACGCACTGACCGCCGAGGTCATCCAGGTGGACAGCGAGGAGCGGCTGCCGCGATACATCGGATCGGTACTGGCCAAGCTGCAAGAGGTGTGGGTCGGGCGGCAGGTGGCCGAGGTGAAATCGAAGCTGCAGCGGATGTCGCCGGTGGACAACGCCGACGAGTACCACGCGCTGTTCGGCGATCTGGTGGCGCTGGAGGCGTACCGGCGCAGCCTGCTGGAGCAGGTCAGCGGCGACGACCTCTCCGTCTAGCCGCCCTACTTCTTGTCGAGCTGCGGCTCGGGCTCCAGGATCAGAGTGGTCTCATCGATCGATGTGAGTTCGACCATGTGCGGGTCGGGGGATAGCGAGTTGGCCAGGCGCCGTCGGCTGATCTCGATCAGTTTCTTGGTCGCGGGGCTGCCGGTGACGGCCTGATACCCGTTGACGATCTGCTCGTAACGGCGGCGGCCAGCCTTCGCGCCCAGCACGTAGCCAGCTGCCAGCACCAACAAAACCCGAATCACGAACCCTCCACCAACTAACGAAGTTCTCCCTATCCTGCCTGACGCACCTGTGAACGGCTGCGTCAGGAGTGTCACATCTGCCCGCCTCTGAGCGACAGCACGCATCGCTCGCCACCTTTGTCGCTTGAAGGCGGGCAGTGCGGTTTGGCTTTCACCCCGGCTCGTAGGCTAGAGTCATGCCTCGGTTCGCGGCACAAATCGGCGCGAACCGGGTAATCCCCTGTAGCTCAATTGGCAGAGCTTCCGACTGTTAATCGGACGGTTCTTGGTTCGAGTCCAAGCGGGGGAGCAGGTCAGACTGTATTTGCAGTTCAGCGGTGTAGCCAAGGGTGTAGCCAACGGCGATGTTCCATCGCGGCTAGGGGTTTCCATGCGACTCCACGCCAGCACACGCAACTGAGCGGACATTGTCCGTATCTAGTGCGTTGCCCGGTGGCGGTCAATGGTGCGGATCCACTACATGCGCCACACCTGCGCGTCATGGCTGATTCAGGCAGGCGTTCCGCTGCCAGTGATTCAGCAGCACCTTGGCCACGAGTCGGTCCAGATGACTGTGGATGTGTACGGTCACCTTGGATCGACGGAGCGCACAGGCCGCGGCGAACGCGATTGCCGCAGCATTGAAGTAGCGTCAGGAAGCTACTGCGCGATTCTGATGTCCGGTTTGCTTTGCTCGCCAATGGGAACATATCGATCACCGATGACGTGCTCCGCTTGCTGTCGAAGACTTAGCAGGACACCGAGGAGCCGGATGCCCACGTATGTGAGTCCAGCAAGAAGTGCGGCACTAGTAATCCACTGCCACCGCTCGCCGATGCACATACCCAGCACGCAAAGACCGCCAAGCAATAGCGCCTCGACCGCGGCGCGATTCACCCGCCTGAACAGTTGGTAGGCGGTCGTGGCCGGGTCGACTCCGACTTCAGGCTTGCTGACAGCGGCGGCGTCCTTCAGTCGGGTGAAAGTGATCGCCGAGAGGCCCATCAACGCAGCGGTGGTAAGCGCAGCTGCGGGCAGAAGAATCTGAGGCTGAAGGGCAACGCTGAAGTGCCAAGCTGTGAAGCCAACTGCCAACGGGACCGACACCGGCAATGACCGGTGCAGCATCCCAACGACGCATTCAGCCGTCGTTCTTAGGGTCACCAACTGGCACCTCCAACGGACTGACCTGATCTTCAGCCGTCCACTCTCCAGTATCCCACTTGTTGGCCAGAGGAGCACCGCTGACCTTGGCTAGGTCTACCGTATGCCCCCGACATTCGCTTCTGAACGTCCTTGGTGTGATCCGCGTTCCGTTAAGTCCCTCGACCACGTAAGACTCCGCAGGCTCGCGGGCGCCGCTGAAGCGAACTGTCTTTCGTCGTCCGTCGATTTCTGCGTGGACGGTGATCTCGAGGACATCGTTAGCAAGGCGGATTTCAAGGCCTTCAGCGAACTCGTCGCGAGTGTCATCAGCCAGATCGATTTCGACGAGGGACCCGTCCGACCGCTTCGTGATCGTGAAGAATCGGCGGATCCGTTTGAGCTGTCGACCAGTCATCCAACCCTTCTTGGCGCGGTAGACCGTCTCAGTCGATTTTTCGACTTCGAGGGGAAAACCGCGAGTCTCCTGTTCGCGGTTCGATGGCTCTGCTCTGCGTTGCACCTTCACGTCGATGACTTGGGGGTCATCGAGCCCCTTTTCTAAGAGTCGCCAGATTGCGTCATTTCGGATCTGAGCCAAGGTCAGTTTGTAGCCGCGGTGACGACTTTTGAAGGCGCGTATTAACTCTCGTCGCCATGCACTAGGCAGAGTGTCGTAGCCATCTTTCTCCACAAGGATCCAACCAACTGTTGAATTTGTAGGTACGACCACCCACACCTGAAACTGTGTGGAGAGTAGCCCTTCTCTCTTTAACTTCTGCTCGGCGGAATTGGCATCGAGGCGTACCGTCCGTTCTCGGCCAGACTCGCCGCCATTCAGTTGAAATGACATCGTTCTGCCCGCCCTAACGATCTCGTCGGGCTGTCCAAAATGATCGTCGTCACGTTTGACCATTTCGTTGTGAGCCAATAGGCCTCTGACGAAGGCGTCGAAGGTCTTCAAGAGGTCCGCGCCCGCCCCGTCGAAGTTTGAAAGCGGTAGTGGGCCCTCGAGCTTAGGTTTGTGGCGAACCTCGGAACTCTGCTCCACTCTCATGGAGTACGGCACGATTACTGTATCGCGTGACGCCATCAGCCCTCTTGAACCCCTCGCTCGGATAATTGTGCATCGCGACGTGGGTCGGCTACTCAACGCGGCGCCATTCCCCCCGGGCGATCTTGACGAGAATATGCGATGCCCCGCCTACCTCACAGCTGATTCGTAGATGGGGCATTGGTCGACCATGGACATGTACGGCCGGCTCGGCTTGCGCTGCGCGCAGGCTGCATTGAGCGCTAGCCCGCAGTCGGGCCGGGGACCTGGCTTCAGTTACTAGCGTTCGGAGACTCCGAGGAATCAGCCACGATCACTCGTCGGTGCGGGACCATGCGCGCAATCCTGTCGGCGCCACACACCATGTCGAATTCAGCTGGCCAACGGGTGTTTGCGTCTCCGAGGACGCCATCAACGATGGTTCCGTTCATGGATGTACGAGTGAAGTGAGTCCTGGCGACATCAGCTCGGGAGAGATCAGCCGGAAAGTCGAGAATCGCATCGGTGAAGTCGGCGTCATTGAGGTTCGCTTCCTTCAGGACTGCCCCCGTGAAATCGACGCCAGCGAGCAGCGCACCCGACAGGTCTGCTCTGCGTAGGTCGAGGCGCGATCGGCCTACCCACGAACCTCTTGGGCCGTTAATTCCACCGCGCTGGAACTCAATCTGTAGTCGGCTGATGATCGCTTCATTCACGAGCTCTTCTTCTTCACGTTGTGCCCAACTGAGGCTGCCGTCTTGGTGGTTGGCTCTCCGCAATTGTGCACAGAGAATGCTGATGATGGTGTCGCACTCATTGTTTTCAGCCCGTGTGTAATCGCCGAGCTCTTGCATGCGCTGGTGATGACGTATCCAGTCGTTCGCGAGCCCAGCCAATGCATATACGCCGGCAGCGCGAACCGCGAAGCCCTCACTCGAGCCCAGCTGCTTCGCTGCTGCGTCGTAGCGCGTCCAAAGAGCAGCCTCGGTGTCTTCGCGCCTATTTCGTTCGGCGATGTCGCTCTGCGCCAGAAGAGTTCGCGCCGCGCCGGCCGATGCGAGCGCGGCCACCACGATTGCCCCTAACGGTGTCAGTAGTCCGCCGATCCGATCCGCAATCCAATCCCACTTCAGTGAGGTAGCCGCCAACACGCATACGGCGGCGAATGCAACAAGTGCGGCGATCACGGAGGTTCTGAACCACGCACGCAAGCCGGGCATGCTGGTCTGCATGATCAGCCCTCGCAGGCGACCCCGTCGTTATCCCGGTCGAGCTTTGGCCGGTACCCGGGGTCGCCTTTTTTGATGTTGTAGGCACCGTCCGCATGGGCTTCCTTGCAGCTGCCGTACGGCGGATCGACCTGTGTTGGTGCTGCTGCGCCGGCCGGCCAAGCCGCTGCCGCGGCGACCATCATTCCTCCGATGAACGTGCTGACAACTGCACCGACCGTGAGCTCCATACCCCCAACCTCCCCGTGATCTTGCTTGTGGTGAGGGGAATGTACTCGCGATCGAGATCCTTCACAGCCGTTTCACAGCACCATTCTGGCTGGCGGAGCCGTTGTTGATGATGCTGCTCACCGAGCTCAGATTTCCTTGAAAATTATTGGAACCGAATTGGGCCTAGTGTCGTCGTATCTAGATGAATGCCAGTTGTGACGATGAAACGCGAGGTGGGCAGTGGGCGACTACAAGTTCGACATCAACGGCATGGATCCGAATGCTCGCTCCGATGCAGCTGACGCGGCCAGCAAGATTGTGCACATGTCGGAAAACGCGGGACATATCCAGGCGGCGGACATGCTGCGAGCACGCGACCACTTCGACGCGGCGCTACGGCAGTGGGGTGAGCCCCCCAGCATGGAGGGGTGGGGCGACCTGCCGACCGGTCAGGATGTGAGCAAGCAATACCAACAATCGCACCAGGTCACGCGGGGACTGTTGACCTCGATGCGGGCGACGTGTCAACAGTTGGCAGATCATTTCCTGGCAATGGAGATGCTGTATCTGAACACCGAGGAACGCAACGGTCGGCGCATCAATCCGTACAAGGACGGCACGACGACGGTCGGGTACTGATGCCGGCTGTGTCCCGTTCCTTATCTGCGGCAGCCGTTGCCGTGATTACGGTTGTGCTCGCATCAGCATGTGGCACGACGACCGGCGGTATCGCCACGACCGCGCCTTCGGTCGGTGGCTCGTCTACGGCGAGTACGACGGTCAGTAACTCGTTGACTGCTCCGCATCCGCCTCCGAACCAAAACAATGATGGCACCACGTTCGACCCGTGCTTGGCATTCACCGCCGACGAGTTGCGCAGCTGGGGAGTTAAACCCGAGTCCGTGGAGGAACGCGGCGCTCCTGACCGAGTACTTCGGGGCTGCAACTGGAGCGGTGACGGCTGGTACATCTACATGGGCGTCATCAATCGCCCTGTCTCGGATTACCTGAACCAGGAGAATTTTCCGGGCAGCAAATCCATCCAGGTCGGTGGGCTGGAAGGTGTGACGTATCAAAAAACCGGTACCGCACTGCCTGACTGTTGGGTCGAATTGCCGTCGCAGAATGCGTCGGTGGGGACATTGGTGAGCATTCTGGATCCCAAGCTGGGGCCGAAGGCGGTGCCGGATACGTGTGCGAAGGCATTGGCGGTGGCCACGGTTGTGGCGGGGAAGCTACCGAAGTGATGAGGGAGGCATAGTTATGGCTGATGACGGTTGGCCGTCGCGGAATTTCGATGAGATCACGCAGAAGCTCAACGGTGTTCAATCGTCGGTAGCGCACGATCTCAGTGGTCGCTACAAAGCGATGGGGCAGGAGGTGAGTCAAGCGTGTGCCGCGGTACAGGAGGCGCGCAACCGGCTCAACGATGATCGGTTCTGGTCTGGTGAAGGGCCATCGGCTGCACACTCCAACCTGGATTCGTTCTACAAGACTGTTGCGGATCCGGATTCCGGGTTGCCGGCGCTTGCCGACAAGATCAGTCAGACACTCGATCAGGATGCCGATGTGCTTACGCAGGCACACAATGTGCCCCAGAGTCATTCGCGTCCCAATTCGAAGGCCACATTGGAAGAGTGGAACAAGGCGACCGAGGAACTGCGTGCCGATGCGCAGCGGCTGTACACCTCACCGTTGGATGTGCAGCGGCCCAAGGTCTCTGATGTCGGCAAGTCGAAAGATCAAGGATCGTTTCCCGGCAATCCCGGAACCGGCGGCGACACTGGAGGCAACGCCGGCGGGGGTGGCGGTGGTGGAAGCCAGACGCCCAAGTCGCCCTCTGGAGCTGATGCTTTAGCCAACAAGGACACCAAGCCTCAATTGGCGGGCGGTGACGGCCAGCAGGCCGGCGCCGGACAGGGGCAAGGTCAGGGCTCGGGCGGTGGGCAAGGCGGCGGCCAGGGGTCCGGATCGGGCGGTAGTGGTTCGGGTAGTGGTCTGGGTTCTGGATTGGGTTCTGGCTCTGGTGGTTCGGGGTTGCCGTTGGGCAGTACCACTGCTGCAGGGTTCTCGCCGTCGTCGACCGGTACTGGTGGGGGTGGCTCGGGCACTGCGTTGAGCGGTCCGGGTGGGCTCGGCGGGCTGCGTGGTGGAGGGCTGCCTGGCGGTGCGGTAAGCGGTAGTGGAGCCGGTGGCGTGAATCCGGCGGCCGTGGGTGCGGCGGGTGTGCGTGGCGGTCCGATGGGCATGATGGGCGGAGCTGGAGCGCATGGTCGTGGCGGTAAGGGTGAGGAAGATGACGATCACGCGACGCCGAGTTATCTGATCAACGTCGACAACGGCAATGAACTGTTCGGTCAGTCGATCAAGGCATCTCCCGGTGTGATCGGTGACTGGACCGAGAACGAGGAAGCCGAGAAGAAAGCCCGCGAGGCTGAGATTCGCCGCTACAAATCCATGGGCTGGGACGTCAAGTTCGAGTGAGAACACCAGCCAGGAAGATGGTTTAGCGGTGGAGAAGGGGTAGAGCGTGGGGGATCGGTTGCATGTCGACCCAGTGGATCTGTTGATGTCTTCGGATCAGTTGGCGACGTTTGAGCGCGAGCACAAGGAAGTACACACAGCGGCCAACGCCACTCTGAAGTCTGCGGCGTCCAAATGGATTGGAACATCGGCCTCGGCGCTTCAGGGCAAGCTCGGCTTTCTGCAAAAGATCTCGGACAATGTCGAGCATGAGCTGGAGCACAACAGCAAGGCGTTGCGCCAGATCGGTCACGAATTCGAGCGCACTGACGAGATGAGCGCGGAACACATTCTCGTTACTCGGCAGGGGCATTGATGGCGATCACCCTTGCCGACATTGAGCGGCTGGAAGTTGAGACGATCCGTGATGCGGCCAAGGCGCTGGAGAAGCAGGCCGCTTCGATGGATGAGACCAAGGCCGGTATAGGAAAGCTGCCGATCCAAGGCCGGTGGACCGGTGTTTCGGCCACTGCCGCGTTCGGCAATTTGGACAGTCTCGGCAAGTTCATGACCATCCATACTGACGACTACCGGGCAGCCACCAAGGGAATGTACGGTGCCGCAGATGGATTCGATGCCGCTCAACAGCTGCTGAGAACCATTGATGCCTACGCCGCTGACCATGGATTCCGGCTCGACAAGACCAGCGGCACTGTCACCGCGCTCAAAGAGCATCACGATCCCTCCGATATGGAGTACATCGTTTCGACCGCTAAACAGGTGTTGGCGGCGGGGGAGTCCTCTGATGCGCAGCTGACTCGCGCCGTTGGCCTGCTCGATGGCCCCGAAGGCGATTCCGACGCGGGCAGGGTGCCCTGGATTCTCGATAAGGCTAAGGAATTCGCCAAACCCGAGCAGTTCACCCGCTGGTGGGAAGGGCTTACCGAGGATGAAAAGCAGGACCTCTACAACCGCGATCACTTCATCGGGAACCATCCCGGTATGCCGTTCGAGGATCGCACAAGATTCAACGAGCGCCACCTCGGCGAGCTGACCCACGCGGCGCAGGCCGATGTCGATACATTGCGGGCGCAACACCCGGATTGGGCCGACGGAAAGCTGCCGACGAACAAGGGTGGCAATTGGGAGTATCGGCACTGGAAAGAGCAGTGGGACAACGCTAATCACACATTGTCCGGCTATCAGCAAGTCGGAAAATCGTTGGATTCGAAGGACGGCATGCGCCGCTACCTGGGCTATCTCGACGACAAGGGCCACGCGGCAACATCAATCAACAACCCCGACAACGCCAAACGCGTCGCCACCTACGTGCCCGGAACGGGACAAGACCTCGCGCGCCTCGAATACAGCACCGAGAAGTCTGAGCGGATGTACTGGGCATCCCGTGAGGCCGACCGCAGCTTGCATCCCACCGATGTGTCCGTGACGACCTGGATGGGCTACGACCGGCCCATGAGTATCCCGGAAGCCGCCTCCACGAGCTACGCCCACAACGGCGCGCAAGCCCTTGATGATTTCCAAGCCGGGCTGCGTGCATCGCATAATGACGCGGCGACTGGAGGACAAGCGATCCAGACCGTCATCGGCCACAGTTATGGCTCCACCCTTTTGGGCGGTGCGGCCACCGACGGCCACCACCTCGATGCCAACAACGTGATCACGGTCGGAAGCCCCGGGGTACTCGCTGACCACGCGAAAGATCTCAACTTGGCGCCCGGCGCCAACGTCTTCTCCACTCGCGCGCAGAACGACATCATCGGTGTTGTCACCTATGCGACGCTCGGTCCAGATCCCATGGCTTCCCAGTTCGGAGGCATTCCGTTCGAAGCCGCACCGGGGCCGGCCTGGCCACTTGGTATCCCGACCGTCGAAGCGCACAGCAGCTACTGGGATAAGGGCAACCCCGCACTGGCCAACATGGGGAAGATCATCGCCGGACGCACCGATGTCACGCCGCCGAGTTTCGTACCATGATCAAACCTATGTCACGTGCAGCCGTTGTCGCCCTCGCTTTCGTTGTGGTCGCATGCACTCCAAGCCATCCCGCTGACTCGCTCGGACCGTCCACACCATCCGGTGCAACTGCTATCCCCGGAGGACCCATGGAACCCACACCCACAGCCAAAAGCCCGAAAATTCCTGGCAGCCAACAAGAAGCCCTAGACACTGTGCTCAAGTACCTGCAGCGCACCGTCGACGCACTGCCCAAGGGCACGGCACTGGACAGCAGTGACGCGCAGGGTGGCAGCAATCTGTCATGCGACGACGATTTCGCAGGCCCCGGCCCGGGTCCCACCCAATACGACGTGACGACCCATGTGGCTACACCGACAAACGTCAGCCCCACGGAGATTGTTGCGAATATCGGCGATGTTTGGCGCAGTTGGGGTTTGAAGGTGATTGAGCGCAACGAGTTCGACAAGCCCAACTGGTTCGCATACGCCGACGACGGGTACCGGCTTCAAATCGAAATCGCCCACCCCGCGACCTACCCGCCCACGTTGACGGTCATATCACCGTGCTTCCCAGGAGATCTAAGGGACGACGATCTTGCGCGCCATAATCCGGGCGTGATCACCCAGTCTGCCCCAACGAACTAGGTCGGCGTACATGAACAGGCCGCAGCCTCAACTAGATCCACCACGACTTGAGCTGGCGGCCGGCCTGTACGACATGTCCGCCTGGCAGCTCGACGTCTTTCTCGATGATGCTGTGGGCTATGGGATTTCACCGCAAGATGCGGCGTCTTTGCAGCTGCTAGTCGACCTGATCCGGTGGCAGTCCGAGGGATATCGGCGCTATGCGGTGAAGATGCGCGCCGATGACGAGATGGTAGATGCGTACTTCGCGGGCGAAGTGGCGGCACCGAACACGGCAGCAGCCTTCGAGGCCTCGATCACGCGCCCTGAACACCCGCCATTGCCAAACCGAGCGAAAGCTATCGACTACCAGCTGCTGCGTCCTGTGCGAGATCTACTCGAAGAGGCGCACACAGTTCTTTCTCGCGGTTCCAGGCCGGTCATGACCTATGCGGCCAAACAGGCTGCAGCTCTTTACTCTTGGTGCTATCCGCCGCTGTCGGTGTAACAGCCAAAAACTCTCCACATAGTTCAAAACTGTTGGAACCGAACAAGTCTGGGCCGACGTCGTACTGGATGTCAGCAGCCCCCGACTGTAGGAGCGCCCAACGATGAACGGCATCGCATTCTCGATCCCATTGCTTAACCGCCCCCGTGTCGCCTGCTCCTGCCGCAACTGGGGGTTTTGTCGTGCCTGATCCCTGACGCTCTCAGCGTGTGTTACCGCCGGTGTTACCAAGTCTGTTACCAACGGTGGTAGCGCCCGCGCTAGCAACTTTGTTACCAAATCACTTGACATTGAACGAGTTTCGCTAATTCGCGCCTTGCGTGCGTGTTGTAGATGTGCTGAGATCAGCCTTGATGAAAATCGCCGAATTTTTTTGCCGTTGGTGGTTGGCGGCGGACTTGAGCCAGATCTACGGTTCGAATCATGAAAGGAAACGATCGACTGTGCCGACATCTCACAGACCGAGTCCTCGGCATGGATCTGCCGCCGTGGGTGGTGGTCGGCGGTCGCACCGGCTGTCTAGGGTCGAACTTATGAAAGTGATCATTGCTGACGGCCAGCCGAGGCGCGTTCGATCTTTTCTGCGGTCGTGGAGGGATATGGGCACGGGGAGTGCACATGTACTGGCAGGCCATCAAATCGAGTGAGAAGCTGATGGTCGTACCGCAAATTCGGGAGGTCAATTTACGGGGGTAGGGGAGCCTCTGCCGCTTACGCTAAGTGGGCTCAGAATGAGTAGACATGACCCAAAACCGAAGTCACACTGAGATATGAACCGCTGAACAAGCGGATGGCCCCGGTGCTTGCGACACCAAGGCCATCCATTGACCAAACTCTCGACCGTGGGAACAGAGGAGGCTTTGTCGTGTCCAATGTTAAGTCCGGAAATCCAGATTTGTCCACATTTGGTGGAGTGGCGTTGACAAAAATCGGACGCCGGAAACACCCTGACCTGCGCGAAGCGATGGCGATGACGTCGCCTCCAATCCCTGCAGCGAGACAGGGCCCGGCCTCAGCGCATACGGAATTGGCGTGTCATGCCCCAGCTAGCGCTATCTCCAATGGCACTGCTGACCGAAGAGCGCACTACAGCGCGCTACGAAGGGCCCCACGAAGGGTGGATAAAGGGCGCAATCAAGCGCACGTCAAGGGCGCTCGGAAGCGCGCAACGAAGGGCGCGATGCAGGGCGCGTTGCAGGGCGCGGAGGTAGCTGCAGCAGCAAATGCGCTGCTAGA
Organism: Mycobacteroides immunogenum; assembly: GCF_001605725.1. Classification (NCBI taxonomy): domain Bacteria; kingdom Bacillati; phylum Actinomycetota; class Actinomycetes; order Mycobacteriales; family Mycobacteriaceae; genus Mycobacteroides; species Mycobacteroides immunogenum. Next base: position 1,874,600 of record NZ_CP011530.1, read on the forward strand.
AGGCCTAAAGTTAGATGCTTGCGAGGGGGCGGCCGGTGTGGTGTTGTAGTTCATCGCGGCTGAACGCCAAGCGAGGTGGCCAACGGGCGCCAAACCACGATTGTCCGGTCTAGCAGGGAGACTTAGCGCATGACTTACTCGGACCGGTACGCCTACCGGGATCCGCTTCGACGTTTCGCTCGATCGAGGCATGTGGAAGGTGACACAAGCTGGGTTTACGGTGATTGGCGTGAAGAAAATCGCCGTTGGTGTAGGTCAAAATGCGGGCCGCCCCGTTACGGTCCCAACTATGGCCAGTAGGGGACGAACCGTCGGAAAGTCGGCGTGTCGTTCTTCACCGACCCCAGTGACACAAACCGCCCTTAGGCTTTCAGGAAACGGATCGATGACATCGAGGAGTTACGCAAATTGGCTGAAAAACACACGGCGGACGCCGGTCGCCGCCTGAGACAATCAAGGTGTTTCGGAGGCGATGCAGGGGTGGTTGCGAAGCCGTCGATAACGGTATGGAATGTCAGAGATGTAAGTCATGTCGCACCCCCGACATGATGGATGGCTTGGCGCTGCAACGCCAAGCCATCCGATGACCAAGCACTCATCTATGGGCATAGAGGAAGGGATCAGTCATGCCTAAAGGTACACCAAATCACACATCCGCTACAGATGGTGAACAGGGAACTGTTTACTTTTCGAGTCGTATGTGGCGGGCCGGGGTGGTACGCACCGATGTCCGATGAAGAGTTGAATCTGTGCCTTCGTGTGATGCTAGAGATCGCTCCATTGGAGAGCTGGCCTGCTGCCTACAAGGAGCGACTTGTTGGTCTAGCGAGTGAAGTCATCGTTAGTGGCCTGACTTAGGTCGGATGCCTTCTCGCCCTCCGATGCTGCTGTCAGTTCATCGTCGACAGCCGGGGGGAGCTCATCACCGTTCCCGTGTTTGAGGCGAACCAAATTCGCGTCGTGCTCTACGGCGGCTGGTTGGTCGTCGCCCACGCCGAATACTTCCCGGAGGTGTTTGGACGTGGTCAACAGTGACCGACTTAGGTCGAGGAGCCGTTCAACCTCTTCCTCACTCCCCGCGCTTCGAGCTAGGACGTCTTCGGCTAGATCGCGCAGGGGTACTCGTACCTCTTTGATGAGCTGGTTTAGCTCATCTGCGTTGAGATTTGAGGTCTCCTCGACGTATCGCTGTAGTGCAACTAGCGCTTTGAGAGCCTGGGCCGAGTTGAGCTTCACCGATTGGCCAAGGGTCAGCTCCTGGATCTTGCGTTCATTCTCGTCGTACTGCTGGCGGAGCGTCGACTGAATGACGACGCTCGCCAGTTGACGTTCGGCATCGGAAAATCCCGCGGCAGCGCGGCCTAACGCGACGAGGTCCGGTAGTGCGGTGGGTGGCGTCGAGTCTTCGGCACTGCGCGCGCCCTGGCTTTCAAGCGTGGTCGGCACGCCGCCGGCGAGTGTGATGTCAATACTGCCGACATCCCACGCGAGCGCGCGCTCAAGGTCGCGGCGCTTGCTCGGGCTCAGCGCACGCGCTCGGCGGTTGATTATTTCGCGAACCTTAGCGGGTGATGGTCCTCCGCGTGCCTGCACCTCCGCCTGGGTGAGGTGCAGTTCCTCTACCCGGGCGCCGACGAAGTCGGCGAGCCGGTCCCAGTCCTCGGTATCCATAACGACAGTCTGCCTCGACAGACATTGACAGGTCTAGCGCCACGCAGACAGGTCTAGCGCTGTGAGTATTCAAACACCGCTACTTACACCCCTGTCATTCCGCAGCTTACGTGACATTAACCGATAGAAATAGCGCCAAATTCTTGTATCTGTCGACTCCTGTCGCTAAACTCATCGACATGAACGACAGACCTATCGGAGCTCAAGTTCCTATCCGGGCCTTGCGTGAAGCGTTTGGGTTCTCGGTGCCGACACTGATTGAGCGCATCGAGCAGGCCGGTGGGCCCAAAGGCACCCACCCGGACACGATCCGCAACGTCGAGCTCGGATACAAGCGCGCATCCAAGCCGCTTATGACCGCTTGGGCTAAGGCGCTGGGGCTGAGTGGCCTCGATGTATTCCAGCCCGATCCTTTGAAATCTTCTCGGGAGCGGGTGGCCTCGTGACTATCGACCTTGTGTTCATGGGATCTGACGGTGAGCCGTTCACCACGTCGACGGTCATTGCCGCTGAGACGGGTAACGAGCACGCCTCGGTGATCCGACTCGTTCGCGAGAACCTCGACGATCTCAACGAGGTCGGCTTGGTCCGATTTGAAATCCGACCAAGACCTGAGGGGCAGCACGGCGGCGGGGATGTCCGGTACGCCGAGCTCGACGAGCCTGCTGCTGCGCTTTTGATGACCTCCCTCCGCAACAGCTCGGTAGTGCGAGACTTCAAGAAGCGGTTGGTGGGGGAGTTCTACGCCATGCGCGCCGCGCTGAGCCGACGCACTTCCTTGGCGGTCGACATCACCAACGTCGACCACATCGCGCAGCTGGCGCAGGCGACAACCACGGCTGTGGAGCTGTATCGCGCCGAACACGAGCAGCGCATCGCGCTGGAGGCTCAGGCCGAAGTCGACCGGCCGCTCGTCGAGCGTGCAAGGACCCACGCCTCCGGGGCAGGATCGGTCAACCGAACCGACTTCGGCCGCGAGGTTGTGGAGTGGGCAGAGGAGCAGGGAATTCGGATCCTGCACAAGCAGATCCGCGAATTCCTGGCTCGCAAGCTGCATCTGTTCGTCGCCGGCGACCGCTCGGACAACGGGCATGCCACGACCGATGCAATCCGCCGCGGGCTCTGCGAAAACCGCCGCGACACCCGCAATGGTCGGAATGTTGTCACGGGTCTACTTACCCCTGCCGGCCAGGCGTACGCCTGGGAGCGGATCACCCGTTACATCAACGCCAACGGCTCGCTAGAACTGCCACGTGAGATCGGCGGGCGTAGCGCGTGACCGCCCTCGATGTCCGCCGAGCACCCGAGGCAGTGACCTCACTCGTGCAACTTTCCCCACAATTCCTGACGCTGCCGATCCTGGATAATGCTCTCCTCGAGTTCCCGAAACGCAAAAACGAAGGCTGTAAGCACCTTGTCGACGTCGTAGGTGCCAGCCGCAGCGTCGCCCGCGGCCAAGATTTGTGTGATGTTCTCCGCCAGCAAGCCGGTAATTGGCGGTTCGTCGCCAATGAGGCGCAGAACGTCGTCCCTCAGACCCATGAGCATTCCCCTTCGATCGAACTATCAAGCAGCTCAACGGTAGAGGGAGGGCTAGGGACGCGTGGAGGTTTCGAGCTTGTCTGCACTGAGGTGGTGCCCGTATGACCGCCTTCGATGGACCTCACTTGACCGGCGCGATGCTATCCGCCGCTCTGCTCGATTCGCTTCTCCAGGGCGATGATGCGCTGCTCAAGCGCCGGGATCGCGGCTGCGGCCCTACTGGCTATGGAGTGAAGAACGGTGATTCGTTCGTTTCCGTGCTTCGCGATGTCGCCGGCGACCCCGTCGCGGAACGCGCGGGTGGCTTCGAATCCATCCGGGATGTGGTCGTTGAGAAAATCAAATTCTTCGGCCATAACAATCTCCTTACGTTGCACGGGCTGAGCACCCGTTATGTAGCCGGCGCGATCCTTGCCGCGTCTCGGTGGTTGCAGCGTAAGGCGTGGGTCCGACGAGCCGTGCTCACCGCGCGGCCGTCGGGCACCATCAAAGAGGCGGAAGCATGAATCCGCTTGAACCGCTAGGCACGCCAGTAGAAGTCGCCGAGTACCTGAAAGTCAGCGTCGTGACTCTGGCTCAGTGGCGCCAGGCCGGTCGCGGTCCGCAGTGGTCGAAAGTCGGCAGGTGGGTCCGATACGACTGGGCCGATGTTCGGGACTGGGTCAGCAGCGGGGGTGATCGCAATGCGCAATGATGTGGACCCGGAGCGGGGCTACCACTTCCCCGTAGAAACCCCGCTCCGAGCGAAGGGCCGCACGCTACTTCTTGCGGGTCTCCTTCACGGTCGTGTTCGGATGCTTATTGGCGTAAGCCTTCGTCACATACCGGCCGCTGATCGCGCTCCGGGCGCTGGTGCTCTTCGAACTGCTGCCGCGCCCGGAGCTCGATGCTCCGCGAGATGCCATGGAATTCACCCCCTCCCCATATCGAAAGTTTGTTCGTACGTATCAACCATACGTCGGCATACGTCGAGGTCCAGGAGTACGCACGGCGTGTCGGAGGTGGGGTTATGGCGTTGACCTCTGCGGACAAATCCGCGATCAGAGACATGATCGAAGCGGCGCTTCAGGGCGCTCAGGTCTATGACCCCTTCATCCCGCGGATCGAGGCTGCGAAGTACCTCGGGGTATCAGAGCGCGAGTTCGACGAGCTGCGTGCACGCGACGAGATCGCCACCGAGCAGCACGGATCCCGCAAGGTGATCGTCCGCTTGTCTGAGCTAAACAGATATGCCCAGGAGCGTTGCAGAAGCGCGTAATCGTATGTCCCACAACTGAATATATCCACCCAGTACCGACGTCCGCTTGATCTTGGCGGGTCCAACGGACGTCGGTACCGAATCAACCAGCACCTCTCATGGAAAGGCATGGCATGAGGAAGCCTAGAGCAACCATATCCAGAGTCGGACGCGTCAGTCTAATAGTCGCCACGATCTCCGCCCTCGTCATGTGCGCACCACCTGCGCGTGCCGATGGCGCGGTCGACTACGTCGCCAGCTATGGCGGCCTGGTCTGCAAACAGCTCGACGCGACCCCGACACTGTCAGGGGTGACCCGTGTGGGTGCACTCGTTGCAGGAGAAGGATTCTCGTCGTATGACGCGGGCCGCATCCTGCGGTTGTCGGTCGATACATTCTGCCCACGTCACAGTGATCTGCTCCAGCGCTACGTCGCTGCGGCGGGCGTCGTGCCTGGGAGGTCGGCATGAGCGCGACCGAGATGCGGTGTGTCGAAATCCAGGACGAGCTGGATGCTGAGGACGACCTCGTGGAGATCGGCGTAGTGATCGGCCACCTGATCGCGGTCGCCTTCGACGTGTCGGAGACGACCGGTATCCAGGTGCCGGAGTTCAACGGGGACCCGAACTGGTTCGGGGGCTGCTATCGCGAGATCGCCGACAAGCTGGGCTACAAGCCCACGCTGGCGGGCGATTGGTGGATTGACGCGCCGAGGTGGGCGGCATGACAACCCTTGAGTACACCGAGCAGCTGGTTGTCGAGTGCTGCTGCGCCTGCAGCATGGCCTTCGCCGTCCCGGCCGATTTCCAACGCCGCCGCAAGGAAGACCACAAGACCTACCACTGCCCGGCTGGCCACGGTCAGCACTACTACGGCAAGACCGAGGCTGAGAAGCAACGCGAGCGCGCCGAGCGACTGCAGCGTCAGGTCGAGGCCCGCGAGGCCGACATCCGCACCGAGCAGCGGCGCCTGGAGTCAGAGCGCCGCGCGCATGCCGCAACCAAGGGCCAGCTGACCAAGACTAAGAAGCGGATCGCGAACGGCGTGTGCCCTTGCTGCAATAGAACATTCGCCAACCTAGAGCGTCACATGGCGGGTCAGCATCCCGGCTATATGCAGGCGGGGGACGGCAAATGATCGAGTTGACCGTGCCGGTGTGCACAGTGCACCAGACGTTCAAGCCGTGTGCTCCGTGTGCGAAACAGGCTGCGCGGCTGCGAATCCAGAACTGGGCAGCAATCGGATGGGTACTGCTGTTCAGTGCGTTTTTGACCGCGGTCTTGTGGTTTGAGTGTGGTGGCCGATGAGCCTGCAGAACTTTGACGACTCGCTCGCCGAGCTGATTCGTGACAACGCGGCGCTGGCAGATATCGAGACCGTGGCCTCTGCGCGGGCCATCTATGCGAAGGCCGATGGCGAAGTGTGCCTGCTGTGTGAAGGCCATGGGGTTGTTCAGTATCGGATGGCCACCGGGGTTTGGTCCCAACCAGTTTCGTGCTCGTGCGTGATGTATCAGGAGGTAGTGGCATGACCGTTTACGCGGGAGAAGTCTCCCAGTTCAGCATCGAGGGCATCGTGATTACGGGTGACTTCACACTGAGCAGCTACGACTACGAGCGCTCCATCCGCATGGAAGTCACTGCTGACGTTGGCGAAGTGGACGGGCCCGTGCTGGTCGCCGGCAGGCTGTTGGCCACCATCGGCAAGCTACTGCCCGCTGATGCCGAGGTGGTCTTGGAAGTCGAGGGCGGAACCCTCTCGGTCGCGTGTGGCAAGGCCTCAATTGTGCTGCCGCTCATGGAGGCCCACTACTACCCACAGCTGCCGCAGGTCGCCGAGGATCGCGTGGTCGGTTCGGTAGTGGCAGCTGAGTTCAGTGCGGCCGTCGCCGCAGCAGCCCCGTTCGCGGCCGGTGACCCCGCATTGCATGAGTGGACGGCCGTGCACATGGTCGCCACCGAGGCGTACCTCGAGCTGACGGCCTGCGACAAGTGCTCAGTCATTGTCAAGCAGATCCCCTTCGACTTCGCCGCCGATGAGGTCACCAGGGTGGATGTTCCCGCAGGGCTTCTGGCCGATGCGGTGGGCCCCTGGAAGGGATTCGACGGGTCGATCGAGTTGTCCTGGGACGAAAACCTATTCGCCATATCGGGTAGCGGATCTGCGTCCACGATGAGCATCTTGGCCTACCCGTACCCCTCAGTGGAGCGGGTGTATCCAAAGGAGCTGACGGCGGCGTGCGAGGTGTCCAAGAGTCAGCTCGTGACCATGCTCAGCCGGGCCTCCGCTTTCAGCTCCGGGGACTACGCGCGCATCGAGTTGTTCGCGAGCGAGGGGACCCTTGCCGTCCAGAACCTTGGCGGCGATGCCCTCACCCGCGACGAGCTGGAGCCGCACAAGTTCTCGGGCGCCCCCACGAAGGTCGCCATCAACGGTAGGCGGCTCGCGGCGGCGATTAAGGCGATCGATACCGATCGGATGACGCTGGGATTCAACGGAATGCGCGTAGGCATCTACCCCGGAACTCCCGAGGTGGTGTTCGAGCGCACAGACATATCGCTGCCGCCCGAAGAGATGGCAGTAGCAGTCATGGGAATGGTGGGAGACAAGCAATGAGCGGTCGCAGAGACGCAGCACAGATACTCGCAATGATCTCCTGGGTACGTAAGCAACTCAAGGTGATAGAGGCAGAGGCCAACCAGCGTGCCGAGGTCGAATTCGCCGAGGAGAAAGTCAAGGCTCACGTCGTTATCGACGGAGCCAAGGTAGAGGTGTCGTCCACCACTCGCGTGCAACCGAGCGCCAAGATCAAGGTGGAGGACCCGGACCGACTGGCCCAGTGGGTGCAGAAGCGTTGGCCGACCGAGATTGTCCCCGCGGTGCGCACGTCGTTCCTCTCTCAGATGTCGGCGGACATGGCGGCCAATGGCGGCTGCCTAGTCGACGCAGAGGGTGAAATCTGCCCGTGGGTTGGGCTGGAGCTGCCGAACGCCTACACCACCACCCGACTACTCAAGGACGCAGACCAGCATCTCGCCGAACTACTAGGGCGGCGCTCCCTGGCCGACCTCATCTGGTTCATCGAGAACGACGTCACCGATCTCGACAGGGAGGCGCAATCGTGACTCTGACTGTTCGCAAGCCCACGGGTGTGGTTCCGTTCCCGCTAGTGCTGATTGAGGGACCTGAGAAGTCCGGGAAGACCTACGCCGCAGCGCAGTTCACTTCCTCGGATAGGATCGGGCAGGCTTACTGGCTCGACCTGGGGGAAGACGCAGCCGACGAGTACTCAGTCATCCCGGGCGCCGACTACCTGATCATCGAGCACGACGGCACCTGGCACGACATCGTGCACCAGGTCGAGGAAGTGGCCAAGCTCGCCAAGGCCGCCCACATTGCCGGTGAGCCCCCGGTCGTGCTTGTCATCGACTCCATGACCAACGAATGGACGTTCCTCAAGGACTGGGCCGATCAGCGCGCCAGGAACACACCGGCCAATCGCGCCAAGCTCGCCAAGGATCCCGACGCCGAGATCAAACCGTCGATGAACTTCTGGAACGACGTCAGCGAGCGGCACTACCAGCTGATGCGAATGCTCGTGGCATTCCCCGGCATCGTGGTCATGACCGCCCGCGGCAAGGAAGTCGCTGAGGTTGAGGACGGGAAGCCCACCGGCAAGCGCGACTACCGCGTGGAGGGCCAGAAAGACCTGGCGTACGAAGCGACCGCTTGGGTACAGCTCTCCCGTGAGCGGCCGCCGGTGATTGTCGGTGTCCGTTCGCCCACGTACGGGGTGCGCCCCGGCGTGGACCAGCCCAGGTCGGTGAAGGACTTCTCGCTGGAGTGGCTGATCTTCGACGTGATGAAGCCCGGCATGTCGCCGCGCAAGACCACGCCCTTGCAGGCATCTGACATTCCGCCGGCGCAGCAGATGAAGTTGACCCTCCGGGCGCTGCTCAAGGACAGGCGGATCGAGGCGTCCGCCGCGGGTGCCTGGTTCAACAGTGAGTACGGCGGGGACTTGAATTCAACGACCGACCTGGAGCAGCTGCAGGCCACCATCGACCATTTCGAGGCGATGGGGAGGCCTGCCGCATGAGCCTGCATATCTCGCTGACTGACTTTTTCTGTGGCGCAGGGGGTTCGAGTACCGGTGCGGTAGACGTCGCCGGTGTGACGGTCCGGGCGGCTGCGAACCATTGGCCGCTAGCCGTCGAGACGCACAATGCGAATCACCCGGACGCTGATCACTATTGCGCGGATCTGTCGCAGATCCATCCTATGTACTTTCCGAAGACGACCATGGGTTGGTTCTCGCCGGAGTGCACCAACCACTCACAAGCCAAGGGGCGCAAACGCGTTGACTCGCAACCCGACCTCTTCGGCGACACCCTGCCCGACGAAGCCGCGGAACGCTCACGCGCCACAATGTGGGACGTCATCCGGTTCTCTGAATTTCACCGATACGAACTGGTATTCGTGGAGAACGTAGTCGAGGCGGCCTCGTGGGCGCCGTTCCCCGCGTGGCTTGCGGCCATGGAATCACTGGGGTACGAGCACCGGCTCGTGATGCTCAATTCGATGCACGCGCAGCTGGCCGGCTTCGGGGCGCCGCAATCTCGCGACCGCCTGTATGTGGTGTTCTGGCGGCGGGGCAACCGGAAGCCCGATCTTGAGCGGCTCGTGCGCCCCCGCGCCGTATGCCCAGACTGCGGACCTGTGAACGCCATGCAGGCATTCAAGAAACCCGGCAACACTGTAGGCCGATACCGCTCGCAATACCTCTATCGATGCCCGAACACGAAGTGCCGCCACCAGGTTGTTGATCCAGCCGTGCGTCCCGCAGCCGAGATCATTGACTGGTCACTACTCGGCACGCGCCTCGGCGACCGCGACAAACCGCTAGCTGAGAAGACCATGGCGCGGATCCGCGCAGGTATCGAACGCTACTGGGCCCCGTTCATCGTCGAGCGCCGACACGAATACCGCGTGCGCGGTTTGGATGAGCCGTTGTCGACCGTGACGGCAAATGAGACCACCAAGGCGCTGGCAATTCCGGTAGAGGGGCGCGACGGCAAGCAAGCACTACCGATATCGGCACCTATGCGCACCATGACCACCCGCAACGAAACCGGACTACTCGTCCCATGTGGCGGTACTTGGCGCGACGGTGCGGCGCCGACGAGCGAGCCGTTCTCCACCCGAACCACACGGGAGACCGACGGGCTGGCGTTCATCGCTGAACTCCGCGGCGGCGGCAGTGATGCGCGGGCGGTTACCGATCCGCTGGCGACTGTGACCGCATCGGGTAACCACCACGCCTTGGTCATGCGGAACAACAGCAGCCGAGGCAGCGGTGCCGAGCACTCCACACCGGCCACCGAGCCCGCACGCACCATCACGACGACGGGACATCAGTCACTCATAGACGCTGATCGGCCCACGTTCGATCTCGACGACGTCCGTTTCCGAATGCTGGAGCCACGGGAAATCAAACGCGCCATGGACTTTCCGGCCGACTACGTGATCAAGGGCAACCGGCGTGAACAGGTTCGCATGGCAGGAAACGCTGTGACTCCGCCTAGCTCGCGCGACTTGATCACCGTGGGCGTGGAGAGTTTGACGTGACCGCCGAGTTCACTGCTGAGGCGTTGCGGCTCATGCGTCAGCGTTGTGACGGACTCTGTGAGGTGCAGTGGCCCAAGGTATGCCAGGGCAGCGGCAGCCAGTTGGTCGGTCACCATCGTCGGCCCCGTGGCAACGGTGGCACCAAGCGCCACTCGTCGCGCCGGGCCGCCAACGGACTCATGGCATGCACCTGGTGCCATAGCTTCCTGGAGACGGGGGAGCGGGGCGAGGCGCGCAAGCTCGGATTCATCGTCGACCAGAACGAGGAGCCCGCAGACGTCGCGGTGTTCTACCGCCACGAGCAGACGGTGCTGCTGTGTGATGACGGAAGCCTTGTGGCGGCATGAAGTGCGCACGCCCCAACTGCTCCAGTCGCAGCTGCGCGGTGTCGAGAAGTAGTTTCCGGCAAGGTCTTTGCAAGCAGCACTACGAGCTGGCCGAGCGAGGGTACGTCGATAGCGCGCCCGTGCGAGCACGCCTAGATCTGCTTCACGCAGCCGGATTGCCGTGGGCGCACATCGCCGAGCGGGCCCAGATGAGTGAGCACGGCGTGCGCCTGATCCGGTATGGCGAGTACGACTCGGTTCGCAAGCTCACCGCTCAATGCATTCTCACGATCCCCATCCCTGGGCGATTCGCAGGCACTGGGTATGTGAGCGCGGTCGGCACCGTGAGGCGACTACATGCGCTCGCGGCGATCGGGTGGAGCTTCGATGCCCTGGCCAAGATGATGGGCACTCACCGCAACGTGCTCCTAAGCACCCTGAAACGCGAGCGCGTACTTGCCCGGCGTGCCCGAGAGATCGCCGAACTATTCACTCGGCTGCACCTGACACCAGGGCCTTCGGAGCGAGCCCGCCGGCACGCGAGCGCGAACCGATGGCCCGTTCCCTTCGCATGGGATGAGGACTCCATCGATGACCCCAGCGTCGCAGCGGATCTCGGCGGCAAGTCGACCTGGATGCAGGAGTACGAGGACTACCAGTGGGTCCACGGCGACGACAAGCAGATCGCCGAAGCAATGAGCATCCGACTCGATTCATTGAAGACACAACTGCGACGGAAGGGCCAAGCGGCATGACCGACAACCCGACATGTGTGTGCGGACATACCCGGAGCCACCACCAGGGGTCCCTGGGTCCGCACTGCCACTTCGTTCGCTGGCCGACCTACGAGCGAGGTGGCGGCCTGTGTGACTGCACTGAATTCGCAATCCGACCCAAAAGTTCCGAATTGCGCGACTCGATGGAGTTTTGATGGCGTCGACACTGAAAACTGCTGACTTGCTGGCGCTTCTGCGTCGGCACTACATCAAGCCCGGTCAACCCCTGCCTGGTGGGGTCTTCTTGCACGAGGTGGGTGGCAACGGCACCTGGGGCGCCTCCGCGCGCGCGGATGCCATCTATATCGGGTTCACCTCATCGAGTGGGCGCATCCTGGTCGGCCACGAGCTCAAGGTCAGCCGCTCTGATTGGCTCAATGAGCTGAACAAGCCCGGGAAGGCGGACCAGTGGGCTGACCAGTGCCACACCTGGTGGCTGGTGGTGAGCGACCTGTCCATCGTCCAGGACGGCGAGCTCCCGCCCGGTTGGGGCTTGATGTCTCCGGGTAGGTCGAAGACCCGGATGGCCATCCACACGCCGGCCGCCGTGAAGTCCGATCACACACCCTCGTGGGACGCGATGCGCTCGCTCATGGCCCGCTACGACACTCTGCGCGCGCAGGAGATCCGGGAGTCGCTAACCCAGCGCTCCAAGCAGATGGATGACGATCGCGAAGCCCGCATCGCCCAGGAGGTGCAGCGCCGGATGCGTGAAGCTCCTGAGAGTGGCCAGGCAGCCGAACGCCTCAAGCTCATAGAGGAAGCCATAGGCGCCCGGATCTCCTGGAGCGACTACGACTGGACTCCACGAAACCATGTGAATCTCGAGCTTCTTGGACGTATTGGGAAGGCCGCGCTGACTCTTGGCGGGCTCCAGGATGCAGTGCTTCGCATAGCGAATCGGCACAACAGCACCGAATCTGTACGACGCCATCTGGACGAATACGACGCCAAGCTGGCCGAGTTTGTGGCCGTAGCCAAGTCAGAAATGACCGACCAGGAGGCCTCGTAGTGGGACTGCCGTGGATCCGGCTGGATACCCAACTAGCCGACCATCCGAAGATTCTGGAGCTGGTGGCCGACAACCAGTTCCGGGCGATAGCGGTGTTCCACTTCGGGCTGGGCTACTGCGGAAAGCACGAGACCGCGGGCTACATCCCGGCTGCCGCGTTGCCATTCATCCACGCACGCAAGGCCGATGCCACGCGCCTGGTCAATGTGAGTCTGTGGCTCGTCGCCCCCGGTGGCTGGCAGATCAAGGACTGGGACGACTACCAGCTGTCCGATGAGGCGGCCAAGAAGCGGCGAGAGCGGGCCATGAAGGGCGCTGCGGCCCGGTGGGGAAAGAAGGGAGGAGATGAGGGTGGGGCCAGTCTCAGTGCCATCTAAAGCATCTGCTGTAAGCATGTGCTCCAAGCATTGCTTAGAGCATCGCCCAAGCATCGACCACGAGCAATGCTCGCATGCAATGCACGGACGGACGGACGGACTGACGAAGAACTACTCACCTTGGGAATCTCGTCTTACGTTGGGTATCGCGCGCAGGGGGGTAGAGCGATTTACCTGTGACCCTGGGGAGTTCGGGCAGCGCTGCGCGCTTGCCGCCCAGCTTGTCCACAGCGCCACAAACCCCGCCGCGGTGGTGGAACTGGGTGCGCGTGGGGGTTCTGAGGGCTCCACGGGCGTCCTAGAGCGTCCCGCTATCGACATCGCCGAGATCGTCGGCGGCATGGGCGCGAAGGCATGCCAGTGCCTGTTCGTCGTATGTCCGTGTCACGAGAATCGATGTGAACAGGAAGCGAAGTGGGCGGCCCGCATCCATGGGTGGGTTCGAAGAGGCGACCCGGATCACTACAAGGTCTACGACCTGTGTGATGACTGCAAGAAGCACATCGAGGAATCAGTAAGACAGCTTGTTGGGAGCGCAGGTGCGTGCAGCTGTGGGATGACCGGCAAGTCGGTCTCGGACTACATCGGTCCGGTGATCCCGCTGTGAGCGCGCTGATGCTGTGCCCAATGTCTTTTGGTGAAGCGTGTGAGTTTGTCTCCCAGCACCATCGGCACCATCCACCGCCGCGGGGTCACAAGTTCAGTGTCGGTGTTGCAGACAACAGCAGGGTGGTCGGCGTCGCGATGATCGGGCGTCCAGTGGCGCGGCTGTTCGATGACGGCTGGACGCTGGAGGTCAACCGAACGTGCACGGTCGAGGGCGCGCGGAATGTGAACTCGATGCTGTACGCCGCAGCGTGGCGTGCGGCTAAGGCGCTGGGATATCGCCGGCTGATCACCTACACCCGCGGCGAAGAGCCGGGAGTGTCGCTCCGTGCCGCCGGGTGGCGAGTAGTGGCAGAACGCAAGGCCCGCAAGGGATGGGACATGCCTGGGCGCCCTCGTGTGGATTCGACGGAGCATCAGCTCCAGCGCACTCTCTGGGAGGCCGTGTGAGCGACTACGGGGAAGATACCGGCCGCCCGGAGCGGCCTGGGCCGTACGACGTGAACGAAGCGATCCGCCGCGACTGCCCGGACTGCGAGGCCCCGGCGGGACGTAAGTGCCCGCGCCCCAATGGGGCTGGGTTCAAGGACTGCCCGTGCGTTGGCCGACTGAAGGTGGGCGCTTGATGCCCCAACATGGCGTGGAATCTCCAGTACTGCAGGCGATTGCCGAGCTGGAAGACCAAGACGAATCCGAGTTTGACGTCATCGAGTACCGGAGGACCGTATGACCGAGTGCACCCGTTGTGGCGAACGCTGCGAACTGTTCTTGTGCTGGAACTGCGGCAAGGCAATTCGGCGTCTGCTGGTAGGTCAGAAAGTGTCCCGCCGCAAGGCAACCGAGGCGCAGGGGGAGGAGCCGGGCATCATCTGGTATCTGGACCGCCTCATGGAGTCTGCTTATCTGCAGACCCGCATGGGCTCGAGCAGCGTGCGTACGGCCCCCGACTCCATGCCGTTGCTCCCGGATAGCCGGGCATCGAAGCTGCGTCACAAGATTCACGCCGAGCTGACCTCGTGGGTCAAGCAGATCACCGAGGGGTGTCGCATTCGGTTCCTGCCGCTGGACTCGGTGGAGCCCGACTTCATCGGCCCATTGCGGCCCGGGTGGCGCCGCATCCCCGCCGACTACACGGCGACGAGCGCGGATATGGCGCGCTGGCTGGCCCACAACCTCCTGGCGATCATGTCCGAGGAGAACGCCGCCGAGCTGTACGACGAACTCGTAGCGCTCACCAGGAAGGCGCATAAGGCCATCGACCGCCCAGAGCTCCAACTCTTCGGGGAGTGCTCGAAGTCGATGGGGGAGAGCGACGAAGGTGTCCCGCTCGCCTGTGGAGTGAAGCTGTACGCCGAGAAGGGCGAGACCGTCGTCGCGTGCCCGCGGTGCCGATCGACGTACGGCGTCGATGAACTCCGCGACGACATGCGGGCCCGTGCCCGCGATCAGCCTATGACGGGAGCGGACGTGCTGCGCATGATGAAGCTCGCCGGCGAGGCCCCAGCATCGGCCACCTTCTACAAGGTGCTTGGCCGAGTCGCGCCACGGTCCTACCTACACGCTGACGGGCAGCGCAACCAGACCTGGACGCCAGGCTGCAAGAAGCTCTACGCCTACGACGACGTGATGGCCAAGGTCAATGAGGGTGAAAACTCGACTCATCGTCGGCGGGAGCGTCGTCGTGCGAGTGCATGACCACGTATGTCGACGGGAGAGATTCAAGGTGGCTTACGAGGTACTGGTTTGGAGGTACCGTGAGGTCGTATTGGACAGTCCGCCCATACATTTCATCAACGATCTGTGAAATCCTGTGCCGAAAGCGCTCGAAGTTGGTCGGAATCCTATTTGCCGCAGATGCGTACATCTCGTTCACGAGGGCGGCTTCAAAGGGAGATGGATTGTGTCGCGACCCCATTGGAGTGGATGGGCTCGCCGCACGCGGCTCTGCTGAGAGCTTCTGAACAACCCACTGGTTCAGTGAGACGCCTTGCTCTGCCGCCTCGGTGGTCAGCCGCTGATGGAGCGCCGGCGAGCTTCGGACCAAGAACTTTCCGCTGTAGGAGCGCTCGCTGAGTGGCGTAGGGGGAGTTTCTTCGGTTTCCTCCATATCGGCCAAGACGTCGTCGACTAGCTGCACGATGCCCGCGAAGGCCTCTCTACGGTCCTTGTCGAGCCAGGACAGTGACGGGAATTCGGCGACGAGTCCGACGAACTCCTCGTCCTCTGGTGACCACACGACTCGATAGGTGTAGTGGTTATCCATTTGTCTCACCTCTCATCCCCTCGAGTTTGTCGATTGCGGCGACGACTTGCCGAACCTGGTACGTCTTCGCTTTCCCGTGATCATTCTGAATGTTTACGCGCGGATCCCCGGTCCACGGGGTCTTGTACACCGCGTGACTCGTTCCCTTCTGGCGTGGCTGGCCGAAGTGGTGATCGCAGACCTTGACCAGATCGCTATAGGCCACATTCGTCGGGGCCTCGCGCATCTGCGCCTCAATCTTCGCCAGCTTGGCCATGTACCCTATGATATCGCATGTGATATCACTAATGCCATGGTTCACGCGGATATTCCGTACCGGAGTCGGGTCAGCGACCACCGGCGCCCGCGCTGCGTTGCTGGGAGTGCTCCGATAGGACTATCGGTACGTGGAGGCCGGCGGCGGATAGTGGTGATGCGGTGCATCGTGGGCCGGCAAGCCGACGAGTGTGAATACGAAGACCGCCGCGGCGGCGATAAAAACGGCTTCCCCGCGCTTTCGCGCACGGCTAGCCACGACGAGGGTTGGTGCTCCAACCACGGCTATGATCGCAACGGCGAGCCCAATCCTGGGTAGATCGTCGAAGGCCGACCCCAGTGCTCTCCAGTACTCGAAAAGGCCAAGCAAGCCGGCCGCGAACGGCCACCACGGCTCCGCATTTTCTCTGTCGTCAGAGAATCTCGCATAGGCGGTCGCGAGTCCGCCGATGGCGACGAGGGCTAAGAGCGAAGTCCCCGCCAGGGCCAACCAGTGCGGGTCCACAATGGGCTCTTCCGGCGGTAGATCGGCCAATATTTCAACGGTGCTCATGCCGCGAGGGTATGGAGCAACGTCCCAGCGATCACGCTTATCTGCATCGACACGCCGAAATGACAGGCTTGTAATTAGCTCTCTGGCCTCGTAGAATCCAGGCAGCAGTAGCGCAACTATGCCCAAAATGAGCCACTGACCTGGGCGTATTCTTATGGTTTCCGATTGTCGGACATGCGCGATAACCTAAAAGTAATCGGAAGGTCGCGGGTTCGAATCCCGCCAGCTCCACGCATGGGGCTGTAGCTCAGCGGTAGAGCGCCCGGCTGATCTCAGCAGGATGGGGCGGCACGCCGAAGTGGTGGTGCTGCCCCATTCGTATATGTAGGCCCTCTCGACGCAAGGCGGCGTCAGTGCGTAACATCGAACATGTGTTCGATACGCGAATACGGGCCGCACTCTCTGGCTTCATCGCGGGCATCCCGAACTTGCTGTCGACCGTGGTGGTCGAGAAATTCACGCAGGAACGCCGAGAGGTCACGTACTCGCCGCGCGAAGTCGCCGACCGCATCGCCGCCGTACTACCGGCTGGCATAAGGGATCTGGGTTTCGAGCTTCTGGAACTGCCAGCGGTCGAACGGGATCGGCACGGCACCTACTCGGTGCGTGTCCCGCTCACTGACCGACCATGGGCGCCCGCCGAGATCCGTATGCGCCGCACCCCCAGAGGCGATCAGGTCACCATCGTGGGAGCAGCACTCCCATTCTCGACCGACGACGTGCCCGCGATCGCTGCCGGGCTGCTGGCTGCTCGCGCGTTCTGCGCATCTCACAAGCCGGGCTGAGCACGCCGGGCGTCAACCGGCCCAATGCGGCTCATCCGGCAAGGCCACCCCATGACGCCGACCCACTCGATCGGAGCAAGAAGGCGAGTCACTGTTCCCAGCCGGCATGGAGGCTCTCGCTAGCCATTTTGATGGTGTCGCGGATCGCCGTCTGGATCGCATTCCGGGCATTCCAGATCGGTAGGGGGTCAGGGATTGTTTTGGATGTAGCGTTTGTTCGGTATCGCTCGGCAACTGTGCGGGCGAGTGACATTGCTTGCTTGACAATATCCAAGGATTCGCGAAGGCTATCGTTCTGCGAAAGCATCTGCGCACCAGTGATTTCCAGATGCACATCCCGTGCCAGTGACTTGAGTGCCTCACGTGCTGCACGACGGGCATCGACCTGGTCGCTATAGGTCTTAGGTATTGCCTGTACATCTAGATAGGGCATTGCGGTGAGTTCACGGCAGTAGGCGTCGATAGTCCTCGATACTCGGATGAGAGCGAGTTTGAACTCCTGCTCTTGAAGATGTAGCCGTTGGATCCTGGCTAGTTCGCGTTGCGACTCCAACTCGGATTGGTGCAGGCGCGTGGCGGTTTCAAGTTTCGCGTTGGATCGATCCTCGGCTGCCTTGAGTTCACGCTCAAGGCGTTCCAGGGCGGCATGGGATTGCTCTTTCGCTTGCTTCTGAATACTGGTTGTCTGCCACAGCGCCACCACAACTGCGGTGAGTGTTCCTATGCCAGAGAGCCATTCGGCCTTAGAGCCCGATTCGATAGGGGCGGCCAGTAGTGCCATGATCAGGAATCCGGCCGATAGAACACCACACACTAGACTGCCGAACCGCGCCGCAGTTCGCCGCTTTGGACAAGCTTCGGTGCCCGTCTCCGCTTCGGCCTGGTCAGACACGCTGCCCCCTTGGTCACGAACTTTGTCAGCTCGTGATCGTAGACGGGGCGATCGCGTCGTGGGGCAGATCCAGGAGGTGAACGTAGACATGCCGAGGGCTTCGCGTCCCTGCCCAGTGTCCGGATGTCCCAACTTGATCCGCTTCACTCGCTACTGCCCTGAGCACATGCAGGCGTGGAGCGGGCCACGCACGGCCTCGAGTCAGATCACCAGTCAGCGCCGATGGCGAGAGCTGGTCCCGAAGATCCTGGACCGAGACCGCTACCGCTGCCGCATCCAGTACGAGGGGATCTGCACGGGCAGGGCCACCGTGGTGGACAAGGAGCAGCCTGCATCGCGTCGGCCTGATCTCGCATTCGATCCGAAGAACCTGCGCGCTGCATGCCAGCCCTGCAATGACCACAAGGCCAGGACCGCGGACCGCAGGTGACCAGCGCCTAGGGCTGCTGGAATGGTCCTTCACCGTCGAGCAGCTCCAGATTACGAACTTGCTCGTACCTGCCAAGCGGCCTGGGAGCGCCGAAGATTCGTCGGAATAACCTGGGGCCATGCGTGCCGGCCCAACGGCGGAACCGTAGCCGCTGCTGATGCCAGATAAACCACCGCCATTCGTAAATTGCAGTATCTGTGAGGTCGAGACGCTGGCGCACGGCCTGTGTCCTTAGTCCTCCGTTGCGCGGCTCCTGCCAAGACAGCACGCACCATGCCTTGGGGATGTCGTTGACCGGCAGATAGAACTTCCACTCCACAGTCTTGTCTGCGGGAGTCAAGGCGGGCATGGTTTGAAAGGGCTTCGTGCCGTCAATCTGTTTGGGCTGCACCACGGCCCCGTCGACCTCGACGTGAACGGAGACGACATCGAGGGTGCGGTTGCCGACAAGTTTTATGGTTGCCTCGCACAGTTCGTACAGAACTCCGTCGGGTTCCTCGGACTGACCTTCGCGTCGCCACGCACCGAAGCTCAGCACTCGACCTGTAGCTTGCCGGCGTGCGAGCGTCAGCTGCCACCATGCAACGCCGAGAGCCAGGACAGTCGCCAGCGAGACGGCGTTCTCTACAGTTTTCCCCGCGAAGCCGGGCAGATGATTGGCAGACCATTCCCAGAGACTTGACACCACATGCCAGAGCCAGCCGATGGTCCCGATGAGTGCTGCACACATGGCTCGCATCCTCGCAGGAGGTTTAGCCCCCAGGCCACTACCCCCTCCCCGGACCCGCCTGGGCAGCCGGAACGCACTGTGAATTTCGCCGTGTACGGATCCCCATATTTTCCGGACCTGCTCAAATCGCGGGCATTTGCCTGTGGCGCAACGACATTCCCGACATGGGAGTCAATCATCCTGACATAGGAGTTCGGCCATGCCGCGTACCTCAAAAGACCCTTCACTACGTGCTCGGCGGAACACGACAACTACTCGCGCAGTACTCAAGGCCCAGGCCAACCCGACCATTCCGGATCTGCCCAAGGGCACTCGGTGGCATCAGCAGGTGCAGGACTGGTGGAAGCGGGCGTGGTCGTCGCCGATGGTTCCGGAGTGGACTGATTCGGATATCGACTCTCTGTACATGGTGGCCCGGTTGATGCAGTTGTTCTGGCATTCGAGCACGTTGCCGAATGAGTGCAAGGCCTTGGCTGCCGAAATCCGTCAGCTGCTCTCACAGTGCGGCCTGACGCCTATGTCGCGGCGGGCGCTGCAATGGGAGATCGAGCGCGGCGAGGGTGCGGCGCAGTCGACCGCACAACGTCGAGCCGCCAAGAAGGCCGCGGCCAAGAAGGCGCCGGCCAAGCCTGATCCTCGTGTTGCGCGGGCGAATCTGCACGCCGTGTAGCGGATCACCTTGGAGCTGATCGTCCCGCCGGATACCGGCGAGCTGTTCCCCACGCTGGGGGACCAACTGTGCGACTTCCTGGAGGAGCGGGCCTGCCATGGGCCCGGTGATCTCAAGGGCCAGCCGTTGGTTCTGGGCGAGGATTGGCGCTACGTGCTCTACCGCGCCTACGAGGTGTGGCCGCAGGGCCATCCGCGCGCCGGGCGGCGCCGGTTCAAGCGAGTCGCGGTGTCCTGGCGTAAAGGCTCGGCCAAAACCGAGTTCATGGCGCTGGTCGCGTTCCTTGAGCTGCACCCAGAATCGCCGGTGCGGTTCAACGGCTTCGACGAGGACGCGCCGTGCGGGCTTGCCCAGGGCCGGCCGGTGGTGGACCCGTACATCCCGCTGTTGGCCAACACCAAGGACCAGGTTGAAGAACTCGCTTACGGTGCTCTCAAGGTTATCTGCGAGGAGAGCGTGGATGCCGATCTGTTCGACGCCGCGCTTGAGCGCATCTTGCGCATCGGAGAGGACGGCAAGGCCGATGGCAAGGCCGTCGCCCTGGCCAACGCACCGAACTCTCGCGACGGTGGTCGCACGACCTTTCAGGGCTACGACGAGACCCACCGCCTGTATCTACCGAACCACAAAGCGGCCATCACGACGATGGAAGCCAACCTCGGTAAACGCATGGCGCAAGACCCCTGGTCGCTGTCTACGACAACCGCGGGCGAGCCAGGGCAGAACTCGCAGGCAGAGGATGACCACTTCCTGGCCGAGGCCATCAAGCGCGGCGAGGTGCAACGCCCGCGTATGTTCTACTTCCACCGGCAAGCCTCCGACGGTTGGGACCTCACCAAGTTCGAGGACCGGGTTGAAGCGATCCGGGAGGCCTCCGGCCCCGAACTCGCCGCACGCACTGACCTGGAAGACCTTGCAGCCCAGTGGGACGATCCCAAGGCGGACAAGTCATACCTCGAGCGAGTGTGGACCAACCGCTGGACCCAGCAGGGTGCACAGGCGTTCAACATCCGGCGCTGGAAGGCGCTGGGGCTGCCAGGGGTGTGGATTCCGCGCCGCGCATTTGTCACCTTGGGGTTCGACGGCGCGCGATTCCGGGATGCCACTGGATTGGTTGTCACCGATGTGCGAACGGGCATGCAGCAGAAGGCGTATCTGTGCGAGAAGCCGCTCGAGGCAGCCGAGGACTGGGAAGTCGATGAGAAGGAAGTCGACGACGCGGTCCGCGAGGTATTCAAGACCTCTCGAGTACTGCTGATGTACGCCGACCCGCCGCACTGGAACTCGACGATCGGCGACTGGGCGGTTCGGTACGGCGACAGCCGGATCACCAAACGGCCCATCGTCCAGGAGTTCTGGACCAACAAACAGGACCGAATGATCAAGACGATCCAGGCCTACGCCGATGCCATTGCCGCCGGCCGGATCTCACACAACGAGGATGACGACGGCGACCTCGTGCGCCACGTCGGCAACGCCGGAAAGCACTTCCTCAAACGCGTGGACCCCGAGACTGGCTCGCAGCTCTGGATACTCGGCAAGCTGCACCGGGACCGCAAGTTCGACCTGTGCATGGCATCCATCTTGTCCTGGCAGGCGCGCATGGAAGTCATGGGACTCGTGAAAAGCACGTCCAAGCAGGTGTTCGAGCGAATCAGATAGGAGGGGTTGGGATTTGACCGATGCACTCGCCCCGTATGACTGGTTCGTGCTGCTGAATGCGAAATTCACCGCCGTCATGCGCCAACCCTGGTCGGACAAAAGGCTACGGCCAACTGCCGATATGTGCGGGGGAGTGCAGAGATACTCGCGCCCCCGCAATCAGGTGCTCGACACCCTGTGGTCTTACCGCACGGGAGACCCGCCACTTCCCTTGGTTGCCGAGGAGTACCAGGACTGCTTTCGAGATGTGTTGCGCAAGGCCAGAAGCAACTACGCGCCGATGTGCGTCAACGCGATGCTCGATCGCATGGAACTGCAGGCAGTTTCAACGACCGCGGACTCCGATACCAATGGCGATGACTTCGCCGCCCAGGTCATGGAAGAGTCGGGTTTCCTGGCCGTATTCAAGGAACTACTTGACTACGTGTTCTCCATGGCGGAGGGCTATGGCATGGTCGTGCCCGGCACGCCGGTGCCCACCATTCACGCCATCGACCCCCGGCGCTGCATCGGACTTCCAGATCTGCAGAATCCCGTGCGGCTACGCGCCGCACTGGTGCGCGAATGGGACCCGATTCTGGAGACGCATCGGAGCTACCTGTTCCTGCCCGGCAAGAAGTGGACCTTCGTGCTGGAGGGCACCCAGTGGAATCCGGTGTCGACCGAACCGGAGCTGATCGAAGGGCTGGACGAGCTCGGCGGCATCCCGATCGTCCGGTTCGACAATGCGCTCGAGCTCGGCGAGTACGAACCACACATCGACCTGCTCGACCGAATCAACGACGTGACGCTGCAACGCATCATCGGATTCTGGTACCAAGCACTGCGCCAACGCGCTCTGGTGGGTGATGAAGACGAGGACGATGAGGACGAGCCCGGAAGCGAGCCCGTCGACTTCAACAAGCTGTTCAAGGCGGGCCCCGGGTCGCTGTGGCGGATCCCCAAGGACTTCCAGATCTGGGAATCTCAGCAAGCCGACTTCTCGGGGATCACCAACGCCAAGCGCGACGACGTCAAGGAGTTCGCCGCCGTCACCAGCACCCCGCTGCATCTCATCACACCGGATGCCGCCAACGGGTCAGCAGAAGGTGCGGGGCTCATCAGAGAATCGGCGACATCGAAAGTCAGAGACCGCCGCGCTCGCATCACACCACGAGTCAAACTGCTGTGGCGCATCGTTTTTGCATTGGCCAAGCAGGACCGCGGGCCTGCGCTCAGACTGCATTGGGGCCCGATCGAGTTCCGCACACTGGCGGAGAAGGCATCCGCGTCGGCCCAGTCCGTCGGAACCTTGTCACTGGAGCAGCGGTGCGAGCGCATCTGGGAGATGTCCCCCGAGGAGGCCGAAGAGAACATCACCCAGCTGGCCGCCGAGCAGATACTCCTACTGAACGCCCCCACCACACCGAGCACGCCCACTGCGCCCGCCACTGCGGTGACGACAGATGTCGGCGCCGGTTAGCTACTCGGACGCACTGGCTGCGGCTGCCGCGGCGTATGCCGCACAGCAGGCCAAGCCGAAGTCAGAAGCGGTGCTCGCCGTCGCGACGGCGTCATCGACGAGCATCATCGCGGTACGCGAGCGGGCCGCGGCCTACGCCAAATCAGCGCTGCGCACCCTGTGGGCGACGGTCAATCCGTATAGCGACCAATCGGTGCAGGACTTCGCAACCCAGGCGGCCCGCGTCATGCAGTCCGCCCAGACCGCATCCGTACGGGGCGCTGCCGCCGCAATGACCCAGCAGCTCTCAGTGATGGGCGTGCCAACAAAGGCGCAGCCGACCAATCCGCTCGACGTACGCGCACGCGGCGTCAAGGTGCACGGCGGCGCGCTGCGCTTGGTGCGCGAGCCGAGCAAGGTCGACTACGCCGATGGATCGGGCACCGAGGTGTCAGTCCATGACATGAGCACCGAGCAGATCTTCACCCGGCCCGCGGTCGGGTTCCGCTGGATTGAATCAGAGGGTGGCACCCGCGAGGACGCAGCACGGGAATCCGGACTACGCATCGACACCCTGGTGGACGACAACCTGATGCTCGCCCAGCGGCTAGCGCAGGCCGAAATGCTCGCCCAGGTTGTCGATCTCGATAACCTCGACAAAGCGAAGATCACCGGATACCGCCGCGTGATCCACCCAGAGATGTCACGAAGCGGCGCGTGCGGGCTGTGCATCGCCGCGGCGGATCGGATCTATCACGTCGCTGAGCTGTTGCCGATCCACACGCACTGCAAGTGCACGATCGCTGCAGTCACAGCCGAGTTCGATCCGGCCGACGAGCTCAACGCCGCCGATCTGTCACAGCTCTACACGCATGCCGGCGGAACCTCGGCCGCGCACCTGAAACGCACCCGCTACCAGGTGGACCACCACGGCGAACTCGGGCCGGTCTTGGTGCCCAAGAAGCCTTACAAGCCGCGCGACCCCAAGAAACGTGCGGCGCAGCCGAACTCACCCGGTGCTAACAGGTCTGAGACCAAGGCGCAGATCGCTCAGCGTCTTCTGCCGGGCCTGGAGCAGAGCCTTGCGGACCTGACCGCCAACGGCGCTGCCGAGAACTCGCCCCAGGTGGTCTACCACCGCACGCAGATCGCCAAGCTGCGCGCCGACCTCACGGCATAGCGCCGCAAAGACTTCCACCGAACCCGGTGGTCGACCCGTCATGGGTTCCAATTCCCGACATGGGGAGTCACGTTGTCCGATCTACCGATCCATCCATTCACTCACGTACAGGCAATCGGCTTCACTAGCCGCGGCCCGGTCTGGCCCGTCATGGGTGGCTCCGGGGACGGCGACGAAGGCGGCGCTGGCGCAGAAAGCGGCGCCCAGTCTGGTCAAGGCGCTTCGCAGGGTGGCTCCGACAAGGGGTTCCCGGCAGACACGCCGGTTGCGCAGATGACCGATGCTCAGCAGGCCGCGTACTGGAAGCACTACTCGCGTGAGCACGAAGGAAAGGCCAAAGCGTTTACCACCCTTGGCGTTACCCCTGAGCAGATACAGCAGCTCCAGGAGCGCAACGCCGAGCTGGAGAAGGCGCAGATGGACGCCAGCGAGCTTGCGCTCAAGGAGGCCACCGACAAGGCGGCTGCTGATGCGCGTGCTGCCACCGAGGCCGACTGGAAGCCCAAGCTGCTCGCGAGTCAACTCAAATCGGCAGCTTCGCAGGTGCTTTCCGGTGACCAGCTCACCGAATGGCTGGACAGTGTGGACCCCGGCAAGTTCGTCGGGGACAACGGCGAGATCGACGAATCCAAGGTGATGGGGAAACTCACCGCCATCTTCGGCCAGAAAAAGGAACAGCAGCAACAGCAGCCGTTCTGGGGCCAGCACAGCACCGGGCATCAGTCCGCAGACAAGCCCGGAACAGCCGGAAGGGCCGCTGCCGCAAAGCGGTTCCCCTCCAAAACCTAGAAAGAAGGTGACACATGTCTACTGACATCTCGATGCAGACAACGACCTACCAGGTCGGCAATCGTCAGTGGCTCCTGGACGAGCCCGACTACAAGCCCAACGTGACCTTGGACATCTCGAAGTTCACGCAGGGCACCCACTACCCGAACGGGTACATCCCCTCGGGCACCGCGATCGGCAAGCTGACCTCCGGTGGACTGTTCGGTCCGTACGACGACACCAAGTCCGACGGCACCCAGACGCTGTACGGCTACACCTACGGCGACGTGCGTGCGGTCCGCCAGAACGGCACGGTCGCCACCAAGGTCGGTACCGGAGCCGTTGTCTCGGGCGCCGTCTCGGTATCCAAGCTGCCGTTCTCCTCCGGAGCCGGCGCGGTCGATGCCAACGGCAAGGCCGACACCCCCACCATCCGCTACGAGGCCTGAGAGGAGGCTGACCAATGGCTCTATTCCTGGACGGCCCACTGCCGCTCGAAGACACCATCGCGTTCGTACAGAGCATCCCGCTGCCGTCGAACAACCAGTTCACGCAGATGATGCCCAGCAAGCAGTACGACAGCGACGAGATCGACTTCGCGACCATCACCAAGACCAACCGTGCCGCCAAGTTCCGCAACTGGGACGGCTCGTTCTGGATCGCACCGCGCGACACCGGATCTGAGAAGCGTGTGCGCATGCTGCCCCTGGGCGGCCAGCTCTCGGTTGGCGAGTACGAACGGCGCCAGATCGAGATGGCCCGCTACGGCGGCACCATCCAGAGCGTTCTGGTGGACGCGATCTACAACGACCTGGAGAACCTGACGCGATACGCGCAGAACCGTGTCGAGCTTGCCTGGGGCGACGTGCTCACCGATGGAGTGCTCACCATCAACGAGAATGGTGTCCAGCAGCAGGTCGACTACGGCATCCCCGCCGGGCAGCTCGTCACGCCGGCCACCCTCTGGTCCAATCACGCCACCTCGACACCGCTGACCGACCTGATCGGCTGGACCGGCATCTACGCGGGCGTGAACGGCGCTCCGCATGGCCAGTTCAAGACCTCCACCGCGGTGGTTCAGCACCTCATGCAGAACGTCCAGTTGATCAACGCGATCAAGGGCGCCAACACCGGTGCCACCTGGGTGTCGATCACCGAGATCAACACCTTCCTGGGCGGTTTCGGTATTCCGCCGTTCATCGTGCCCACCGACGGACAGCCGGGCGGATCGATCTATGCCTCGAGCTTCGACGTGGACGGTGTCACCACCCCTGCGTTCGCCACCAATAAACTGGCGTTCCTGCCGGCCGACCTGAGCACTTTGGGCCACACAGGGTGGGGAGTCCCAACGACCTCACTGGAGCTGAACGCCAACAACGTTCAGGTCGAGGTCGCCGCCGGGCTGATCGGCATCCTGGTGCGCGAGGAAGCACCGCCGTTCCGCAAGACCACCTACGTCGATGGTGTGGTGCTGCCGACACTGACTGACCCGCGCAAGATCCTCGTAGCGACGGTGGCCTGATGGCGATCGTCGGACAGTACGCGCTGTGCGTGCAGGATGCCGAGGGCACCTTCCACTCGTTCCTGCCAGGCCAGCAGGTGCCGGCGTGGGTGGTCGCACTGGTCACCAATCCTCGTGCTTTCGTTGCCGAACCGGCGGACGAAGGGGAAGACCCTGCCGCGGGTGATGACGGTCAGCCGACATCGAGCGATCCCGCTGCGGCCAGTGAGGGGGCTACGCCGGAGAACCCGGGCGACACCTCCCCGGACGCTGGCGATCAGGGTGGCACTGCGGCGCCGGCACCGATTGCACTGACTGCGCCGCCGCACGCCGGGGTTGGTTCAGGCAGGGACGCGTGGGCCGACTACGCCAGCGCCAGCGGCGTTGCAGTCCAGGATGACTGGAAGCGCGATCAGATCATCGAGGCTTGCCGTCAGGCGGGCGTCGCAGTCTGATGGCAGACCCAGTGGCCCCGGCGAAGTTCGCCTCGGTCAGTGACGTGACCTCCCGGTTCGAGGGGACGTTCCCCGCGGACCGGGAGGGCTGGGTTCAACTGCGCATCGAGGACGTCGAGGCCGAACTCATGGCCCGCGTTCCGTCGCTGCGTGTTCCGGTCGTCGAGATCGCCCCAGACCGGCTACGTCAGGTCAAACGCCTGGTCGCTGACAAGGTGCTGGACCTGTACCGCAACCCGGACGGGGCCAGCCAGGTGTCACAGACCATGGAGCAGGACACCATGTCGCGCTCCTACTCCCGCGACGCCTACCGCGGCAAGATCGCGTTCACCGACGACGAACTCGCCTCGGTGCGACTCAAAACGAAACGTCCACGCTTCGGCACTGCGGTAATCGCACCCTGGTCGCCGCCATGCCGCTGAACATCAGCGACTACCAAACGGTCATCCCCACCCGGGTAGTCGACGAAGCGAACAACACCCGCGCACCGCTGCCACCGATCGATGTCGTGGCTTTCCTCGATGAACCCCAGGTGCTCCTGGACTCTCAGGGAAAACGGTTCGTACAGAACGGGGTTCTGCGCGTACGCCGCGGCAGCGACCTCAGGGTGGGCGACGAAGTCCCGCTCCCGCAGGGGATCTTCGGTGTGGTCGGCGCTCCGACCGGCAACCGCAATCACTGCATGACCGGGGCTGACTTCGGCTGGGCCCGGTACAAGATCCGCAGGGGAGGCTGACCGTGGATGTCACGCTCGATCCGGCGCCCAATCCGGCGATCACCAACGCCCTCAACGGCACCCAGATGCGCCGCAGCCTCGAGGCGGTCATCCACACCGCCCAGATGCTGTACCAGGCCAAGGTCGCCAAACGAAGCAACGCGTTGGCGGCCTCGGCGCGCACCTCCGTGCACCGCGGCGGCATCGAGGAAGACCGTCTCGTCGCGGACCTGACCGTCGGCGGCCAAGGACCGCTGGGCATAGTGGATTACGCCGCCTCGCATGAGTTCGGTACCGAGGAACGGCACGGCCAGAACGACGCAGCGCGGCTGGCCGGCGAGATCCCGATCGATGAACACCCCGGTGCCCGTGACCTGAACTGGGTACTCGAGGAGCTCCACCAGTGGTGAGTTTCCCGCCGTGGTGGAAGGGCGGATACCCCGACGTCGAGAAGCTGCTCGCCAAGTCACTCATCCAGCCCTGGCTGGGCGATGTCAAAGTCGAGTACTGGCTTCCTGCCAACGCCCTGGAGCAGATCCAGGACG
The DNA here is from genome assembly GCF_001605725.1 of Mycobacteroides immunogenum. Taxonomy (NCBI): domain Bacteria; kingdom Bacillati; phylum Actinomycetota; class Actinomycetes; order Mycobacteriales; family Mycobacteriaceae; genus Mycobacteroides; species Mycobacteroides immunogenum. The sequence goes on from NZ_CP011530.1 coordinate 1,902,620, forward strand.
GTGTCGAATTCCTGCGGGTGCGCCGCATTGGCGGGCGCATCAATCTCAACGAGAAGCGCGACGAGCCAGTAGTGCAGTTCGCCGCGCTCACCAAGTCTCGCGACATCTCCTATGGGCTCATCGAGTTCGTCCGCAGTGGCGTGCTAGAGCCGTTCATGGAGGCCGTCGCGATAGTTCCGGGAACCCCACACAAGCTGGGCTGCGAGGGAGAAATCGTTGGCCCGCAGTCTATCCCGGAACCCATCAGGGACGAACGCCTCGTCCCTTCAACCTTCGTGCTGCACACCTGGAAGCCGAAGGGTCTTCCGAATTACCGACAGGCCCTCGGCCTCTAAACCGAAAGGTGAATCACCATGTCCATTGATTTCCAGCTGGGTCAGTCCGACCTGGAACTCGCCGGTTGCGACAGCCGGGTCTTCCTGGCTCCCTACGTGGGGACCGCGCCCCTGACCTCCCTCGAAGATGTCACCAACGGCGGCATCGACAAGACCAAGATCGGTGCCGGATCGCGATTCGTCTCGGTCGGCAACTACGAAAAGAAGGCCGGCGTCAAGCTGTCCAACAAGCCCAACATCAGCGACGTGATGTCAGCCGGCAAGGGCTCGCCCACCCGGCAGCTGCCCACCGATGCCAAGAAGGGCATCACCTATACGCCGCAGGAGATGAAGCTCGTCAACCTGCAGAACGCGTGGGGCTTCCTGCCGTCAGCAGTCTCGGCGCCGTCTGCCAAGGGCGGTATCACCATCGGTATCCCCGAGCTGCCTGCCAACATCTTGTGGCGTGCGGTCCTGCTGGCCTGGGACTCGTTCAACGGCAAGGACATCTGGATGTACTGGATCGCCAACAAGACCAACGTGGGCGATCGTGACGACATCAACGCCCACGAGGACGGCAACGTGATCACTCACGGCGTCGGCCTGAACTTTCAGTCCGACCCCACCGTCGGCCTGCCCGTGATCTTCGGTATCTGCGGCGAGGGATTCCAGGATCTGATGGCGGCCACCGACACCGGTGGGCTCTACCCGCCGATCACGGGCATCACCGTCACCCCGAGCACCGCGACCCTGACTGTCGCGAACGGGGCCGGTCACACCAAGCAGCTCAAGGTGGTGGACTCCAACGGCCTGGACCGCACAGCGCTGGCGACCTACCAGAGCGATGCGACCGCCAAGGCCACGGTCGATGCACTCGGCCTGATCACCGCGGTGGCGGCCGGAACCGCCAACGTTGCGGCCAGCTACGGCGGCTTCTCGGCCGCCTGCGCGGCGACCGTCTCCTAACCGCCCACAAGGCCACCCACCTGAACCGAAAATGGTTGGGGTGGGTGGCCTTTAGCATATCTGAAAGGCAGTCCAAATGGCAGGACCAAAGAAGACCCCCGCGCGTGCGGCCGCCAAGACCAGGGCGGCATCCGGGCGCTACCTCGAACTGATCCAAGAAGTTGACGCACCCCAGCCCTACCAGATCGCCGATGAACTGATCATCGACCCGCCCTCAAAGCCCATGGCGGACAAACTCAACGACGCCCACTACCGCATGGCTGTGGCCAATGCGATGACCCAGGCGATGCTGGCCCAGCCCGACCAGTTCACCATGGACAACTTCACCTCGGTGCGTGAGATGTCGGAAAAGGCTGTTGAGGACTACAACGATGCGTTCTTCAACGGCAAGTATCACGAGGTGCAGGAGTTCTTCACCGGACAGAGCAACGAGTACTGGAACGCCTTCGTCACCGACTACAAGGCGCATATGTGGCCCAAAGAGCCCGATGCCGAAGGTGTTTGCCCGACCTGCGGACATGACCCCCGCACGGAGGCAGCCCCTTTAGGGCCCGCGTCCTTGAGCTAGTCGACTGGTACTGGGACGCAATCGAAAAAGACTTCGCCGGCATCGGCTGGGACGCCATGGACTACTTTCGCGGACTCAAGTCGTGGCGGCAGTTCGCCAACATCTGCACGAAATTCGCGAACGAAGACGGCACGTACCTGCAGGCGGCGCAACTCAAGGACCCACGCCACCTCGGTGCGCTCATGAAGCAGTACGAGGAAGCCGGAAAGTCCAAAGAGCCATACCGCCCTCCCCTGGAGGGCCATTCAGCGCTGGTGGCGGCAATCACGGGACTACGTAACGACATTCGCCGCGTCAATGGGCTTCCTCGCATAGAGGGGCCCAAGACGCCGATCGATGAGGCCAAAGAACGCCAGAAGGCCTACAGCGACCGGCGCATGGATGCGGCCCTGGGCTATGACGAGGAGGTGACCTGATACGTGACCGAGTACTCAGCCGGTGAAGCCAAGCTACGGGTAGTCCCTGATGCCTCCGAGTTCAAGGGCAAGCTCGAAGCGGACATGCGCAAGATCCGCGCCGAGTTCACGGTCAACGTCAACGCCGCCACCGCGCAAGCACGCGCCGACATCGAGCGATTCCGGGACATCCAGGAACGCAACAACATCCGCGTCGGTGTCGATGCTTCATTGGGGCAGGCCCAGGCCGACATGCGGCGCTTCCGCACCGAGCAGGAGGCCAACCGGCTCGTCGTCCGGGTGGACGCGGACACCCGTGGTGCTCGCCGCGAGATTGAAGACCTGCGCCGCAGTGTCACCCACGGATCCCTGGGCAGCGCGCTCACCTGGAACGTCGGCGCGGCGGGCCTATCACTGTTGCCGTCGGCGGCCACCGGCCTGGTGTCGCTAGCTGGCGCGCTGCAGCAGGTCGCCCAGTCGGGCATCGCGGTGCCGGGCATTCTCGGCGGCGTCGCGTCCTCGGTCGGCGCACTGGCCATGGGCCTGTCGGGAGTCAAGGACGCCTACAGCGCGGCGGCCGACGCCGCGGGCAAGTTCGGCGCCGACGGAGCCCAACAGTCCGCGCAGGCCGCCGCAGCGGCCAACGCGCTGCGTAATGCCGTCTATGACGAGGCACGCGCGCAACGAGATGTCGCACAAGCCCGCAAGGACGCCCGCCAACAGCTGCAAGATCTGAACCTGGAGCTGCGCGGCGGCCGGATCAGTGAGGCCCAGGCCGTCCTGTCGGCGCAGCGCGCCCGCCGCGACCTGCAATCTGGACAGTACCGAGATGCCCTGGACTACCAGGAAGCCCAACTGCGCGTGGTCGAAGCCGACCAGCGCGTTATGGAAACCCGGGCCCGCAACGCCGCGTTGCAGGACAAGGCCAACGACGTCAACGCCAAGGGCGTAGAGAACTCCGATCTGGTGGTGGACGCCCAGGAACGCCTGGTGCGCGCACATCAGGGCACCCAGCAGGCTCAAGCGGCCTCCATCGCATCGACGGTGGCAGCCGCTGCCGCGCTGGATAACTTGGCGCCCAACGCCGCCCAGTTCGTTAAGACGCTCGTCGGTATGCGCGAGCAGTTCCGCGGGCTACGCACCGATGTACAGCAGGCGCTGTTCGCCGGCCTATCCGATGAGATCAAGACCCTGGTCGACAATGATCTGCCGGTCCTGGACCGCGGGCTCACCAACGTGGCCACCGGCATCAACGCGAACTTCGTGCAGCTGTTCCGGTCACTGGGCTCCACACAGTCCCAGGGCCTGCTTGATCGCATCCTGGGCAACACTGGCGAGGCGCAGAAGCGCTTCACCGCCGCGATCGACCCGATCGTGCACTCGATCGAAACGCTGACCGGCGGCTCCTCAGATGCCCTGCCGCGCATCGCCGACGGCATCGGCAAGGTAGCCGACCGCTTCGATCACTTCATCACCGAAGCCGACAAGGACGGCCGGCTGGCCAAGTGGATCGACGAAGGCATCGACGGCTTCACCAGCATGGGCAACACCTTGCTCAACATCGGCGGCATCTTCACCGCACTGACCAAAGCCGCTGGCGGCGGCGGACTTCTAGGAACCCTCGAACAGAACACCAAGCGCCTATCGGATTTCCTGAACTCCACCAAGGGGCAGGACCAGCTGCGCAAGTTCTTCGCCGATGCCCGCGCCGAGCTCGACAAATGGGCGCCGATCCTGCGCGACCTGCCTGGAATCATCGGCGGCGTCGTCTCGGCAGCCCAAGAAGGCTCCGGTGTCGTCATGGGAGTACTGCGCCCCGTCTCCCAGATCCTTGGCGAGCACCCGCAGCTGGTCAAGGACATCGCGCTGGCCTTCCTGATCTGGAAAACCGTCCCACCCTTGGTTGGTGGCGTCACCAATTCCCTTGGCGCACTATCGCGGGGCCTGACCGAGGTCGGGACCGGATTCTCCGGTACCCGAGACCGCATCACCCGCGGCATGGATGCCGTCGACGAACGTTTCACCGCGGCGGGCAGCGAGCGCGGCGGGGTACGCCGCTTCTCCCGGGTGCTCGCCGGAATCTCCGCCGCCGGCGGCCCGCTGTCACTACTGGTCACCGCCGGCATACCGCTCGTGGCACAGTTCGTCACTCGCATCACTCAAGACATGGACAACGCCGCCGAGCACATCAAGTCCGTGAACGAAGAGGCCAAGAGCCTGATCGGCACCTTGGAGGCGGTCACCAACCTCACCGGCACCGCCACACGAAAGGCCTTGGCAGACAAGCTCCAGAACGTCGAAGGCGGCCCCGGCAAGGGCCTGGGAGGAGATGCCCTCAATGCCGCCAAACTCCTAGGCCTAGGCGGTACTGATCAGCGCGACGTCATCACCGCGGCTCTGCCGGGCGGGGGTGCTCAGTACGACCAGATCATGGGCCCGATCCGCGACAAGGTCCGCCCCGCGGTGCAGGACTTCATCAAGAGCCAAGGCCTCAAGCCCGGCGAAGGCAAGCTGCAAGGCATCGATGAGAACACCATCATCGACGCCTGGCTGGGCGTACCAGGGGCGCTGGAGAAGGTCACCAACGCAAAGGAGTTGGGCCAGAACATCGTCCAACTCGGCACGCTACAGAGCCAGGTGGAAGCTCTGGGCTCGGGTGACCCGGCGTTCCTGGCTTCACTGCTGGGCCAGCGCTTGAACTTCGAGCGCAGCGGCGCCGGGGGAGCGGTGAGTCAGGCCCAAGCCGCCCAGGCGGCCGCCACGCCACAACCGCGTCTCAAGCCTGAATTCGCCCAGCAATTCCCAGGTGCGGTGGTCAACTCAGATGGCACTACCACCACGATCGTGTCGACCATCGGCCCGAACGCGGGCATGGGCCTCAGTGAGCAATCGCAAGCTACACAGGGCGTTCCGCCCAATCAGGACAAGTGGACCTACCGGCTCTCCCCCGAGGACGCCCGCCGCCTGACCTACGCCAAGGGTGGCTTCACTCCCGGGCACACCGGAACGGGGCCCACCGGTGGCCACGTCGCCGAGGTCCACAAGAAAGAGTTCGTCGTCAGCGAGCGCGGCACCGCCGCGGTACCAGCGCCGTTCCTGCATGCGCTGAACACCGGCATCGTCGACTCCAGCCTGCTGCTGCCGAAATACGACCAAGGCGGATTTGTCGGCCCGGACGGCAACCCCATCGTGGCTGGCCCCTTGCCCGGCGCGGCCCCCGTGGCGCCGATCGCGCCCGCACCCCAGGGTGGCGGCCTGCTCTCGGCGGTCGGCAAGGCAGTCGACGGCATCCAGGGACCGGTCAACAACGTCACCGGCGCGCTCGGAAGCCTTGGCGGCGGCAAGGGTGGTCAAAGCGTCCAGATCCCCGGCCTGGGACTGTCCATTCCGACCGGCGGCAATTTCACCATGCCCACGCTGGAGTCCTGGATGCCGTGGCTGCCCAAGCCTGGTCAGGACATGTCCACCTGGAACCCGTTCGCGGGAGCGCCGGACAAGATTCAGCCGCAGAACATTGCCTTCCGGGGCGCATCCACACTGATCCAGGGCGCACTGAGTGGCCTGGGCCTGGACGGCTCAATCTTGTCGCAGAACAACCCCTACAACCAGGCTGCGCAGCGCACCGCCCAGTTCTACCTGGACAAGCTCGGCGGCGGTGGCGGCCAGGCCGACGCAGGCGTTCAGGCCGTCATCGACAGTGCGAATGCTGGCGCCCTGCAACTACCGTCGGCCACCGGGCTTGCAATCCCGGGCGCCGATGGCACCTTGAGCCCCGCGGCGCTACGCGGCATCCAGTACGCCCAGCAGCACGCCGTAGGCCAGAAGTACGTCTACGGCGGAGTCGGTGCCGCGCAATACGAGGGTGGCCCCGGCGGCTATGACTGCTCGGGCATCGCCTCGGCCATCTACGCCGCGACCAAGGGGCTGCCACAAGGACAGCGCTACTTCACCACCGAGTCCGATTTCGCCGCACTGGGATTCATCCCCGGATACAAGTCCGGCGAGCTGAACATCGGCGTCATGCGCGGCGGCGGCGGACCCAACTCACACATGGCGCTCACGCTGCCCAATGGCGTCAAGGTCGAGTCCGGGGGCGCGGCCGATGCCACCCAGTACGGCGGAGCAGCCAAGGGCGCAACAGACTTCGCGTTGCAATGGCACCTACCCGTGTCCTCGGACGCCAAGGGGTCAGTACCCGGCCTATATGACATCGGTGGCTGGCTGCAGCCCGGTCTACAGACGGTGGTGAACAAGACCAACGCCCCCGAGCCGGTACTCAACGCCCAGCAGTGGAACACCGCCTCCAAGGCCATCGAAATGGTCAGCTCCGCTCGTCCCACACCGCCGCAGCCACCCATGAGCGGAGCGCAGGGCGGTATCAGCACCGGCGGTGCTGGCATCCAGCCGCATAACCCCGCACAGAAGCCGGGCTCATCACCTCCTCCGTCGGCGGCACCAGCTGCGCCGGCGAGCCCAAGTACGTTGCAGCCGCCAGAATCCGCACCCGAGCAGGCGCCGACGCAGCAGCAGGGCCCGACGTTCGCACCGGGCACTGTGGGTGCGGCGCCCTCGAGTCTGAACCACAATCTGCCCGCCATCGACAAGGCCATTGACTCCACCGCATCGACTTTGGCCAACCTGGCGTCGACCGCGATCTCGGCGGCGGCGGCCGGCGGATCGATGGGCATGGGTGGGGGAGCAGGGGGCGCCCTGGCTTCCTCCATGGTCGCCGGCGGCATACAGCAAGCGGGCAAGATCGCGAAAAACGTGGCCAACGTCGGTTCCTCACTGCTGGTCGGCTCGGTGCCCGGATCGAACGGCACCGCCGACCGCGCCTACGGGGAGCTGCTGCGCCCGGTGCAGAACGCACCGATCACCGCGCCCGTCTACTCACCCACCTACAACGTCTCAGGCAATTACGAACTGCGCTCGGCGATGGATCAGCTGGAGTTGAAGGAAAAAGTGGACGCACAATCACGACTGGCGAACAAGCCATGAGGCGCCAAACCGACATCATCGATATCATCGGGGTCAACGGCGACTTCTGCCGCATCTCCCCGCCGGGGTTCTCCTGGGGCCCCGAGCTCGCGCCCGGCTCGACTGGCCTGTACGACATGCCGATCCAAACCAACTGGGGCAGTTACGGATTCGGACAGTTCTTCCAGTCCTGGAAGCCCAAGCGCCGTGACGTGGTGTGGACGGTGCACATCATGAACCCCGAAACCGGGACGATGGTGGACCAGAGCGAGGACCTGTGGCACCTGATCTATGCGCGGTGGAAGGCGATGTTCTCCCCAGCCCTGGAAGCGTCCATCGTCTACACCTCGTTCGACGGCGAACGTCGCCTGGGCATCCGCAATCTTGATACCCCAAAGCCGTTCACCGCGCAGAGCTTTGAGGGCAAGGACCCCAAGCTGTTCGCCTACGGCTCAGTCGTCATGACCACGGCCTGCGAGCTGCCGTTCTACGTCGGCGCCTCCGAACGGTTCGCGTGGGAGACCGACACTCCGGGCAACTACTGGTTCAAGCTGCCGTTCTACAACCCGTGCCCGGTGGACATCTGGCCGGAATGGGACCTGACCGGCGGGGCCAAGTACCAGCTCCCGGACTACTCGTTCGGCAGCCAGGCTTACGGACGCGGCATCGCCGATCTGGGCAAGACCATGCCGTTGGCGCAGCTGATGGACCTCGAGGACTTGCAGATCTACACCCGCCCCGACCTGGAGACCTTCGTCACCAGCCTGGAGACCCAATTCGCAGGCCGCAACGCGGGCAAGGACTTCGAGTATCCGATCGCGCCGGGCGCCGGGTCCTCCGAGGGGCAGGGCAGTGACAATCCCGGATGCATCGTGCGCGCGAACGTCACCAATCCCGCGGGCGCCCGCGTGGAGCTGACCTTGCCGCGTTGGTATGACGAGCCATTCAGCACGCCGAGGATCGTGTGAGCACAGCTCTTGCCGCGCGGCTGAGGCAGTCGCGTGCCACGTGCACGCAGATCAGATCCGACCGCAAGGCGCTGCAGCGCGCGCAGACCGAGGTCTCGATCTACAAGAACGATCCGACCGGCAAGCCCGGACTGATTTTCGTTGGCCGCATCCACATCATGGAGCCCACCAAGTATCAGTTCCCCAAGAAAGGCAACGTCTCGGCCTCGGGGTATTTCGAGCTGCGTGCTACCCACTACATCGCGAAATTCATTGCCTCGGTGCCGAATAACCCGAACGAGTGCAAGAACATCATCATCCGCGTCGACAAGTTCGGCGGCAAGTGGCGCTGGACCGGTTTCATGCACCACTGGAAGGTCGAGACCCGAAACGGTGTGGACTACCTATCGGCGTTCTTCAACGACGACATGCAGTACCCCCAGTTCATTCTCGCACCGCCGAACCCAGCCCTACCGATCCCGGTCTTCCAATTTCCCAGGGACGGTTTCATTTTCGCCCCTGGGGTCTGGTCCATCTCAACAGTGTTCCTGCTCAACCTCATTCGCAACCAGGCTCCGATCTACCATTTACCCGACGACCCGTGGCATATCGAAGGCTGGACCCAGCCGCTGGACTGCCGCAACTGGCAGGTGCACATCAAGTGCAAGCCGTTCATCACCGATTCGTCGCTGTGGAATGTCGTCGCCTACCGGATGAACACCCTTGATTCGGTAATCGCCGCAGCCCTTGATGACGGTCAGCTGTGCCTGGACTACCGTCGCTACTTCACCGCCGAAGGTGAGATGGGTACCGACATGTTCGGTCAGCCCGTGGCCAACGGCGCACTGGTCTTCGAGGTCTTCGACCGCTCCGGGTTCGCCCTGCCTGGTGGAACATTCGTCAACGGCAATGCCGCCGGCGGCTTGGCGCGATCGGTGATCCAGTGGGGTGCGGGGTTCGTAGAGGACAGCTTCGAGCAGGTCAGCGACGACGAAACGCTCTACCCAGATGAGTACTGGCAGTCCGGGTTCCTCGGTAACTTCGCCACCGCACCAGCATTGGCGATCCGTGACTCCTGGTGGAACGACCTGCAATCGGTCGTCAACCACTCACCGGCCACCGCGGTCAGCGGGGTGGTCGGCGGTGACAACCCGACCGCCGACGCGATCGTGAAGCTGCTGATCGAGGCCACGGGGAACCTGATTGGTTTCTTCTTTCTCGGCGGCTTCGACTCGCTCGGGGATATCGCTAGCGATGTCATCATGCCGTTCCTGGTGGGCACCATCCTGGCCTGGGATGAGTGGAAGAACACCAGCCGTGCAACCAATCTGGGCTGGGCCCACCTGTTCGAGGTGTACAACTCCGGCGCCGAGCAGAACGCATGGAGCCTGGCCGCCGTGGCGGCGATGCGCGGCCTGTTCAAGGCCACCGAAGCCGAGACCAGCCACACCATGGTCATCGATGAATCCACCTGGGTACTACCCGGCGTGCACGCACAAATGAAAGACCGAGTGGCCTCCAGCGCAGGCGCACTTCAACGCCTGGGCATCGACATGATGTTCGTCAACCAGATCGAGGAACAGATCCTCTCTGGCGATGACAGCGGCAAGAGCGAGTTCGTGATGAAGTGCGGCCAGAACAAGGCCTCGCTGAGCACGGGGGAGCGGTTCTCGCAAATGCTCAAGAACGCACTGGACCGCATCGCCGACATCGGTTTTCATCTGGTGTCCTGAAAATGGCAGTAGGACAAGGGGATTAAATGCAGAACCTCACAACCGCGCTCGTGCTCTCGCGCGGAAGTATCTGGAAGCCCCAGCCCTGGGACTGGTCACCACCCTTGGTGGCCGAATGGAACATGCCCTGGCCTGACGGCGCGAGCGCCCGCGCGGTCTTCTACGACACCGCCGGCGGAGTGCTCCTGACGGTCGATGGCACCGTGAGCGCCGAGATGATCAACTTCATGGCTGCCCCGGTAGTCATGGATCCCATCCCGGCAGGTGCCAACTTCGAGATTTTCCTCGACACGGCCGACGGCCCACTGATGATCCGGCACGGCAAGGTGATCCGCAAAGAAGCCCAGTTCTTCGACGCTCCGGCGAGCACCATCTCCTCGACACCGCGCAAGTTCCAGGACTACTTCCCGATCCTGGGGCTGCGCTCGGTGTGGGAGCCCATCTATGGCCGAGTCAAGGTGTGGGACAACTCCGCACAGTCGCTACCTAACGGCGTCGGGCCGGATGTCGCGTTCTTCTCCCAGGGCAAGGCCGCCATGCGGTACCACGAGCCGTTCGGCTCTGACTCGGTCAAAATCCATGTCCGACTGCTCAACCCCAACGCTGGCAAGACCAGCGTGGTGGTGTGCGCCGACAAATGGTTCACCAGCTATTTGGCGGTGCAGTTCGAGACCGATCCCATCATTGGCCTGAACAACCGGATTCACCTCGCGGTCGGGAGCTCGCCGACGGAGATGACCTACCAGGGCACCGCGGTGAACCACACCGTGGTCAACGGGAACGACTACTGGATCGAGTATTCCAACCTCACCAAGACGCTCCTGGTGCGCAAGGGCAGCGACACCACTCCCATGGCGTCCTGGCAGGACACCGCGGACCTAGTGCCCCATGGCCCGGGCTATCGCTACGCCGGGTTCGTCTGGGACGGAGGCGATCTGATCATCGTCAATGTCACCGGACCCCAGGTGACCGGATGGGAGGCGCTGGACAATGCCTGATCTCGAGCAAGCCCAGCAGTGCGAACAGCTGGCCAAGGCGCTGTGGTTCCTGGCCGCGCCCGCGCGCGGACCTGTGGCCAATGGCCTCTACAGCCTGGGAGTGCGCATCCACCCCGAGCTGGCCACCAAAACCCTGGAGACCGAAGGACCGTCGAACTGGGGCAACCACGCACCCCAGCGGCTGGTGAGTAAGGCGGCCACGACCACCGACCCCATCGCGCTGCTGCGCAGCATGGGGCAGGTTCAACCCAGCCTGGCCGAGCTCGCCGACAAGATGGAAGCCGCTCAGACCGAGAAGGATAAGCAGCTCCTGATTGCCGAAATCCGCGCACAGTTCCCCGACATGATCAAGCGCACCGAAGAGCAGATCGCCCAGTCGCGCCCGCAGGACTTTGAGTGACAACCCCTGGCGGACCCGGATCGATCAACCCGAACGCACGCTTCGGCATCACCGGCGATAACTCCCACGGCGACACCGTCGCCGACTTGCAGCAGCGTCTGCAGGCCGCGATCGAGGGTCGCCTCAAATCGGACATCAAGGCATCGCAGGGCTGGAAGGGCGCCTCCGACGCGGCATTCGGCGGACTGATGCTGCGGGGCACTCCCGGACAACCTGTGTCCATCAGCTTGGCGATCATCGCGTCCCTTGCGGCACGTCTGCTTGGCATCAATCCACAGTCCTGGCTGATCAGCGCCGACCCGCACGAGAACATCGAACGCATCCTCGCCGAGCTCAAAAAGGTCCCGATCCTCGATGACCTCATCGAACTCATCACCGGCGTCGAGGACGGCGACGAATCTGACCTTGGCACATGGGCCCTTGGCATCCGCAACGCCCTGCTGGGTATCGATCTGTCCAACCCTGGATCTATCCTCACAGCGATCGGCAAGGCCGCTGTCCAGTTCTTTAACGGTCTAATTCCTGTCTCTTGGATTGCCGATGTTATTGACGACTTAACAAGGGGCGCTGGCCAATTCCTCACGGGGGATAGCATCGCGGGCAATCCGTTCCTTTCGTGGGATCCCAACACGGCGGGCAGTGCGTCGGGACTGTCGGGGAAGATGGCGGGCAACGGCACGTGGCAGTCGGTGCGTGGCGAGATATTCGACGTAGCCCCCAAGCAGGTAGTGAAGTTCCCCGCAGCGACCAAATGGTCGGGAGTAACCGCAACACCGGGCACTAACCCGATCAAGGTCGGGTTCGCCACCTGGGACGCTGCGGGGAATGCGCTGCCGGACGTCATCACTGGCCAAGTTCAACCCTCGAGCGCCTCGGCGTCGTGGCAGGCTATCGCGACCACAGGTTGGGTCGTGCCGAATGGTGTGGCGCAGGCTGCGCCGATCATCACCCTTGATGCGGGCGCGCAGTCCGGGTCGGTGTGGTTCTCGGATATTTCGAGTTACAAGTCAAACAAGATGGCCCCCAACATCGTTGAGAGTCTTATCGAGGGCGGCCAAGACCTCGCTGAAGACATACAGAACACGTGGGATTCGTTCTGGAACGGTGTCTTCGGTGGAAGTGCCACCGGTAAGACGCCGACCGATGTGCACACCGCTACGAGCAAGCTCAAGCAAACCGCAGACGATGCCCAAGCGCAGGCAATCTACGCCGCTGATCTGATCAACACCCCACGCCGCACACCTCGTTGGTTGTCGACCGGCACCCACGATGACGTGTCATTCCCGATCATCAACGCGCAGAGCACATTTACCCCACCCCTGGGCAAGCTGGTGCTGATCCCGATCACCAGCGAGATATCGCGCACCTACCGCGCGGTGAAGGTTGGACTGACCGCCAACACGATGACTGCCTTGTACATCGGCCTGTACCGCATCGACCACGGCGGTTACATCGTGCTCGACACTGACTTCGGCAACCAGAAGGTGAACGTGTCGGCCTCGAAGGTGCAGACGTTCCCGGCCCCTGGCACTGGATTCGTTTCCGACCGTGGCGAGACAACATTCATCGGCGTGCTTCAGGTTGGCGGCACTGCGGCGCCGATGTTGACGACGCCCGCTATGCCGTCGGCGCTGGAAGCTGTGCAGGCCGTTCCGCTGTTCTTCACGCAGGATGGCGGCGCCTCATTGTCGGCGCTGCCCGCGACCGTGGGCGCGTCGGTTGAGCTGACGCCGGTGTGGGGTGCGCTCGGTGAACAGTTGCTCACCTCGGCGTGGACTGATTACACGCTCACGGATGCGATACAGGACCACACCATCTCAAGTGATAGTCGATTCCTTGACCTTGTCGGCTGCTCGCCCGGTGGCGGCGGTGGTGGCGGAGATGGCGGGTTCAACAAGCCGGGCGAGGGTGGCTCTCCGGGGCAGTGGGTCGGCCGGCGGATTGAGCGTGGTGTCGATATCCCGTGGAGCGTCACGACGCTCAGCATTCGGCCGGGCGGTCCGGGCCTGGGCGCCTCCAGTCGTGAATCCGATGGGGGGGCTGGTGGCGGCTTCAACTACCGACAAGCTGGCATCAGACCGCTTATCGGGTACACACCACTGGGCGCCGATGTCCAATCGTGGCTATTGGAAAGCCAGTTTGGCGATGGTGGCCGACTGGCGTACGGCGGATTCTTCAACCGTGACCCGGTCGGCTATGGGCCGGGGAACTTCGCGTTCGGGGGCCGGCTGTTCATCGGCGGCGCCAACGCCGCGATGGATCAACTCGGCATAGGACCGGGCGGCGGCGGTGGCGGTGGCCACGGCGGCACATTCGGCAACGCCGCGGGGGGCCGCAATGGCGGACCCGGATTCGTGGCGATAAGGGCGGTGTGATGACAACTCCAGTGGCAGCGCGAACGGGCGGCAAATGGTACGGGCGGTTCCGGGCGTCGGTGCCTGGCATCGCCTCGGGTGAAGCGTTCGGGGTGCCCGAGATAGACCGAGGGCCCTTGACGTTGCGGCCATCCGGAATCCCGTCGGCGGAAGTATTCGGCACGCAGCTGATCACCTACCCGCAGGACGTCGTGGCCGGCGGTATCTCCTCAGGCGAGGCATTCGGGTCACCGCAGGTCGGACTCAGAGTTTCCCCAGCGGGCATCCTGTCGGCCGAATCGGTCGGTGCTCCCGCAGTTGCGGTGGGGCCGGTCACCATCGCGCCGGCCGGCATTGGATCGGCCGAGGCGATCGGCTTGGCAGCAGTCGGTCAACGTGTAGCCCCGAGTTCTATTGCGTCTGCGGAGGCTTTCGGGAATCCGAAGGTGAACATGGCCTTGACCGCCGCGGGTATCGCCTCAGCCGAGGCGTTCGGAACAGCCGCAGCGGGCCGGGGCGCGGTCGGCGTCGCCCCGGCTGGTATCGCCTCGGGTGAAGCGTTCGGCGCGGTGGCGCTCACGCAAACGGCGACCATCTACTACAACACGCAGGGCGTGGGCAGCGAAAACAACGGCACACCGCTGACATGCACCATCAGCCCGAACGCGGGCGATGATGTGCTCGTATTCGCCATGCTCGGGGCATCCTCGGGTGCCACCGACTTCTACAAGGCAACGTACGGGCCGAGCAATCTGCCGATGATCTGCGCAGGGCAAGAGCTTTCGGGCGGTGTTGTCATCGCGGCCTACATCATCCGGGGCGCGCCTTCGGGTAGTGCAACGGTCAACATCACCCGAGGCACCAGCCCGGCACCGTGGGGCCAAGCGGTCGCGGTGTCATATTCGGGCGCGGCCGGGTTCGACCCCGCCACCGCGGCCGCTGGTACTGGGACATCGTTCTCGCATTCGGTGGCGGTCCCGACCAACAGCCGCACGGTGCAAGCCATCACGACCGGGGACGCCGGCGCCACCCTGTCGAGCTTGACAGGTGGTGTGAGCCGCTACCTCGATAACGCGGGATTCTGCATTCAGTCGATCCGAGACTCGGACGCTTCCACGGCGTTCACCGGCACGTTGAGCAGCTCCCGTGCCTGGGCCTCGATCGCGGTGCCGCTGCGCACCAGCGCACCGGGTGGGGTGCGCGCCGGTTACAGCTACGGCTCCACCAGCGTATTGGGCGCCACGACAACAACATTCGATATCTACGCCGCCGCCGGAGAATACGTCTATGTTCCGGTGATTCAGGACCGTGCCGGCGACCCGTCGTCGGTGACCTGTGACGGTTCGGCGATGACGCTCATCGACACCGCGCCATGGTCGTCGGGCTCGGGGGCGGCGTACATCAAGATCTACCGCAGCGCGGCGGCGATGAGTTCAGCTGGCCTCAAGACGGTTTCCGTTGTGACATCCGGTAGCGGATGGAGCCGCAGCGGCGGCGTCGCGGTCTCCGGTGTCACCAGCCCGTCGGGAACCGTCACCAAAACATCGGGCACCAGCTCGCAACCCACACAGGCCGTCACCTGCTCGGCCGGGCAGATGATCCTGCAAATACTGGCCAGCTCGGCTGCCCCCACGGGCATCGAGGGCGGCACAACGCTGGTTGTTTCCTCAGCGGGCCAAGTGTTCTGGTCGATCAACATCGCCCTGGAATCAACAACATTCAAGCTGGCCAACACCTCCACCAACCGAGGCGAAATGCGGCGGCAAAGACGGCGAGGTAGAAACCTGCGTGCCGGATCAATTGGTTACGCACCGCGATCTCACAGCTTGAATGTTGTTGATTCCAGGGCGATGTTGATCGACCAGAACACTTGGCCAGCTGAGGAAACGACCAGCGTTGTGCCGCCCTCGGTGCCCGTGGGGGCCGCTGCACTGGCCAGTATTTGCAGGATCATCTGCCCGGCCGAGCAGGTTGGTGACCCATGAGGTCGGGATGACGCCGTTCAGTAGCGGGAAGCGGGCGGCCATCTTGCCCACCAGACCATCAAGCAGCTTGTCGTCCAGCGTGCCTGGTATCTGATCGGTGATGCGGTCGATCGCGCCGTCGATCCGCTCGATGAGCCGGGCCTCGATCCGGTCCAGCGCGGCGCCGATCCTCTGGTCGACCTTCTCGGCGGTCAGTGGCGCGAGCGTGGAGGCGATGGTGATCTACAAGGACACCGGCACCGTCGGTACGTCCCCGCTGATCGCGTACATCGACACCGCAACCGGTCTTCCTGTCTCTCCCAACGGCGGCGACATCAACATTGCGTGGGACACCGGCACCAACAAGATATTCAAGCTGTGAGATCGCGGTGCGTAACCAATTGATCCGGCACGCAGGTTTCTACCTCGCCGTCTTTGCCGCCGCATTTCGCCTCGGTTGGTGGGCCTCCGACCAGCTCTCGTCCTACGGCCAGGAAATCGATCCCCGCATCGAACGGAAGTACACGCGATGAAATGGATTGAACAGCTGGAGGACAAGTTCATCGCGGCCATCGCCGAGAAGGTCGACCAGAGGATCGGCGCCGCGCTGGACCGGATCGAGGCCCGGCTCATCGAGCGGATCGACGGCGCGATCGACCGCATCACCGATCAGATACCAGGCACGCTGGACGACAAGCTGCTTGATGGTCTGGTGGGCAAGATGGCCGCCCGCTTCCCGCTACTGAACGGCGTCATCCCGACCTCATGGGTCACCAACCTGCTCGGGGGCCGTCCATGACCACCGAAGATCAAGTGGCCCAAATCATCATCGGCGAGGCCAAGCGCCGTGGACACACCCGTGACGAATGCCTGGCCGAGATGTCGGCGCTCTACCAGGAGTCGGGGTGGGACGAAACAGTCTGGGATCCCACCGGCACTACGTACGGCGTTGCGCAACAGGATGGCAGTTACCCCAACAGGTGTGACGGTGCAGGGGCGCAGATAAAGGCGTTTTTCGACAAGCTCGACCAGAAACGCGCATCTCCAGGCTGCGGGGATATCTGGCTGAACATCTGCTGGTTACAGCAGGCCCCGAACTGGCCCAGCGCGCAGTACTGGTACGAGCACGGCCGGCGCGCCTACCTCACCGAAATCAAGTCCCGCATCGCGACCGTCACTCCCTACCTCGACAAGTACTGGCCCGCCACTGGAGGGAATACCACCGTGCCCGCAACACAATTCGACTACGGCATCACGCAGGTGATGCACGGGTTCAACCCGAACACCCCCGACGACGCTACCGGCAACAGCGATGGTCCGCGCGGCTCGACGGCCTATGTAGTTCTGCACACCCAGCAGGCCAAGGCGAGTGCGATATCGCTGGCCGACTTCTGCAACAACAGCTGGAAGACGCAGCCCGACAACCCCGTCTCCTACAACCTCGCCGTCGACGACAAAGACACGATCGAGATCGTGCCCGTCGCCGAGGCGCCATGGTCGGCGGCGGCGGCCAACGCTATCGCGGTGCACATCTGCTTCGCGGGCAGCTTCGCTGAATGGCTGGCCGGTAAGTGGCTGGAGACTGACGCCAGCGACGGCCTCAATGAGGACGCCATGCTCACCCGCGGCGCCAAGGCCGTCGCGGCGGCCTGCCTACAGTTCGGCATCCCGGCGGTCTATGCCGGCGACGGCGGTGTGTCCGGGTGGCCGGTGCTGCCCAAGGGCGTCGTCGGACACCGCGACTTCGGAGCGCGCGGGGGCGGCCACACCGACCCCGGCAACGGGTTCCCCATGGACGAGTTCCTTCGGCGCGTGCGGTCGTTCATGTCACCGACCGCCCCCAGTACGCCTCCCGCCAAGGTGTTCCCGGGCGACTACACCGACCGCGAGCTGCTGGAGTACATGGCAGCACAGCAGGGCCCCGGTCTCGATATCTGGGGTGAAGACGGTGACCTGGGCCGCAACGCGCAAGGGCAGCGCCGCACGCTGCGCGCCGGCCTGGCCGCGATCGTGCGAAAGGTCGGTGCCTGACATGGCATGGACACCACCCGATGAGATCGGTGAACGCGACCCGCTACTGCCTGCCGCACGTAAGTACCTGTCCCGGTTCAGCTATGGCGCCAAGCTCAAAGGCACAAGCAGCGAGGTCATTGACGCCGACTATCTGGCGGCGCAGCGCCAGTTCAAAGTGAATCGGCATGCCGAGG
Organism: Mycobacteroides immunogenum; assembly: GCF_001605725.1. Classification (NCBI taxonomy): domain Bacteria; kingdom Bacillati; phylum Actinomycetota; class Actinomycetes; order Mycobacteriales; family Mycobacteriaceae; genus Mycobacteroides; species Mycobacteroides immunogenum. Next base: position 1,920,443 of record NZ_CP011530.1, read on the forward strand.
TGGTCACGGGACGCAAGCCTGGGCCCGACCTTGACCCGAGCAGCTCGGCCTTCGATTGGGCCACCAAGAAACACATGGGATTACTGGAAGTCGTGCCGCCGATCCGGCCCGCGTTCTTCACTGTCGAAGGCCACATGTCCGATATGTTCGTGGGCCCCTGTGCTTTCGTGGCCTCGACGCTGGAGAAGGAAGGGCGCGTTGTATGGCGTCCGACCGGGTACGACAACACCTCGCTACCGTTCAATAACCCGTCCGGCCGCGCGGCACTGGTGGAACGCTTGGACTCCAAGGTGTTTGATGACGGCCTTGCGTTCCCAGTCGGCACCCCCTGGGATATCGCCGGTTTCAGCCAGGGCGCCATGGTGGTGTGCGAGGTCATGGAGAAGGATGTATTGCCCATCACTGGGCGATTGCATTACCGGCTCAAGGATTTCCGCAAGGGTATCGCCTTCGGAAACCCCAACCGGCTCATCAACCAGTGTGCCCCTTGGGTTCCCGACCCGCCCAAGTCCGACACGCAGGGCATCATGGACTGGCACTTCGACTTCACGAAATACCCCGAGCTAGCGGGGAAGTGGCAAGAACATGCCCGCACCGGCGACTGGTACGCCGAGAACAAACTCGACGAGGCCGGCGCGAACATGACCGCAATCGCCAAGATCATCACCACCAACTCCTGGATCGGCGGCCCCGCATCCATCGTGGCCCGAATCATGGACCTGTTCACCGACCCGTTCGACGGACTTATCGACATCGTCTGGGCGATTGTGCGCACCTTCATGGGCATCGCACATCTTGAAGCGCACGGAACCTATGACCTCGATCCAGTGCTCGATTGGTTCCGTACTGGCTGATCGCCGGCCCCCGCGCGAGGAGAGCGCGCAGGGACTCCGCACACCGTAAGCCCAACAGCCGAATTCACCGAATCGGCTATCCACAACCCCCGAAAGGACTACCGCCATGCCCAACGAGAACGTACGCCTGGTTGTGCACGCCGCCTGCCTGTTGACCATCTTCATATCCGTAGTGGTGCTCGTGGCGCTCGGGAAGCTGGAAAGCGCCGGCGCTTTGCAGTGGTTCACAGCGGGCGCCGGGTTGATTACGGCAACCCTGTCCACAACCAAGCTCATTCAGGACCGGCGCTCCGGGCCTACCGATAACCAGTGATAACCGCGGTGGGCCCTATGTCGGTGCTACTCAATAGCCCAGACGACTACCTCTGGGCGATCTTGCTAGGCGGTGTCCTGATTATGGTCTTCACGGGCCGACTCATCCCGAAGCCACAGGTTGATCGACTGCTTGCCGTCAAGGATCAACAGATCGAGCTGCTGACTGCCGCGCACAAGGATGACAAGGCTGCCATCGCCAAGCTGGCTGAATCTAGTCGGCTGGGTGTCGCGGTAGTGGAGGCCATCGGTCAGGGGACGCCATGAAGTGGCTGCGGCGCTACCAGCGCGCAGAACATCCCGGGCTCGAGGAGGCGCGCGTCATCCGTCACGAAGCGCGCGCCGATCTTGCCCACGCCGAGGCGCTGGCGGCGCGCGCCGATGAACTACTGGAACGCAACCACTTCGCCGAGGCCATCGAACGGAGCATGCGGAGGAGGTACGCAACGTGATTATCAGAACGATCGTCCCAGTGGCCATGCTCGCACTCACGCCGTTGATCTGGGTTCCCGCTGAGACGGCCGGCGATCTGCTCCTGCTGCTCGCCGCATGTGCATCTTGGGCGTTCGCCTTGCTCTACCTGGCCCGTTCGCCGTGGTGGGCACGGCACGTCGGCCGCATGCTGGTCGCGTTCACACTTGCCCTGTCCCTGGTGCTGACCCAGAACTCGGTGGGCACATGGTGGGGCGATGGATACCCATATCGCGGCGAGATCCGGGACGTGCTCTACGCCACTCTCGCAGTGACTCTCGTTCGGCTGACGTTGGCGCTGGTGCGGCTGCAGAACCGATAGACCGCACAGACGCCAAGCGCCTCCGTCCTGAACTTTCAACCAGGACGGAGGCACTTCCGGCGTTTAGAGGAGCCGGTCAGCCTGTTTTGCAACATCCTGCCCCTCGCGAGACTTGCTCGTGGTGCAGGATACGGACTCTCCGTGCCGCTTCCGGTAGTCCCATTCGTAGCCGTTCATCGCTGACGGAACAGCCGGGGAAACATCCGCCCAGCGACGGCGCCCCATCGCTGTGCGCGACTCTCTGAGGTACGGAGCGTTGCTTGCGCGGCGGCAAGGACTCCGAAGTCCACATGGATGGCGACCGGCTGGCCGGAATCGTCGTAACTCGCCACAACCGGACAACGGTTCTTCTCGATCACTGTTTTGCAGGTGATGATCTTGGACCCGACTGAGGTGAAGACCTCAGAGTAGTCCCGATCGCTTTCCCAGGCTCCCCCCCAGTTCATATCCAGAGCTTCCATGTCGTCGGCCGACAACAAGGACTCAGCGTCATGGATGAGGATCATGCCTAGATCTACCCAGACGCTAATTCCATACGGCGGAACGAGTTCGGTGTAGAGATCATCGGGTGAGCCGAGACAGGTTGGTGGTGTGTCCGACAGCTGAATCGACAGATAGGCAGGTCGGAAGAGGGGTGTTCTGGGCTTTGCGTGGATGTCGAGTTCCGTGGACCACACCCGATAGTTTCCCGGTGTGATCATCAGAGTCACTTGCGGCCGGTCTAGGTCGTATAGATCGCGAATCGCCAACCGGCCTGATGAAACCTCAATCCGGCCCAACTCGACGTTCCGGCATAGGGCAGATGAGATGGACCAGGGGGCGAAGTGGGCGACATCCATAGGGACGATCAAATCCTACGCGTGAGCGTTGCGCGAGCCTTCGGCAGCTTCAAGCTCGAAACCATACTGGGACAGCATGGTTTCGATGTACTTCTCTAGGCCAGCAGCAGATGATCGAGATTGGCTAGAGCCTTGCGTGTCTGAGTCTGGTCGATGTGCGCATACCCGCGGTGCGCCACCACCGACGATTGGCCCATGATCTGCATGCGGATCTCTTCTGGCACATCGGATTGGGACAACAGAGTCGCCGTGGTGTGTCTGCTGACGTACGGGGGAGCGTCCGGGAGGCCGGCACGGTCCAGTGCTGCCTTCCAGAGCGTGTGGTGTTCGCGCGGCGAGATGGGTCTGCCGTCGGGGTGGTGCCACAGCAGGTTGTGCGGATTTGGGCCCATCATGTTCTCGACGTGCACATTGAGCATCGCCCACAGTGGAGCGGGTATTGGGACGATCCGGGTGCCCGTCTTGGTCTTGGGTCGAGTCAACACTAACGACCGATAGAGAGGGCGGAATTCGAAGCCAGGTGGCATGTCCCAGTGGCGCTTTGGGCAGGCTGCTGCGCGAAGCTTTCCGCACGGCCAGCCGTCAGCGGTCCCATCGCCGCACCCGTGTCTCTGTCGATTGAGCTGTTGGAGTTGCCAGGACAGTTCGAAGATACCGTGATCTAGGTCCGTGCGATCGAGCTCGATGCCCAGCAGCTCACCGGGCCTCGGGGCCGTGAGGAATGCAGTGGCCCATAGCGGCGCCAGTGGATCCTCGGCGTCAATACACGAGCGCAGCAGAGCCTTGCACTGCTCGGCGTCAAGAGGTTCGGGCGGGGTGGGGGTGTGTTTCGGCTTGGCCACCGCGTCGGTGACGTTTTTGCCGAGGATGCCCTCTTTCATGGCGTCGCCAATTGCCTTGCGCAGGATGATGTGTGACTGCGCTGCTGTGCGTGTGGAGGTCTTCTGCATTTCCCGGTACATCGCCCGCACGTCTTCTGCGGTGAGCACATCCAGGCGCTTGTGGCCGATCGCTGGAGTGATGTGCAGGCGAATGATGCTCTCGTAATCGGTGTATGCCTTAGGCCGCAGCGAGGGTCCGTGAATCTCTTCGATCCACTTTCGTAGCCATCGGCCGACCGTGGTGGATCCGGTCACCGTGGCGCGCCCCTCGGCGACTTCCTTACGCAGAGTTCGCAATTTGGCCATGGCGACGGTCTTTTGCGCTGACGAGACCACTTTGCGCCGACGCTTTCCGTCGACCGAGGGGAGCGTGACGGCTGCCCGCCAAAGGCCATTTGCTGCCCGGTAAAGGCTTCCGTCTCCCTGGCTACGACGCGTCGGCATATCTGCCCCTTCGTTCTAGGTGTAGCCACAGGTGTAGCCAACGATTCAAAAGTCCCTGCTAGTTCGTGCTAGCACTGAAACTATCTTGACCTGCAGTTATATGGCAAGCGTACACCCGGGAAATGGCAATAGCATCCGACTGTTAATCGGACGGTTCTTGGTTCGAGTCCAAGCGGGGGAGCAGCTCAGCGGTTTTTTCGGATTTGCGGTGTAGCCAACAGCGATTACGCACCGCATCTCCGCGCCTCCATGCCGGCACACGTAACTGAGCGGACATCGTCCGCCTCAATGCGTTGCCCAGTGGCGGTCAATGGTGCGGATCCACTGCATGCGCCACACCTGCGCGTCATGGCTGATTCAGGCAGGCGTTCCGCTGCTGGTGGTTAAGCAGTACCTCACGCACGGGTCGATTTAGACCACCGTCGATGTTTACGGGCATCTCGACCGACGCAGCGCCCGGGCTGCCGCCAACGCCATCGCGCGGCTTTCAAATTGTCAACGGGTATCTCTCAGCCCTCACAGGCGACCCCATCATTATCCCGGTCTAGCTTTGGCCGGTAGCCGGGGTCGCCTTTCTTGATGTTGTAAGCGCCATCGGCGTGAGCTTCATTGTCTCCGCCTCCCCGTGATCCTGATCTAGATCAGCGGACTTTATCCGAAAGGGATGGAGCTGACGGGCATTTTCGAGCAGCTCTTTCTGCGCACCACTGTTGCCAGCTTCATCGGCTGTGTGTCATCCGGCGGGGTCGAGCTCCGTCTGTTTGGCATGAGCGGGCTGTTGCGCCTGCTGGGGCTGCTGTCCGGCTTGCTGCCCCGGAACCTGCTGTGGGGCTTGGGGATTACCGCTGTTGTATATGCTGATTCCCGAGTTCTGATCTAGCGGTGGCTGGTTGATACCGCCCTGATAGTCGGGCATCTGAGGTGGCAAGCCTGGCGGCTGGAATTGGGATCCATTCATTCCGTTCGGGGCCCGCTAGGTCCGCCGGTAGGGCCTGTCGGATCTGCGGCGGCGGTCTGGATTGACGAAAAGCCGCTGCCAGGCACTGTGTGCTCGCTGGTTATCCTCGCTCCACCGATGGCAAGTGCTACCACGGCGACTACTGTCGAGGTCCTTCGCAAACCTGGTGACATGCGCCAACGATCACTAATAACCATGCGTAGCTTGCCCTCCAAATACTTGCTGCGCCCCGCGTGCACATGCAGCCGATGGGAGAATCATGACTGACTGAATCGGTGAATGTCCAGGTGTTTGTACGGTTTTTGTGTTTGCTGATAGGGTTCGGTTGGCCGGGTTGGGCATGGAACTTGTGGATAACCTGCGGCTACATGGCGACTTGCGTGTCCGTGACGTGTGGAGAACTCTGCCCAAACTTCGGATTAGCTACGAACCTGGGATCGCACTCGAACTGTCGTTCTCTGTGCGGGCGGCGGAACCAGCAAGATCGACTCCCGTGTTGGGAATATCGTTGCGTGGCAATCGAATGCGTGTGATTTGAGCACGCCCGGAAAAGTTGGATCCATACACGGCGAATTCACGGTGCGTGCCGGCTGACTAGGCGGTCCCGGGAAGGGTGGACCCCTGGGGTCTGCGTCAACGTGTGCAACGATCTCTGCATGTGTGGGCGAAAGTCGGTCGAGGAGGCCCACGCCCACTGCACGAACAACCGCTCTGCCCTGAGTAGATCGGACGTCTGTGGCTGCTTCTACTGTCTGGCGATCTACTCACCGAGCGCGATCACTGAGTGGACTGACTACGACGACTCCGGCCTGTGTCCCAAGTGCGGCATCGACAGTGTCCTCGCGAAGGCCTCGGGGTACCCAATCACTACAACCTTCCTCACACGGATGCACACACGCTGGTTTCGCCTAGCCGACGGTTAGACCAAGGGCTGATTAGCCGCGGTTCTCGGTCCTGGCCTTGGCGTTGTTGCATGATTGGCACACTCCACGCCGGTGTGTAATCGGGGCAGTAGCGGGTGAAGCGGATCAGGTTGAGGGTCGTTGTCGCTCATGGGGACTTAGTTCCTTCCGTCAGTGTTACGCCTCAATCACGTGTGACCACCGGATCTGGCGCTGTATTCGACTAGCCGGAACGACGTATCAGGCAAGGACCACGACTCGCGAAGCTACGGGCTGACCACGGCCTCGGCGCGGCGGCGACGAAAGGGAACTGGCTCTCCCCGCAAGCCGACCAGTACGGCACGCAGATGCTCTGGAATCTGTGCGGGGCGACCGCCATCATCGACGACCACCATTGAGGTCTCCGCGATCGCTGCAGCCGTCCCGTCAGCGCCGATGATCTCGTAACCGATGCCGAACCCCGCGGTACCGATCCGCGTGGCGCGCATGAGCACACGCGCCGGTTCGTGCGAGTACAGCAAGGGCTGCACGTAGTCGATCTCCTGATGCGCGACGAACATGGTTATCCGACCAGATTCGACGCCCATGAGTTGGTCCGAGAGAAACCGGATACGCGCTTCCTCGATCAGCCGAAACATGGCCACGTTATTTACATGCCGATAGGCATCCATATCGGCCCAGCGCAGCTCGACCTTGACTTCGACTCCCATGCGCCTAACTTTCGCCGATACTTCACATCGCAGCCAACCTACACACCGGAAGGTGTGATCAGGCTAACTACCGAGTACGCCGCCCTCGCCCGGACATGGGTCGGCGTTGTTGGATGGGTTATATCCATGGCAATAGGCCGGTTTGACGTCCGGGGCGCTCAGCCCGGCGTACGCGATGCCCAGAATGCCCGAGCAGCTAGCAGTGCGGTCGCGACGGCAGATCGTCGTCGGCTGGCGTTTATTTATTGGGCATCGTTGCGCAGGGTCTACCCCGCACGAATTTTTCGAAAATTCATGGAACCGAATCCAGCCCCGCGTCGTCGTACTAGATGAATGCGAGTTGTGACGATGAAACGTGAGGTGAGCGGTGGGCGAGTACAAGTTCGACATCAACGGGATGTCCCCTGATGCTCGGCAGGAGGCTGCCCATGCTGCGCGGACGACGGTGAAGTTCAAGGACGGCTACGGCGTGGAGCTGGCCGGAGACATGCTGCGGGCGCGGGACATCATCGTGGACCAGCTCGCCTTGGTGAATGACGGTTCGGATCTTTCCCTGGGGGATCTGCCATCGGGGCATGACGCCGCTAAGCACTACAAAGAACAGCGGCAGAACGCCATCGCTGCGTTGAGCAAGATTAGGGACCACTACCAGGCCCATGCGGATCACTTCATCGCTACCGAGATGCTGTTCCGCAACACAGAAGAGCGCAATACCGGACGCATCAATCCATACAAGGACGGAAAGGCGACGGTGGGCTACTGATGATGCGGATGGGCTTGGCTTGCGGGGCCGCACTACTGGTCGCTGGCTGCTCGACATCGACGGGTATCACGAAGCCGGCGGATACCAGTGGTTCGGCGGCGTCCTCGGTGTCGGCAGCTCCGACTTGGCAGCCGCAGGTGTCCAGCACATTGACCGCGCCGCATCCGCCACCTAATCACTGGAACGACGGCACCAGCTATGACCCGTGCTTGACCTATACCGCTGAGCAGATTCGTTCCTGGGGTGTCGACCCTGCTCGGGTAAAAGACCGGGGTGTCGAGGACCGGCAGGTGCGAGGGTGTCGTTGGTCCGCAGACGGATGGTCGGTGGGGCTGACGGTCGCAAACAGTCCGGTGTCGGCCTATTTGGATCGCGAGCTCTTTGATAATCCGCGATCCATAACCATCGCTGGCCTGCAGGCTGTGCAGTACGACGGGGGAGTTCCCCAGGCGCCCGCATGCACTGTGGTGCTGCCGGTGCAGAAGGCGTCGGTGGGCGTTGTTGTCGTGATTGCTGATCCGAAGAATGCTTCGCTTTCAGACCCTTGCGCGAAATCGATTGAGGTGGCCACTGCGGTGGCTCCGACTCTTCCAAAGTGAAATGGGGTGTGAGTAATGGCTGATGATGGCTGGCAGGGGATGTCGCATCAGGAGATCGTGTCCAAGCTGTCGGGCTTGGGGGTGGAGTCGGCTCGTGCCGAGGCGGATCGCTGGACCGCCGTTTACGGGGCCGTTTCCGATTCGGTGGATACCGCGATGAAGGTGCGTAGCAAGCTTCTCGACTCCGAGTCGTGGTCGGGGGAAGCCGCGAACTCGGCGTACGACGCCGTCGACCGCACGTACAAGAAGATCGCGAACCCGGATACAGGGTTGGCGGCTGAAGCGGGGAAGCTGAGTCAGGCCGCCGAGCAGGACGGCGAGACACTGATCGCGGCAAGCAGGGTTCCGCAGAATTATCCTGTTCCGGACAAGAACGCCACTAAGGACGAAAAGCAGCAGGCGCTCAACGCGATTCGTGCCGAGGCACAGAGCGCCTACACCAACCCGATGTCGGCGAACCGTCCAAATGTCACCGATCCTGACGTTGAGCAACTGGGGTCGGGGCCGGGAGATCAGGGTGGCGGCGGCAACGGCGGAGGAGGCAATGGCGGGGGCGGATCCGGTAGCGGCACCCAGACCCCTTCAGCGTCTGACGGTTTGGCCAGCAAGGACACCAAGCCTCAGTTGGCGGGTGGCGAAGGCCAGCAGGCCGGTGCGGGCCAAGGCCAAGGGCAGGGCGCTGGTCAGGGCTCGGGCGGCGGCTCCGGCGGTGGCCAAGGATCCGGATCGGGTGGCAGTGGTTCGGGTAATGGTCTGGGTTCTGGATTGGGTTCTGGCTCTGGTGGTTCGGGGTTGCCGTTGGGCAGCACCACTGCTGCAGGATTCTCTCCGTCATCGACCGGTACTGGTGGGGGCGGCTCGGGCACTGCGTTGAGCGGTCCGGGTGGGCTGAGCGGGCTGCGTGGTGGTGGTCTGCCCGGCGGTGCGGTAAGCGGTAGCGGTGCTGGCGGCGTGAATCCGGCGGCCGTGGGTGCAGCCGGTGTGCGTGGCGGTCCGATGGGCATGATGGGCGGTGCCGGCGGGCATGGTCGTGGAGGCAAGGGGGAGGACGATGACGATCACGCGACGCCGCAGATCCTGATCAACTACGACAACACCGACGAATTCATGGGTGATATGCCATCAGCTTCACCGGGGGTTATCGGTGACTGGTCCGAGCAGGAGAAGGCCGAAAAGGCGGCGCGGGAGCGGGAGGTGCGCCGCTACAAGGCCCTTGGCTGGGATGTGAAGTTCGAGTGAAACCGGTAGTAGTACAGAGATAAACGATGCGATTCGCCTTGGTAGTCGCGCTCTGTTTGGTGGCCTCCGCCTGCACTCATTCAGGCCCCAAACCACCAGAGGTTAAGCCGAAAGCCTCGGCATGCGAGGGCCGCTTCATCCGAGACCAATTCGTCGGTACGTGGAACGAACAAGACTCTCCCGGCGTTAACATCCTCAATCCGGATGGCACGTTGCTCCACAGCGCGTTAGGTGACACCTACTCCGGTACCTGGGACCTCGCCAGGTGGGGTCAGACGCCCCGAAAACCGACTCCCGGGGATGAGAATGCTTGCGTCCTATGGCTGACATTCAGTTTGCCCTACGGGCCCGTCGACTTCTTGTATGCCCCGCTGAGCGTCAGTGTGTCGACTATCAAGCTCAGTTATATGGAACGCGGAAACACAATCGCGTGGAACCGCGCGAACAAGACGTGAGTGATGGTGACCGTCTGTGAGATCTAAGTAAGTTCGGCGAGACAGGGAAACGCGTTATCTCTGTGTCTCCGTGCACACAGTGAACTTACGTACCGGATGCGCGAAGCCGCCCGCCTTGCAATCTTGCGCATTTGCTACCCCATAGAGGACTTTGACCGGTCGCTCGCCGCCAGGCCCGCACACATCCCGTACAGCGTGCCATCGACCCGTGGCAGCACCTGGAAAAATACATAGATCGCGGCTCCAGTTGTAGTCCAGACACAAGAAGAGATCGCCCTCGTCGGTCTTTTTGGGTGCGTATTCCTGGTCGGAGTCGCTTGCGCATTCGTGCGATTGACGCGTTAGTTGAAAAATCCTGTACGTGGCGTCTTTCGCTGAGCAATCTACTTTCTGGATTGTCACATCGTTCTTCGCCGGGCCACTAAGAGCGATGCAATCGCCGACCCCGCCTAGCGGGGAACGCTCGGTCGAGGGCCTGAATTCTCTGTCTATATCAGAGAAGTTGTCGGACTCAGAGGCGCTGTAGTGGGACGAACTGGGGGTGGAGTCTGATCCGCCTCCCACCGACGGCACACCAACTATCACGAATGCCACACCGACGAGCAAAACCATCGCCCCACATGCGCCGACCACAATTCTTGTGCGTTTCTTGCGGCGGTTGTTCTCCTCTTCGCGTAGATACTGGCTGATCTTCGAACCCGAACTGCCGGTGCCGGGTCCTGCGACGAGCGCCATGAGGAAGCTGAAAAGTAAGCACGGCAGCCCCACCCAAATGAACATCCAGACGCCCAGCACCTCGATGACGAACAGTGCGATGAATGCGGAAGACAACAGGGGGACCGACGCGAGCGCGAGGGCTGCGATCATGTGCGGATTCTTGAATGAATTGATGTCCTGCTTGGTTATCCGCAGGACCGCAAAACACCACCACGCCAGCAAGGCAGCAGAAGCGAAAACTATCAGGCCAGCTGGAATCCGTGCTTTCTCCAGTCCGTCTGCGCCCATGACTGGAGGTGCTGTCCACCAGAAGTAGAACCATACGGCCGCGACCACGGTGCTTGCGATGGCGGCCCACTGAATTTTTCTGGTCATCAGTTCCTCGTCGACGTTATGGGTTGCAGAAGGATCGTGCGAAAGCGAAGGTTCCTATCGCGGGCCGTGCCCATTCAAGATTCCATGACTCCTTGTACCTGCCTCCCGGGCCATCCCAGAACTTCTTCGGGGCCCCATAAAAGTGGCAGAGGAACTGCTGGAAAACGCTATCTCGATTACTGGTCAAGCGGTCATTGAGAGACTTCGAAGGATCCGACGGGCTCGTCAGCTGGCTCGCCTGGGCATGGCATGCTATCTCCCCCCACATGTCATATGCCGCCTTCGAATCCGGCGCGATAGTCGCGGGGAACTCTCGTAGCTCTTCTGGTTTGTCCGCTGAGAGAATCGCGGCTCCCGAGTTTGTGCCGGCAGACCGAGCAGCGTCAGTGTAGAAGATCATGATGGATTCTTTGCCACCCTCTACGCCTTCAGCTGCGGCTCTGATTCCAACATTGGACACATATTTAGTGCCACAGTCATTTGGCTTTTCCTTGGGCTGCTCTTCCTTGCAGTTCTCACAACCTCCACCCCCGGCTAGCCGCAAGTGCACCTGGCCCTTCATGGAGACGAACTTCATGACAGGCGGATTGCTAAGGCACTTGTATTCGTCGCGCTCCTGCTCCTGAGTGGAGTCCTTGTCGGACTTACTATTCGGTTCCTCGCGCGGGGACTCAGTCGGTGTCGGTTCCTGTGGTTGCTCAGTCTGAGTCGGGGCCTGACTGGGCTGCTGGCCCTGCTGAGGATGCTGTGGTGACTGTTGTTGCGGCGCTTGGTAATCCGGGTTCGCCTTGCCTGGACCCTCGGTGTACGGCGTCGCGGTCTGATAGTCGGGGATCTGAGTGCCATGGGCAGGCTGCTGGCCCGGCTGAGGTTGCTGTCCAGCCTGCTGGCCCGGAACCTGCTGCGGCGCTTGCGGATTACCGCTGTTGTATATGCTGATCCCCGAGTTTTGATCCAGTGGTGGCTGGTTGATACCGCCCTGATAGTCAGGCATCTGAGGTGGCAAGCCTGGCGGCTGGAATTGGGATCCATTCATTCCGCCCGGGCCCCCGCTAGGTCCGCCCGTGGGACCTGTCGGATCCGCGGCAGCGGTCTGCATCGTCGAAAAGCCGTTCCCGGGCATCGTGTGGTCGCTGGCCACCTTCGCTCCACCGATGGCAAGTGCCACCACGGCCAGTGCTGCCGACACCCGTCGCAAACCTGGTGACATGCGCCAACGATCACTCATAACCATGCGAAACTGGCCCCTCCTGATACTTGCTGCACCCCGCGCGCAGGCATATCCAATTCAGGGATCATGGCAGACCATCACAGATTATGTCTAGGTATCCGCGTAACTTCAATGTTTGCTACACCAGGACTTCTGGCTTCGTATTCAGATCGAACTAATGCGTAACCTGCGACTATGTGGCGATCAGAATGTCGTTGACGCGTCTGAGGAAGCCGCGCCAACCTCGGCGTAGCTACGAATCCGCGACCGCGCAGGATTGTGCCGTCTAGGTGAGCGCGTCGTGTACGTCCATGCAAGTGGCCGTATATCGATGTCAGCACGCGAATGCCGGCACTGGGCTGAAAAACGCAGCAAGACAAAGGATTACGGGCTCGTACTTCCTTGTTGAGCTCAGAACTCCAGGCGTTGCCATTGTTGGGCCTGCAGAAGACCCGCCGTGGGGCCGTCGTGAAGCCATGCCGCGAACAAGCGTGGTACCAGCGACCGGTCCGCGGTAAGCGTCTGGAAGTGCCGATCCGGGCTACCGTCCCGATACTCCACCTGGCACTGTTCGCCGGGCTTGTATAGCGCCTGGACGTAGGTGTTCTCGGCGCATTCCGCAATGATGTAGTCGCCGTAGTAGTCCTGGTCGTTCATCACGTCGACCACGATCTGTTCGGACAGGTATGGCAGCTTGGTTCCGTTGGCGATGAGCACTTCGACATCGGTGCGCCCGCGGGGATCGAATACCTGGCGGCGTTGCAGATCGACCATCGCCAAGCCGCGGTCTTTCGTCATTGTCAGCAGGGTGTAAATCGTCCGATCCCACTCCGGCCAGCGGGTGCATAGCACCATGCCACGCGCGCTGGAATCAACCGGCCACATCGACAGGAACCCGCCCTCTTCGGCGAAGGCATCGGTGCGGTCAAGCTCCGCGATCATGTCGAGAACGGCGCTCGGAGGCTCGCCTTCCGGCTCGTTATACATTGCGTCGCAGGCGTTTAGCGCTTCCTCGCGAGTGTTGAACTCGGCAGGGATCACCGCGAAATCCATGGTCACCGGATCAGTAAACCTCACATATCGATGCTGCAGAGAGTCGATGCTTGATGATCAGCCGTCCAGATACGCGTCCGCCCACGCGCCGATGATCCGGCCCGCACGCCGCGCCTCTCCGGGCCCGAACAGAAAATGGTTGGAACCCTCAAGGGAGACAAAGCTGCGCGGGTGCCGCGCGGTCTGAAAGATCCGGCTCGCGTTCTCGATTCCCACGGTGTTGTCGGTGGGCGAGTGCAGGATCAACAGCGGTAGGCGCAGGCTCCGGATTTTCTCTTGTAGGTCTGCGGTGCGGACATCCTCGACGAAGGCGCGTTTCAGCGTCAGCGCCTTCCCGCCGATCATCCAGGTGGCGCTGCCCTCGGCGAGCACCGTCTCGACCACGGCGTCGTATTGGATCTCGGCGTGCACCGGATCCATCGGCGCTCCCACGGTGACTACGGCACGCACCCCGGGGGATTCCCGCGCGGCCGCCAATGCTGCGGCCCCGCCAAAGGAATGCCCGATCAGAATGTCGGCCGGTGTTCCGCGTTCGGCCATGAATGTGCACGCCTGAATAACGTCTTTCGCTTTTACGGTGAATGATCCGTCGCCCCAGTCGCCCTCAGAATCGCCGAGCCCGAGGGCGTCGAACCGCATCATCGCGATGCCGTCTTTGGCCAGTTGCTTGCAAATCCGGGCCGCGGCAGGGCAGTCCTTGCCCAGGGTGAACCCGTGGGAGAAGACACCCCAGCCCCGAATGGGGCCTTCAGGTCTGTCGATGACTCCGGTGAGAGTGGGTCCGGTGCAACTGGGGAAGGTAACGCGTTCGGCCATGAGGGAGGTGTATCACCTTTGCGTGAAAGGCGCTGGGAGAGGACTATCCTGGAGGCATGAAGCGACCACATAATGTGGCGCGAATTCTCTGCTCCGTGTTTATTGCCGGAGCTCTGGCTTCAGCGCCATTTGTTTTGTCCAGCCGGTCCGCGGGCTCTGCCCAGGCCACGGTCTGCGCGACGGCCGGGTATACCACCCGTTGCGAGGGTGTGCCCAGTTCGGCCTGGTACGGCTACGGCTATTACCCGCCGGGAGCTTACTGGGGAGCCCCGGGATACCCGCCGCTAGCTGTTGGGGCGGGCATCCCGGTACGCCCTATCCCTTAACGGCGTTGACGGCCTTGACGAAGACATCGGAGAGGTCGTTGCGATCGACATCACCCATACCGGACACCGAAATGGCGTGGTGGTCGTCGAGCTGCGCCGAGTAGGCGACCTGCGCCATTTCCTTCTCCATGCCGGGCGCGCTGATCTTGATGCTGGTCGAGGTGCCGGTCGTCTGCACGCCGTCGATGGCGGGCGCGTCGATCTTCTCGCCGGTGCCATCCGCCATGCCGGCGATCGACAGGGTGAACTTGTCGCAGGCGCCGCCGGTGGTGTCGGCGGGAATCGGGTTAACGGTCTCCATCGCCGCGGCGATGATCATGGACTTGGACATCGGGTCCGCGCCGTCCTTGGCGCCGGTCACGCCCTGCATCGTGGTTCCGGTCACCTGCGGGAAGGCGCCCAGCATCTTGTCGGCGCATTCCTGCGGGGTGAAGGTGGCCTTATCGAAGATGCCCTTCATCTGATCGAGCATCTGCTGGGTGACGGTGGTCTTGGGCTGCACCTCGACGGTGTATCCGGCGGGAAACTGGTCCTTGATGGCATCGATCTTCGCGATGTCGAAGGTGCTTGCTGCGGCCGCGGAGGTGGTGGCGCTGCTGCTGGACGATGAGCTCGCGGACTCGTCCTTCTTGTCATCGTTGGAACACGCCATCAGGAGGCCGCCGGTCAACACCACGGTGCCGAAAACGGTCAATGAGCGATTCATACAGGTAATTCCCCTCTGAGCTGTGCGTTTTCAGCGATCTGGAAGTAGATTCAATCATCGTGGCAATCGACGGCTCTGCGGGATCTGCCGAACTACCGCATGAATTTGACCACACGCACCCGGACGTGTCCGGGGGATGGTTGCGTGCGGCCACGTTCGGCGCCATGGACGGCCTGGTAACCAACACTGCTCTGGTTGCCGGCGTGGGCGCCAGTGGACTCGACTCGCACGCGATAGTGCTCACCGGGGCTGCCAGTCTGGTGGCGGGTGCTTTTTCGATGGCACTGGGCGAGTTCACCTCGGTGTCGACGTCCAATTCGCAGATCGAGCACGAGGCGGGCGTGGAGCGTCGCGCCATCCAGCTGCACCCGGATGCCGAGAAGCAGGAACTGATCTCCATGCTCGGCGATATCGGCCTCTCACCGCAGACCGCTCAGGCCGCGGCCGACGAGATCCACCAGGACGAGAACACTGCGGTGACGATCCATCTCACCCGCGAGCTCGGCATCAATCCGAACGAGACCCCGTCGCCGTGGGTGGCTGCCCTCTCGTCGTTCGTGACCTTCTCGGTGGGCGCGGTGGTTCCGTTGATTCCGTTCCTGTTGGGATTCGCGTCACTGCTGGCGGGGCTGATCTGTGGCGGCGTGGGCCTGCTCATCGCCGGATGGGTCGCCGGAAGTTTCACCTCGCGGCCACGATGGCTGAGCGCGTTGCGGCAGTTGGCATTCGGTGCCATCGCGATTGGCGCCACCTACGTGATAGGCCATCTGATCGGCGTCGCGGTGAATTAGCGCTCGCCGCGCCAAACTGAGAATGTCCTGAGAGCGGGTAAACCTGCTGGCAGAATTGTGAAGTGAATTTCGCCAGGGTGCCGTTGAAGCCCGATGAATTGGCTCAGGCGGCCGTCATGTCCGCGCTCACCGCGGCCATGGTCATCGTCGGAATCACCTTGCCGATCTTCGGCGCCGTGCAACTGCTCGGTGCCGTGCCCATGGGTCTGCTGGGTTATCGCTACCGCATCCGGGTGCTGCTGGCCGCCGCCGTGGCGGGTGGGGTCATCGCCTTCCTGCTGGCCGGCCTGGGCGGATTCATCGCCATGTGCCAGTGCGTCTACATCGGCGGCCTGACGGGTGTGGTGCGCCGTCGCGGTCACGGCATGCCACTGCTGACAGTGATCGGCGTGATCTGTAGCGCGATCATCGCCGCCCTGTCGGTGGGTGCGCTGACGCTGCTGAACCGGATGCGCACGCTGCTTTTCGACGCGCTGCGTGCCTCGCTGGAGGGCCTGTTCAAGATGATCGGGCATATCCCGCATCTGGAGGCGGTGGGCGTGAACGCGACAAACGCCATCGACTTTGCGATGCGCAACTGGATGTGGTTCATCGGCGGCATTGTCTTCACCTTCGTGTTGTTGAACACCATGTTCGGGTGGTGGGTGCTGTCCCGGGTGATCCGGCGCCTGTCGGTGATTCCCGACGTGCACCAGCTCGATCCGCCGGCGGCGGCGGGGGCGGTGGGTCCGGTGCCGGCCCGTCTGCATGAGGTGCGATTCCGCTATCCACGGGGTGAATCCGACGCGCTGGCCCCGCTTTCCATGAGTATCGATGTCGGCGAACATGTCGCGATCACCGGTCCCAATGGCTCCGGCAAGAGCACGTTGATGCGCATCCTCGCCGGCCGTGAACCGACGTCGGGCCAGATCGAGCGGCCCGGTTCGGTGGGCCTGGGCGCCATCGGTGGTACCGCAATCGTCATGCAGCACCCGGAAAGTCAGGTGCTGGGCACCAAGGTCGCCGACGACGTGGTGTGGGGTCTGCCCGCCGATCACAAGGTCGATATCGAGGGCCTGCTGCGCGAGGTCGGTCTGGAAGGGATGGGGGAGCACAGCACCTCCTCGCTGTCCGGCGGCGAGCTGCAGCGCTTGGCGGTGGCCTCGGCCCTGGCGCGTGACCCGTCGCTGCTGGTTGCCGACGAGATCACCAGCATGGTCGACCCGCAGGGGCGACAGGATCTGTTGGGGGTGCTGTCCCGGCTCACCCAGCAGCACCGAATGTCGCTGGTGCACATCACACATTTTCAGTCCGAGGCGGCGGCCGCCGACCGCGAAGTTGCTCTGCGTGCGGTCAACGGTAAGGCGGCACTGACCGCGATCCAGACCGTGCCGGTGCCGACGACCTCGGCGGCGCCGCCCGACAGCGAGTCCCCGGTGGTACTCGAATTCGATTCCGTGGGGCATGAATACGCCAGCGGAACACCGTGGGCGAAATCGGCATTGCGTGATGTGTCGTTGACGGTGCATGAGGGCGACGGGGTGCTCATTCACGGCGGCAACGGCTCGGGCAAGTCCACGTTCGCGTGGATCGCGGCCGGGCTGACCAAACCGACGGCCGGGCAGTGCCTGCTGGACGGGCGCCCGGTGTCCGATCAGGTGGGGTCGGTGGCCATCAGCTTCCAGGCCGCCCGGTTGCAGCTGCTACGCAGCCGCGTCGATTATGAAATCGCCTCGGCAGCAGGTTTTTCCGGTCGCGACACCGACCGCGTGGTGCGGGCCCTGGCCAGCGTGGGGCTGGATGCGGACCTCGCCAAGCGGCCGATCGACCAACTCAGCGGTGGCCAGATGCGCCGCGTGGTGCTGGCCGGATTGCTGGCCCGCTCACCGCGCGCGCTGATCCTCGATGAGCCGCTGGCCGGTCTGGACGCGGAGGCGCAGGCGGGTCTGTTGCGGCTGCTGGTGGAGGTGCGCGAGCGCGAACGGCTCACCATCGTGGTCATCTCGCATGACTTCGACGGCATGCAGGAACTGTGCCCGCGGACCGTGCACCTGCAATCCGGTGTGCTGTTGCCCGAAGCTGTCGGATCGGGGAGCCGCTGATGGCGAAGACACGTGCCCCACGCCGCCCGGTGGTGCTGCTGCGCCCGGTACCCGGTACGTCGACGATCCACGAGCTGTGGGCCGGGACCAAACTTCTTGCGGTCTTCCTTATTTCGGCGCTACTGACATTTTTCCCCACCTGGACGGCGATCGGCGCGGTGGCCGCCCTGGTGGTTCTCACCGCCTGGTTGGCGCATATCCCGCGCGGCGCCGTGCCCACCATTCCGATCTGGATGGTGGCGTTGGTGATCGGCGGCAGTCTCACCGTGTTCTTCAGCGGCGGACCGCCCTTCTGGCATATCGGCGGGCTCACCATCGGATTCCACGGTGTGCTCGCGGTGGCACGCACGACGGCGGTCGCGGCGGTGCTGCTCGGTACGGGTGCCATGGTGTCGTGGACAACGAACGTTTCCGAGATCGCGCCCGCGGTGGCGGTGCTGGGGAGGCCGTTGAAGGTCTTCGGGATTCCGGTAGACGAGCGCGCCGCAACCCTGGCGCTGGCTTTGCGCTCATTCCCGATGCTGTCCGACGAGTTCCGGGTGCTGATCGCCGCGCGCAGACTGCGTCCGCCGCAGGTGCGTGAGGGCAGGCGCGGGCGGCGTGGCTTGCGATGGATCGCCGAGGCCGTCGACATGCTGACCGCGGCGATCACCGCCGCGCTGCGCCGCGCATCGGAGATGGGGGATGCCATCACCGCGCGCGGTGGTACCGGTCAGATCTCGGCACACCCTGCCCGGCCCGGTCTCAATGACGCCATCGCGTTGCTGCTGGTGATCGCGGTGGGAACGGCCGTCGTATTGTTCGAGGTGCTGTAGCGCGAGGCGTCCGGGGAGGGGGAGCAGTGGCGGAGAAGTATCGATGGGTGGGTTCCGCGATCGTCGGAGGAGCCGCGTCAGCGGGAGTCACAGGGATTGTGCTGGCTGTCGCGGCGTTGGGTCTTCGATCGCCTTTTGACGTCGTTCCCGTGACTGCGGCCAGCGTCATTGCGTTGATCGCCTCGGGTGGTGTCATGTAATGGCTACGACACCGGGTCTGAGATCGTCGGGTTCGTCGCGTAAGAAAATCGAGCGTGCGGTTTGTGTCGATTTTCGGCGGGATTTCGACACGATTCGCACACTCGGCGTGGGGCTACCGCTCCAGCGCCCTATTCGCTGCGTGTTGTGCCTGCTGCAGTGCCGTGTGCACATCCATGCGGCCCAGGAACATTTCGGCGAAGTATGGCTTCAGCGCCGCGAATCCGGCCCCGAACCCCTGCCCGCCGGGTGCGGCGATGTGCTGACCGTCGAGTACCTCGAAGAAGGGGGAGACGTCGACGCCCTTATCTGCCCAGTGCTGAAAGTACGGTTCCCGTGCGCTCAGCACCGCGGGAATCGCGGAGCCGCTGCGGCCCAGGAAGGCGTTCCCGTCGACGCTCCCCATCCAGGCCAGCACCCGCTGCACCGCATCGGGGTGCGGCGACGACGAATTCGCGGCGGCCACAATCCCGTTGGTGACACTGACGCGCCCCTGCGGTCCGGCCGGCATCATCGCCACACCCCAGGGGAAGGGGGCGTTCGCCTGGATCTGCGCCAGGTTGTAGGTGCCCGACTGGAACAGCGCCATCCGTCCCTGCAGAAACTGATTGCGGGAGAAGTCGTTGTTGTCGTTGGTGTCGGCCGCCGAGGGCGCCACCTTGTCGACGTTGATGAGGTCCACCAGGTAGGTGAACGCCATCTCGGCGCGGGGATTGGCGAAGGCGAATTTGTTGTCGGCCTGGAACACCGCACCCGCCGACCCGAGATAGTTCAGATAGATTCCCTGTAAGTCGTTGGCGGCGTTGTATCCCCACTGCCCAGGCGGGGTGAGGCGGTGCAACAGCGGGCGCAGGGTGTCCACCTCGGGGTCGGGGTCCCAGCGCAGCTCGGCCAGCTCCGCCGGGTCGACCTGTGCCGCGTCGAGCAGATTCTTGTTGTAGTACAGCGCAATCCCGGCGTCACTGAGCTGCGGCACACCCCAGAGCTTGCCGCCCCGGGTGAATTGCGTGACGACGGACGGGTCCCAGTTGGCCTGCGGTGTTACGGGAACGAGGTTTCCGGTGTCGGCGTAGTCGGACAGATAGGCGTTACTGAGCCAGAAGATGTCGTCGGCGCCGTGCCCGGCCACATCGGTGCGCAGGCTGTTGAAGTAACTCGCGTACGAGGTGACTGTCACCGCGACCTGAATATCCGGATTGCGCCGGCTGAACTCGTCGAACGAGCTGCGGTACGCCTGGGCCACCTGCTGGTCCCAGACCCGAATAGTCACCACCGTTTTGCCGTGCGGGGTCTTGGGAATCCCCAGCCAGGCCGCGACCCCGAACAGCAGCAGCGCGACCAGCCCGAGGGTGAGGGCGGCGCGCGTGGAGGCCTTCATTTAAGTCCGCTCAGGGTGATGGAACGGACGATGTACTTCTGGAACGCCACGAACAGGATCACCAACGGCACGATCGCCACGGTGGTCGCCGCCATCACGATGGGCCATTGCGCGTTGAACTGAGACTGCAACCCGGCAGTCGCGACGGTCAGCACCCGCCAATTGCCTCCGCTGGTGATCACCAACGGCCACATGAAGTTGTTCCACTGTGACACCACGGTGATGAGGGTGAGCGTGATCAGGATCGGGCGGCTCACCGGTACCACCACATGCCACAGGATGTCGAGCGTGTTGGCACCGTCCAGACGCGCGGCACGAATCAGGTCGTCGGGAATGGTACGGAAATGCTCGCGCAACAAGAAGATCGCGTACGGCGAGCCGAACATGAACGGGATGACCAACGCCCAGAACGTGTTCCGCAGACCTACCTGCGTCAGCATCAAGTACATCGGCACCACGGTCACCGTCGCGGGGATCATCAACGTCGCCAGGTACACCCAGAACAGTCCGTCGCGGCCCGGGAATCGTAGCCGCGCAAAGGCATACGCGGCCAAGACCGAGAACGTCAGCTGGCCGATCGCGATGATCGCCGTCATTAGCACCGTTACCACCGCGGCGCGCCCAAACCCGGCGTCGGCCAGCCCGGCGTAGTTAGCGAGTGTGAGCGGATTTGGCGGCGACAGCGGCGTACCGGTGGCGAACTGACGCGTGGTCTTCAGTGACGCCGACAGTGCGAATGCGAACGGGCCGAGGGTAATTGCCGCCCCGACTATCAGCAGTACATAGACAGAGAGATTTCTAGAGCAATCCCCGAGCGCTGCCAAGGGGCGGTGATACGCTCTCGCCGTCGACGTTCCGGTTGACTTCATGTGGAGGGGATTTCCATTGTTGTTCTGGGGGTGGGGTGGGCGCTCGAATCAGCTTGAGCTGTCGCCGACTCAAATGCTGACATTCGCGTACCGCTACTTTCACTTGTTCTTCGTTTTTACCGTGACCTTCGGTGGGAATTACCTCATACACACCTTGACCGAGCATGGCTGGGCAGCGGCGCCCATCGCCAAGGAGCAGGCCGAGGAGATTCTGGCCGGGCGTTCTCTGCAGCCCAATCCGTGGCGGCGCTTCAGTCTGTACGGCCTGATCGCGGTGTTCGCATTTTTCATCGCCATCAACTCGCTGCGGCACGGGGCCTGACAGACCCCGAGGTTCGTGCGCATGAGAAGACAGTAGTGGGCTGGATCAGCGCCGCGGGAACCTCACCCGGAGCCGTCGGGTTGCCAGCTGCTGGGCATCATCGGAACAGTCCGGGTGCCGTCGAGGGTCCCGCGGGTGACGGTCACCTTGCCCGCCGCGGGCGGCACCGCGCCCACACCGAGTGATCCGATCCCGCGGCTGGTGGCCGAAACCTCGTTCTCCAGGTCCATGTATTCGCGACCCAGCCCTCGGTCGCCGGCGTGTGCGCGTAGCCGTTCACGCGCGGATTCATCCTGGGAGAGCGCGGCGTCCTCGCCGCTCGAGAGCTCGTCGGCGAGGTCGCGCTCCCGGCGCCGCGCGCGGCGTTCGGCGAGCGTGTTTCCCGTGCCCAGCCCGGAGGCCTGTGCGGCATAGAACGATTCGCCCAGGCCCGCGCCCAGCGGGTTGGACGTGGTGGGCCCGATTCCCGGGCCAGGGCCGCCTGCCGCCGGTCCGCCGCCGCTGGGTGCGGGCGCCGGCGACGGTGCCGACGTGCCCACGCTGCTGGTGTGCACGACGGTAGGTGACGGTGCGGGTGCCGAGGTGGTGGTCATGGCCGGGGCGCCACCCACCGGCGCGGTCGCCGCGGGCGCGGGCACCGGGGCAGGGACTCCGGCACCCACGGCGCCGAGCGCGCCCAGTGCCCCGAGGGAGCCGGTCGCGGCAACGGCGGCAGGCACCGCGGCCACGGCCGCGCCGATCACCGCGGCTTGAATGACGGTCTGCCCGATGGGCCAGAAGATCATCAAGGTGTGGAAGGTCGCCCAGGCGAGTGCACTGGCCAGCGCCGGGCTCATGCCCGGAATGCTCGACAGCAGGTTGGTCAGCCCATTGGCGAACGGCACCGCTGGGATGGGCCAGCCGCCAGGATTCAGGTCCTTGGAGACCGGCCACGCGAAGTTGCTGGTGTATTGCTGGATGAGGGCTGCCAGCTGGTCCTGCCATGAGGTGGTGCTCTGCGCGGTTGCGGTGGCATCGGCTTGATCGAGGCTGCGACCCGCCTCGGCGGCCGGGGCGGCAGCGGCGCTTTGCGTCACTGCGGAGGTGGACGCGGCCTCGCCGCCGGGCGCCAGGATCGCCGGTGCCGGGGTGGTGACCGGCACCGCGGCGAGCGCCGATGCGGCGACGGCCTCATAGACCGTCATGGTCTGGGCGGCCTGGATCCACATGCGGATGTAGTCGGCCTCGTTCACCGCGATGGGGATGGTGTTGACCCCGAAGAAGTTGGTGGCCACCAGCGCCCCGTGCAGGGCGTGGTTGGCGGCGAGCTCGGGCAGGGAAGGCATTGCGGCCAGGGCAGCGGTGTAGGCGCCGGCCGCGGTCTCATGCAAGGCCGCCGCAAACGTACTCTTCACTCCGCTGTCTAGCAGCCAATCCAGATACGGGCCGTGCGCGGCGGTGTACTGGTCGGCGCTTGGGCCCTGCCACGCTCCGGCCTGAACCGCGCCGAGCATTGCGGTGAGTTCACTGGCCGCCGCCGCGTACTCGGCACCCAGCGATGACCACTGCGTCGCGGCAGCCAGTAGGGGACCCGGACCTGGCCCACTAGACAGCAGCGTCGAATGCACCTCGGGCGGCAATGCCATCCAGATCGGCGCGGTCACCGCAGCGGGCCACTATCACTCACAGGAACCTTTAAGGTCCTGGTCAGGCCGTATTTTCCGGGCACGCTGATTGGTCGAACGAGCGGGGCGATAAGTTCCCGGGAAATTTCTGCGGAAATGCCGGCAAACCGCTCGCGGCGCTACACCAGGTCGTAACTGACCCTGGATCGAAAGTAGCGGTGCTGGATCACCGTGATGATCACCAGGATCAGAAACAGGATCAGCGACATCGCCGCCGAGCGCCCGACATGCGCCGCCTCAAACGCCTCGGCGTACACGCGGTGCGCGGCCAGGTCGGTGCGGTTTTGTGGGCCGCCGCTGGTCAGGGCGTACACGGTGTCGAAGGTCTGCACCGCGCTCACCACACCGGTGACGAGCACGAAGAAGAAGGTGGGCCGCAGCATCGGCAGGGTGATGCGGCGGAACCGCTGCCAGGCCGTCGCGCCGTCCACCCGCGCCGCGTTGTGCACATCGCGGGGAATGGCCAACAGACCCGCCATGAAGAACAACGCCACGTAGCCGACGTTGGTCCACACACTGACCGCTGCCACCACCGGCAGCGCCAGGGATGGATCGGTGAGCCACTCGATGCGTTGTCCCAGAAGCGCATTGACCACGCCGTCGGTGGGTGCCAGCATCCAATGCCACAGCACACCGATGGCCAGCGGGGCGCAGATCCACGGAATCACATAGATGGTCCGGAACAACACGGTGCCGGGCAGTCCGCGCACCAACAGCGTCGCCGCCGCCAGGCCGAGTGCCGTCTGCACCGGGATCACCAGCGCCACAAAGAGCAGCGTCACCAGCAGGGAATGTCCGAAGGCGCCGTCGGAAAGCACCGAACGCCAATTGTCCAGGCCGACGAATTCGATGGGGCCCAACAGATCCCAGCGGCACAGGCTTAGCCACACCACCACCAGGATGGGCAGCAACAGAAACGCCGCGACCCCGAACAGGCTCGGGGCCAACAGCCCGTAGGCGACGGCTGTCTGCTTCGACCGACTCACGGGACCATTAAATCGTGGACGCTCCCGGTAGCGTTGGGCACGTGACTCGGTCCGTAGATTCCGATTTCCTGGCGCTACCTCGCGCTGAACTCGCCGACGCTGCCCTGAACGCGGCGCGCGCCGCTGGCGCCAGCTATGCCGATCTGCGCATCCATCGGCTGATCAACGAGGAGCTGATGCTGCGCGACGAGCAGGTCGAGACCGCGGTGTCCGGCCGCACCATCGGTCTGGCGGTGCGGGTGATCGTTGACGGCACGTGGGGATTCGCCTCGCATGTGCAGCTCGATACGACGGCCGCCGCCGAGACCGCGCGCCGGGCCGTGGCCGTCGCCCGGGGACTGCGCAGCTTGAACCGCGAGCGCGTCGAGCTGGCGGCCGAGCCTGTCTACGCCGACGTGCAGTGGGTGTCCGAGTACGAGATCGACCCGTTCGGGGTGCCGCAGGCGGACAAGATCGCGGTGCTGCAGGAGTATTCGGCCCGGTTGTTGGCCTCCGATGGGGTGGACCACTCCTCGGCGTCGCTGACGGCGGTCAAGGAGCAGACCTTCTACGCCGACACATTCGGCTCGTCGATCACCCAGCAGCGGGTGCGGGTGATGTCGCAGCTGGACGCCATCGCCATCAACACGGCTGACGGCACGTTTGATTCGATGCGCACCCTGGCCCCGCCGATGGGCCGTGGCTGGGAGGCCATCGGGAGCGACGGCGTGTGGGACTGGAGCACCGAACTGCGTGAGATCCCGGAGCTGCTCACCGAGAAGGTGAAGGCGCCCAGCGTGGTCGCCGGACCCACCGACCTGGTGATCGACCCCACCAACCTGTGGCTCACCATCCACGAATCCATCGGCCACGCCACCGAATACGACAGGGCCATCGGCTACGAGGCCGCCTACGCGGGCACGTCATTCGCCACCCCCGACAAGCTGGGCACCATGAAATACGGCTCGCCCGTCATGAACGTCACCGCCGACCGCAACGAGGTGCACGGCCTGGCCTCGGTCGGATACGACGATGAGGGGGTGGCCTCGCAGCGCTGGGACCTGGTGCGCGACGGCATCTTCGTTGGCTACCAGCTGGACCGCGTGTTTGCGCCGCGGCTGGGCCAGGAGCGTTCCAACGGCTGCTCGTACGCCGATTCGCCGCACCATGTGCCGATCCAGCGGATGGCCAATGTGTCGCTGCAGGCCTCCCCGGATGAGCGCAGCACCGACGATCTGATCTCCGCCGTGGAGGACGGCATCTACATCGTGGGCGACAAGTCGTGGTCAATCGATATGCAGCGCTACAACTTCCAGTTCACCGGGCAGCGGTTCTACCGCATCCGCGGCGGCAAGCTGGATGGGCAGCTGCGTGACGTCGCCTACCAGGCCACCACCACTGACTTCTGGGGGTCGATGGAAGCCGTTGGCGGCCAATCCACCTGGCGCCTTGGCGGCGCCTTCAACTGCGGTAAGGCCCAGCCCGGACAGGTGGCAGCGGTGAGCCATGGCTGCCCATCGGCGCTCTTCCGTGGCGTCAATGTTCTCAACACCAAGCAGGAAGGTGGTGCCGCGTGATCCCCGCACAGCAGGTCGCCGAGGATGTGCTGGCCGAGGCCGCGCGACGCGGTGGTGCCGATGACACCATCGTCCTGATCCAGGACAGCAGCGAGGCCTCGCTGCGCTGGGCGGGCAGCTCCATGACCACCAACGGCGAGTCGGTGAAGCGCAGCATCGCGGTGATATCGATTCTGCGGCAAGGGGATCAGACCCGCGTTGGCTCGGTACTCACCGAGGACGCCGACCCGGCCGCGCTCGCCGATCTGGTGGCGGCCAGCCAGGCCGAGGCCGCCTCGGCGCCGCCGTCGCGCGATGCCATGCCGCTGCTGGGCCCCGGTGAGGCCGTGGGGGAGAGCTGGGATGCGGAGATCGTGCCCACCAGTGCCGGGGTGTTCGGCTCGCTGGCAGCCGATCTCTCCACCGGATTCGACGGCCCCGATACCCTGTACGGCTACGCCCGCCACGAACGGCAGACCACCTTCTTAGCGTCGTCGACGGGGCTGCGCCGCCGGTTCACCCAGCCGACGGGCCAGGTGGAGATCAACGCCAAACGCGGGGTGGGTAGCGCCTGGGCCGGAGTATGCACCCCCGAATTCGTCGATGTGCCCACCGAATCGCTGCTGCGCCAGCTCAATGAACGGCTCACGGCCGCGCAGAATCAG
Organism: Mycobacteroides immunogenum; assembly: GCF_001605725.1. NCBI lineage: Bacteria > Bacillati > Actinomycetota > Actinomycetes > Mycobacteriales > Mycobacteriaceae > Mycobacteroides > Mycobacteroides immunogenum. The sequence goes on from NZ_CP011530.1 coordinate 1,946,699, forward strand.
ATCGAGTTCAAGGCTGGGCGCTACGAGACGCTGCTGCCGCCGTCGGCCACCGGGGACCTGATGCAGTACCTGGTGTGGACCATGGGCGGGCGCGGCGCGCATGAGGGACGCAACGCCTTCGCGGGGCCGGGCGGCACCCGCATCGGCGAGCGCCTGACGGACCTGCCCATCACGGTGTACTCGGACCCGTCGTACCCGGGCTTGGAAAGCAGTCCTTTTGTGGCGACGCCTATTTCGCGGGAATCGTTGTCGGTGTTCGATAACGGCATCGGGATCGAGCGTGTCGATTGGGTGCGCGACGGCGTGATCAACGCGCTGAGCTACTCACGCGCCGACGCCGCCGAATTCGATACCGCTCCCACGGTAGGTGCCGACAATCTCATCATGACCGGGGGAGGCAGCGAGAGTCTGGAGCAGATGATCGCGGCCACCGAGAACGGTCTGCTGCTGACCACGCTGTGGTACATCCGCGAGGTGGACCCGACGGTGCTGCTGCTGACCGGCCTGACCCGTGACGGGGTGTACCTGGTGCGGGACGGCCAGATCACCGGCGCGGTGAACAACTTCCGGTTCAACGAGAGCCCGATCGATCTGCTGCGGCGGGTATCGCAGGTGGGCGCCACCGAATACACGCTGCCGCGCGAGTGGAGTGATTACGCGACGCGGCAGGCCATGCCGGCGCTGCGCATCCCCGACTTCCACATGTCGTCGGTCAGCGCGGCTCAGTAGGGGAGCCGGGAAGGGTCTCCACAGAACCTTCACAAAAGGCTCCAGCCATCCCCACAACCGTCAAATAACCTGTTCATGTGCAAGGCCAGCGAAGAATCTTGGTTGTCGACGACGAGCCAACGATCTGTGCGTCCATTTCCGCACGGCTGCGCGCGGAGGGGTACGCGGTAGACACCGAGGACAACGGCCTGGACGCGGTGCGGCATTGCCGCGAAAACCCGCCGGACCTGATGGTGCTGGACGTCATGCTGCCCGGGCTCGATGGGCTGGAAGTGTGCCGCCAGGTGCAGGCCAACGTACCCATCCCGGTGCTGATGCTCACCGCGCGCGGCACCGAGACCGACATGCTGGTGGGTTTGGGTGTGGGTGCCGACGACTACCTGCCCAAGCCGTTCAGCATGCGGGTGCTGGTGGCCCGGGTGGCCGCGCTGCTGCGCCGCACCGATCGGATCGCGCCGCCGAGCACCGATGTGCGCATCGGGCAGGTGCGCATCGATGTGTCCGAGCGCCGCGTCTATCACCGCGACGACGAGGTGCACCTGACCCGCACCGAGTTCGATCTGCTGGCGTATCTGGCCGATAACCCGCGGGTGGCGATCAGCCGGGATCGCCTACTCGATCAGGTGTGGGGCTGGAGTGAGGGGCTGCCGTCGGGTCGGCGCACCGTCGACAGCCACATCAAGGCGCTGCGCCGCAAGCTCGGGCAGGAGCTGATCCGCACCGTGCACGGCATCGGATACGCGTTGGAGGCACCGCGATGAGCCAACTGCTGGAACTGCTACCGCGCCCGCTGGATCCGTTGCGCTCGTTCAAGTTCAAGACGGCGGTGCTCGTGGGGGTGGCGCTGCTGATCGCCACCTGCCTGCTGTGGATCACCGCCGAGTGGAAGCTGCGGTACGCGCTCACCCTGGCGTTGTTCGTGTCCTTCGGGGTGACGTGGTTTCTGGCACACGGCATGACCTCGCCGCTGCGCGATATGACGGCGGCGGCGCGTTCGATGGCCCAGGGCGACTACTCGCGCCGAGTGCGTTCGACTTCCCGCGATGAAGTGGGCCAGCTGGCAACGGCTTTCAACCACATGGCCGCCGAGCTACAGTCCGCCGAACGGTACCGGCGCGAGCTGGTCGGCAACGTCTCGCACGAGCTGCGCACGCCCATCACCGCGCTGCAGGCGGTGCTGGAGAACATTGTCGACGGGGTGGCCGAGCCGGATCCGGCGACACTGAAAACCGCGCTGGCACAAACCGAACGGCTCGGCAGGTTGGTCGATGACCTGCTGGATCTCTCGAAGCTGGAGAACGGATCGGTTCCGGTGCAACGCGAATCGTTCGCGGTGCGCGAGTTCGTCGATGATGCGGTGGCCCAGGCGAAGACGACCGGGCGCCAGGTGCGCTATCACGTGACCGTCGAACCGTTCGACCTGATGGCGATCGCCGATACCGCGCGGCTGCATCAGGTGGTGGCCAATCTGCTGGACAACGCCTCGCGACACAGCCCGCCCGGGGGACAGGTGTCGGTGTTCGCGCACACCGAGAACGACGCGCTGCTGCTGGAGGTCGCCGACACCGGGCCGGGCATCGCCCCGCACGAAAGATCCCGAGTATTCGAGCGATTCACCCACGGGGGATCGCGTGATGGCGGCACCGGTTTGGGGCTGGCCATCGCGCAGTGGGCCGTCGATCTGCATGGCGGCCGCATCGAAATCGTGGACGCGCCCGGCTGCCGGGTGCGCGTCACGTTGCCGCAGTTCAACAACGAGGAGGGGAATTCATGACCACTGGTTCGATGGTGCCGCCGCCGTACCCATATTCGATTCCGGGAGCACCGGTTCCGGGTGCGCCTGCCGGGCCGCCCGTGCCGCGTCCGCCGGTGCCGATCTTTGGGCCGCCGACGAAGTTCCTGACGGCGTGGCCGCGCGATATCCGATCGAAGATGACGCAGGGCGCGTTGCTCAGCGGCATCGGTGCTGGGTTGGTTGCGGCGCTGTGCTGGCGGTCCTCGCTGCCAGGCCTGGGGTGGATGCTGACCGCGCTTGCGGTGGCGCTCGCCGCGTTCGCGACGCAGAAGGTGCGGTGGACACCGACGCGCATCGGCGCGGTCGGGCTGGCGCTGTGTCTGGCGGTGGTGCCCACCGTGCGGGATGCGGATTGGCTGGTCGCCTTATGCGTGCTGACCTCGCTGGCGCTGTTTATCTATGCGCTCGCTCCCGCCAGCACCTGGACCGGTCTGGTCTATGGGCAGCTGGTGATGGTGCGGGTGCCGCTGCGGGTGGCGGGCTGGATGCGCCGCGGCACCCGCACGATGTCGCGTGGCCGCAAGGTCAGCCCGGATCGGGTGGCGATCGTCGTGCTGGTCACGGTGGCGCTGGTGGTGGCGTTCGGGGCGCTGCTGGCCGATGCCGATGCCCGATTCAGCGCACTGATCTCCGGGGTCATGCCGTTCGTATCCTTCTGGGATGTGATCGGGCGGGTGATCGTCGGCGTGTTGGTGGGCGGATTCGCGTTGGGGTCCATCTACGTGCTGGCCATGCCGCCGGCGTTTGACCGGCTGGCGCCGACGGAGCCCAAGCGGCTGCCGCGCTGGGAGTGGAGCCTGCCGCTGGCCGCGCTGAACTTGTTGTTCATCGCGTTTGTGGGTGTGCAGATTTCGGTCCTGTTCGGAGGAGACGAGCATGTGCAGGTCACTGAGGGGTTGACCTACGCAGAGTATGCGCGGCAAGGCTTTTGGCAGCTGCTGTTTGTCACCATCCTGGTGCTGGGCGTGATCGCGGTGGCGATCCGGGTCGCGGGGCGGGAGGAGGCTCGTGACCGGCTGTTCTTGCGGGTGCTGATCGGCGGGCTGTGCCTGACCACGCTGGTGATTGTGGCCTCGGCCATTCACCGGATGTCGCTGTATGAGAACGCCTACGGGTACAGCGTGGAGCGGCTGCTGGTGCGCTGGATCGAGCTGGGCTTGGGTCTTGTGTTGGTGCTGATCTTGGTGGCGGGGATTCGGATGAGTGCCCGGTGGCTGCCCACTGCGGTGGTGGCGGTCGGGGCGTTCGGGATGCTGGGGCTGGCCATCTTCAACCCGGAAAGCTATGTGGCGCAGCGCAACGTGCAGTTCTTTGAGCAGACCGGCAAGATCGATCAGCGGTACATGGGATATCTGTCCGCCGACGCGTTCGCGGCGACGAAGTCGCTGCCCGAGGATGTGCGGGTGTGCGTGCAGGGGCGGATGAAGGATCGCTTGCGGCCGACGGCGCCCTGGTACGAGTACAACGTAAGCCGGGCGAACCTGCAGTCTGCTGAGGTCAAGGAGACCTCGTGCAACGTGGATCGCGACCACAGGTGACCTGGGTTCCAGGGGCGCGGCGGGGGATCGGCTAGAGTCGTGACCTGCTGGGGGCGGTAGCTCAGTTGGTTAGAGCCGTGGACTCATAATCCATTGGTCGCGGGTTCGAGCCCCGCCCGCCCTACAAAATCGCCTGTTGAAAGGGTACATACGAGCTTTGATGTATGAGACCTTGACCCGAGATGGTCGGTTTATGGTCGGTTTAGGACTTGCGAGGTTTCCTGGGTTTCGGCCCACGGACGGCCTTCTCGACCAGCGCGGCGGCATCATGGTGCACTCTGTTGCGCTGGAGATAGTGCTTGAGTGTGGTCGCCACGTTTGTGTGTCCGAGCACGTCAGCGGCGATGCGGGGGTCTGACCTCTCGTCGGTGACCAGGTTGCCCAAGGTCTTCCTGAAACTATGGCCGGTGGTCTTTTCCAGGGTCTCACCGAGAGAGGCGCGGGCTTTCCGCCACTGCTTGGCGAAGTTGTTGGTGTCACGAAGTGTGCCTATCGAGGAGGGGAAAATGAGGTCCATTCCGCCAGGTCGTGGTTCGGCTGCGCGAGCAACCAGCATCTCCACGGCGAACTTGGGCAGTGCGATGACCGGGGAGACACCCTTACGTGATTCATCGTTGACGGGTTGGCGCAACAAACCGATTCCGGTCCCGCGTACCACGCGACCTGTGACCTGAATCGTCTTGTCGGCAGGGGCGAATTCCTTCCATCGCAGCGCGAGGATCTCGCTAACTCGCAACCCGGTGGCGATATGCATGAGGATGGGGTCTGTAAGGTCGGCTTCGAGACAGTAGTCGGATGTTGCGAGCGCGTTCAGCACTGCGGGCAGTTGAGCTGCTTCAATGGGTTCCGCTGCTTTGCGTTTGGGCGTCTCGGGCTTCGCTCTCGGTTTCGGTGGAGCAGCGATAACACGGGCAGGGTTAGTATCCACGACACCATCGCGCACCGCCTCATCGAGAACTCGAATCAGGTTGCCGCGCAATTGCTTAGCTGTAGTGTGACCATGCTGCGCCTGCACAGCCTCCAGGATTCGGTAGAGCCGCCCAGGTGTGCACTCGCCAACCGTCAGTCCTTCAGCGTTAGCGTTCCAGTAGTTGAACCGCAGCCTGTAGGTGTCCCGTGTCCGCACCGGCTCGTTATCTTCGACCATTCTGTCGAGCCGTCTCTGCAGCAGGGTTGTGACCCGCGTGTTTTTGCTAATAGCACCGTCCTCGGAATCGGTCGCTGCCAAGGGGGATGTCCGTCGCAGTTCTTCGATGTGTTGCAGGAGCGCCTGCTCAGCGGCGGCACCATGACGGTCGGTGACACCCAGCGGCGTCCGCTTCCGTGGGCGCAAGTCGTCGCCTGACAGGTCGCGGTAGTAGCACCGCGCCTCCCACTTTCCAGGACCGAGTTGCGTCCGCTTCACCCTTCCGTGCTGGCCGAGCCCGAGTCCAGGTCTACCCATCGTCGCCCCCGTCACCTATCACGCCGCCCGTCGCGCGGATGTCGGCTTCGAGCGCCACCAGGCGGTCACGGAGTTCCTTTATGAGCCGCTGGTCCAGGGGGGTGGTGTCCTTAATCGGCCGTAGCCGGGCTCGGAAGAGCAATTTCTTGGTGTCTTGACGCTGGCGGGTGAGGTGCATCAGTTCGCTGGTTTTCTGATCTCGCGGGAGTCCCTGGCCCAGCGGCTTCCCGCCCCACCAGTCGGCCACGAGTTCGGCGCGTGCTCGGCGGTCGGGGAGCACCTCAACCTCGGCGTCGGGCATGTCGCCCCATGTCAGCAGGACGGCGGGTGTGACGCCGAGAGCTGCTGCGAGGACTGAGATTTCGTGTACAGCGACGTATTTTCTACGTCCTATTTCCATGTCCGTGATGAGTGCCTTGGTGACCTTGCATCCGAGTTTTTCGGTCTCATCGGACACCCACGTCACGCTGCGAGTTCCGCGCAGCGCGCGGACGGCCTGCCCGACACGGTTGGTTTGTTCCTGTTGCCACGACATGAACAGCAGAATAGCGCAATGTGTGGATTTACGTGAGATTCAAGGTTGACGGCGTGAGTTTACGTGATAGTGTGGTGTGTATAAACGGCAAATGCCGATAAAATGATGTACACACACGCAAGGAAGAGAGTAATGGAAGTACCCGAGGTGCGGTTCCTTAACCGCCGTGAGCTGGCGGAACGCTGGAGCATGAGCGCGAGGACGCTGGAGAACTGGGCTGTGCTGGGGCGTGGGCCGACACCACGCCGATTCGGCAAGCGAGTGCTCTACCGATTGGTCGATGTGCTGGCCTACGAGCAGTCCGTGTTCGAGGAGTCGGCGTGATGTCCATCGCCTCGGCGCTCGCGGCGTCCGGCATGACCGCTGCCGAGGCTCGGGTGCAACTGCGCGTGGAGCAGGCCGTGGTGCTCAAAAGGATCGTGGCCGTCAAGCGCCGCCTACGGGAAAGCTCTGCCCAGCTGGAGTCCCTCGAAGCCCGTCTGCGCGAAATCCATGAAGGTCAGCAGATTTTGGGGGACAGCAGCGCATGAAATATCGATTCATCACTCCGGGTGAAGCACGACCCGATGACAAGCCCTTCACGTATTTCGCATCGGACAACCCCGACCCCAAGCCTGTCGAGTCGGTGCTCAACGATTCCGGCCAGGGACGGACGGTCTTCGGCAATAACGCCGCTCTCATCGACATGGTGGCCCGACTGTACGTCCCGGACGGTGCTCAGGTGCGGGACGTGACATGGGGTAAAGGAGCGTTCTGGAAGGGCACGGACACCAGCCGTTTCTCCCTGCGGGGCAGCGATGTCGCTGATCACATCGGCGGTCACGACGGGATTGTCCGAGCCGACTTCCGTGCTCTCCCGGACGAAGACGAGTCCGTAGACCTCGTAGTGCTGGATCCCCCGTACATCCACAACCCGGGCAAGCACGTCACCGACAGCAGGTACAACAATGCGGCTACGACGAAGGGGCTGTCCCACGCCGACATCCGCGAGTTGTACCGGGCTGGGATGGCCGAGGCGCTGCGAGTGCTGCGTCCCGGCGGACAGCTCTGGGTGAAGTGCAAGGACGAAATCGAATCTGGGAAGCAGAAGTGGAGTCACATCGAAATCCACGACGATGCTACCGATTTGGGTCTGTACGCGCGTGACTTGTTCGTCTTGGTGCCGCCGTCGAAGTCCCCACAGTCCCGGTGGAACACGCAGAAGCACGCGCGCAAAGTCCACTCATACCTATGGGTCTTCGACAAGCCGAAACGGTCACGGCGCGCTGCATGACCGGAAGGGTGTTGCCGACCATCATAGTGCGGCACACGAGGTTCATGACCCGGGCACCCGCGATGCGATAACCGTTGTCGCACAAAAGAAAAACCCGCCGTTGCAGGGCGGGTTTCAGGTCGAGAAAGGAAATGAAGATGACCGAGAACGATGTTGAGGATACCACCCGCAGGCAGTGCAGGTGGTGCCGTGTCTGGCTCGACACCGAGGACGACGAGGACCGCGAGCGCTGGTATGGCGCGAAGGACTTCTGCTCCGACGAATGCGCGGAGAAGGCACAAGAGAGTCTGACTGAGCGGGTAGAGCGACTAATCGAAGAATTCCAGGAAAGAGGTACTGCGCGGGCTTCGTATGAACACGACGAAGCAGAAGTCGAAGCCGAGGTGATCGAGGAATTCGCGATTGTCCAGATCAGCGTGCGTCGAGACGCCGAGTGCGATTTCTGCAGGCAGCGTACGCGCATCGGCGGACCTGTTGTGCACTTCGACCGGGACGGCGACGAGGAAGGCGGCTACGGACATCACCAGCACGGGTGCGGGCACTGGAACGTGCCTGCGTGTGACTACATCCGCTCACGTGACGAAGGCGAGATTCGAGCACTGATTGAGCGCGTCATTGATGCGAACAACGCGGATGTGATTAGCGAGCTTCGCCGCTGGTGGGACGAGTGTGACCCGGAAGAAAAGGAAGGTTGTGAATTTGAAGACCTGGTGATGTAAGCAGATCGCGGAGGGTGTTGCCGACCACCAGGTGCGGCGCGCGGGGCTCGTGACCCCAGCATCCACGGTGTGCACCGAAAATGTTGGTGCACAAGAAGAAAGGAGAAATGTGATGCTGGAATGTCCAAGGTGCGGTGACGAATGTGATGAGAGAGACATGATGGAAGTTGCCACGGTTATCGTATGTTCCGAATGTCGTGCGATGCGGAACTGTCCAAGGTGCGGTGACGAATGTGACGAGAGAGACATGGTGGAAGTTGCCGACTCAACGATCGTATGTTCCGAATGTCGATTTGACGCGGAGCTTGAAGATTTGAGTCGATGGGAAGAGGAACTTGCAGAGGGAGCGCACTGATGCCCGAAAACACCTGCGGAACATGCCCCGAATGTGACCGACCCAACGAAGGGCTCGTCCGCCTGGTCGATGTGCTGATGACGATGGGAGTCGATTTCGAGCTGCACCAGCACGCCGCGTGACGGTCAACTAGAAGCCCCGGAGCCCACTTTTCTCCGGGGTTTCTTCATGCCTGGGGGACGTGCACCCCTCTCGATTGCCCTTCCCGCCCAGCAGTTCTAGCGTCGAGCCATGCCCGAAAACCCCACCGTCCGAGGTCATCTGATGGCTCTCGCCGAACTGTTCGATGAACCGCAACACGTCCACGGTCCCGACGCCCAGTGCTGCTCGGCAGCCGAGCATCCCGAGGCATGGGCAGAGCTGACGGTGGGCTGGTCTCGCGTGCTCGGGGCTGCCCGCACCCTCCAGGAGCGTCACGCAGAGGACACTCACGATGCCGTACTGGTCATGTGTGCCGACGCTGCTCGTGAGGCAGCGGTGGGGGAATTGCGCTGGTGCTGGGCGAGATTGGTGAATCAGTACGTCGAGGCGGTGAGCACCGATGTCTGATTCGGAAGTTCCCCTGACCCCCATCGAGCGCCTTGCCGTCGCTGCGCTCTACGCCCGTCTGACTGCCGCCACCCCCTCATCTCGCCTGCGGCTCGACTCGGGTCTCACATCTAAAGATGTGTTACACCCACGACAACACCCAGAGGACGGGATGAACACGCAGGTCGCGCAGTCTCATATCCTGGTGTCACATCCGAAGTCTCACAATCAGTCTCACCAGGAGGCATCGTGAGCACAGCGGTGTACCTCCGAGTGTCCACAGGTCACCAGTCGGTCGAGCAGCAGCGCGACCTTCTGGACTCGGCGGGGGTTCGGGCTGATCGTGAGTTTTGTGACGTGGCGTCGGGGCGCGCTGGCTCCGAGCGGACTGGCTGGACGGAGTGCCTTGGATGGCTCAGAGAGGGTGACACCCTCGTCGTAGCAGCCGTTGACCGCATCGGGCGCTCCGTCCGCGAAGTGGCCAGTGCCCTAGCCGATTTGACCGAGCGAGGCATCGCACTGCGGTCTCTGCGGGAGGGTGTGGACACTTCGACTCCTACGGGGCGCGCGGTCGTGCAGATCATGTCGTCCATCGCTGAGTTGGAATTGGAACTGGGCAAGGAGCGTCGTCAGTCCAGCAGGGAGGCGCGCACTGCTCGGGGTCTGCCCGCTACCCGACCACCGAAACTCGATGTAGCACAGCAAGAACGGCTCATTCGGCTCTATCGGTCTGGGGAGCCTGTTGCCGAGTTGATGAGCCTGTTCTCGGTTTCGAGGGCGACGGTGTTTCGGTACGTGCGACAAGCGAGTTGAGCCAGTGAGGGCCGCTGTTGTCGGGGAATGGATTGTTGTCACGGGCGGCTGGAGCCTATTTCGCACGATGCGAGAGCAAGTGTTAACGCCAGCCTTGGCGCGGCAAGTTGCCGAATGGTGTTACGAGCAACGGGATTACGAGTCAGCCGCCGAAATGCGTTGGGCTGCTGGGGAAGCCGAGAAGTGGCTCGCAGGAGAGAACCCCGACCAGTCCGACGACATCGTTGCGCGCATCGACGAGCTGTTAATGAGCGACGAGTTGTGGCCGGATGCGATGGACTGGTCACCGATGTCTGGCGCTGAGAAGGCGAGGATCCTCGCGGGTGAGCAAGACGAGCGCCCTCGCTCACTGCCTGTGGGCCAAATCCATGCCATCCCCGTCGAACAGGTGGTCGAGTGGACGGCATGGTGGGACGGGTTGAGTGAGTCCGACCGGCACGACACCCCTTGGTACGTCGTGTGTCATCGACACAAGGTCGCTGGTGAGCGCGAGGTGTCGTGCGGGTGCGGAAATCCCAGTGGACAAGGGGATTCCCGGTAACATCCGTCGCATGGCGAAGTCCCCTGTCCCGTACTTCGGCGGAAAGAGCTGGCTGGCCCCGCGCCTGGCGGGCGTGTTACCCCCGCACAAACACTACGTCGAAGTGTGCGGGGGCTCCTTGGCTGTGCTGCTGGCCAAGAAGCCGAGCAGACAGGAAACAGTCAACGACCTGGATAACCACCTGATGACGTTTTGGCGGGTGTTGCGGGACAGGCCCGACGACCTGGAACGGGCCTGTTCCCTGACCCCGCACAGTAGAGCTGAAAGGGCACTAGCGCAAGAGATTTCGAGTGAGCTGGATGAACTGGAAGTCGCGCGGCGGGTGTTCGTGGCGTTAACACAGGGGAGGTCGGGGAGTCTCACTCGCACGGGTTGGCGGCACGACCTGCGGCCCGTGAGCACCCCGATGCCCGTCGTGTTGCAAAGGTATGCGGGGCGAATAGCGCAGGCAGCCAAGCGGATTCAAAAAGTCAGTCTGGAGTGTCGTCCTGCCGTCGAGCTGGTCGAGGCGTACGGGGCCGTTAGAGAGAACCTGCTCTATGTGGACCCGCCGTACATCGTGGACAAGGGCATCAGGAGGGGCGGGGAGTATCGGGTGGAGATGCGGAGTGTGGGGGCTCACCAGGAACTCGCGGAGGCGTGCGTCGGGGCTGATGCGGCGGTGGTGGTGTCGGGATATGCCTCGGAGCTGTGGGACGGGATGCTCGACGGGTGGTACAGGTACGAGATTCCCATGCTGACCTCGCAAGGGTCGGGGGACGGTCGGCGGACAGAAATCGTGTGGAGCAATCGGGTGTTGGAGGGTCTGGAATACGACGGGGAATTTCCGTTACAGGATGGGCCTAGTGTTACGGAAACGCAGCACCGTTGTGTGGGGTGCTCGGCGGTGTTGCGGCACCCGAAACGAGGCCGTCGTCGGCGCTGGTGTTCCGAGGCGTGCAGGGTCGCCGGCTGGCGTGCACGGCGTGATGCCGAGGGTGCGTCGGTCGAGGGCGGCGAGGCTGCGGGATGAAGCGGCGGGCTGCCTGATCTACTTGGGTGATGGATGTGACCAGGTATCGGACGTTTGTGGCTGACCCGCCCTGGCGGTACCAGAACACCAGCTCGCGAGGTGCCGCTGAGAACCACTACGACACCATGTCCCTCGACGACATTCGTGCGCTCACGGTGGTGGCGGACAGCGCCGCCGATGACGCTCATCTCTACTTGTGGTCTACCTCGCCGCACCTTCCCGAAGCGTTCTCAGTGATGAAAGCGTGGGGATTTGAGTACCGCACCCAGCTCATGTGGATGAAACCCCAGATGGGCATGGGCAACTACTTCCGTGTGGGCACGGAGATCGTGTTGTTCGGCACCCGAGGGGATGCCGAGGTGCCTGTTGAGTTGGGCGACGAGCAGGAGGGTGCGGGGTTCATCTCGCCACGGCGTAAGCACTCGCAAAAGCCGTCTGAGTTCCCCGAAATGGTGATGGACCTGAGCCCTGGTCCCTACATGGAGCTGTTCTCCCGCTGCAATCGAACGCGGGACATCGACGCCGAATGCAGCTGCACGAAATGCCGCTTCGGATGGGCCGTGTGGGGAAACCAGTCCTAGAGAGGGGTGTTATTACGGAGAAGTCGTGCTCGGCGGCGTGCAGGTCTGCGGCCTGACGAGATCAGCGGGTGGGTTGATGTGCGTTCTATCCGTCGAGCAGGGTGGGGATGAGGCTATGGACTTGCTCGGTGTAGTGGTTTTGGGTGTCTTCGAACGCTGTGACCATGCGTGCAATGCGCTCGCGGTAGACGCTGGCGCGCTCGGCGCGGACGGTCTTCTCGGCCTCACGCTGCACAAGCAATTCGGAGTCGGCGTCGCCCTCTAGTGGTGTCCAGGTGTGGGTGTCGGTGATTTCCCAGTCGTTGGCGACCGTGAAGCCTTCCGATTGCAGACGAGCCAGGAGTTTGACCATCGCCTCGCGGCGAGGTCCCACGATGTCGGACCATTCGGTGATGAGGACATCCAGTGCCGAGAGGGTGTCTACCAGCGCCGAGAGGGCCTGCACCACAACGGGCATCTCGACGATAAGTCGAGGGTTCACGGCTTCTTCTTCGGGATATCGGTCGGCGATGACTTGTGCGCGACGGGTCAGCTCGTTGAGCACCTCGTGCACCGCGACCCCGACTTCTCCTGCGTGGTGACTTAACTCGGCTGCCATGTCGCGGCGTGCGCGCAGCAGGGCCAACAGCTCGTGCGGCGAACCTTCCACGGTGTCAGTTTTCCATAGCGGACAGGTGGTTGTGGGACTGAATACCGCTGCGCGGATGTGGCGACCAGCACCGAATCGAGATATTGATGGGGGTTATTCCCGCCACCGTCAGAGACTTGCAGCGCCGCCAATTGACGTAAAGAGGTTGACTGGTGGTTACCCGTCGAGCACGGTGGGGATGATGTTGCGGGCTCGCCGTGTGTATTCGCTGCGCGATTCCTCGAACGCAGCGGCCATGCGCAGGAGGCGCTCCTGGTAGGCGGTGGCGCGTTCGGCGCGCACGGTTTTCTCGGCTTCTTGCTGCACGAATGCGTCCGGGTGCGCGGTGTCATCCAACGCAGGCCAGTGGCGGGCCTCGGTGACGGTCCAGTCATCGGACACCTCGTAGCCTTCCGACCTCACACGCGCGAGGAAGTTCACTATCGGGTCGCGGCGGGCTCCCACCGCGTCGATGCATTCGCTGATCACGGTGCTGAGCGCGGACTGGGCATGGACCAACGCGGACAACACCTCGACGACAGCGGGCATCTCCTCGATGAGCCGCAGCGTCATGGTCTGGTCTTCGGGGTATTCCTCGGCGATGACCTGGGTGCGGCGAATCAGCTCATCGAGCACCTCGCAGATGGCAACCCCGAACTCGCCGTTGGCGTCAATCGACGGTTCGGCGCGTTCACGGCTATCGCGCAGCACCCGCAGCAAGGCGTGAGGGCTTTTCACGTGGTCAGCAGGTCAACCGGGTGCCTCACCCGGCTACGTACCAGTGGTCACCGATGACTGAACGCAACAGGGCCATATGGACGTGGATTTGGAATAGGTGGGTGGCCTCGACAATGGCAGCACCACCGATTCGCAGGCCAGGCGCGAAGCCATACAACTCATCGAACTGCAAAGCGCCAAGATGCTCGTACACGCGGTCGAACATCGGCTCTTCCTCGCGGTCTAGGAAATCAAACTGCTTCTTCTCTGTTCCCGTGAAGAATGCTTTGAGTGTCCATTCGAGGTCTTCCTTGGAGGACTCAGTCACCGTGCGGAAGAAAACGGAGCCACGGACGGGCTCGACAACTAGCGATACTCCGTAGCCTGGTGTCCAGAACCAGACCTTCCCAAAGGCGCTCCGAATAAACGGAATGTATTGGGCGTCGTCGCCTAGACGGGGGTGCTTGATGGTGTCGAGCAGGATTTCTTCGGTGGTGACTTTCCACTCGATAGGGTCCACGAGCCAGATCAGCCCGTTGCCGAACCCGGAGAATCCGTAGTCCTGCCAGTAGGAGATGAGACAGTCAGGGACGAGCCCGGTATAGCCGCGCACGTGCTGATCGGTGCATCGGGTTCCGGGGATGGTGAGTGGAAACTTGGTAAGGAAGTACTCGAAGTCTTCGTCGGACATGTCACTCACCTCCTGTGATCCTGATGTTCACGATGGCGTTCGGGTCTTGAGTCTCTAGCCATGCACGAACGGCGTCTTTTTGCTGCTTGGTGAGAGTACCGAGTGCATTGTTGACCTGCCAATCGCCGTAGGTGAGAGGATTTTTGTAGCCGCCCAACGCGCCGTCAGGGTTGTGGGTCGCGGGTTGCGGGATGAGACCACCTGGACCCGAGGGGAACTGCTCGTTCGCGTACTGCATTGCAAGTCTTTGGGCTTCTTCCGGTCCATATCCAGCTTGGCGAAGCTCCTTGATGCCGATGTTCTGCAACTCCGAACGAAAATCATCTCTCAGCTCGGTGCTGGACGGGCGGGGTGTGTCCATGTGGTCGAGGACTTGCTGGACGCTTTGGGTGTTGAATCCGTGTTGCCAAAGCCCTGTCTGGCGGTCGATTTCGGCGCTGTGCTCGGGGCCGAGCTTGTCGGTGTAGGGCGGATGGTGGATGTCGTACTGGGGTGTGCGGGGCAGTTCGTCAACCGATACTCCGTGGTGGGTGGCGAGGTCTTGTAGATTCTGTTCGCCTCTGTCCCAATCCATCTGGTCGCGGATGGTGCGGTGCGAGTCGCGGGCGTCGTGCAGGATGTCGTCGGCGCTGCGCAGTGGCCCGACAGCGTGCTCGGCGGCGACTGCGCCAGGGGCATGGTCGCCGGTTCCCCCGCCCGGCGGTGTGTGGTGTTCTGGCACGTCGGGGACGTGCCCGCCGCCTGGTAGGTCGGGGTGGGGTGTGTGCGTGAGGTCTCCGAGGAGCCCGCGAGCACCTGCGACGGCTTCTGCGCCGATGGGGGCGGCGACTGCCCCTGCGGCTGCTCCTGCGGCTCCTTGGACGAGTTTTTCCCCGACGTAGCCTCCGGGGTTGTCGGCGGCGCGTTTCACCTCGTCGCCGAGCATGTCCAGGCGTTCTTGCGGGGTCATGCTCGCGTAGTCATACAAGCCCTTGGCGGTGTCTTTGGCGAGGGCTCCCCATGCTTCGGCGACCCCCGGTGCGCCAGGACCAGCTTGCCCGGTGAGCTTTTTGCCTTCGTCGAGCATGGCGTTACCGGCAGCGGCCCCATGATCGCTAGCCTCGGCATTGAACCTGTGGAACTGATCTGCGAAATCCCTATCGATGTTCTTCGGATCGGTCGGGGAAGCGGACGGAATGTCGGCGGTGCGGATCAGGCGCGGATTCTGCGCATTCTCGACGGCTTTGTTGACCTGTGCGTCGATTTGGTCTGCGGGCACGCCCTGGCGTGCCAGTAGTTCGCGGGTCATCTGTTTGAACGCGGGCACGTCCTTGGCTTGCAGTGCGGGTGCGAGTTTCGCGGGCGGTTCGCGTCCGCTGGCGACATCGCGTACCCCGGGCACGGCTCCCACGCCGCCGAGCTTGGAGGGGTCAACTGCCTTGTCGCCCACGGGTATGTCTTTGGGATACAGCTTTTTGTAGTCAACCGTGTCCCCGATGGGGGCGGCGGCGGGTGTGGTTGTTCCGTCGGCTGTCTCGGCAGCCTGACCCCGTAGTGCCGCGAGGTAGCCGTCAGGCTTGACGGTGGAGTTTGGTGTTGCGCGCGGTGCGTTGTCGGCGAGCACCTTGTTGATGTCGAAAGTGCCTGCCGTCGCGTTCAGCACGCCCTTGATGTTCTGTTGGGCGGCGGCGACAAGCTGGGCGACCTGTTGGGTCGCGGAGAACCAGGCGTTCGCCGATGCGGTCAGCTCTTTTTGCCGTGCCTCAACAAGTTTGGTGTTCTCTTCGATGAGCTTCTCGCTGGTGCCTGGGACGGGTGTGTAGGTGAGTTTCAAGTCCTCCGAACAGGTAATACCCTTGTCTCGCTGGGACTCGACGCTTTCGATGATGTTCTTGGCGTTGACGAGTTCGGGGACAAGGGTGTGGTCGATGATGGGAGCGGCGTCGCGCTTGTACTGGTCGGTGATGTCCTCGACGCGGGCGGTGAACTTCCAGCCCGACTCGGTGTTACCTTGTCCCGCTTCGGCGGTGTGCCCGTCCCAGTAGGTGCCGCCAGGTTTGGCGATACTGCCCTTGAGCTTGGAAATTATCGACTCGTACGCGGCGGCGACAGGTGTCAACGCATCGAGCAGGGCATGGTATTGGTTGGTGTCAGCGGTCAGGATCGCTGATTTCGATGGCCCCTGCATGGATTCCCTAGACCCGCAGGGGGCTGCCGATGGCGCGCATCGCGGCGGTGCCCTGCTCCTCGGTGAGCACCAAACCCTTCTGGAACGCTGCTGTCACGTCCCCCAGAGCGCCCATCCAGCCGACGAGGACGGTGCCGACCTCGGCAAGGGTGTCCGAGAGCAGAGAGTGCATCGCGGCAATCGCGGGATCAGCGCCATGCGGTGAGGTGCTGGCCGGGGGAATCTTGGCCTTCAGCTCCGAGGCAAGCTCATCTATCTCTGGTTTGAGCTTGCCGAGCGCGGCCAGGTCAGCGGCAAGCACCTGTCCCATGTGGCGTCCCCCTGTATCGGTTAGCTGATTGAGCGCAGACTACAGCCATAGTGACGGGGACACCACTGATTGTCCGACCGTTCGAGCAATCTGTCAGGATCGGCTCTGGGTGCCGTCCCACCCATCATGGTTGCGTAACCAGGGGCGGCACCCACCCCCCCTTACTGTTGACGCAGATGATTCAAGGGTTTTACCAGCTCACTGACGTTGACCTCCAGCCCGATGGCCAGGCGCAATAAGGCTTTGGCGGTGGGGTTCAGCTTCCCATTCTCGTATCGGTGGATCGTGTTTCTCGGGATGCCTGTGCGTTCGGCAAGCCCTTCCAGCGTCAGTCCGGCATCCACGCGCTGCTTCTGAATCCCAATGCCCAGTGCGGTGATGTCGATGGTGTCCAGGTCAGGAGGCGGGGACACCTTTTTGCTCGGCACCCGTTAAGACTGGTTGCCGCAAACCCCCAGGTCATCCACCTATAAGTAGACAATTCAACGTATAGGTTGATACGTTCCGCGTAACACCCATGAACCGAGGGGAACATGCCGATGACAGCGGATACAGCGAGGGCGTCCAGAACACCACTGTTGACTGCGTTGACGGTCATCGGAGTGCTTGGCGCGGTGGTGTTGTCCGGCTGCGGTTCTGATAGCAAGTCGGGCTCGTCGTCGAACTCGCTGAGCAGGGCGACCCTGGAATCGGAGCTGGAGCAGCTTCAAGGGTGGGAGAACAACCCGTTCGGCGGTGAGGTCCGCAAGGCCGTCTGCCAAGGCGGTATCGAACTACGCAACGGTGCGACCCAGACCTGCACCATCACGGTGTCAGGGCACACGCACACGCTCACCGTCGTCATCAAGGACGCCAGCACGAACCCACCCATTTTTGGCATCAAAGGGTAAACGCGACAGTGCTTATGGGTGAGAAGCGCTGTATCGCAGGGTTATCCATACTGCTCGTGGGTGCCGCAGCCGTGATGGGTGTGCCTGCTGCGGTGGCCAGAGCGACGGTCAACATGGCGCCGGGGATGGCGATTGTCATCGCTGACCATGAATGCTCGCTGGGTTTTTTCGCTAGCAACGCCAGCAACGACAACCTCGCGGTGACCGCTGGGCACTGCGCGGATCGCCCTGACCAGATAGTGCGCACCGAGGACGGGATTCGTATCGGCACCGTGGTGCTGTGGAAGCCCGACCAAACCCTGCCCAACGGCAAGATTGACGACCTGTCCGAGCGTGGCTTCACCGTCATCGACCTTGATGATGCGCGGTCGGTGAACCCGTTCTTCGCCACCGTGGGCACGGTGTCCGAAGGCGACGCCGTCACCTTGGCCGGCACGACCAGCGGGATCGCGCGGGGTCGAGTCACCTCGGCGGGAGCCAGCTTGCTTGCCGCAGACATCAAACAGCAGCCTGGTGATTCGGGTGGCCCCTGGTACACCAGCGGACCCACGCTGGTGGGGATCGCGTCCAGCGGCGACAAACTGGCCTCCGGCCGCTACGACGCGCAAGCTCAACCCATCCGCGACATTGTGCACCACATCCGCAACAGCGGCAGCAAATGGGGACGCGGCTTCAAAGTCTGGAGCGTGCGCTGATCTCGCTGCGCGGGATTACGCGGTCCCTTGGAGTTGCCACTGCGCGATGACTGTGTTCGATGAAGTTGGATCGCGCAGGTCAAGGAGGGTGGGGGTCGCGGACTCCAGCACGTAGAACGAGATATATCCAGCGGTGTTTCCGGTCGTTTTCGACCCCAAGGGTGGATCGTTGGAGTGGTCATTGATCTTCACGCCGGGGTCGTGAGGCACAACGGCGGTGGGGTTGACGGTCTCAAGCGACCAGTCCGATGTCGGGAAAGCGCCCTTGGTCGAAGTGACCCTGACGTTGAACATGTAGAACACATGCGGTTCGTGGTCTTGCACGTTTGTGGCGTTCACCTTGCTGACGAGAAAGGCATTCACCAAGCCGTCGTACCCGTCAGGCCCACCCTTGGTCACGTGGAACGGCTGTCCGAGTGGATGTGGTGAGGTCGGCGGCGCCGTCGGTGATGGCGGGCTGCTCGTGGTGGTCGTGGTGGTGTCGTTGGTGCCTGTGCAAGCGGTGAGTGCCAGCACGGTTCCTGCCACCACAAAGCTGTGAAGTATCGCGTGTCGTATGTTCTGAAACACCGTGTCCCTTTACCTTTCGACGGTTTAGCGCTCGTGCTGGGTGGTGACGGTGGCCTACGTTGTCCGTGGATCTCGGGATGGACAGAGTGTGACACGAGAGCACCCCAGTACGCGGGGACTCGACATCCGCAGGTCAACAGGCATTCTCAGCTCCCAGTGTTGTTGTCGTCGCTGTGACACTTCGGGTGAAGCGGGGGTTGTCACACGTGAACAATGGTCACGCCGCCGGGGCTGCTGATCGTCAAAGTCTCATCTTTCAACGTAAAGGTCCAATAATCTCTGACCTTTATCGACTGTCCGGAGTTGAGTTGTTGACCGGCGTCGGGCCGATACACCGCGCGCCCAGCATTGGCTACAGGTGGGACGGGAATATCAAACACTGTGTCGGCCGCACAGACCGTGAGGCCCTGAGCGCTGACTTTTGAAATGATGCCGACGATGACGTTTTTGCTGTTCGCGGCGATGACTGAGTCACTGATCATGAGCGCGTTGCAGTTTGCAATTGCCACGTTCGGGTCTGTGGTGCCCGCGTTCCGACAATTACTTGTGTCGATGAAAACCAGATCGCCTGTGGCGATGGCTTGAGGGTGCTTTCCAGGAGCGAACCCAGGCTCTACGCCGCCCTCTGGGTCGTCTGTACGAACGAAAGAGAACGCGCGGTTTCCCTCGGTGGTCAGGCCCTTGTGCTCCATCGTCACGCACGCAACGGTCTTCTGTCCGGCGAGGCAGCGAACACCGCTCGCGCCGATATTCACGGTGTCGGCAGTGTTCCCTTGGACGCTGGGTGCAGCGTGTTCCGATGATGTGGTCGTAGACGCCGCTATGGAGGACGACGATGTGGTGGTTGGGTGGTCGGAGTTCGCGCTGCACGCTGTTGGCGCGATGACCAGCCCTGCCGCAACAAGGGCATGCAGAGCGTTGCTTCTGTGAGTCACGGAATTACCTTTGTTCGATGAACGGGAAGAGGGCGCTGCAATTGCCGGAGCCGCGTCCTTAGACGGACTGCTGCGCCCGAAGAACAGAACAAACGGCATCGGTTCGCCTCCTGGTGCTGGTGTTGGCGCGACCCTAACAGCGAGGCCCGACAACTTAGGGGTGCTGGTGGGATATGACGGTTGCTGGACGGTCTTGACCTAAATCGTGCCTCTCGGAGAGAGGTTGGGCTACCTGGTAGGGCGTTCAGGGACTCGACACTCCCAGGTCAGCAGGTGTTTCCGTTCATCGAATGCCTCTTAAAAGCCGTGTTACGTTGAGTGAAGCGGCAAACTAGGCAAACTCACCCTATTAACTTCTATAGGGGAAATACACGCCTTATAGGCAAAACAGGCATCCATATACGTCCATACGCGCGACCTGGTGTTTTATAGGGACATGACAGCCTGCAGAGGGTGTGTGTATTTCCCCTATAGAAGTTAATAGGGTGAGTTTGCCTAGTTTGCCGCTTCACTCAACGTAACACCCTGGGTGGATTCGTGCCCACTGCGCATTCACGACACTGAGCGTCGAACACCCCCACTATTCTATGTGAATTACATCACACCACCGTGTGGTGGACGGTATTTTCTCATCAATGGCAACCGCGATAGCTATGGGGACGTGCATGGCACTTCACCTGCCTTGAAGCTCAGTCGAACCTCTGAATCTTCATGTTATCCCAGCGTAACACCTATATTTGCACTCTCAGTGATACCGGTAGAGCTGTTGATTTCGCCTGGATTTTGGCGAGTTGGAGCGTAGTCTGGAGGCTATGAGCAAATCGCGAGTGGTGCACGTTCCACTAGAAACGGTGGGTGCTTGCGCAGGGCGCAAGCACCCACCGTTTCTAGTGGAACGTGCACCACTCGCGATTTGCTCATAGCCTCCAGACTACGCTCCAACTCGCCAAAATCCAGGCGAAATCAACAGCTCTACCGGTATCACTGAGAGTGCAAATATAGGTGTTACGCTGGGATAACATGAAGATTCAGAGGTTCGACTGAGCTTCAAGGCAGGTGAAGTGCCATGCACGTCCCCATAGCTATCGCGGTTGCCATTGATGAGAAAATACCGTCCACCACACGGTGGTGTGATGTAATTCACATAGAATAGTGGGGGTGTTCGACGCTCAGTGTCGTGAATGCGCAGTGGGCACGAATCCACCCAGGGTGTTACGCATATGACAGCGGCAAAACAGGCAAACTCACCCTATTAACTTCTATAGGGGAAATACACACACCCTCTGCAGGCTGTCATGTCCCTATAAAACACCAGGTCGCGCGTATGGACGTATATGGATGCCTGTTTTGCCTATAAGGCGTGTATTTCCCCTATAGAAGTTAATAGGGTGAGTTTGCCTGTTTTGCCGCTGTCATATGCGTAACACCCTGGGTGGATTCGTGCCCACTGCGCATTCACGACACTGAGCGTCGAACACCCCCACTATTCTATGTGAATTACATCACACCACCGTGTGGTGGACGGTATTTTCTCATCAATGGCAACCGCGATAGCTATGGGGACGTGCATGGCACTTCACCTGCCTTGAAGCTCAGTCGAACCTCTGAATCTTCATGTTATCCCAGCGTAACACCTATATTTGCACTCTCAGTGATACCGGTAGAGCTGTTGATTTCGCCTGGATTTTGGCGAGTTGGAGCGTAGTCTGGAGGCTATGAGCAAATCGCGAGTGGTGCACGTTCCACTAGAAACGGTGGGTGCTTGCGCCCTGCGCAAGGGCAAGTCTCCGAGTGCTGTTCGGGCGGCTATCTCGGACGGAAGACTTCCCGCTATCACCGCGACAGCACCAAATAGGCGAGCCTATTATCTCGTCCGCCCTACTGATGCTGATGCGCTCTGGGATCACCCGGAATCCTTGAATGCTAGTGACATCGAGGAGCTGCTGAAAGTGGCTCTGTAGAAAAGCGAAAGCCAGGTGCTGCTAACACCTGGCTGCCCGAACCGAAGTCCGAAAATCTCTCTCACAAGACAGGAGAATCATAACATGGGCGCAAACTTCAGCGCTTCCCCGAAGACCGTTCCCGCCGACCCGTTCGCAGCCTTCAGGACACGGCGCGGTCTGCGCGACTTCGCGCTGCGGCTGCTGCACCTTCCGCACGAGCTGGCCCCGGAGTCCCGCGCGTCCTGGGCGATCCCCGCGTGGAAGATCCTGGCCGCTCAGCACCGCCGGCTCGCCGCGCTGCACCGCGCACTTGACGCCGCCGACCTGGCGGCGGTGACCGAGTGGGCGCATGCGGGCGTGTCCGACACCAGTGGTTGGAACCGCGAGGTGGTGGAGCTGTCCGAGCAGGCAGGGGAGCTGGCCGAGGCGCTGGAGCACGCCGAGCCTGAGGTCGCCGCACGGTACGGGTTCGGCGACCTCCCCGGATGCGTGTGGTTGGCGTGGGGACGAGCCGTGGACGACTTCGAGACCGCAGTCGCGGCGGCTCGTCCCGCCGACGCTGCCGAGGTGCTGCGCGGCCTCGCGGGCTTGATCGTCAACATCGCCAGCTCGGCGTTCACCTTGCGCCGTGACGACGAGCACGGCTACGCCGTCGAGCTGGACGCGCTGCTGGCCGGACTGGGGTTCAGCGCCCGAGACCTGCCGATGCTGCGAGCGACCGCCCGCCGCGAGCACCTCACGGTGCCGCAGCCCCGCGCCACCGACGACCCGGTGCGACTGATGTTGGCTAGTTCTATCAGTGAAGGGCGGGACTGACCATGACCGAGACGGTTATTGAGCTGCCCGCGCAGCCGCTGAACGACAGGGACAGGGAAGTCCTGATCTCGGGAGCTGCCTGCACCCAGGAGTTCCTGGACTCCAACCCACATTTGGTACGGTCGGTCGAGACCTCTGTGGACCGCCGTCTGGGGGTGGAGCGCGACCCTTGGTCGCACCTGAGCTGCCCCGCGCGCGGTCAAATCTATTGCTGGTACTCGCTGGACGAGGATGCCGAGGCGAAACATCAGTACCGTCCTGACAGCCCCGGCGAGCACGGCAAATACCAGTTCGAGGTTGGCAACGCACCGAGCTACGGTGTTGTCCGCAAGGGCAGCGATGACGGAACCATCTACTTGGTCGAGGGCTTCAAGAAGGCTCTTGCCGCCGCAGCGACGCTGGGTCTGGCCGGGGACACGGACACCGCAGTCATCGCGCTGCCCTCATGCACGAGTTGGAGCACGGGAGAATGGTCGCCCGATCCCGCGCTGACGGGATTCGTCGCGGGCCGCGAGGTGATCGTGTTTCTCGATGCGGATGCCGCGACCAACCCGGACGTGTACGCGGGGGGTGAGCGCCTGCACTCGGCGCTCGATGGTGCTGCTGAAGGCATCAGGTTCGCGCAAGTCCCAGGCGGAGGAAAAAACGGCCTCGACGACTATCTGACTGTCCTTGACGCGGGGAAGCGTCCGGGTGCGCTGGAACGCCTGTGCCGCAAGGCGATTGTCGGCAAGCCCGCACCGAAACGTCCGACCGGCAAGAAGAGCAAGAAAGGTGAGGTCGGCGCTGACGACGGGTGGATGTTCACCGAGTCGGGGAAGCTCCGTCCCGACACCATCGCCCGTCACATCTTGGTTGAATTCCCGGTGGCCGCGACGACGAGTCATGAGCTGGCCGTCTACGACAACGGCGTGTACACGCGGCACCCGTCGGCAGTGAAGGCTCTCGTGGGTGGACTGCTCAAGGATCAGTACAACACCGGGAATCTCACCAACATTGTCGGTCGGCTGGAGGGCCTGTGTTTCGAGGAGCACCGGGTGCTGCCCGACCGCGCCAGCGAGCCGCTGTTGAACTGCAAGAACGGCATGCTGGACTTGCGCACCCTGGAACTGAAACCCCACGACCCGTCCTATCTGTCGGGCAGGCAAATCCCCATCGAGTGGGATCCCGACGCGACCTGCCCCACGTACGACGCATGGCTGGAAGACCGCGTGGGCAAGGCCCAGGTGCCTGTGGTGAACGAGGCCATCTCCCAATTCCTGGACCCGTCGCGCACGCCGAGCAAGGCGCTGTTCCTGTTCGGGCCGTCGCGCTCGGGCAAGAGCACCATCCTGCGGTTGGCCAAGGCTCTCGTGGGCGGCGAGGAGTCAGTGTCAGCGCTCACCCTCCAACAACTCGCGGACGACCATTTCGCTGCCGCCGAGCTGTTTGGCAAGCCCATCAACGTCTGCCCCGATCTGCCCCGGAACCATGTCAGTGATGTGTCGGTGTTCAAGCGCGTGACGGGCGACGACCCGATCACGGCGAACCGCAAGTATGGCGCGATGTTCACCTTACGGTCGAACTCTTTGTTCCTGCTGTCGGCCAACGCGATTCCCACGGTCGCCGGCGATGACATCAGCGCCTACTTGAACCGCGTCGTCCCTGTAGTTTTCCCGAAAACATATGCGGGGCGAGAAGACTCGTCCGTCGAAGACGAGATGATGAAAGAGCTGCCGGGAATCCTCGTCAAGTGGGTGCTCGCCCGCCGCGCTCACATGCAGCGCACTCAGTGGACACCTCCGCACCCCGCCGTCTGGGAACGCTTCAGCGGCGCGGTGGACAGGGTGGCGCAGTTCCTCAGCACTTGCTGCGACGTAGGTGGAGCCACGTTCCCGTACAACCCCATCACGACGCCCGGCACGTTGAGCACGCCTCGGGGGCGCGCCGTCTGGTTCCCCGGGCAGCGCGCCACTCTCACTCAGCTCCACTCCGCGTTCCTGGACTGGTCATTGGGCGGAGCCGACATGAGCTTTGAGTCATTCAAGGAGCGCGTGCTCACCGCGCCCGGGGTGCGGAACAAAGTCCGCGACCCGGCGCGCAGCGGCGGGCGAACAACCAACGTCGTCATCAAATCCCGTGATGATTGGGGTTCGACTTCCAAGCACGCCGACCTGGCGAGCATCCTGTTCCCCGACGAGGCCGACGACATCGACGACATCGACGAGTCGGCGGGCGTGCAGAACGTCACCCCGATCACCCGGCCGTTCGGGCGAGGATTCCGTACCTCTGCGGCGATGCCGGTGCCACCAAGGCTCGACGAGGACGCCACGGAAGCCACCGGCACCGCCGCGCGCGGGCGGTACACGTCAGACTGGATCTAGGAGAAGTGACATGACCGCCGCCGAACACGACCCGTATCCCGAGCTTCCCGCCCTCCCGCGCGCCGTGCAGCTCGCCTGTCAGACCATCGAGCCCGAGCACCTGACTATGCCGACGGAAGACCTGCACGCGGTAGTTGAGGTCAGCCAGTCCATCCACAACTTTGTTTCCCACTGCATCTCGCACCGGGGCACCGAGACGGTGGACATGACCACGTATCAAGCCCTACTCGCTGTCCAGCGGGTCGTCGAACAAGCGCTGAACGACAGCGGGGACGTGACGCCCAGTGAGTAGCCAAAGCCCTTCAGCGCCAACGACAATTGCCCCCATGAGCTACGTCACCAAACGGGAAGCCGAGCAGGCGGAAGCCCAAGCCACCGTCTCGACCCTCCGCGCAGACAGGCGCTTCCTGTGGTGCTGGCTCACCGTCGCCACCATGCTCAGTGTTTGCGGAAACGTCGGACATGCCTGGCTCACCGTTCCACCCGGAACCGCCCAAGCCCTCGCAATCGGGTGGGCAATCGCCCCGCCCACCCTGCTCATGCTTGCCGTGCACGGACTCCCGACGCTGAGCCGCATGCTCGGCTCCGAGCGCTCTGACCGACTCCTTTCCGCCGTCGTGTGGGGAGTCACGATGGGCGCGTTCGGCTGGAGCGCGTTCGGCATCCACGACTTCACCGCCGCGCTCGGAGTGCCCTCCACGTTGAGCTGGGTCGCGCCCGCTGTCATCGACTTGAGCGTGTTCGGTGCGACCAGGGGTCTTGTTCTCACCAGCCCGCTCGCGGCCCGTCTCAAGGTCGGCGCGCCATCACCCCGCGCCGCGCAACCACAGCTCAGCAAAGGTTCCACACCCACTCCCGCGCCGCGCCAAGCACCTTCAGCCGCGCCGACCGCCGCGCCTCCCGCGCCGCGCAACGTCTCCACGGACGCGCCAACCGCCCCGCGTTCCGCGCCGACCACCGCGCCACAGAACGGTGCTGGCGCGCCCAGCCCCGCGCCCGAGCTGGTGCGCCTGGCTGAGCACATCGTGGGGAGTCGGGCTGTCCGTCAGGATGTTCGCACGGTGGCTCGCATCCTCGAACTCTCGGAGACCGAGAGCAGGAAAGCCGTCATTGCGGACAGGGTGGGTGTTCACCATTCCACGGTGAGCAAGGTGCTGGAGTCCGCCGAGCTGGAACGCCGAGCAGCCCTCACCCTGGCGTCCTGACCCCATTTGCTCCACGCTGAACCCCCGCACCCCCTCATTCCGTAAGCCCGACCGTAAGCACCTCCGTAAGACGACCCGTAAGACCCGCCGTAAGACCGTCCGTAAGATTCGCGGCACCCTTGATTTTCGATGAGGGCACCCTCCCATTAGCCCTGCTAGAGAACCCCTTTTCCACGTATCCGAGTGCCACTCGAACCCTCGCTCCCAAGTCATCTCGGAACGCCCCTCGTAAGCCACCCTGAACGCCCAATCCTGGAGCGCGATAAGCCCTCTCGGACACCCCATCGCCCCAGACGTAAGACCAACTCGACTCCCAGTCCCCGCCGAACCTCCCCGACGCACCGAGTCTCCGACTCGGCACGCCGACTCGCGGCGAACCTTCTGACCCAACGAGAAGCACCGTGACCTGGGATTTTAGTCCCACCCTCGGTTGCGTCTACACCTTCTGACCTGCGGAAACACTCTATTCTTGCACACCGCTCGGTCTTCCGTATCCCCGAAACCCCAGTTCACAGGTAGTTTATGTGCCACTAGCAAACGGTGGTGTTAATGCCAGAGTAACGGGAAACGCTGGTACACACCGGGATTCGTGAAATTGAAGGTTGACAGGGCAAAGATGGCTGATTATCATTATTAACGGCGGAACTCCTCTAACCCCGTCCGCCGAATTAAGGGGTAGGGGTCGGGCAAAGAGCCCCGAGTGACCAGGAGGTGAGCGCAGTGGGAAAGTGGATTGCTGTTGCGCTCCTGGGTCTTTCGGGGATGTCGATTCTCTCTGAGTACCCCCTGTGGGGAGTCGGACTCATTGGGGTAGCGGGGCTCATCGTGTGGATGAGCCTGCAGGGTCGTCAGTCGGCACGGGTCGAGCGGAGCCGCCCAGTGGCCGCGCGGAGCGCCCGCGCCGAGGTGCAACAGGAAGTGAACTCGGCGCAGCGGGACGCGAACCGCGCTGTGCGGACGCAGGTGGAGCGCGCCCGCCGTGAGGCGCAGCGGAACTTGTCCGGCGCGGTGGCGCGGGTCGAGCGCGAGCAGGCGCAGCGGTGGTCGGCGTGAGTCGTCAGCAACGTCGCGCGGCGGCGTATCGGCGCGCAGAACGACGTGAAGATTTCATGTGGCAGCGCGGCATCAAGCAGCAAGATGCGCGCCTCGACGCCATCGACCGTGATGAGCGCGACGCAGAGCGTGAGTGGGAAAAGTTGTCCGAGAAGGTCGCGACCATCGAGTCGCGGGCACGCCAGGACGCCGAAAAGGCCGTCGCGGAGATTCAGCGCCAGGCTGCGTCAGAGGAGAAGCGCGTGTTGAGCACGCCCTTGGTGAGATACAGCGGCGCGGGCCACCTGCGCCCGCCGCTGTGGGTGTGGCATATGAAGAGTTCCATGCCTGCCGCACTTGCCGCGCGGGTAGGAATCACGGGCTCCGAGGGTGGCCCACTCCTCGTCCTGCGCGCGGGCGGTGGCGTTGCTGAGAGCGACTTGGCTCGCAGCGTCATCGCCGCCGAACTTCCCGAAATCTCGGGTGACCCCGCGTTCGTCGGGTGGAGTGACCAGACGGTTTCTCTGCTCCCCGAGGTGGCGCAGCGGTACTCGATTCTGGAGAAACTGCGCGACGACGACTGGATGGCGCACGTGCTGGAGAGCGCGGGGATCACGAGTACGAACACCACGACGGAGAGCGTGGCGGGAAAGTACGGGGTTGTCGAGAGGAAAGTCACGACCGTGACCGTGCCGAGCCTGTCGGACGTTCGTGTGACTCGGACAGGGTTGCGGTTGACGTTCGCCCATCAGCCAGGTCGGTCGGCGAAAGATTGGAACTCCAAGATTGACGCCCTGCGCGCTGGGCTGAAAGCGGCGGGGCTCGACGCCTCGAACATGCGGATTTCGGACGGTGCGGGCGGGACGGTCGTTCTCCACATGAACGACGTTGACCCTTTTTCCGGCCAGAGTCCAGAGAGCGGACGGTTCGATGTCGAGCGCGGTCGGAGCCTGTTGGGCATCACTGAGTCGGGCGACGAGTGTTGGATTACGTGGAACGGCTCCAGCGGTCTGGTTGTCGGCGGTGTGCCAGGTTCGGGCAAGACCGCCTCCCTCCTTCCCGTGCTCGCGGGGATGGCTGGGCAGTGCGAACTTCACGTGTTCGACGGCAAGGCGGGATTCGATTTGCACCCCCTTCGTCATATCTCCAGCACGTACGACCGTTCTGGTGACATCTCTGCTCCTCTCGAAACTCTGAGGAAGCTCGATGCTCTGCGGACTGCCCGTGCCGAGGCGATGTACTCGACGCTGAACGCCAGCAATTTCTGGAATCTCACACAGTCCCAGCGCGACCAACTCGGGGTGAAACCCGTGTTCTGCATCCTCGATGAAGTACAGACGTGGACGGACACGAGCGGCATGGACAAAGAAGAAAAAGCCATCGCCGCCGAGTGCATCAAGCTGGTTCGGACGCTCGTCCAGAAGGGTCGGAGTGCTGGAGTCATCGTTGTCTTGACGACTCAAAAGCCCGATGCCACTTCGATTCCGACTGTCATCCGCGACAACGCAGCTTTGAAAATTTGTTTCCGAGTTTCGACTCCAGAACAAGCCATCACGGTGCTCGGTCGGCAGTCGCCGAACGCGCCAGACCCGACCGAAATTCGTATGGACACAAAGGGTCGCGGAGTGATGGAAACTGAAGGACACGGCATCGTGTTGTTCCAAGCGGGCTACAAAGAACCGTCCGAACTCGACCGTGAGCTGGCACGGCACAAGCCCGTCGAGGACCAGTTCTCCGTGGCTTCTCGGCTCCTCGGCAAGACCCAAAAAGTCGTGTCACGTCCCACCGCACCCGAGCCCGCCGATGAGCCCCGAACTGCTGTCACGCCCCCTGTGCGCGAGGCGGACGAACACCCGAAAATGACTGGAGTGGAAGGGTTCTCATTGTGAGCAGATTCGTCGTTGGATTGGATTGCGTAGTCACAGGAGTCAGCATCGCCGCGTTCGTCGAGGGCGCTCCGAGCCCCGTGACGCGGTTCGTGCGGGCACCGAGAATCGACAACTTCGACGTGATGCACCAGACCGCCCGCACGTTGACGACAGCCGAGATGGTGATGGAAAGCGTTCTGCGGTCAGGAGTTCCAGACCTCGTGGTCATGATGAAACCGAGCATGGGTGACGCCCGCAAGGACACGTCAGCCCCACGGCGGATGATGCTGGTCGGTGAAATCCAGCGGCGACTCGTGGAAGCGGGAATTCCCGTGGCCGAGGTTTCCGCGATGACGCTCGTGGACTGGCTCCTCGGCAGCGGGCGGAAATACCCACCACGTGATTTCAGCGGCCTGGAGCAAGCCGTACGGGGTGCGTGGAATCCCGGGGAAACCGACGACGGGTTCCGCCTGACGACAGTCGGCGTCGCGGCTGCGGCTGCCGTGGTAGCTGGAATTTCGACTCGCAAGAGTGTTGAAAATTCCAGCTTGGCGGCATTGTCGGAAATGAGCTTGCCGAGCGGCTGGGAACTCCCAGCGCGGGCGTCCGAGTGGAACAAGCTGCACGTGAAATCTGAAGTGGCATAGGAGAAGACCATGGAAAGAGAAGTTGAAGTCCCGTTCGAGGTCGCCCGAGCGCTGGACAAAAGGTACGACAAGCACGCCGACCGCTACGGCCCAATCGGTTTCGTGGGGCTGGTGGCGGGCATCATCGGCACGGGCGTGGCGCTCTCGAACCATCCCGCGCCCGCCTGGGCGGCGGTGGTTGCCGTGGTCGGCTGGTTGGTGTGCGTCGGCTCGTTCGTCTTCGCTATCGGTGCGAGCCGACGAGACACCCTGAGAGTGATGGACCATTTCGATAGGGATGTCCAGGACTACGACGACTGGGCCGACGATGACGATGAAGACTTGGAGGACGACCAGCTTCCCGAGGAAGACGAGTACCCCCGTGCCGTCGAGCCGCCCCAGGCCACGATCACGCCCGCACCGCCAGCAGCGGGGAACCTGCTGTCGTCTCTCCGTCAGCAGAACCAATAGACCCGTCTCCCAGACAAATTTCAACTGACCGACCACATGAAGAAAGGAAGAGAAAAATGAACTCAAGGATCCTCGCAGCCGTAGCCGCGAGTGCGCTGACGGTCGGTCTCACGGCGTGCGGGAGCACCAGCACGCCGACTGCCAGCCCCGAGCCACAGCCGTTCCCGAGGGAGCCGCAGTGCCAGGACATTTCCCGTCCCGCTGACCCGCACAACGTCATCGGAAGTCACTGGTTCAAGGACGATTCGTGCAGCATCCTCAACATGAACCGCGCGGGTGCAGGGGTTGACCCCGACCAAGCCGAAAAGATTGTGTACGACGCTCGGATGAAGATGTTGTTCGGTAAGCGCGACATCGCCATGCTCACTATCGAAGCCAACAAACAGCTCGATCACCCGAGCGGCGTGACCACCGATTTCGCTGGCGTTATCGCCCAGCGGCACGCTTCCGTCACGAAAGAGGTGAATGAGTCACGGGAGGCACTCGGCGGGCGCGCCCCCGAGGGCTTCAAGGTGACCATCGTGAAGGGGGATGTCCCTTCGGCTAGCCCTGGAATCGCACCAAAGAAGTAGCGTGTTCACATGACTACTCAATCCCGGCCGGGCACAACAAATCTCGTGGCTCTGGTCATCGCATCGGTCGTGGGACTCTCGGTGGTGGGGTGCTCGCATCCCACCACCCCCACGGGGTCGAGCACGATCAGCACCACGGCTCCGTCTCGGGCACTGGTGGACGTGGAGAAGGTGTGGGCGAGCCACCCGATGCCCGATTGTCCACGGGTCATCATCGGAAACCAGCCCGCCCCAGCGGGTCTGGAGCTGCCGAGTGACGAGACCGTGGCCGTGCAACTGCGGGGTGTGAAGAGCGCTGGAACCGAGTCATGGGTTCGGGCGAAACTCGGCTGGGTGACGAAATGGCTTGCGAAGGTGCGCGCCGACATCATCGACGCCGACACTACGGGCGATAGTTCGATGACAGATGGATTCAGCCAGTACATCCAGCACATCAAGTCGGAACTTGCAGCAGGGCATGATATTCCAGATTCAGCACTAGATGGTGACTTCCCAGAAGGATGCGCGTGATGGCACCCCAGTCCGACCTCCAGAAACCCACCCCTGACCCTTACTTCCTGGTCGAGGATTCCTGGCCGCAGGAGTCCGAGAGTTCGTACCATGCTGCCGAAGCAGTGGCAGACGACGCCGCGACCACCGCAGCGACCCAAGCTCAATCCGCAACGGACGCGGGCTCCAAGATGAACGACGAGAAGGGTGAAACTGCCGACAGCGTTTCCGGCGGATATTCAAGTGCGGCATCACAGTTGTCGAGTCAGGGGCAGCATTTCACAGCTATCAGTGGATGGATGTCGGATGCGGCTGGAAAAGTTGACGCTGCGAAACGTCATATCCGCCAGCTCGTTCGGTCGGGAACATCCGAAATCCGCACCGCTTTCGATTCCGAAATCCAAGGAACCCCTACATCCCCGTCGTCGGTGGAACTCACTGACAGGTACCGCTCGGGCATCGCCCAAGTGGCAACCACTCTCAGCCATGACCTCGACAGCATCGGGCACAGTCTCGCGGGCACCCCTGGTGCTTCCCGCACCCCGAGCTACACGAGCATTCCCACGAACCCGACCGCCGAGCACCCGAGCCCGACTGCACAGGTCGCGGCGTACAACCACGGAGACCAGCCCCAGGTCACCCCACAGCAGCTCCCCGACATGCCGCGCGCCACGAGCCCATCGACCACCGAATCGGCAAGCAGGGAAAGCACTCCCAGCACACTAGCGACACCGCGCAGCGTGAACCCCACCTTGTCAAACCTCGTTTCTGGGAGCGGCTCACCGAGTGCAAGCTCTCCGGGCGGCACCGCCTCGCCGCGCACCCCATCGCAGAGTTCTCCGAGTGCGCAGAGCCCACAAGCTCACCAGCCCGCCGAGCACCACCACCAGCCGAAATCCACTGGACTACCGCGCATCCCGAGTATCCCGCTGCCAGACCTCTCGAACATTCCCCTGGACACCATCACGACGGCGGTCAGCTCAGCCACGGCACACCAGCTCCCCACGGCGGCACCGACTCCGAGCGCCACGATCACGCCAACTGTTCCCGCGAGCACGGGCACGACCCCAGGGGTGGCGGGCACCCCGCCCGTGACCCCCGTGACCCCAGGAGGGCTCAGCCCAATCGGAGGAGGGGGACTCAGCACTCCACCTCCTGTCACGCAACCCGCACCCCAGGCGACACCAGCCGCTCCGCCTGCTGCGTCCCAGCAGACCTCGACTCGCAGCCCCGCCGCTGATGTCGGGTGGATTCAGAAGACGTACGGACTCGCCCCGGGCATCGAGACGCAGAAGCCCGAAACCTTAGCCCCGCCAGCCCTATTCATCGCTGACCTTCCCGAGTCCGAGGCTCACTTGCATCGTGTGCTCGCCACGTTGCGCCAGGCTTTCGAGCAGGCAGGTTGGGGTCAGCCCCTCGCCGTGGCGCTCATCCGAAAGGGCTTCGAGAGCCGTTGCGTGTACGTCACGGCGGACGCCCTATCTATCCACCCGCAGGGTGTCCTCCTGCCCCACGGAGTCCTCCCGCTTGACGAGATTCCCTCTGTCCCAGACCGTTCCGAGATGGCGGGAAGCATCATGGTCACCGACAAGCTCGCTGCCCTGCTCCCACGGGGATGGGATGTAGAGGGACTGTTGAGCACCCTGCCCGCCGACGAGCATCACCAGAGCCCCGAGCAGTACCAGTCGTTGGTGGAGGCTGGGGAGTTGTTGGAGTGCAAGGTTTCTCGTGGTCGTGCGGGTGTCACGGCTGATGAAGCGATGAGCGTTTTCGCACGAGCTGCGATTGGCTCGGCGGGCTGCGGAGAACTCGACTCCGAGAGTTCTCGGCTTCGGGGTGCCAGGTGGATTGGCACTCAGCCAGCGGGGTACGGGGAGGTGTTGAGTCGGTACCACCTCGTGGATGCCGCCGAGTGCATGGGTTTGGGGAACTGGGCGGAAGCGGTGTACGCCAGCGAGAAGTACCTGTCCATCACGGACGCGAAATCACAAGCGGCATAAGGAGAGAACGGTGAACGCTGAACAGGAAATCGAGTTCTTCGATGCGCACGTGCGGCATGCCACACGGGCGGCGCACATCGAACAGCAAATCGAACTGTGGAAGTCCGAACTTGGACCCACGTTGGCGTTTTTGCATGTGTTGAATGTGCTCGGGGAAGCACGGGAAGCAAGTATGGCTCGGTGCCAGCGGGAAGCCCTGGCGGCGTTGGGGAAAGACCAATGACCCCCGACCTGCTGGAGCACGGGGAAGACCGCCGTCCGCCTGCGGCGGCGGGCACAGCGGCTCCCGACAACCAGAGCATGGGATCCCCGTGGGACACCGACGTGGTGAACTCCTGGGTGTCCCCCTACCACCAGAAGAACAAGGAGTGAGTGAGATGTCAGGAACAATCGCAACATCGGGTGACTCCGTGATTCGGATGCACAAGAGCGTCGGGGAGGGGGCGAGGGCGGCAGCGTCCTCCTTGCCCTCGGTGGAGTCGGAGGGGATGAGAGTGGGGCACTCGGCCATCTTGGAAGCGGCGCTGGCGGAGACTCGGGCGGCGCTGGAAGAGCTGGCTCGGGTGGCTGACATCGGTGCTGGGGGTGCTGGCGCGCTGGGGGATCAGGACCAGGAGTCGGGTCGGCGGTTCTCGGAAGGGGTGGGATATGCCCCGAGCGTCAGGCCCGTTGAGGTGCGGGTTGTCTAGCTCCGCACGGGGGTGAGGGGTAACTCGATAGGCTCAGTGGGTGTGGAGGTGTTGGCTGGCGCTGGTTTTGGTTCTCGTCGGGTGCGAAAGAGCCGTGGACGAGACGGCGGTCAAAGCACTTGAAATAAATGTGCCTGCGGCGGCGTTCGACGGCTTGTTTGTCGAAAGTGCTGAACTATCAACGATGTTGGGAAACAAACTGAGGTACACGGGTGGATATGACGAACCCGCGTATGACGATACCGACCACTCCCCGTGCGCGGCGATGGTGGGTCTTTTCGGAAATATGGATGCGTTCGGTCGGGAGTTTCAGCGGTTTCGGTGGAAGACCTTTCGAAGGGATGTGCCAGCGGGGATACCGGACTATCAGGAGATAAGAGAGCTTGTGGTGCTGTGGGATTCTGCCGGCGGCGCATTCGAGGCGATGCAACGAATTTCGGCACTGCTGGGCACGTGTCGAGCAGACTCTGGCAACGCGATGGTGAAGTTCGAGAAGTCGTCAGGTTCTGTGCTCCGATGGTGGCTGGACAGGGTTGATGGTATTTGCGCATATGACGTTCGCATCTACGCGAACGTGGTCTATTCCGGGGAGTCCTGTCTGACAGGTCGGGATGTGGAGCTGGCGACAAAAGTCGCCTTGGCGATGGATGCGCGGATTAGAACCCTTGGGTAACGCGGTGTGTGGAGCGCTATTTCTGCGGTAAGTGATTCAGCGGTTGCACGAGGTCGCCGATATTGACCTCTAGTCCAATCGCTAAGCGCAGCAGGGCTTTCACGGTCGGATTCAATTTCTGGTTCTCGTATCGGTGGATGGTGTTGCGCGGGATTCCTGTGCGTTCGGCGAGCTGGTCGAGAGTGAGTCCCGCTGCGACACGTACTCGTTGAATCTCGATGGCCAGTGCGCTGGTGTCGATGGTGTCCAGGTCAGGAGGTGGGGACACCTTTTCGCGCGGCATCCGTTCAGCCTTGGTGTCGGCAACCCGCAGGTCATCGACTTATAAGTAGACAAATCCACGTATGGGTTGATACGTTTCCGTAACACCACGGACCGAGACGAAGCGAGCATGAGCGGACACAAGACGACTTCGCTGCTGGCGGGCGGTGCGGGTCTCGCGGTCGCGATTGCCAGCTTCCAGACGTGGGTGAAGTGGTCTGGGGACTGGGGCGTGCTCACGCTGTCGGGGACGGGGGAGTTCAGCTCTCCTTATGCGCTCATTGCTGGGCAAGTCGCGAGCTGGTATGCGTTCCCGATTGGTTGGATTGCGGCCGTGCTGGGTGTTGTCGTCATCGGGTCCGCCGTGCTGCATCACCTGGAGATTCTCGATGCTGATGTGGCACTGAAAGCCGTGGTGTTGCCCAGTGCTCTGGGTGCTGTCGGGGCGGCAGTGGTGCTCGTTGACAAGAATCTGCTGCTCACTGGTGTCCCCAAGGGAGGGCTGGACGGGGCGCCCCCATCTGCGGGGATTGGGGCTATCGTCGTGCTGCTGGCCTTCCTAGTGGCGATGGCGTCGGGATTCGCACTGTCGGGAACAAGCCGACCCCGCTACGTGCGTAGGAGTTCCACAGTCAGGTCGCGGAGCACCGCTGGGCCAACGCGAGGCAAGGCCACGACACGACCTGCCACCAAGAAGGCTACGAAGAAAAAGAAGAGCAAGAAGAAGAAAGCCGCTGCTGGTTCAACACCTTTGCCGCAGAAGGGTATCGGTCACGACGCCTCCGTGGCGGACGTTGATGAGGTCGCGCGGGTAGCCGAGGAACATCAACTCACCCAACCGCGTGTGGAGTACAGGGGAGGTTCGCAAGGTCAGCCACCAGTGTGGCTGACCCACTGGTGCGCCCGGCTCCCTCCTGTGTTGCGGGCGACGTTAGGGGTTCCTGGTGTCCCAGAAGCAGGGCCAGTGCTGCTACTGCACGCGGGAGGTGGGGTAGCCGAACAGGACTTGATCCCCGCGATGGTTCGGGCCGAGAAACCGCAGCTCCTCAATGACCTCCAGTACGTGTCCTGGGAGGCTGGCCTTGCTCCGCTATTTACCGAAATCGGCAGGCGGTACACGGTGCTCGAACTCGTGCGCGACGACGCATGGCTGACCCCACTACTGGAATCCGCTGGCATCACTACTCGACAGACCTGCGCCGAGCCCGTCCAAGGCGAATATGACATCTACCAAAGAGAATTGGTCACCATCGAGGTTCCCGTGCTCATCGGCGCGGAGGTGCGCGAAAACGGCTTGGTACTGCGATTCCGTTCTCAAGTAGGGGATCCAGCCGACACATGGGTCCGGGGCCTAACCGTCCTGCGAGAAGGCTTCTCGACGGCAGGCATGAACGCCGTCCACCTGCGCGTGGCCGATGGCCCCGAGGGCGGAATCGAGTTGCGGTTCAACGACAAACGGGAAGCGGTAGAGGAGAACTATGGGTCATAAGCAGGGCACCTCGGCGGGCCAGTGGGCAGGCAGCATCATGCTGGCTGGGGGTCTGGTGGGGGCTTTCCTGGCAGGCCAGGTAGTCAAGAGTGGGACGCTCGCGGTCGGCCTGTTCTGCCTGGCGCTCGCAGGACTGGCCATCTACCTTGTCAGTGTCGTAGGCCAGGCAGCCGCTGCCAACCGTGAGATGAACCCACGCCCGACCCGGACGGTCATCGAGGACTATCCCGACGATGATGAGCACGACGACAACGAAACTCCCCGCGCGGTCACGTATCCCGCAACACAGGAGTGGGTTGCCCCGCCTTCGACGGAACAGGCGACTGGGCCACGCAAGCGCGGCTACCTCAGCAGCCTCGGCGACGAGCCTTCACCTCCCTACACCAATGATTGAGAGGCAGCTTGATGAACCAAAAACTGTTCCGCACAGTATTAGTGATGTTCACAGTGGTCTTGAGTCTTGGGTTGGCTCCTGTGGCTAGTGCGAAACCCGCGCCGCCGTATCCCGCCCCGCCAGGGCGCGAATGGGCGCTTTTCGGGCCGTATCATTCGTCGTGGGTATGTGGTCAGGGACAGGACACCTGGCCATCGGCGATGAGCGAATGCTTCGACGGCGGTAACGGCTGGTACTGGTATGGGCTACGGCAAGCGGGCTGACTATGCAAAACCGTTGGAATGCAACAGTGTTCGTGATGCTAGCTGTCGCACCCTTCATTCTTGCACCGCTTGCGGCGGCGGACCCTGGTGGAATGAACGGGCACTACATTGAGACCAGTGCCAACCGCGAAGGCGGCGGAGCAGTCACGAGTCACTGGTTCATCACCCCGTGCGGACAGGACTGTCGGTCAGTTGAGCTGTGCGACAACGAGAAACATGAAGGATGCACCACCGCACAAGCAAGGCTCACCAACAGGCGTTGGGAGATGGATGCCTCGCACATCGACATCGCCTGCCCCAGCGGCGTAGTCATCCCCGACGCCGCCAGCTTTCACTATCAGTGGAGTCCTGCCACCCTCGAAGGAACAGGCGAAGGAACTCGGTACGGACCAGGTTGCCCAGATGGAATCACCCCCATCTCCGCAACCGTGGACTTCACACTCAAACAGGCGTCGAGGCCGTGAGGTATCAATCTCTCGCTACGTTGGCTGTCTCCGCGACTTGCGCGGCAAGCGTCGCGTTCGGCGTGTCCGCGTGCAACCAGTCCGATGGGTCTGGCCAGCGCGCCACGGGCGCGACCGCCATCCCCCACAACACAGTCCCCGGCCAGGCGCTCGTCGAGCGGCTCAACCAAGTGAAGTCCTGTGGCCCGCACATCGGATTCGACGGACGGGCCATCGAAGACAAGCTGGGAAACCAGTTGCCACAGCTCTCCGTCGTCGCTGACCGTCTTGCCGAGGTCACTCCGCGCGGAGACACCGTGTTCATCGACCATCAGGTGGATCAGATCGCCTACTACCGCAATGTCGTGTGGTCCGAAATGGTTGTGGGCGTGCACGACAACGACGCCAACATGGACATCCTGTTGCAGGCTGACAAGGACAGTTGGGAGCGGTTCCTGAACCACACTGTCGTAGAGTTGGAGCAGGGCAAGGACATCCCGGACGCAGACGTTGATGGGCTGTTCCCTCCTCAGGACAACCCATGCCATAGCTGACCTTTCGGTCAGTCGCATAGCGGCGCGGATGCCAGCGTCCCGCGACACCTGACCTCCCAGAAACATGGTCGATTTATGGTCGGTTTATGACAAGCTGGAAGACCCCTGGTCCTTCTGTTATCGATAGATAACAAGTAAGAAATACCTGGTCAAAGTGTATTCAAGGGAATCTGCACGGATTGGAGCGGGGGTCTTTCTCATAATCCATTGGTCGCGGGTTCGAGCCCCGCCCGCCCTACTTTAGAGGCTGTATGACGTCGGGTGATGCTTTACGTTTTGTCTGCGGTTGATGGGTGACAGTGTTTCGGCTGATGCCTTACGCCTGTTTCGGTTGATCGTTGACACTCCCTCGATCAACCTCGGCGTTCGGCTATAACCTTGAACGAATTGGAGCGGGCTCGATCCGGTCTCAGGGTCTCAGGGAGGGGCAGTTTCGTGACGTTATCAGGGGGGTTGGGGGCACCGTTGCGGGAGACGTGGATTCGCCGCGTCCGAATGATTCAGGCCATACTCGCGGTCGCCGCCTTAGCGGGGGCGTGCTTGGTTGCCTCAACTAATCCACTTGCACAGTGGTGGTTTTGGGTAGGCGCGACGACCGCTCTGACTATCGCTGTCGTCGAACCTTACTTTACCGGGGTCACCGGTGCGCTGTTGTTCAGCCTCGGAGCATTAGGCGCTGGCTTGACAGCCAATCGTCAGGGTGTCGAACCCCTATGGGCCGTCTACTTTGGCTTAGCCGTAGCCGTATTTGCAACCTCAGCGTTATCAATCGCCAGTGGGGAAGGACGACTTCGAGATGCTACCCATTGGATCGCCACTCGATTCGGCCGTCCACTCTGGTTGGGGACGTCAGCTGTCTTAATCGAGGTGATTCGCAAAGCAAGCGGGGGCACGCTCGTCGGCGCGACCCCGCTTGCGATCGGAGCATTGCTTGCCCTCGTGCTCGCGTCTCCCGATTGGTATCGCCTGTTTATCGCCGTCGCGCCAGCTCTTGGCGGACTTGCGACGTTGGAAACAGCTATCGAGCCCAACGTCGTATTGCTTACTACTGATCAGCGTTTCGTACCGGGGTCCGCCGTCGATGTCGAGGGCATTCACGCCTCCCGAGGAGTCGTAATCGGAAATCTTGCCCATAAAGGGGGAAATCGCATCCGAGTCGCACTGGAGCGGCCTTGGTTCGACGTAGCGCAACGCAGTGGTCAGCAATGCACGGTTGTTGCTGCATCTTCAGCGACGCAGGCGGTTGCGATCGTGGCTGAGG
Source organism: Mycobacteroides immunogenum (assembly GCF_001605725.1). Taxonomy (NCBI): domain Bacteria; kingdom Bacillati; phylum Actinomycetota; class Actinomycetes; order Mycobacteriales; family Mycobacteriaceae; genus Mycobacteroides; species Mycobacteroides immunogenum. The sequence goes on from NZ_CP011530.1 coordinate 1,985,577, forward strand.
GCTCAACGGATCTAAACTTGAGCTTGCGGTTGTTTGGCTCGTTGGCCCGAGGCGACACGGTGTACTGGCAGGATTCAGCAACGGGTCGAAAGTACCTGTATCAAGTCCTGGGTCGCGAGTTGTCACGGGAGGTGTGGGACGGTTCTTCTGTGGTCGCGGAGCATGGAACGGCGGTGATGCTCGGCACGGTCGAGCCCGGGGGTATTGTTCGGAACGCTGCGTTGCCAGCGCCATATGTGCCAGTGTTTCCGGCAGATGCTGTCTCAGGAACGTTGCCTAATGGCTATGGCCGAATCGGCAAAATTTCGGGCACTGAAGTGCCTTTTGGGATTTCGGCTGAGCAGCTGAGCGCACACCACCTTGCCATTCTCGGAATGTCCGGCATGGGCAAGACGACAGTTGCCCGCAGGGTGTTGAATCTTCTCGCAAAAGAGTCGGTAGTAATCGCTATGGACGGCACCGGTGAGTACAAGTCCCGCTTCGGATTAAAGCCGTGGCAGTCTCCGGTGGGTCTGTCGACACGAGGTTCGTGGGTTTACGAGCCGTCTGGTGTTCTAGCGCAAAAGGCCTCTGAGTTTATTAAAGATATTATGACACAGGCAAATTCGGAATATGTCAGTGGGGAGCCGCTCAGAAGGACGCTCCTACTGGAGGAGGCCCACTCCTATTTGCCTGAGTGGAATTTTGTGGCGACGCGTAGCGAGTCTGACTTTGTGGCGACGAGCTGTCGCTACATCCTGCAGGCACGGAAATTTGGGCTCAGTTTCGTCCTCGTGTCGCAGCGAACTGCGGTGATCAGTAAATCAGCACTCTCGCAGTGTGAGAGCTATGTTGTCTTGCGTACGCTCGATGAGACCAGCCTTCAGTACATCGAGGGCGTGCTCGGGCGAGAGTTCCGCGACGTCGTGTCATCGCTGTCCAGATTCCAAGCAGTATGTGTTGGCCCTGCATTCAGCACGGGAACGCCAGTGGTGGTGGATCTTGACCCGTAGGTACCCCCGACGACTGGCGACTCATACTCGCTGCTGAAACGAGGTGTACGGGTTGAGTACGACGTGTACGGGTGAGTAGGTTCAGGAACGACTAAAGAGAGGCGTGAAGCAGATAGTCCTGCTTCACTGTCGCCCACTCTCAGTATATATTCAGCGCTTGCGGGATCGGCGCCTCGGTCCTTGGCGACTGTGAGGTGAGCCCTTCGTAGTGGTCCAGTCGTTGTGCGACTCTGTTGCCCGGTCTGCGGGCAAGGAAGAATCAACAACGACATGGCATCGAACAAGCGCCGGCGGCACACCCCGGACCAGATCATCCGCAAGCTCGCCGAGGGCAACAAGCTCCTTGCAGCGGGCCAGGAACTGAGCGAGGTGTGCCGACACCTAGAGATCGCGGAGTCGACGTGGCATCGCTGGCTTGCCCAGTACGGCGGCATGAAGGCCAACGACGCCAAGCGTCTCAAAGAACTCGAAGCCGAGAACGCCCGGCTCAAGAAGATGGTCGCCAACCAGGCCCTCGACATCGACATGCTCAAGGAGATCTCGGCGGGAAACTTCTGACCCCGAACCGCAAGCGCAGCGCCGTCACGGTGCTGCGCGAGCGGTTCGGGGTGTCTGAACGCCGCGCCTGCACGGTCGTGGGTCTGCACCGCTCCACGATGCGCCTGACGCCGGCGCCGATCGCCACCGAGGAGGCCGAGCTGCGGGCTTGGTTGCGCCGGTTCTCCACCGATCGACCTCGCTGGGGGTGGCGACGGGCAGCCAAGATGGCCCGCAAGGCCGGCTGGAAAGCCAACAACAAGCGCATCCGCCGGCTGTGGCGTGAAGAGGGCTTGCGGGTCCCACAGCGCCGCCGCAAGAAGCGGCTGACCGGCATCGGTGTCGCCGTGGGTGCGATGTCACCGATCCGCCCGAACGTGATCTGGGCGATGGACTTCCAGTTCGACACGACCGCCGATGGCCGCATCCTCAAGATGCTCAACGTCATCGACGAGTTCACCCGCGAAGCACTCGCGATTGAGGTCGACCGCGCCATCAACGCCGACGGCGTCGTCGACGTCTTGGATCGCCTGGCCCTCACCCACGGGGCGCCGCACTACGTGCGCTTCGACAACGGGCCCGAGTTCGTGGCCCACGCCGTGAGCGATTGGTGCCGATTCAACAGTGCCGGTTCCCTTTTCATTGATCCCGGCTCGCCGTGGCAGAACGCCTGGATCGAATCCTTCAACGGCCGCCTGCGTGATGAACTGCTCAACTCGTGGCGCTTCGACTCGCTTCTGGAGGCCCGGGTGATCATCGAGGACTGGCGCTGCGATTACAACGCCAACCGACCCCACTCCGCCCACGGCGAACTTACCCCAGCGGAGTTCGCTCTACAGTGGACCACGACCCACCAACCCCAAGTCGCATAGCGACTGGACCACCAAACGGGTCCCCCTCAACTGGGTACCGACCTCAATCAGCCGAGCAGACTTGTCCCTTCGGAACAGTCATCTTGCGGAGGGCGGCGCGGTAATTCGGATCCGACACTACCGCGAAGTTGAAATGCTTCCGGTATTGCGCGATCAGCAGAGTAGATCCCAATTGTTTGATTCGTCCCCGCATCAGTGATCAACCCGGGCCAATCTCAAATATGGTCCGGTCGAGTTGATGGAGCACGATCGTACCCACGCTTCCCGGGGTTCTCGACTAGCGGGGTTTTGCGACATCCAGCGCGATGGGAATTGCATCAGTCAGGGCCGACAGGTGGGTGCAGATATCAAGTGCAGATCAGAGGAGGACGACCGAAGGGAAGGTATCGAAAGTCCTACGCAATCATCGGGTCAATCGCCGACCGCGGCACCAACACCTGCAACGCCCCGTACGAGTCGGGCAGTATCGCGCCTTGGTCGAAGAAGAACCGAATCCCGTCGTTGAGCACCGCGAAGTTCTGGTAGTTGGCGGGGTCGTAGAGCGTCGCCGGTGAGAACGGCAACGGCGGCGGGGGAGGCGGTGGGGGCGTAGTAGACGTCGAGGTGGTCGATGTGGTGGTAGTCGGCTGCCCCGAAGTCGTGGTCGGCGTGGGAGTCGCTACGGGCGGCGGGGCCAACTGCTGCTGCAGCACAGCCCGCACAATCGGCGCGACGGTCTTCAGCGGATCGTCCACCCGCCACAGCGGCGCATCGTCTTTGTCGTCCTTGGGAACCGTGTAGAGAACCGGCTTGCGATAGCTCTGATCCCAGTTGAACGCCTTGTACCCCGTCTGCGGCTGCCCGTTCCCGCTGTTTTGGTACACCTTGAACACCACGGTCTGCGTACCGCGCGGGGGCAGGTCTGAGTTGTATTCCGACGGCTTCATGCTCAACTGAGCCGTCGTACTGCGGGCTCCGCCAGATTTGGCCGCGTTGACGAAAGTATCGCGCGTCTTGGCCACGTATTCGGCGATCGACTTCTGGTCCGGGTAGTTCAGCGGAATGGTGACGTCGACGCTGTATCCGGTATCGGAGAGGCGGATCTCACATGCCTTGCCGGTATTGGTGCCCTTCAAGTCGCCGCAGTAATCATGCGGTGCCGCCCCCGCCACACCAGAAAAACCGAAGATGGAGGCAGCCGTGACCAGCACGGACGCGCTGATCGAGCGCATGGATAAGTAGGGCACGTGTGCACTCTAACTTCGCAAGGTGAACCAAGTGCCCGGACCGGTGAGATCAAAGCCCTCTCGGCAGCCATGCCACCTCGCTACGATCACACCGTTCTTGGATCTTGAACCCCTACTAGGGAGCAGCCATGACGGGATCGCCGGACACCGGATTCAACGGCAAAATCGCCTTGGACATAAGGGATTCCGAACCTGACTGGACTCCCTACGCGGCGCCCACCGCGCCCGAGGGCGCGCCCAATGTCCTCTATCTGGTCTGGGATGACACCGGCATCGCCACCTGGGACTGCTTCGGCGGATTGGTCAAGATGCCCGCCATGAGCCGCATCGCCGAACGCGGCGTGCGGCTCTCACAGTTCCACACCACCGCGCTGTGCTCACCCACCCGTGCCTCGCTGCTCACCGGCCGCAACGCCACCACCGTCGGCATGGCCACCATCGAGGAGTTCACCGACGGCTTCCCGAACTGCAGCGGACGCATCCCGTTCGACACCGCGTTGCTCTCCGAAGTACTGGCCGAGAAGGGCTGGAACACCTACTGCGTGGGCAAGTGGCACCTGACTCCGCTGGAAGAGTCGAATTTGGCTGCCACCAAAAGGCATTGGCCACTGAGCAGAGGATTCGAACGTTTCTACGGCTTCATGGGCGGTGAGACCGACCAGTGGTACCCGGACTTGGTCTACGACAACCATCCCGTGGAGCCGCCCGCCACCCCGGAAGAGGGCTACCACCTGTCCAAGGACATCGCCGACAAGACCATCGAATTCATCCGCGACGCCAAGGTGATTGCCCCCGACAAACCCTGGTTCTCCTACGTGTGCCCCGGCGCCGGCCACGCCCCGCACCACGTCTTCAAGGAATGGGCCGACAAGTACACCGGCACGTTCGACATGGGCTACGAGCTGTACCGCGAGATCGTGCTGGAAAACCAGAAGAAGCTCGGCATCGTCCCACCCGACACCGAACTATCACCCGTCAACCCATATCTGGACGTCAAGGGCCCCAACGGCGAACCCTGGCCGCTGCAAGACACCGTGCGCCCCTGGGACTCGCTCAACGACGAGGAGAAGCGCCTCTTCTCCCGCATGGCCGAGGTGTTCGCCGGGTTCCTCAGCTATACGGACGATCAGATCGGCCGCATCTTGGACTATCTGGAGGAGTCGGGCCAGATCGACAACACCATCATCGTGGTGATCTCCGATAACGGGGCCAGCGGCGAGGGCGGCCCCAACGGCTCGGTCAATGAGGTCAAGTTCTTCAACGGCTACATCGACACCGTCGAAGAGAGTCTGCGCTTCTACGACAACCTCGGCGGCACCGAGACCTACAACCATTACCCCATCGGGTGGGCGATGGCCTTCAACACCCCCTACAAGCTGTACAAGCGCTACGCCTCCCATGAGGGCGGCATCGCCGACACCGCAATCATCGGCTGGCCCAAGGGAATCACCGCCCACGGCGAGGTTCGCGACACCTACATCAACGTCTGCGACATCACCCCAACCATCTACGACCTGCTGGGTATCACCCCGCCCGAGGCTGTCAAGGGCGTCGCCCAAAAACCGCTCGACGGCACCAGTTTCACCGCGGCCCTGCGAGATCCGAATGCCGACACCGGCAAGGACACCCAGTTCTACACCATGCTGGGCACCCGGGGTATCTGGCACCAGGGCTGGTTCGCCAATACCGTGCATGCCGCGACGCCCTCGGGCTGGTCGCACTTCGACAAGGACCGCTGGGAGCTGTTCCACATCGAAGCCGACCGCAGCCAATGCCACGATCTCGCCGATGCCCACCCGGAGAAACTCGAAGAGCTCAAACAACTCTGGTTCGATGAGGCCGCCAAGTACAACGGCCTGCCGCTGGCCGACCTGAACATTCTGGAAACCCTCACCCGGTGGCGGCCCTACCTGGTGGGGGAGCGCAAGTCCTTCACCTACTACCCGAACACCGCCGCACTCGGCATCGGCGCCGCCGTCGACATTCGCGGCCAATCCTTTTCGGTCCTTGCCGAGGTCACCACGGCAGCGGGAGCCGAGGGTGTCATCTTCAAACAGGGCGGCGCGCACGGCGGGCACGTGCTGTTCATCCAAAACTCCACGCTGCACTACATCTACAACTTCATGGGGGAGAAGGAGCAGAAGGTTTCTTCAGAAAGTGCGGTGCCGTTGGGCTCGCACGTGCTCGGTGCCCGCTTCGCCAAGACCGGCACCGTGCCGGGCAGCCATACCCCGATCGGCGACGTGACCCTTTTCATTGACGAAGACCCCGTCGGCGCACTCACGGGCGTCGAAATTCACCCGGGCACATTCGGTTTAGCCGGCGCCAGCCTGTCCATCGGACGTAACAGCGGATCGGCGGTGTCCTCGGAGTACAAGGCTCCCTACCCGTTCAGCGGCGGAACCATCGCCCAGGTGGTGGTCGACATCTCTGGGGAGCCCTACGAAAACCTGGAAAAGAAGCTCGCCATCGCCTTCGCTAAAGACTGAGTCAAAGACTAAGCGGGCCACTGGCTGAGCTGTTCCCACTCACCGAACGGTGGCTTGGCGGCAGCCTCGATCACGATGTGGCCGGTCACCGCCGACCCGGGGTGGTACTCGTCGATCGCGAATCCGCCCGTGCGGTCTTCGGGGGGCGTGCCGTCCCAGATGTAGATCGGTCCGGGTGCGGCGGCCTCGGCCGTGTCGGTACCGCAGGCGGCGGTGGGCTCGTCCCGGCCCACGCCAGTGTGCTTGCCGTCGATACGCCGCCAGATGCTCACGAACGGGATGCTACGCGCTGGCACGGTTTCAGGGCGGCTACAACTTGACCAATTCATAGATCGAGTAGGCGCCTACCCACGCCCTCGCGCCCACACTGTGTCACCGTTACGTGGTGATGAAAAGGCTTGGTGCGTTGGTGGTTGCGGCCACCCTGCTACTGGTGACGGCGCCGTTGGCCGCGGCCTGGGGCCCGCAGGGGCACACCGTCGTGGGAGCGGTCGCCGACGCGAGACTTTCGCCCGCGGCCCGCGCCGAGGTATCCCGCCTGCTGGCGGGCGAGGCCACTCCCACGCTGGCCGGCGTTGCGAACTGGGCCGACCAGGTGCGTCCCAGCCGCCCAGAGACCGCACCATGGCACTACGCCGATATCGCCGAGAACAACTGCCAATACGTGCCCGGGATCAATGGCGACAACGGCAACAACGTCATCGAGGCCATTCGCACCCAGACCGCGATCCTGGGCGACACCACCAAAACGGATGCCGAGCGCGCGGAGGCGCTCAAGTTCGTGGTGCATTTCGTCGGCGATATCCATCAGCCCATGCATGACGCCTACTCGCGTGACCGCGGCGGCAACGACATCCCGCTCACCTACAACGGCAGGCGCACCAATCTGCATTCGGTGTGGGACAGCGGATTACTGGGTACCCGGGGTCTGAATGACACCCAGTACACCCAGTTGATCCAGGGCTTGCCTGCACCGGACCTCGGCGGCACCGATCCCGCCGGCTGGGCGCAGGACACCTGCCAGATCGCCGTCGGGGTGTACCCCAGCACCTCGACCATCGGTGCCGAGTACACCAACCAATACCGCCCGGTCGCCGAGGGTCAATTGCGTCTGGCCGGCGAGCGTCTGGCGCGCTTGATCAATGCCACATTGACCTAGCGGATTGGGCGCGCCTTAGGCCGTCAATACCTGTCACCGGAATGGTCTACTATGCCTCAATTGGGGATTGGCGGTGACCACAGTTGGCTGGCCGCTGATTGGGTCGGGCAATGTCGGTTTGCGGTGTGTCGATGGTTGCTTGAGTAAGGGCGATAAGTGAATACCACATATCCGGGTCGGGCGGATGCGGGCGCGGGATGGCATGGGCGGGGTAGCAGGGTCTACCAGGCCAATAACGACCTCCTGGAACAGGTTCGGCTACAGCGGGCGGTCTCCCAGGTCACGGCCATATCGATCACAGTCATTGGCGCGTCGGCCATTCTGATGGCCTCGGCGGGATTGTCGATCATGCCCGCGCTGTGTATCGGTCTCGCCCTTCCGGCATTCGGCTGGGGAATCCGTTACATGCTGCGGCGGCCGGTTAGCTACGTGGAGTCCATTGCCTACGTCACCTATTGCGACGTCGCCATTCTGATCGGCATCTGGGTGGTGACGAGTTCCGGTGCGGCCTTTGTGAAATTGGCCTGGTTATTGGCCGCCAATACCTATGTGTCGGTGCTGCACGGCCGGCTGGCCGTGGTGGTGCAGACCCTGGTGACGGCGGCCGGGACCGCCTTGGCGGTGATCGGCGCGGTCCTTCGCCACGATGTGAGCGCCACGGTGCTGACCTCGGTGGTGTTTACCATGTTGCTGGCCAATGTGATTGCCGGATGGCTCATCTACTTGGGCAAGGGCCAGTTCGCCGAGCATGCCGTCGGGAGGGACCACCTGTCGCGTCACGACCATCTGACGGGCCTGCTGAACCGGCGCGGCCTGCAAGAGGCCTACGCGACGTGGGCCGGGGTGCCCGGCATGCAGGTGGTGGTCGCCGTCGTCGACCTCAATGCGTTCAAGTCGGTCAACGACACCTTTGGCCACCATGTGGGGGACGAGGTATTGCGCCGCGCCGCGGAACGCCTGCGCGCGGTGGCCGGGCCGGACGCGTTGTTGGCCCGGCTCGGTGGCGACGAGTTCGGCATTGTGGCGCTCACCGATTCGCCGCGCGAGCTGGACTACCGGACCGCGGTGCGCGAGGCGCTCAGCGGCGACGACGGGTTGCCCGTGACCGCCAGCGTCGGCGTGGCCGGCGTGGTGCTGCCCGAATCTGACCGGACGGTGACGCATTCGCTGGCCTCGGTGGTTCCGTACCTGCTCGTGGAGGCCGACGGCGCGATGTACCACGCGAAAAAGGACGCCGGAATAGAGCAGCATCCACCCCGCTAAATGTTGGTGATTCGGGCTCGCGGTCATCTCGTGCGGTGGGATGATTACCCACGCTGAGCGTGTTCGTTCGGCATTGGGTTCACATGAAGGGCGCGGTCTCATGACCGAGATTCAGGGTAGTAACGAAGTGCCCGACAAGCCTCCCGCCTCCTCGCCGACCAGGCCGGCGTCAGACGATACGTGGGAGCCGTGGGGCAGTAGCGAGAAGCAGAAGTTCGGCCAGGCCGATGGCAGCGGAAACGTCCAGCAGTTCTAATACCTCAGACGCAGAATTCATCTCACCCGCGGGCAAGGTCTACCAGTTGATGGTGGCCAGCCTGTTGGCCACCGAGTTCGATCGAAAGAAGACGCTCGAAGCCAGGGGCGCTGTCCTGGTGACCTCAAGCGTCTCCCTGCTGACCCTGGTGAGCGGTGTCATGGTGCTGCTGGCGGGGAAGGACTATGTCTTTCGCGACCACTGCTCCTTCATGATCCTGCTCGGCGCGTTGTTGGCGTTCATCGCCTCGGCCACGTGTGCGATCTTTGTGCAGACCTATGGATTCGGCTACACGGTGATGGACCGCGCGACGCTGAAAAGCCTTGAGGGCAAAAGTAACTGGTCGCGAACCGCGGACGATGCTGCCCGCAATTGGGTACATTGGCAAGTCATCTCGATCTGCTCGCTGCGCGAAAGTAACGGCATCAAAGCCAATCTCGTCGTGTGCGGTCTGGCACTTCAGGTGCTCGCGATCGTCCTGTTGTCGGGGTCGTTAGGACTGGAACTGTCCAGCAGGTTCTGAGCGGCGCCCGCGCGCAAAAAAAGACGGCGGCCCGGATATCCGGGCCGCCGCCAACAACTTTCCGCTCGACTACCAGACGCGCACGTAGTCGACGAGCATCTCCGCCGGGTATGAGCCACCGGCCGGATCGCCGCCGCCGGAACCGGAGACGGCCAGGTTCAGCATCGGCTGCAGCGTGTAGCCGGGATCGTTAAACGGCCAATCGTCAAGGGAATTGGCGTCGACCGTCAGGTACGGCTCCATGCCGTCGTGGTAGTCCATCCAGAAGTACAGCCCGGCCTCGGTCCAGGTGCAGCGCCAGGTGTGCCAGTTGCTGTCGATAGGCACGGGCAGCGTCTCGAACGAGGTGCCGTCCAGGCGCGCGTGCACCGTGGTGCCCGAGGGCCAGTCACGGTTGCCGTACCACTCCGCCATGTCGATCTCGCCGCCACGCTCGGGGTTGTCGTTCAGCAGCCACCAGGCCGGCCAGCATCCGTCGGTCAAGCAGTTGAACTTGATGCGTGCCTCGAAGGTGTGGCCCATACCGCCGCGGAAGGTGCCGTGCAGCTTGCCGCTGAAGTACTTGTTGCCTTCCTTGGTCGCACGGATCACCAGGTTGGAGTTTCCGTCGAGGAAGATGTTGGTGCGGCTGTCGCGGTACTCGCCCATGTTCTCGGGACGATCCCAGAACACCGGGTTCTTGATCTTCTCGCGGAACTTCGCGGCCACCCACTTGGAGCCATCGGGCGCCGATCCCGCGGGCCCGTCGAACTCGTCGCGGAAGATAAAACCGCTGGCCTGGGCGTCGGGCGGTGCCGCAGGCGGATGCACCCGATCGGCCTGAGCCTTGGGGAGGGGCAAAGCAGCCGCGGCCATGCCGAAGCCCATGGTCAGTATCAATTTACGGCGATCCATTTCAGGCACCCCGAAACGATAATGGTTGTTCCTTGGTGGTGGGCGCAGCCCCGGCCGTTTTGGCTGCTAGTGGCGCGGCAGCATTCTGGTCAGCAGCTTGTCCCGCAACCCGATTGTGTGAATCAGTACGGCGCTGACATGGGCAACTATGCAGGCGAGCAACGCATACGCCACCCAGGCGTGCGCCTCGCGCAGTAAGCCGTACCACTGCACGCTGGAGGGTGTGATCGACGGCAACCTCAGTCCGGCGATCTCGACCGGCACCCCCGAGGCCGACACCAGCGCCCACCCGATCACCGGCTGCGCCAGGAACAGCGTGTACATCGCCAGCTCGGAGCCCGCTGCGATCAACCGTTCCGGCCCGGCCAATGACAGCGGCGGCGGCCTGTGCCAGATCCGGTTCCCGATCCGCAGCACCGCCAGCACCAGCACCAGCACGCCGATGGTCTTATGCCAGGCCAGTACCATGGGGTAGTCGCCGAGCGACCCGACGAGCAGCGCACCCAGCACCAGCATCGCGATGATCGCGACCGCCATCAGCCAGTGCAGTAACTGCGCCGCCAGCCCGAAACGCTCATCGACCGGGGACGTGGTGGATTCCGTCATCACATGTCCTGCCCGAACTGTTCCACCGGCGCGGGAGTCTCCCGCGCACGCCGCCGATACGACTCGGCATAGATCGCCGCGCGGGCCGCCAGAATCGGATCATCGGACAGCTCAATTCCCTTGGGCAACACCGTCGGATCGAAGTTGGTGTCCCGGATGTGTTCCTGCTCCAGCGGTATCGCATGCCCCAGCACCAGGGTCCCGACGTCGATCTGCCTGCGGTCCGGCGGCCACGGCAGCGTCGGATCGTGTGTCGGATCCTGCCCGGGGACCCCGAGCTGCAGCAGCAGCCGGTAGCGCAGCTCGCCGGAACGCACCCGCCGGGCCAGTGTCTCGAACATCCAGTTCGGGCCATTCTTCGCCGGGTTTCCGGCAGGCTTCCCGTCGGGAACCACCCGCCAGCGCACCGGCGTGCGTGCTCCATTCTTGGTGACGAAAATGAAGGTGTTGAGGCTCGAATAGCTCGCCTCGGCGAACGACGCCGCCTTGGGGCCGGCCTCGATGAGCTTCTGGGCGGCCGCGGCGGGTGGGTTGTCCCGCATGAACGCGGCTACCCGATCCTTATCCCCGGAAAGCCGCGCCGAGAGCAGCCCGAAGAACATCTCCGGGGTGGGGGCCATGAAGACCGGGGCCGCGGCCATCGCGGTGCGCCACTGCTCCCCGCCGGGGAGTGAAAACTCCAGGGCCAGTGCCTGTCCGGAGCCGTTGTCGGGTTGATGCGGGTTCTGGCCGCCCACCGAAAACCGCCCGGCCACCGGGTACACACCCTTGGTGAACACCGAGGCCGACGAGATCTCCGCGCCCGCGCCGTTGCTCTCGAAACGTCCCGACACCGCAAGGGCTTTGGCGTGATTGCGGCGATATCCGACGAACTTTCCGCCCGTCGTCTCGAACAGGTCGATGAACGAGCGCCCGGTCAACCGGGAGCCGACCCGCCCCTCCAACGCCAAGAAGCCACCCAGCCCCGTCACGGTGACGGCTCCGGCAGCGACCAGACCCACGAACATGCGGCGATCCAGCTTCTGTGTGACCACGAATGTGAGGGTAATACCGGAATCTGAAGGTCCAATGAAGACAATGAAGAGATGATGAAGCGTCTGATCCTCGGTTTCGGGTACGCAGCCCTCGGTATCGGCTGTGCTCTCGGCCAGCTCGCCCCCGCCAGCGCCGACCCCGACATCCCGCCCGTCAGTGAGGCCGCCCGCGCCGCCGGGCTGCTCGATGTGCGCACCGTGGTGCCCGACGCCGTCATCGATCTGCGCTACGCCACCACCAACAACTTCACCGGTGTGCAGCTGTATCCGGCCGACGCGCGCTGCCTGGTGCACGAGTCGATGGCGCCCGGCCTCAAGACCGCCGCCGACAAGCTGCGTACCAACGGCGAGCGCTTGGTCTTCTGGGACTGCTACCGCCCGCATGAGGTGCAGGTCCGCATGTTCCAGGTGGTGCCCAACCCCAACTGGGTCGCCAAGCCCAGCCAGTACGCCCGCAGCCACGAGGCCGGACGTTCGGTGGACGTCACGTTGGCCAACGCACGCGGCCTGGTCGATATGGGCACCGGCTTCGATGATTTCTCGCCGCGCTCGCTGGCTTTTGCCACCGACGGGGTGAGTCCGGACCAGCAGGCCAACCGGGCACGGCTGCGCGCCGCCATGCAAGCCGGTGGGCTGCAGGTGTATTCGGGGGAGTGGTGGCACTTTGACGGTCCCGGCGCGGGCGAGGGCCGCCCGTTCCTGAACGCGCCCGTGAACTGATCAGACGGTTGTTCTGAAACCCGGGAGATGTGAGTAGTCCAGTACCCGGTGCAAGGGCGCCCTGGCGGAGTAATTTCCCTGCCATGCTTGCGTCACCGAGTACCGCGGGAAGACTGCACCGCAGTGCCCCGCTCGCGCTGTTGGCCGGTGCCCTCGTCGCTTGCGGCGGCGCCGGTGAGACGGTCACGCGCACCGTGACCCAAACCGTCACCGATCAGACGACGATCATCCACGAGGGCGGCTCATCCACATCTGTGAAGAAGTCCACCGACGACGGGCTCGCGTGGGTGCCGTACGGCCCCAAGGACCCCGCTTTCCCGACGCCGGGCTGGGATGTGTACGTCTACTTCCTCAAACACGACTGCGAGAGCCTGACGAAGGTTCAGAACCCGGCGGGCAATCTTTATGACGCCGCGGTGGGGGTGTGCCGGGCTGCGGTGAACGGCGAAGAGAACCAATGGAGCACTGCGGCAAAGGCCTTCGCGGCACGTGGGACGGGGATCGAGATCGGTCCGGCGCAGTGCGTGGACGACACGATCGCGGCGATGGTCTCCAAACTCCTGGCCTGGCATGAGCAGAACCCGGGTCGACAGCCTTCCCTGACCTTCCCGCAGACCGGCGGCCGCACCGCCTGCTCGAAGGACAACAACAGCTTTGTGCCCCCGGATGAGAGTGGCGACACCAGTTCTTCCACAACCAGTTCCACCACATCCAGCACGACGACAACGGCGACAACGACCCCGCCGGGCCGGTGAGCTCAGTGGGAGAACTGCCAGTGCACCGAATTGTCCTCGTCCAGCACGATGATGCTGCCGTTGCGGGCGGTCCAGCCCTCGGTCATCAGAAACAACCGGCCCCCGGATTCGGCAAGCAGCCGTAGCCCGGTGGTGCGGTACAGCGTCTTGGGTCCGGTGGTGATCTGCTCGGTGTGCACCACGGGTGAGTCGATGCCCAAAGGGCTTTCGCTGACCGCCGTCGCGCGGGGCAGCGAGGTCACCGAGTCCTCGTAGCGCTGTGCGTATCCGCGCCCGACGATATCGGCGTAACCCTGCACCGCCCAGAACAATGCTGCCGCAATCACAATGCCGACCAACACCGCCTCCAGTACATCCTGGGGCCGGGCAATGGCGGCGCGGGGCCGCGCGCGTTCGGCGCCTTGACGGCTCAGATGCCTGCCGTACACCGCCAGCGCGGTGCCGATCGCGATCATCAGTGGCCACAGCACCGACCCGGGCTCCCACGTGCGCGTCAGCGCGGGCATCACCACGCCCAGGATCGCGATAACCAGCCCGCCGAGCATCGTCACCCGGCAGACCAGCCGGACACCGGCGGTCATGCCGTCGCGCTCGATCGTCTCGCTTACCGCGCGATGTGCTGCCAGCCAAGCGATTCCGATGACAGCCGTCGCCAGGATCGGCAGATACAGCGTGCTGATGCTGCGCAGCACATAGTCCTGAGTGGTGAAGCGGAACAGACTCACTTCGACGCCCATCGACTGGGACTGTGCGTCGCTGCGCGCCCAGCCGAAATACAGCAGCAGCGCGGTGATCATGGTCAACGGTGTGCCCACCGTGGTGATCACGGCAATAACGGGGCGAAGGATCGACACCGGATCCTCTGAGTGCTCCGACGCTGTCTCGGCCGGCATGCCAGCATGCTACGCGCGACGGCCCTGACCTGGGTGGAAAATTCCCTTGCCGCTCAACCCGGCTGCGCCTATCCTGGCTGGCGTCCTCGTTCCCGACGAAAGGTACGACATGGATCTGTGAGGTCTGGCAATCCGCCGGCGCGCCATCGCGCGATTTCGGCGACCCCACCTCACAGGAAGGTCCTTTCCATGTCCGCTGTCATCTCCTGCAGCACAATCACCTACGTCCATCCCGACGGTTCCGTCGCACTCGACGGGCTCGACATGCTGGTCCCGGCGGGACGTTCTGGGCTGGTAGGTGTCAATGGCTCCGGCAAGTCCACGCTGCTCAAACTCATCGCCGGCGAGCTACTGCCGACCTCCGGAACGGTGCACACCTCGGGCGAGATCGGTTACCTGCCACAAGATCTCACGATCCGCGCCGACCAGTCGGTGCCCGACCTGCTGGGCCTGACCCCGGTGCTGGCCGCCATCGAGGCCATCGAGGGTGGCTCCACCGACCAGGCCGACTTCGATACCGTCGGCGATGACTGGGATCTGGCCGAGCGGGTGGGTGCGGAACTGGATCGTCTTGGTCTGCCGACGGCGGTGCTGGACCGCACGCTCGGCGAGCTCTCCGGAGGAGAGGTCATCCGGCTCGGCCTGGCCCGGTTGCTGTTGCGCCGCCCGGACGTACTGCTGCTCGACGAGCCGACCAACAATCTCGACGGCGAATCCCGCCAGCACCTCTACAACGTGGTGTCCACCTGGCAGCGCACGCTGCTGGTGGTCAGCCACGACCGCGAGCTGTTGGAGCACGTGGAACGCATCGGAGACCTGCGCGATGGCGCGGTGGCCTGGTACGGCGGCGGATACAGCGATTACGCGGCGGCGGTCGCGGCCGAACAGGAGGCCGCCGCCCAGGCGATCTCCACCGCCAAGGCCGAGGTGCGCCGTGAGCGCCGCGACCTCGCCGAAGCGGAACGGGTGATCGCGCAGCGGCGCCGCTACGGCGCCAAGATGCAGGCCAACAAGCGTGAACCCAAGATCGTCATGGGGCTGCGCAAACGGGCCGCGCAGGAATCGGCGGCAGCGCTTAAACAGACGCAGACCGACAGGCTGGACAAGGCCCGCGAAAATCTGGACGAGGCGCAGACCCGGCTGCGCGCAGACCGCTCCATCCGTATCGACTTGCCCGGCACCGAGGTTCCCTCCGGACGCGTCGTGCTGACCACCGAACAACTGGTGTTGCGCCACGGGGTGCCCGCACATCTGGATCTGCGCGGCCCGCAGCGCGTCGGGCTGGTGGGACCCAACGGCTCCGGCAAGACCACGCTGCTGCATACGATCGCCGGGCGCATCCCGGCCGCAGAAGGCACTGTGACGGTGCATGTTCCGCTGGGGCTGCTGCCGCAGCGCCTGGATCTGCTGGACGATTCGCGCAGTGTCGCCGACAACGTGGCTGGCCGCGCTCCGCACGCCGATATCAATGCGGTGCGGGCCAGGCTGGCGCGATTCCTGTTCCGCGGCAATGCCGCCGACAAGCTCGTGGGTGCGCTCTCCGGCGGTGAGCGGTTCCGGGCGACGCTGGCCGCCGTGCTGTTGGCGGACCCCGCGCCGCAGCTGCTGCTGCTCGACGAACCCACCAACAACCTGGACTTCGCCTCCTACGACGCGCTGGTCTCCGCGCTCGCCGAGTACCGGGGTGCGGTGCTCGTCGCCAGCCATGACCTGGGGTTTTTGCAGGATATCGGGGCCCGGGAGACGGACTGGAGGGCCCAGCCGGTAATCGGGTAGTGCACTACGCACGCCCGACAGACATCGCCCTACACACACTGAGCCCGTCATGTTCCACGACCGCGAACGCGCGGCCATGTCAAGGAGACTCACGATGTGTTTCATTATCCCCCAAGATGTCCTGCTGCGATTGGCCGACGACGACAGCGTCGCCGACGATTCGCGGACCGCCCTGGCCGCCACCGCCGCTTCCGAAACGGCCTGGCGCACACTGCGTGACGCGCACACCGAGGCCACCCAGGCCACGCTGCTGGCGCGTGCCGACGCGTTCGCCGGAGTGGCCAAGGCGCTGGCCAAGGCTCCCGGGACGCCGGTGTTCGACTGCAAGCACACCACCTCGTTGCCCGGTATCGCGATCCCCAACCCGGGTAGCTCCGCGGATACCTCCGCCAAGCACGCCTTCACCGAAACCGCGGCGGTCGCAAAGTTTTACAAGGACTGCTTCGGCCGCAACTCGGTAGACGACGAAGGCATGACGCTGGTTTCGTCAGTGCACTACAGCGTCAACTACTCCAACGCGTTCTGGAACGGTTCGCAGATGACCTACGGGGACGGCGACGGGCAGATCTTTGTCGACTTCACCGGATCCAACGACGTGATCGGCCACGAGCTGACCCACGGCGTCACCCAATACACGGCGGGCCTGCTCTACAAGAACGAGGCCGGTGGACTCAACGAGAGCATGTCGGATGTCTTCGGATCGATGTTCCGGCAATGGAGCGCCGGGCAGACCGTCGATCAGGCCGACTGGTTGATCGGCAAGGACATCATGGGCCCGCGCGCCATAGCAAAGGGCTTCACCTGCCTGCGCGATATGGCCGATCCGGGTGCCCGCCACTGCCTGGCGCCGCAGCCGTCGCACTACCGCGACTACGTCCCCGGCAGTGACCCCCACGAGAGCAGCGGCATTCCCAACTACGCGTTCTACCTCGCGGCGACCAAACACGGTTCGTACTCCTGGCAGGGCGTGGGGACGGTCTGGTACGAGGCGCTGACCAGCCCCAAGGCACGTCCGAACATGAAGATGAAGGCCTTCGCCAACCTGACCCGGGAGATCTCCGCGGCCAACGCGGCCACCGAGTCGGTGCACAAGGCGATTGACGACGCGTGGACCGCGGTCGGGCTGTAGCGTCGGCGACATGGTGGAGTACCTCATCGACAGACGGGGAGGATTCACCGGGCTACCGGCCAGCGGCACGGTTACTGACCAGAGCTTGGACCCCGACGCGCGACGCGCACTGGATGGATTGTTGGACAGCCCCGGGTCGCTTCCGAGCGACCCGGGCGCTGACCGTTTCACGTACACGGTGACTCGCGTCAGCGGGTCGGATCGGACCACCCGGAGCATCCCGGAGAGCCTGCTGCCCGATGCCGTGCGGCAGTGCGTGCAAGAACGGATCTGACGAACCGGACTTGACATTTCACCGCACGCGCGAAGAGCGAGTATGTGCGCCAGCGGGTAGGGTCGGTTGGAATGTGCCAGCGATTCATCATTCCTCCGGCCGTACTATCCCGACTGGCTGAGGATGGTGACATTGCCGAAGACTCGCGCGCGGCGCTCTCGGCCACTGCTGCCTGTGAATCTTCTTGGCGTGCCTTGCGTAACGCGCACACCCGGGCCACTCAGGCCACCCTGGTGGCAAGCCGTGACGCCATCGGTGCGGTCGCCGCCGGGCTGGCCAAAGTTCCCGAGACGCCGGTGTTCGATTGCCGGCAGACCACCTCATTGCCGGGTGTGGCCGTGGCCGATCCCGCTGCCTCCGAGGACGCCACGGCCAACCGGGCGTTCAACGAGACGGCGGCGGTCGCACAGTTCTACCGGAAGTGCTTTGGGCGCAACTCCGTTGACAACGCGGGGATGACGCTGGTCTCGTCCATTCACTACGGCGTGAAGTACTCCAACGCGTTCTGGAACGGCTCGCAGATGGCCTACGGTGACGGCGACGGTCAGGTCTTTCTGGACTTCACCAAGTCCAACGATGTGATCGGCCACGAACTGACACATGGGGTTACGCAATTCACCGCCGGTCTGAACTACGAGAACGAGGCCGGCGCGCTGAACGAGAGCGTCTCGGATGTCTTCGGATCGATGTTTCGGCAGTGGCAGGGGGAGCAGACGGTCGACAAGGCCGATTGGCTGATCGGCAAGGACATTCTGGGCCCGCGCGCCGTCGAGAAGGGGTACACCTGCCTGCGCGATATGGCCGACCCGGCCGCCGCCCATTGCCTCTCGCCGCAACCGGCTCACTACCGCGACTACGTGCCGGGTAGCGACCCGCATGAGGGCAGCGGCATCCCCAATCACGCGTTCTACCTCGCCGCCACCAAATACGGCGCGCACTCTTGGGAGGCCGTGGGCACGATCTGGTACGAGGCGCTCACCAGCCCGAAGGCGAAGAAGAACATGACGTTCAAGGCGTTCGCGAAGCTCACCCGGCAGCTCGCCGCAGCCCGTACGGGGGCGGACTCACCCAAGACGGCGATTGACCAGGCGTGGACCGAGGTAGGGCTTTAGTCGTCCTGCCAGAAGTCGGGGCAGGAGATATCGACGTAGACAGTGGTGAAGGTTTCTACCGCTTTGCCCGAACGGTTCGGGTTGTGGACCGCCAGCACCCGGCACATGTCCAGCGGGGTATTGCTGTTGCCCATCACGTAGTTGATCTGGACGTCGTATCCTTCGTCCTCCAGATCAGAAATGGTTTGCGACGGCGATTCGCCACCGACCGGCAGCGCGGGGGCGGCCCCGGCGATGGCGGGGAAGGACAGGGATACGGCAATAGCGCCGAGCCACAGCGGCATTAGCGCGATGCGGCCTCTGGGTGATGCCATGGCATACCTCCAACGGACAGTGACTATCGCCGTCCTCCATCATGTTAGCTCGCTCGGCTGAGGCAAGATGGCCTGCGACACCTACACGAGGAGAGACCGATGACGTTCTCGTCCGAACACGACGACTTTCGCAGCACTATCCGCAGGTACATCGAAGAGAAGATCAACCCCCGCGTCGACGAGTGGGAACGCGAGCAGATGATGCCGCTGCACGACGTGATCTCCGATATGGCCAAGCTCGGATTCGTCGGCCTGGAATACGACCCCGAGTACGGTGGGCAGGGGGCCGATCATCTGTTCACGCTTGTCCTCGCCGAAGAACTCGGCCGAGTGGACCACGGCTCCTTCCCGATGGCCTTCGGGGTTCACATCGCGATGGCCACGCCGTCGCTGCACAAACACGGCAGTGACGCACTCAAACGCGAGTTCCTGGCCCCAGCGCTCACCGGTGAGCAGATCGCCGCGATCGCGGTGACCGAGCCCGACGCCGGGTCCGATGTGGCGGGCATCAAGACCCATGCCCGGCGCGACGGCGACGACTGGGTGATCAACGGCTCAAAGATGTTCATCACCAACTCGGTTCAGGCCGACTGGCTGTGCGTGCTGGCACGCACCTCCGATGAGGGCGGCTACGCGGGCATGAGCCAGATCATCGTGCCGACCAAGACACCCGGATACCAGGTGCGCAAGCTCGACAAGCTGGGCATGCACGCCTCCGACACCGGCCTGATCACCTTCGACGATGTGCGGGTGCCGGTGTCCAACACCATCGGCGAGATCGGGCGTGGATTCCAGCAGCAGATGTCGCAGTTCGTCATGGAGCGCATGTTCGGGGCGTACGGCATCCCCGCCAGCGTGAACCGGGCGCTGCACCGCACCAAGGAATACGCGTTGGCGCGACAGGTGTTTGGCAAGCCGCTCACCAAGAACCAGCACCTGGCCTACCAGTACGCGGGGCTGGCGGCGCGCGCCGACATGTTGGAGGTCTACAACCGCGACATCGCCGCCCGGTACATGGCGGGGGAGAACGTGACCCGCAAGGTCACCATCGCCAAACTGACTGCCGGGCCGCTGGTCCGTGAGGCCGGCGATTGGTGCCTGCAGGTGCACGGCGGCATGGGCTACATGACCGAGACCTGGACCTCGCGATTCTTCCGGGATCAGCGCCTGCTCAGCATCGGCGGCGGCGCCGACGAGGTGATGATGCGGGTGCTATCGCAGATCGACGGATTCTCCTGAGAGTTCCTTTTCCACCGACGCCACATCGGTGACGTTCACGCCGATGAGCGTCAGATCGTGCAGCCGCTCCGGCGTCACCTGCGAGGTCGCGTCCTCGACGACCACCGCGCGGTAGTCCCGCTCGGAGGCGTCGAACAGGGTGGCGCGCGGGCAGTTCGGCAGATTGCAGCCCGCCACCACCACGGTGGACACATCGTGGTCACGCAGATGCCGCTCCAGCTCCGTCCGGTAGAAGGCACTCCAGCGCGGCTTGAACAGAATGTGCTCGCTGGGTCCGACTTGCTGGAATCCGCCGGCCAACAGCAGCTCGGAATCGAGCTGCTCCCCGCCGGGCAAGAGTTCGGCGGGGATCTGTGAACCGTCGGTGCCCGGCGCGGCGACCTCGCGCCCCGCGAGAATCTCCGCACGGCGCGGCAGATCGGTGTCGCTGCCACCGGGCACATACAGCCGCACCACATGCACGATTGGGCGGCCGGCCGCGCGGAACGCCGAGACCAGGCGGGTGAGGGCCGGAATGCGATCCGCGGTCCCCGGCACTGTCATTGCGCCTGAGACAAACTCGGCCTGCACATCGATGACCACCAGGGCTGAGCTGTCCCACTCGGGAGCTACGAAACTAGTCACTCCCCAACATTAGGTGCCCAATCCGGTGACCGGCCCAGGTGGCGCAGGATGAGGCCGAGATCGTCCTGGCCCTCGGTTCCGATCAGGGCGCGCGCGAATACCGATCCCTCGGCAGCACGGAAGTCGCCGTCGGGCACCGCCAATGCGATCGGGACGGCTGCGGCGATCACGTCATCGGGCAGCGCGAACGGGGCGCCGATGCCGCGCGCCGCATCCCAGCCGTGCACCACGTAGTCGATGAAATGAAAGCTGATGGCCGTGGCGCCGGGAAAGACGGCATCAGGACCAAGCTCGCCGAGTGTGAACGTCGCCTCCAGCACTCCGTCAGCCGCGAAGGCCGCGAGTACGTCCTCAACCGCCCGCCGGTAGGCGCCCGCTGGGTCGGCAGTCACCGCGGCGGCGACGTTGGCGGGGTCCCACACCGCGGGATCGCCGCCGTTACCGCGGGCGGCGGCCGCGAATCCATGGTGCTGGACGGTCATATGGGTCAGCAGGTCGGACAGCGTCCATCCCGCGCAGGGAGTCGGGCGCGGCAGGTCCTCCCGGCTGATCGCCGCGACGATATCGGCGGACGCCAGCACGGCGATTCTGTGCACGTCTCGAAGATCAGTTTGCGTATTCATGCACACATCATATGCGCGCGCATATGATGTGCCAAGGTGTATATCTCTACACCTGGACGGTGACCGGCTGCACGCCCCAGATCTCGTCGCAGTACTCGCTGATGGCGCGGTCCGAGGAGAACTTGCCGCTGCGAGCGGTGTTGAGGATCGACATCCGCGTCCAGGCCGTCACGTCATGCCAGGCCTCGGACACTCGCTGCTGGCATTCGATGTAGGAGGAATAGTCGGCCAGCACCAGGAACGGGTCATGGCTGCGCAGCGAGTCCACAATCGGGGCGAACACTGACGGGTCGCCGTCCGAGAAGTGGCCACTGGCAATCAGATCCAGCACCGCGCGCAACTCGTCGTTCAGTTCGACGAAGTCCTCGGGCCGGTAACCCTCGTGCACCAGGCGCTCCACCTCATCAACGGTCAGCCCGAACAGGAAGAAGTTCTCGGCGCCGGCTTCGTCGCGCATCTCGACATTGGCGCCGTCGAGCGTGCCGATGGTCAGCGCCCCGTTGAGCATGAATTTCATGTTCCCGGTGCCTGACGCCTCCTTGCCCGCGGTGGAAATCTGCTCCGAAAGATCGGCCGCCGGGTAGATCAGGTGCGCGCTCTTGACGTTGAAGTTGGGCAGGAACGCCACCTTGATGAACTGGCTGACGTGCGGGTCGTTGTTGACGGCCTCGGCCACCGCGTTGATGAGCTTGATAATGCGCTTGGCCATGAAGTATCCGGGTGCCGCCTTGCCGCCGAAGATGAAGGCGCGCGGCGCGATCCGCAGCTCCGGGTTCTGCTTGAGCCGGTGGTACAGCGTGACGATGTGCAGCACATTGAGGTGCTGGCGCTTGTACTCATGAATCCGCTTGACCTGGATGTCGAACATCCAGGTGGGGTCCAGGTCCACTCCGGTGGTCGCCAGCACATACTCGGCGAGCCGGGCCTTGTTGAGGCGCTTGACCTCTCGCCACTGCATCCGGAAGGACGAGTCCTCGGCGTACGGCTCCAGCTCGCGCAGCCGGTTCAGATCGGCGATCCAGCCCTCGCCGATGGCGTCGTCGAGCAGCTCGCGCAGCCCCGGGTTGGCCAGCGCCAGGAAGCGGCGCGGCGTCACCCCGTTCGTCTTGTTGCTGAACCGCTCTGGCCACAGCTCGTAGAAATCCTTGAGCACGCTCTCCTTGAGCAGCTCCGAATGCAGCGCGGCCACACCGTTGATGGCGTGGCTACCGACGGTGGCCAGGTGCGCCATCCGCACGCTCTTGCCGCCATCCTCACCGATGAGCGACATCCGCCGTACCCGGGCGTCATCGCCGGGGAAGCGCGACCGGACCTCGTCCAGGAAACGCCGGTTGATCTCGTAGATGATCTCCAGGTGCCGGGGCAGTGATTCGGCGAACAGCCCCAGCGGCCAGGTCTCCAGCGCCTCGGGCAGCAGGGTGTGGTTGGTGTAGCCGAAGGCGGTCACGGTGATCTCCCAGGCCTCGTCCCAGCCCAGTCCGCGCTCGTCGATCAGCAGCCGCATCAATTCGGCGACACCGATAGAGGGGTGAGTGTCGTTGAGCTGCAGGGCGAACTGCTCCGCCAGCTCGTTGACCGGGCGCTCGGCCACGTCCTCCAGGATGTGCAGCACCCGCTGCAGCGAGCAGGACACAAAGAAGTGCTGCTGCAGCAGCCGCAACCGCTTGCCGGCCTCGGGCTCGTCATTCGGGTACAGCACCTTGGTGACGGTCTCGGAGGAGACTTCGTCCTCGACGGCCTTGTAGTAGTCACCGGCGTTGAAGGCGTCCAGTTCGAAGGACTGCACGGCGCGCGCACTCCACAGCGTCAGCGTGTTGCAGGTGTTCACGCCGTAGCCCTGGATGGGAGTGTCGTAGGGGATGCCCTTGAGGAAGCGCTGCGGAATCCAGCGCGCCCGGAAGTTTCCGTGCTCATCCAGATACTGCTCGGTGTGGCCACCCCACCCGACGATGAAGTTGAGGTCGGGTTTGGCTATCTCCCAGGGATTTCCGTTGTCCAGCCAGTTGTCGGTCTTCTCGACCTGCCACCCGTCGCGGATCTCCTGATCGAAGATCCCGTACTCGTAGCGGATGCCGTAGCCGATCGCGGGACGATCCAGTGTGGCCAGCGAGTCCAGGTAGCACGCCGCGAGCCGGCCCAGGCCGCCATTGCCCAGGCCCGGCTCTTCCTCACACTCAAGCACCTCGTCAAGGTCCTGGCCCAGCGCCGAAAGGGCATCACGGGCCTGCTGCTCGATCTGCAGGTTCAGCAGATTGTTGCCTAGCTGCGGCCCCATCAGGAACTCGGCCGACAGGTACACCGCCACCTTGCGGCTCAGATCCAGGTAGGTCTGCATGCTAGCGATCCAGCGCTGCTGCATGCGATCTCGGGTCGCCAGGGCCAATGCGCGGTAGTAGTGGGCGGGGGTCAGCACACTCGCCGGACGCCCGATCGAGTACCGCAGATGGTCGGTGATGGCTCGCTGCAGGGTCTCGGCATTCAAACCGGTGCGGGAATGCTCGTCGTGCTCGAGCTCGGCGAAGTTCGTCATGTCACCACCGTGCCATCGAATGGGCCACGGGAAAACCGGAAACAGGCGACCGGCAGGTTACTGGGGAGTGACCACCACCCGCACCCCGGACGGCTCCTTTGCCGCCCAGACGGTTTCGATATCGGCCAGCGGCCGGGCCAGTGTCTGTAGCTGCAGGTCGCCGCTGTCGACCATGGCGAAGAGCTTGGGCAGTGCCTCGGTACGTGCCTGCAACAGTGCCTCCGGCGGCACGCTGCCGATGCCGACACCGGACAACGTGATGCCGGTGCTGCGCAAAGTCGATGCGTTCACGCTGATCGTTTCCCCGGTCATCGCGCCGATCTGTACGAACCGGGTGGCGTGGAAGTGCGCCGAGGGGTGGCTGTCCGCCAGCGCGTTCAGGGTCTGCTCGGCGGGGGAGCCCCACAGATAATCCAGCACCGCGTCGAACGGGTGCGCCGCATGCCGCACGGTGATGGCCTCGGCCAGGTCATCGCTGCCCAACGCGATCACATCGTCGGCACCCACCGTGCGCAGCCAGTCCAGTCGCTCGGCGTTGCGTCCCGCGACGGTCACCTGTCCAGCGCCGAACACGGATTTGGCGAGCTGGACGGCCAGTGAGCCGGTGACCCCGGTGGCCCCGAGCACCAGCACATGCTGGCCAGGCCGCACGGCGGCACCATGGGACAGGGCCAACCAGGCCGATATTCCCGGGTTGGGGATCGCGGCGGCGGTCACCGAATCGACGTGCTCGGGTACCTCGACGGCACCGGCGGGGTACACCAGGGTGCGCTCAGCCATCATTCCGTACGGTGCAAGCGATCCGGAGTACACGCGCTTGCCGTTGGCCAGCCGGGCCACGCCGTCCACGCCGGCGATGGCCGGAGGAGTGATTTCCTTGCTGCTGTAATGCTTCCCGGAGATGACGGCCCGGGTGAGGTTGGTCAGGGCCGACGCCTCCACGGTGGCGACCTCGGCGCCGTCGGTGGGCTGGGGGTCGGGGAAGTCGGTGTAGGCGGGCTGTTGTCCCCACTCATGAACGACCGCTGCCTTCATGGCGTCCTCCTCAAGTTTCTGTAGAAATGGTTTCCATCGAAACCATGTGAACACTGTACGTCGCGCGCCGCGGGATGGCAATATGGTTTCCATGAAAACCAAGTCGGCGCTGATCGCCAGCATCAACACGCTGGTGAGTGCGGTGGGGGACAAGTTCGAACCCGATGAGGATGCCGACGCCGAACGGGATTTCATGGCGCAGCGGTGCCCGCGCCGGATGGAACGGCTCATCAGCACGTTGCCGACACTGTCGCTGCATCTGCTGGCGGCCGTCGCTGAGGGGCCGGTCAGCGTGGTGGGTCTGGCCGGCCGCTCGGGTCAGCTCAAGGGCACGGTGTCCAAGCACGTGCAGCGGCTGGTGGATGCGGGCTGGATTGAGCGCGCGCCGATTCCCGGTAACCGCAAGGAGATTGAGCTGATCCTGACGGCCGACGGACGTACCGTCGTCGACGTGCACGCCCAGCTCCATGAGGAAATGGATCGCGGCGTGCATGACTTCCTGCAGCGCTACAGCAATGCCGATCTGCAGGTTGTCGAGAAAGTCCTACAGGATTTGTTGGCCTCCGAAAAGGATGGCGTGCGTATCGTGGCGGCCGCGCGCTAGCGCGATTTCAGTCACGCACCTTGATGGAAAGCGTGGGTTTGGCAGTGCCCCCATGCTCCAGCCGTTCCCACGCCGTATCGATCAGCGGCTGCAGCAGCAGCGCGCCCATCTGGCGCACCATCACCGAGACGATCTGCGTCGATTCGGGCCGATCGGTGGGCGCCATGCCCTCCTTTCGGAGGTTGACCACCTCGTCGCGGGTCAGTTCAACCAGCGCGTCGAGCAGGTGGGTCTGTTCCACCGAGGGCTCCAGCACCGCCCGGCGCACGTAGTTCACCACCGGGGGATTGGCCGTGAGCATGTCGGTCACCGCGGCGTCGCGCGCTGCGGCGAGCTTGCGCGGGTCGGTCTCATGATCGGCCGAGCGCAACGCCTCGATGTAGTAGTCGACCACCAATTGATCGACGGCCTCTCTGAGTCCTGCCTTGGTCTTGAAATGGTGCTGCACCAGCCCGAGGGTTACCCCTGCCTCGGATGCCACCGCACGCAATGAGATTCGCTCCTCGCCGTACTGCGCGTAGAGATCCAGTGCCGTATTGCGAATACGCGCCTTCGCGGTGAGGTCCTCGGCGGCCGCGCGTGGGTTTGCCATGGGCGTCATCATAGCGCAGCCCTTTACAAATGAATCTCAAACGATACGCTTGTATCGTCTCAACGAGGAGGTCACTGACAAGATGTCTGCACTGTTCCCGGCTTATCACGCGTCCTGGGAGACCGACGCACACCGCGACCTGCGCAAGCACGCCGCGGAGTTTCTCCGCAAGGAGTCGACACCCCATCAGGAGCGCTGGAGCGCTCAGCATCAGGTGGACCGCGAATTCTGGAACAAGCTGGGCGACGCGGGCCTGCTCGGCCTGGACCTGCCCGAGGAATACGGCGGCGCCGGAGGCGATTTCGGGTTCTCCGCGGTGGTGGCCGAGGAACTAGCGCTGGCCCAGGACACCGCGACGGGCTGGGCCGTGCACTCGCCGATCGTCGCGCATTACATCAACACCTACGGCAACACCGAGCAGAAGGACCGCTGGATGCCTGGCATCATCAGCGGTGATCTGGTGTTGGCCATCGCGATGACCGAGCCCGGTACCGGCTCGGACCTGCAAGGGGTGCGCACCACTGCCATCCGGGACGGCGATCACTACGTGGTCAACGGCTCGAAGACGTTCATTTCCAACGGCACTCACTGCGACCTGCTGGTGATCGTGGCCAAGACCGATCCGGGGCAGGGCGCGAAAGGCATATCGCTGATCGTCGCCGAAACCAAAGATCTGCCAGGATTCGAACGCGGCCGGGTATTGCAAAAGGTGGGCCAGCACGGGCAGGACACCCGGGAACTGTTCTTCACCGATATGCGCGTACCGGTGGCCAATCGGCTCGGTGAGGAAGACGGACAAGGCTTCTTCCAGCTGATGACACAGCTCGCGCGTGAACGCCTGATCATCGCCGCGGGAAACGCGGGGATGGCCGAGGCCGCGGTGCTTGAGTCCATCGAGTACACCAAGGAACGCGAGGCTTTCGGCAAGCCGCTCATCAAGTTTCAGAACACCAAATTCCAGCTTGCCGAGCTGAAGGCGGAAGTGCTGTCCATCAAGACGACCGTCGACTGGTGTATCCAGAACTACATCGACGGCGCCAACGATCCCGCCACCGCGTCCATTGCCAAGCTGGTGGCCACCGACAAGGGGGTCGCCGTGGTGGATCGGTGTGTGCAGTTCTTCGGCGGCTACGGCTACATGATGGAATACCCGATCGCCCGCGCGTATGCCGCCGCGCGCGTGAACAAAATCTACGGCGGCACAAGCGAAATCATGAAAGAACTGATCTCTCGGTCGTTGTGACCGGCCACGATAAGGAGCCAGCATGAGACAGCAGAACAAGGCATTCGTCGTCGGAGTCGGCATGACGAAGTTCGAGAAACCCGGGAGCCGGGAAGGCTGGGATTACCCGGCGATGGTCAAGGAAAGCGGAACCAAGGCCCTCGACGATGCTGGGATACGGTACGAACAGATCGAGCAGGCATTCATCGGGAACGTCTACGGCGATTCGTGTTCCGGACACCGCGCGCTCTACGAGCTGGGCCACACCGGCATCCCGATCTACAACGTCAACAGCAACTGCTCGACCGGGTCGACGGCACTGTTCATGGCCGCCAATGCCATTCGTAGTGGGCAGTCCGATGTGGTGATGGCGGCCGGGTTCGAGAAGATGGAACGCGGCTCACTCAGCATGAAGTACACCGATCGCGAGTCGCCGCTGCTGCCGCAGCTGAACCGGTTGGGTGAGCTCACGCCGCCGCAAATGCCCATGACCGCATGGATGTTCGCCGCGGCCGCGGAGGAATACATGCGCGAGTATGGCCTGACCGCCGAGCAGCTCGCCTGGATCGGTTACAAGAACCACAAGCATTCGGTCAACAACCCCTACAGCCAGTTTCAGGACGAGTACTCGCTGGAGGACATCCTCTCCTCACGCAGCATCGTGGCACCGCTGACCAAGCTGCAATGCTCACCCACCTCCGACGGTTCGGCCGCGGCCATCGTGGCCAGCGAGGAATTCGTCGACAAGCACGGACTCGCCGAGCAGGCCGTCGAGATCGTCGGACAAGCCACCGTCACCGACCGCGCCGACACCTTCGACGGGACCGCCGCCGGAATCGTCGGTGCGCACATGAACAAGGCCGCGGTACAAGCCGTCTACGAGCAGGCGCAGATCGGGCCCGAGGACATCGACGTCATCGAACTGCACGACTGCTTCTCCGCCAACGAAATCCTGGTGTACGAGGCGTTGGGGCTGTGTGAGCGGGGTGAGGCAGGCAAGCTGATCGACAACGAGGACACCACCTTTGGAGGCAAATGGGTGGTCAATCCGTCCGGCGGCCTCATCTCCAAGGGGCACCCGCTCGGTGCCACCGGGTTGGCCCAGTGCGCGGAGCTGAACTGGCAACTGCGCGGGCAAGCCGACAAGCGGCAGGTCGCCGGCGCCGCGACCAAGGACGGGGTGGCCCTGCAGCACAACATCGGGCTCGGCGGTTCGGTGGTCGTCACCGCCTACCGGCCCGCGCAGCGTTAGGCGGCGCGCACCAGGCCCGACCGCGCGAACCGGCCGGCGGGGGAGAAGCGCTCCAGAATGGCGTCGGCAGGTTCTCCCGCCCAGTCGGTGATCAGTTCCTTGGCGGCCTCGACCGACGTCACCCGTTCAAAGGGTTTCGGGTCGTCGAGCAGGCTGAACAACCGGGACGCGAAGCCCTCGTGGACGTGGGCCGCAGCGAAGAACAGGTCGCCGTAGTCGTGCAGCTCATCGTCGCCCAGATAGAGCCTGGTCACCAATTGAGCGGACCTGGCGCGCTGGTCATAGAACTCCTCGTACGCGGCGGTGAGCCACGCCGTGTCGAAGGGGCCGTCATGTGCGGCGGCCCTGTGGACCAGCGCGGCCGCCTGCACCAGACCGCCCTGCGCGCCCTGCCCGGCGATCGGGTCGTACGCCACCGCGGTGTCACCCAGCGCGGCAACGGGATGCCCGCCGGCGGTGCGGCCCACCCCGTGCCGCACCAGCTGCGTCACCGCTCCGGTGATCCACGAATGCGGATCCTCTTCGATGACGTTGAGCGCCAACACCTCCGGCAGGTCCCAGTCGAGGTATTCGCGATGTACGTCCGTCACCGCCTGGAGCGCGGAGGCCGCGCTGTCGACCTCGGCGTAGCGCCGCTCCCATTCGCTACCGGGCTTGGCCCAGGTCAGGAATGACCACGCGGGCCCGGCGTCCTTGTGCAAGTAGGGCCCCCACCAGGCCTCACCCTGGTCGGTGATGAACGAGAACGCGCTGTGCCGTCCACCGGCGGAGCCCCGGTGCGCGAAGACCTCCGGTCCATGCCCCAAGCCGGCCACCGTCAGCATCAACAGCCGCCGCTGCGGGCGGTCATACACGGTGCGCGAGGCGTCCACCGGAAACAACGAGGACAGCCCGCTGCGGCCGGTCGCGACTAGGGTCAGATCGTGCCCGGCGGCGATCCCGTCGAGGCGTTCCGGATGCACCTGCTCCACCACAAAGCGCCCGCCGCGCTCCTGGAACTTGGTGAGCCGGTCGTCGGCCTTGAGTCTGGTGTCGACGGCGACGCCGCGGGTACCGCCGTCGAAGTCGGCGTCAAAGGCGATGACCTCGGGGCGGGCAGGTTCGCTGCCGTCGACAAGCCGCACGCTGAGCCCCGTCGAGGTCGGGCCGGGCTCCAGGTAGCTGGTGAGCCCCAGGCTGGCCTCCGCGCGCTGTGCCGCGCCGAAGATCAGCGCCGTGCCCGTCGCGGGTACGTCCTCGCGCAGACTCCGCTGGTGACGATCGCTATAGATAGTGACGTCAAAACCCTTGTCCAGCAGTCCCAGCGCGGCGGTTACGCCAGTTTGGCCCGCGCCGATGATGGCGGCCTTGCGCCCATGTTTCGTCGTCATGTTCGCCACTATCGATGTGTGAACTTGTGCGCGAAAGGCACCCGCTCACGGTGATTGCAAGGGCAATAATGGCCCGTGCGCAATCGGCAGCGGCTGGAACCGGGTTTCCAGTACAACGTGGTCACCAATGGCCTGCGAGATACGGGGCAACTGGGGCGGCTCCAGGTCGCTATCGGCGTGATGTGCATGTTGGTGGTACTGCTCGGTGTGATCAGCAACTTCAATTCTCTCGGACCACAGGGTTTTTGGCCGCGTACGATCCTGAACATCGCGGCGGGGTCGGCGGTGATCGTCGGCCTGTGCTGGTTCCTTCTGCCGTGGCCCAGTCGACGCGTCATTGTCTGTTTCGTGGTGTGGGCCGACGTGACGGTGGCGATCGGGACAGGAACCTTTTCCGATCCCATGGCCCGGCTTTTTGCGGTTATCTACCTAGGCCTTATTGGGCTGGTCCCCGCCTTTTTTCTGGGGAGACGCGGGCTGGTGGCGCATTGCGGTTTCGGGCTGGTGAACCTGGGCGTGCTCGTCACGCTCAATGTCCATTCCGGCAATTCGACATGGTTCGACCAGATCATGTACGTGTTGCCGGTTCTTACCTCCGTCATGATCGTCCCGATCCTCCTGCAATCGGTGATCGAAGGGACTACGTACTCGATCCTGGGATCGGCGGTTGCCGCCAACCGTGATCCGCTGACAGGCCTGCTGAACCGGCGGGGGGTCACCACCACCACGCAGCTCCTGCACCACAAACGGCTTGATGCCGTCGAGGTCGTCGTCGTGCTGTTGGATCTGGACGGCCTTAAGGAACTCAATGACGCACGTGGTCACGACGCCGGAGACGCGGCGCTGATAGCGGTGGCCGACATGCTGATGGCGAGCACCCGCGTCGGTGAGATCGCCGCCCGCATTGGTGGTGACGAGTTCCTGGTCGTGGCATTTCCCGGCAGACGTGAGAGCATCCACGACACCATCCGCCGGGTCAGCACTCCGCGCCCTGGGATCGATTCATGGAGCCTGAGCGTTGGTGCCGCCTGGCAGTCCACCGTCGATGGAGGTTTTGATTTCGAGCACCTCATCCGGCGCGCGGACGAGGACCTGTACCGGGCCAAGAGCTCGCGTGGTCTGTCGCAACAGCGCCAATGAACGGCAGTATCTAGCTCTCTGGCGCGGCGTAAGTCTGCCGCCCAGCCAGGTAGGTGGCTTGCACCGAGATATCTCGCAGGGCGTCCGGATTCACCGCGTGCGGATCGGCCGAAAGCACCACCAGGTCGGCATACTTGCCCCGCTCCAGGCTGCCGATCTCGGTGTCCAGGTGCAATTGCCAGGCCGCGTCGATGGTCTGCGCCCGCACCGCCTGGGCGACGCTGATCCGTTGTTCGGGCGCCAGGATTCGGCCCGAGCCGTTGGCCTTGCGGGTGACGGCGGTGGCGATGTTGCCCAGCGGATCCGGGGGTGAGACGTTGCCGTCGTTGTGAAACGAAACCCGAAGCCCGGCATCGAGAGCCGACTTCGCGGACATCCAGTGCGCGCCATGATCCTGGCCAAACAGTTCGTCAATGAGCGGATCGCCCCAGAAGTAGACGTGCTCGATGAACAGGCTCGGATGCACGCCCAGGCGTGCCGCGCGCTGGAACTGTGTGGGGGTCATCGCGCCCACATGTTCGAGGCGCGAGCGCACCGAGGCGGGGGATTGGGCCTTTTCGTAGGAGTCCAGAACGACATCGATCGCCGAGTCGCCGTGCACGTGGCAGGACAGCTGCCAGCCCTGTTTGATGAATCCCGTGGCCAGCTCGGTGATCTGCTCGGGGGTGTAATTCATGCCCCCGTGGTGGTGCGGTTCCAGCCCCATGCGGCGGGTGGCCGCGGTATCCAAGTAGGGGAACGAGGTGAAAATGTTTCCCTGCCACGGTGATCCGTCCGCCCATAGCTTCATGCCGATCTGGGCGAACAGCTGATCGGCGCCGGCCCGGGCGCCCGCCACGTGGCCCGGATCCTTGGCGAGATCCGGGGTGCCGATCTCGTAGGCGCGGATGCGGAGCTTGACGTCGGGGTCCGCGGCCATCTTGCGATACAGGTCACCTTGTTGGGCGGCGGTGTAGCTGTGCTCGCTGGAGGTCGCGATACCGGCGGCTGCCAGCTGCCCGAACGCCCACTGCATGTTTTCGAATGCGTTGGGCTGCGCGACTTTCAAGAGATAAGGCATGGCCAGCGTCTGCAAAGCCGCGGCCTCACGCACTTCGCCAGTGAGTTCACCATCTGGGCCGCGAACATATTCCGCGCCGACCGGATTCGGGGTGTCGTTGGTGATACCCGCGAGCCGGAACGCGGCGGTGTTGGCATAGGCGGCATGCCCGCTGTTGGCGATGATGATCACCGGATTGTTCGGGGCGAGCCTGTCGAGCTGTGTGCGCGTGGGCAATTGGAGATCGGGCTGAAGCAGGACGTCGATGCCGTACAGCAGCACCTGAGTGCCATCGGGACCGTCCTGAATCGCGTCGGTGAGCTTTCGCATCACCTCCGCACCGGTCGGCACCACGAACGGCCGCACATCGATCGCCGGCGGGCCCAGGGTCAGCGCGACCTGCAGGGGATGGCTGTGCGGTTCCACGAACGCGGGCAGTAGCGCGCGCCCGCCGAGTTCGATCACCTCCGTGCCGGAGGTGCGCAGCGCCAGCACATCCCGCCGCGAACCGACGGCGGCGATCTTGCCTCCGGTGACGGCCAGCGCCTCGGCCACGGTGCCGTGCCCGTCGATCGTCACCACCGGGCCGCCGACAAAGATCAGATCGGCACCTTCACCGGCGCCGGCGTCATCGCCGCACGCGGCAAGCGTGGCCAATCCCGTTGTGGCAGCGGCCGCGGCGGCACCGCCGACCACGAACTGCCTCCGATTGATCGACAACGCAATTCCTGGCTACAACACCACGACGGAACGCAGCACCTCGCCGTGATGCATCTTCTCGAAGGCGGCTTCGATGTTCTCGATGCCGATGCGTTCGCTGACAAAGCGGTCCAGCGGCAACCGGCCCTGCTGGTAGAGCGACACCAGGGTGGGGAAGTCGCGTTCCGGTAGGCAGTCGCCGTACCAGGACGACTTCAACGACCCGCCGCGCGAGAAGAAGTCGATCAGCGGCATCTCCAGTGTCATGTCAGGGGTGGGCACGCCAACCAAAACCACGGTGCCGGCCAGATCGCGTGCGTAGAAGGCCTGCTTCCAGGTTTCCGGCCGGCCCACCGCGTCGATGACCACGTCGGCGCCGAACTCGTCGGTGAGTTCCTGGACCGCGGTGACCACATCATCGACCTTGCGGGCATTGATGGTGTCGGTGGCTCCGAAGTCCTTGGCCCAGGCCAGCTTGGTGTCATCGGTGTCGATGGCGATGATCGTGCGTGCCCCTGCCAACCTGGCACCCGCGATCGCGGCATCGCCGACCCCGCCACAGCCGATCACCGCGACGGTGTCGTCACGGCCCACATTGCCGGTGTTCACCGCGGCGCCCAGCCCGGCCATCACGCCGCAGCCCAGCAGTCCCACCACGGCCGGGTCGGCCGACGGATCCACCTTGGTGCATTGCCCGGCATGTACCAGCGTCTTCTCGATGAACGCGCCGATACCCAGGGCCGGGGTCAGCTCGGTGCCATCGGTCAGCGTCATCTTCTGGGTGGCGTTGAAGGTGTCAAAGCAGTACTGCGGGCGCCCGCGTTTGCACGCCCGGCACACGCCACACACGGCCCGCCAATTCAGGATCACGAAATCGCCCGGCTGGACGGTGGTTACACCGTCGCCGACGGTCTCCACGACTCCCGCGGCCTCGTGGCCGAGCAGAAACGGAAACTCGTCGTTGATGCCGCCCTCGCGATAGGTCAGGTCGGTGTGGCATACCCCGCAGGCCTGCACCTTCACCACGACCTCACCGGGGCCTGGATCGGGGACGATGATGTCCACCAATTCCACGGGCGCCTTCACCGAACGAGCGATCACACCGCGCACAGTTTGAGACATGCGCATGACGCTACAGTCCCAACCATGGGTGCTCTCGACCTCGTCGCCGACTGGCCGGTATCCACCGTCGCTGCCGCAGTGGTGTCACCCGAGGGCATTAGGGCCCAAATAGGCCCTGTGGCGCAGCAATTCGCCCTCGCGTCGGTGACCAAGCCGCTCGTTGCCCGCGCCGCACAGGTGGCGTTGGAGGAAGGCGCCATCGACCTCGCGACTCCGGCGGGGCCCCCGGGCTCTACCGTCGAGCACCTGCTGGCGCATGCGTCGGGTCTGTCGCTGCTTTCCGAGGCCGTGATGGCCAAGCCGGGTGCCCGGCGGATCTACTCCAACTACGGGTTCGCTGTTCTTGCGCACACGATCGAGGCGGGTGCCACCATCGAGTTCGGTACATACCTGCGCGAGGCGGTGCTCGAACCGCTGGGCATGACCGGCACCACCCTGCCCGGGGGAGCCGACACGGCCGGGTACGGGGGCAGGTCCACAGTCGTGGACCTGGTGGCCTTCGCCGGTGACCTGCTGCGCCCGCGCATCGTCAGCGCCGAGACGCATGAGCGCGCGACGCACGTCGTCTTTCCCGGGCTGGATGGGGTGCTACCCGGGTACGGGGTGCAGCGTCCCAATGACTGGGGTCTGGGCTTCGAGATCAAAGGAAGCAAGTTGCCGCACTGGACGGGTGCCGAGAACTCGCCTGCCACCTACGGCCACTTTGGTCAGGCCGGCACCTTCATCTGGGTGGATCCGGCCGTTGACCTGGCGCTCGTTGTGCTGACCGATAGGCCCTTCGACGGCTGGGCCAACCAGGTGTGGCCGCAGCTATCG
The DNA here is from genome assembly GCF_001605725.1 of Mycobacteroides immunogenum. Lineage (NCBI taxonomy): Bacteria > Bacillati > Actinomycetota > Actinomycetes > Mycobacteriales > Mycobacteriaceae > Mycobacteroides > Mycobacteroides immunogenum. Next base: position 2,020,308 of record NZ_CP011530.1, read on the forward strand.
GACGCCGTGCTGGCCGAATTCGGCTGAGAAACAGGTCTCAAACTCTCAGGAAGCCGTTACCTCAAATTCGTCCCTAGGACTGGCGCAACACGCGCACCACAGGGCACAATGGTGTCACAAGGCACATTGATGTAATTCGGTAACACGCTCTGGAAGCTTCGCGAGTCGTTGGGGAAGACGTCCTCGTCGAAGACAAAGGAGCACTACGAATGCACGCGTCGCCTCAGTTCGCCGACTCGACAACCGGCGTGGTGTACATCCATGCCTCACCGGCTGCGGTATGCCCGCATGTCGAGTGGGCTTTAACGTCAACGCTGACGTCGGCTCCTTCGGCCCGTGGCCTGGAGACGCTCAAGCTGCGCTGGCAGGCCCAACCGGCCATGCCGGGACAGCTGCGCGCCGTCACCAACTGGGTCGGCCCGGTCGGTACCGGCGCACGCCTGGCCAACGCCCTGCGCTCATGGCCGGTGCTGCGTTTCGAGGTCACCGAGGATGCCAGCGAGGGCGTGGACGGTCAGCGGTTCAGCCACGTCCCACAGCTGGGCATGTGGAGCGGGGCGACAAGCGCCAACGGCGACATCATGGTCAGCGAGATGCGTCTGCGCGGGCTGATGGAATCGGACCCCGGCAGCATCACCTCCGAGCTCGACAACATGCTCGGCAGCGCATGGGATGACGCGCTGGAGCCGTACCGCAGCGGCGGTGACGGCGCCGAGGTGACCTGGCTGCGCGGAGTCGGCTAAGAACCCGTCAGCTCTTGTTGGCGTTACCGATCACACGGCTGACGAGGAACGCGACGTAGGCGAGGCCGCCGAGGCTGCCCACGATGCGGGTACGCCGGAACGCCAGCGCCAGTCCGAGCAACAGCTCGGTGAAGCCGTTTTGGTACACCCAGCGGCGAGTGTCCTCCGGGAAGGCGACCTTGGAGATGGACTCGAACGGTTGGGGTGCGACGAAATGCGCGACACCCGTCGCTGCCAGGCCCGCGCCGCCTGCCCGGAATCCGAGGCGGATCAGGTTCGCGATGAGGACCGTAAGCCGCTCAAAAAGACTCGGGCCGACCTTTGTCGTCACGAGCGTCGCGGCCGGCTGACCGTCGACAAGCAACTTGAGTGCCTTCTTACGCCGAAGTGCCATTCCCCAGACTCCCTTGTCAATTATGTGAATGAAGCGTCACTGTAACAGTACGGGGATAGCTAGGCGTCTGCTTGCCGCGCGGTGACGTCGATACCGAACGTCTCCACCAGGAAGCTCACGATCGCGGGCGTGACGCGTCGCGGCCAGAACCGCAGGGTGGCCAGGGTCCCTGCCGAAACTACCTGCGCACCAACGATATCGACAGCCAGACTGTGTGCGTCGGCCGCTGGATGCAGTGGGTCCGCCGTTAGCGAGAGAATCATGGTCGGCACATTCACCGAACGGCGCACCGCGCGGGGCGGCGCCATCCGGCCCACCAGCATGCCCCGCATGAATGCCGCCGATCGCGACGGCGGCGCGGTCAGGAAGGCGCGGATCAAGCCCAGCGTGGGCTGTTCGGTCTCGGGGAACGATCGGGCCACCGCACCGGCCAGCCAGACCAGCGGACGGCCGAGGGTGAAGATGGTGAGCCCTGCCGACCACAGATATCCGGCGGCGCCGATGCCGTGCTCCAGGAAGGGCCCCTCCAGCAGCAGGCCCGCCACACGCTCGGGGGCCAGCGCCGTGGCCTCGATGGAGATGTTTGCGCCGACCGAGGTGCCGCCGAGCACCGCGCGCTCGATGCCCAGGGCATCCAGGGCGCCGATGACCTGCCGGCCCAAGGCCTGCGAGTTGTACCGGTCGGGTTCCAGCGGGCGCTCATCGGCGGTGGTGCCCAACAGATCCAGGCAGATCACCCGGAAGCCGCGCGCGGCCAACTCCTTGGCCCACGCGTGTTCCAGGTAGTGCGAGGTGAGGAAGGCGTGGGATAGCACCACAACGCGATCCCCGGAACCGAACTGGCGATATGCCAGCCGGTGTCCGTCGACGGTAACCGTGTTGCCCGGTGTCTCCATGCGGTCTACCACGGGATGTTCTTGTGACGGCCAAAGTCGCCGATGTCGGATTCGGACATAGTCAAACCGTAGCGGTTTCCGTTGGTGGCGTGCGCATTTCTTTGCGGGGGGAGAGCGTGGCTGCTTCGGGCCGCCCAGCTAGTGCGCGGCCCGAAGCGCCACGCGCCGACATCGGTTGGGCCAGTGAGGAAGCATGCCGGTCAGTCTCCGGTGATCTTTTCCTTGACGGACTCCACTGCCTCTTTGACCTTCTCGGCCGCGTCCTCGACGGTGTGCTTCACCTTCTCGGCAACGTCATCCAGGCCCTGCTTGAGCTTTGAAGCCGCCTGATCTGCCTGCCCCTCGGCCTGCAGATTCTCGTCGCCGAGGGCTGCGCCCGCCGCTTCCTTGGCCTGGCCGACCACTTCTTCGGCCTTGTTCGCGACATTATTCTCGACGCTCATTGCTTATCCCTTCTCGGTCCCTGATCCACTGTGCGGCTTCTGCCGAACTTCATCTCAGGGGAGGCGTCGATTCGGCACAACCACTGCAATCGCGGGGATTTTTGGGATCGGTAGCGCCGACGGCGTTCTGTACTTGCATGCAGATGACGCCATCGGGGCGGCACTCAAGAAGGGAAATCACGGACATGAAGATTGTGCCCGCAGCCATCCAGCAGCACGTTGATCGCATCGACCGTCAGCAGAGCCTGTACTTCGGCATCGGCTCGGGATTGGTCGCGTTCTGGTCCATCTATCGCGTGTTCTGGTCGCTCTACCTGTCGGCCACTTACAGCTTTGTTTTCGGGTCGCTGATCTTCCCGATCGTGTTGTGGGGTGTGATCGGTACCGTCGCGGCCATCACGTCGGTCGCGTTCTTCACGCGGTACAAGAGCGTCGACAACAACACGAATCAGCAGAACTCCCACGAGCAACTCTGACCGAGGCGAGCCCGCCGCTGGAGGTGCTTACAGCGGGATGTTCTTGTGACGGCCGCGGCGCGAGGGTGCCTCGGCCAGGGCGCGGGTCAACACCGCGCGGGTCTGCGAGGGCTCGATTTCCTCGTCCACCACGCCGATCTCGATGGCGCGATCCACACCGCCGGCGATGCGCTCGTGCTCAAGGGCCAGCTCCTCGTGCAGCGCCTCGCGCTCCTCGGGGGCGGCGGCGGCCAGCTGCTTCTTGTGCAGGATGCCGACCGCGGCCTTGGCGCCCATTACGGCGACCTCGGCGTCCGGCCAGGCGAACACCTTGGTGGCGCCCAGTGAGCGCGAGTTCATGGCGATGTAGGCGCCGCCGTAGATCTTGCGGGTCACCAGCGTGACGCGCGGAACGGTGGCCTCACCGAACGCGTGCAGCAGTTTGGCACCACGGCGCACCACGCCGCCCCATTCCTGGCCCACGCCGGGCAGGTAGCCGGGCACGTCCACGAGCACGATCAGCGGGATGCCGAAGGCGTTGCACAGGCGCACGAAACGTGCTGCCTTCTCGGCGCTTTCGGAGTTCAGGCAGCCGCCCAGGCGCAGCGGGTTGTTGGCCAGCACGCCGACGGTGCGGCCGGCCAGGCGGCCCAGGCCGATGACCATGGAGGGGGCCCACTTGCCCTGGAATTCCTCGAACGGGTCGTCCCCGTCGAGCAGCGCGTTGACGATCGGGTGCACGTCGTAGGCGCGCTTGGCCGACTCCGGGAGCAGCGCACGCAGATCGGTGTGATCGGCCTCGGCCCGGTTGCGGTCGAAAACGCCCTGCTGGCAGAAGAACCCGACCAGCTTGCGGCCACGGGCGTAGGCGTCCAGCTCATCGTCGGCGACGATGTGGCACACACCGGACTTCTTGTGGTGGGCTTCGGGGCCACCCAGGGTGGCCATGTCGACGTCCTCGCCGGTGACGCTGCGGACCACATCGGGTCCGGTGACGAATACGCGGCTCTCGGGCGCCATGATGATGACGTCGGTCAGCGCCGGGCCGTATGCGGCACCGCCGGCGGCGAATCCGACGACGACCGAGATCTGCGGGATGTAACCCGAGGCGCGGATCATGGCCTCGAAGACCAGCCCGACCGCGTGCAGGGCCGAAACCCCTTCGGCCAGACGGGCACCGCCGGAGTGCCAGATACCCACGATGGGGCTCTGCTCCTCGATGGCGGTGTCGTAGGCGTTGACGATGTGGCGGCAACCCTCGACGCCCATGGCACCGCCCATCACGGTGCCGTCGGTGCAGAAGGCCACGGTCCTGACTCCGTTGACCGTGCCGGCGGCGGCCAGCACACCCGAGCGGTCACGCTCGTGCAGTAGCTCGACGCTGCCGTCGTCGAAGAAGGTGTTGAGCCGTAGGAGCGGATCGCGCGGATCGAGCGATTCGTCGATGGCCTCGGGAGCCAGGATCGTCATCTTGAGCCTCTCTAAATCGGATACTTGACTTCAGTACTTACCGAAGGCAAGCGCGACATTGTGCCCGCCGAATCCAAACGAGTTGTTGATCGCATACTTAAAATCCCCGTGACGAGGCTCGCCCGCAACGACATCCAGGTCGATTTCGGGATCAAGGTTGTCAAGATTGAGCGTCGGGGGGATAACACCGTCACGCAGAGCCAGCACAGTAAGCACGGACTCCAACGCGCCGACGGCACCGATGGAGTGGCCGAGTGCTGACTTGGGCGCGTAGACCGCGGCATGCTGCACACCGGCGACGTGAATCGCGTTGGCCTCGGCGACATCGCCGATCGGGGTGGCCGTGCCGTGGGCGTTGATGTGGTCAATGTCCTTGGGGGACAAGCCTGCTGTCTGAATGGCGCGGGTCATGGCCGCACCGGCGCGAACGCCGTCGGGGCCAGGAGCCACCATGTGGTACGCGTCGGAGGTGATACCGGCACCCATCACCCGGCCGATGATCTGTGCGCCACGGGCCTTGGCGTGCTCCTCGGTCTCGATGACCATCAGGGCACCGGCCTCGCCGAACACGAATCCGTCACGGTCCTTGTCGAACGGGCGAGAAGCCTTCTCCGGCTCATCATTTCGCGTCGACATGGCACGCATCATGGAGAACGCGGCGATCGGCAGGGCTTCGATCATGCCCTCGACACCACCGCAGACGATCATGTCGGCATCGCCCATGACGATCTGGCGCCACGCGTGCGCGATGGCCTCGGAGCCGGAGGAACACGCCGACACCGGCGTGATGACGCCCGCGCGGGCGCCAATCTCCAGGCCCACCACCGCGGCGGCACCGTTGGGCATGCACATCTGGACGGCGAGGGGCGAAACCTTGCGAATGCCATGCTCATTCATGGTGTCGTAGGTTTCGACGATGCGCTCGCCACCGCCGAGCCCGGTACCGATGACGACGCCAAGGCGGTCCTTGTCGATGTCATCGGGCGTGCCGGCGTTCTGCCACACCTGACGGCCTACGTGCAGCGCCATCCGCTGCACGTAGGCCATCCGGCGAAGTTCCAACCGGGTCATGTGGTTGTCGATGGGCTCCTTGAGGTGCCCACCGATCCACACGGGCAGACCGAACTTCTCGACGAATTCGTCCTCGAGAACCTCGATACCGCTCTCCCCGGCGATCAATCCCTTCCACGTGCCCTCGATGTCAGGCGCGATAGAGGTCGTTGCGGCGAGAGCCGTCACAACGACATTGGGGAAGCCACCGTTGGCAGTGGAAGGGGTTGTCACTGGTCCTAGCCCTCCAGCTGCGCGCGGATGTTGGCTGCGGCCTCGGGGTTTTCCTGCTCAAGCTTCTCGATGTAGTTCACGACGTCACCAACGGTGCGCAGGCCCGCCAGATCCTCGTCGGGGATCTTCACGCCGTACTTGTCCTCGGTCTGGACCGCGATCTCAACCATCGACAGCGAGTCGATGTCCAGGTCGTCAACGAACGACTTCTCGAGGGTGACCTCGGAAGGCTCGATACCGGTGACCTCTTCGATGATCTCGGCGAGACCGGCGACGATGCGATCTTTTTCTTCTGCGGTGGCCACTCGGTGGCTCCCTTCGGTGTTATGGACTGCGGATGCAGCCCTGGGGTGAACTCTGTTTTGTGGAACTGGACGAGAGGGCGGCTTTGCCCGCCCATCCGGGGTACTACTTTTTGGTGTTGGCCGCTTACAGCTCGGCCAGGGCGTCTAAGTCTTCGACGGTCTTGAGGGCGTGGTTTGTGACGCCGCGCATCTCACGCTTGGCGATGCCGGCCAGCGCGCCCGAGGGCGGCAGTTCGACAACGGCTTGTACATCTGCGGTCTTGAAGTACTCGGTGCACAGATCCCAGCGCACCGGGGAGGTGAGCTGGTTGACCAGCTTGTCCATGGCGTCGACACCGGAGGTGACGGGGGTGCCATCGAAGTTGGACAACAGGGTGGTGATCGGCTCGGCCGGCAGGATCGCGGCGGCAGCGGCGGCGTAGGCCTCCTGCGCGGGGGCCATGAAGTGGGTGTGGAAGGCGCCGGCGGTGGCCAGCTGGCGCACGCGCGCCTTGGCCGGGGGATCCTCGGCCAGCTTCTCCAGGGACGTGACGCGGCCGGCGGCGACGATCTGCCCGACGGCGTTGCGGTTGGCGGGGATCAGCTCGAGGGCTTCCAGGCGCTCAAGCACCTCGGCCTCGTCGCCACCCAGTACGGCGGCCATACCGGTGGGGTCCAGTGCGCACGCCTTGGCCATTTCGGCGCCACGGGTGGCGGCCAGGACGATGGCGTCGTCGGCGGAGATGACCCCGGCGATGGCGTAGGCGGCGATCTCGCCCACCGAGTGGCCGGCGACGATGACTTCGCCGCTGGCGGTCTTCTCGTTGAGGTGGCCGCGCTTGGTCAGCTCGTCATAGGCCAGCAGGGTCAGTGCGACCACCAGCGGCTGGGTGATGGAGGTATCGGTGATCTCCTCGGCGGTGGCGGTGGTTCCGAGGCGCACCAGATCGAGTCCGCTGGCCTTCGACCACTGCTCAACCTGATCCTTGACACCGGGCAGTTCGAGCCACGATGTCAGCATGCCGGGAGTCTGGGATCCCTGTCCGGGAGCGAGCAGCGCAATCACGTGTTTAAGAGAACACTGTGAAGGGCCCTTCGCGCCGTGTAAGAGAAAATGAATCTTGTCTTAAGTATTTGTGGGATGCCTACAAAAAGGCATCCAATGCGACCCGATCTATACCGTCCCGAAATGTGGGACCTCGCAGGTGACCGGCCGGTAGCCTTTCTAAGTCTTGATTACATTAATCGTGACGGGTGTTACTCCTGGTTCAGGAGTGAAGGCGTCGGCATGGTCCTGAGCCAGTCTCCCGACGGTTGCCGCGACTCGCAACACATAGGCATCACGCGGGGACGTTGGGTCCCTTCCGGTGAAATCGGTGATTCGCTTGAGTCGATAACGGACGGTGTTCGGGTGAACAAACAGTGCCCGCGCGCACGCCTCGATGGCGCCGCCGGAATCTAAGTACGCGTCGAGTGTTTCTGTGAGCGCCGGGCCGGCGTCGGCCAGCGGGCGCATCACTTCGGTGTTGAGCGCCGCGATGGCGGCCTTGTCGCCCAACAGGGCCCGCTCGGGCAACAGCTCGCGCGACGAGACGGGACGCGGCGCGCCGCGCCATCCCGAGACCGCGTCCATGCCGGAGAGCGCCTCCACCGCGCTGGTGTGCGACGCACCCAGGGTTCGGGCGGTAGGGCCCACCACGACGGGGCCGTCGGAGAAGACCTTGATCAGGTCGGCCAGGAACTTGTCGTGCGCGGTGATGGGCCCCGACACGATGGTCAACAGCCGGGTGCCCTGGATGACGGCCAGCGCCGCGCGGCCGTGCCGCTGCGCCACCTCGTGCACCAACGTTGTTGCGGTGGCGATGACTTCCGGCCGGGGAGTCCCCACAATGACGGTCGCCGGTGCGGTGGTGTCCCAGTTCAGGGCCGCCGCCCGCGACAGCATGTCCGGTCCGGTGTCACCGCGCACCACCGCGTCGACCACCGTCGCCTCCAGGCGCGAATCCCAGGCGCCCCGCGTCTCGGCGGCCTCCGCGTAGGCGCTGGCGGCGCCAAAGGCCAGGTCGCGGCTGTAACGCAGGATGCCTTCGGTCAGCGTCACCAGTTGCTCGTCATTGCGGGCGAGCAGGGGCAGCACCTCTTCGAAGAACTCCATCGCGGTGCGGACCATGTCGACGGAGTGGCGCAGCGCGATGCGCTTGGCCAGATCCTGCGGCACCACCTCAAAGGCCTGCATGGTGAAGCCGACGGTGCCCTCCGGGTCGCGGATCCACTCGACGAAGTTGTTGATCGCGGTTTGAACCACCAGCGCGACGCTGGAGCGCTGCGAGGCCTCCAGGTCGGTGAAGAACGGCAGCCGGTCCTCCATGACGTGCACGGCCTCGGTGGACAGGCGCCCGGAGTACTGCTTGATCCGGTGCAGCAGCGCCTCGGGGACCTCGGCGCGCTCCCGGGGCTTGCGCGCGGCACGAAACCCGCGGGGAGAGGTGGCCGGATTGTCGGGCATGTCTAAAAGATACCCGCGATTCCTAGTGAGAAACCGCCAAATACTGAGCTAGTCGCGCAGTGCGCGTCGAATGCTGTCGAGGGCGATCTCGAGGCTGTCTCGCAAGACGGTGATGTCCATGGTGGCCCGTCCCATCAGCATGCCGCCCTGCAATGTCGCGAGAACCGCCGCGGCGAGCCGCTGTGGATCTTCGTGCCGGTCGAGGTGACCGCGATCCTGCATCCGGATCAACCCGTCGGCAAGCAACGACTGCCACTGTCCGAACGCCGCGGCCAGCGCCGGCTGATACGCCGGATCGTTCTTGAGTTCGGCGGCAATGCTGCCCAACGGGCATCCGAACGGGCCTCCCGGCACCTCGTGGTTGGCCAGGATCGCCTGGGCCCATTGCTCGACACCGTCCATCGAGTCGATCTGGGTGAGCGTGGGTTGTGCCGCCAAGACCAGCTCGGTCTGACGCTCCACGACCGCCTTCACCAATTCGGACCTGTCCTTGAAGTAGTGATACAGCTGCGATTTGCCGGTGTTGGAGGCGGCCAGGATGTCGTCGAGACTGGTTGCCGCGACGCCCTTTTGGTACATCATCTGCGCGGCCGCATCGATGATGGCCGCGCGGGTACGGCGGCCGTGTGCGGTCGCGGGCAGCTTGGTGGCACTCGGTGGTGACGACTTACCTACCATCCCGGACAACATTAGTGGCGGCCCTGGCGTGCCTGAATCGCGCTATCGAGTAGTGGCCGCTCGGCGCCGGGAAAGCGATGATGATCGCCGAGAGCACGGCCATCACCGGATATTGGGTGATCAGCTGGTCAGAGCTCCAATACGTGAGCAGCGTCAACAGCGAGATGATGGCCGCCGGCTGGGGAAGCAGTCCCAACACCAGGACCGCTCCTAGCGCTACCTCCACCAGCGGTACCGCGACGCCGAAAAGGCCCGGCCATGCGCGCAGCACATTGTCCGAGAAGACGGTGAAGTACTGCGGCACACGGGTATTGGTCTGTGCGCTGTGGGCGATGAGCAGAATGTCCGCGCGTCCGAAATGCGCGCTGTACTTAAAGATTCCCTCGTGCAACCACAGCACGCCCAGCACCACCCGTGCCGCGCCGAGGGTGATCGGCGCGGCACGAGCGATCCATTCTGCGTGAGTTCTCACATCAACGCTGCCGCGCCGAAGGCCTCCTTGGCCTTGTCGCAATTGATCATGACCGTGTCGTACATCGACGCGTCCGTGTCGCTGAGCGTGAACGTCTGATCGGCTTTGTCGGAGGCGACCATGCCGAGCTCCTTACCGGTGCTCACGGCGTTCTGGTCGGCACCCTTCGTCAGGTAGATGTGCAGGTCCGGGCCTTTGTCGGAAGAAAACCCGGTCAACGTGAGCTGCCCGTTGGCAACGGTGGCGGTGCCGGCGACGTGCTTACCGTCGATGCCGTTGAACGAGCCGGTACGCGTCTTGCCGGCCATGGCCTGGGACGTCATGGCCGGCTGCGGAGATTGGGTGCTGGGCGAGGAGTCGGGGGCGGGCGCATTACAGGCGGCAACGGTCAACCCGATGCCCAGAAGTGCTGTGCCAGTGAGAACTGTGAACCGCATGGTGGATTCCTTCCGGGGGATGTGAGCGAACGCCCTCGACTGTACTGATTAGTACAATTGATGTCGACAAAAAAGCGCGAGCATGCCCAAATGTGCGGAAATCGGTTCGAAATCCGCACATTCGAGCATGCTCGCGCGGGGGAGAGCTAGGCGCTGCCGGTGTCCTTATAGGAGACGTCGGCCGCCGACACGTCATCGATCTTGTACTGGGCGGCGGCCTTGACCGCGAGCTCACGGTCGACGGCACCATCGTCGGCCAGTGCCTCAAGCACCGCGACGACGACGGACTCGGCATCGGTGTTGAAGAACCGGCGCGCCGCGGGGCGGGTATCGGAGAAACCGAACCCGTCGGTGCCCAGTGTCCGGTAGGTCCCTGGGACCCAGGGCCGGATCTGCTCGGGCACCGCGTGCATCCAGTCCGACACCGCCACCTTCGGGCCCTGTGCGCCCTCCAGTGCCTTGGTCACGTATGGCACGCCCTTGGGGCGGTCCGGGTGGCGCAGCGCCTGGTGGTCGATCGCCAGGCCGTCGCGGTTGAGCTCGCCCCACGACGTCACGGACCACACGTCGGCGGCCACGTCCCACTGCTCAGCCAGCAAGTCCGCTGCCCGCAACGCTTCGGGCACCGACACGCCAGAGGACAGGATGTGGGCCTGATGCTTGCGCGCCTCGGGGGCCGCGCGGAGCTTGTAGATACCGCGCAGAATGCCCTCGGCGTCCACGTTCTCCGGTTCGGCCGGGTGAACGTACGGCTCGTTGTACAGCGTGATGTAGAAGTACACGTTCTCGCTGTTCTCGCCGTACATGCGCTGCAGCCCGTGCTCGACGATGTGGGCGATCTCGTACCCGAACGCCGGATCGTAAGCCACCACAGCCGGGTTGGTGCTTGCCAGCAGTAGCGAGTGGCCGTCGGCGTGCTGCAGGCCCTCGCCGGTCAGGGTGGTGCGCCCTGCCGTCGCGCCCAGGACGAAGCCGCGGGCCATCTGATCGGCCGCGGCCCACAGACCGTCACCGGTGCGCTGGAACCCGAACATCGAATAGAAGATGAACAGCGGGATCATCGGCTCGTCGTGGGTCGAGTACGCCGTGCCCACCGCGGTGAACGAGGCGGTGGATCCGGCCTCGTTGATGCCCTCATGCAGGATCTGGCCCTGCGCACTTTCCTTGTACGCCAACATCAATTCGGCGTCCACCGAGGTGTACAGCTGGCCATTGCGGTTGTAGATCTTCAGCGACGGGAACCACGAGTCCATGCCGAAGGTGCGGGCCTCGTCCGGGATGATCGGAACGATGCGGCCGCCGATGTTCTTGTCGCGCAACAGTTCCTTGAAGGTGCGCACCAACGCCATGGTGGTGGCGACCTCTTGCTTGCCCGAGCCCTTCTTCACCGTGTCGTAGATCTCCGAGCCCGGCAGCGTCAGCGGCCGCGACTTGTTGCGCCGCGACGGCACGAATCCGCCCAGGGCACGGCGCCGGTCCAGCATGTAGCGGATTTCCGGTGCCTCGGGGCCGGGGTGGTAGTACGGCGGCAGATAGGGGTTCTCTTCGAGCTGCGCGTCCGAGATCGGGATGCGCTGCTTGTCGCGGAAGTCCTTCAGGTCATCCAGCGTCAGCTTCTTCATCTGGTGAGTGGCGTTGCGGCCCTCGAAATGCTTGCCCAGCGTGTAGCCCTTGATGGTCTTGGCCAGGATGACCGTGGGCTGCCCCTTGTGCTCGGTGGCCGCGCGGTAGGCGGCGTACACCTTGCGGTAGTCGTGGCCGCCGCGCTTGAGGTTCCAAACCTGATCGTCGGTAAGGTCTTTCACCAATTCCTTGGTGCGTGGATCACGCCCGAAGAAGTGCTCGCGCACATAGGCGCCGTCATTGGCCTTGTAGGTCTGGTAGTCGCCGTCAGCGGTGGTGTTCATCAGGTTCACCAGCGCGCCGTCGCGGTCGGCGTGCAGCAGGGCGTCCCATTCGCGGCCCCACACCACCTTGATGACGTTCCAGCCCGCGCCCCGGAAGAAGGACTCCAGTTCCTGGATGATCTTGCCGTTGCCGCGCACCGGGCCGTCGAGGCGCTGCAGGTTGCAGTTGATGACGAAAGTCAGGTTGTCCAGGCCCTCGGTCGCGGCGATATGCGCCAGGCCGCGCGATTCGGGCTCGTCCATCTCGCCGTCGCCGAGGAATGCCCATACCCGCTGATCGGAGGTGTCCTTGATGCCGCGGTCGCGCAAGTAGTGGTTGAACCGCGCCTGCATGATGGCGTTCATCGGCCCGAGGCCCATGGAAACCGTTGGGAACTGCCAGAAATCGGGCATCAACCGCGGGTGCGGATAGGAGGGCAGGCCGCCGCCGGGGTGGCTCTTCTCCTGGCGGAACCCGTCGAGCTGGTCGGTGGTGAGCCGGCCCTCGAGGAAGGCGCGGGCGTAGATGCCGGGGGAGGCGTGGCCCTGGATGAATATCTGGTCGCCGCCGCCCGGGTGGGCGTTACCGCGGAAGAAGTGGTTGAACCCGACCTCGTAGAGCGCCGCCGAGGAGGCATAGGTCGAAATGTGCCCGCCTACACCGACGCCTGGCCGCTGCGCGCGGTGCACCATGATCGCGGCGTTCCAGCGGATCCAGGCGCGGAACCGGCGCTCGGTGTCCTCGTCGCCGGGGAACCATGGTTCGTTCTCGGTGGGGATGGTGTTGACGTAATCGGTGGACGTCAGCGCGGGGATGGCCACGCGGCCGGCGTTGGCCCGCTCAAGCAGCCGCAGCATCAGATACCGGGCCCGTGCCGGACCCGAGCGTGCGAGCAGGCCGTCGAATGATTCCAGCCATTCGCCCGTCTCGTCGGGATCGATATCCGGTAGATACGACGCGACGCCTTCGCGGATCACCCGGACACGTTCGGATTGGTTTGGCACGCTTGATTTTCCGGCCAGATCCTGGCGAGCGAACTCCGTGGTCAACTTTTCTGCTCCTTAAGGGTGGGGGTGCAGATCTCAGTCACAATCAGATCGGTATCCCCATCGTGCCCCAAGTCACTTGCTACTAGCGAGTCTGGTCTCTCAACATGCGGTCTACCGGCCTGCGGGGCCACGCAGCGGGTACCGTCGTTACATGCGTATGGCGGCGCTGTTGATCGCGTTGGCGGCCATCGGTGCCGCGGTCGTGGCTGGCTGCACCGTGACCACCGGAGGGCAGGCATCGGCGCCCAGCGAGTCGGTATCGGAGTACCGCGCCTACGTCTCGCAGTCGGTCGAGGCATCACGCTCCGAGGAGTCCAAGCGGCAGGAGACCTCGCGCGCGCAGGCCCAGGCAGATGCGTGTGAGACGTTCGCGATGACCTCGAACGCGGCTGTTTCTGCAGGTAACGACCTGATCTCCGTGATGAACGACGAGGGCGGCTACGGGTCGAGCGCGGAGGCCAAGGTGGGTCCGGTGATCAACGCGCTGAACACCAGCGCCGGGCAAATCGACTCCGTGAAGGCGAAGGCTCAGACGGATGAGTTGCGCGATGCGCTGACCCAATACGTAGACCAATCTCGAAAACTGGCCGGTGCGTTCGACAATCGGCTGAGCAGCAGCACTCTCAACTCGGTGGTGCGGACCTTCAACGACGCGCGGGATCGCGCCGGAAAGATCTGCGAGCCACTTCTACAGACAAAAGGCCGATAGTGCCTGACGAGGATTGCCATCGGCATGCGACGATGTGAGCATTCATCCCAAGTGTGCAAGCACGCACCTGTGAATAAGGAGGGGCCGAACGGTGGTCGCGGCGGCTGACGCCTCGAACTATGCCCGCAAGTTGGGCATCCAGCGTGATCAGCTTGTGCAGGAGCTGGGCTGGGATGAGGACACGGATGACGACATCCGGGCTGATATCGAGGACACGTGCGGTTCGGAGCTTCTTGACGAGGACTCCGACGACGTGGTCGATGTGGTCCTGTTGTGGTGGCGAGATGACGACGGCGACCTGGTGGACGCGTTGATGGATGCCATCACACCACTGGCTGAAGACGGCGTGATCTGGGTATTGACGCCCAAGACCGGCAAGTCAGGCCATGTGCAGCCCTCCGAGATCGCCGAATCGGCGCCGACGGCGGGTCTGGTGCAGACATCGTCACTGAACCTGGGGGACTGGAGCGCGACTCGGCTCGTGCAGCCCAAGACTTCGCGTGGAGGACGGCGCTAATGCTGCCTGTTGGCGCTGTCGCGCCCGAATTCACCCTGCGTAACCAGAACAACCAGCCCGTCAGCCTGAGCGATTTCCGGGGCAAGAAGGCCGTGCTGCTGGTGTTCTTCCCGCTCGCGTTCACCGGCGTCTGCCAGGGCGAGTTGGACCATGTGCGCGACCACATCGGCGACTTCGAGAACGACGACGTGCAGATCATCGCGCTGTCGGTGAGCGCCGGACCGATCCACAAGATCTGGTCGAGCTACAGCGGCTTCACCTTCCCGATCCTGTCCGACTTCTGGCCGCACGGGGCCGTGGCGGAGGCGTACGGGGTGCTCAACGAGAAGGCCGGGTACCCGAACCGCGGAACTTTCGTCGTCGATGCCGACGGAATCATCCGATTCGCCGAAATGCTGGACCCCGGACAGGCCCGTGACCAGGCGGGTTGGGTACAGGCGCTGGCCGCGCTACATTCGTGAGCTGATTCCCACGTTGGTGACGACGTGGACCGGGCGTGTAGCTCAGTGGTAGAGCTCTGGTTTTACACACCAGCGGTCGGGGGTTCGAAACCCTCCGCGCCCACCAAGAAGTGCAGGTCAGATGCGCGCCGTCTCGACCGCCTAACTCGCGTAGCCGCGCTCTTGGAATTCTCGATACTCGGCGGTCACCGCTGTGAAGGGCCCCATGCGAGCCAACAGCTCCCGGATGATGATGGCGACAAAGAATATTGGAGTACTTACCTGTGGCATAAGTGCCAATGGAAGGAACAAAATGGTCTGGATTGTCAGCCACAGAACAAAATTCGCGTGGTTGGACTTGATCGAGTAGTGCATGTCAGACCAGAAGGCGATCATCCATTCGCTCCACCCGCCATCGGCTTCCATACGCTCCCGTGCGCGCTGAGCCTGTGTCCGCCCGTGCCCAGGTTCGTACAGGCACAGGCTGTCGATGATCATTGTCGCGTAAGCACAACTGACAAGAATTTTGAAGGCCAAGTCACTCGTAGCGGCAGCCGCGACCGCCAGTAATCCGACTGTCAACGCGCCGGCACATTGCTGGGTTATCCATCGGGCGCCACGCTTCTTAGCCCATCCACGAATCCCTTCGGATGGGACGAATGGAACAAATCTACCCTCGGTCATCGCAACCCCCTGTGTGTGACAAGAGTACTTTCCAGGCCGATTTCACTCCCCGTGCCAACCATAAACGGACCCGCCTCGGGAGAAGCGCGGCTGAAGTGCAGGTCGACTCACCACCAGGTGTCTTCGGGTGGCGGAGGATGGCCTCGATTTCTGCGCCACACATTGACCGTGAGCGCGGCTAGTACCAACCAGACAGCGACTGCGATGATGGCGGCCATGGTCGTCACCCCCCTTTGCTTCGGGAGTGTTAGATCAGGGGAGAATACGCAGGTAAGCGCTGCCGCTATCGGTTTTTGATCAACCTTCTTGTTGAAAATTCCGATGCACGGGCGGTGGGTTCGCCGGCGGCGCTCAATCCAGTTCGGCGAGGGCCTTGCGTGCGGCCTCAAGCTCGGCTTCGAGTGCGGCGACTTTGGCCGCCTGCTGGGATCGTGCTTCCTCGATTACCGCATCGATGGGAGTGGCGAGGTCTTCGTGTAGCTCTTTGGCCGCGCGCGAGACCGCTGCTGCCGCGACCGCGAGATTACGGGCCAGGTAGGAGCTGCCCTGTTTGAGTTCGGCGTGCCATTCGCCATCTGCGGTTCCGGTGACAGTGAGAGTCAGCTGCAGAGTCTTGGTCCGCTTGCCGCTGGCCTTCTTCGGCTTCTCCTCGATGGGAGTCGTCGAAGTCGGCGCGTCGAAAGTCGCGGTCTCTGAGGGCAATGTCTCGACTACTGGGGTGTCTAGGGTCGTCGTCACGGGGAACTCCTTCTCGGTTCTCGCAATGCGGGCGGCGACTGTCATTAGAACACACGTTCGACGCGATCGCGATCATCGTTCGCCGCCATGTTGGGGGCCGTGCACGGCTGGCAAACGTCTCGGCATTGCTTTCCAGCAATCTTTCCGGGAGCGCGCGACCTTCGTTGGGCTCGCAGGCTCGGCGATCACGCCTCTGTCTTCGCGGATCTGGCATCGGGGTACGGCCTGGCGCCTGGGCGGCATGTCCGTTCTGGCTGTCTATGTCCATGTGGATGCTATTGCAAATGTTTCCTACTGCGATGGCTGCATCCCTCTTCAGGGCTCACAGGAATCTTGTAAAAGTTCGCGACCATGCGACACGCGTGGTGACGAAACGGTCTCTGTGTTGACAAGAGAAGATCTCGGCCTTAGATTCTCCGACATTGCCATATGAAGCATTTATGCAGGAAAAAGCATTCAGTGGCATTGTCTACGCGGTAGGCAAGCGAACGGGGGTCCGGTCGGTATGGCCAGGACGAGACACGGAGGGGTTCGGTTTCATGAAGTTGCCATGCATGGCACGTCGAAGCTGCATCGCTGCAATCGCAACATCATCAACAGTTGCGGCGGGGATCTTGATGGGGGCCGCGGGCGCGGTTGCTGATCCGCAGGGGATGCCGGATCAGTATCAGCAGTTTGTGACCGATGATGGCTGGACGGTTGGGTTGACGCTGACGAATGAGGTCATTGATCACATCGACAACATTGCGGGCGCGAGCAACTCCTGGCAGGCGCGGGTGTCGTACCGGGCCGAGGCCACGATTACGGGTTCGGGCTCGGCTGTCATTCAGGATGCGCAGCTGGAGACCGGGTACTTCGTGGGTTGTCGCACCGACTCGTCGTCTGGGGTGGAGTTGGGCGGCGACCTGGGTTTGACGTTGTCCCAGCAGGTGTTTGGCCAGGGTTATGCCGGCGGATACGGCGGTGGTCAAGGTGGCTCGGGGGGCGGTGGTGGTCAGGGTGGCGGTTTTGGTGGCGCGTCGGCCGGTGGATCACTCGGAGCGCAGGAGCATATCGGCGGTTACATGCGTGTGTTGCTCAAGCCGGGCGGCTTGGCCCAGTTGCCGATGGACCGGATCAATTTCCGGAACATGCGCGCGGTTTCGCAGGTGCGTAACCAGAACGTCGAGGCCGACGGATGCGGTGGGCAGGTGAAGATCCAGTCTTTTGCGACCTTCCGGATCCGCACCGAGAACGGCAACGACACCCAGACCATCTACGGCGAGCCCAAGGACCTCTGATGACCGCCCGCACTCGTAGCGCAGCGTTATTGGCCGCGCTGGTATTCGTTTCTGCAATCATAATGGGCTCTGTACCAAGGGTTTTCGCAGATCCTGTGCAGCCGCCCCCGCCGAAGCCGATTCCGTATCCGGTGGCGCAGCCGGATGATCTCCCACGTATATCCCCGATAGGCGGGGCGCAGGTCAAGACCAACACCCCGTTGGGTCTGGGACCGGGTACCGGTCGGCCGTTGGCAGCGGGTCGCGAACGCTCCAACGCCACCATCTCGCCGTCGGCCACCGACGGCACGCATCTACCGACGGCCATCGCAGGCAAAGATGTTGTCCTGCATCTGCCGCAGGAGCGGGACTTGACGCCGGCGCAGTGGGGCGATGGCGGATCGGCCACCTTTACTTCTCGCGACACCGATTACCGGATCTCGCCGTTCGCCGGTGGCGGTGTCGATGTGAACGTCATTCGCCGCACGATCTTCACGCCGGAGAACTTCACGTTTGGTCTACGGGTTCCCGAGGGGACTCATGTACGTCAGGGCAGCAATGTGGTGTTGGTCGAATCCGACGCGGCGCCAGGTCTGCCCGCCACCACGATCGCAACCTTGTCTGTGCCCGTCGCGCGGGACGCCAAGGGCAATCCGGTACAGGTGACTCCGGTTATCCACGGCGACTACATGTATCAGCAGTCCAACCTTGCGCTGGACCTTGGACCCGCGGACATCTTCGCCTTCCCGGTGACGATCACGCTCTCGTACCGTGCTTCCTCCATTCCGGCGAGCGGACAGCTGGCCAGCGACTGGGAAGGTCTACCCGAGGGCGGAGGTCCGCCGGAGGCAAGGAAGGCTGCCCAAATCATTGGTGCACCAGGGGATTACGTTGTCGATCCGGGTGGCACGCATCGGCCCGCGAATGTTGATCCGGTGCTGTACGCACAACGGCATGCTGATCACTGCTTGTCGGGCCCCAATGAATTCCGCTCGGAGGACGGCCGGACGGCCGACTTCTTGAGTTCATGCCAGCGGCAGGCGATGTGCCTAGATGTCACGCCGGCGCAGATGTCGGCGGACGTATGCAAGAACCAGGCATTCGCCAACATGTCGGCCCAGTGCACCGCCATTTTTGGGCAGACCGGACCCGACTACGAGGCATGCCTGAACGTCGCCAACGGACATGCGGCTTGGTCCAAGGAGAACCTGCTGGGCGGGGGACTGTGTCAGCCCGTGGGGCCGGGGACAAACACCAAATTCTTGCCCTCGAACAACAACCGCTATTGCAGTAGCTGATTGAGCGGGGCGAGTTGCAGACATCCATGGTGCCGGTTCACTGTTTGCGCGCGTTCATTGCCTTAGTCTGAGCTGGTGATTCGAGCATCTCGCTGGACGCTAGCTGCGGTGTGCGCTACGACGCTGCTGGCGTCGGGCTGCACGGCCGTCATCGACGGTGACGCGGTTGCCACTCCCGGCGAGGAGGGCAAGCGACTTACCAATCCGAAGTGCAGCTCGGTAACGGTGCCGCTGCTGGAGGTGCCGTTGGACAACGACTCCGAGCCAAGGGTCGAGGTTCCGCAGCCTTCCGGCTGGGAACGCATCAACCGGTTCGAGAGCGGCGTGGTGCGGGTCTATCTCGCCGCACCCGATCTGCAGGCCAACGGTTTTGTCCCGAATGCCACGGTGGCCATCGCAAACCTGTCAGGCAAGGCGTCGACCGAGGATGCTGCATTCGCCACGGAGCGAGCTGGGCTGGAGTCCTTCGGTGTTACCGATCTGATTGAGGCGCAGGGCACCATCTGCGGCTACCCCTCTAAGACTCTGACCTACAACATGGGACTCGGTAACATCCCTGCCCACCGGGTCACGACCACGATTGTGGCGGTCAAGAACAACACCAAGATGTTTACCGTCGGGGTATCGGTTCAGGCTTTGGACGACACTGTCCGTGGCTTTGACAGCGCGCGGGAAACGATTCTGGCAGGACTGCAGGTCAGTCCGCCTGCTGCGCCCTGATATCACCTGCGTGAGTAGCCCATTGGGCATCAATCACGGTGGTGTGCTCCGGTAGGGCTGGCCGGTAGCTGCTATCGTCGGCCATCCGATCGGCGACGCTAGCGTGGATCCACGCGCCGTCGGGAATGCGGCGGCGACGAAATAGCAACAGCGCCCAGAGCCAGCTGACTCGGTGAATCCTGCCCTCCGCATAGGCAGGCGTAACGGAGCAATACCGTTGGTATTTCTCGGTATTGAGCAGTAACCCCTGTTGGGCCGCGCCGTCGATCACCCATTTGAGTGCGATATCGGAGAGTCTGTCGTCGTCGGCGTAATCGCCGCCAATGTCGGAGTGAATGCCCGCGAACCACGCCTCGTCGACCAGTCGTTGATCGCCCAAGAACTTGATGAGGTACTCGCGGTAGGGTCGGCGTTTTTCATCGATAGCTACCGCATGTCGCCCCGCCAGGGCGTTGGGAACACTTGGTGCATAAGGCCATTGCATGCTCCGCTTGAAGATTCCGGGTGCGCTGACTGTGTCCCAGAGGCCGAGGTAGGCGACGGGAATGGAAAACTTGCCGTCCTCGCGGCGTGCCACGGTGCGTGAGAACGAGTGCAGCTGGTCCCATCGCTCGGCAGACCAAGTTGCGCACGACTGTGCGTACAGACTCACCGCATAGGGGACGAGGTTTTGCGAACCAGGGCGCAGCATTCCGACCGAGTTGAGTAGTCCCGCAAGCCCTCTCGCGCAGAATGCGCCTCGGCTGAATCCGAAGATGAAGATACGGTCGCCGGGCTCCCACCTGTCGATCAGATACGTGTAGGCCTGAGCGAGTTTAGCGCGCAAGCCAATGCCGAATGCGATACCCAGAACGCGCGCAACGAACTGGCCCCCCGGTGTGTAGGTACCGACGACGGGATCGGTGCCAACACCGGGGTCGTAATACGAGATCTGACGGTCGGTCAGATCGTGGACCACCATGTCGTAGCCGCGGACCACGTTCGTGTTTCCCGAAGCCCCGATCTGATTACCGGTGCCGTCGAAGCAGATGACGATGTTCTTGGCCATCGCCGTTCGGTTTAGTCCTCGCCGTCGTACGGCTTCGGGTCATATGGAGAGGCATGCGGATTCTGATAGTCGACATGCTCTTCGTTCCACACGCCGATGACAGCGGGGGACACCTTAGGAAGCGGGCCGACAAGCTCATTGCCGTTGTCGAGGCTTACCAGGAACTCGGGGGTGAAGTGCTGATCCTCGTCTTCCTGGTGATGCTGGCCTGCGGCGCCGGCAGTCATCATGGTCGGGGGCTGGGCAATGCCCATGCCCGACATCGGTGAAGCAGCCGGTGGTGCCGACAGCCCCATGCCCGCGCTCGCGGTGTACGAGCCGGCGATGATCGGCCCCGCGGCGAGAGGACTGATGTCAACCTTCTCGTCCTTCTTGTCGTCCTTGTTGACGGTCGGTTTACCCCATCGCCCGATGCCGTAGGTGCCGGGGACTGATCCAGTGTTGGGGCCGGTCGCGGTGGTGCTGCCACCGGATGACGGTCGAGTGCCAGCGCCCGCACCAGCAGCGGCGGCTGCCGCGGCAGCGGGACCGCCAGCACCCGCTCCGGAGGCGCCACCCGCCGCACCCGCCGCGGCACCCGCCGCACCGGCGCCACCCGAGGTGGTTGCCTGCGTGGGGTCAGCCAAAGCCGCCGCTGCGGCCGCGCGGACCGCGGCTTCGTCGATGGGCTTGATCTGATCGGCCTTGATGTCCTTGCCGATGCCCAAGCCTGATAGCGACGACGCGGTCTTGACGGCAGCAGCTGCAGCGTCGGCAAACTGCGGAGCCGGTGGGAGAGCGGGGAGCCCGGAGCCGGCCTGTTGTGAGACGGGTGACCAGACGTTGCGCATGATCATGCGGGCTTCGTCTTGCTTCTGATTGGCGAGGGCCTGCTGTGCGTAGTAATGCTCGTAGGCAGCCTGGGTACGTTCCTGAGGTTGTTCGACTTTGACGACCTCAGGCATCAGGCCCTTGATCTGTGTCATCGCCGTCTCGACCTCGGCGGGCTTGGTGGCCATGAGCGAGAGGCCGTCGCTGACCTTCTCGGCGTGACTCTTGTAATCAGCGATACCTTGCTTGGCGGCTTCGGCGCCTTCTCCGGTCCACTGGGCGCCGACGGCGACGTCGAAGGACCGCTTGAAGTCGTCCAGGGCCTTGCTGAAACCGGTAGCCAGTTTTTCCCAGTCCTTCGAGACTTCGATCGCTTTGCCGGAATCAAAGGCATCTGACGCTGCCTTGATTCTCTCGTGGGACCAGCTGTTGAAGTCCTCGGTAGGGACGCCGACGGACTCGGTTCCGCCATCGATGTTCGAGCCGTGTAAGCGCTGCTTCGCGTAGACCACCTCGCGTTCGCGGTTGCCTTGAGTCCACTTGTCCTCGCTCATGGCCGCTCCTTCGTGTCTTGACGTGCAACTAGCTCTTTACGGATGAGACGCACTCGGTAGTGGATTGGTTCCATCTTTTCGGAAGATTTCAAAGTGGGAGATACGGGACGAGTCCCTCTGCGTTCTTACGGGCCGCAGTTAGGCAGTCCGGGTACGGAGCGAACTCGCCAGGTGACGAGCTAATGAGGACGCCGTATACGCCGGTTGATGCTGATATGTTGAGAGCGCAGGAATCAGTTTTTGGTTGTACGGATCGGTACCCGAACAGTGCTTTTCTGCCGCCGATTTCGAGATCCTGGTAACCCCATTCGTTGTTGGACTGTCGCAACATTTCCAGGGTGTAATTTGATGCAGCCAGAGTAAGTAGGTACTCGCCGCGCGGGTAGTACTTGCAGAACACGTTTTCAATATCGCCGTCGGACTGAGTGTCCGATCGCGGCGGTTTAGCATCGAGCTGCAGTTGTTGGATTGCTGCTGCCGGTATGTCCTTACACGGATCGAACGTGATATGGACACGCCCGTTCGCATTGGTGGGCAATTGCGAGGTTGTGGTGGGTTTCGACGATGTGACTGGCGCGCCTGGAACTTGAGTTGAGCAGCTAGTTAGAACGAGGGCGAAGACTACGCCGACGAGCATACGAGACATTTTGACCGCTACTTCGTGAACTGTCCGAAGTTGCTAGCGTTGTTTGCTTCTGTACCCCGGTAGTCTTTGCGGATCGCAACAAAGAGCGACTTCATTTCTTCTACTTGCTGCTTGTGTGACTCGAACGCATCTGCTGCGCTGGAATGCCCTCTGTCAGCTTTCAGCTGGTACGCGTTGGCAAGGGCCCTTCCTGACTCAAGTTTCAGCTCAGCGAATCCCAACTGATACGTGGCGAGATCTTGCGCATCCCGTTTGAGATCTTTGAGCGCGCCAATGTATGCGTCACATGCTCTGATGACTTGGTCGATGACGTCGCCGTCGAGATGCAGCACCAGGCTTCCGTTCGCGGCGCTCTGCTTCAGGTTGTCCAACGACATAAAGCCCCCTCAGGTCACGGCCGGGTTGGCCAGGTGAGATTCATCGTATGTGTATAGGACGTTGAGAGTCCTGGATCGGTTCCATCGAATTTGGATCGCTGTTTCCGCACGTCAATCACTATCCGCCCCAGCGTCGACGCACTCCGGTGTATCGCCAGCCCAGCGCAGCCACCGCCCACGTCACGATGAACAGCGCCACGATCACGTAGCCCATGGCGGCCAGATCCAGATCGCCGACTGCTGCCAGCGGTCCCGACGTGATGTCCAGTTTCTCGGTGAGGATCGAGATGATCTCCTGCGACCCGATCAGCACGGCAACCGCCACAGACAGCCCGGTAACCACCAGGTTGTAGTAGATCTTGCGCGCCGGTTCCTGGAACGCCCAGTCGTAAGCGAAGTTCATCAGCGAACCGTCCAGTGAATCGAACAGCGACATCCCCGCACTGAATAGGACGGGCAGCACCAAGATCGCGTACCAGGGCAATCCGGTCACCGCGGCACCACCGGCGATCACCAACAGCGATACCTCGGTCACCGTGTCGAACCCCAACCCGAACAGCAGCCCCACCGGGTACATCTGCCACGGTTTGCGAATCGTCGCCATTAACGGACCGAAAAGCCGGTTCAGTCCACCGCGATTGGACAGCTCGCGCTCCAGCGCGGCCTCGTCCACCTCGCCGCCGCGCATCCGCTTGGCAATCCGGTAGATCCCGATCAGTGACACCAGATTGAGCAATCCGATCAGCAGCAGAAACGTGCCCGACACCGCTGTGCCGAATACGCCGGTCCATTGCTGCAGCGACGAGTGTTCATCGGAAACGTTGGCCGCCAATGCCTTAACGCCAAAAGCCAACAGTCCAACCATGATGAACACAATCGACGAGTGCCCCAGCGAGAACCAGAAACCCACGGACATCGGTCGTCGGCCATCGGCCACCAGCTTGCGGGTGGTGTTGTCGATGGCCGCGATGTGGTCGGCATCGAAGGCATGACGCATGCCCAGTGTGTACGCGGTGACACCCAACCCGACCCCGAAAACGCTGCCCTGCACTGTGAAATGTGCGGGCGCAACCAGGAAGACCAGCATGCCCCAGCCGAGAACGTGCAGAGCGATCACCGCGACGGTCATTCCGATGACGCTGCGCCGCTGACCCACATCCAAACGACGCCAAGCGCTGAGTAACGGCACGTCTGCGAGCCTAGACGACCGGCTTACCCAGCCGCTCGCGTAACCGCATGTCCCAGATCAACACGGCATAGGACAACGTCCACAGCGGCCCGGGCACCACTCGGTCGACCGCCCGCAGCGCGCTGAGCAGCGCGTCGAAGCGCCGTTGATCACGGCCGGTCCAGGAAACCTGCAGCAGCTCCCGGAACCGCGGAGGCAGAAACCCTTTGGTCGCAAACAGATTGAACCGCCCAGCCAGGTTCAGCGGCCACGGCAGCATTTTGAACGAGGCCACGCCCAGCAGATGTTCGCGTACCGGCTCGTCGATGCGCAGCTCGTCCAACGAGCGCTTCCAGTAGTCGTCGAACGCATCCCGGTCCGGGGGCCAGGCCTCGGCACGCACCTGCAGCGCCGTGCCGATTCGCGATGCGTCACGGTAGATCTCATCGGCCGCCGCATCATCGAGGGGACCGTGCAGCGACTCGTACGCCTGCACGTAGTACTGGTACAGGCACGCCGCCACCCACAGCTGCAATTCGGGATCGAAGGCGCTGTATTTCACCGGGCTTTGGGGTGTCGAGCGCACCTGCCGATGCACCGCGTCGACACCTCGCCTCATGACCTCGCGATCTCGGCGGCTGCCCATCGTGGCGACCGCCAGGAACATCCCGGTGGTGCGAGCCCGCTTGAACGGATGCTTATAGACGTTGCCGCTGTCGACAGGGCTCTCCAGCACGCCATATCCGACGCCCGGATGGGACAGCTGCATGATCACGTTCGAGGCAGGCAACAACAGCGAAGCGGGGTTGACCAGGTCGACGAGCCTGGCAGGGGAGTGCTTCATTGCGCAGCAAATTCTATAGGGTTACGTTGTGTCGCGCCGAGGATTCCGCGCCGCGGGTATTGCCCTCGGTTACGCCCTGGATCGCTGCTTCGCCGACCCGCAGCGGTTCCATCCGGTGGCGGGATTCGGCCAGCTAGCCGCCGCCGTAGAGGCGTACACCTACCGTGACTCCAAGCTCGCCGGCACTGCCCACACCGCGGCACTGCTGGCCGCCGTCACTGCCGCCGGATGGGCCGCCGAACGTGCCACACGACGCTCCGCGGCCGCCACTGTGGTCGTGACCGCCGCCGCGACCTGGGCCACGCTGGGTGGGACGTCCCTGGTCCGGGTGGGTGCTGATATGTCCGACCATCTCTACTCCGGCGACGTCGACAGTGCCCGCACGCTGCTGCCCTCGCTATGCGGCCGCGATCCAGACCTGCTCGACGTGGGTGGCATAGCCCGCGCCACCACGGAGTCCTTGGCGGAGAACACCTCCGACGCGCATACGGGGCCGCTGGTCTGGGCTGCGGTCGCCGGGGTTCCCGGGGTGCTTGCCTACCGCGCGGTCAACACCCTCGATGCGATGATCGGACACAAATCAGCCCGGTACTTGCGATTCGGTTGGGCGGCAGCACGGTTGGATGACCTGATGAACCTGCTGCCGGCCAGGATCACCGCTCTGGCGACCGCGGTAGTCGCCCCCTTCCTAGGGGGCTCGGTGGTAGCCGCGACGCGCGTGTGTCTGCGTGACGGGCGTAGCCATCCCAGTCCCAACGCCGGGGTTGCGGAAGCCGCCTTCGCGGGGGCGCTCGGGGTGAAGCTGGGCGGCCCGCTTCGCTACCCGTACGGCGAGGAAGTGCGCCCCGTGCTCGGCGACGGTGAACCCCCGCGGGTCGGGGACATGTATGAGGCGGTGCTGCTGTCGCGTGCGGTGCAGAACGTCACGGCCGTTCTCGCGGTGCTCGCGGCGCTGCATCAGCGCCGTCCGTAACGGTCGGCCAACCGCTCTTCGGTGGTCTGCGGTGTCCCCGGCTTCACGGCTTTCACGGCGGCGGCCGCGGCCCGGCGCTGCCTGATCTCCGAGAACACGAAGTACCCCAAGCCAATTGGCGCCAGAATCCCGAAGGCGATCCACTGAATGCCGTACGAAAGAAACGGTCCGGCGTCGAGCTGGGGCAGCGGGATCGCGCCCAGACCGCCGGGCTGCCCCTCGGCAAGCTGTAGGTAGGGTCCGGCCAGCGGTGTTTTCAGCAGTGTCGAAACTTGAAGCGGAACAATCGAATACACCTGGTATTGACCGTTCTCCAGGAACGGCGCCTTCTCCGACTGCTGCTCGGGTTCTCGTAGCCGCGCGTTGATGGTGACCTGCCCTGCCGGGGCGGGGGGCACCGGCGGAACGCTGGTGCCCTGCTCGGGCCGCACATAGCCCCGGTCCACCAGAATCGCGGGACCACCGTCTACCTGGAACACCGTCAGCGCCTCATATGCGGGTTTCGCGTCGACCACGCGTAGCCGCGCCAGTACCTGCTGATCCGGCAGATAGTGACCCGTCGCCGTCACCCGCCGCCACTCCGAATCCTCGGGCATCGAGTGATCGGGCCGCAGCTCGTCTTTCAACGGCACCGGATCGGCGCTCACCGATTGGGCAATGCGGTTGTTCTCGCGCGAAGTCTTGGTGTTCTTGCCCAGCTGCCAGGGGGCCAGCACTGTGAAGCACAGGTACGCGAACGCGACCACCACCAGCGCCAGGGCGATCCAGCCCGGGCGCAGCAGAAACGCGAGCCGCCGCATCAGCTGTTCTCACGCTCCGCGAGGGCCTGGTCGACCCACTCGTGCAGGCCCGGCATCGCCGCTTCGATGACCTCGAGCGCTTCGACGAAATCCTTGCGGTCGCCGTAGTACGGGTCCTCGACGTCCATCGCGGCACGGCCGGCTCGCGGATCGAAGGATCGCAGTAGCCGCACCCGCTCGGGGTCGGCCCCCAGATGCAGCAGCATTCGGGAGTGATTGCGCGCCAAGGCGATGATCAGATCGGCGCTCAGATGGTCCTCGTCCACCTGGGCGGCGCGGTGCGCCGTCGGATACCCGTGCTCGGCAAGCACACTGGCCGCGCGTTCATCGGCGGGTTGCCCGGCATGCCAATCGCCGGTGCCGGCGCTGGTCACCCGGACCCGATCGCCCAGCCCGCGTTCGGCCAGCTGGTGGGCAAGCATCTTTTCGGCGATGGGGGAACGACAGATGTTTCCGGTGCACACGAAGGTGACATGCAGCTCAGACATGAAGCTCCTCTAGCAGCTGCTCCGGGGTCCCCACGCGTCCGATGATCCACTCGGCCAACTCGCCGGGATCGCCGTCGAAATCGGTTGCTCCATAGCCCCAGTCGACGACGACCGTGCCGATTCCGTGTGCGGCCGCGCCTTCCACGTCGTGCACCCGGTCTCCGACCATCACCACACCGGTCGAGGGAACATCCTCCAGCTGAGACAGCGCGTGCTCGATCACATCGGCCTTGCTGGACCGCACACCGTCGGGGCTCGCACCGGCAATAACCTGGAAAAACTCGGCGAGCCCGAAATGCTTCAGAATGCGCGCCGCGATCGGCTCGGACTTCGACGTCGCGACCACCATGGGTACCCCGGCATCACGCAGCCGGGCCAGCACGTCGCGGATGCCGTCAAACATCTCGTTGACGGCCCAGCCGCGTTCGCCGTAGTCGGCACGGTAGGCCGCTATCGCGTCATCGGCGCGGTCGCCGAGGCCCATGGAGCCGAGTGTGATGTGCATGGGTGGCCCGACCACTCGCGATGCGATGTCCCCGGTGGGTTCGGGGGCGCCGACGTGGCTGAGGGCGTGGCGAAAACTGGAGACGATCCCCGGCGCGGAATCGGTCAGGGTGCCGTCGAGATCGAAGATCACCAGCATCGGAGGAGCCACCCCCCTACATTAGTGTCGAGACATGACTGGGCCGCGAAAGGGAGTGCGCTACCACGGCGACCAGGCGCTGGCACCCGGCGTCCTGGACTTTGCTGTGAACGTGCGTGCCGCGGCGCCACCACCATGGTTGCGGGACCGGCTCGCCTCCCGGCTCGACGAGCTGGGCAGCTATCCGCGCCGCGCCGACGAGGAACGCGCCGTCGGCGCCATTGCCGGTCGGCACGGCCGCGCGCGCGAGGAGGTGCTGCTGCTGGCCGGTGCCGCGGAAGGCTTCGCGATGCTGCCACGGCTGGGTCCGCGCCGGGCGGCGGTGCTGGCGCCGGGATTCACCGAGCCCGAGGCGGTCCTTGCTGAGGCGGGTGTCCCCATCGACCATGTGGTGTTGCCGCCTCCGTTCACTTTCGACGACGCGGCGCGGGTACCTGAGGACGCCGATCTGGTCGTCGTCGGTAACCCCACCAATCCGACCGGCGTGCTGCACAGCCGTGCGCAACTGCTGGCGTTGCGCAGGCCCGGACGGATCGTGGTGGTTGACGAGGCCTTCATCGACGCGGTGCCGGGCGAGCCGGAGTCGGTGGCCGCACTGAGCCTGCCCGGGTTGGTGGTACTGCGCAGCCTCACCAAGACCTGGGCGCTCGCCGGGCTGCGCGCGGGCTACGCCGTCGGCGACCCGGAGGTGCTGCACGTTCTTGCGCGCGGGCGCGCGCATTGGCCTTTGGGCACACTGCAACTGGAAGCACTCGCGGCCTGCAACACCCAGGAAGCGGTGGCGAGCGCGGCCCGGGACGCGCAACGGCTTGTCGAGACGCGGCACCAGCAGGCCGATGCGCTGCGCGGGTTGGGTTTGTCGGTCACCGCTGGTGCGGCCCCGTTCCTGCTGGTGGCGGTTCCCAACGCCGATTTGATGCGAAAACACCTGGAGGTCAAAAATATTGCCGTCCGGCGTTGCGACACCTTTGTGGGGCTGGACGCGGATTATCTGAGGGTGGCGGTGCGGCCCGAATGGCCGGAGCTGGTGCAAGCGATGAAGGAGATCTTGTAGTGGGTGTGCGGCTCGCGGACATCATCGGCGCGCTTGACGTGGCGTATCCGCCGGCCCTGGCCGAATCGTGGGATTCGGTGGGGTTGGTGTGTGGTGACCCAGACCAGCAGATCGACACGGTGACCGTCGCCGTCGATGCGACTGCCGCGGTGCTTGACGAGATGGATAGCGCAGGTTCGCATCTTCTGCTGGCGCATCATCCACTGCTGCTTCGTGGTGTGGACACGGTGGCGGCCAGCACGCCCAAGGGAGCGCTGATTCATCGGCTCATCCGCTCGGGCGGCGCGCTGTTCACCGCGCATACCAACGCCGATTCGGCAAGCCCCGGAGTTTCTGACGCGTTGGCCGAATCCCTTGGACTGACAGTGACTTCGGTGCTGGAACCGCAGTTCGCCGACTTCGACAAGTGGGTGGTGTATGTGCCCACCGATTCCGTGGAGGCCGTGCGCGGCGCCATGTTCGAGGCGGGCGCCGGGCATCTCGGCGCGTACTCGGACTGCTCGTGGAGTGTCACCGGCACCGGCCAGTTCCGTCCGCTGGAGGGTTCCGACCCCTCCATTGGTGCGCACGGTGTGGTGGAACGGGTGGTCGAGGACCGCGTGGAGATGGTGGCCCCGGCGCGGTTGCGTCGTGAGCTGTTCGCGGCGATCCACACCGCCCACCCGTACGAGGTCCCGGCCGTCGACGTGTTACCCATGGCGCCTGTCCCTTCCGGCACCGGCCTGGGCCGGGTGGGCGTACTGACTGAGCCGGAGCCCTTGCGGGACTTTGTATCCCGGGTACGTGCCGCGCTGCCCGAGACGGTGTGGGGGACCCGGGCGGCCGGCGACCAGGACGCGCTGATCCAGACTGTCGCGGTATGTGGCGGCGCGGGTGACTCGCTGCTGGGCGCGGCGGTGAAATCAGGTGTCGACGCCTACGTCACCGCGGATCTTCGGCACCATCCTGCCGACGAGCATGTCCGGACAAGTAGCGTCGCTCTTGTCGACGTCGCGCACTGGGCCAGTGAATTCCCATGGTGCGCGCAGGCGGCGCGTGTGCTCGATAACGAGTTCGGGGAGAAGCTGCCGACCCGTATCTCTCCCGTTCGTACCGACCCGTGGACGCTGGGCGGCCCAGAGAAAGAAGACAACGCATGAAAGCCGAAGTAGCGCAACAACGTCTACTGGTCGACCTGGCGTCGGTAGACGCCGAACTGACACGGGTGGCGCACCGGCGCGCGAACCCGCCCGAGCGTCAGGAACATGGGGAACTGCAGGTGCAGCAGCGCACCATTCTCGACGAGGTGGGCGCCCTTGCCATCGCTCTGGAAGACCTGGACGAGCAGGTTGCCAAATTGGACGCGGAGGTGACCGCCGTGCGGCAGCGGGAAGACCGTGACCGGTCCCTGCTCGCCTCGGCGAGCACCAACCCCAAGGAACTCACCGAGATTCAGCATGAGCTGGATACCCTGGAGCGCCGTCAGTCCAGCTTGGAGGATTCCGAACTGGAGCTGATGGAGCGCCGCGAAGAGCTGCAGAAGCAACAGGCGTCGGCGCAAGCCAACGCCGACAAGGTCGCCGAGCGGCTGGCGGAGATCGAACGGATCCAGCGGGCGGTCGCTATCGATACCGATGCCGAGGAGAACCGGATCCGGCAGCGCCGCGATGGGTTGTCGTCATCCATCGACGGGGTTCTGTTGGAAGCCTATGAACGCCAGCGTCGTTCGGGTGGTCCAGGTGCGGGGCTGCTGCAGGGCAACAAGTGCGGCGCATGCCGCATCGAGCTGGACCGTGGTGAACTGTCCAGGATTTCGGCCGCCGCCGCCGACGAGGTGTTGCGGTGCCCCGAATGCAGCGCGATCCTGGTGCGCCCGTGAAGGTTCTTGTCGAGGCCGATGGTGGTTCACGTGGCAACCCCGGATTGGCTGGATACGGCGCGGTGGTGTTTTCTCCCGACCGCCAGACGGTGCTGGGGGAGGCCTGTGAGGCCATTGGTCATGCCACCAACAACGTCGCCGAATATCGGGGTTTGATAGCGGGACTGGCCGAGGCGGCGCGTGTGGGCGCCACGGAGGTGAGCGTCTCGATGGATTCCAAACTGGTCGTTGAGCAGATGTCCGGCAGATGGAAGGTCAAGCATCCTGACCTGATCACGCTGTACCAGCAGGCTGTTACCGCGGCAATGCAATTCGATTCCGTCGACTACAGATGGATTCCCCGGGAACGCAACAAGCATGCCGATCGGCTGGCCAATGAGGCAATGGACCGGGCCAGCGGTATCGAGCCCAAGGAGCCGAAGAAGCCCAAAGAGGCCAAGGAAAACAAGCCGGCCGATACCGCGCCGGGCTGGACCGGGGCCCGGGGCAAGCCCACCCGGATGTTGTTGCTGCGCCATGGGCAGACCGAACTTTCGGTGCAGCGCCGTTACTCCGGACGCGGCAACCCGGAACTGACCGAACTGGGCCGCGAACAGGCCGCGCGGGCGGCACGCTACCTGGCGAGCCGCGGTGGTATCGCGGCGGTGATCAGCTCGCCGCTGAGCCGGGCCAAGGAGACCGCGGGGGCGGCTGCTGCCGCGCTGGGCGTCCCGTTGACGGTCGACGACGATCTGATCGAGACCGACTTCGGTAAGTGGGAAGGTTTGACATTCTCCGAGGCTGCCGCGCGCGATCCTGAGCTGCACCGCCAGTGGCTCAGCGATACTTCGGTGACTCCGCCGGAGGGCGAGAGCTTCGACACCGTGCATCACCGGGTACGGCGCGCGCGCAACCGAATCATCGCCGAATTCGGCGGCGCAACGGTTTTGGTGGTCTCGCATGTCACACCCATCAAGACGCTGCTGCGCTTGGCGCTCGATGCCGGACCCGGGCTGCTGTACCGACTGCACCTGGATCTGGCCTCGCTGAGCATTGCCGAGTTCTATTCGGACGGACCGGCATCGGTACGACTTGTCAACGAAACCTCCTATCTGACTTAGGATGTCGCTATGGCTTCTCGCGATCACGGTGATCCTGGCGATGCACCCACCATCGCTCCACCCCTGACAGAGGTGGCCAACTCGGCCCGGCCGTCTGCCGCGGAGGAGGCCAGGACGGTCGCCGCGTCCACGAATACCGCGACGCTGGCAAGCCTGTCTGCCGACGGCGACCCATGGGCCTCGTTGGTCACCTATGGACTGTTGGACGGTGCACCGGTGTTGTGCGTCTCGCAGATGGCCGAACATGGACGCAACCTGTTGCGTGACGCCCGGGCCAGCGTGTCCATCGTGGCGCCCAACCCGCCCGAGGACCCGCTGGCCAACACCCGGATCACTCTTGCGGGCAGGGTCCGCCGACCCGGCCCCGATGAGTTGCCGGCCGCGCGTGCGGCCCACATCGCCGGGGTGCCTGCCGCGCGCTTCTATATCGACTACAGCGATTTCTCTGTCTGGATCCTGGACGTCGAGCGGGTGCGCTGGGTGGGCGGCTACGGCCGCATGGATTCGGCCACAGGTGCCGAATACGATGCCGCCGAACCCGATCCGGTTTCGCCCCACGCGGCTGGCGCGATCAAACATCTCAACGATGATCACGGGCAGGCGCTGCTCGCCATGGCTCAGCAGTTGGGCGGATATCCGGATGCCACGGACGCACGTTGTGAAGGCGCGGACCGCTATGGGCTGGATGTCCGGGTCGGCACGCCGCGGGGCTGGTCGGTGACGCGAGTCGGCTATGTGGAGCCGATCGACGCGATTGATCAGCTCCGGGCGGCCACGGTGCAGTTGGCGCGGCTCGCTGATCCGCGCGCTTAGCGCGTTGAGATGTCGATGTCCACTGATCGGCAAGATTGTGGATAACTTGCCCAGTATCCGAATGGTTGTGGATAACAACGAAAGCTGGACCACATCGAACTGATGTGCGAGTAGCGTCGGTGGTGTGTCAGAGACCGATCCCGCCGTCCGCGCGGCCCGGCTCGTCGAACGAATCGGCGAGCTGGAGCGCGTGAAGGCTACGGCCGCCGCGGAGCAGGCTCGTGCCGCGGTGTTGCTTGACCGGGCGCGCCGCGAGGACGAGGCCGCCAACGGGGTGCCGCTGCGGCGGCAGGGGACGGGGGTCGCGGCGGAGGTCGCCTTGGCGCGACAGGATTCGCCGGCGCGCGGCGGTCGTCATCTCGGCTTCGCGAAGGCTCTGGTGAACGAGATGCCACACACTCTTGCCGCGCTGCAGTGCGGTGCGCTGAGCGAATGGCGTGCAACTATTCTGGTACGTGAAACCGCATGTCTTGCAGTCGAAGACCGACAGAAGGTCGATGTCGAGATGTGTGCCGATCCGTCTCCGCTCCGTGGCTTGGGTGATGCCCGGCTCGCTGCGGACGCGAAGCGCTTGGCATATCGACTGGATGCGGAGGCCGTGGTGCGGCGGGCGCGCCGGGCGGAGAATGAACGCCGGGTATCCATCCGTCCGGCGCCGGACACCATGACGTATCTGACGGCATTGCTTCCGATGAAGCAGGGTGTGGCCGTCTATGCCGCGCTCAAACGCGCTGCCGACACATCGATGGATCCGGTTCGTGGCCAAGGACAGATCATGGCTGACACTTTGGTGGAACGGGTGACGGGAGTGTCGGTCGCCGAGGCGGTGCCCATCGGTGTGAACATCACGATCTCCGACGAGGCACTGCTGGGTGCGGGCGACGAGCCCGCCGCCGTCGCGGGTCATGGACCTGTCCCGGCCGCAGTGGCGCGACGGCTCATATCGGGTGCTGTCAGCTCGGGAGCGAAAGTTCTCACGCGGCGGCTCTATCGCCGCTGTGGCACCGGCGCGCTCGTCGGCGTGGAGTCGCGAAGTCGATTGTTTCCCAAGGGATTGGCTGAGCTGATCGATCTACGTGATCAGACATGCAGGACACCGTATTGCGACGCCTCGATCCGTCATCATGACCACGTCGTGGCCAATGCGAGTGGCGGTGCGACCTCACTGGACAACGGCCAGGGCCTGTGCGAGCGATGCAATTACGCCAAGGAGGCGCCGGGATGGAACGCGGTGCCGGTGCCCGGCACGGATCGGCATACCGTCGAGATCACGACGCCAACGGGAACCGTCTACCGTTCCACCGCGCCGCCACTGCCCTGAGTGAATGGGCGAAGGGCCAGCACATAGATCAGGACTACCGCGACCGGCGCAGCCAAGGGTAGCCACGACGATCGTGCTACGGGGATCGCCGCTGCCAGTAGGGCCACGCAACCGAATACCAGCGCGGGCACGATCACCTCATATCTGAGGGCGTTGACCTGCGGTGGCCAGCGCAGAGGGTAGGCGGCAAGCAAGTACAACACCGCGGCCAGCCCGCAGAGCATCGTCAACGCAGGAGAGGGTTCAGTGAAAGCGAGGATGCCGATGACGGCGAGCACAGCCAGCACTGCGAGCGCACGAATCCGAAGGCCAACGACAACCAGTACCGCCGTACAGGCCAAGACCACAAGCTCGTCGGCGGCCGCCAACGCCATCAGTAGCCCGAAGACCGCCGCCAACAGCACGCGTGTACTCATCGGTGCCGTCCTCTCCGGGGGCGCCTCGGCAACAGATGCATGGTGTGGTTCAGCCCGGAGTCGTGATTCCAGCCGACTACATCGACGCCCGTGATGGCGATATTGCGGTACATCCGAGCGCGTTCCAGACGCCACCACCGGGCAACGATGGGATCGGGTTCGTCGCGGAAGGGCAGCCGGTCCAGCACATCGACCACCAGGACCGGATGTCCACGCCGCCGCAGATCGGTGAGGGCCAGTCCAAAGTCCGCATTCAGAAGAGTGGAGAAGGCCACCACAATCGCGTTGGCAGGTACTGCGGCACGTGGGGCGAGAGCGCTGATGCTCTGCGAATGCCATTCTCCGGCATCAAGAATGGCGTCAAGAAGCCGATAGAATTGATGACGGCCGATGTCCGGGTTGAGCCACCGCGCAGCACTGCCCAGCACGACGACGCCCGCGCGGTCACCGCGCTGCAACACCGACTGGACGAGCTGGGCCGCACCTCGTGCGGACCGCTCGGTTGCCGTGGTCGCCGGACCAGATGGTTGCGGGTAGGTGTCGATCAACACGACCACATCGGCGGCGCGATCGGTGAGCCGGTCTGTGACGTGCAGGCGCCCCCGCCGCGCGCTGACCCGCCAATTGACCGTGCGCAGTGAGTCACCCGGGACGTATTCGCGGATATCGGCGTACTCGACCCCCGGTCCATGATGCCGCGTCAGGTGCGTGCCAATCCGGTCGGGCAGATCGGCAGGTGGCAGCGCGACATCGTCCGGATCTGCCAACGGGTACACGCGCACCTCCGCCGCGGGCAACCGCATCGGGGCGCCAATCCACAGGCCGGACGTCGACACCGTCTGGACCTCAACGGGAATGGTGTAGCGGCCCCATCGCTGAGCACACACCCGCATCGTCAGCTGGTGGGCCGTTCCGCGCTTGTCCGCATCGATCCGCAGACCCTCGACGTGTGCTGGCCGTAGCCCGTACACCACCGCAGGATCCGTGGCGTGTACCGATGCGGCAATGCTGACTGTCTCAGATTCCAGGCACCGTAACGGTTCCGGCTCATCGGCAATCCACACCCGGGCATCTGACGGCGGCCGCGCCGCACCGACGAGCACGCCGATGAACGGCGCCGCGAACACGATCAGCTGCCAGCGTCCCGTCGCCACCGCGATCACCAGCGCGACACCGGCGCACGCGGCAAGTGTCGATATCAGCGGAGAAGCGCGCCAGGTGATCATCCCGATGCCCTCGGCACCGGCAGCCGATGCAGCAGCTCGTCGACCACGTGTGCCCCGGTGATGCGGCGCACCCACATCTCCGGGCGCAGACTGATCCGGTGAGCCACCGCAGGCACCGCCAGCGCTTTGACGTCCTCGGGGATCACGAAATCGCGGCCGAGCAGCATGGCTCTCGCTCGCGACATCTGCACCAGATCAAGTTCGGCGCGCGGACTGGCCCCGACCTCGACATGAGAATGGCTGCGTGTCGCGGCCGCCAGCGCCACGATATAGCGCAGGACGTCCGGGTGCACCGAAACCTGTTCCACCGCTTCGCGCATCGCGATGAGGTCGTCGGTGGTGATCACCTGCGAAACCATCGGCGGTGCCGATCCCCGGTTCAAACGTCGTTGCAGCATTTCGATCTCAAGATCTTCGGGCAGGTATCCCAGCTGCAGCCGCGCCGCGAACCGGTCCAGCTGGGCCTCCGGCAGCGGATAGGTTCCCTCGTATTCGATCGGGTTGTCCGTCGCCAACACCACAAATGGTGATGGCAGCATGCGTGTTTGACCGTCGATGCTGACCTGGCCCTCCGCCATGGCCTCCAGCAGCGCGGACTGAGTTTTGGGTGGGGTCCGGTTGATCTCATCTGCCAGAAGGAGATTGGTGAAGATGGGCCCGGTCCGGAACTCGAACAACCCGGACGACATGTCGTAGATTGTGGAGCCCAAGAGATCGGCGGGCAGCAGATCGGGTGTGAACTGCACCCGTGCGAATTCAAGTCCCAGCGCGGCCGCGAAGGACCGGGCGATCAATGTTTTGCCGAGTCCCGGCAGGTCCTCGATCAGAACGTGCCCGCGCGCCAATATGGTGAGCAGAATGAGTTGCAGCGCATCGCGTTTGCCGACAACAACACGTTCGATCTCGGTGAGCACCGTGTCGGCGTGCTGACTTGCGACGGAAACCGGAACCGATGTCACATCCGCTCCAATCGTTCGAGAATTGATTGCAGCACCGCGCGGCCGGGGGCGGGCTCCCCGCGGTCTGCATCCGAGGCGCCGTTGGGGTCGACCCAGCGCCAAAGCTCGGGACCGAAGGTCATACGACCGGTCGCGGTGAGCACGGCGCGGTTCCGTGCCTGCCGGTGCCCGGCGGCCGTCTCGAAATCGGCTGCGATCAGCGGACGAAGCTGGCGGTCCCAATCGCCTCGAGTGCGTTCGGCCCAGCTGATTCTGGCCTCGGCGCGGGCATGCCACCGGTGCAGGCTCTCATCGGCGGGCAGGCTTGTGGGTGGGGACGGCTTCGGTTCACGTGGACTGTGCAGGTATCGCCAGAGCAGACACAGCGCGACAGCGACTACTACGGCGGTGATCGGCAGCGTGTATGCCCGCAATGGGCTGGTCGCCACACCCGCTTCGGTCAAGACGACCATCAGCAACATCGCCGGGGCAAGCCATTTCATTGTCGGCTCCGAAGATCGTCCAACACGGCCTGCAGCCATCGCGCCGCGGCCTGGCGATCGGCCTGTGTCATCTCATGCGGGCTGAAGCGGGCTTCCGAGAACAACGAAACGAGCCGGGTGCCCGCCGCCGATTGGAGAGCGCCGATGTGCACAGCGCGCTGCAGAACCTCCGATGGCGTGTCCGAGGCCAGCGGAGCGGCCTCGGGGGCCGCGGTAAGTCCCTGCTCCATCGCCGCATAACAGGCAATGATCGATGCGCGCGGATCACGGCCTGGTTCGGCGACCTCCGCGAGGCCGAGTTCCACCAGGTGGGCAAGGGATCGGGACGTTCCGGCCGCGGCCCCTGGCTCTGCGGATGGGTCGGTCTCAGCATCGGTGTCGTCCGGATCTCGGCGTCTGAGCACGAATACCGCGACGGCAATGCCTCCCAACGCCAGCCCGAGCGCCACCATCGGCAGGGCAGGGTCCTGCCGCGGCGAAACTGCGCCCGGGGTATGCGATTCGGCTTCCGGCGCTCGTGGTTCGGAACTGCGGGAGGCGGGCTCGGGCGGCGGACCGTGCCCTGCCGGGCCGATGAGATGGAGCGATGTCCACACCGTGCCCACCAAAACAAGCACGGTGGCGGCGGCGATGAGGGCTTCGCGGCGAGTCAGGCCCCGTAGCCGTAGATACGGCGGGCTTTCTTGCGGCAGCGGCAGTTTGGGCCGTCTGCGGCGAAGACTCAACAGTATGACGATGGATATCGCACCGCACAGCACGAGCTGAAGGGCAATGGAATGAGGTTGAGGTCGAGGTTTCTCGGGCGGGGGAAGTGCCGCGACCTCCGGTAAATAGCTGCGTAGCGCCGCAACGGAGAGCACGACCAAGGCGATCAGCCCGGCCGCTCGCAAGAACAGTTTGTCGGCACTGTTCATGCCTCATGGTTGCACGATGACGGGGTTGTGCGCTCCACCATTGGCCAACCTTGACCGTGATACGTGTGTGGCTTACAGTTCGGCTGTTAGCACCTCGCTAGGCGAGGCTCCTGCGCGAACATAGGCCACTGATCCGACGACGTCGAGAGACGCCCAGGGTTAGGACAGATCTCCCCGGCCTAAGGGGTGATCCGAAGTGGCTTCCGGTGTAGCCGGATTACGTCGCGTAGTGCCGAAGCTCTGACGAGAGAGGTGTAAGCCGGTTCTCAGTTATGAGATCGGTTTCCTTCTTTTCGCGGGCACGCCTGGTGATGTGATGAAGACGGCGCGATGCGTCCTGGCGTGAAGGAGGTGAGGGGACGGTATGACGTCCGGCGGAAGTCCATATCACAGTACTTATTTCCCAACAGCCTCCTGGACCCGGCGTAGTTCGTAACCGGTTTGCGAGGCTGGATTTCGTGTGAGAAAGCAGCCTTGCCATGAACATCCCGTTTTTCGGGCCGATGACGCTATCGGGTTTCACCCATCCGTGGTTCTTCCTGGTACTGCTACTGGTCCTCACATTGGGCGCGTTATACGTTGCGGCACAACGACTACGTCACAAACGGGTGCTGCGATTCGCCAACACCGAGCTGCTCGATTCGGTGGCCCCACAACGTCCACGTCTGTGGCGCCACACCTCCGCGGCACTACTGCTGACCGGGTTGATCGTTCTCACCATTGCGCTGGCCGGGCCGACCCACGATGTACGAATTCCTCGCAACCGGGCCGTCGTCATGTTGGTGATCGATGTCTCGCCGTCCATGCAATCCACCGATGTCACGCCCACGCGGTTGGCTGCCGCCCAAGAGGCCGCCAAAGGGTTCGCCCAGAACCTCACCTCTGGAATTAACCTGGGACTGATAGCTTTTGGTGGTACGTCGACGATATTGGTATCGCCCACCACCAATCATGGGGCGACCGTGGACGCCATCGGGAAGCTGCAATTCATCGAACGCACCGGCACCGGTGAGGCTATCTTCACGGCACTTCAAGCAATAGCCACCGTGGGAGCGGTGATAGGGGGCGACAACAAGGCACCCGCGCGCATTGTCCTGATGTCTGACGGTAAGGAAACCGTGCCGTCCAATCCGGACAACCCCAAGGGCTGCTACACCGCCGCCCGAACCGCGAAAGAACAAGGCGTGCCGATCTCGACCATTGCCTTCGGAACCGCCGACGGCACCGTCGACATCAATGGGCAACGCCAACCGGTGCCGTGGGCGCCGGACATGATGGCCAAGGTCGCCGAGCTGTCCGGTGGCGAAACCTACTCGGCCTCATCGGTGGGTGAGCTCAAACAGGTGTACGCATCACTGCAACAGCAGATCGGATACGAGACCATCAAGGGCGACGCCAGTGCAAGCTGGGTGCGACTCGAAGGATTGCTCATACTGGCAGCGGCTTTTACCGGGCTGCTCCTCAACCGCCGCCTTCCCAACTAGCCAGATGCGTAACGAGGACATGATGATCAGTGATGGCTGCGGGCGCCTGCGAGAGTTGAGCACTGCGCCATTACCCACAGTTTTTGACGAGATCTCTGGATCTCCGGATGGTCTTACCGAGAGGGAGGCCGCCGACCGCCTCCACCACTTCGGGGATAACCGCCAGACTTCTGCTTCCGAGGAAGGGTTCGTGGCGGGCCTTCGCGCATCCTTGCGGAGTCCATTCCTGGCGCTGCTGGCTGGTTTGTGTGTGGTCTTCGTGCTCGTCGGAGATCGCAAGGCGGCCGCGACCATCGCGGCAATGATCGTGCTGGCGGTCGCGCTGCGCCTATGGCAGCGGACCCGTTCGATGCGGGCGATCCGAGGTGTGCGTGAGTTGGTGACGGCGACGGCAACGGTGTGCCGGCGGGCCGATGAGCAGGCGCCATCTGTCGCGTGCGAAGTCCCGGTTGCCGAGCTGGTCCCAGGAGATGTGGTGATACTTGGCCCCGGTGATGTGGTGGCGGCAGATGTACGGATCGTGTCGGCGACCGACCTGGTGATCGACCAATCGGCGATGACGGGCGAATCGCTGCCGGTATACAAGGACGCCACTGCGAGACAGCGCCGTGTGCGAGGGGTGGCCGCGGTCGTCGATTCCGCGAACCTGTGCCTGTGCGGCACGACAGTGGTGGCGGGAGCGGCTACCGGGGTTGTCGTCGCCACCGGGATTCGCACCTACGCCGGCGCGCTGGCTAGCCACGCTGCTGACCCGCGGTCGGAATCCAGCTTCGATCAAGGGGTTCGGGCGGTCAGCTGGACGCTCATTCGTTTCATGCTGGTGATGGTGCCCATTGTGTTCGCGGTGAACGGAGTGGTGAGCGGCGCCTGGGGGCAGGCCGCCATGTTCGCGGTGGCGGTTGCGGTTGGTTTGACGCCGGAAATGTTACCGGTGATCGTCACCACCAATCTGGCGCGCGGCGCCGTGCTGCTGGCGCGCGAACGAGTAGTTATTCGTCGCCTCAACGCAATTCAAGATCTTGGAGCGATGGATGTGCTGTGTATCGACAAAACCGGAACCCTGACCGAGGACCGGGTTGTCTACGCGCACAGCGTGGATGTGACCGGGCATATCGATGAAACCGCCAGTGAGTTGGCCTACCTTGCCACGCACTTTCAGGCCGGACCCCACAGCCGACTCGACCGGGCCATCGCGCAGTGGGCGGACGAGGAACAGATGGGGGTCGTCGCGGAAGCGGCGTACACCGGGTTCGCCGAGATCGCCCCGGAGCGGTCGCGCCGGAAACAGACAGTGGTCGTCTCCCGCCTGCACGGTGAGCACATCCTGCTCTGCAAGGGTCACCCCGATGAGGTACTGCCGTACTGCACCCGGGCCCGGGTGGGCGACGACGTCGTCGGCTTTCACGATGAGTTGAAATCCGAAGCTCGCGACCTGATCTGCGCGTATCGAAAGCGTGGGATGCAAGTGATGGCCGTGGCGGCCAGGAGCCGCCCGGCGCGCACGGGGCAGTATCAGGTGACGGACGAAAACGACCTTGTCCTAGTGGGTTTCGTGGGGTTCGTCGACCCGGTTCGCGCCAGCGCGTCCTGCGCGGTGACGAGCTTGTCGCGGCACGGCGTCCGGGTGAAAATCTTGACCGGCGACGACGGACACGTCGCTGCGCAGGTGGCGACGCAGGTCGGAGTGGCCTGTGACCGCGTCATCCGCGGAAAACAGATCGACAAACTCGGTGACACCCGCCTGCAGGCGGTCGCGACGCAGACAGATGTGTTCGCCGAGCTGACTCCCGGGCACAAGGCGCGTATCGTCGCCGCGCTGCGGGAAGCGGGATGTGCCGTCGGCTTCCTCGGTGATGGGGTCAATGACGTTGCGGCCCTGCGCCTTGCCGATGCCAGCATTGCCCCCGATACCGCGACCGGCGCGGCCAAGCAGGCTGCCGATCTCATCCTGCTGGACAAGGATCTGTCGGTGATCGCACGCGCAGTCATCGAGGGGCGGCGCACGCTGGCCAACACCATGAAATACGTCACGATCACCGCCAGCTCAAACTTCGGCAATGTCTTGTCCGTCATGGCCGCCAGCGTGCTCTTGCCGTTTCTGCCGATGCTGCCCGGCCAGCTGATGATGCAAAACTTGCTCTATGACATCGCCCAGCTCGCGCTGCCGTGGGACCGAGTAGATCCCGAGTACCTGCGCCGCCCGCGGCGCTGGCAGTCCAGCGGCATGGTCCCGTTCATGCTGATCTTTGGTGCGCTCAGTTCGCTGTTCGACCTGGTTACTTTCGCCGTGCTGTGGTGGGCATGTGGCGGTAGCGATTCGCCGTCAGTGTTTCAAACCGGTTGGTTTGTCGAGGGATTGCTCACGCAGCTGGCAGTCGTACTCGTCTTGCGGTCACGCACCCTGCCCTGGCGCAGGCCGCGACCGGCCCCGGTTGTCGTGCTCAGCGCGATGGCCGTAGCCATTGTCGGCGCTCTGTTGCCGTTCTGTCCGTTGGCGGAACCCCTCCAGATGACGGCTCCGCCAGTGGCTTATCTGCTGTGGCTTGCCGTCGTGGTAACCGCTTACGCGGCCGCGGCGTATGTGGTGAAGCGGTGGTATCTACGCCGCCGAGTCACGAATAGGTGCCCTCAGGAATCATGTTGGTGATGCAGAACGGGTGACCGGCCGGGTCGACCAGTACCCGCCATCCGCTCGGGTTCGGCTGCGTCTCGGCCTTGGTCGCCCCCAACCCGAGGATGCGAGCCTCTTCGGCATCCAGGTCGGCCGCGGCCAGCTCGAGGTGCAGCTGTTTCGGTACCGCACCTTCTGGCCACTGCGGCGGTTGATGGTCTGCCACCCGCTGGAAAGTGAGCAGCACGGCGGCGCCCTTCAGCGCGGTAAATTGCTCGCTTTCGAACAATATCTCCAGGTCAAGGACCTGCTGATAAAACCTGGCCAGTGCTGCCGGATCCGCACAGTCGATCGATATCGCGCCGAGTCGAGCCTTTGTCGTCATAGAGACGAGCTTGTCACGAGTAGGATGACCGCGCGGACGAGTTGGCCGGGCGGCCGCGGGCTACGGGAGAAATCCCGTGGTTCGAGGAAAGTCCGGACTTCACAGAGCAGGGTGATTGCTAACGGCAATCCGAGGTAACTCGCGGGACAGTGCCACAGAAAACAAACCGCCACCACTTGTGGTGGTAAGGGTGAAACGGTGCGGTAAGAGCGCACCAGCGGACCGGGTGACCGGTTCGGCTCGGTAAACCCCACCCGAAGCAAGGCCAAAAGGCTGTGCGTGCACAGCTGCGGAAGTGTTCGAGGGCTGCTCGCCCGAGCTTCCGGGTAGGCCGCTTGAGGTACCCGGTGACGGTGTGCCCAGATGGATGGTCGCCGCTGCGTGGCCGCGGCTAGCCCGTGGCTGTGCGGAACAGGATCCGGCTTACAGGCCAACTCGCCCGCCTCTTACCCTGAACCGGTGACGCTGAAGCGGCTGGTTGCTCGCGACCTCAGTTTCGACGGCATTCGTGCGGAGTTCGGGTTGCCCACCGACTTCAGTCCGGGGGCCCAGCGCGATGCTGCCCAGGCAGTCGATCGCCATCGCGCCGAGCGTGTCGATCGCACCGATCTGGGATTGGTGACCATCGATCCGCCCGGATCACGTGATCTCGATCAGGCCCTGCACCTCGAGCGCACGGCGGGCGGATACCTGCTGCACTACGCCATCGCCGATGTCGCGGCGCAGATCGAACCCGGCAGCGCGCTGGACATCGAAGCACGCGAACGTGGCGAGACCATCTATCTGCCCGACGGTTCGGTGCCGCTGCATCCGCTGGCGTTCTCGGAAGGATCGGCGAGCCTGCTGCCCAACGAGATCCGGCCCGCCGCCCTGTGGCGCATCGAAACCGACCACGACGCGAACCCGGTGACCTGGAGCGTTCAGCGCGCTCTGGTCAAGTCCGTGCGGCAGCTGACATACCGGGAGGCCCAAGACGCGGCGGATGCCGGCCGCCCGCACCCCGCCATCGCGGCGCTACCTGAATTTGGCCGCAAGAGAAGAGATCTCGGATTGGCCCGGGGCGCTATCGAACTGAATCTGCCCGAACAGGATGTGGTGCGCGGCGCCGGTGGCGACTGGGAGCTGGTCATCGAAGCGCGCACCGAAACCGACGGCTGGAACGCGCAGATATCACTGCTCACCGGGATCTGCGCGGCGCGGATCATGCTCGACGGCGGCGTCGGCATGCTGCGCACGTTGCCCTCGGCGGATGGCGACGTGCGCCGCTGGATGCGCCGCACCGCCGAGGCCCTCGGACTGCCCTGGGCGAACGACACTCCAATCGGGGCGCAGCTTGCCGCGCTCGACCCCTGCGCCACCACAACATTGGCGATGATGACGCAGGCCACCACGCTGCTGCGGGGTGCCTCGTATCTGGTTTTCGACGGTGAACGCCCCGATGATCAGGCCGCGCTGCATGCCGGTATCGCCGCACCCTATGCGCATGTGACCGCGCCGCTGCGCAGGCTGGGGGACAGGTTTGTCACCGAAATCTGCCTGGCGCTGTCCGCCGGTACCCCGGTGCCGCAATGGGCACGCTCGGCCCTGGCCGACGTCAGATCGTCATTGCTGACATCGAATGCGTTGGCCAACAAGGTGGAACAGGCGTGTGTGGATCTCACCGAGGCCACCATCCTGGCACCACAGCAGGGGCAGACCTTCGATTCCGCGGTGCTGCGGGGCGCCGAGAAGAAGCGGGCGGCGGAGGTCTTCGTGACCGATCCGCCGATCCTTGCCCGGTGTGAAGGTGATCCGCCCGAAGGTCAGCGCGCCAAACTCACGCT
Organism: Mycobacteroides immunogenum; assembly: GCF_001605725.1. NCBI lineage: Bacteria > Bacillati > Actinomycetota > Actinomycetes > Mycobacteriales > Mycobacteriaceae > Mycobacteroides > Mycobacteroides immunogenum. The sequence continues at coordinate 2,064,468 of NZ_CP011530.1, forward strand.
GCGTGAAGCGAATCCGGAAACCCGGACCGTGCTGTTCGGATTCCCGGCCGACGGCAGCTGATCACTTCTTGTGGCGCACTGCCCTGCGGAGGGCCTTGAGCGTCGCCTCCACCTGGCGGCGGGTGGCCTCTGCCGCATCATGTTCACGCTGGTACAGCACCCCGTAGGTAAAGGTGTCCTCTCCGGCGCTGTGTGCCTCGATGGCCTGCGTGCCCAGATAGGTGCGGCTGACCGTGCTGTCCTGATGTTCGCCGAGTAGTTCCTGAATGTCCCTGGCCGCCTGGGATATCTTCTTGGCCCCCTCGGCGCTGGCCACGTAGCGCAGCCGCTTGGCCGACTTGCGGATGCGGTGCAGGGCCTCGTCGCGATATTCGCCCTCGGCGCGCGCCGCGGCCCGTGCCGCACGGCGCACCTTGCGGTACGCGGCATCAAGCGTCCCGCCCTCGTCCGAGTGATGGGTGTCCGACGCCGGTCCGGCCGTCGCGACCAACTCGTCCAGAGTATTGAGTAGCCGGAAGTATCGATGGCTGCGCATCGCCGCCAGTGAGCGCCGCAGTCCGCCGTCGTACCGCTGCTTGGCGGCGTCCACGAGCCTTTCATGCACCGGGCCGCGGATAAGCGCCTCGGGCAGCTCGGCCAGTGCCACGTCATACCGCTGCGCGAGCACTTCGGCATCACGCGCCACACCCAGGATGTTGGCCAGTAGTCGGAGTTCGTCGAGTGGTTCCTGATTGGTGTCCAGACCGAAGCGTTCAGGATTGGACTGCAGCAGGCTGCGGATACGCCGAATGGTGACGCGCATCTGGTGCACCGAGTCATAGGTATCCACCCGGACCGCCCTATCCCAGCCCTGCAGCTGTTCCAGCTGTTCGAGTAGCGCGCGCTGAATGGAGTCCTTGCCCTTGGGGCGCTCCCGTTCGGGTACGTCCAGAACCCGGGCCAGTTTGGACCCGTGTCCGGCGTGAGCGGCCCCGGCGTCGAGCAGGCGGGCAGTGATCCGGTCGAACAGCGCGATATCGGGGCCGTCCGGGCCCGGTGCCGACAGCTCCAGCTCCCATTCTCGCCAGCTCAGATCTCCCGAGGTGACGCGGTCGTCGCAGAATTCCGCGAGTTCTTCGCCCTGGGCGCCGATCAGCAGCGACACCGTGCGCACGGTGCTGATCCGCGCGACCGGCGCGAGTTCGTCCTCGCGGACCACCGCCAGCACCGTGTCCCGCAGTTCTTCGGGGACCGCGTCATCGCCCTCGCTGAGGGGGAGACGCAGCTCGGTCCGGGTGTCCGGTCCCGCGGGAAGTTTCAGATGCCATCCGGCGTCGGTGCCACCGGTGCGCCGCCGCAACGTGATGCGGTGCTGCGCCAGCCGCTGATCGGGGGTGTCGAAGTACACGGCATCCAAATTTTGCTGTGGCTGCTGTTCCACGCGCGCGACGGCGGATATTCCATCGAAGGAGGGGTTGATCGTCGCGTCGGTGACATCGAACTTCCGCTCGACCTCGACGTGTTGAGATGGCATGAGATATGTGCCCTGACGGTCGAAGGGACGGGATGCTGAGCTGCGCAAGCACGCGACACGGTGCCACATTCAGGTAAACAATGGTCACAACTTGTCACGGGGTAATCTAAGATTCTCTTAGGGTTCTCATAAGGTCGGGGTATCGGATAGGGACGCGATATTCGCTTCGCACCGCGTGTGGTGCCGAGTGTCGGTGTTGCCTGGTCGGTATTGTCCCCCTATGGGACGCCAGTCGTGTTCACAGCTAGACCGAGGTCACCATGAAGTTACGTGTTGAGGAGTACCTGAACGGCAAGGGCGCCATCGTCCTGCCCGATGGCTATACCGTCAACTACTACCTCGAACGTGTTGTCGAAGAGTTGGGCGATACGTTCGCCTATCGCTACCTCGACTTCAACACCAACTCCGACGGCGAACCCAACGATCTCAACTGGACCCAGCTTGGCCAGCGCTCCCGCGCGGTGGCGGCACGGCTCCAGCAAGTAACGAAGCCCGGTGACAGGGTGGCCATTCTGGCCCCGCAAGGCCTTGATTATGTGGTGGGTTTCTTCGCCGCCATCGAGGCCGGGAACATAGCCGTCCCCTTGTTTGCTCCGGAGCTGCCCGGTCATTCCGAACGGCTCGACGCGGTGCTCACCGATGCGCAGCCGACGGTCGTGCTGACCAACAACGCCGCCGCCGAATCCGTCAGCCGATTTGTCCGCGGGCTGCCCCGTGACCGCCGTCCCCGCGTGGTTGCCGTCGACAGCGTCCCCGATTCGGTGGCCGCCACCTATGTCAAGGTGACGCCTGATACCGATGACATCGCCTACTTGCAGTACACCTCGGGATCGACCCGGGTGCCCGCGGGCGTCGAGATCACTCACCGCGCGGTGATGACCAATGTTCTGCAGATGATCATCTCGGTCGGTTTGGACGACAGCATCCGCAGCGTGAGCTGGCTGCCGCTCTACCACGACATGGGCCTGCTGATGATCCTGTTCCCGCTGTGCGGCGGACGGATCACCCTGATGTCCCCGGTGTCGTTCGTGCGACGGCCGGGTCGGTGGATCAGGGAGCTCGCCTCCGAAGGGCATCTGGGCCGAACCTTTGCCGCCGCACCGAATTTCGCGTTCGAACTGGCCGCCGAGCGGGGCCTGCCGAAGGACGGCGACGAGCTCGATCTGAGCAATGTCGCGGGCTTGATCAACGGCTCCGAACCCGTCAGCATCTCCTCGATCCGCAAGTTCAACGACGCCTTCGGGCCGTACGGGCTGCCGCCGACCACCATCAAGCCGTCCTACGGAATGGCCGAGGCCACGCTGTTCGTCTCCACCATTCCCTCCGACGCCGAGGCTTCCGTGGTGTATCTGGACCGCCGCGAGCTGGGCAATGGACGCGCGGTGCGTGTCGCGGCCGACGACGAGAACGCGGTTCCGCAGGTGTCGTGCGGGAAGATCGCGCGCAGTCAGTGGGCGGTGATCGTCAACCCGAACGCCGATTCCGAGCTGGCCGACGGTGAAGTCGGCGAGATCTGGCTGCACGGTGACAACATCGGCCGCGGTTACTGGGGCCGGCCCAAGGAAACGGATTTCTCGTTCCGTAACAAACTGCAGGCCCGGCTCGACCACGGCAGTCACGCCACCGGCACCGAGCCCGGTGCCATCTGGTTCCGCACCGGAGACCTGGGTGTCTACCTCGACGGCGAGATCTACATCACCGGCCGGGTCAAGGACCTGGTGATCGTCGACGGCCGCAACCACTACCCGCAGGACATCGAGGCCACCGTCGAGGAGGCCTCGCCCGCGGTGCGCCGTGGTTTCGTGGCGGCATTCTCGGTGCCCGCAGAAGGATCTGGGGAGCAGCTGGTCATCGTGTCCGAACGTGCCGCCGGTGCGGGCCGCGCCGAGCCGGAGCCCATCATCGATGCCATTCGGGCGGCCGTCTCACGGCGTCACAACCTGCCCATCGCCGACGTACAGCTGGTTCAGGCGGGCGCGATTCCGCGCACCACCAGCGGAAAGCTCGCACGCCGAGCCTGCCGCCAGGAATACCTGGACAACAAGCTCGGCGTGCGTTCCTGACGATCTCGATTTAGTACGAGTGCTCGGGAGCGGGGAACACCCCGCGCGCCACCTCGTCGGCGTAGTCCGCGGCGGCCTTGCGCAGTTCCGCGCCGACCTGGCCGAACTGCTTCACGAACTTGGCGGTCTTTCCGCCCGTCATGCCGGCCATGTCCTGCCACACCAGCACCTGAGCGTCGCATTCCCGGCCCGCGCCGATACCGACGGTGGGGATGGTGAGCTTGCCGGTGATCTGCGTGGCCAGTTCGGCGGGCACCATTTCCATCACCACGGCGACGGCTCCGGCCTCCTGGACAGCGATGGCGTCGTGGATGAGCTGTGCGGCTGCGTCATCACGGCCCTGAACGCGGTACCCGCCAAGGCCGTTAACGCTCTGCGGGGTGAACCCGATGTGTGCCACCACCGGAATACCGGAAGCGGTGAGCGTGGCGATCTGTTCGGTAACGCGTTCTCCGCCTTCGAGTTTGATGGCGTGCGCGCCCGCTTCCTTCATGAATCGGGTGGCGCTGGCGAGGGCCTGCGCGGCCCCGCCCTCATAGGAACCGAAGGGCAGATCGGCAACTACCAGCGCCTCGGGGGCGCCGCGAACAACGCCGCGCACCAACGGAATCAGCTCGTCGATGGTGATCGGCACGGTGGTGTCGTACCCGTAGACCACGTTCGCGGCCGAATCTCCGACCAGCAGAACGGGAATCCCGGCATCGTTGAACACCCGGGCGGTGGAGTAGTCGTACGCGGTGAGCATCGACCACTTGTGGCCCTCGGCCTTCCACTTCTGCAAGTGGTGCACGCGGGTCTTGGTACGAGGCTTCGTGGAAGTCTCGGAAGCAGCGCCATACAAGGCGGTTTCAGACATATCGCAGTCTCTTTTTCTGTCGAATTTCCTCAAGGCCCATCCGGGTCCCTGGGTTTCTAACGATGTTCAGTCTGCCACCGCGTGGCGGTGAGATGAATATCCGAACACGTGGACTTGGTCACATCGGCAGTCCCCGCATTTGGGCACGCCGCACTACCCGGCTCGCCTAGCATCTGCGGCATGCAGCGACTTTCCGGACTGGACGCCAGTTTCCTGTACTTGGAAACACCCACTCAGCCCATGCATGTCTGCGGGATATTGGAATTAGACACCACAACCATTCCTGGTGGCTACTCGTTCGAAAAACTGCGATCCAAGCTGGCCGAGCGCGTCGAGGGCATCCCGTCCTTCAAGGAAAAGCTCGCCGACAGCCGACTGAACCTGGACCATCCGGTGTGGGTTGACGACGACGACTTCGACATCGACCGCCACCTGCACCATGTTGGTCTGCCCGCGCCCGGCGGCAAGGCCGAGATCGCGGACATGTGCGGGCACATCGCCTCGCTGCCGCTGGATCGTGCGCGGCCACTCTGGGAGATGTGGGTCATCGAAACAGGGGACACCAACCGGCTGGTGGTCATGACCAAGATGCATCACGCGTCGGTCGACGGTGTCACCGGCGCCAACCTGATGTCGGCACTGTGCGGCCTGGAACCCGATGCCGAGGCGCCCGAGCCCGCGCCGGGGGTCGGCGGCGCCAACAGCATCGAGATCGCGGTGACGGGAGCCCTCAAATGGGCGTCGCGGCCACTGAAATTCGCCAAGCTGCTGCCCGCGACGATTGGGGTGATTCCGGCCTGGCTGGAGCGCTCCAAGCGTGGCGAGGCCATGTCGGCACCCTTCTCGGCGCCGCGCACCTCGTTCAACTCCACGATCACCAGCCGTCGCAACGTCGGATACGCACAGCTTGATCTGGGTGATGTCCGTGCGGTCAAGGACCACTTCGGCGTCAAGGTCAACGATGTCGTCATGGCGATCTGTGCCGGTGCGCTGCGCAAGTATCTGGACGACCGCGGCGAGCTGCCGGACAACTCCTTGGTTGCCATGGTTCCGGTGTCGGTGCACGAGAAATCGGATCGCCCCGGCCGAAACCAGGTGTCCGGCATGTTCTCTCGGCTGGAGACCAATGTTGATGATCCAGTGACGCGGCTTCGAGCCATCGCTGCGGCAAACAACATCGCCAAGGATCACACGGCGGTGCTGGGCGCCACCCTGCTGCAGGACTGGAGCCAATTCGCGGCGCCGGCGGTTTTCGGCACCGCGATGCGGGTCTACTCGCGCATCCGGCTCGCCGACCGGCACCCGGTCATCCACAACCTGGTGGTTTCCAATGTGCCGGGACCGCAAGTGCCCCTGTACTTTTTGGGCGCGCAGGTGATCAGCATGTATCCGTTGGGCCCGATCTTTCACGGTGCCGCGCTCACCGTCACGGTGATGTCATTGGACGGCAAGCTCAATGTCGGCCTGATTTCGTGCCCCGATCTGATGCCGGACCTTTCCACCCTGACCGACGATTTCGGCGCGGCGCTGCAGGAGCTAAAGGCCCTTATCTGAGTTCACATGGCAACATGGCTGACATGATGTTGCGTGGGCCTGGTCGCCCTGGGCTGTTGCCGCTACTGGCTCTTGCCTCGGTGGTAGCCGTCGTCTCTGGTTGTGTGCGGTCGGTCGAGGGTGAGGCGATGGCGGCACGGCCGTCGGAAACCTCCCTCAATTGGGGTGACTGCGACGGCCTCACACCCGAGAACGTCACGGTTCCGGCCAGCACGGTGTGCTCGGAACTGGAGGTTCCCGTCGACTACACCAAGCCCGACGGCGCCAAGGCGCGGCTGGCCATCATCAAGTACCCGGCCAAGGGACAGCGGATCGGGTCGCTGTTGATGAACCCCGGTGGCCCGGGCCAGTCCGGTATCGAGGCGGCGACCGCGATCGTCAAGCAGGTGCCCAAGGAGATCCGCGACCGCTTCGACTTCATCGGATTCGATCCGCGCGGTGTCGGGGCCTCCACTCCGGCGATCGAGTGCAACTCGGACAAGGACGTCGATCGGCTGCGGGCGCAGAACGACACCGACTACAGCCCTGAGGGCGTGGCCCGCATGGAGCAGGACTCCAAGGACTTCGTGAAGCGCTGCGTCGACAAGGTGGGGCTGGAGTTCCTGGCCAATGTCGGCACGGTGAACGTCGCCAAGGACATGGACCGGCTGCGCGCCGCGCTGGGTGACGAGAAGCTGACCTACCTGGGCTACTCGTACGGAACCCGGATCGGTACCACCTACGCCGAGGAGTTCCCCAAGAATGTGCGGGCCCTGATCCTCGACGGTGTGATCGATCCGAATGCCGATCCCACGCAGGCCGATATCGACCAGATCGCGGGATTCCAAAAGGCTTTCGACAACTACGCGGCCGACTGCGCCAAGAGCCCAAGCTGCCCGCTGGGGACCGACCCCGCACAGGCCACAGCCCGCTACCGGGCCATGATCGACCCGCTGGTCGATCACCCCGCCAAGACCAAGGACGGTCGTGGTCTTTCGCACAGCGACGCGATCATCGGCACCATCATGGTGATGTACTCGCCCACGCTGTGGGAGGCCTTCACCAAGGCGTTGCGTCAGCTCAGTGAGGGATCGGGCGACATCCTGCAGCTGCTCGCCGATGCCTACATGAAGCGCGACGAGGACGGTCACTACAGCCACGCGCAGGACGCGCAGACCGCCATCAACTGCGTGGACGAACCGCCGGAGAAGGACCGGGCCAAGGCCGTCGAGAAAGACCGCCGCATCCGTGAGGTGGCGCCCTTCCAGGATTACGGCGAATTCACCGGCAACGCCCCGCTGGGCGTGTGCGCGTTCTGGCCGGTACCGCCGACCAGTAAGCCCCACCCCATCCACGTCGCGGGTCTGCCCAAGCTGCTGGTGGTTTCCACCACCTATGACCCGGCGACTCCGTACCAGGCGGGTGTTGAGCTGGCCAAACAGCTCGGCGGAGGCTTGCTGACCTACGACGGGACCAAGCACACCATCGTGTTCGACGGCAACCAGTGCGTCGACAAGGCGGCCGAGGACTATCTCATCAAGGTCACGACTCCGCCCGAAGGCGCCCGCTGCTGATCCCTTTTGGGGCGCGACATGGCACGATGTGGCCCATGATGCGGATGCGCCGGGCGTTGCCAGTGATCTTCTTGATGTTGACGGCGGCCGTCCCAGCCATCCCGGCGGCCGCCGCGCCGCTGCCCGCTCCGAGCCCGTCGCTGCAGGCGTTCTACGACCAAAAGGTGGTCTGGGGCGGCTGCGACGGCTTCGTCACCGACACCAGCCGCATCCCGACCGCGCGCTGCGCCAAGGTCAAGGTGCCCGTCAGCTACGACAAGCTGATGGGCACGGTGGCCGAACTCGCCGTGCTCAAGGTGCCCGCCTCCGGAAAGCGGGTCGGCGCACTATTGGTCAACCCCGGTGGCCCGGGCGGTTCGGGTGTGGATCTGGCCGCCGGCATGGGCGCCAAGCTCGGTGACTCGGCGATAGGGCAGAGCTTCGACATCGTCGGGTTCGACCCGCGTGGTGTCGGCGGCTCCACGCCGACCCTGCGCTGCCGGACCGACGCGCAGTTCGACGCCTTCCGCAAGGAACCGCTCGCCGACTACAGCCAGGCCGGCGTGGCGCACATCGAGGATGTGTATCGCCAGTACGTCAACGAATGCGCGAACCGGATGGGGCTGGACTTCCTCGCCAACGCCGGAACTGCCTCGGCGGCAAGGGATATGGATATCGTTAGGGCCGTGGTCGGCGACAGCAAGCTGAACTACCTGGGGTACTCCTACGGCACCGAGCTGGGCACCCAGTACGCCGAGTACTTCCCGCAGAACGTGCGCACCATGGTCCTGGACGGTGCGATCGATCCGACAATCGATCCGGTGGAGTCCAACGTCCGCCAGATGACCGGATTCCAGGTGGCCTTCAACGACTACGCGGCCGATTGCGCCAAGGACCCCAAGTGCCCGCTGGGCGCCGACCCGTCGCAGGCAGTGAAGCGCTTCCACCAGCTGGTCGATCCGCTGGTGACCAAGCCGGCCAAGACCAACGATCCGCGCGGACTGAGCTACCAGGACGCCATCACCGGCACCATCCAGGCGATGTACACGCCGCGGTATTGGAAGTACTTGACGTCGGGCTTGGCCGGATTGGTTGATGGCAGCGGTCCCGACGACCTGCTGTGGCTGGCCGACCAGTATCAGGAGCGCGACGACCACGGGCGTTACGACAACCTGCAGGACGCCTTCAATTCGATTCGGTGCGTCGACGGACCCACGCCGAAGGATTCCGCGCCGTGGGTGGCGGCCGACAAGACGCTGCGTGAGCAGGCGCCGTTCTCGAGTTACGGTCAGTTCACCGGCTACGCCCCGCGCGACCTGTGCGCCTTCTGGCCGGTGCCCCCGACATCGACCCCGCACACCCCGTCGACACCCGGTCTGCCGCCGGTGGTCGTCATCTCCACCACCCATGACCCGGCGACGCCCTACGAGGCGGGTGTGGCGCTGGCCCGGCAGTTGGGCGGATCGCTCATCAGCTACGAGGGCACCCAGCACACCGTCGCCTTCAATGGTGAAGCGTGCGTCGATGACGTGGTGACGCGCTACTTCGTTGACGGGACCGTGCCTCCTAAAGACGTTCGCTGCTGACCTGCGGCATACTCTCCCCATGGATCGTCAGAAGGAATTCGTGCTGCGCACGCTGGAAGAACGCGATATCCGTTTTGTCCGGCTGTGGTTCACCGACGTGCTCGGCTACCTCAAGAGCGTGTCCATCGCGCCCGCTGAGCTGGAGGGCGCGTTCGAGGAAGGCATCGGCTTCGACGGCTCGTCCATCGAAGGCTTCGCCCGTGTCTCTGAGTCGGACACCGTGGCGCATCCTGACCCGTCCACGTTCCAGGTGCTGCCCTGGACCACCAGCGCCGGCAAGCATCACTCGGCGCGCATGTTCTGCGATATCAAGCTGCCCGACGGATCGCCGTCGTGGTCGGATCCACGGCACGTGCTGCGCCGCCAGCTCGCCAAGGCAAGCGATTTGGGCTTTTCCTGCTACGTGCACCCGGAGATCGAGTTCTTCTTGCTGAAGAACATGCCCGACGATGGTTCGGCGCCGATCCCTGCCGACGACGCCGGGTACTTCGACCAGGCCGTGCACGAAGCAGCGCCGAACTTCCGCCGGCACGCCATCGACGCACTCGAATCCATGGGCATCTCCGTGGAATTCAGCCATCATGAGGGCGCACCCGGCCAGCAGGAGATCGACCTGCGGTACGCCGACGCGCTGTCCATGGCGGATAACGTGATGACGTTCCGCAACGTGGTCAAGGAAGTGGCCATCATCGACGGCGTGCATGCCACGTTCATGCCCAAGCCGTTCAGCGACCACCCCGGTAGTGCCATGCACACCCACATGAGTCTGTTCGAGGGCGACACCAACGCCTTCCACAATCCCGACGATCCGCTGCAGCTGTCCGATGTCGGCAAGTCGTTCATCGCGGGAATCCTGGAGCACGCCAACGAGATCAGTGCCGTCACCAACCAGTGGGTGAACTCCTACAAGCGGCTGGTGCAGGGCGGCGAGGCGCCCACGGCGGCATCGTGGGGCGCGGCCAACCGCTCGGCGCTGGTGCGGGTTCCGATGTACACGCCCAACAAGTCGTCTTCGCGCCGTATCGAGGTCCGCAGCCCAGATTCGGCCTGCAACCCGTACCTGACCTACGCGGTGCTGCTGGCCGCCGGTTTGCGCGGCGTCGAGCAGGGCTACACCCTGGGACCCGAGGCCGAGGACGATGTGTGGCAGCTGACCGCCGCCGAGCGCCGGGCCATGGGATATAAGGAGCTACCCAGCACCCTGGAGAATGCCCTCATCGCCATGGAGGGCTCCGAACTGGTGGCAGAGGCCTTGGGGGAGCACGTCTTCGACTTCTTCCTGCGTAACAAGAGAGCCGAGTGGGCGCGCTACCGCAGTAATGTGACCCCGTTCGAGCTGCGGGCCTATTTGGGGCTGTGACTCGATCTTCTGAGCGTTCAAAGGTCCCCGGCGTCGGGCGACTGGGCCTTGTCGACGCGCGGGCCGCGGCACTGCTCGAAGAGCTGGGTTGGACCACCGAGGCGCACGTTCCGCTGCTGTGGTCGCTCTCGCGTTCTCCCGACGCAGATGCCGCGCTGCTCACCCTGATCCGGCTGCGCGAGGAGATGGGCCCACAGTGGGCCGCACTGGATCGGGAGCTGAGCACCGACACCTCGCTGCGGGGGCGGCTGCTGGCGGTGCTCGGGTCGTCGCTGGCACTCGGTGATCATCTGGTGGCCCGTCCCGATCGTTGGCAGCTATTGGTCGGAGACATCCAGCTGGAGTCGAAATCGGCTCTGCAAGAACGCTTTTTGGCAGCAGTCGGGGCCGTCGACGGGCGGGCCTCGGTCTCGGAGGGCGCCGCCATCTCGGCGCTGCGGGACGCCTATCGCGACCGGCTGCTGGTGCTGGCCGCGCTTGATCTGGCGGCCACCGTCGAAAACGAACCGGTGCTGCCGTTCCCGGTGGTGGGACAGCACCTGTCAGATCTGGCCGATGCCGCGCTGACGGCGGCGCTGGCAGTAGCGGTGTCACTTGTGGTTCCCGAGGGGCAGGCCCCGCCCCGGCTCGCGGTCATCGCGATGGGCAAATGTGGTGCACGCGAACTCAATTACGTCAGCGATGTCGATGTCATCTTTGTCGCGGAGGAAGCCGACTCGCTGACCACCCGCGTCGCCGGCGAGATGATGCGGGTGGGGTCCAGCACCTTCTTCGAGGTGGACGCGGCGCTTCGCCCGGAGGGCAAGGCCGGGGCGCTGGTCCGCACCCTGGAGTCGCATGTCGCGTACTACCGCCGTTGGGCCAAGACCTGGGAATTTCAGGCGCTACTCAAGGCGCGTCCCGCCGTCGGCGATTCCGACCTGGGTAAGGCGTACATCGACGCGCTCATGCCCATGGTGTGGACCGCTTGTGAGCGTGAGGATTTCGTACCCGAGGTGCAGGCCATGCGCCGCCGGGTGGAATCACTGGTGCCCGCCGATCTGCGCGAGCGTGAGATCAAACTGGGCACCGGTGGTCTGCGTGACGTCGAATTCGCGGTGCAGCTGCTGCAGCTGGTGCATGGCCGCGCTGACGAGTCGCTGCATGTGGCATCGACTGTCGACGCGCTGAGCGTGCTGTCGGCCGGGGGCTACATCGGTCGTGACGACGGCGCCAATCTCACTGCGTCCTATGAATTTTTGCGGCTGCTGGAGCATCGACTGCAGCTGCAGCGCCTCAAGCGCACACACACCCTGCCCGCACCAGAGGACACCGAGGCAATGCGCTGGCTGGCCCGGGCGGCGCATGTACGTCCCGACGGGCAAAACGATGCTCTCGGAGTGTTGCGCGCCGAGATCAAGCGGCAAGCGTTGCGGGTGTCGCGTCTGCACGCAAAGTTGTTCTACCAACCGCTGCTGGAATCGGTGACCGAGTTCGACAAGGAAGCGCTGGGGCTGTCCAACGAGGCGGCGGTGCGTCAGCTCGCCGCCCTGGGATACCAGCAGCCGCAGCACGCCCTCAGTCACCTCTCTGCGCTGACCAAAGAGGGTGGGCGGCGTGGACGTATCCAATCCATCCTGCTGCCAACGCTTTTGGACTGGCTGGCGGATACCCCCGACCCGGACGCTGGGCTGCTGGCCTACCGCCGGGTGAGCGAGGCGCTGGTCGACCAAACCTGGTACCTGCGCACCCTGCGTGATGAGGGCGCGGTGGCCAAGCGGTTGATGCAGATCTTGGGCACCTCGGCGTATGTGCCCGATCTCATCATGCGCGCACCGGAAGTGATCCAGCTGTATGCGGACGGACCCAACGGCCCCAAACTCCTTGAGGCAGATCCAGCTTCGGTAGCCAAGGCGCTCATCGCGTCATCGGCGCGGCACGCCGATCCCGAGCGGGCCATCGCGGCGGCACGGTCATTGCGGCGCCGGGAGCTGGCGCGGGTGGCCTCGGCGGATCTGCTGGGCCTGCTGGATGTGGTGGAGGTTTGTGGTGCGCTCACCTCGGTGTGGGTGGCGGTGCTGCAGGCGGCACTGGACGCGGTGATCAAGGCGAGCATTGTGGCGGGGGAGGAGGCGCCCGCCGTCATCTCCGTCATCGGAATGGGCCGGCTGGGCGGCGGAGAGCTCGGTTACGGGTCCGATGCGGATGTCCTCTACGTGTGTGAGGCGCGCGGCGATGCCTCCGACGCTGAGGCGGTCCGGTGGTCGGCGACCGTTGCCGAGAAGGTGGGCAAGCTGCTCGGCGCGCCCAGCACCGACCCGCCGCTGCAGGTGGACACCGGGCTGCGGCCGGAAGGTCGCAACGGACCGCTGGTGCGCACCCTGGCCGCCTACGAGGCGTACTACGCGCAGTGGGCGCAGCCATGGGAGGTGCAAGCGCTGCTGCGGGCGCACAGCGTCGCCGGAGATGCAGATCTGGGGCTGCGGTTCCTGCACATGATCGACAAGACGCGGTATCCGGCCGGCGGTATCGGCCTGGACGCGGTGCGCGAGATCCGCCGGATCAAGGCGAGGGTGGATGCCGAGCGGCTGCCGCGCGGCGCGGACCCGAATACCAATACCAAGCTGGGGCGTGGCGGCCTGGCCGACGTGGAATGGACCGTGCAGCTGCTGCAGCTGCGTTACGCACACGAGCACCAGTCGCTGCACAGCACCTCGACCCTGCAAACGCTGCGGGCCGCGGCGGAAGCCGGGCTCATCGAGGCCGACGATGCCGAGCTGCTGCGCCAGGCCTGGCTGACCGCGACCAACGCGCGCAACGCGCTGGTGCTGGCGCGCGGCAAGCCGACCGACCAGCTGCCCGGCCCCGGACGGCTGCTCAACACCGTGGCCGCGGCTGCCGGTTGGCCCGACAACGACGGCGGCGAGTTCCTGGACAACTATTTGCGGGTGACTAGGCGGGCAAAGGCCGTGGTGCAGAGGGTGTTTGGGGAGTAGTGGCTACCGCTACAGCGGGATCCACCGGGACCGAGCCACCCGCCTGCCCAGCGCCTCGTACCGAGCTGCTCAAACAAGGCGACTAAAAGGCGTAGCTACCCGATGCTTGCAGCACGAAGCCATGTGGGCCGCTGGTGGTGTCTGTGCATGCAAGCAGCGGCTCAACGCCCACGGCGCATGTCGCGTTTTGAAATGCCACTTTTTCGCCGACGTTAAGCATTTCTCCGTGCTCGTAGCTCCAATTGCAGCCGAACCCTTGCTTGCTAATTTCATACTGAGGCCCTCGGGGGTACACGGACCCAATCAGGCACGCATCTTCGCCAGGGCCGGAGCCCCGGGCGCTATCCAAGCCAGGGATATGCCCGGAACATTGAATTCCCTGATTGATGGTTAGAGTGGTTTCCGGTGCGCTGACTACACATTTTATTTCGTATGGGGTTGAGAAGCTAATAGTGCGAGCTGCGCTTTTTGGGGTGTATCTAAAAAACTTTTCTACCGGCACAGACGAGTAAGAGTTGAAATCTACTGTACCAGGATCCGCATGTGCGAAGTTTGGAATTACGCAAAGCATACTTGCTGTGCACGCTATTGCAATAACAAATTTCATTGCAGTGCCTATCAATGTTGAATTATGAGCCGAGTTACGTGAGTTTCAGGGTTGTACGGGGGTTCTGCGTTGAGGTTTTGGCCGAAGTAGGTGTGGACTTGTCCGTCGGTGAGCAGGCCCAGGTTGTTGTCGTCGAGTACTTCCACGAATGCTTCACCCCCTTGCATGATGACTTCGACAACCGTCCCCTCCGGTTGTTGTCCCAGGTTCATGTATGGAACTTTCATGACAAATACTCCTTGTGGTTAGTGATCGACGCAATGACGCAATGGAAATGGCCCGCGCGTCAAGGAGGTGGCGGGTCAGGGTTTGTCGCGCGGAGGCGGGCAGATAGGGCACGCCCGCGAAGCGGGGGGCGGCATGAAAAAACAGCACCCCGTCCCGAATGTGGGCACAGTTGTGCTGCTGCGAAACCGAGTCTACGAACCCCACACCAGACACACCAGGGGCGTGATTTGGCTTGTGCGATCGGTCGGCGCGAAGTTCAGGACAGCTCACGGATGTCAGTCCCATACTGTGCGGATCAAGATCCGTCTCTGCTGATTCGATCTGCAAGGAGTACTCATGAAGTACGCATCGATCGTCCTGAGTCTCGGTGTTGTCGTCGGTGCGCTTGGCGTCGCGGTACCGGCTCAGGCGAAGCCAGGTGATTGCACCGTCTCTGAGGAAGCCCGACTCGACGCCGTGGCGGACACCAAGCGGGCCGAATATCTGGAGCGTCATCCGGACGTCAACGCTGGGATGAGCAATGCTCTCAAGAACACCCCTGGGGACGGAGAGGCCAAGCACCAGGCCGTGCAGGCCTACCTCGATACGAATCCGGCGGCCAAGGCCGATCTGGATGCGATCCGTCAGCCCGTGCAGGACTTCAAGAATCGCTGCTGGCCGCAGGGCTAGGAGCAGCGGAATTACATCGCTGTAGTTCCTCCCACGCTTCTCATGGTTTCTTAACGTTCAGGCCATGACGGTCCAACCAACGCTCGATAGCGTCCCGGGCGGGCCGGCACGTCGTCGGCTGTAACGCTGAACAAGGAGTTACTCCATGAAGTTCACCTCTGCTGTCATCAGTGGTGTCGTTGGCGCCGGCGCGGTGGCCAGCGCCCTGGCATTCGCCGGCGCTGCCGACGCGGCTCCGAGCAAGTGCACCGCCGCTGAGTTCGCCCGCACCCACTCAACCGTGTCGAGCCAGGTCGCGAGCTACCTGGACAAGAACCCGACCATCAACGACGGAATCACCAACGCCGCCAAGGGCGCTCCCGAGGGTCAGCGTCACGAGGCCATCAAGACCTACCTGGACGGCCAGCCCGCCGCCAAGGCCGAGCTGGACAAGATCCGCCAGCCGCTGACCAGCCTGAAGAACAGCTGCGGCGCGGACACCGATGACGCCGCCCCGGCCGCTCCCGCCGCACTGACAGGTCAGGTGCCCGCCGAGCAGCCCGCCACCGAGAACGCTCCCGCCGAGCAGCCGCAGCAGCCGTGGAACCCCTTCGCGCCGCAGCAGCAGCCGGCCCAGGAGGCCACCGAAACTGCCAACACCCAGCAGGCCGCCCCGGCCAAGCCGGCCACGCCGAACGTGGCCGCAGTGGTTGATCAGCAGGACGTCTAACAACACTCATAGGTGGGCGGCTTAGCCTTATGGAGCGATGACACAGGAAACTGCCGCCCGTCACAAGGTGTTGATGGTCGATGACGACCCGGACGTTCGGAACTCGGTAGCCCGCGGGCTACGCCACTCGGGTTTCGACGTCCGGGTCGCTGTCGATGGCCGCGATGCGCTTACCCAGCTCGCGGCCGATGAGCCCGACGCCCTGGTGCTCGATGTGCAGATGCCCGAGCTCGACGGCGTGGCGGTGGTTACCGCACTACGGGCCCTCGGTAACGACATTCCGATCTGCGTGCTCAGCGCACGCGACACCGTCAACGATCGGATCGCCGGTCTAGAGGCCGGCGCGGACGACTATCTGACGAAACCCTTCGATCTTGGCGAGCTGGTGGCCCGCCTGCGCGCACTGCTGCGCCGTCGCGGTGCCGGCGCGGGCGGCATGGCGGTGTCCGCCATCACCGTCGGACAGATCACCGTGGACGCGTCGCGCCGGCTGGTCTTTGTCAACGGAGAGCGCGTCGAACTCAGCAAGCGCGAGTTCGACCTGCTGGTGGTGCTGGCCGAGAACACCGGCGTGGTGCTGAGCCGCACCCGGCTGCTGGAATTGGTGTGGGGGTACGACTTTGACGTCGAGACCAACGTGGCCGATGTCTTCGTGAGCTACCTGCGCCGCAAATTGGAAGCCGGGGGAGCCTCCCGGGTCATCCACACCGTCCGGGGAGTCGGGTACGTGATGCGGGAAGAGCCGTGAAACGCTCGCTGTCCCTGCGCACCCGCGTCGCGGTCGCGGCGTTTCTCGCCGCCGGACTAGTGGTTGCCCTGATTGGCATTGTCGCCGGGATTGCCTTGGTGCGCAACGATACTCGACAACTTGATCGGCGCCTCGACATGCTGACCGACGCGGTACAGGCCACCACCCGCCATGGCGAAACCACCTTCGTGCTGACGGTGCGGGACACCAAGAGCGGCGGGCTGGTCATCTTCCGCGGAGTCGAACTACCCCGCCTGCCGTTGGGGACCAGGAACGTGACCGTCGGTGATGTGAACTACCGGGTACGGACCATCGAGAACCCCGAAGAACAGACGGTGATTTCACTGGGGACACGCTCAGACACGGTGCTGGTCAATCACCGCGGCATTCCGGTGTTCATCGCTTTAGGCGTGCTGTCGATGCTGCTGGCCGGCGGATTCGCCTGGCTGTTCGCTGGGCGTGCGGTGCGGCCGCTGCACCAGCTCACCGACCAGACCCGCCAGTTGGACACCGACGGCCTGCAGGTCGCCGCGGTGCGCGGCGCCCGTGAATCCGAGGAGCTTGCCGAGGCCATGGCCGCCATGCTTGGCCGAGTGTCGGCGGCGCAGTCCGAAACCACCAAATCCCTTTTGGCAGCCCGCGATTTCGCCGCCAGTGCGGCGCACGAGCTGCGCACGCCGCTCACTGCGATGCGCGCTGACCTGGACACTCTGCGCGCACACGACCTTTCGGACGATGAGCGCGTCGAGGTGATCGGAGATCTACAGCGCGCGCAGCGACGCGTCGAGGCCACCATCACCGCGCTCGGCCAGTTGGCCTCCGGTGACCTTGCCCGGCTTGAGGACCGCGAACTGGTAGATATCGCCGACCTATTGGATCGGGTGGCCGGGGACGCGTTGATGCACCGCACCGATGCACCGGACATCACCGTGAATGTCGACGACGGCGGTGTGGTGCTGGGCTGGCCGGACGGGCTGCGGCTGGCCGTGGACAACCTGGTACGCAACGCCATCAACCACGGCGACGCCAAACATATTGTGCTGTCGGCAAACCGCCATGATGACCGGCTGGTCATCGTGGTCGACGACGACGGCACCGGCCTGCCTGAGGCCGATCGGGAGCGGGTGCTCGGGCGATTCGAACGCGGACCCGGTGCCAAGCCCGGCGGGCTGGGCCTGGGACTGGCACTCGTCGCGCAGCAGGCCGCGTTGCACGGCGGAGACGTGGTGCTGTCCTCAAGTCCACTGGGTGGTCTGCGCGCGACGCTGACCATCGCCGCAAAATAAGAAGCGACAGTCAGTTTTTGCGTGACCCGTATTTGGTGAGCCACTCACGAGCCTCTTGGGGCAGATTGCCGGAGGTCTCGGCCGCCTTGCACCAGCGCCGCACCATCTTGACCATGTTGGCGGGGTTGTAGGCGTCCTCCTGCTGCGACCACAGCCCGTCCCCGGCGTAGTGCAGTACCGTCAAATTCGGCTCGCCCCAGTGCTGACCATCGCCCGGATCGCTCATGACATTGTCGATTTCGCAGACCACCCAACCCTTTTCGGGATCAAACACCGTCCAGGTGGCGGGCAGGCTGGGCATGTGGTTCCCGGGGAACTCCGCCATGACCGCGGTGATGTAGCGCCGAATCGCCTCTTTGCCGTGTAGTCGGCCCACCACGTGCTCGATGTAGAGGGCGTCCTCGGTGTACATCTCGGCGTAGGGGTTCCAATCGCCGGTTTCGATGCAGCGATGGACGGTGGCCTGGTGTTGCGCGAACGCTTCTTCGAGCTCGGCGCGACTGAATGATGGCATCAACATAAGGTACCGTCCCTGAGGTGCGAGGACGGACCGCCGTGGGGGCATTGGGCTGGCTGCTGTCCATCCTCGCCATCCTGGCAATTGCCTCGCGGTGGGTGCGGTCCAGCTGGTCGCCCCTGATCGCGCTGACCGCCGGTTTTCCGCCCACCTGTCTACTGATGGCGCTAGGGCTGTTGCTGTTCCTTGCGGTGCGGCAGTGGTGGGGTGTGCTCACCGCCGTCGTGCTGATCGCGTTGCAGGCGCTGGCCATCGCGCCGATGTACTTGCCCGACAGCGCCGCCGAGGGAACCGCGGTGACGGTGCTGCAGACCAACCTACGGGTGGGTGCCGGCGATGCGGGGGCGGTGGTGGCCGCGATTCGTGAACACGACGTAGGCGTGGTGACGGTTAATGAGCTCACCCCGGAAGCGCGAACCAAACTCGTTGCCGCGGGTATTGATTCGGTCCTTCCGTATTCGTACACCGTCGCCGAACCGTTGGCCCTGGGCACCGGGATCTGGAGTCGGTATCCGTTGACCCCGGTGCACCAAGACGATCAGGGTTTCGCGATGCGGCAGATTTGGGCAGAGGCGGAGATTCCGGGCGTGGGCTCCGTCATACTGGTCGCGGCGCACACCCGCCCGCCGGAGAAGGACATGAGCTCACCGGGCTGGCTCACCGAATTGGACACCATGGGGCGCCAACTGCATGCGCTACGTTCCGACGTGAAAGTCATTGTCGGCGGCGATTTTAACGCCACCTACGACCATTTCGCGTTCCGGCAGATCCTTACCGGTGGATTCGCCGACGCGGTGGACCAGGCCGGCGGCGGGTGGCTGCCTACCTGGCGCGAAGGGCGCTGGTACACAAGGCTGATCGGTATCGACCATGTGCTGACCCGGGGCGCGACCGCTACCGCGGTGAGCACCGAGGAGATCTATGGCACCGACCACCGGGCGCTGATCGCCACGGTGGTGGTGCCTAATTCTTCTTCTTGAGCGCCGCGTCGATGGACAGCGATCCGCCGCCGGTGAAAATCAGCAGGAAAAAGCCCCAGCAGAACAAGGCGGCCAGCTCGCCGTTGTTTTGAATCGGTAGCAGCCCGGTGGGCTGGTGCTGGGTGAAGTAGGCGACCGCCATGGTGCCCGAGGCCAGGAACGCCGCCGCGCGGGTACCGGCACCGAACAGAATCGCGACGCCGGTGAGGAACTCGAGGGCACCCGCCCACCAGCCCAGCGACCACGATTCGGATACCGGCATCGGAGGCGTCAATTCGGGCCAGCGGAACAGGATCGCGGTGCCGTGAATGGTGAACAGGAATCCGAAGACGATACGAAACAGGGACAGGGCAACGGGTGTGGCGCCGTCGAGCTTGGCGACCGAGTTGGACGTGCTGGAAGAGGCCATGGCCAGGATGCTAAACCAATTCGTACGTAACGACTTAGCGCTTAGCGCGGGTAACGAATCGGTCCAGGGAGAACGATCCGCCCCCGGTGAACACCAGCAGGAAGAAGATCCAGCTGTACAGCGCGGCGGCCTCGCCGCTGTTCTGGATGGGCAAGAGGCCCTGCGGCTGGTGGTAGGTGAAGTAGGCGACCGCCATCGCGCCAGATGTCACGAAGGCGGCCAATCTGGTGCCAATGCCGAGGAAGATCGCCCCTCCGCCAACGAATTCGATGATTCCGGCCCACCACGGCAGCGCGCCGACCGGCTGTAGATAGGAGGCCAGGGGCCACCCGAACAGGTGTGACGTGCCGTGCAGGAAGAACAGAAATCCCACCACGATCCGGAAGGCCGACAGCGCGATCGGAGTCAGACCGGTGAGCTTGTTTTCGAGTTCAGTGAGAGCCATGCGCCTAACAATAGGACCATGGTCCGCTTTATTCCTGTCGACCGTCAGGAGACCGCCTCTACCAGGGTCTCGGCGGCCAGTAGTCTCAGGTTTCTCGCCCACCAGCCAGGGCATTTTTCCTGAAATGTAACCGATTTCGATATTTACGCCGGTGTCGAGGGCGTCGGGGCCATGGCACACCGCCGGGGAAACAACAAGGCCCCCGGGAGGTTTCCCGGGGGCCTTGTCATAGAGGCGACTTACACGTCGAAGTAGAGCGCTACCTCGTACGGGTGAGGACGGATGTTGATCGGCTCGATCTCGTTCTCGCGCTTGAACGCGATCCAGGTCTCGATCAGATCCGAGGTGAAAACGCCACCCTCGGTGAGGTACTCGTGATCCTTCTCCAGGTTGTCGATCACGGTAGCCAAGTTGGTCGGGGCCTGCGGAATGTTGGCGGCCTCCTCCGGAGGCAGCTCGTAGAGGTCCTTGTCGACCGGCGCGAGCGGCTCGATCTTGTTCTTGATGCCGTCGATACCGGCCATCAACATGGCCGCGAACGCCAGGTACGGGTTGCCCGAGCTGTCCGGGCAGCGGAACTCGAGGCGCTTGGCCTTCGGGTTGTTGCCGGTGATCGGGATGCGCACGCAGGCGGAGCGGTTGCGCTGGCTGTACACCAGGTTGATCGGGGCCTCGTAGCCCGGCACCAGACGCTTGTAGGAGTTCACCGTGGGGTTGGTGAACGCCAGCAGCGACGGTGCGTGGTGCAGGATGCCGCCGATGTAGTGACGGGCCACGTCCGAGAGCCCGGCGTATCCGGCCTCATCGTGGAACAGCGGCTTGCCGTCCTTCCACAGGGACATGTGGGCGTGCATACCGGACCCGTTGTCACCGAACAGCGGCTTCGGCATGAACGTGACGGTCTTGCCGTTGGCCCAGGCGGTGTTCTTGATGATGTATTTGAACAGCAGCACATCGTCGGCCGCGGCCAACAGCGTGTTGAACTTGTAGTTGATCTCGGCCTGCCCGCCGGTGCCCACCTCGTGGTGACCGCGCTCCAGGGTGAACCCGGCGTTGATCAGGTTGGTGGTCATCTCGTCGCGCAGGTCGACGAAGTGGTCGTACGGGGCTACGGGGAAGTAGCCGCCCTTCGGACGGACCTTGTAGCCGCGGTTGGGGCTGCCATCCTCTTCGTAAGGCTCGCCGGTGTTCCACCAGCCGGCCTCGGAGTCGATCTCATAGAAGGTGCCGTTGATCTTCGAGTCGAAGCTCACCGAGTCGAAGATGTAGAACTCTGCCTCGGCGCCGAAGTAACAGGTGTCGGCGATACCGGTGCTGATCAGGTACTGCTCGGCCTTGCGGGCCACGTTGCGCGGGTCACGCGAGTAGGCCTCGCGGGTGAACGGGTCGTGCACGAAGAAGTTGACGTTCAGCGTCTTGGCGGCACGGAACGGGTCGAGCTTGGCCGTCGAAATATCGGGAAGCAGCAGCATGTCCGACTCGTGGATGGACTGGAACCCGCGAACCGAGGACCCGTCGAAGCCCAAACCATCTTCGAAGACGCTCTGGTCGAAAGCCGAAGCCGGGATGGAGAAGTGCTGCACGACGCCCGGCAGGTCACAGAACCTGACGTCCACGTACTCGACCTTCTCGTCGGCAATGAACTTGAATACTTCCTCGGGGCTACTGAACGTCATGCTTCTCCTTGTTTTTTCCTCTTGGGTCCACTGAAACCATGACCGCGCGACTGAACCTATGGAGCCGGTGTTGCCCGCCGGTCAACCATATGTTGCGCGGATGTTACGCGTAACCACGGATCGGTTGGCATTTACGCTGTGAGTATGGCGCGAGACCTGGGTTCATGGTTGTCGGGGCCCGGCTCGGTAGAGGGCGCGGGCAACTCTCGGTATCCGGGGGAGCATCTTGGCCTGCCCGAAAGCGGGCCCGGATCAGCCGCGCCGCTGTCGCGGCGGCTGCTGGCACTGCTGATCGACTGGCTGATCGCCGGTGGGCTGGCGTTGTTCTTTGTCAAGGGAAACCTGTTGTCGCAGACGCTTTCTTCGGCGCAGTTGCTCACCTGGCTCGTCATCGGTGTGGTGGCGGTACGGCTGTGGCGATTCACCCCTGGGCAGTACATGGCGGGCTTGCAGGTGGCGCCCGCCGACGGAACCCATTCGATCGGTATCGGCCGGGCGTTCATCAGAAATCTGTTGATCGCCTTGATTGTCCCGCCGTTGATCACCGATATCGACGGCCGCGGCCTGCATGACCGGGTGACCCGCACCGTCGTGATTCGATCCCGCTAGATGATCCTGCTCGCCGTCTGCATGGCGGTGTTCATGCTGCTGCTCGACATGACGATTGTGTCCAGCGCGCTCGCGGACCTGCAGAACTCGCTGGGGGCCGATCTTTCCGATTTGCAATGGGTGATCGACGCCTATGCGCTGCCGATGGCCGGTTTGTTGCTCACCGCCGCCACTCTCGGTGACCGGCTGGGGCGCAGGCGGCTCTATCTGTTGGGCATGGTCGTCTTCACGACGGCCTCGCTGGGCTGTGCGCTGTCGGGCAGTGCGGCCATGCTGATCGGGGTGCGTGCCGTACAGGGGATCGGCGGTGCGATCCTGCTCGCGGTGTCGCTGCCGATCATCGCTGCCGCGTACCCGCAAGAGCGCCGTGGCGGCCCCATCGCGATCTACGGTGCGGTCATGGGCGCGGGTAGCGCGGCGGGTCCGCTGCTGGGCGGCTTCCTTGTCACCCACTTCGGATGGCAGTCGATCTTTCTGGTGAACCTTCCGGTGGGTGTGCTCGCATGGGTGATCGCGGCCCGCCACCTGCCCGAGACCCGGGCCGAGCAGATGCGGCCGGTGGACTGGGTGGGTACGGTGCTGCTCACGTTCGGGCTGCTGACCGGAGTTTTCGCGGTGATCTCGCTGCACGACGGCGGGATTGGCGCCCGTGCGTCCGCGTCCCTGGCAGCGTGCGCGGTGGTGGCGCTCGCGCTGTTCCTGTGGTGGGAGGGGCGTGCACCGGCCCCGATGCTGAGCCTGCGGCTGGTTGCCTCGCCCGGATTCGCCGGAGTGTGGGTGGCCGCGGCCGCTGCCTCGGGCACGCTCATCGGTGCCACCAACTATCTGGCGCTGTATTTCATGAACACCTTGGGTTACAACGCCTTTGAAACCGGTCTGCGTGCTGGACCGCTGACACTGGCCACCATCGTCGGGGCGCCCTTGGGGATTCTGGCGGGCAAGAGGCTGCCCACCATGGCGACCATTCCCGGGGGCGTGGCACTGGTGGCTGTCGGGTTGTGGGCTGCGACCGGGGCCCACGCGGACACGGCCTGGACCCACTTCATCATCGGTTCCGCGTTGGCAGGCCTGGGGCTCGGCGCGCTCTCGGCGGTGACATCCGATGCTGCCCTGCAGTTCGTGCCGCTCGACGGTGCCGGAATGGCCACCGGATCGGTGAGTACCGGCCGTCAGATCGGCATTCTTTTGGGCGTGGCAGGCATGGGTGTGGCGTTCGGTCATGCCGCCGCGGGCCAGTCCGGTGCCCGGGCCGCCGGCGCTGCCGCCATCAACAGCGTGCTGTCGCTGGGAGCCCTTGCCGCGGCGTGCGCGGCGTTCGTTTCGCTGATTCTGCTCGGTGTCGCTACGATGAGTCGCTCGCACGATCCGGCCACCGGAGAGTCGCTAGCTATCTAGCCATCGGTGAAGAGCGCCTGCCAGTACGGATGCCCACAGGGATTTGTGCATTGCGGTCGTGCGCCGTAGACAGAGGGAGTAGCTTTCGATCATGGAGAGCGCGGCGGTTCTCATCGCGGCGCCCGGTGTCGGTTCCGATCGGGGGACGGACGCGAACCCGCGGCCGCGGTACAGCATTGTGTTGTCGTCAGATCCGGCTGAAATTGAAGCCGCCCAACGACTTCGATACCAGGCATTCGCCGATGAAATGGGTGCGCCGCTGCCACATGCTGTGCGCGGCCCGCTGACGGGCGAGATGATCGACATGGACAAGCTGGATCCATTCTGCGATCACCTGCTGGCTCGCGACGAGGACACCGGCGCCATCATCGGCTGTTGCCGGTTGTTGCCTCCGGAGGGATACCAGGCGGCGGGGGAGACGTTCACCGATTCGATGTTCGACGCCTCGGCGCTGGACCCGTTGCGGCCCAAGCTGGTTGAGATCGGCCGCGTCACCGTCGCCCCCGAGCATCGCAACGGTGCGGTGATGGGGATTCTGTGGGCCGGGATCTTCCGCTATCAGCAGCTGACCGAGCATCAATACGCGATTGGTTGTTTGTCCGTCCGGATGGAGGACGGCGGCCCGCGCGGATCGTTGGTGCGCTCGGTGCACGACTTCGCGCAGCGCTTCGCGGCCCCCGATGAGTATCGCGTGGTGCCGAGAAACCCGGTCGTGGTCGACGGGGTACCGCTCGAAGACATCCCGCCACAGGAGAAGGCGAAGATCCCACCGCTGCTGCACGGATGCCTGCGCATCGGCGGGCGTATCTGCGGACCGCCGTCTTTCGACCCGGAGTTCGATATGGCGGACTTCCTGGTGCTGGTCACCAAAGACACTGCCCGGCAACGCTATTTAGAGCGTCTGGAGCGGTCCCTTGCTCTCGGATAGTCATGCTTATCATGACGTGCTCGGCATTGGATTCGGGCCGTCGAACCTTGCCCTGGCGATAGCGCTGTCCGAGCACCCGCATCCGCTCTCGGCGCAGTTCGTGGACGCGCAATCGCGATTCGGGTGGCACCGCGGCATGCTCATTCCCGGTGCGCGAATGCAGGTTGCCTTCCTCAAAGACCTGGTGACGCTGCGGAACCCCAAGAGTCACTACACCTTTGTCAACTATCTGACGGAACGCGGCAGGCTGCCGGACTTTATCAATCAGCAGAGTTTCTTTCCGACTCGGCAAGAGTTCCATGACTATCTGGACTGGGCGCAGCAGGCGCTTGAGCCGGCCGTCAGCTACTCATCGAGAATGACCGGAATACAGGCCGCCCCCGACGGGTTCGAGGTGCGGCTGCAGGACACCTCCGGCTCGCGGCCGGATCGTGTGACGCATGCACGAGCCCTCGTGCTGGGCTGTGGCACATTCCCGGCCATGCCTGCCGGCATCAATCCCACCGCCCGGCAATGGCACAGCAGTCAGCTGCTGCACCGGCTCGAAGCGCTGGACAGCCCGCCCGTTCGTATCGCGGTGGTAGGTGCTGGGCAGAGCGCCGCCGAGGCGGTGGCCTATCTGCACAGCCAGTATCCCGAGGCCCAGGTACACGCGATTTTTGCCCGCTACGGCTACAGCCCGGCCGACGACAGCCCCTACGCCAACCGGATCTTCGACCCCGCTGCCGTCGACGACTTCTACGGCGCGCCCGCCGACATCCAGCGTCAGCTGGTGGACTACCACCGCGACACCAACTATGCGGCAGTCGATTCCCCGCTGATCGCCGACCTCTACGACCGCGAGTACCGGGAACGAGTCAGCGGGCAGCGGCGACTGTGGATGCACAACGCGTCCAGGATCGCCGCCGTTGACGAGACGCCGGAACGGGTGCGCCTCGCGATCGCCCACCTGCCGTCGTCGTCGACCGAACTGCTGGACTGCGATGTGGTGGTGTACGCCACCGGATACCGGCCGTTGGACGTGCGCGCGTTCCTGGGTGCGCTGGCCTCGTGTTACGAGTTCGACGCCGCGGGCCTACCGGTGGTGGACCGCGACTACCGGCTACGGCCGCGTGCGGACGCCCCCGGGGACATCTACCTCAATGGGTCGGTGGAGCACAGTCACGGTCTGTCTTCCTCGCTGTTGTCCAATGTCGCGGTGCGGGCCGGCGAGATCGTGGATTCGCTTGTGGCCGAGGCCGAGACCCGCGAAGCGGTGGCCTCCTTCAAGACCGGATAGACAAACCGCTCGATCATCTCCGATTCTTGTGCGGGATCCGTGGTGGGCCAGAACAGGAATGCCATCACCACACGCGAAATCCACTGCGCGGCAGTTTCGTCGGCTAGTCCGGTGAACGCGGCCGCCGAGCGGGGGATCTCCGAGGACGCGCTGAGATAGGACCCGAGTGAGGCGGGTGGCATGGTCGCGATCATCGCGCTGACGACGGGGTCGTTGCGGATGGCGGCCAGCGACGCGGTGATGGCGACGACGGCACGCCGCTGGGCATCCGCCGTCTGGACCGCGCGCTGAATGTCCGAGGTGACTTTCGCGATGTTCCGCGCCAAGACGGCGTCGACAATGGCGGCCTTACCGCCGACATGCCGGTACACCGTGGCGCGGGAACATCCCGCCTCACGAGCCACCTCGTCGAGGTTCAGCCGGTCCAGTCCGTGGCGCGCGATCCGGCCGGCGGCGACCGAAATGATCCGATCGGCGGCGATGGTGTGACGATCGGCTCCGTGTAGCCAGTCGGTAGAGGGCGACATTGTCCGAGAAATTTATCTCAAGATGAGACGAAAGCGTCAAATATTCTCAGTATTCGCGCAGGTGAGAACAGCGCACTGAGACACCGCGGATCATGCGTCTGAACAGGCCTTTCTCACTTTGCTGAATGCCTTGACGTGCGGTTTTAGGGTCTGTCAGCCTCGTTGGTGATGAGCACCGTTGAATTGTTCGACCCGCAGGTTCTGCAAGATCCGTATCCGTTCTATCGGCGGCTACGTGAGACGGCGCCGGTATGGCCCGTCGCGGACTCCGGCTTCTACTTCGTCTCGCGCTGGGACCTGGTGGTGGAGGCCACCGAACGCACCGAGGATTTCTCGTCCAACCTGACCGCCGCACTGATGGCATCCAGCGAGGGGCCGACAGTCGCGGCGATGGGGCCGCCGGCCGACCCCACGCACGTGCTGGCCACCGGCGATGACCCGATCCATCAGGCCCACCGCAAGCTGGTGCTGCCCACCTTGGTGGCCAAGCGGATCGCCGCGCTGGAACCCGCCATGGCTGAGACCGGCTCGCGACTGTGGGAGCGGGGAGTGGCGGGTGACGGCATCGACTGGATGGCCGCGATGGGTGACGCACTACCGATGGCGATGGTGGCCCGGCTGATCGGCCTGCCAGAGGAGGACGTACCGCAACTGGTGCGGTGGGGCTATTCGAGCACCGAAATGCTGGGCGGGCTCAACACTCCGCAGCGGCAGGCCGAGGTGGTCACGGACACCATGTACCTGGTTCTGTACCTGCGCGAGCACCTGCAGAAGGAGCAGGCGGCGCCGGGCCATGATCTGCTCGGATACCTGGCGCAGGCGTGCAACAGGGGAGATGTCTCCCTGGACATCGGCGTGATGATCCTGGTGCAGTTGGTTGGTGCGGGCGGCGAGTCGACAGCGGGCTTGATGGGCAATGCCGTACGCATCCTCGGCGAGAACCTGGACCTACAACAGCGCATCCGTGATGACCGGGCGTTGATACCGACGTTCCTCGAGGAGGTGCTGCGGCTGGAATCGCCGTTCCGTGGGCATCACCGCCATGTGCTGGCCGACACCACGCTCGGCGGGGTAGAGCTGCCCGCCGGAAGTCACCTCACGCTGCTCTGGGGCGCGGCCAACCGTGATCCGGCGATCTTCGAGGATCCCGACATGTTGCGCCTCGACCGGCCCAGCCCGCGCGGCCACATCAGCTTTGGCAAGGGGCTGCACTTCTGCGTCGGTGCGGCGCTGGCCCGGCTGGAGGCACGCACCGCGATCAACCTGCTACTGGACCGCACGCGCGAGTTCGCCATCAAACCCAATGGGGCGCAGTGGGTTCCGAGCATCATGGTGCGTCGGCACCAGAGGCTGGAACTGGAACTCGGCCGGGTTGCTACCGGCGCCTGATGGTGCGCTGCATCCCGCCGCGTGACTTCGCCTGACCGGGCATCGGGCCCTTGGGCATGGCCGCGGCGCGCGAACCCAGTGCCGCCAGCCGCGACTCCAGGGAGTCCATCTGCTTGGCGGTGATGTTGGCGGGGAGCTTGGTGAGGTGGCGTTCCAGCTTGGACAGCGGCACCTGGCCGTCCTCATTGCCGACGATGACGTCGTAGATCGGGGTGTCTCCGACCAGACGTGCGGTGCGCTTCTTCTCCTGCGCAAGGAGCGGCCCGAGCCGGCCGGGGGCGCCTTCGGCGACGAAGATGACGCCCGGACGGCCGATGACGCGGTGCACGACATCGAGCTGCGTGGTGCCGGCGACCGCGGTGGTGACCCGCCACCGCCCGCGCATGTTGTCCAGCGCCCAGCCTGCCGCACCCTTCTGGCCCTCGGCCTTGGTGAACACCGACTTCTGCACGCGACGGCCGAAGATGATGAACCCCACCAGCACACCTAGCACCACACCCAGGATCGGGAACAGGAAGGTGCTGATGCCGCCGGAGAAGTACCCGGCGACCGAGAACACAGCCACGATCAGCACGAACGCGCCGATCATGTACGGCAGCAGGCGCTTGTCTTCCTTGCGCTGAATCTGGAAGGCCTGCCACATCTGGGCGCGGCGCGCCTTCGATTCGGCCTTGCGGCGCGCCTTTGCCTCGGCCTTGGCGGCCTTGGCTTCGGCGGGACTCAGTGATTTAGGCATGGCAAGAGAATATCGCCCGGTCGCAACGTGCCCGTCATCCGATGAGGTTGATGGCTTCCTGACGGGCCGAACCCGCCGACGCCAGGTGCTCCAGGGCAGCCGGCAGCGGACGTCCGTGGTGGGCCATCGCCTGCGCGTACAGCCGCCCGGCCCGGTAGGAGGAGCGCACCAGCGGCCCGGCCATCATACCGGCGAAACCCAGCCCCTCGGCGAACTCCGAAAGTTCCACGAATTCCTGCGGTTTGACCCAGCGATCCACCGGATGGTGCCGCGGCGACGGGCGCAGGTACTGCGTGATGGTGATGATGTCGCAGCCCGCCTCGTGCAACGCGACAAGCGCCTCACGAATCTCGTCGTTGGTCTCGCCCATGCCGAGAATCAGGTTGCTCTTGGTCACCAGCTGGGCCTCACGCGCGGCGGTGATCACTGACAGGCTTCGCTCATAGCTGAATGCGGGCCGGATCCGGCGGAACACCCGGGGCACCGTCTCCAGGTTGTGCGCCAGCACCTCGGGACGGCTGCTGAACACTTCGCTCAACTGTTCTGGATTGGCGTTGAAGTCGGGGATGAGCAGCTCCACACCTGTGGCCGGATTGAGCTCCTTGATGTATCGCACGGTTTCCGCGTACAGCCAGGCGCCGCCATCGGGCAGATCATCGCGGGCCACTCCGGTGACCGTCGAGTACCGCAGGCCCATGGTCTGTACGCTCTCGGCCACCCGGCGCGGCTCATCGCGGTCCAGGTCAGCGGGCTTACCGGTGTCGATCTGGCAGAAATCGCAGCGGCGCGTGCACTGCTCACCACCGATGAGGAAGGTGGCCTCACGGTCTTCCCAGCATTCGAAGATGTTGGGGCATCCGGCCTCTTCACACACGGTGTGTAGGCCGCCGGAGCGCACCAGCGACTTGAGTTCCTTGTACTCGGGGCCCATCTTGGCGCGGGTACGGATCCAGTCCGGCTTGCGCTCGATCGGGGTCTGGGCGTTGCGGACTTCCAGCCGCAGCAGCTTGCGTGGTTCGGTCATACCGTCGCCCCGACCGGAAGCCGTCCCTCAAGCGCGTCGACAACGGAGGCAACCACCTGCTCACGCACCTCGTCGATGGTGACATCGCGGCCCAATTCGGCGGACAAGGTTGTCACCCCGGCATCGGTGATGCCGCACGCCACGATCGGCAGGTAGGCGTCCAGGCTGTTGTTGCAGTTGAGGGAGAACCCGTGCATGGTGACGCCGCGCTGCACGCGCACGCCGATCGCGGCGATCTTGCGTTCGGGCTTGCCGCCGCCCGCCGCCAGCCACACACCCGAGCGGCCGTCGACCCGCTTGGTGTGCACACCTAGCTGTGCACACACGGCGATGATCGATTCCTCAACGCGCCGAACGTAGTTCACCACATCAATGGGTTCGGCGAGTTGCACTATCGGATAGCCGACCAACTGACCGGGACCGTGCCAGGTGATCTTGCCGCCGCGGTCGGTGTCGATGACCGGGGCGCCGTTGATCGGGCGTTCCTGCGGCTCGGTGCGCCGCCCGGCGGTGTAGACGGCCGGATGCTGCAAGGTGAGCAAGGTGTCGGGTCCACCGGCCACGCGCGCCTCGACGAGATCGCGCTGCAGCTCCCACGCCGCCTCATAGTCGATCATGCCCAGATCGCGTACCTCGACGGGATCTGCGCTGGACCGGATGGATCCATGAGAGCGGTGCACGGGTTCCATTATCTCACTTCATCGGTTGGGTGTTATTGGCGTAGGCCAGCGCCTCGCCGATGGTGTGATGCTCGAACTCGAACCCGTGCTGTTCCAGCACGGCGGGGATGACACGCATGCTGCGTGTCAATTCGGCATCGGCGAACTCCCCGAGGATCGCGCGCAGCGCGAATTGGGGAGCCACCAGCAGCGTGGGGCGATGCAGCGTCCTGCCGAGCGCGGCGGTGAATTCGGCATTGGTCACCGGCGCCGGTCCGGTCAGGTTGACCGGGCCCGACAGGGTCGGTTCGGAGAGTGCGAATTCGAGGGCGCGGATATGGTCCTCGAGGCTTATCCAGGGCATATACCAGCGACCATTGCCCAGCCGCGCGCCCAGGCCCAGAGAGAACAGTGGCCGTGTCCGGCCGAACAGCCCGCCGGCCGGAGCCAGCACCAGTCCGGTCCGCACGATCACCACCCGGGTGCCGGCCCGCACCGCCTCCGCCGTCGCGGTCTCCCAATCGACGCACACCCGAGCAAGGAAACCTGTACCGCTAGAGGCGGTTTCATCGATAACGCGGTCTCCGCTGTCGCCGTAGAAGCCCACCGCCGAGGCGTTGATCAAGACCGGCACCCTGGCGTCGGCGACGGCGTCGGACAACACTTCCGTCGGGATGATGCGGCTGTCGTAGATCTCTTGCTTGTAGGCGCCTGACCACCGCTTGTCACCGACACCGACGCCACACATGTTGACGACGGCGTCGGCGCCGTCGAGTGTGCCGGGCTCGATCTGTCCGCTCGCCGGATCCCAGCGTCGTTCGTCGGGGCCCAGCGGGTCGCGGCGCACCAGGCGGATCACGGTGTGATCCGCCGCACGCAGCGACGCGACAAGCGCCGACCCAATCACCCCCGAAGATCCGGCGATGACGACACGCATGGGTTACAGACCCAGGTCCGCCTCGAAAGCCCCCTCTTCCAGACGGTGTCTGATGGTGGTGAGGAACCGCCCCGCGTCGGCTCCGTCGATCAGGCGATGATCGTAGGTCAGTGGCAGGTAGCAGACCGAGCGGATACCGATCGACTCGTTGCCCGCGTCGTCACGAATAACCCTGGGGCGCTTCACGATCGCGCCAGTGCCCAGCATGGCGGCCTGCGGCGGCACCAAGATCGGTGTGTCGAACAATGCGCCCTGGCTGCCGATGTTGGTGATGGTGAAGGTGCCACCGGCCAGCTCGTCGGGCTTGAGGTTCCCGGAACGGGCCCGTGCCGCGATATCGGCGATGGCGCGTGCCAGCCCGGCCAGCGACAGATCGCCGGCGTTGTGGATCACCGGGGACAGCAGGCCCTGCTCGGTGTCGACCGCGATGCCCAGGTGCTCGGCGTCGAAGTAGGTGATCTCCTTGGAGTCCTCGTCGTAGCTCGCGTTGACATTCGGGTGCGTCTTGAGCGCTTCGACCGCAGCCTTGGCGAAGAACGGCAGGAAGGTGAGGTTGACGCCCTCACGTTCTGCGAAGGTCGCCTTGGCGCGGGCCCGCAGGGCCGCGATCTTGGTGACGTCGACCTCATGGGTCTGCGTCAGCTGTGCGGTCTCCTGCAGCGACTCGCGCGTCTTCTTGGCGGTGATCTGGCGAATCCGGTTGGCCTTCTGCGTGGTTCCGCGCAGGTGTGCCAGCGCAGCAGGAGCTGCAGGAGCCGATGGCGCCGCAGCCGTGGGAGCTGCCGCTGCTGCAGGTGCGGGGGCCTTGGCGGCCTCAGCGGCAGCCAGGACGTCCTGCTTGCGAATGCGCCCACCCACACCGCTACCGGTCAGCGCGGAAAGATCCACGTTGTTCTCGGCCGCGAGCTTGCGGACCAGCGGGGTGACGTACGGATTGTCGCCCGCGGCGCCGTTGGCGGCGGGCGCCGGTGCGGCGGCAGCAGGAGCCGGGGGTGCGGCAGGTGCGGGCGCCGGTGCGGCGGGTGCGGCCGGTGCCGGTGCCGGTGCGGCAGGCGGAGCCGGGGGAGCCGGAGGCGCGGCAGGAGCCGCCGCCGGAGCAGGTGTGGGCGCAGGCGCAGGCGCGGCGGCGGGGGCAGCACCGGCCGCCCCGACGACGGCGAGCTCGCCGCCCACGGCCACGGTGTCGTCCTCATTGGCCGAGATGCTCAGCAGCACACCGGCGACCGGTGACGGGATCTCGGTGTCGACCTTGTCCGTGGACACCTCCACGAGCGGCTCATCCACGCCGACCTCATCGCCGACCTTCTTGAGCCAGCGTGTCACGGTGCCTTCGGTGACGGACTCGCCGAGCTCGGGCATCTTGACCGAGGTGCCCGAACCGGCCGGGGCAGGGGCAGCGGCCGGCGCGGGTGCGGGTGCGGCGGCAGGGGCCGGCGCGGCTTCAGGTGTGGGTGTGGGTTCCGGAGCCGGAGCGGCTTCAGGTGCGGGCGCGGCGGCAGCCGGAGCAGCCTCGCCGGCCTCGCTGATCACGCCGAGCTCGCCGCCGATCTCGACGGTGTCGTCCTCACGGGCGACGATCTTCGTCAACACACCCGAAGTGGGAGCTGGGATCTCGGTATCCACCTTGTCGGTGGATACCTCGAGCAATGGCTCGTCGACTTCGACCGTGTCGCCCTCTTGTTTGAGCCACCGTGTCACCGTCCCTTCGGTCACGCTCTCACCGAGGGCGGGCATCTGGACGGAGAAGGCCATGGTTTCCACTCCTGAAAACGGTTCGGACAGCAGCTCTAACAATGCGGACTCTTCATGGCTTACCACAGCTTCGGGTGAGCCGGGTTAATCCTGTCACTGTGTGGAACGACGCGCCTGCCCGGGTCCATGATCGTGGAGTGAGCCAGCGCACAGTCGTCTGCGTTATCAAGCCGGGAAGCCGTAAGGGGCCAGCCGTAGAGGTTGCCGGCGATGGTTCCCTGACGCTGTACGTGCGCGCGCCGGCGGTCGACGGCAAGGCCAACGACGCGGCGATCGCACTGCTGGCGGAACACCTGGACGTGCCGAAATCGGCGGTACGGCTGGTCGCGGGGCGGACCAGCAGACTGAAACGATTCACGGTCGGATAACAGGATGTTCTCAGAATTAGCTGACACCATGGCGCTATGGCATGGATCGACGCCTTTCGCGGCCGGCGCCAGGGGCGAACCCCGCAGGGCACCAATGACGACCTGCGCTACCTTGCCGCCTGGTCGGCCGCCCGCCGGGGCGTAGAGGCCTACGTCGAGCCGCAAACCAACTTCTCCGACGTCACAGTGATTCTCATCGCAGGGGACGGCGAATGGACCCGCCGGCGCGTCGGCGGGGTCGCGGGCGCGCGGCGGATCTCCGAGAGGCTGAAGATCCCGGTGTACGACGTACACCGGACCGGCTACCCGCAACGCAAGCGCGACTATGACGCCCGGCAGAAGATCCTCAAACGCCGGGCCGCGCAAGACGGTGTCTGACGGGGATCACCCGTTCTCGGCGATGTCCTCCAACACCCCGAAGATGGTCCGCACCGGGACTCCGGTGCCGCCCTTGGGCGTGTAACCCCACGGTCCGCCGGTGTTGTACGCCGGGCCCGCGACGTCGATATGGGCCCACTGGACCCCGTCGGCAACAAATTCGCGCAGATAGTGTCCGGCGGCAAGCATGCCGCCATTGCGGTGATTGGTGACGTTGGCCAGATCCGCCACCTTCGACTTCAGGTCGTCGCGCAGCTCCTCGGGCAGGGGCATGGCCCAGCCGTTCTCGCCGACCGACTGCGAGATCGCCGACACCCGGTCGCGGAACTCGTCGGTGCCCATCACGCCTGGGGTGCGGGTGCCCAGCGCCACCAACTGCGCACCGGTCAGCGTCGCGGTGTCGATCAGATAATCCGGCTCGTCCTGGCATGCCCGCACGATCGCGTCGGCCAGGATCAGTCGGCCCTCGGCGTCGGTGTTGATCACCTCGACGGTGGTGCCGTCCAGGTGGGTCAGCACGTCACCCGGACGTTGAGCCGTCGCCGACGGCATGTTCTCGGCCATCGGCACCGTTGCGATCACGTCGATCGGCAGCTGCCGGCGGGCGGCCAGCAGGGCGACGGCGATAACCGCTGCGGCACCGCCCATATCGGAGGTCATGTTCTCCATACCGCCGGCCGGCTTGATCGAGATACCGCCGGTGTCGAAGGTGATGCCCTTGCCCACCAATGCGACAGTCTTGGCCTTCTTGCCCTTGGCGCCGCGGTACGTCAACCGCACCAGCCGCGGCGGGCGCGAGGAGCCCTTGCCGACGCCCACGATGCCGCCGTAACCGGCCTTGGCCAGCTCCTTCTCGTCGAGCACCTCGACCTCGATACCCTCCGCCGTGGCCAAAGCCTTTGCGCGCTTGGCGAACTCGGCCGGGAACAGATGGCTGGGCGGGGTGTTCACAAAATCGCGGGCGGTCGTCACAGCGGTGGCAACCGCCGCGCCGCGCTCCATGGCATCCTTCTGCGCACGGCCCTTGTCGCCGACGAGCAACGTAACCTTCTGCAGCCCAGCGTCCTTGGGGGCGGTCTTGGCGCTACGGAATTCCGCGAAGCGGTACCCGCCCAGCACCACGCCCTGAACAGTCGCGTCCACATCGCGCTCGGACAACGTGGTCACCAGGATTTCGACATTGTCCAGCGAGCGGGCGGCCACCCCGGCGGCCCGCCGGATCGCCTCGGCGCTGTCGGACTTACCCAGCCCGACGGCAAGCACGCTGGCCACCGGCAACCCGTCCACCACCACCCGGGTGAGCTGATCGGCCGAACCGCTGGCACCGACCGCCTTGAGCGCGGCCTCGATGGACTTGACCGCTGCCTTGTCCAGCAGCTGCGCGTCGACCACCTTCGGCCCCTTGTCGGACTCTTTCTCGCTGGGACGTACACCCACCAGCAGCACCGCGGCGGAGACCCCGCGCTGCGGAATGGACGTGGCCAAGGTGAACGAAGGTGCGGTGTATGCGCTCATGAGCTCACAGCCTAGTGAAGGCCGATGAGGTACCAACCAGGATGAGCCGCTGGCGCGAAGGCCAAGTGGCTAGGGTGAACGCCATGACGGACCTTTTGCTCGGACCACTCCATGATCGGCACGCCGCACAGGGCGCCACCTTCGCTGAGTTCGGCGGCTGGAACATGCCGGTGTCGTACGCAGGCACCGTGGGGGAGCACACCGCCACGCGCGAGGCGGTCGGTCTGTTCGACGTGAGTCATCTGGGCAAGGCGCTGGTACGCGGACCGGGCGCGGCGGCCTTCGTCAATGCGTGTTTCACCAACGACCTCAACAAGGTTGGGCCGGGCAAGGCGCAGTACACGTTGTGCTGCCAGGAATCGGGCGATGTGGCCGGTGTCATTGATGACCTCATCGCCTACTACGTGTCCGACGATGAGATCTTCCTGGTGCCCAACGCCGCCAACACCGCCGCCGTGGTCGCTGCCCTGCAGGACAAGGCGCCCGAGGGGATCACCATCACCAATCAGCACCGCGATTACGCGGTGCTGGCCGTGCAGGGGCCCAAATCCGCGGATGTGCTGAAACGGCTGGGTCTGCCAACGGATATGGAATACATGGCCTACGCCGACGCGACACTCGACGGAGTGCCGGTGCGGGTGTGCCGTACCGGATACACGGGCGAGCACGGCTACGAGCTGCTGCCGTCCTGGAACGACGCCGGCGCGGTGTTCGACGCCCTGCTACCGGCGATCGTCGAGGCGGGTGGGCAGCTGGCCGGGCTGGGCGCACGTGACACCTTGCGCACCGAGATGGGTTACCCGCTGCACGGCCACGAGCTTTCCGCCGATATCAGCCCGGTCCAGGCCCGCGCGGGATGGGCCGTGGGCTGGAAGAAGGACGAGTTCTGGGGGCGCGAGGCGCTCGTTCGCGAAAAGAGCGCAGGACCCGTTCGGACGCTGCGCGGCCTGCGCGCGACCGGCCGGGGTGTGCTGCGCCCCGACCTCACGGTGCTCTCCGGCGGCCAGCCGGTCGGGGTCACCACCTCGGGAACCTTCTCGCCGACACTCAAGACCGGAATCGCGCTGGCGCTGCTGGATACCGCGGCCCAGATCCCGGATGGCGCGACCGTGGTCGTCGACGTGCGCGGGCGCGAGATCGAATGCGAGGTCGTCAAGCCGCCATTCGTGGACGTCAACGTCGGATAATGGGTTCGGATTCGGTGACGGCGGACGGTTAGACTGCCGAGCATGAATCCGCTTCTCGAGTTCACCCGGCAACTCAACCCGTCACCGGCCAGCCCGGCGCGTCGGGCTGAGGTACTCGCGGCGCCGGGATTCGGGAAGTACTTCACCGACCACATGGTGTCCATCGACTGGAACACCGAAAACGGATGGCACAACGCGCAAGTGGTGCCCTACGGCCCCATCACACTCGACCCCTCGGCCATTGTGTTGCACTACGCGCAAGAGGTGTTCGAGGGACTCAAGGCCTACCGGCAGCCCGACGGAACCATCGCCGCTTTTCGCCCCGAGGCTAACGGCGAGCGATTGATCCAGTCGTGCCACCGCATCGCGATCCCCGAGCTGCCGGTGGAGCTGTTCATCGATTCGCTACGCCAGCTCATCGCGGTCGACGCCGACTGGGTGCCGCCGGGCGGTGGTGAGGAATCGCTGTACCTGCGGCCGTTCATCATCGCCACCGAGGCCGGTCTCGGGGTGCGGCCCGCCGCCGAGTACCGGTACCTGCTCATCGCCTCGCCGGCGGGCGCCTACTTCTCCAAGGGCATCAAGCCGGTGAGTGTGTGGCTCTCGCACGAGTACGTGCGCGCCGCGCCGGGCGGGATCGGTGCGGCCAAGACAGGCGGCAACTATGCCGCCTCGCTCGTCGCGCAGGCGCAGGCCGCCGAGGAAGGCTGCGATCAGGTGGTGTGGCTCGACGCCATCGAACGCCGGTACATCGAAGAAATGGGCGGAATGAACCTGTTCTTCGTGTTCGGGCGTGATGGCGAGGCGCGCCTGGTGACCCCCGAGCTGTCCGGTTCGCTGCTGCCGGGTGTCACGCGGAAATCCTTGCTGCAGCTGGCCTCTGACGCCGGTTTCGCCATCGAGGAACGCAAGATCGATGTCGATGAATTGGAGAAGAAGGCGGCCTCCGGGGAGATCACCGAGGTGTTCGCCTGTGGCACCGCGGCGGTCATCACGCCGGTGGGGCGCGTCAAGCACTCGGGCGGCGAATTCACCATCGGCGAAGGGGAACCGGGCGAGGTGACCATGGCCTTGCGTGACACGCTGACCGGTATCCAGCGCGGCACCTTCGCCGATACGCACGGCTGGATCACCAAGCTCGGCTAGGACGCTCCGGTGCGCACCCGGCGCCGGTAGGTCACCTTGTCGAACTCACGGCCGTATTCATCGACGGCCGTGACGTCCATCTCGCTGAGCAAGGTGCCCGGGCGCACGTCAACGCGGATGAAGGCGTAATTGCGATAGCGCACCCGCGACCACGTCACCGCTTCGGCATGCTTGCTGCCATCGGACGCCCAGACAAAGCTGTTGGGCACCAGGGTGTCTGAAAGCTCGCGGCCCCGGTATCCCTCGGGTTCGCCCGGCTGAAAGTCGTAGCGGGGCCGCCCCGCGGAGCCGACCGTGTAATACACCGTGCCATCGGTTTCCGGGTCCACGGTGGAGTTGTCGCCGGCTTCTCGGGTCGGCTGGCCCGCACGGATGGGATCGGTGCGCTCGAAGACGTGGTTATGCCCCTGCAGCACCAGATCCACCTGATAGCGATCAAACAGCGCACACCACGCGTCACGTACGCCGCCGTCGCTGGCATGCGACAGCGTGGTGGAATAGGCGCAGTGATGGAAGAAGCACACAATGAAGTCGATGTTCGGGTTAGCCCGATACGCCGCTAAAGTTCTTCCCACCCAGCCGGTTTGGGCGCCCCCCGAATAGCCGGTGTTGGCCCGGATCTCATACGACACGTCGTTGGCGTCCAGGGACAACACAGCCACATTGCCGTAGCTGAACGAATATGCCGACGGGCAGCCGGTGGGGCCGTTACCGGGGAACCCGAGGCGGGCCAGGTGGCCGCCGTAACCGTGGGTGCCGTATGCGGCCTCCATATCGTGATTACCCGTGGCGAACATCCACGGTGTGGTCGAGGCGCTGGATTCGATAGAGGTCAGATACACATCCCAGACGAAGGGGTTGTACTTGTCGAATCCCGAGGGAGCCTTGGCGCCCGAGGACACAAACTGAGGCTTTTTCCCCATCCCCGACGGATCGGCGTACGCGATATCGCCGGCCAGGATGTGAAAGTCGGGTCGGCTCGCCACAATCTGGTTCATAACGTTGAGCGTGTGCGGCACCGCCGGATCATTGTCCGCGCCATAGCCGTTGTCGTCGTACTCGCCGGGCTTCAGGCCCGGCGGTTGGGTGGGGGTCTCGTCGGTGCCCTGGTCGCCCATCATGGTGAAACGGAAGGGTGCGAGCGCGTTTCGTGCGGACGGTACCGCCGTCGCGGCGGACCGGACATCGGTGAGAAATCCGTCCGCGGTACGCCAGCGGTAGAAATGCTCGGTGCCGCCGGGAAGTCCATGCACGGGCGCATGGACATAGAACTGCTCGGCCGCCAGCACGCCGTGGTCGCTGGACGGTATCTGGGTGACCAGGTTACGAACCTCGGCCTCCAGGGAGGCGCCGAGTTCGGGTGTGGGTCCATGATCGAGAAAGATCTTGGTGCCGTGCGGATTCCTGGACAGCTGGCCGGAGAAGCTGAGCTGGCTGGCGGAGTCCGCGCCGTACCCGACGCGCCTGCCCGCGACTCCCAGCTGTGCCTCGTCCGCATACGCGCGCCGGCCGAACGGCGACACCCCCAGCGCCGCCACCGCGGCGGCCGCCGCCGAACCCCGCAGGAAGTTGCGGCGTGAGACCGCGTGACGGCGCAGATATCCGCGATGCCACTCGTATTGTTCGGCCATCGACATCGATCCGGCGATCGACGGCGGGACGCCCATGTCCGGTGTTTCACCGGCGGGGTTCAACGGATTGCGTGGCATAGGTTCGAATGGTGGACCACGGCGGCAGGTAACGCGACCGCACAGGCCGATGTGGCCGCGAAATCCTGGTGAATCTTTTTGGGTGGCATCAATACGCCGCGAAACCGAGTGCGGCCAGCGTGGTGGTCACCTCGACGCTCCCACCCAACACGTCGCCGGTGATTCCGCCGAACCTGCGGACGCAATGACGTACCAGGAGCGCTCCAGCCAGCAGGGCCACCAGCACCGCCGCCGGCCCCTGCCACGGCCGCCAGGGCTGAGCCAGAACTCCCACGGCCACCGCCGCGAGCACCCAGATGCCTGCCAGCCACAGCGGCTGAGAGCCAGCGACCCGGGTGCCGAAGCCGCTCTGTGCGGCTCCGGGCACACCACGCCGGCAAGCCACCACCGCGCTGACCCGTCCCACCGCGATGGCCAGCGCGATGGCCAGCCATTCTTGCCGGGAAGCCAGTACGCCGAACGACAATGCTTGTGTCAGAACAGAGATGATTAGCGCCACCACCCCGAACGGCCCGGCCGAGCCATCGCGCATCACTGCCAGTGCGCGCTCCGGCGGCCCGTAGCAGCCCAGTGCGTCGGCGGTATCGGACAGCCCGTCGATATGCAGGCCCCGGGTGGCGAGAATCGTCGCCGTGACCGCCGCCAGCCCAGCCAGCGGTGCCATGTAGGCGAAATGCATGATCCAGGCGACGAAGGCGGCGAGCACGCCCAACGCCGCGCCCACCACCGGCAGAGCGCCCAGCACCGGCCCGGAAAGTGATCCTGCGAGCCGCGCGGGAACCGGTGCCACGGTGGCGAATTCGAAGGCGCCACCGACCGGCCGCAGGATCCGCAGCAGCGCGTTCATGCGCTGTCCACCCCGGCCTCGTCGAAGGTCGCCATCTGGGCCAGTGTGCCGACGGCGGCTTGCAGCACCGGAAGCGCAACGAGTGCACCGGAACCCTCGCCCAGCCGCATCTGCAGATCGAGCACAGGTTCCAGTCGTAGGCGTTGCAGGGCAAGGGAATGTGCGGGCTCGGTGGAGCGATGTCCGGCGAGCCACCACTGGCGCGCCCCCGGCGCCAGCTGCTCGGCCACCAGCGCGGCGGCTGTCACCACCACTCCGTCCAGCAGCACGGGAGTGCGCCGCACTGCCGCCTGTGCCAGGAAGCCGGCCATGGCCGCGAGATCGGCGCCGCCCGCCACGCCCAGCAGCGCCACCGGATCGGTGCGCACATCCTTGGTGCGGCGCAGCGCGTCGCGGATGGCGGCGGTCTTGCGCATCCACCCGGCGTCATCGACCCCGGTGCCGCGGCCCACCACCGCTACGGGCTCACTGCCGGTGAGGGCGGCCACCAACACCGTTGCGGGTGTGGTGTTTCCGATGCCCATATCCCCGGCGATGAGCAGGTCGGCTCCGCTGTCGATCTCGGCGTCGGCCAGTGCGATGCCTGTCGCGAGTGCCGCGTGCGTCTGCTCGGTGGTGAGAGCGTCCTCGACCGCGATGTTGCCGCTGGGCCGGCCGACCGCCATATCGGCCACCCGCACGCTGGCCCCGGTCAACGCCGCCAGTACGTTGACGGCGGCGCCACCGGCATCCATGTTGCGCACCATCTGGGCGGTGACCGATGGGGGATAGGCGGATACCCCGCCGGCCGCCACGCCATGGTCACCGGCGAAGACCACCACTCGCGGCCGCTGGAATGTTGTAGGGGGGCACTGATTTTGGCAGGCCGATGCCCAGATGGACAGCTCCTCCAGCCGTCCCAGCGCGCCCGCGGGCTTGGTGAGGCGCTGCTGTCGCGCTCGAGCGGCGTCGGCGATATCCGGATTGGGCGCCGTCACCGGTGCGAATCGCGGCGCCTGAGGTGGTTCGGCCTGCGTCACGTGTGTGCTCCCTTGATGGCCAGCGGCTGGCCCGCCACCACTAGCAGTACCCGATCGCAGTGCGCCGCGACCGCCTGATTCAGCGTGCCGAGTGCGTCCGCGAAGAGCCTCCCGGCAGCGGTGGCAGGCACCACGGTCAGGCCGACTTCCGGGCTCACGATCACCAAGTCGACGGAGTAGGCGGCGACGGCCTCGACCAGCGCGCCGATATCCGCGGTGACCGCGTCGGCCCCGGCATCCCAGGCGCCCCGGGCGTCCATCGCCGCGGTAAGCCAGCCCCCAAGATCATCGACGAGCGTCGGCAGCGGTGCGCG
This sequence comes from Mycobacteroides immunogenum, assembly GCF_001605725.1. NCBI lineage: Bacteria > Bacillati > Actinomycetota > Actinomycetes > Mycobacteriales > Mycobacteriaceae > Mycobacteroides > Mycobacteroides immunogenum. Next base: position 2,105,899 of record NZ_CP011530.1, read on the forward strand.
GGTGCGCAACTCGGTCGCGATATCCGTGGTTTCGGCCGTCGTCCAGTGCGACGGACGGCGGGACCGGTGCGCGGCGACCCGGGTGGCCCAGGCCTCGTCCCCGGCCAGTGACGACCCGGTGGCCAAATACCGCGCCGGGCCTTCGGCGGGTAGCAGCGACTCGGCGAAACGCGACTTTCCCGAACGAATTCCACCAAGAACCAGCGTGGTAGCCACGTGAGGCTAGACCGGCTCGCCGCGATTTACCCGGGGACGTGGCGCACGCATCCTGCGCAGCTGTGACGCGCGGCTCGCGGCATACCAGCCGAGCTTGAAGCCGGCCTCGTCGCTGGTCGGGAAGCGTTCGTAGACACGTTTGTTCACCAGCCGGCCCACGAAGATTCCGTCCACGATCATGACGAGCATCAGCACCAGCATGGCCGGGGTCATCCACATCTGGACCTGCACCGACGGCACCGCGAACATGGTGAAGATCAAAAAGAGTGCCAGCGGCATGAACAGACCCAGCACATTGCGGCGCGAGTCGACGATGTCACGCGCGAAGGCGCGCACCGGGCCCTTGTCGCGAGGCAACAAGTACGCCTCGTCGCCGGCCATCATCTTTTCGCGGTTGTCGGCCATGCGGGCGCGCCGCTCGGCGCTCTCCACCTTGCGTTCGGCGCGCGAGAGCTTCGGCCCGCGCAGGGCCTTGCGGCGCTGACGAGCCTCGGCGCTGGTCAACGGTGCCGGAGCGATCGGTCCGCGGCGCTTACCGGCGTCCCGCTTGGGTGTGGGGCGGCCCTTTCCGGCCTGCGCCGACCCGGCAGAATCTGTGACGCTCGTCTCACCGGATTCGGGAGTCGAGGCGTTGTCTTCGGGGGCGGATTTCTTTCGGCCGAGCAGATTCACACGCCCAGATTATCCTGCGCGAATGAGTCAGATTCTGGTGGCGCCCGACAGCTTCGGTGACACGCTCACGGCCACCGAGGCCGCCGGTGTCATCGCGGACGGCTGGCACCGTACCCGCCCGGACGACGTGGTCGTGCTCAGCCCGCAATCCGACGGCGGACCGGGGTTCGTGGACGTGCTCGCCGCGCAGCTGCCCGCGGCGCGGCGGCACGCGCTGCGGGTGCGTGGCCCCCTCGAGGAGGACGTCGACGCGGTCTGGCTCTTGGACGCGGCGACCGCCTATATCGAATGCGCACAGGCCTGCGGGCTGCCGCTGCTGCGCCAGGCACCATCCGTCGATACCGCCTGGCGCGCACACAGCACGGGGGTGGGACAGCTGATCTCCGCCGCGCTGGAGTCCGGGGCGACACGTGTCGTGGTCGGCCTGGGCGGCAGCAGTTGTACCGACGGGGGTGCGGGACTCATCGCGGGCCTTGGCGGGATCGAGCAGGCGCAACGCCGGTTGGCCACAACCGAACTGGTGGTGGCCAGCGATGTCGAGCATCCGCTGCTGGGGCCGCGCGGCGCGGCCGTGGTGTTCGGGCCGCAGAAGGGAGCCGACCCCGACACCGTCCAGCGCCTCGAGGCCAGACTCACCGACTGGGCGACGGCGTTGGAGGCGGGAACCGGGCGCGGCGTGCGGGACGTGGCCGGAGCCGGGGCCGCGGGCGGCATCGGGGCCGCGCTGCTCGCACTCGGGGGCCGTCGCGAATCGGGGGCACGCATCGTGGCCGAGCACACCGGCCTGGAGGCGGCGATCTCCCGGGCCGACCTGGTGATCACCGGAGAGGGCAAGTTCGACGACCAGACCCTGCACGGCAAGGTGGCGGGAGCGGTCGCGGCCCGCGCCGCGGCCTCCGGCACCCCGGTGCTGGTCTTGGCGGGCCAGGTGGCGCTGGCCGCCGGTGAGTATGAGCGGGCAGGTATCGCCCGCGCGGAATCGATCTCCCAGTTCGCGGGCTCTGTGCGGCGCGCCATGGAGGACGCGGCCGGTCAACTCGCCGGTTTGGCGGCGCGGGTCGCGCGCGAGTGGGCACAGCTGTAGGAATAGCCGCACACGAGGTACCGTTGAGGTCAGAAGACGTCGCTGAAATGGACGTCCACCCGCGAGCTTCGACCCAGGGGAGATCCCACCATGACTGTTCAAGACGAATCGACCGCCACCAGCACCGACGAGGGCACGCATGGCGCCGTCTTGACCGATGCTGCCGCCGCCAAGGCCAAGGCGCTGCTGGATCAGGAAGGCCGCGACGATCTGTCGCTGCGTATCGCCGTCCAGCCGGGTGGCTGCGCCGGTCTGCGCTACCAGCTCTTCTTCGACGACCGCACCCTCGACGGTGACCTCGTTACCGAGTTCGACGGCGTGAAGCTCACCGTGGACCGGATGAGCGCCCCGTACATCCAGGGCGCCTCCATCGACTTCGTCGACACCATCGAGAAGCAGGGCTTCACGATCGACAACCCGAACGCCACCGGCTCCTGCGCCTGCGGCGACTCCTTCAACTGATCAGCACCGCCTGATCAGTACGCGTTGGCTCCGCGCATGTAGGCGGAGCAGACGTAGATCTTGCCCTCGTTGAGCAGCAGCTCTGCCTGACCTTGCGGGGCATCCTTACGCTTCTGGCTCGTCGCGGTGAACAGCACCTTGAGCTGGTACTGGGAGAAGTACACGATCTTGTCGATCGACTTCACCGTCGCGGTACCGAAGGTGGCCACAAACTGCTGGGCGTTGGCGCGCACAATCGTGTCGTCGGTGTCCTTGTCGCGCACCGCGTCGTACAGTCCGCAGCCGGCATTACGTGCCAGCGTCACGGTGTCGAGCCTGGACATGGCATCCAGGTAGGCCTGGATGGTCTGCTCGATCTTCGCCTCACTGGGCCGCTGGGACACGCCAGAATTCTTGGTCAAGAACCCCAGCAGCAGCGCCAGCACCAGCAGCGCACCCACCACTGCGGCGGGGGCGACCCAACCGGGCACCTTGCGCTTGCGTTCGGGGTAGTCGACCGGCGGCGGCATGGGCGGTAAACCAGGGTAGGGCACCGTCGAATAACCTGGTTCAGCCATTGATTCTCCTGAAAATCGTGTCCCCGATCTCACTCCCCAACAAACCAGGCTAGCAATCGGCCACAACCCCGGAACAGTTACGTTAGGTAAGCTTCTGGGGCCTGTCTGTCGACTTGCCCAACCGCCCGAATCCAACGAAGGGTCTCACGCGTGTCCATCATCGTCACCGGATCCATTGCGACCGACCACCTCATGAACTTCCCCGGCAAGTTCTCCGAGCAGCTGCTGGTCGAACACCTGCAGAAGGTGTCCCTCAGCTTCCTGGTGGACGACCTGGAGATCCGCCGCGGTGGCGTGGCAGGGAACATCGCGTTCGCCATCGGTGTGCTCGGCGGCAAGCCCGCCCTGGTGGGTGCGGTGGGCGCGGACTTCGCCGAGTACCGCTCATGGCTCGAGAACCACGGCGTCAACTGCGACGCCGTGTTGATCTCCGAGACCGCCCACACCGCGCGTTTCGTGTGCACCACCGACCAAGACATGGCCCAGATCGCGTCGTTCTACCCGGGCGCGATGTCCGAAGCCCGCGACATCTCGCTGGCCGATGTTGTATCGCGCACCGGCACACCGGAATTGGTGATCGTCGGGGCAAATGACCCCGACGCGATGTTCCGGCACACCGAGGAATGCCGCAGCCTTGGGCTGCCGTTCGCCGCCGATCCATCACAGCAGCTGGCCCGGTTGTCCGGTGAGCAGGCACGTGAACTCGTCGGTGGTGCCACCTACCTGTTCACCAACGACTACGAGTGGGATCTGCTGCTGTCCAAGACGGGGTGGACCGAGGCCGATGTGCGTGAGCGCGTCGAGCTGCGCATCACCACCCTCGGTGCCGACGGCGTCGAGATCGTCGAAAAGGACGGCACATCCCTCAAGGTGGGTGTGGTCCCGGAGAAGGGTCAGGTCGACCCCACCGGAGTCGGCGACGCCTGGCGCGCCGGATTCCTCAGCGCCCGTAGCGCCGGCCTGAACCTGGAGCGTTCGGCACAGCTGGGATCGCTGGTGGCCACGCTGGTGCTGGAGACCGTTGGCACCCAGGAATGGTTGTGGGAGCGCGACGAGGCACTGGCCCGTCTTGCGGACGCGTACGGCCCCGATGCTGCCGAAGAGATCGGCGCGGCTCTCTAGAGCTGCACCGGGTAGTGCGGCTCCTGAATCTGGGGCCGCACTGACTGCTCGACGAAGATCGCGTGCCACAGCATGAAGATCAGCACCGTCCACAGCCTGCGGCTGTGATCGCTGACGCCCGCCGCGTGCTCGGTGAGCATGCGTCCGACCGCGGGCACGTCGATGAGGTGCCCTGCTTGCGTGGTGGCAAGCATCTCGCGGGCCCATTCGTGCAGTAGCCCGTCGACAAACCAATGCCGGATGGGCACCGGGAAGCCCAGCTTGGTCCGGTGCAGAACATGCGCCGGCACAATGGGTTCCAATGCCTTGCGAAGGGCGTATTTGGTGGTCTCGCGGGTGATCTTTTCCTGATAGGGCAGCCGGGAGGCCACCTTGAACACCTCGGGATCGAGGAACGGCACCCGCAGTTCCAGCGAGTTCGCCATCGTCATCTTGTCGGCCTTGACCAAGATGTCGCCGCGCAGCCAGGTGAACAGATCCACATACTGCATGCGGGCCACCGGATCCCAGCCCGCGCACCGCTCGTAGAGGGCTGCCGTGACGTCCTGATGGCCCCATTCCGGGCGGTAGTGGGGGAGCACCGCGCGCAGCTGCTCATCGTCGAAGCTGCGGGCGTTCCCGTAGTAGCGCTGCTCCAGTGTCATCGACCCGCGATGCAGCAGGCTCTTGCCACGCACCCCATCCGGGATGGCGGCCGACAACCGCGCCGCGCCGCGCCGCAGCGCACCCGGCAGATAGTCGAAGGGCTTGAGTGACAAGGGTTCCCGGTAGATCGTGTAACCGCCGAACAGCTCGTCGGCGCCCTCGCCCGAGAGCACCACCTTGACGTGCTTGCGCGCCTCACGGGCCACGAAGAACAACGGCACCAGCGACGGGTCCGCCACCGGATCATCCAAGTACCAAACGATTTCCGGCAGCGCGGAGACGAACTCCTCCTGGCTGACCACCTTCACGACATGCCGGGCGCCGATCGCCTGTGCCGACTCCACGGCCACATCGACTTCCGAATAGCCCTGTCGCTCAAAGCCTGTCGTGAACGTGATGAGGTTCGGGTTGTGCCGGATCGCCAGTGCGGCGATGGCCGTCGAGTCGATACCGCCCGAGAGGAAAGAGCCGACCGTGACGTCGGCGCGCATGTGCTTGGCCACCGAATCGGAGAGCACCTCGGTGATCTCGTCATAGCGCGACTGGCGGGTGGCGCGGGTAAAGGGCGTCACCTCGAACCGGGCCGGGAAGTAGCGCGTCACCCGCGGCTCCTGTCCGGGCGTGATGCGGGCGTACGAGCCGGATTCCAGACGGCGGATCTCGGTGTGCAGGCTCTCGGGTTCCGGGACGTACTGCAGCGTGGTGTAGTGCTGCAGCGCGCGCAGATCCAGCTCGGTGCCGATGCCCAGCTGCTCGACGAGGTCCAGCAGGCATTTCTTCTCGCTGCCCAGCGCGGTACCGCCCGGGCCCGTCGCCATGAACAGCGGCTTGATGCCGAAAGGATCGCGTGCGCAGAACAACTCCCGCTCGACGGTGTCCCAGATCGCGAAAGCGAACATGCCGCGCAGCCGGTGCAGCGCGTCCGGACCCCAGAAGTGGTACGCAGCCAGGATGGCCTCACCGTCGCCCTCCGTGGCGAAAACGGCGCCATATTCGGACCGGAGCACGTCGCGGAGTTCTAGGTAGTTGTAGATCTCACCGTTGAAGACCAACACATACCGGCTCGGCGCGTCCGCGGGTCCCCAACGCAGCGGCTGGTGCGAATGCGCGATGTCGATGATCGACAGCCGGTTGAAGCCGAAGAGCACGTTTCCCTCATGCCAAATGCCCGGCTCATCGGGGCCGCGATGGCGCATATGCACCATCGCCGCATCCACCGCGGGGCTATGAGATTCGAGGGAAGACCCGGGCGGGCCCAGCCACGCCACCAGTCCACACACGCGGCCAAGTATGCAACATCCCGGGGGGTGTCTCAGGACCTAGGTCCCGATACCGGCCCCGTCGCATCCCTGATGCGACGGCGTGGTCTACGCTGCGTAGTATTCGATTGCTGCCACTGGTCAGCGATAGATTTTGCAGGCGAAACAGGAGGCTAAAAACGTGACGTCACGGTCCGGCTCACGGTCGTCCCTGCTGGCCACTGTGGTGCTGTTGGGCGCGGCGAGCTTCCTGCTCAGCGGTTGTAGCGTCCAAGAAGTGCTGCGGTTCGGCTGGCCCGAGGGCATCACCCCCGAAGCACACGACTACATGGCCCCCTTGTGGACCTGGGCAGTCGTCGCTTCGCTGGTCGTCGGCGTCATTGTCTGGGGCCTGACCTTCTGGACCGTCGCGTTCCACCGTCACAAGCCGGGCGACACCGAATTCCCGCGCCAGTTCGGCTACAACCTGCCGCTGGAGCTGGTCCTGACGGTGGTGCCCTTCCTGATCATCGCGGTGCTCTTCTACTTCACCGTCGTGGTGCAGAACAAGGTCATGCACAAGGACCCGAACCCCGAGGTCGTCGTCGATGTCACGGCCTTCCAATGGAACTGGAAGTTCGGCTACCAGAAGGTCGCGTTCAAGGACGGAAGCCTCAACTACGAGGGCGCCGACCCAGAGCGCAAGAAGGCGATGACCTCCAAGCCTGAGGGCAAGGACGCGCACGGTAAGGAGCTCGTCGGCCCGGTGCGCGGCCTGAACCGTGAGGACCGCACCTACCTGAACTTCGACAAGATCGAGACCGTCGGAACCTCTTCGGAGATCCCGGTGTTGGTGCTGCCCAGCGGCAAGAGCATCGAATTCCAGCTGGCCTCGGCCGATGTCATCCACTCGTTCCGGGTGGTGCCGTTCCTGTTCACTCGCGACGTGATGCCCGAGCCCAAGGCCAACAACTCCGACAACGTCTTCCAGGTCAGCAAGATCCTGAAGGAAGGCGCGTTCGTGGGGCGCTGCGTTGAGATGTGCGGCACCTATCACTCGATGATGGCTTTCGAGCTGCGCGTGGTCAGCCCCAACGACTTCAAGTTCTATCTGGACGCACGCAAGGCGGGTAAGACCAACGCCGAGGCGCTCGCCTCCATCGGTCAGTCACCGGTCTCGATCACCACCAGGCCGTTCGATGGCCGTCGCGGCGAACTCGCGCCGGCAGACAACAACGCGGCCAAGAACTAGGCGAGGGAGCGCAGCATGCATATCGAAGCCCGACTCTTCGAGATCCTCACCGGATTCTTCGCCCTGGCCACCGTGGTGTACGCGGTCTTGACCGCCATGTACGCCAACGGCGGCGTCGAATGGGCCGGCACCACCGCAATGGCGATGACCACCGGACTGTCGCTGATCATCTCCACGTTCTTCCGCTTCGTGGCTCGCCGTCTGGACACCCGGCCCGAGGACTACGAGGATGCCGAGATCGCGGACGGCGCCGGAGAACTGGGCTTCTACAGCCCGCACAGCTGGTGGCCCATCATGATCGCCCTGGCTGCCGCCACCACCGCGGTGGGTGTGGCGCTGTGGCTCCCGTGGCTGATTGCCGCGGGCGGGGTGTTCGTCCTCAGCGCGGTCGCCGGCTTGGTCTTCGAGTACCACATCGGCGCGGAGAAGCACTAGCTCATCGAGCGTTTTGCCGTCACCCAAGGCGATACCCGTACTTTGCGGCGGGGCAGTCGTGACTGGTGTGACGTCGGCGTGTGCACTATCACGTTTTCGATAACAATCCGGTGGTCAGTTTGGTTTTTAGGACCGTCGGGATTCGTCGCCCCGGATTGCTTTGGCTATCGTTGCCATGGCCCCTCAGGCAGGTGGCCCGCCGGGGAGCGGGAAGTGACGAAAAGGAACTTGTGTAGATGAGTGGGACGGACAACCCAGGGTCGGGGAATCCCGGGGAGGTTCCGGATCTGGACGGTCCGAGCGGGGATGACGCGGCTCCCGAGTCGTCCGGGGCGGACTCTGCCGCCTTTCATTCTCAGGCGTACTCTGCGCCCGAATCCGAGCAATTCACCAGCCCGTATGTGCCGTACGACGAGTACGAGACCCAATTGGTCGACGGCGAGGAGCCGCCACCGCCGCGGTGGCCGTGGGTAGTCGGAGTCGCGGCGATCATCGCCGCGATCACTCTGGTCGCGTCCGTGGCACTCCTGGTGGCCGGGCGTTCGGACGAGACGAATGGCGCCGCCAAGAGCAGCTCTGTCACACCGACGCCGAGCACCACACCGTGGAACGAGATCATCACCACCACGACACCTCCGCCGCCCCCTCCGCCTCCGCCGCCGACCACCGAGCCGCCGCCCCCGCCGCCACCGCCCCCGACAACCACCACGCCGGCCGGGCCGCGGCAGATCACGTACTCGGTGACCGGTTCCAAGGCTCCGCTTGATCGCATCTCGATCACCTGGACCGACGGCTCCGGGCGTACCCGGGTGAACCCGAACGTGTACATCCCGTGGTCGATTACCGTCACACCCATCTCGAACTCGGAGATCGGCTCGGTCTCGGCGAGCAGTTTCCTGCGGCTGAGCCAGCTCAACTGCACGATCACCACCAGCGATGGCCAGGTGTTGTCCTCTAACAACAACAATTCGGCGCAGGCCACCTGCTGATGCCAGCAGGTCGATTGGCCAAGCCACTGGAGGCACTTGCGGGTCCGCTGCGGCGGTCATCGCCCGAGTCCGTCGATCGGATGCTGATCGGGTTGTGCGGGGTCATCTGGTTGGCGTTCGTCGGAATGCTGGTCGGCGCCATCGTGGTGATCGCGGGCATGGGGCAGGACTCGGGATCTTCTGGCTCGTCCTGGGGGATCTACATCGTCATCGGCGTATGTCTGGCCGTCATCGTCGGTGCGGTGCCGCTGCTGCTGCGCGCCCGAAAGACTGCTGCTCAGCGCTCGGCACGTGGTACGTCCAAATCCAAGGGCGCCAACACCTCCGGTGGGGCGGCGGCCATATCTGGTCCGCAGCCGGCGGAGGCCTCGACCGAGAAGCTCAAGACCTTCGGCGGTCTCGCGGATCATGTGAGCCACGTACCGAAGGACTACAGCGGTCCCGGCTCCCCGGCGTACCGGGCGGCCAGCGAGGCAGCCGCCAAGACCGCGGTGGTGGATCGTCTGTGGCTGCGGGCCACGGTGGGTATCGCCGGTGCGATCGGCCTCGCGCTGCTGGCGGTGGTCACCGGTACCTATCTACTGGCGGTGGACAGCGATACCGCGGCCATCGTCGCGTTTGCATTCGCTGGGGTGATCACCTGCGCGATGGGAGCGATCCCGTGGCTGACGCTCAAGAAGCTGCGTGAGCTCCGTTCATCAGGGTCTTCGGCCGCATAGTCACTTCTCCCAAAGTTGCTTTTCGCAGGACCGCACTTGCGCTTTCACTGCAAAACGTCGATCTCGACGCTAGAAGTCGGCGATGCCGGCGCGGGCGATCACCTTGGTGATCCTTGCCCGGACAAGTGACTCCTCGGGAACCGCGTTGCGCCGGCCGAACTGCTCGGCTTGCTCGGCCCCCATGTAGCGGCCGCCGATTTTGGTCGCCCAGGTGAGCATCTCGTCGTAGTCGTTCGTCAGCCGGGCCTCGGCGGTGAACTGCACGTAGGAGAACGGCGGTCGCTGATCATCGACCGCCAGCGAAATACGGGGGTCCCGCCGGATCGCCTTGCCTTTCAACGTGTCCGTCCCCGTTGTGAAGATCAGTTCGTCGCCGGTGGGACCCTCGTGCAGCACGAACCAGACGGGCGTGACGACGGGCGCGCCGTTGGCGCGCACCAGGCCGAGCATTCCGGTGCGGGTTCCCGCCGAGGCGAAGGCCCACCATTCCTGACGGCTCATCTCGTGCATACGGCCACGCTAGCCGGTCGATGGGGGAGTGAGCAGCCCACCCCTAAAACAGTTGAGTCCCGCATGCTTTCGCATGCGGGACTCAACTGTAGTGCTGACTTCCTTAGTGGCCGTGGCCGTTCGACCCGTTGGTCGCCGGCTCGCCGTCCTGGTACTCCTTGAGGGCGAGCAGCGACTTGTGGTGCGCCTCGTGCTCGGCTTCGGCCAGTGCGTGTTGTTCGTCGGTGGGGTCGGCGAACAAGAACGAGCCGGTGCCGGGTGCACCGGCGGAGCCCAGCTTGTTCATGCGCTGGGGCACCGGTGCGCCCTGGTATTCCAGCGGGATCGCGTGGCCGTGCTCATCGACACCGGCCAGCGGCTGGTGGATTTCGATGTACTCGCCGTGCGGCAGGCGCTTGATGATGCCGGTCTCGATGCCGTGCTCCAGGACCGCGCGGTCGCTGCGCTGCAGGCCGATGGCCCACCGGTAGGCGATGTAGTAGACCACCGCGGGCAAGATGACCATGCCGATACGGCCGATCCACGTGGTCGCGTTCAGCGAGATGTGGAACTTCAGCGCGATGATGTCGTTCATGCACATGAGCGTGAACAGCATGTAGAGCGAGATCGCCGCCGAGCCGATGGCCGTCCTGACCGGAGCGTCACGCGGACGCTGCAGCAGGTTGTGGTGAGCGTCGTCGCCGGTGAGCTTCTTCTCCAGGAACGGGTACGCGATCAGCAGACCGAACACCACGCCCATGCCGACGGCAACCCACACCGCCTGCGGGATGGTGTGCCCGAACGGGTAGATCTCCCAGGCCGGGATGATGCGCAGCAGGCCGTCGGTCCACATCATGTAGAAGTCCGGCTGGCTACCCGCGGAGATCTGCGAGGGCTTGTACGGACCCAGCACCCAGATCGGGTTGATCTGCAGCAGACCACTCATCAGCGCCAGGATGGCGGTGGTGAAGGCGAAGAAGGATCCACCCTTGAGGGCGAACACCGGGAGGATGCGCACACCCACCACGTTCTTCTCGGTGGCGCCGGGGCCGGGGAACTGGGTGTGCTTCTGGTACCAGACCAGGGCCAGGTGAATACCGATGAGCGCCAGGATGATCGCCGGGATCAGCAGGATGTGCATGGCGTACAGGCGGGGGATCAGGATGTTGCCGGGGAAGTCGCCGCCGAACAGCGCCCAGTGCATCCAGGTACCGATGAGCGGAAGACCCATGGTGATACCCGAGAGCGCCGCGCGGATACCGGTGCCCGAGAGCAGATCGTCGGGCAGCGAGTATCCGAAGAACCCTTCGAACATGGCCAGGATGAACAGCAGCGCGCCGATGACCCAGTTGGCCTCGCGAGGACGCCGGAACGCGCCCGTGAAGAAGATGCGGGCCATGTGCACCATGATCGACGCCGCGAACATCAGGGCGGCCCAGTGGTGGATCTGCCGCACGAACAGACCGCCGCGCACCTCGAAGCTGATGTTCAGGGTGGTCTCATAGGCCTTGGACATCTGCACGCCGCGCAGCGGCTGGTAGATGCCGTTGTAGGTGACCTCGGACATCGACGGGTCGAAGAACAGGGTCAGGTACACACCCGAGAGCAGCAGCACGATAAAGCTGTACAGCGCGATCTCGCCGAGCATGAACGACCAGTGGGTGGGGAAGACCTTGTTGATCTGCCGCTTCACTCCGGCGGCGAGGTGATACCGCGAATCAATCGCCTCGGCTTGTTTGGCTGCGCGCGAGGGCTTTTGGGCTGTATCGCTCATGATTTGCGCTCCCAGAATGCGGGTCCGACGGGTTCAACGAAGTCGCCGTTGGCGACGAGGTATCCGTCCTTGTCGACGGTGAGGGGCAGCTGTGCCAGCGCACGCGCCGCGGGCCCGAAGATGGGCTTGGCGAAGTGCAGAGCGTCGAACTGCGACTGGTGGCACGGGCACAGAATGCGGTAGGTCTGCTGCTCGAAAAGTGATGTGGGGCAACCCAGGTGCGAGCAGATCTTGGTGTAGGCGAAGAGATCTCCGTAGTTGAAGTTCTCCTGGCCCTTGCGCTTGACCACCTTGGGCATATCGGTGGGACGCACGCGGATCAGCATCACCGGGTTACGGATGCCCATCTGGATGTGCGACAGCTTCTCGTGCGATTCGACGGTGGTGCCGTCGCCATCGGACTCGCGCCACGGGAACACGGTTTCCATGCCGCCGGCGTCGATGTCCTCGGGGCGGATCTTCAGCAGCACGTTGGAGCTGCTGCCGACGGCCCGGCCCAGGTAGACGGTTTCACCGTGGTAGCGCGGGGTCCAGCCGCTGGTGAGCAGCACCGGCTGCTTGCCGTTGGCGGTGGGGACCACCTTGGCCCACGGGTTCTTGATCATGCCGCCGATGAACGCGACGGCGGTACCGGCACCCATGGCGCCGACACCGAAGCCCAGCGCCCGCACGATCATCTTGCGGCGCGGCAGGGTCGAGGTGTCCAGAGTGTCCTGCAGCTGGGCGACGATGGTCTTGCGGTCCACCTCGGCCGAACCCGGGCCGTCGTGACGGTCCTGGATGGAGATCTCCTGCGGGATGAACTTCTTGGTGTACAGCACGGCGCCGATACCCAGCGACAGCACCGACAAGCCAAGAGTCAGGCCGTACAGCGGGGTCGCCAGGTTGTACAGCGCGTTCCCCGGGTCGCCGAAGGGCTTGTACTCCCACGGCCAGAACAGGAACACCCCGAGCAGGGCCAGGCCGAACACACCGCCGAGGGCGAACCACAGCGCCACCAGGCGCTCAGCACGCTTCTCGGCCTTGGTGCCCTCGACGGGCCAGCGCGGTTCGCGGTACACAATCTCGACGCCGTCGAGGTTGGTGCCGAGCTTGACCAGCTCGTCGCGGCTCATGCTCGCGAGCTGCTCATCACTCGGGATCTCTGGCTTGTCAGCGTCACTCACGCTCACGCGCGTGCTCCAATCCACAATGCCGCGGCGATGGCGGCGACGATGCCGATGATCCACATGGCCATACCTTCGGAGGTCGGTCCGAAGCCGCCCAGCCCGTAGCCACCGGGATCCGGTGTCTCACTCGAGGCGCGGACGTAGGCGATGATGTCCTTCTTCTCATCGAGGGTGAGCTGACGATCCGAGAACTTCGGCATGTTCTGCGGTCCGGTCAGCATCGCGGTGTAAATCTGCTGTTCGGTGGCCGGGTCCAGCTCGGGAGCGAACTTGCCCGACGACAGCGCGCCGCCGCGGCCGGTGAAGTTGTGGCACGACGCGCAGTTGAGGCGGAACAGGTCACCACCGCGGGCGATGTTGTTACCCCGCAGCGACTCCTGGGCCACCGCGCCGTCACGGTCGCGGATCACCTGAGGGCCGCCGCCGTTGGCCTGGATGTAGGCGCCGAGGGCGTCGGTCTGCTCTTCGTCGAAGATCGGGTCCTTGCGCTGGGCCTGAGCCTCGTTGCGCATGGCCGGCATGCGGCCGGTGGAGACCTGGAAGTAGACGGCCGCCTCGCCCACGCCGATCAGGCTGGGGCCGCGGTCGGGCACACCCTGCAGGTTCGCGCCGTGGCAGGTGATGCACGAGGTCTCGTACAGCTGCTTGCCGGTGCGCAGCAGAGCCGACTTGTCCTCGTCGGCCACCGCGACCTGCGGGGTGGGCGTGAAGGTCGAGGCCAAGCCGCCGGCAACCACCAGCGCGATCAGCAGCAGCAAACCTGCTGAGACGCGACGGCGGAATTTGCGGCGTGCGCGATTCTTGGCGGCTGTGTCCTTTGCGGGCTCCACGCTCACCTGTTGTGCTCCCTTCACCGGGCTGGGCTGGTTCAACGGACGAAGTAGATGGTGGCGAACAATGCGATCCACACGATGTCGACGAAGTGCCAGTAGTAGGACACCACGATCGCGGAGGTCGCCTGGGCCGGAGTGAACTTACTCATCCGGGTGCGAATCAGCAGATAGATGAAGGCGACGAGACCGCCGATGACGTGCAGGCCGTGAAAGCCGGTGGCCAAGTAGAAGGTTGAACCGTAGGCGCTGCCGGCAATGGTGGTGCCCTCGCGTACGAGGTTCATGTACTCGTAGCCCTGGCCGAGCACGAAGAAAGTACCCATGATGAGGGTGATGACGTACCAGCGACGCAGCCCGAAGACGTCACCGCGCTCGGCGGCGAACACGCCCATCTGACAGGTGAACGAGGAGGCGACCAGCACCGCGGTCACCGGGATGGCCAGGCCAAGGTTCAGCTCGGTGGGCTCCGGGGGCCAATTACCGCCGGACTGAGCCCGGGCGGTGAAGTAGAAGGCGAAGAGTCCAGCAAAGAACATCAATTCACTGGAAAGCCAGACGATGGTGCCAACACTCACCATGTTGGGCCGGTTCAGTGAATGAACCCGCTGGGTAATGGCGGTTCCCGCCGGCGATCCTGGGGCTGCTGCGGTCGTCACGCCGTAAGTATGACGCTTTGTAGTTGTCGAGAGCCACTCGGGTCCGACATTGATTTGTGACCGACTCTCCACAATGCGTGTGGCCTCTGCCGAGAGTAGTGCCGGTGACCTGCGCCCGGCGTGTCGCGGCTGGCCCGGAAGGCATTTAGTCCTTTGTTGTCAGCGCCGCCGCCATGGGAGCATTTGCGGCGTGCTGGAACATTCCTGGCCCCAGGTACTGGGAGAGCTGACCAACCGCCGCGACCTGACGGCGGGGCAGGCGGCCTGGGCCATGGACCAGATCATGACGGGCGCGGCCACTCCGGCGCAGATCGCGGCCTTCGGGGTCTCGATGCGCATGAAGCGCCCGACCTCCGATGAGGTGGGGGAGCTGGCCGACACCATGCTGTCGCACGCGATCGCGTTCCCCGGGGATTCTCAGGGCGAGCTGATCGGTGCCAACGCCGTCGACATCGTCGGCACCGGAGGCGACGGCGCCAACACGGTGAACCTGTCCACGATGGCATCCATCGTGGTGGCGGCGTGCGGGGTGCCAGTCGTCAAGCACGGCAACCGGGCGGCGTCCTCGCTGGCCGGGGGTGCGGACACCCTGGAGAAGCTGGGTGTGCGCATCGACCTGGGACCCGAGCAGGTGATGCGCAGCGTCGCCGAGGTGGGCATCGGATTCTGTTTCGCACCGCATTTCCATCCCTCGTACCGGTACGCCTCGGCGGTGCGCCGCGAGATCGGCGTCCCGACGGTCTTCAATCTGCTTGGGCCACTGACGAACCCGGCCCGTCCCCGGGCAGGCCTGATCGGTTGTGCGTTCGCCGACCTGGCCGAGGTGACGGCGGGTGTGTTCGCGGGCCGCGGGTCCAGCGTGCTGGTGGTGCACGGCGATGACGGGCTCGACGAACTGACCACCACCACGACCAGCACCATCTGGCGGGTTCAGGCAGGCACCGTCGACACGCTGCGGTTCGATCCCGCCGCCTTCGGCTTCGCGCGCGCCCGGCTGGAGGAATTGGTCGGCGGTGATCCGGAGTTCAATGCCGCCGAGGTGCGCGCGGTGCTGGCCGGCGGTACCGGCGCGGTTCGGGACGCGGTGCTACTCAACGCCGCGGGTGCCATGGTCGCGCATGCCGGACTGGCCAGCGACGCCCAGTGGCTGCCCGCATGGGAGAGCGCGCTCGCCCGGGTATCCACCGCCATCGACTCGGGCGCGGCGGCGGCGCTTCTGGACAACTGGATAGCCGTCAGCCAGCGGCTGGGGTCGCAGCAGGGGTAGCGACTCTGAGTAGCTCGGCCATTCCCCGGTCGTCCTGGTGCACGGTCTGGGCCATGCGGGCACTGCGCGCGGTCATCGCCCAGTCCCGCAGCGCCGCGGCGCATCCGGTCGACTCCGCATAGCCGTCGGTCGATGACACGATCCGTATCCCGGGTTCGGCCAGCCAACGGGTGATCAGCCCGGTTTCCTCCGGAGCGGCCCCGCCAAACGGTTCCGGCGTGGGTAGCACCACCTGCGCCGACGCCGACGCCACCTGCACCACAGGCATCGGCGGGACACCTTTTCGGGCCACCGCGGCCCCGGCCAGCTGCCCGTGCCGCACCACCGCGATCTGCCATCCGCCCTCGCCGTCGGGGCGCGCGGCGATCAGTTCCTCGATACGGGCCAGGGCGTCCAGGCGGTGCTGGCGGGCCAATGCCTCGATGAGCGCGGCTGTCGCATCCCGTTGCCGCGCCGCGGTTTCGTAACGCCGCAGGGCGCCCAGCTCGGCGACCCTGTCGCACATGGCATGCAGCGGTGCTCCCTGAGTGCCGGCGATGACGGCGAGGGCGGTGTCCAGTCCGTCGCGGTATTCGGGCGCATCCATCCCGGCAGCGGCGGGACACGGCGAGGCGGTGCCATGCGGGTACGACTGGCCGTCACAGGCGGGGCCGTGCGTGCCGCCAGATCCGATGCGTGTGGTGCAGGTGCGCACACCGGTGAACCGGGCGAGGGTCAGTGCGGCCGTCGTCGCCTCGCCGCGCATGCGAAAAGGGCCGAGCATCGGCCGTCCGTTCGTGCTGCGGACCACGGCGAACCGGGGAAACGGTTCTTCGGTGAGCACCACCCACCACCAGCGGTGCGGAAACCGGGACTTGCGGTTGTACGGCGGTGCGTGCGCACCCAACAACCGCAGTTCGCGCACCGCGGCCTCCAGCGGATGCGCACAGGGCACATGGTCCACCGCGGTGGCGATGGTGACCATCTCACGCATCCGGCCACGGGGGTCCGCGCCGGTGAAGTACTGCTGGACCCGTCGGCGCAGATTGACCGCGGTGCCTACATAAAGCACCTCACCGGAAGGTCCGCGAAACAGGTAAACACCTGGGGTATAAGGCATTCCATCGGCCAGGGCGCGCTTTCCGCGCAGTGCGTTGGGCACCTGGGTGCGGTATCGCCGCAGCTCGCCCATGGTGTCCACGCCCTGATTACCGACCCGGGCGATCAGCGCGTGCAGGACATCGACAGTGGCTCGCGCATCGTCGAGCGCCCGGTGATTGGGGGTGGTGGACGCGCCGAGCAGCTGTGCCAGTGCGCTCAGGCTGACGCGCGGCGCCTCATCGCGGGACAGCACCCGGCGAGCCAGCCGGACCGTGCATACGACGGAGGGCTGGGGCCAGTCGATGCCGCATTGTCGAGCGGCCGCCTTCAGAAAACCGATATCGAAGCCGGCGTTGTGGGCGACGAGGACTGCGCCACGGGCGAATTCGAGAAAAGTCGGCAGCACCTGCTCAATCGGTGGTGCGTCGACCAGCATCGCCGAGGTGATGCCGGTGAGGCGGACGATCTGTGGCGGCAACGATCGTTTCGGATCGACCAGGGTGGCCAGCTCGCCGAGCACCTCGCCGCCACGCACCTTGACCGCGCCGATCTCGGTGATGGCGTCGTTTTCCGCGCTGCCGCCGGTCGTCTCCAGGTCCACCACCACGAAGGTGGTGTCGTGCAGCGTGCCCACCTGGTCGAAGGTCAGCTGCGATGAGCCGCCCGCGTGATGAGCATCAAGCCGCGTCATGACCCGAACGTAAAGCCCAGGACCGACATCCCGGGTCTTACGTCACGGGAGTGCAGATCAAGGCGAGTGCGTCGTTCTTGGTGTCGACACCGCCCGCGCCGATCAGCTCTTCCAGCCGGGCGCGCAACGCGCTGCGGTCGGCGGGATCGAGCGTGAGGTGATTGGAGTAGGTGAACACCATGTCCAGGTACGCCTGGGTGGAGAAGTGCTTCTGTTCCGCGAATCGCAGGTGCTGCACGCGATACCCGGACTTCTCGATGATGGGGGACACCGTGTCCTCGGTGTTGATGGACGGACGTCTCGCGGTGGCCATGAAATCGGCATAGACGGTGTCCAGATCGCTCTGGGTGGGCGCGGTGGGTTCGATGCGGTTCCACACCAGGGCGAGGCGGCCGGCGGGATTCAGCACCGTCAGCACCTTCCGCAGCGCGGCGCGGGGTTCCACCCAGTGGAAGGACTGCGCGAACAGCACCAGATCGAAGGTCCGGTCCGCCGGCTGCCAATCCTCGAAGCCGGCGACCTCGACATCGATGCCCTTCTCGGCGGCCATCCGCGCCATCCGGGCATCCGGTTCGACGGCGAGCACCTGGGCGCCGGCCGCGCGCAGCTGTGCCGCCGCGATCCCGGTACCCGCGCCGACGTCCAGGACACGCACCGGACCTCCCGACATGAGTTCAGCGATGAGTGGCTGCGGATAGCGGGGACGGTGACGGTCGTACGCGTCGGCGGAGCCGCCGAACGATTCGGCGCGGCGGCGGTCGGTGTGCACAGGTTGTTGCTGATCCGTCATGTCCTCAGCGTGCCAGGGAACGGCTACTTGTCGGTGGCCGCGGTTACCGTCCGCTCGAACCCGAAAGAACGACTCAAGGGATAGGAGGAGCCATGCTCATTGATTGCGACGATTGCGCGATGCGCGGCCCGGGATGCGACGACTGTGTGGTCAGCGTGCTGCTCGGGGTGCCCCAGACACTCGCCGAGGACGAGCGCGCCGCACTGGCCGTTCTGGCCGACGCGGGGATGGCACCCAGGCTGCGCCTGGTGCCGATTCAGCGCACCTACGACACGCCTGTTTCGGCGAAGACGCCCGATGCCGGAGTCGCATAAGGCACACTCGAAAGAGGTACGTGATGGCCTACCCCGGAAACGGGGAGGGGAACCGGCGCTTACGCGACGTTGACGTCATTCCACACTGCGGTGGACAACGCCGATGCCATTTCGTAACCTATCTGAGACCTATCGGCGCCGTAGTTCGCGGCGATCATATTGCAGTAAAGGGATGTAGTCAGTTGAGTGTCGGGCGTCTTCTTCGAAATCACTCGGATCGACTGACGCCCTCTCCACTCCGGCGCACGATGCTCGCTGTGACTGCTGCCGCCCTGGTCGGCGGGGTATTTGCGGGAGGGCAGACCGCTACCGCCGATCCCAACAACGACGCCGTGAAGAAGCTCAACGAGCTCTCTCGCCAGGCCGAGGCGACCTCCGAGGCAGCTAACACGGCGAAGATCGACCTCGATGCCAAGCTCGCGGCACAGCGGGACGCCGAGAAGAGTGTTCTGGCTGACGAGGCCGTCGCCAAGGCCGCGCGCATGGCGGTCTCCACCTATCAGGTCGACGTCAACAAGGCGATGGTCGCTGCCTACATGGGCGGTACCACCAGCGGCTACGGCGCCGTGCTGACCTCCAACTCGCCGCAGAACCTCATCGATCAGCTGTCTGTGCAGCGCACGGTCGGCGGCGAGATGCGCAGCCGGATGGACAGCTACCGCGCCGCTCAGGCCTCCGCGGACCAGGCCGAGCAGCGCTCCCGTGACGCCGTCGAAGCGGCGCGGGTGGCCGCCGAGCAAGCCAAGAACGTGCGCGCTTCTCTGCAGGCCAAGCAGAGCCAGTTGCAGGTTCAGATCGCCGTCGTCAAGTCGCAGTACAACACCCTGAGCCCCGGGCAGCGTGCTCAACTGGCCGCGCCGGCCCCGGTGCCCCCGCCGCCCGTGGAGCCCGGCGAGGCCGCCGATGCCCCCGAGCCGCTGATGCAGGCCGCCGCCGCGGCACCCGCACCGGAAGCCGCCATCGGCGGTGGCGGATCCCCGGCAGGCGCTGGTGCCGTCGCCGCGGCACTGACCCGCATCGGTGCCCCGTACTCGTGGGGCGGTTCCGGCCCCAACGCCTTCGACTGCTCGGGTCTGGTCATGTGGGCCTACGGTCAGCAGGGTGTTTCGCTGCCGCACTCCAGCCAGGCGCTGGCCCGTGGCGGTACGCCGGTTGCGCTGAGTGAATTGCAGCCGGGCGACATCATCAACTTCTACGGCGACGCTTCGCACACGGGTATCTATGTCGGCAACGGCATGATGGTGCACGCCTCCACCTACGGTGTTCCGGTCGCGGTCGTGCCGATCACGTCCTCCGGCCCGATCTACAACGCGCGCCGCTACTGATTCGCAGCACACCGCTTTTCGCGGTGGTCCTTCTCCTGCTGTGCGGGGGTTGTGTGGCGCGGCCCGCCACGCCGGCAGGCGATGCCCGCACATCCATCCAAGCACTGCTGAACAGCTACTCCAGGGCGCTGCGTAGCAACGACGCCGTCGCATTGCGCGCCGTGCTCGACCCGGGCAGCCCATCGTTCATCGCGGCGCAGCTGCGCCTGCAAGCCAATCTCGCACAGCTCACGACCGATACGTTCGAATACCGGACCGCTGCTGACGTTCCTGCCGATCCCATTGCCGCGCAACAACAATGGAAGCTCGATGCGGAACTGTCCTATGCGGTCAGCGGCGTGGACAAGGTTGCCGTCCGGCGTCCCGTCACCATCGGGGTGCAGCGCGACAGCGGCTCCTGGCGGCTGTTCGACACCAGCGAGGTCGCCGTACCCTGGCAGTTCGGTCCGGTGGTTGAGACACGGAAACGCATAGGCGACCGGGACGTGGTGGTGCTCGGGCATCCCGGCGCGCAGGTCGCCACGCGAATCGTCGGCGAGATAGATGGCGCCATGACGTCCCTGTCCGAGTTCTGGGGGTCGCAAGGCTATCCGGGGATGCTGTTCGTCGCGGCGGGCACCGACGCGGAGTTCGCCGCCCTTGTCGGTGGCGAACATACCGAGGGAATCGCCGCCGCGGCGGTCGTTGACCGGGTCGACGGCGGAATCGCGGTAGGCCAGCGGGTGATCGTGGCCCCCGGTGCCGCGGCGTTACCGGCCGATCAGTTCCGCGTGGTGTTGCGTCACGAGCTCTTTCACGCCGCTGCCCGCACCGTCACCGGTGATCATGCGCCGCTGTGGCTGGTGGAGGGCGTTGCCGACTACAACGGGCGGCGCGGTAGCGGCACCCCGTTCCGGAACGCGGCGCCCACTTTGGCGAATAGCCTTGCGGCCGGGCGCATTCCAGATCATCTACCCACCGACGAAGAGATCGATAATCCGGGCCCGCGCCGCACCCAGGCTTACGAGGAGGCCTGGTCGGTGGCGCAATACGTCGCCGACGCGTTCGGTGAGCCCACGCTGGCGCGGTTGTATCGGGACGGGGCAGGGACGGCGCCGGCCGGGTCGGCGATTCAGCGGACGCTGGGCATCGACGAGGTGACGTTGGTGCGGCAGTGGCAGGGCTGGCTCGCCTCTCGTGCACTGCGGTAGGCCCAGTACGGTAGGTGCTGTGACATTTCATCTTGGCGGCCGGCGGCAACGGATCCTGTTGGTCACCAACGATTTTCCTCCCAGGCCTGGTGGCATCCAGTCGTATCTGCAGGAGATGGTGGCGCGGCTTTCCGGATCGCATGAGGTCACCGTCTACGCGCCGCGTTGGAAGGGGTGCGAGCGCTACGACGCGGCCGCCGAATACCAGGTGGTACGGCACCCGACCTCGCTGATGCTGCCCGGTCCCGGTGTTCGCCAGCGCATGGTGGACCTCATCCGCGCGCAGCGTTCCGAGGTGGTGTGGTTCGGCGCGGCGGCTCCGCTGGCGCTGCTGTCCTCATCGGCGAAGGCGGCGGGCGCCGCCGTGACGGCCGCCAGCACGCATGGGCACGAGGTGGGCTGGTCGATGTTGCCGGTGGCGCGATCCGCGCTGCGGCAGATCGGGGAGAGCACCGATGTGATCACCTATGTCAGCCGCTACACCCGGGGGCGCTTCGCCTCGGCATTCGGTCCGCGCGCGGCGCTCGAATACTTACCGTCGGGCGTCGACACCACCAGATTCCGTCCCGATCCGGCGGCCCGCGCGGAGCTGCGCGACCGCTATGGGCTCGGCGATCGGCCAACCATCGTGTGTGTCTCCCGGCTCGTTCCCCGCAAGGGACAGGACATGCTCATCGAGGCGTTGCCCGCGATCAGAGAGCGGGTGAGCGGCGCGGCCCTGGTGATCGTGGGCGGCGGCCCCTATGCAGAACCGTTGCGGGCATTGGCAAATCGCCTCGGGGTTGATGATCACGTGGTCTTCACCGGGGGAGTGCCGTGGGAGGAGCTTCCCGCGCACCACGCGATGGGCGATGTTTTCGCGATGCCGTGCCGCACGCGTGGGGCCGGTCTCGATGTCGAGGGGCTGGGGATCGTGTTCCTGGAGGCCTCGGCCAGCGGTGTGCCGGTGGTCGCCGGCAACTCAGGAGGTGCGCCCGAGACGGTGCGTGACGGCGAAACGGGAATCGTCGTCGACGGCAGATCGGTCTCCGCGATCACCGACGCGATTGTCCAGATCTTGTCCGACCCGGTACGTGCCGCCGCGATGGGGGCGGCGGGGCGCAGCTGGGTGACCGACTACTGGCGCTGGGACCATCACGCCGCCCGGTTCGCCGAACTGGTCAGCGGGTCCGCCTAACCTGGGTTGGTGGACCCAGCAGAACATGCGCGGCACACGCGTGAGGTGTACGACAGGCTCGCTCCGGTTTGGTCGGCCACGACCGACGATGGCCCCTTCAACGGGATGCTGGAACGACCGGCGCTGCGCTCGCTGATCCCGCGCCCGCTGACCGGTCGCACGGTGCTGGACGCCGGATGTGGTTCCGGCGCTCAGTGTGCTTGGCTGCTCGGCGAGGGCGCCGATGTCACCGGTGTGGATCTGAGCCCGGCGATGGTTGACCAGGCGCGCGGGCGCTGCGGTTCGGCGGCCACGTTGATGGTCGCCGATCTGGCCGAACCTCTGCCGTTTGAAGCGCGGTGGTTCGACGGGGTGACGTGCTCGCTTACCCTGCACTATCTGCGTGATTGGCGGGTGCCGCTGGCATCGTTCGCGCGAATCCTGCGTCCCGGGGGTTGGGCGGTCATTTCGCTGGATCATCCGTTCGGCGCCCCGTTACCCGATCAGCGGGACGGATACTTTCAGTCACAGTTGGTCAGCGACACCTGGACCAAAGCGGATGTCGAAGTGACTCAGCACTTTTGGAGACGTCCGCTTGGTCAGGTGGCTGACGCTTTCGCCGAGGCCGGCTTTCTCATCGAACGGATCGCAGAACCACGCCCATCCGCTGAAGCGATGCGGCGCTTCCCCACGGAGCTACAGAACGTGGTCGACGTGCCCAGCTTCATCGTCTACCGACTTCGTTACTCGGAAGTCCCCGAGTAGATCGCGTCGATGTCCGCGGCGAATTTTTCGGCCACCACGTTGCGCTTCACCTTGAGCGTCGGTGTCATCTCGCCGGTGGCCTCGGTGAAGTCGACCGGCAGGATCCGGAATTTCTTGATGGCTTCGGCATGGGAGACAACCTGATTGGCCGCTTTCACCGCGGTCCCGATCTCCGCGAGCAGGTCGGGATCCTCGACCAGGTCGGCGACGGTGGCGTCGGCAGGCTTACCGTTGCGCTGCTTCCAGCCGTCGATGGCCTCGGGGTCGATGGTGATGAGGGCGCCGATGAACGGTTGCTTGTCGCCGACCGCCATGGCCTGGCTGATCAACGGGTGAGCGCGCAGCTGGTCCTCCAGCACCGCGGGTGCGACGTTCTTGCCGCCGGCGGTGACGATGATTTCCTTCTTGCGCCCGGTGATCGTGACGAATCCGTCTTCGTCGATCGCGCCCAGGTCGCCGGTGTGGAACCAGCCGTCCACGATCGATTCGTTGGTGGCGGTCTCGTTGTTCCAGTAGCCGCTGAACACCACGCCACCGGAGACCAGTAGCTCGCCGTCATCGGCGATCTTCACCGCGTTACCGGGCAACGGCCGTCCGACACTGCCGATCTTGAGACCACCGATGACATTGACGGCACAGGCGGCTGTGGTCTCGGTGAGGCCGTAGCCCTCATAGATGGTCAGGCCGACACCGCGGTAGAAGTGGCCCAGACGGGCACCCAGCGGGGCTCCACCGGAAATCGAGGCCACGCACTCGCCACCGAGCGCCGCACGCAGCTTGCCGTACACCAGCTTGTCGAAGGCGGCGCGCTTGGCGCGCAGCACGATGCCCGGGCCGCCCTTGTCCAGTGCCTCGCTGTACTCGATGGCGGTGTCCGCGGCGGCGTCGAAAATCTTTCCCTTGCCGTCGTTCTGGGCGTTCTGGCGGGCGGTGTTGTACACCTTCTCAAAGATGCGCGGGACCGAGACGATGAAGGTCGGCTTGAAGATCCCGAAGGTGGGCACCAGTGTCTTGATGTCGCTGGTGAATCCGACGCTGACCTTGGACTGGAAGCAGGCCATCGCGATACCGCGTGCCAGCACGTGCGCCAGCGGCAGGAAGATCAGTGTCCGGCTGCCCTTTTGTAGGTAGTCGGGGAAAACGGCACGCGCACCGCGTGTTTCGTACACCAAGTTGGAGTGGGTGAGCTGGCAGCCCTTGGGGCGTCCGGTGGTGCCGGAGGTGTAGATGAGGGTGGCGGGATCGGTCGCCTTGATCGCGGCCAGCCGGCCCTCGAGTTCGGCGGGGTCCACCCCGGTGCCCGCCTCGGCGAGCTCGTCGAGGGCGGCGGGTGCGCTGGAGCCGGCAATGTGGAACACGGTGCGCAGGCTCGGCAGCTCCGGTGCGAGTTCTTCGGCGATCTTGGCGTGGGCATCGGATTCCACGAACAGCGCCACTGCCGCCGAATCTTGCAGCACCCATCGGACCTGATCGGCCGAGGAGGTCTCGTAGATCGGCACGGTGATGGCACCGATCGAGAGCACCGCGTAGTCGATGATGGTCCACTCGTACCGTGTCGCCGAGATCAAGGCCACCCGGTCGCCGGGCGCCACACCCTTGGCGATCAGGCCATTGGCCACCGCCCGGATCTGTGCCGCGGCTTCGGCGTAGGTGACCGGCGTCCAGGCGTCGCCGATGAGCCGGGAGAATGCCACCTGGTTGGGGTCTTCACGCTCGTAGTCGTAGACGGCACGAACCACCGATGCGTTGTCCTCGACGGTGAACGGGGCAGGAACGCTGAACTCTCGCACCCGCCTAGACTAGTCGGGGTCTCAAGATCGCCGAAGACGTTGCCGCGTTTCCTTCGGCGGCGAGGCTTAAGCTGGTGCGCGATGAACAGCATTCAGGTCGCCGACCAGACCTTTATCGCGGCAGATCCCGCGGACATCGGCCGTGTCATCTCCCGCCCGGCGGATTGGCGCCGTTGGTGGCCTGACCTGCAGCTCAATGTTGTCGAGGAGCGCGGTGAGAAGGGTATCCGCTGGACGGTGGCCGGACCCGTCACCGGAACCATGGAGGTATGGCTTGAACCGGCTCTGGACGGGGCCATCGTGCACTACTTTCTGCACGCCGAGCCCACCGGTGCCAGCCCCGCGCAGGCCGCCAAGCTGAACCTGGCCCAACTCAATCATGCCCGCCGGGTCGCCGGGAAGCGGTTCGCTTTCGAGGTCAAGCAGCAACTCGAGGCCGGCCGGCCTATCGGTGAGTCGCGGGTGCCCAGCGCCTGATCGAGTCCTGATCACGCGGGGGCGAGCACGACCACCGGGATGGGCCGGGATGTCGCTCGCTGGTAGGCGCTGTAGTGGCCAGAGTTATTGGTATCGGCCAACATCCACAGTTGCTCGTAGTCCGCGTCGCCGGGCCCCGCTCCTGGCGCCGATCGAGGTCAGTAGCAGGCTGGGCGCCATCCCCGGAACGTGATGACCCAGATAGCCTTTCGAGGCGATCTAGATGCGCTGGTGCACGCCGAGCACCTTGGCCACCAGTCGGCTCATGGATGTCCCTTCTTCGTGAGACCGCAGCGAATTGCCAGGATGGGAGTATCCGAGCGCCAGCGAGAAGGGTAGCGTCTGTCAGGTGGCTGAGAAGACTACCCAAACGATTGCCATCGATGCCGAGCCAGGCAAGGTGATGGCGGTGATCGCCGATATCGGCGCCTACCCGGAATGGGTGTCGGAGTACAAGGAAACCGAGGTGCTCGACACCGACGCGGAGGGCAGGGTCAAACGCGCCCGGTTGGTGTTGGACGCAGGTGTCCTCAAGGACACCCAGGTCCTGGAGTACGTGTGGTCTCCAGACGGCCGCAAGGTCACCTGGACCCTGGCGGAAAGTTCCCTGCTGCGTTCGCTGGAGGGCACATACCTTTTGGCGGCCAAGGGCTCTGGAACCGAGGTGACCTACGAGCTGGCGGTCGACCTTCAAATTCCGATGATCGGAATGCTGAAGCGCAAGGCCGAACGCAAGATCACAGATTCCGCGCTCAAGGATCTGAAGAAGCGAGTCGAATCTGACCGCTAGCGACGTCGGGGAGGAACTTGTGTCCCGTCCCGAAGGCGCCGCCCCCGAAGTCCACGCACCGTTGACAGCCACCATCGGTCTCTTCGTCGGCAAGGGGGGCGTGGGCAAGTCGACGCTGGCGGGCGCCACCGCCGTGCGTTATGCACGCGCCGGGCAGCGGGTACTGGCGGTTTCCACCGACCAGGCACATTCTCTGGGGGACGTCTTCGGTGTGCGGGTCGATCCGTCTCCGGGCGCTCATTGTGTACGGGTGATCGAGGACCCGTTCGGCGGGCAGCTCGACGTGATGGCCCTGGATACCCTGGGCCTGCTGGAACGTCGGTGGGGCGACATCGCCGGCACCATCGCCGCACAGTATCCCGAATCGGATATCGGATCGCTTGCCCCAGAAGAGCTTTCCGCATTGCCTGGCGTCCAGGAGATGCTTGGGCTGCATGAGGTGCAGCAGCTTGCCGAGACGGGTGATTGGGACGTGGTGGTGGTCGACTGCGCCTCGACGGCCGACGCCTTGCGGATGCTGACCCTGCCCGGAACGTTCGCGATGTATCTGGAACGGGCCTGGCCCCGGCATCGCAGGCTCGGTGGTGTCGGTACGCCACGTGCGCTCATGCTGGCCGAGTTGTTGGAACGCGTTGCGGCATCGGCAGATCGGCTCGCGGGCTGGCTCTCCGACGCCGAACAGGTGGGGGCCCATCTGGTGCTGACCCCGGAGCGGGTAGTGGTGGCCGAGGCCATTCGCACCGTGGGGGCGCTGGCGCTGATGGGGGTGCGCATTGAACGAGTGATCGTCAATCAGGTTCTCATTCAGGATGATTCGTACGAATATCACAATCTTCCCGACCATCCCGCCTTCGATTGGTACATGCAACGCATCACCGATCAGTCCGCCGTTCTGGACGAGATGGGGGAGGCGATCGGGGACGTCGAGATGCTGCTGGTGCCGCATCTGCCCCGCGAACCCATCGGGCCGGACGCACTGGGAGAACTGGCCGAGTCGGTGCGGCGCCGCGACGGTGCCAAACCCCCCGCGCCGCTGGGCACCGTCGTCGAACACGAATCCGGATCCGGGGCGGACACCGTCTATCGGTTGCGGCTAGAGTTACCGCAGATCGACCCGGCCACGTTAAGCCTCGGCCGGGTGGGAGATGACCTGGTCATCGGCGCGAACGGGATGCGCCGGCGGGTCCGGCTGGCCTCCGTGCTGCGGCGCTGTGTGGTTGTCGACGCCCGGCTCGTCGGTGGCGAGCTGACCATACGGTTTAGAGCGGATCCGGAGGTGTGGCCTACGTGACGGGTACCCATCCGGAGCTCGGCCCCGAGCTGCGGGCATTGGCCGCCTCGATCCTCGACAAGCTCGACCCCGCCTTGCGTCAGGCCGCGCGTGCGGCGACGGACGGTGGGGCCGCCGGGAAATGCAACCAGCTGTTCTGCCCGGTGTGTGCGCTGGCGGCGCTAGTCGAAGGTGAGCATCATCCGTTGTTGGCCACGATCGCCGAACACAGCCTGGCGCTGGTGATGGTGGTGCGGGCAATGCTGGACGCGGAGAGCGCCGGCGACTCGGGCGGCCCCGACGACCCCGACGGCGGTGGGGCAGGGCCGCAGTATCACAGCCCCTTCCCGCCCGCGCCCAGCTCGCAATCGGCTGGCTATCAACCGATTCCGGTTGATATCGAGGAGTGATGAGCGCGCGTACTCATGATGGGACCTGGCGTCCCATATTTCCGGGACCTTAATCAGTCCACGGAGTTTCGCGGTCGCCAAGGGTAAGCTCGGCGCCAGCCCCATGGGAGTCCGGAATGGGGAACGGGAGAGGATGCGCGCGATGTTCTATTGGCTGCTGAAGTACATCTTCATGGGGCCGATCCTGCAGCTGATGGGCCGGCCGAAGGTGGAAGGTCTGGAGAACATCCCGTCGTCCGGACCGGCGATCCTGGCGGGAAACCATCTCGCGGTGGTGGACAGCTTCTTTCTTCCGCTGGTTTCCCCGCGCCGGGTGACGTTCCTGGCGAAGAGCGAGTACTTCACCGAGCCCGGTTTCAAGGGCTGGCTCAAGAAGGTCTTCTTCGGCGGATCCGGACAGGTGCCAATCGATCGAACCAGTGCCGACGCTGCCGAGAACGCGCTGAGCACCGCCAAGCGGCTGCTCGGTGAGGGCAAGCTGTTGGGCATCTACCCCGAGGGCACCCGCTCACCCGACGGACGCCTCTACAAGGGCAAGACCGGACTGGCGCGGATGGCATTGGCGACCGGGGTGCCGGTCATCCCCATCGCCATGGTCGGCACCAATGTCATGAACCCGCCGGGAACCGCGCGCTGGCACTTCTCCAAGGTCACCGTAAAAATCGGCAAGCCGCTGGATTTCTCGCGATTCGACGGGATGGCCGGTAACCGGTTCATCGAACGTGCGGTCATCGACGAGGTGATGTACGAGCTTATGCAGCTGTCCGGCCAGGAGTACGTCGATATCTACGCCGCCTCGCTCAAGGACAAGCCCGCCGAAGCCGCAGACAGGCCCGCGGAATCTCCGCAGCAGCCCGACCGCATGCCGGAGAGCGCTGCCGGTTAATTCGGTGTCTGCGCATCGTCCCTGCATCTGAGGTGCCAGCCCGTCGTGGGGCGTTGGTCAGCTATCCGTGCCGGTACCGCTACTCTTGACCCACCGGCGGGAGAACTGAGAGATGCGAGGGCCGTGCCGAATTCAATAGACGAAACCACCATCGCGGACGGCGGCTCCGCTCGTCGAGTCGCCCGATGGATTAGGTGGGGTGGCCCGCTCGTCCTCGCGATCGCCCTGTTGTTACACGCCGTGGTCTTCATCCATTGGCCGACCTACGCGCTGCAGATCGACGTGTTGGTGTACCGATTTGGCGGCACGCGGGTGCTCGACGGGCTGGACCTGTACTCGATCGGGCGCAACGGCGAGATCGACGACCTGCTGTTCACCTACACCCCGTTCGCGGCGCTGGTCTTCACTCCACTGGCCTTCATCACCGACTTCACCGCGCAGGTGCTGTCCCTCTTGGTGTTCCCGGCACTACTGGTCTATTCGGTGTGGCGCATGCTGAGCTGGCTGAACGTGTCCGTCAAGGCAGGGCTCTGGGGGTTGCTGGCGCTGCTGGTCGGGTTGGTCTCGTGGCTTGAGCCGGTGCGGCTCTCCATTCAGCTGGGCCAGATCAATCTGCTCATCCTCGCCCTGGTGGTGACGGACATCCTGGCCCCCAAACGGTGGAAACTGGCCGGTATCGGTATCGGCATCGTCGCCGGGATCAAGCTGACCCCGATGATCTTCATCGTCTTCCTCTTCGTGGTGGGACGGATTCGAGCGGCCGTCGTGGCCACCGTCACCCTGATCGCCACCATCGGTCTGGGCTTCATCTTCCTGCCGACGGCTTCGCACTACTACTGGGTCGACCGCTCCTTCGAGAAGATCAGTCGCATCACCCGCGACCCCACCGCGAGCACCAGCATCAGCGGGCTGTTCCTGCGGCTGAACTTGTCCGCCGGGACCGCCACGGCCCTGTCGGTGCTGGTGATCGTGGTGAGTCTGGTGGTCGCGACGTTGGCATACCGGCGAAACCAGCTGTTGCTGGCGATTTCCATCGTGGGTATGGCCTCAGCGGCGGCCTCGCCGTTCAGCTGGAGCCATCATTGGGTGTGGTTCGTGCCTTTGGTCGTGCACCTGGGGTATCGCGGATACGTCCTGGGCAAGCGGGCCTCCGCGATCACCATGTGGGCGTTCTGTGTGGTGTTCGCGGCCTGGTTCACCAGCCTGAGCGGAAAGACACCGGACTCCGGGGCGCTGACGTTGCGGCCGGGGGGCGTGCTGAACGAAGTGATCCCCAGTCTGTACGTGTTTGTGCATCTCGGGGTGCTAGCGGCCAGCTGGATATGGCTGCGGCGCGATACGCCGGAAGTGAAAAGTGCAGTGCGCGAAGATGATTCGCCACAGGCCGATGAGCTGGCGCCGGCGTCGCCGGCGCACAACTAGGCGGCCGCGTGCGCTACTTCTACGACACCGAGTTCATCGACGACGGCCGCACCATCGAACTCATCTCGATCGGGATGGTGAGCGAAGACGGCCGCGAGTACTACGCCGTCTCCACGGCGTTCGACCCACAGTTGGCGGGCCCCTGGGTGCGCCAGCACGTGCTGCCCAAGCTGCCGGCGTTGTCGTCTCCGCTATGGCGCTCTCGCGGGCAGATCCGCGATGAGCTCGCCGAGTTCATGGGCCTGAACGGGGGTGGCGGTGCCGCCGACCCGATTGAACTGTGGGCCTGGGTGGGGGCCTACGACCACGTGGCGCTCTGTCAGCTGTGGGGGCCCATGACCGGGCTACCGCAGCCGGTGCCGCGGTTCACTCTGGAACTCAAGCAATTGTGGAATGACCTGGGCCGGCCGCCGATGCCGAAACGTCCCGCCGACTCCCACGACGCGCTGGTCGATGCCCGGTTCAACCTGGCTCGCTACCGCGCGATGGTCGGGGAAAAATCCGCTGGTTAAAGCCGGTTAAGATGGTTCCGTGAACTGGACAGTCGACGTCCCCATCGACCAATTGCCGGAGCTGCCGCCGCTGCCGGCGGATCTGCGCGACCGCCTGGATACCGCCTTGGCCAAACCTGCTGCTCAGCAGCCGAGCTGGCCGGCCAATCAGGCCGCCGCGATGCGTACCGTGCTGGAAAGCGTGCCCCCGATCACCGTTCCCGCGGAGATCCAGCGTTTGCAGCGTCAGCTGGCTCAGGTGGCGCGTGGTGAGGCATTCCTGCTGCAGGGTGGCGACTGCGCCGAGACCTTCGCCGACAACACCGAGCCGCACATCCGGGCCAACATCCGGGCCCTACTGCAGATGGCCGTGGTGCTCACCTATGGGGCGAGCATGCCGGTGGTGAAGCTGGCCCGTATCGCCGGCCAGTACGCCAAGCCGCGCAGCTCGGATACCGATGCGCTGGGCCTCAAGTCCTACCGGGGCGACATGGTGAACGGCTTCGCCCCCGATGCCGCGCTGCGCGAGCACGACCCGTCGCGGCTGGTGCGTGCCTACGCCAACGCCAGTGCCGCGATGAACCTGGTGCGTGCGGTGACCGCGTCGGGCATGGCCTCGCTGGCACAGGTGCACGACTGGAACCGCGAGTTCGTCCGCACGTCGCCAGCGGGTGCGCGCTACGAGGCGCTGGCTTCCGAGATCGACCGTGGCCTGAAGTTCATGAGTGCCTGCGGTGTCGCGGATTCGAATCTCGATACCGCCGAGATCTACGCCAGCCACGAGGCACTGGTGCTGGACTACGAGCGTGCGATGCTGCGCCTGGCCGAGGACGAGAACGGGCAGCCCGCTCTGTACGACCTGTCGGCCCACTACCTGTGGATCGGCGACCGCACCCGGCAGCTGGATCACGCGCATGTCGCGTTCGCCGAGATCATCGCCAACCCGATCGGTATGAAGATCGGCCCGAGCACCACACCCGATCAGGCCGTCGAGTACGTGGAACGCCTTGACCCGCACAACAAACCGGGTCGACTGACCTTCGTTTCCCGCATGGGCAACTCGAAGGTGCGCGATCTGCTCCCGCCCATCATCGAGAAGGTGCAGGCGACCGGGCACCACGTGGTCTGGCAGTGCGACCCGATGCATGGCAACACCCATGAGTCGCCGAGCGGTTACAAGACACGGCATTTCGATCGGATCGTCGACGAGGTGCAGGGCTACTTCGAGGTGCACAACGCTCTGGGTACCCATCCGGGCGGCATTCACGTCGAGATCACCGGTGAGAACGTCACCGAGTGTCTCGGTGGCGCACAGGATATTTCCGATGACGACCTTGCCGGCCGGTACGAGACGGCCTGCGACCCGCGCCTGAACACCCAGCAGTCCCTGGAGCTGGCGTTCCTTGTCGCGGAGATGCTCAGGGACTAGGGCGGCGGTTACAGCAGGTTGGTGATGTTGGCGCCCAGCGACCAACATCCCGCCGCCACCGAGCTGGTGAGGATCAGCACGATCACCAGCCAGATGAAGATCGCGCGCCGGCTCTGTTGGCGTTCGTATCGGTAGTCCGAGTCGTCGATATCGGCGAAGAACGCCGATCCATCTGGCTCGCTGTCGAATTCACGATCGTATTCGTCGTATCCGGGGTCGTAGGCAGGTACCGGGTCCATCATCCGCGTGGGATTGGGCACCCTGGGCCGCGCGGGCGTGCTGGGGCGGGGCGAGGTGGTTGGGCGCGCCGAAACGCCCAGGGCGGCCGCGGCCGACGCGGCGTCGGCGGCATCGGCCGGTCCGGGGCCGCTGAGGTCGCCGGTGGTGCTGCGGCCCGAATCGATCAGCCGGCTGCGGTATAGCTGTTCAGCGACATGTTGTTTGGAGTCCTTGGGCGCAGGCACCCGGAACGGCGGCAGCCGCAGCTCGGCGGAGATGGCGTCCAATTCGGCGCCGAACTGCGCGGCGTCGGCGTAGCGGCCGTCCGGGTCGCGGGAGGTGGCGCGCAGTACCAGTTCGTCGAATTCCTCGGGAACGCCGTCGATCGCGTCGCTGGGCGCCGGAACATCGCGATCAATGCGTTGATAGGCCAGTGCCAGCGGTGTGTCGCCCGTGAATGGTGTTGACCCGGTGAGCAATTCGTACATCAGGATGCCCGCCGAGTAGACATCGCTGCGTGGGCCGGCCGATCCGGTGCGCACCTGCTCGGGAGAGAGGTACGCCGCGGTGCCCAAGATCACACTGGTGGAGGTGATACCGGCTTCGGCCACGGCCCGGACCAGCCCGAAGTCGGCGAGTTTGACCTCGCCGTCATCGGAGATCAGTACGTTCTCGGGCTTGACGTCGCGGTGTACCAGGCCGGACCGATGCGCCACCGCCAAACCGCCCAGCAGCGGATTGAACACCGCGGCCACCGCGTGCGGCGGCATCGGCCCGCGTTCGCGCAGCAGCTCGCGCAGGGTGCCGCCGTCGATCAGCTCCATCACCAGGAAGGGATGCCTGCCGTCCATACCCTGGTCGAAGACCGCCACCAGGCCCGGATGGCGCAGCCGTGCCACCGCGCGCGCCTCGAGCCGGAAGCGGGCGAGAAATCCGCTGTCGGAGGCGTACCGGCTGTCCATCACCTTGACGGCCACCGGGCGGTCCAGCCTGGTGTCCAGCCCGCGGTACACGGTTGACATACCGCCTGTCGCGATAGGAGCCTCGATGCGATACCGGCCATCGAGCACCGCACCGATCATCGGATCGAGGCGGCCGGTCGGGGACTTGGGCGATGTCATCGCATCGATCGTATCGAGTGATACGGGTGCCCCCGGCCGTCAATGCCGCTTATCAAGCATTTCGCGCAGCGAGTTGAGGATCGGGCCGGCCCCGGAGAACAGCATCGTCCGCCACTGACGGTGCAGCGGAATGGATGGATCGAACCTGCTGTAGGTGACGCGGAGCCGGGTGCCACCGGGCTCGGGCAGCAGATTCCACCGGGAGGTCACCTCGATGCCGGGCGCGGTCAACACCTGCTCGATGTGCTCGTAGGGCACCACGCTGGTGTAGGTGGTGCACACCACACCGTCGAATCCGACCGTGGGTTGGGGATGGGTGACGATGACGCGGGTCGCGCCGACCTCGACCGGCGCGTCACTGACCTCTTTCACCTGTGAGGCGGTGAGCTCAAGGGAGACCAGCACATCCCAGACCTTTTCGACAGGGTAGGGGTAGTACTCGCTGTGGGTGATCGATGTCGGATCGCCGGAACTCGTCACCGTCCGAAGGTTACGCGCGTCACCACACCCGGAGGACACTTTTCGGCGACGGTGGCGTGCGGGGCGACTAGCGTCATTGCCTATGAGCGCAATTCCGTACGTCGCCGACACCCTTGAGGCCGATGAGCCGCTGTTCTCGCTCAAGGAGGTGGCCTCGCGTCTGCGAGTGCCGGTGAGCAAGGTTCAGCAATATTTGCGCGACGGAGAGCTGATCGCGGTCAAACGTGATGGCGAAATCAAGGTTCCCGTCATATTTTTCAGCCCCGAGGGTCCCGTGGTGAAGCATTTGTTCGGGCTGCTGTCCGTGTTGCGCGACGGGGGTTTTCACGAGCCCGAAATCATGCGCTGGCTGTTCGCGGGCGATGAGTCGCTCACGGTGAGCCGCGACGGCACCACGGAACAGATTCAGGCGGCCCGCCCGGTGGACGCGCTACATGGCCATCAGGCACGTGAGGTGCTGCGCCGGGCGCAAGCGATGGCGTACTAGGCGGCCGGTGCCACAGAAGGTGCCGGCGCCGCCGGTCGCGGGTCGTCTGGTTCCGGCGCGGTGTTGATCATCCGCCAGGCGATGGCCGCGCAGGTCGCGGCGATCAGCACATGGATCCACACGTACATGCCATGGGAGCCATCGGGTTTGAAGATCACCATGATCCAGGTGGAGAACCCGGCGATGGCGGCGATGGCGGCGCGTGATTGCAGCAGCGGAGCCGCGATGGCCAACGGCCAGCTGTAATACCAGGGCAGCGCGGCCGGTGCCATGAGCACCACGATCGTCATCGACCACAGAATTCCGAACATCGCGTCGCGTTCGTTGTGCCGGTGCCGCCACCACACCACTGGCAGGCTGACCGCGATGACCAGCACACCGATGATGCGCATGACCTCAAGCACGGCATCGAAATTGACGGTGACGAACAGGCCGGCCACGACATTGATGACGTTGGCGACCGCGGTCGGGATGGTCAACCAGTTGATGATCTTGACGGCGGAACCCGCGAACGCGGTCATCCATCCGAAGCCGACGCCGGTGATCCAGGACATCAGGGCGAATGTCGTCAGGGAGATCGCCACCGATCCACACGACGCGAGGGCGAATGCGGTCAGTGGGTGACGCGCCGGAGCGCCATCTGCGTGATCGGAAGCCAAGCGGCGCATCCAGATCCATACCAGGAAGGGCAGCGCCAGGCCGGCGCTGGCCTTGACCATCACCCCGAGCGCTACCACCGCGATGCCCGAAACATGATGTCGCTCAAGGGTGAGCGCGATACCGGCCATCATGAGGCCGACCATCAGCATCTCGTTGTGCACCCCACCCATCAGGTGGATGATCACCAGGGGGTTGAGGACGCAGATCCACAACGCCTTGCTGGGGCTGGCCGAGAAGAACTTGGCAACCCGGGGTGCGGCCCACACCAGCAGCGCCAGGCCGGGCAGCATGCACAACCTCAACAGCATGGTCCCGGCCACCACATCGTCACCGACGATCTGGGTGACGAATCTCGCGATCAACAAGAACAGCGGGCCGTAGGGCGCGGTGGTGGTGGTCCAGATCGGACTGACGTTCTCCAGCAATGCATTCGGATTCTCAACCGGACCCACCAGGTACGGGTCGAATCCGTCGCGCAGCAGCGCGCCCTGCGCCAGATAGGAATAGGCATCCCGGCTGAACACCGGAACCGAGGTCAGCAGCGGCAACAGCCAGCACGGGACGACGACCATCAACGACTCTTTGGGCACCTTGCCCGCGATGACGTGCCGCCCAAGCCCCAGCCAGGCCAGCAGCATCAAGACCACTCCGAGCCACATACAAATCGAGGACACCACCAGGCCGTGCCCGAAGCGCAGCCAGGACAGCCCTGCCGACTCCAGCAGCGGGTCGTGCTGGCGGGTGCTGCCCGCCCCTAGCCCGCCGATGGCAACGAGGATCGCGCCGCCGAATCCGGTGATGGCCGCGCGACCGGCGGGGGACCGCAGGAAGGAGGACGTCCAACCCGCACTCTGCTGGGACGGCTCCAGGGCCTTTGACGATGTGCTCACGTGATCATGCGCTCCGGTTGGACACCAATCGGACCAGGTCGGACAACGCCGCGCGGGCGTCGTCGGCGATATCGGCGCTCGCCAATTGGTCCAGGGCGCGATGCGTGTGCTCCTCGATGCGGGATTCCACCGCCGCGAGTGCGCCCAAGTCGACTATGAGTGAACACATTTCGGCGATCTGCTGGTCGGTGAGTGGAGTGCCGATCCAGGAGTGCAGCAGATCCTCGGCAGCGTTGTCGCGCTGGCGGGCCAGCCGCAGCGCTTCAGCCAGCAGCACGGTGCGCTTTCCGGAGCGAAGGTCATCTCCGGCAGGTTTGCCCGTCACCTTCGGGTCTCCGAACACCCCGAGCACATCGTCGCGCAGTTGGAACGCGACGCCGATATCGAGCCCGACATCACCGAGCAGCCGTGAGATTTCCGGGTTTTCGGCGGCGATCGCCACACCCAGCTGCAAGGGCCGCTGCACGGTGTATCCGGCGGTCTTGAATCGGATCACCCGCAGGGCGGTTTCGACTGACTCGTCACCGGAGGATTCGGACAGAATGTCCAGGTATTGGCCGCCGAGCACCTCGCTGCGCAGAATCGACCAGACACCCCGCACCCGCGCGTGCGTCTGTGGGGAAAGCCGGGCACCGGCCACCATGTCGTCGGCCCAGGTGAGTGCCAGATCGCCGAGAAGGATCGCGGCGGATATCCCGAACTGATCGGGGGAGCCCGACCATCCGTTTTCGCGGTGCAGGGCGGCGAACTCCACATGGATGGTGGGTTCACCGCGCCGGGTGGCCGAGCTGTCGATGACGTCGTCGTGGATGAGCGCGCAGGTGTGCAACAGCTCCAGGGCGGCGCATACCCGCAGCACTTCGGGGTTCCATGGATCCGGATCAGTCGTCACCGCGCGCCAGCCCCAATAGGCGAATGCGGGGCGCAGCCTCTTGCCGCCGCGCAGCACGAAGCGGTCGAGCGCGGTGATGGCGTGCTCGTAGTTCTGTCCGATGTGCGCGGTGTGCTCACGGCATTCGGTCAGGAACTGGCTCAGTTGGTCGCTCACCGCATCGGTCAGGTGCCGGGCGCTGGCAGCGGCTACATTGACACTCAGCGGTGCGTCCTTTCAGGGTGCGGTAAGTGGGGTCCCGGATGCTTGCAGGGTCTCCGAGAGTGAACTCAGCCTAATCCCACCTATCCTGAACAGGTGACAACCAACCCGCTCGACCGTGATGGACCGGTCGCCGAGCTGCAGGATCCGGGGTCGATCGCCGATCGGCTCGCCGCGGTTCAGCCTGGCGAGGTCGCCTTCTCTGTCGAGTTCATGCCGCCCCGCGACGAGGCGGCCGAGGCTCGGTTGTGGCGGGCGGCACGAGTTTTCGAGCGATATCAGCCGGTGTTCGTCTCGGTTACCTACGGCGCGGGAGGTTCCACCCGCGATCGCACGGTGCGGGTGACCGGAGAACTCGCCGCGAACACCACGTTGTTGCCGGTCGCGCACCTGACCGCCGTCGGGCACACCGTCGACGAGTTGCGTGCCATGGTGGGCGCCTACGTCGACCGCGGTATCACCAATATCCTTGCCCTGCGCGGCGATCCGGCCGGTGACGTGAACGCGCCGTGGGTGCCGCATCCCGGCGGGCTGACCTATGCGGAAGAACTGGTGCGTCTGGTTCGCGATCTGGGTGATTTCCACGTCGGGGTGGCGTCCTTCCCGGAGGGCCACCCGCAGGCGAGCGATCTGGACAGCGACACCGCGAACCTGGTGAACAAGCTCCGTGCGGGGGCCGAGTACTCCATCACTCAGATGTTCTTCGATGTCGACGACTACCTGCGGCTGCGCGACCGGGTGGTCGCGGCCGACCCGGAGCAGGGAGCCAAGCCCATCGTTCCCGGCCTCATGCCCATCACCTCGCTGCGTTCGGTGCGGCGGCAGGTCGAGCTCTCCTCATCGACGCTACCCACCGCGTTGGAGGAGCGGCTGCTCAAGGCCGCGGGAGACGGCCCGGACGAGAATCGCGATGAGGTCCGCAAGGTCGGCGTCGAGGTCACCACCGCGATGGCCTCCCGGCTGCTGGCCGAGGGAGTGCCCTGCCTGCACTTCATGACCCTCAACTTCGCGCGGGCCACCTCCGAGGTCTTGGAGAACCTGGGGGTGCGCGTCACTCCGGGAACTGGTCGGGCGTGAACCGCGGCGATTGATCGCGGTCCAGCCACGCCATAGAGGCGACCAGGGCGCCGACCAGCAGCGCGGCGATCGACACGAAGATCGCGGCACCGTTGAATGAGCGGGTACTGGGGTCGGTGTAGCGCGCGGTGGCGGTGAAGGTGCTGACCACGCCGGGATTGAGCTTCCACTGCACGGAATCGGAGCCGAGCGTTTCGCCGTTGGTGGATTCGATATCGCCGGGGAAGGAGACCGCCAGCGAGACATCGGCATTTGAGTTGTCGCCCAGCGCGGTCAGGTCGGCCCGGCCTTCCAGCACCACCACATCGCCGTTGCGGCGCAGGGTCAGGTCGAATCCGGCGGCGTTCTTGTTCATACCGGCAAGCTGCGGCACCTCGGAGAACGTGAGGTCGTTGAAGATAGCCCGCGACCCCACCATGCCGTTCTCTTCGTACTCGCTCACCTGAACCTTCTGGGCGAAGGACATATTGCGATCGAGCTGGGGGCCCTTGTCGTTCTTGCCCTGCGGTTTGGCGACGGCGATCAGCTGGCCGGATACGTGATCGTCGGTGGTGACGGTCATCGAGGCCTTGACGCGTACGCACCCCGCGAGCAGCGGAAGTGTCGTCAACAACAACACGGCGGTGATCCGCGCCAGCCGCCCTCGTCTAGTCATCGCGGTTTATCGTGCCAGACGGCCGTTATGCCCGGCTGCCGATATCCGGGCTCCAGCGGCAAAGGGCGGCCGAGCACCGCGAATTGGCGTGGATCTCCTGCGAACTGGTGCTGCCGGATCACATCGGTGAAGCCGAGCCGGCGATACAGCCGCCAGGCGCGGTTGGATTCGCCACTGATTTCGGGGGTGGACAGCAGGACATGGGACTCAGTGCGGCCCGCCAGTAGCCGCCGCGCCAGGGCCTCGCCATACCCGTGCCCCTGTAACCCGGGGTCGACGTGCAGTTCGGTCAGTTCGAAGTATTGGTCGAGCAGGGCACTTATCCGGTCGCGCGGCAGCCCAGTCTTGCGCAGACCCTGGCTGACCTGCTGATGCCACCATTGATCGGCGGCTCCGCGATACCCATAGGCAATGCCCACGATGCGGGCCTGTTCCAGCAGCTCCTCGGCGGGTCCGGTGGTATCGGACGGGGGAGCGACCGGGGAATCAAAGATGGCGGCAGCCTGCCATCCGGGCCTGCGGCTGTGCTCCAGCCACATGGGCGCGCGCTGATCCTCGGTGCCGTGGGGGTAGCCCATGGCGATGACATAGACACGGAGGGCTTCGCTGAGCCGGCGCTGCATATCGCGTTGCGACAGGTCGGCCAGAAATGTCGTCAACGTGCGTCCTCTGGGGTTCCGGTGGCGGGCTTGGTGTGTACTGCCCGGGTTTATCACGCCCGGCTGATTCCTGGGCGCAGTCCCGGCTTTCACCGGGTCCGTCGGCGCGCCGCGTTATGTGTTGCCCGCAGGGAGTCGCTGGCAGATTGATGAGTGAAGCGGGTGGTATGGCGGGTATTCACCTCGTATTATGAACGTGAGGGTGTTGTAACCACGGCACCCTTGATAGATACACTTCACGTCATAGACAACCGGTTGCGGTGCGCCAGAGGGAGGGACCGATGCCACTCTCCGAGCACGAGCAGCGCATGCTCGACCAGATTGAGAGCGCGCTGTACGCGGAGGACCCCAAGTTTGCGTCGAGCGTGCGCGGAGGACGACTGGGTGCGACCTCCGGCCGTCGCCGCTTGCAGGGTGCGGCGCTGTTTTGCATCGGATTGGCCATGTTGGTGATCGGTGTGGCGGTACCCGCCACGCAGATCGGAAACTTCCCGGTCCTGAGCGTTATCGGATTCGTCGTCATGTTCGGTGCGGCGGTCTTCGCGATCATCGGAAGCCGGCGCTCGGAGTCCAGCCCGGTCGGTCAAGGACCGGGTGGGGCTGGTGGTCGCGCCCGCAAGCCGCGCACCGCCGGCTCGTTCGCGCAGCGCATGGAAGAGCGATTCCGCCGCCGCTTCGACAACTGACCGGCGTCGGCGAGTCCGGCTCACCTCACAGACCCGCGCAGTCCGCGCGGGTCTGTTGCTTTTTGTGTTGCTGCCGGAGCCTGTCGGCTCCACTACCGGGTGCCGTGAGCTAGCCGCGCGCAAGCGCGTTCGGCCGGGCAGGCCAAATCGTTATCAACTCGTCTAGATACCGGCGCCCCACTCGCCCCCACCGGTTTTACCTGCGAAAACAACTCATGGATGCCCTACGCCAGCCCTGGCGTGGGTGCATGGTGGGGAGACACGCGGCAAATCAGATTCAAAGTGGGGGATTGTGGGGTAAAGTGGCGCATATCGGAGGGAAGGGTAGCTCCGAAGGGTTTGGGCAGGGAGGTGTCGGGATGTTTCTCGGTACCTACACGCCCAAGCTCGATGACAAAGGGCGACTGACATTGCCCGCCAAGTTCCGGGACGCACTAGCGGGAGGGTTGATGGTTACCAAAAGCCAGGACCACAGCCTCGCGGTGTATCCACGGGCTGAGTTCGAGCAGCTGGCACGTAAGGCCGCCGCGGCTTCTCGGAGCAACCCGGAGGCTCGTGCCTTCCTGCGTAACCTGGCGGCGGCCACCGATGAGCAGCATCCGGACGCGCAGGGCCGCATCACCCTGTCCGCCGACCACCGGCGGTACGCGGACCTGTCCAAGGATTGCGTGGTCATCGGATCCGTTGACTACCTAGAGATTTGGGATGCTGCGAAGTGGCAGCAATACCTGGACGAACACGAAGAGAACTTCTCGACGGCCAGCGATGAATCTCTCAATGGCATTTTCTGAGCAGACCCGCGAAGCGCGGCCTCTGTCCGATACGGCCCTGGCGTACTTCCCCGACGCCAGGTCCGCACCATCGGGCAGGGACCGGGCGGCGCGGGTTCGCTGCACTTGCCGGCGCTCCCGTACCCGCTCCCGGAGGGGTGTTGCGATGTCTGACAACGATTCTAGGTTTGGCCACGTTCCGGTCATGCTCGAGCGCTGCTATGAACTGCTCGCTCCGGCGCTGACCGTCGGCGCCGCCGATGGGTCGGGCGCGGTTCTGGTCGACGCGACGCTGGGTGCCGGTGGACATACCGAACACTTCCTCACCATGCTGCCCGGTCTGACGGTCATCGGCCTCGATCGGGACACCAATGCCCTTGACATCGCCCGGGCGCGGCTGGCGCCCTTCGGAGCGCGATTCGTCGGGGTGCACACCCGTTACGACGGCCTCGCCGACGCGCTTGCTGGATTGGGTTACCGCACAACCTCTTCGGTTGATGGCGTGCTTTTCGATCTGGGTGTCTCGTCCATGCAGCTCGATCAGGCCGAGCGTGGATTCGCCTATTCCGTGGACGCTCCGCTGGACATGCGGATGAACGCTCATGACTCGCTGACCGCGGCCGATATCCTTAACACCTACTCGGCGGCGGAGCTGTCCCGGGTGCTCAGCAGATTCGGCGAGGAGCGGTTCGCGCGCCGCATTGCCGACGAGATCGTCCGGCGCCGGGCCAATGAACCCTTCACGCGCAGTGGACAACTGGTCGAATTGCTGTACGCGACCATTCCCGCGGCCACCCGCCGTACCGGCGGGCACCCCGCGAAACGGACCTTCCAGGCGCTCCGGATCGCGGTCAACGCCGAGCTGGAATCCCTTGCGGCGGCGATACCCGCGGCGATGGCGGCGTTACGGCCCGGCGGCAGGGTCGCGGTCATGGCCTACCAGTCGTTGGAGGACAAGATCGTCAAGGCGGAATTCACCGCCGCGACCGCGTCCCGGTCGCCGATCGATCTGCCGGTCGAACTGCCTGGTGACGCACCGGAATTCACGGCGATAACGCGTGGAGCGGAGCGGGCCGGCGAAACGGAAATAGAAGTCAATCCACGTAGTGCGCCAGTGCGGTTACGGGCAGTCGAACGAGTTGCGGATAGGAGGAACGCATGATCGGTGTGCGCAAGAAAGCAGGCGAGGCGCCCAAGCCGGCCAAGCCCCCGAAATCCGCAACACCCACCAAATCCGCAAAACCTGCCAAACGTCGCAGCAGCGCACTGAAGACAACCGCGGCCGGCCCCTCCGCGCGGCCGCGGCGTTCTGCCCCGCAGACCATGCCGATCCCGGTGCAACGTCAGGCACCGGAGAAGATTCGCCCGGCGACCAGTACGCGACAGGCCAAAGCGCGCGCAAAAGCACGTAAGGCCAAGGCGCCCAAGGTTATTCGGATACCGCTCCGCGAGCGAGTTCTGACCCGCCTGTCCCGGGTGGATCTGCGGCCGCATGTCTGGATCACCAAGGTCCCCTTCGTCGTCTTCGTCATCGGCGCTCTCGGTGTCGGGCTGGCCATCACGCTGTGGTTGTCGACCGATGCCGCGGAACGCTCCTACCAGCTGGGCACGCAGCGGCGTACCAACGAGCAGCTGCTACAGCGCAAGGAGGCGTTGGAGCGCGACGTGCTGCGCGCGGAATCGGCACCTGCGCTGGCAGATTCGGCGCGTGATCTCGGCATGATCCCGTCGCGGGATATCGCCCATCTGGTGCGTGACCCGCAGGGCAACTGGCTGCTGGTGGGCGCTCCCAAGCCCGCCGAAGGGGTGGCGCCGGCACCGCTGAACGCGGTGATTCCCGATGACGCCGACGCGGTGCCGAAGGCCGGTAATTCGGTCGAGGTTCCCGTGCAGCTGCCTCCGGTACCCCCGGCGGTGGCCGTCGTACCGCACATGGCTCCTCCTGTCGCCGCGCCGCCTGCGCCTGTGGTCGAAGCCCCGGCCGGACAGGATCCCGCGGCTGTGCCACCGGTGGTTCCGGTCCCGGCGCCGGCGGCCGATGTACCGCCCCCCGTGGCCGACGCGCCGCAAGCAACAAATATCGCGAATTATCCAGTAACCGGGGAACAATTCAATCCCGTGGCAACAACGAGTCCCCACCCGGCGGCGTGAACCGGCAGGATCGGTCCCGGCCGGTCGGCGCTCGTCGCACCCGGCGGCCGGCCGCCGCCGTGTCGCGGACGGCAGGATTCGCGTTTCGGCACCGCACGGGCAACATCATCATTTTCCTGGTACTGGCCGTCGCGGCCATCCAGCTGTTCACTCTGCAGGGGCCGCGCGCCGCGGGGCTGCGCGCGGAGGCTTCGGGCCAGCTGAAGGTCACCGAGACGGAAAAGGCGCTACGCGGCACGATTGTCGACCGCGCGGGCAACAAGCTGGCATTCACCATCGAGGCGCGTGCTCTTACCTTCCAGCCGAAGAAGATTCGCGAACAACTCAACAAGGCCTGGGAGAAAAGCAAGGCCATCCTCGATGACCCCGGTAAGAGTGACGCCGATAAGGCCGCGGCGGCGAAAATCCGTTCCGTTGAGCCCGAGCGCCGGCTGCAGGACATTGCCAACGGGGTGTCGGCCAAGCTGGGCAACAAGCCGGATGCCAAGAGCCTGCTGAAGAAGATCCGCAGTGATGACACCTTCGCCTATCTGGCGCGCTCGGTCGACCCGGGCATCGCCGCCGAGATCACCAAGGAGTTCCCGGAGGTCGGCGCCGAGCGGCAAGACATCCGTCAGTACCCCGGTGGATCCCTGGCCGCCAACATCGTCGGCAGTATCGACTGGGAGGGTTACGGGCTGCTCGGGCTGGAGGATTCGCTGGACAGCGCGCTGGCGGGCAAGGACGGATCACTCACCTACGACCGTGGGTCCGATGGCGCGGTGATTCCCGGTAGCTATCGGGATCGTCACAATGCCGTCAACGGTTCCACTGTGGAACTCACGCTGGACAACGACATTCAGTTCTACGTGCAGCAGCAGGTGCAGCAGGCCAAGGATCTGTCCGAGGCACGCAGCGTGTCCGCGGTGGTACTGGATTCCAAGACCGGTGAAGTTCTGGCGATGGCCAATGACAACACCTTCGACCCATCGCAGAATCTCGGTAAGCAGGGGAACCGTGAGATGGGCAATCTTTCGGTCTCGTCGCCGTTCGAGCCGGGATCGGTCAACAAGGTCATCACCGCCTCGGCGGTGATCGAGAACGATCTGTCCAATCCCGATGAAGTGCTGCAAGTTCCGGGTT
Organism: Mycobacteroides immunogenum; assembly: GCF_001605725.1. Lineage (NCBI taxonomy): Bacteria > Bacillati > Actinomycetota > Actinomycetes > Mycobacteriales > Mycobacteriaceae > Mycobacteroides > Mycobacteroides immunogenum. The sequence continues at coordinate 2,149,824 of NZ_CP011530.1, forward strand.
CCATCAACATGGGTGGGGTCACCGTGCGGGACGCGTGGCCACACGGGACCGTGCCATTCACCACCACCGGTGTCTTCGGAAAGTCCTCGAACGTCGGCACGCTGATGCTTGCCCAGCGGGTCGGTCCGGAGCGATTCATGGATCTGGTGGACAAGTTCGGTCTGGGACAGCGCACTGGTGTCGGCTTGCCCGGCGAGAGCGCCGGTATCGTGCCGCCGATCGAGCAGTGGTCGGGCAGCACGTTCTCCAACCTGCCCATCGGTCAGGGTTTGTCGATGACACTGCTGCAGATGTCCGGTATGTATCAGGCCATCGCCAATGATGGCGTGCGCATTCCACCGCGCATCGTCAAGAGCATCACCGCGCCCGACGGCTCCCGGAAAGAGGAGCCGCGTCCGGCGCCCGTGCAGGTGGTCAACGCGGGCACCGCGCGCACCGTCCGGAACATGCTGCGCGCGGTGCTGCAGCCCGACGCGCGGCAGATTCAGAACGGAACCGGCGCATCCGGCGCGGTTGACGGATACCAGCTCAGCGGCAAGACCGGTACGGCCCAGCAGATCAATCCGGCCTGTGGCTGCTACTTCGACGACGTGTACTGGATCACGTTCGCCGGTATCGCCACCACGGACGATCCCCGGTACGTCATCGGTATCGAGATGAACGCGCCGAAACGCGGTTCGGACGGCAGTCCGCACATGACCGCCGCGCCGTTGTTCCACAACATCGCGTCCTGGCTGATGCGGCGTGAAAACGTGCCGCTCTCGCCCGATCCCGGGCCACCCCTGATCCTGCAGGCGACCTGAGCCCGTCCTCGCCTGAGCGGGAGACCACGGCACGCCCGGTAGTGTCGTTTGACGCCCGAGGGTAGGGGCGACAGAAATACGGCAGGAGGTGATCGCAGGTGGCGGCATCCGGAACCCATCGGTTCCTTCCCCGGACGAACCCGCACCCGGTCTCCGAACTCGCCTCCTTAGTCGCGGCCGAGTCGCTGGGGCCATGCGCCACCACGACGGTCAGCGGAGTCACCCTCAGAGCACAGGATGCCCGCCCGGGCGACCTGTTCGCCGCGTTGCCCGGCACCAGCACCCACGGTGCGCAGTTCGCCTCCGAGGCGATTGCCGCGGGCGCCGTGGCCGTGCTCACCGACGCCGCCGGGGCCCAGCTGATCGCGAAGCAGGCGCTCGATATCGCGATCCTGGTTCACCCTGTCCCGCGCTCGGTGCTCGGCGAGCTGGCGGCAACCGTCTATGGTGAGCCCTCCCGCCGGCTGCGGGTGGTTGGTGTCACCGGCACCTCCGGCAAGACCACGACCACCTATCTGGTCGAGGCCGGGCTGCGGGCCGCAGGCAAACGGGTCGGTCTCATCGGCACCGTCGGGGTGCGGATCGACGGCGAAGACGTACCGAGCGCGCTGACCACCCCGGAGGCGCCGGCGCTACAGGAACTGCTGGCCGAGATGGTCCAGCGTGGGGTGGACACCGTGGTCATGGAGGTATCCAGTCACGCGTTGGCCCTCAATCGTGTGGATGGCACCTACTTCGCGGTGGGGGCGTTCACCAACCTTTCTCGCGACCACCTCGATTTTCATTCCGACATGGAGGATTACTTCGCCACCAAGGCCCGGCTGTTCCAGCGGGACTCGCCACAGCGGGCGCAGCGCAGTGTCATCTGTGTCGATGACGATGCCGGGCGTGCCATGGCGCAGCTGGCGCGTGACGCGGGACCCGGCGTCGTCGCGGTGAGTTCGCATGCCGGCGGCGCCGCGGACTGGACCTGCTCGGGCGTTGCGGCGGGTCGCGACGGCGGCCAGCGGTTTGTCGCGAATGGCCCGGCGGGCAGCAGCGAACTCGCCATCGCGTTGCCCGGTCATTACAATGTAGCCAATTGCCTTGTGGCCGTGGCTATCCTGGACATATTGGGAGTTTCGGCCGCGACCGCGGCGCCGGGAATCGCGACCGCCGGTGTGCCCGGCCGCATGGAGGCGGTGGCGGCGGGCCAGCCGTTCCTGGCAGTTGTCGACTATGCCCACAAGCCCGGTGCGTTGCGTGCGGTGCTGGAGAGTCTGCGCAGTCATCGTGCGGGCCGCCTGGCCGTGGTGTTCGGCGCCGGCGGCAATCGTGACCGCGGCAAGCGCGCCGATATGGGCATGGTCGCCGCGGAGCTGGCAGATCTGGTGGTGGTCACCGATGACAATCCGCGCAACGAGGAACCGGGGGCAATCCGCGCCGAGATCATCGCCGGCACTGCGGGTTCGGACGCGCAGGTGATTGAGATAGGCGACCGCAGGGCCGCGATTGACTTTGCCGCGCTGTGGGCGCGGGAGGGGGACACCGTACTTGTTGCCGGTAAGGGGCATGAGAGCGGTCAGAAGACGGGCGATGTGACGGTGCCCTTCGATGACCGTGTCGAGTTGCGATCCGCCCTCGAAGCGCTTGGGAGCCTGAATGATTGAGATGACCGTCGCCGAGATCGCCGAGATCGTCGGTGGGCGCCTCGACGGGATCAGCGCGCAGGACGCGGCGCGGACACGCGTCACCGGCACCGTTGAATTCGATTCCCGCAACGTGGGTCCTGGCGGACTGTTTCTGGCGCTGCCGGGCGCCCGGGTGGATGGTCACGATCATGCCGAGGGGGCGGTGGCCGCCGGGGCGGTTGCGGTGCTGGCCGCCAGGCCGGTGGGCGTGCCCGCCATCGTGGTGCCGCCGACCGGGGTGGCACGTACCGAAGTCTCTGCGCTGGAACATGACTCCGATGGATCCGGTGCCGCGGTGCTGGCCGCTACGGCCGCGCTGGCGGCGGAGGTGGCCCGCCGGCTGGCGGCGCGGGGGCTGCGCATCGTCGGTGTGACTGGCTCGTCGGGCAAGACCTCGACGAAGGATCTCATCGCCGCGGTGCTCAGCCCGCTGGGCGAGGTGATCGCTCCTCCGGGATCCTTCAACAACGAACTCGGCCATCCCTGGACCGTGCTGCGGGCCACCGAATCCACCCAGTTCCTGGTGTTGGAGCTTTCGGCCCGGCGCCCCGGCAATATCGCGGAGCTGGCGGCCATCGCGCCACCGTCCGTCGGTGTGGTGCTGAACGTCGGTACCGCGCATTTGGGCGAGTTCGGCTCGCGGCAGGCCATCGCCGATACCAAAGGTGAGTTGCCGCAATCACTTTCCGATGACGGCGTGGCCGTGCTGAACGCCGATGACTCTGCCGTGGCCGCGATGGCCGGCAAGACCTCGGCCCGGGTGGTGCGCACCAGCGTGCACAGTCCCGCCGATGTCTGGGCGACCGAGGTCAGCGTCGACGACCTGGCGCGGGCCCGATTCACACTGCATACCGCGGCAGGCTCTGTGCCGGTGCGGCTGGCGGTGCACGGTGAGCATCAGGTGAGTAACGCGCTGGCCGCCGCGGCGGTGGCGCTGGAATGCGGGGCCACCCTCGAGCAGGTCAGCAACGCGCTCGCCGAGGCCGGTCCCGTCTCCCGGCGCCGTATGGAGGTCAGCACCCGCGATGACGGCGTCACCGTCATCAACGACGCGTACAACGCCAACCCGGATTCGATGATGGCGGGCCTGAAAGCCCTGGTGTCGATGGCCCGCCACGGTGCGCAGCCCCGTCGCAGCTGGGCGGTGCTGGGGGAGATGGCCGAGCTGGGACCCGATGCGATATCCGAGCACGACCGCATCGGACGGGCCGCCGTGCGATTAGATGTCAGTCGATTGGTAGTCGTCGGGACTGGGAGGTCACAGCGGGCAATGCATGCGGGTGCGGTGATGGAGGGGTCGTGGGGGTCCGAGGCGGTGCTGGTGGACGATCCTGCGGCAGCCGCCACACTGCTGGCCGGCGAGCTGGCCGCAGACGATGTGGTGCTGGTCAAGGCATCGCAGTCGGCCGGGCTGTGGGTCGTGGCCGATGAGCTGCTGAAGGCGGGCGACGCATGAGGCAGATCATCATTGCCGCCGGTATCGCCATCCTGGTCTCGATCATGCTCACCCCGGTACTCATCCGGGTGTTCTCGCGGCAGGGCTTCGGCCAGGAGATTCGTGATGACGGCCCGCAGCATCATCAGAAGAAGCGGGGCACGCCGTCCATGGGTGGCGTGGCGATCCTGGCCGGCATGTGGGCCGGGTATTTCGGCTCGCACCTCATCGGCATCGCCTTCGGGTCCGACGGCCCTTCTGCCTCGGGTCTGCTGGTGCTGGCGCTGGCGACCATGCTCGGGGGAGTCGGGTTCATCGACGACTTCATCAAGATCCGCAAGGCGCGCAACCTCGGTCTGAACAAGACCTCCAAGACGGTCGGCCAGATCCTCTCGGCGCTCGTCTTCGGTGTTTTGGTGCTGCAGTTCCGCAACACCGACGGGCTGGCCCCGGGCAGCCCGCAGCTGTCCTACGTGCGTGAGATCGCCACCGTCGTGATGCCGGCCGCGATCTTCGTGCTCTTCTGCGTGATCCTGGTCATGTCCTGGTCCAATGCCGTCAACTTCACCGATGGTCTGGATGGTCTGGCCGGTGGCTGTATGGCGATGGTGACGGGCGCCTACGTGATCGTCACCTTCTGGCAGTACCGCAACGCGTGCTCCACGCATCCGGGCATCGCCTGTTACAACGTGCGTGATCCGCTGGACCTCGCCGTGATCGCCGCGTCCACCGCGGGTGCGTGCATCGGGTTCCTGTGGTGGAACGCCGCGCCCGCCAAGATCTTCATGGGCGATACCGGATCGCTGGCGCTGGGCGGTGTCATCGCCGGTCTGTCGGTGACCACCCGGACCGAGTTGCTCGCCGTGGTGCTGGGCGCGCTGTTCGTCGCGGAGATTGTGTCGGTCGTGCTGCAGATCGCGGCGTTCCGCACTACGGGCCGCCGGGTGTTCCGGATGGCGCCGTTCCATCACCATTTCGAACTGATGGGTTGGGCGGAGACCACCGTCATCATCCGGTTCTGGCTACTGACGGCCATCGCCTGCGGTTTGGGTCTGGCGCTGTTCTACGGCGAGTGGCTCGCCACGATCGGTGACTAGGCGACCATGACCGCTGCTGAAGTCTCCGAATTGACCAGTGGGGCAAGGGTCCTGGTGTGTGGCGCGCGGGTCACCGGCGACGCCGTGGTGGCGGCGCTAGCCGGATTCGATGTCCTGATCACCGTCTGCGACGACAATGAGGACGCGCTGCGGCGCCATCGCGACGCCGGGCGTGGGGCGCTGACCACCGCCGAAGCGCAACACCACATGACCGATCAGGACCTGGTGATCGTCAGCCCCGGATTCGGCCCGTCCTCACCGGTGGTGCTGGCGGCGGTACAGGCCGGGCTGCCCATCTGGGGCGATGTCGAGTTGGCTTGGCGCCTGGACGCTTCCGGCCGCTACGGACCTCCCAAACGGTGGGTGGTGGTCACCGGAACCAACGGGAAAACCACCACCACGGCGATGGTGCACGACATGCTGACGGCGGCGGGCCGCACCAGTGCGCTGTGCGGGAACATCGGCGACCCGGTGCTCAATGTGCTGGATCGCGATGTCGAGTTCCTGGCCGTCGAGTTGTCGAGCTTTCAGCTGCACTGGGCGCCCTCGGTGCGGCCCGCGGCCGGCGCGGTGCTCAATGTGGCCGAGGATCACCTCGATTGGCACGGGGGCATGGAGGGCTACACCCGGGACAAAGCCCGCGCGCTCGACGGCGAGGTCGCCGTCGTGGGTCTGGACGACATGGTCGCCGGCGGGCTGTTGTCCGGGGCCGCGGCGCCCGTCAAGGCGGGATTTCGCACCGGCGAGCCCGCTGCCGGTGAGCTCGGGGTGCATGACGGTTGGCTGGTGGATCGGGCCTTCGGTCCCCAAACGCCGCTCATCGAGGTGTCGAAGCTTCCGGTGGCAGGCCCGATCGGTGTGCTCAATGCGCTGGCGGCCGCCGCGTTGGCCCGTGCGGTGGGCACGCCCGCCGCGGATATCGCCGGCGCACTACGGGCGTTTCAGGTGGGGCGGCATCGCGCCGAGCTGGTGGCCCATGTCGCCGATGTCGCTTATGTGGATGACTCCAAGGCCACCAATCCGCATGCCGCCGCGGCGTCCATCGCGGCGTATCGGCGTGTGGTCTGGATTGCCGGGGGGTTGCTCAAGGGGGCCGCGGTCGATGATCTGGTGCGCGATTGTGCCGAGCGGCTAGGTGCGGTTGTGCTGATCGGCCGGGATCGGGGGTTGATTGCTGAGGCTTTGGCGCGACACGCGCCGGATGTACCCGTAGTTGCGGTTGTGACGCGCGAGGATGCTGGGGTGCAAGAGGCAAATGTGGCTTATGTGACTAGTGAGGCGGATGGGGGTGGCGCAGATTTGGGTACCCGAGTCATGGCCGCGGCCGTCCGGCACGCCAGTACGTTGGCCCAGCCTGGCGACACCGTGCTGCTGGCCCCGGCCGGCGCGTCCTTCGACCAATTCAGCGGGTACTCCGAGCGTGGCGAGCGATTCGCCACGGCGGTGCACGCACTTACCGGTTAGGTGATTGCGCCGTGTCTGCCCTGACTGCTCCATTCGCCAGGATTTTCCGCTCTGGGAAGCGCCACGAATCAAAGACCTCCAACTCAAAGTCCGCTGCCAAGCCGGCCACGAAGTCCGGCGCCAAGGCCAAGAATGACGGGCTGATCGCCCGCACTCGCCTGGGTGCTTGGCTGAACCGGCCGATGACCTCCTTTCACCTCGTGGTGGCGACCGCCGCGTTGCTCACCACACTCGGGCTGATCATGGTGCTGTCCGCCTCCGGCGTCGAGTCGTACTACGACGACGGATCCGCGTGGACGATCTTCGGCAAGCAGGTGCTGTGGGTCTGCGTGGGTCTGATCGGCTTCTACATCGCGCTGCGCACCCCGGTATGGGTGATGCGCAAATACTCATTCCCGGTGTTCGTCGTCACGGTCATCCTGATCACGCTGGTGCTGATCCCCGGAATCGGCACGTACTCCAACGGTTCTCGTGGTTGGTTCGTCTACGCCGGACTGTCCATGCAGCCCTCGGAGCTGACCAAGGTCGCGTTCGCGATCTGGGGCGCGCACCTGCTGGCCTCCCGCCGCATGGAGCAGGCCACCATGCGCGAGATGTTGGTCCCGCTGGTGCCCGCGGCGATGATCGCACTGGTGCTGATCGTCATTCAGCCCGACCTGGGCCAAACTGTGTCGTTGAGCATCATCCTGTTGGCCCTGCTGTGGTACGCGGGTCTGCCGCTGAAAGTCTTTCTGAGTTCGGTGGTGGCCGCCGTACTGGCCGCGGCCATCCTGGCGGTGTCGGCCGGATACCGCTCCGACCGCGTGAAGGCGTGGCTGGATCCCTCCGCCGACCCGCAAGCGACGGGATATCAGTCGCGGCAGGCGCGATTCGCGCTCGCACAGGGCGGTTTCTTCGGTCAGGGCCTGGGTCAGGGATCGGCCAAATGGCATTACCTGCCCAACGCCCACAACGACTTCATCTTCGCCATCATCGGCGAGGAGCTCGGATTCGTCGGCTGCATCGGGGTGCTTGCGCTGTTCGGTGTCTTCGCCTACACCGCCATGCGGATCGCCCGGCGCAGCGCTGACCCCTTCCTGCGCATGATCACCGCCACGGCGGGGCTGTGGATGATCGGGCAGTCCTTCATCAACATCGGCTACGTCATCGGTCTGCTGCCGGTTACCGGTATTCAGCTGCCGCTCATTTCCTCCGGTGGAACCGCGACGGCCACCGCCCTGTTCTTCATAGGTTTGATAGCCAACGCGGCCCGTCATGAGCCGGAGGCGGTGGCCGCCCTGCGCGCGGGTTCCGGTGACCGGATGAACCGGCTGCTGCGGCTGCCGTTGCCGGAGCCCTACGTGCCGCCGCGCATCGATGCCGCCCGCGACCGGCTTCGTGCCAAGTCGTCCGCGCAGAGTGCCGCGGCGGTCAAACCGCAGCCCGAGCGCAGGCGGCAGTCCGAGCCCGCACCTGCTCCCAAGCGCAAGCCGCGTGCACGCGCCGAGAGCGAGGCAGGGCATCATAGGCAGGTACAGCAGGTGCGCCGGGGCTCGGCCACGCGTGCGAGTGGCAGGTCTCGTGACCAGTCACGCGCCGGGGGCTCACGCGCCCGAAGCTATCGTTAGCCGCTGACATGTGATCGTTGCCAGAGGTGAAAGGATGCTCTCCGGGTGAGTTCGGATACTCGGCCACTTTCGGTGGTGCTGGCCGGTGGCGGTACCGCCGGACACGTTGAGCCGGCCATGGCGGTTGCCGATGCGTTGCGTGAGATCGATCCGTCGGTACGGATCACCGCGCTGGGCACCGAGCGCGGCCTCGAGACACGGCTGGTTCCCGACCGCGGGTACGACCTGGAGCTGATCGTCCCGGTGCCGCTGCCGCGGCGCCTCACCGGCGACCTGGTGCGCTTGCCGCTGCGGGTGCGCCGGGCGGTCCGGCAGACGCGCGCGGTGTTCGACAGCGTCCAGGCCGACGTGGTGATCGGTTTCGGCGGCTATGTGGCCCTGCCCGCCTATCTGGCCGCACGCCGTGGACCGCTGCGCCGTCCCCGCGTCCCTGTCGTCATCCATGAGGCGAATGCCCGTGCCGGCCTTGCCAACCGGGTGGGGGCGCGCCGGGCGCAACGGGTGCTGTCGGCGGTCTCGGACTCGGGTCTGCGCCATGCGGAGGTGGTAGGGGTACCGGTGCGCGGGTCGATCACCGCACTGGACCGCGCCGCGTTGCGGCACGAGGCACGTGCGCATTACGGATTTGACGACGACGCCCTGGTGTTATTGGTGTTCGGTGGTTCGCAAGGGGCGGTCTCGCTCAACAACGCCGTCTCTGCTGCCGCCAACGATCTTGCTGCCGCAGGTGTTTCGGTGCTGCACGCACATGGACCGAAGAACACGATCGAGCTGCCCGAACCCGTTGCGGGCGCACCTAGGTATGTGGCGTTGCCCTACCTGGACCGGATGGACCTGGCGTACGCCGCGGCCGACATCGCGGTGTGCCGCTCCGGTGCGATGACCGTCGCGGAAGTCTCGGCGGTGGGATTGCCCGCCGTCTACGTACCGCTGCCGATCGGCAACGGCGAACAGCGGCTCAATGCGCTGCCGATCGTCGACGCCGGTGGCGGTGTCCTTGTCGCGGATCGCGACCTTACTCCGGAGACATTGGCGCGCATGGTGATTGAGATAGTGTCAGATCCTGCCAAGCTGGCCGAGATGACGTCGGCCGCCGCTCTTTCCGGGCATCCGGAAGCCGCACGGCAGGTGGCTCAGGTGGCTTTGGATGTCGCCCGTGAGCGACGTTCTCAGGGACGGGACGCGCGCCGATGAGCGTCGGCCCACTGCCGGAGCACCTGCGCCGCGTACACATGGTCGGCATCGGTGGCGCCGGCATGTCCGGTATCGCCCGGATTCTGCTGGATCGGGGAGCGCAGGTGTCGGGCTCCGACGCCAAGGAGTCCCGCGGGGTGCTGGCATTACGGGCTCGTGGGGCCCTCGTGAACATTGGCCATGACGGCGACGCCCTGGATCTGCTGCCGGGCGGGCCGTCTGTGGTCGTGACCACCCACGCCGCCATTCCCAAGACCAATCCCGAACTGGTGGAGGCGAATCGGCGGGGGATACCGGTGCTGTTGCGTCCCGTCGTGCTGGCCGATTTGATGACCGGATACCGCACCCTGATGGTTACCGGCACCCATGGCAAGACCAGCACCACGTCCATGCTTATTGTGGCGCTGCAACATTGCGGGTACGACCCGTCGTTCGCGGTCGGTGGCGAGCTCAACGAAGCCGGCACCAATGCCCACCATGGCAGCGGAGACGTCTTCGTGGCCGAGGCGGATGAAAGCGATGGCTCCCTGCTGCAATACCGGCCCAACCTGATCATCGTCACCAATATCGAAGCCGATCATCTGGACCATTTCGGCAGCGTCGAGGCTTACACCGCGGTGTTCGATGAGTTCGCCGAAACCCTGGGCTCCGAAGGGGTTCTGGTGGTGTGCCTGGACGATCCGGGCGCGGCGGCGCTGGCGCGCCGGGCTCATGAGCGCGGTATCCGGGTGCGGGGTTACGGCAGCGTCGAGCAGGCGGAGGCGGGCGATGTCCCGGTTGCCGGGTGGCTACGGGATTGGCAGTTCAAGGACACCGGGGCCACCGCGCAGATCCAGCTGGTGGGGGAGAGCGCCCCACGCACCATGCGGTTGTCGGTGCCGGGCCGGCACATGGCGCTGAACGCGTTGGCCGCCGTGGTGGCGGCGCGCGAGATCGGGGCCTCCGTCGACGACGTGCTCGACGGGTTGGCCGGATTTGAGGGTGTGCGCCGCCGGTTCGAACTGGTGGGCGCGGTGGAATCGGTGCGGGTTTTCGATGACTATGCGCACCATCCGACCGAGGTGCGCACGGTGCTGCAGGCGGTCTCCGGAATCGTGGCGCAGCAGGGGTTTGGCCGCTCGGTGGTGGTGTTCCAGCCGCATCTCTATTCGCGCACAGCGGCTTTCGCGACGGAATTCGCCGAGGCACTGAGCCTTGCCGACCTGGTGTTCGTGCTTGATGTCTACGGGGCCAGGGAGGCGCCATTGCCGGGTGTCACCGGCGCGTTGATTGTGGAGCAGATCGCCGGGGTACCGGTGCACTACCTGCCCGATCTGTCGACGGTGGCCCAGCAGGTCGCGGCGGCCACCGCACCCGGTGACCTGGTGATCACCATGGGTGCGGGTGATGTCACGTTGCAGGGCAAGGAGATTGTGCGCGCGTTGCGTGCGCGTGCCGATGACTGGCCGCCGCCGGGGAACGGTCGATGAGCGAGCCCGAGCACGCCGCCGAGGGTGACGAGGACGCGGCGGTACCGGCCGAGCACGAGGAGCCCGATACCGAGCCGGGCGGCGCCGAGAATTCCGCGGACGACGATTCGGCCGAGGGGCCACGGATGCGGGCCAGACGCGAGCGGATGGAACGCCGCGAGGCACAGCGGCGCGCGATCGCGTTGGAACAGGCCCGGCAGGAGGCGAAGGCAGCGGCCAAGGGCAAGCACGTCGATGCGGGCAAGGGTGCCGGCCGCGGCAAGGTCCAGGGCCTGCAGTCGCTGCTGCTGGTGGTGCTGCTGACGCTGATCACGGTGGGCCTGGGGGCGATCCTGTACTTCACGCCGCTGATGTCGGTGCGCCAGACAGTGGTGACCGGTACCGGGGTGGTTACCCAAGAGGATGTTCTTGGTGCGCTGAACATCGCGAAGGGCACCCGGCTGTTGCAGATCGACACCGCCGCGGCCGCGGACCGGGTGGCCAGTATCCGCCGGGTGGCCAGCGCCCGGGTGCAATGCGAGTACCCGTCGACCCTGCGCGTCACGATTGTCGAGCGCGTCCCGGTGGCGGCGTGGACGGGCGCCGACGGCACACACCTCATCGATCGTGACGGGGTGGACTTCGCCAACGAGCCACCACCGCCGGGCATCCCGGCGCTGGACGTGGTGGCGCCGAGCCCGCAGGACCCGACCACCAAGGCGGCGCTGCAGGTGTTGATCTCACTGGCGCCCGATCTGGCCCGGCAAGTCGCCAAGGTCGCGGCGCCGTCGGTGTCCTCTATCACCCTCACCCTGGATGACGGGCGCACCATCGTGTGGGGGACCACGGAACGTACCGCGGAAAAGGCCGAGAAGCTGGGGGCGCTGCTGACACAGCCCGGCCGGATGTACGACGTGTCCAGCCCTGACCTGCCCACCGTCAAGTAGACGTTGCTCGCTGCTCGCGGGTTCTAGAAATAGCCACACGAAAATCCCGGCATCCTTCGGCGCGCCTCCCGGGCGCTGTCAACCGAGCCCCCTACCGTTCTGTTTCAGCGGGACAACCTGACATAACTCTAAGCCTGAGGTAGAGGTTGAGAGTTTGCAGAGGGGCCCAGCTACCTAGACCACAGCAGCAACCAGGGAGGAAGGCGACCATGACGCCTCCACACAACTACCTCGCGGTGATCAAGGTCGTCGGCATCGGAGGCGGCGGCGTCAACGCCGTCAACCGCATGATCGAGCACGGCCTCAAGGGGGTCGAGTTCATCGCGATCAACACCGACGCGCAGGCGTTGTTGATGAGCGACGCCGACGTCAAGCTGGACGTCGGCCGCGATTCCACACGCGGTCTGGGCGCCGGTGCCGACCCCGATGTGGGCCGCAAGGCCGCCGAGGACGCCAAGGATGAGATCGAGGAGCTGCTCAAGGGCGCCGACATGGTCTTCGTCACGGCGGGTGAGGGCGGTGGTACCGGTACCGGTGGCGCGCCCGTGGTCGCCAGCATCGCGCGCAAGCTCGGTGCGCTGACCATCGGTGTGGTCACCCGGCCGTTCTCCTTCGAGGGCAAGCGTCGCAGCGGCCAGGCCGAACTGGGCATCACCTCGCTGCGCGAAAGCTGCGACACCCTGATCGTGATCCCCAACGACCGCCTGCTGCAGATGGGCGACGCCGCGGTTTCTCTCATGGACGCGTTCCGCAGCGCCGACGAGGTTCTGCTCAACGGTGTCCAGGGCATCACCGATCTGATCACCACGCCGGGACTGATCAACGTCGACTTCGCCGACGTCAAGAGTGTCATGTCCGGGGCGGGCAGCGCCCTGATGGGTATCGGCTCGTCGCGCGGTGATGGTCGCGCGCTCAAAGCCGCTGAGACCGCCATTAATTCGCCGCTGCTGGAGGCCTCCATGGAGGGCGCTCAGGGCGTGCTGATGTCCATCGCCGGTGGCAGCGACCTGGGCCTGTTCGAGATCAATGAGGCCGCGTCGTTGGTGCAGGAGTCGGCGCACCCCGAGGCGAACATCATCTTCGGAACCGTCATCGACGACTCTCTCGGCGACGAGGTGCGGGTCACCGTCATCGCCGCCGGGTTTGACGCGGGTGGTCCCAGCCGCAAGCCGATCACCCCGGGTGGGGCCGCGGCACCTGGCACGGTGGCCCCCGGCAAGGCGGGAACGGTCAACGGTGGGCACTCCAATGGCACCAGCATCTTCGACACCATCGACGCGCAGAGCCTGCCCAGGGACACCAACGGTTCCACGGTGACGCTCGGCGGTGGCGACGAGGACGATGTCGACGTGCCTCCGTTCATGCGGCGATAAGCGAACGAACTACCCTTTGACGTATGGGTTTTCGAGTTCGGCGCGTCACCACCACTCGCCGTGGCGGAGTGTCGCGTGCGCCGTTTGACAGCTTCAACCTCGGCGATCACGTCGGAGACGATCCCGACGCGGTGGCGGCGAACCGGTCACGGCTCGCCGGTGCGCTGGGAGTGCCCGACGATCACGTGATCTGGATGCAGCAGGTCCACGGTGACCACGTGCATCGTGTCGAGGGCCCCGGCACGGAGGTGATTCCGGAGACGGACGCGCTGGTGACCACCGAGCCGGGTATCGCGCTGGCGGTGTTGACCGCCGATTGTGTTCCTGTGTTGTTCGCCGACGCGGCCGCGGGTGTCGTCGCCGGTGCGCATGCCGGCCGAGTGGGCGCCAAGCTCGGCATCGTGGCTCGGACCATTGATGCCATGGTGGCGGCCGGGGCTCAGGTGGAGCGCATCTCGGCCTTCCTCGGGCCCGCGGTCAGTGGTCGCCACTACGAGGTGCCCGCGGACATGGCTGCCGATGTTGAGCAGGCACTGCCGGGTAGTCGTACCACCACCGCGGCGGGTACCCCCGGCCTGGACCTGCGTGCCGGAATCGCCCGGCAGCTCTCCGGATTGGGCGTGACCGCGATCGATATCGACCCGCGATGCACGGTGGAAGACGCCGATCTGTTCAGTTACCGGCGGCAGCCGCGCACCGGCCGACTGGCATCGGTTATCTGGCTCGGCTGATGACGCGCACCGAGGAATTGAGTGCGGCACTGACCTCAGTGCGGGAACGGATCCGGGCCGCGGCGGCCGCGGTCGGCCGCGACCCGGACGAGATCCAATTGCTGCCGATTACCAAGTTTTTCCCCGCCAGCGATGTCGAGGAGCTGTACCGGTTGGGCTGCCGGGAGTTCGGGGAATCCCGGGATCAGGAAGCCGCGGCAAAGGTGGCCCAGTTGAATCAGGCCGGGCACACCGATATTCGCTGGCACATGGTGGGGAATCTGCAGCGCAACAAGGCGAAATCGGTTGCCAACTGGGCGTATTCGGTGCACTCGGTGGACAACTCGCGGCTGCTGTCCGCGTTGGACAGTGCACGCCGGGCAGCGGAGGAGAGCGCGCCGCTGCAGGTGTATCTCCAGCTCAGCCTGGACGGCGACACCGTGCGGGGCGGAGTGGATATCGCCGATGTCGCCGAGATCGACCGACTGTGCGCGGAGGTGGTCGCCAGCGAGCACGTGGAGCTTGCCGGACTGATGGCGCTGCCGCCTCGGGAGGCAGATCCCGACCAGGCCTTTCGTCGGCTCCAGCAAGAACATGAGCGCGTCCGGCAGCGCTATCCGCAGGCGCGTCGTTTATCGGCGGGAATGTCCAACGACCTGGAGGCCGCCATTAAATATGGGTCCACTTGTGTGCGTGTCGGAACGGCGTTGATGGGGCAACGACCGCTAACGTCACGGTAGATCGTCACTCCAGTCACATTTGCAACACAGCTGTAGAGACCGAGCGAACAACTGAACTCCATTTAGCCCAAGCACGGAAGGTCACGCGATGAGCACGCTGCACAAGGTCAAGGCCTACTTCGGCATGGCTCCAATGGACGACTACGACGACGAGTACTACGACGACGTCGACGCTCCCGCGCCTCGCCGTGCGCCCGTCGAGGACCGCCGGTACCCGCGTCGTGGCGAGCGGTTCGCCGACGATGCCGAGTACGGCTACGACGAGCCCGGCTACCGCGCGGGCGGCCCGAGCGGGTACGCGGACGAGGATCGCTTCGTCTCCCGTCATGCGCCGTCGCGTGAATTCGACCGTCCGGCACCGCGTCTGGGCTCCCTGCGGGGCAGCGCCCCGACCCGTGGCGCGCTTGCCATGGACCCGCGCCGCGCCGCGATCTTCGATGAGGGCAGCCCGCTGTCGAAGATCACCACGCTGCGCCCCAAGGACTACAGCGAGGCCCGCACCATTGGTGAGCGCTTCCGCGACGGCACCCCGGTGATCATGGACCTGGTGTCGATGGACAACGCCGACGCCAAGCGGGTCGTGGACTTCGCGGCCGGTCTGGCCTTCGCGCTGCGCGGTTCGTTCGACAAGGTCGCCACGAAGGTATTCCTGTTGTCACCAGCCGATATCGACGTCAGCGCCGAGGAACGCCGCCGGATCGCCGAGAGCGGCTTCTACTCCTACCAATAGCTCTCCCCAGCGATTTGGGTGCAGGAGGGTGCGGAAAACGCACCCTCGTGCACCCAAATCGCGTTTAGTGGGGCCGTGGATCGTGCGGGTCGTCGGGATCCGGGTCGCCGAACCATCGTGACGGCTGGTGTGCGCCGTATTGGTCGTGCCAGTCCCACCATTCGTATGCGGGGGACTGCGGGTAACCCTCCGGCGAGTCCTCCCACATCTCCTGGCGGCCCAGCGCCGTCATATCCAGGAACGTCCAGGTGTTGTTGAAGGCCTCGTCGCCGCGATTGTTGATGAAATAGGTGCGATAGGCGCGGTCGCCGTCCCGGATGAACGCGTTGTGCCCGTGCCAGTCGTGTACACCGAAATCGGTGTCGAAGGTGCTCTCGGGAACCATGGTGTACCAAGGGATCTGCCATCCCATGCGGCTTTTGATGCGCGCCAGGTCGGGCTGGGACCCGCGCGAGACGTACACCAGGGTGGTGTCACGGGCGTTGAGGTGGGCCAGGTTGCCGATGTGGTCCGCCATCAGCGAGCAGCCGACGCATCCGTGTTCGGGCCAGTCGCCGGTGCCCGGGTCGACGAACGCGCGGTACACGATGAGCTGGCGGCGTCCCCGGAAAAGATCGAGTAGGTTCACCGGACCCTCGGGGCCCGCGAATCGATAGGAGGTGTCCACCTCGGTCCACGGCATGCGGCGGCGTTTGGCGGCCAACGCGTCGCGGGCCCGGGTGAATGCTTTCTCCTCCACGAGCATCGCCCGGTGTGCGGTCTCCCATTCCTGTGCCGACACGATCGCGGGTGTCTTCATGGTTTTCCTCCTATCTGTTCGGTCTATTCGGTCTTTTCGATGCCTTGCAGGCTCTCGGCGATCTGCTTGATCCGCGCCAGTCGCCGGTCCCACGCGGCACCCACCGCGGTGAGCTGCTCGGCGATACGGGCGACCTGCTCGGTATTGGCGCGGTATTGCTTCTCCCGTCCGCTGGCGGTGGCATGGACCAGGCCGGCCTTGTCGAGGACCGCGAGGTGTTTGGTGACGGCCTGGCGCGTCACAGGAAGGCGATCGCTCAATGTGGTGGCGGTCGCCATTCCGTCGGTGAGGATGAGGTCGAATACCCGCCGACGGGTGGGGTCGCCGACCGCGGCCCACAGGTCGTCGTCGATGACCGCTGTCATGACCGGCTCGCCAGCGCGTCCACACACGGCGCGAGGCGGGGGAGGTGCCGCGCCCAGCCCTCCTCGTGTGCCTCGTACTGCTCGACGATCTCGTCATCGGTGCGGCCCTGATCGCGGAATCCGGCCTCGATCATGCGTACCCGGGTTCCGGTGCCCTCCGGAGTGAGCTCAAATGTCACCAGCAGCGAATTTTCAGGGTTCGCGGTGTGCCCTTCCGGATAACACCAACGGAACGAGAACCGCCGTGGCGGATCCACGTCGACGAGAGTGAGCCCGAAGACATGGATCTGGCCGGGCTCCTCGCCGTCGAAGGAGATCGCACCGGTCGCGCCGGGTACCGGGGCGAACTCGGCCTCGTCGGGCCACCACTGCTTCATATGTTCGGGCCGGCTGATGACGGAGAAGACGACTTCCGGGGCCGCCTCGATGTGCAGCTCCCGCTCGATCCGTTCGTATGACATGTCTCTCCCAACTCGCAACAATCGGTTGCGCTTCACGGTAGCGCCGCCGGGCACCACATGCAACTGTTGGTTGCGCAAAGTGTGGGGATATGGCGCGGTGCTGGGGATTCGCTGTGCGGCAGGCTGCCAGATCGGCCTGCCGGTAGGCTGATGGTGCTGTTATCAGAAGCCCGCGCGTGATTGTTCACGCTTGGCAGGTGAGGGGTCCGTTGACTCTGTTCTTTGAGATCATTGGTTACGCGCTTTTGCTCTTCTGTTTGCTGCTGTTCGCGCGCATAGTGATCGAGACTATTCAGTCCATTAGCCGTGACTGGCACCCACGCGGTGTCACGGTGGTCATTTTGGAGCTCATCTTCACCATCACCGACCCGCCCGTGCGGTTATTGCGTCGTCTCATTCCGCCGCTCTCGCTTGGTGCGGTGCGATTCGATTTGTCCATTACTTTGCTGCTTTTGGTCGGATTCTTTGGCATGAAGGTGGCCTTCGTGATGGCGGCTGGCTAAGCCGCCAGCGACGCATAATTTCGGTATTCAACTCACATCGATCTGGATACGAATGCGCGTCATATGCAAAGCCTCAGAGTATTTTTATGCACGTCAGAGGGATACTTAACACGCTCTGCTGCGACCGGCGGGTCTGATGTGACAGGATGGACGCCAGTTACAGTGAGACCGCATGTTCGTTTTACACTGCAATACGATTCCGGACGTCGAGACTTGATAGGGGCAGGCAATGCCGCTTACACCAGCTGATGTACACAACGTCGCGTTCAGTAAGCCACCCATCGGTAAGCGTGGATACAACGAGGACGAGGTCGATGCCTTCCTCGACCTGGTGGAGAACGAGCTGGCCCGCCTGATCGAGGAGAACTCGGATCTGCGTCAGCGGGTTCAGGAGCTGGATCAGGAGCTGGCCGAGGCCCGTAAGGGCGGCGGTGCCGCGCCCGTCTACGAGGCCCCCAAGCCCGAGAAGAAGCCCGAGCCCGCTAAGCCCGAGCCCACCCCGGCGCCCGTGGTGGCGGCGGCCCCGGCCGGAGCCTCGACCGAGGAACATCACGTCCGCGCGGCCAAGATCCTGGGTCTGGCACAGGACACCGCGGACCGGCTCACCGGGAACGCCAAGTCCGAGTCGGAAAAGATGCTCGCCGATGCTCGCGCAAACGCGGACCAGATTGTCAGCGAGGCACGTGCCACCGCGGACAAGACGGTCACCGAGGCACGGACCAAGGCCGAGGCGCTACTGTCGGATGCTCAGACCCGTTCCGAGACCCAGCTGCGCCAGGCGCAGGAGAAGGCCGATGCCCTGCAATCCGATGCCGAGCGCAAGCACTCGGAGATCATGGGCACCATCAACCAGCAGCGCACGGTGCTGGAGGGGCGTCTGGAGCAGTTGCGTACATTCGAGCGCGAGTACCGCACCCGGCTCAAGACATACCTCGAGTCTCAGCTCGAGGAACTTGGCCAGCGCGGCTCCGCGGCACCCGTCGACGCGGGCGCTTCGAATGAAAACGCATCCAAGGAAGCCGGTTTCGGCCAGTTCAACCGTGGGAACAACTACTGATTTAGATCGGTCTATGCTCGCGGCACGTATGAGGAGTGATTCGCGATGCTGATCGTCGCATTGGTGTTGGCCGCCGTCGGTTTGGCGGCTCTGGTGACGGCAGTGGTCACCAGTAATGAGGTTCTTGCCTTCGTATGTATCGCGGCGGCCGCCGTCGGCGTGGTGTTGATGATCATCGACGCGATTCGGGACCGGCATGCGGGTGCCCTGGAGTCCGATGAGGAGTCTGACGCGGACGAGGGTGAGTCCGACGAGGCGGAGCCGGAGGCCCTGGTCGCCGACGGGCCCGTCGAGGTCGACGCGAAAGATGATGCGGCGCAGGCTGATCCAACCGAGACGTCGGTGATCCCGCGGGTGTCGGAGCAGTCAGCTCCCGCCGCCGCAGTCAGCCTCAAGGAGGCAGCCACCGCGGCTCACCACCCGTCGGCCGAAGAGACTTACGAGCAGTTCGATGTTGACGACGAGGACGACGACGAGCCCCATCGGTCTTGATGGAGGGCTCTCGCCAGATGTCGCGTAGTGCACTTGTGGGCGTGGCCGCCGTCGCGGCGCTCGCCCTTTCCGCATGCCAATCCGCGGCACCGGCCACGGGCGGCCGGCCGGAAGCCACCATTGTGCTGGTGACGGCCCAGACAACGGTCCCACCGCCGTCGACGCCCAGCACCGTGGGCGAGGAGCCGGACGGTGGCGCACTGGCGGCTCCGGTCAGCCCGTTCGACACGACTTCCTTGGCGGTTATCAGGCTGGACCCGCCGCTGCTGCGCGCGGTGCAGGACGCGGCCAACAGTGCGGCGGCAGACGGTGTGACACTTCTGATTACGTCGGGCTGGCGGTCGCGCGCCTTTCAGCAGCAGTTACTCGATGATGCGGTGCAGACGTATGGAAGCCTGGCGGTCGCCCGGCAGTGGGTGGCCACCCCGGATGAATCGCACCATGTGCTGGGCAAGGCGGTCGACATCGGTCCTGCGGCGGCCTACGGCTGGATGTTGGCCCACAGTACGCAATTTGGTTTGTGCCAGGTCTTCGCCAATGAGAAATGGCACTACGAACTCACCGCCGACGCCGAAGGTCAGTGCCCGCCGCTGCGTACCAACGCGGCAGGCTGAAAGCGATGGGCTTGATCGCCATCGACAGTGCCGCGGTGTGACGTGAGTCATCGCTGTGCGGCCGGGGTAGCTACATGCGCGCCCAGCTTTTTCAGTAGCGTGGTGGACGATAAGTGATGTGCGTCAGAGACAGCACTGTTGGCGGGTGATTGCAAAGGGTGCCGAGATGACCGCTCCGATCTGGATGGCCTTTTCTCCCGAGGTCACCGCAACCATGCTTTCCGCCGGCCCGGGGCCGGGCGCGATGCTGGCCGCCGCCGATGCGTGGAGCGCGCTGAGTGCGCAATACGCCTCTGCGGCAGCTGAATTGACCTCAACGCTGAGTGCGTCACAGGCATCGTGGCAGGGGTTGAGCTCTGAACGGTATGTGGCCGCGCATGGTCCCTACTTGGCGTGGCTGGCACAGGCCAGCGACAACGCCGCAGTGACCGCCGCTGAGCACGGAGTGGCCGCCGCCGCCTACAGCACCGCACTGGCGACGACGCCCACGCTGGCTGAGCTGGCCGCTAATCATGCCGCCCACGCAGCGCTTATCGGCACGAACTTCTTTGGTATCAACACGATTCCGATTGCGCTCAATGAGGCCGAGTACGTGCGTATGTGGATTCAGGCCGCGCTGGCGATGACCACATACGAGGCGCTAGCCAATACCGCGGTGGCCGCGGTACCAACGTCGCAGCCGGCGCAGCCCGTGCTCAAGCCTGCCGGTGAAGCCGCGACGTTGGCCGCTAACGTGGGTAGCGCGGGAGCCTCGGCGTCTGCCGCGGAGTCCGGCGCCAACCTGGATGCCGCGGACGCGGGCTCGGATGTCCAGATGGGGGAGATGACCCCCAGCTGGTGGTCGGATAACCCGATCACCAAATTGCTGGCCGAATTCTTGCGCGCCCAGGGGGATTCAGTGCCTGGGGTTCAGGACCTGGCGAACTTGATCCAGTACCCGGTGGACACCCTCTACAACTGGCTGAATGGAACCAACGGCCTGTTCACCAACCCCGCCGGGTTCCTGACGAACACCTTCCCCATCATCCTCTTTACGCTGTATCAGGCGATTTTCCAGCCGGTCGGCTGGGGCACCTGGTCGGTCATCTTGAGTTCGCCGTTATGGCTGCCGTTTGCCAGTCTGGGAACCTTGGGATTGTTGGGATTGGAGGCCCTGGGCCAAAACGATCCGGCTGGGGAGGTACCCGGTGATCAGGTCGCGGAACACGTTCAGCGTGTCGACCACAGTTATCCGCTGACTGGCATGTCGCCAACCTCTGCGTCTGCCCCTGCGCCCGCGCCCACCAGCGCCCCCGCGCCCGCACCAGCGCCGGCCCCGGCACCCACCACACCGGTCGGTGCCGCTGAATTTGCCGGCTATGCGGTGCGCGGTGACTACCCCGAAGAGGGCTTCGGTCCCACATTGAACGACACGACCGGTGCCAAGGCACCCGCCGCCGGTATCGCTGCCTCGGCGGTGGCTGCCGCACAAGCTGCTGCCCGCGATAAGACACGGTCGCGCCGTCGTCAGCGCAAGAAGTTGATCGAACGTGGGTACGGCAACGAGTACATGGACATGGACGGCGGCGGTTCTGCTCCGGAACCGGCCCCGAAGGACGTCGTCACGGCCTCGGATTCGGGCGCTCGACTCAGGGTCGATGCCGGTGTGCACCAAGGCTTTACCGGAACCGAGATCAAGAAGGATGCCGCGGACGCGGTAGGCATGCACAGCCGGGATCGCAGCGAGCTGAGTAGCGGAACTACCAGCCCGCTGTTACCGAGTAACTGGGGGACTCCACAGGACCCGCCGGGAAACTGAGCGGCGGGACGTACGCGATCCTCGGCCTCGCGGGCCGACTAGGGCCCGCCGGTCTTCCGGTGACGGCGACTACCGACCTAAGTCGTGTCGCACTGAGTGTCCGAGGGGGGACTTGTCCGTCTACGACACGGGTCGTGGTCTGGCGATTGGGGCGCTGACCGCTTCGGTCAAGCACCGGTCCACGTTTTTCGCTCAATCGCAACCCTGAGGAGCTCGCCCATCGGGCGGCCAGCCGTCGGTACCGGACTCAAGCGGAATATTCAGAGATCGAAGCAGGATCGAAAAGAGCCGCCAATTGGCGATTGCTCCGACAAGTTCGACCAAAACGGCGTGATCGCTATTGAATGCCTTCTGGCACCCAGCCCAGTTTTCCTCGGAGATGACCCCGTCGCGTACCACATCATCGGTCGCTGCGAGGACCGCACGCTCGACTGGCCCGAGGCTTTCGGAATTCTGCCAGTCGCGCACCGCCAGGAGATCATGCTCAGGCACGCCGAGCAGTGTGGCGATTCGCCAATGTTGAGTCCATTCGTATTCGGAGCCAGTAATCCAGCCGATGCGCATGATGACCAGCTCGCGTAGCCGCGCGTCAAGGGAACCGCGGAAGAGTAACGCGTCTAGCAGCCCATACAGCGCAACCGCCACACGCGGCTGATGAAGTGCCACGCGGAATACCGACAGGTCTGCCAACTCTTCGGGCAACCCACATTCGGCAGCTCGCAGCTGGGCCTGCTCACGGTCGAGCATCGGTACGCGTTCCGCCATGGTCACGGGTGGCCCTCTCTGTTGAACCTCTGCCCACGCCGTTAGGGCGTGGGCAAAAAGACGTTGTGCAGCGCCCCACTTGATCGGGCACTTTCATCTGCAAGCGAAGTGAGCAGCTGCGCGAGCCCAGCGAATCCGGTTGATTCTCTGGTGATCCGGTCGAACGGCCAGCGGCCCAGGGCGAGAATCTCGAGGGCTGCCCGGTGGGCGGGATACTCCACGCCGAGTGCGCCTACGACGTGTAATTCTTTATAGACCAACAAGTCTGGTTCAAACCGGGGCGTGCCGCCTCCTCCACGGGTGCCGGCCACCACAATTGTGCCGCCGGGCCTGGCAAGGCCGACGGCATCGGCGAACGCGGAGGGTGCTTTAGCGGTGACGTCGACGACCACGTCGGCAAGCCGTCCGCCTGTCTCACGCTGGAGCGCGGTCACTGCATCGTCCTGCGATACATCGATGGGCAGGTCGACACCGAATGATCTGGCTATGGCCAGTCGTTGTTCGTCGCGTGGGCCTACGCCGGTCATCGCGACGAACGCGGCTCCCGCCTCTTTGGCCGCCACCGCCGCACAGATTCCGCGGATGCCGGGCCCCAGGATCGCTACGACGTCCCCGGCCTTGGTGTCGGGAAGAGTCGCCCCCCACTGGATACCGGCCCCGAGAGGGTTGAACAACGTGGCGAGAACGGGGTCCATGTCTTCGGCAATCGGGAGCAGCATCGCGTCCCACGGAAGCTCCACATGGGTGGCGTATCCGCCCCATAAGCCCGCGCCGACCTCCACGTCGACAAACCCGAACATGGTGGCGATGCCGTTCACCGCGCACCGCCGGTATTCGCCGCGGCGGCACTCGGGGCAGTCTCGGCAGGACCGGAACACCTCAACGGCCACGCGCTGGCCGGCTTGTACACCCCAGCGTTGGCCAGCCGCAGCGCCAACATGTTCGACGATGCCGACGATTTCGTGCCCTGGAACGAATGAGAAGCCGGCAGGCAGGTGTCCGGTGAATTGTTCGTGATCTGTTCCGCACAGACCGCATGCTTCAACTCGCAGGATCGCACCCCGGTCGCCGACGTCGGGGATGGTCATCTGGCGCCGCTGCAGACTCCGCGGTCCGGTCAGCACCATCGCCTCGGCGATCATGGAAGCTCGAACCCGGTGAACGACCCTGTGTTTCGGAGGCACACCGTTTTACCTACGTACATTTCCGCGCCCATCGCCTCGGCGATCTGCGGATCGTCGCTGCGTGCGACGACTCTTTGCCCGTCGGACAGGTGCGCGATGATCGGAGTCCATCGAGGTTGGCCGTCTCGGTCGTAGACGACGGTGTATCCGTCGACTGTCGCGCAACCGGTCGCCTCGTCGGCGCCTGCGACGGCCAGCCGCGATGAATCGATTTGAGCTTGTTCGACCGCCGTGTCGAGCAGTCGCCACCCGGCTGGTGGCGGGGTGGCCGACCACACACCGACCGAATGCTTCGTCGAATACCACCCGAGGCCGGTGACGAGTCCGGCATCGGTTGGGTCGCGTCGGCACCGTCGGACCATCTCCACGATCGAGTGGCTGACGTAATTGTTTCCGGGACCGCCGTGATAAGGCAGGCCTCCGGTTACTGTGAGGCCTCTGTCGTCGAGGGGGTCCAAGTCGAGAGCCTCGGCAGCCATCTCAATTGCCGACGGGAAGCAGGAGTAGAGGTCGAACCACCGGATGTCGTCGGTGGTCAACCGGCCCGCATCGAGAGCCTTCCGTGCCGCTACCTCGATACCCGATGAGCGGCTGAGGTCCGGCCGTTCCACGGGGAAGTACACGTCGTTGCAAGTCGCTGCTGACCAGGGAAAGACCCAACGATCGCGCGCGACGCCTAATTCGTCCGCCACCTCGGCCGCCATGAGAATGAAGGCGGCAGCCATGTCGACGGACATGATGCTGTTGAGCAGCTTGGGATAGGGCAAGCAGACCATGCGGTTTTCCGCGGTGACTTCGCTGAGTTCGGTGGCACTTCGTGCGCGTGGGAACCAGGCCTGTTCCGGATGGCGTGCCGCCTCGGCTGTGAACGGGGCCATCAGCGTGCCCAGCCACTCCCGTTGAGCATCGAAGTCGCGGCCGTGGCGCGCGGCGATCGCGGACTCGAAGATGGGATACACCTCGTGCGGCCAACTCAGACCCACCGACAATTCGGCTTGACTCAGCCCGGGGCGGGCGTCGCCCAGGGATTCGTCGTCGGAGCGGGGTGGGGGCGGCGAGTCGAGAAGTGCCCCGCCCTGAAGCTTGCGTGCGGAATGCCCGCTCTCCGCCCCGACGACCAGGACGACATCTGCACGGCCTTCGCCTATTTCGCCACCCAACACTTCGACGAGATACTGCGGGGTGTTTCCGCCGACGGGACAGCTGATGCGGCGGGCGGGACTGATGTGCATCGCTTCGGCGATCCTGCTGGCGGGATTGTCGCGCGGTATGACCAGGATGCCCGGAGTCGCGACGGTGTCGATGCGCCGCTCGACCGGGCGACTTGCGTCTTTGACCGCGCGGCGTGCGGCTTCTACCGCCAAGTCGATCGGGTCCACGAAGTCGTTCCCGCGATGGGTAACTTCGCCCACGCCGACGACAACCGGGGTACGCGCTTCTACCAACATCGGCATCGGCATCCGCTCAGGGCCACGGGGCTGACTTGAGACATAACTGCGATGGTGTCATGTGCGTGGGCAAGTCACAATGGTGTGCGCTCGCGGCATACTGGCTGTGTGTCGACGAGGTTGTTGAGATGGGGCGCCGCCGCGCCGACAGATCGTGGGTCCGCTCGCGACCGGTTGCTCGATGCTGCCGAGCGGTGCCTCGAGAGTTGCGGTGTGGTGGGCACGACCATGGAGGACATCGGCAGAACAGCGGGTGTGTCCAGGGCAACGGTGTATCGCTACTTCCCCAGTCGGGAGGCGGTGATGTCGGGTGTCATCATTCGCGCCGCCGAGCGCTATCTCGACCGCATCAGCCCGCGGATCGCGGCGCACGCCGACCTGGGCTCCGCGCTCGTCGATTTCGTGGAATACACGGTTGAGGCCGCGCGCCGCGAAGAGATCATCGGATTGTTGTTCGGCAGCGACGAGGAACTCGCCGGCGTGGGTCTCGCGGCGGGGACCTCGACGTCCCTCTTCGAAATCGTCACCGAATTTCTGCGTCCCATCTTCACCAGACACTGGAGTTGCGTGGAACCGGGCGTCTCCGTCGACGACGCCGCCGAGTGGGTTGTCCGCACGATATTGAGCCTGCTGACTGTTCGAGGGCCGCGGGAGCGCAGTCGTGACGGACTCCGGGCGTTTCTGTCGAGGTTTCTCCTTCCGGCGATCCTGGCGGGTGACCACGCTCGACCGATGTGACATCTATGGCGTAATGTCTCGACGGCAGATGAGGTAGGAGGGCCTGTGCAATTCACCACGTTCAACGAACAGGTCGCTGAGCAACTAAAGAGCGCAGCAGAAACCACGGGCGGGTTGGCCGGTTACCTCGGCTTCCGTCACACCGAATTCACTGCGGGACGGCTCGTCGCGGAGATGGACGCACGCGACGACCTGAAGACGCCTTTCGGGAACCTGCATGGGGGCTGCTTATCGGCCATGGTCGACCACTGCCTCGGAGTGGTGTTTTATCCCGTGATTCCACTGGGATCTTGGGTCGCGACAACGGAGTTCAAACTGAATCTGCTTCGTCCGGTCTCTAGCGGCACCTGTGTAGCCACAGCCGAGATCATCTCGCTGGGCAGAACCAGCGGTGTGGCGCGTATCGACATCTGCAACGACGGCAGAGCGGTGTGTGCGGCCCAGGGAACCGTCACCGTCGTCGCACCGAAGACGAGCTCCTGATGTCGGCAAAGAGAACAGGCGATTCGTCGGCTCCTGTGGTCGAGCGCGTGCCCACGGCGGACGGGCTGACGCTGGCGGTCGACCTCTACCGCTGTGATGCGCCGCGGGCGGTCGTGTTGCTCCTTCACGGCGGAGGTCAAAGCCGACACGCCTGGGACGTCACCGCCCAACGCCTGCACCAGCGGGGCTACACGGTGGCCGCGTACGACACCAGGGGACACGGGGACAGCGACTGGGACCCCGACGGACGCTACGACGGGGACCGGCTTGGATCCGACCTATTGGCCGTGCGCTCATACGCCGATTCCGGCCGCCCCGTCGCCGCGATCGGCGCCTCTCTGGGCGGCTTGACCATTCTCGGAACACACTTGCTCGCCCCGCCGGACCTATGGCAGGCCGTCGTCCTGGTTGACGTCACTCCGCGAATGGAGATGGAAGGCGCCCGACGAGTCGTAGCGTTCATGTCGGCACACCCCGAAGGTTTCGACAGCCTAGAGTCGGCCGCTGACGTGATCGCCGCCTACAACCCGCACCGCCCTCGCCCCGAAAACCTCGACGGCCTCCGAAAAGTCCTCGCCCGTCGCGAAGACGGTCGCTGGGCCTGGCGATGGGATCCAGCTTTCGTGACGTCGAATTTCCAGTTCCTGCAGGGTGATCCAGACGAAGGCGCTAAAGACTTCGACATGATGAGCGCGTTCCTTCTTGATGGTGCGAGGCAGGTGTCCGCGCCAACGCTGCTGGTCCGGGGCCTACTATCTGACATGGTCTCCGAAGAGACAGTAAAGCATTTCCTGACCGTCGTTCCGCACGCGCAAACCGTTGACGTATCGGGCGCGGGACACATGATTGCCGGCGACAACAACGACGCATTCTCGACGGCGGTCGTCGAATTCCTCGACAGGACCACATGAACCCTGCTGTCGGTTGACTGCCCATGTAGGGCTGGCGCCTATCCTGCTCCTATGCCAACTGAACCAGCGCGGGTGTCTTTCCGCCGGCATGTGCGCGAAAAGGTTTTGAGGGCGACACGAGAACTCGCCATCGAGAAGGGCTGGGATCAGGTCCGGATGAGCGAGGTTGCCGAATCGGTCGGCGTCTCCCGCCCGACGTTGTACAAAGAGTTCGGCGACAAACAGGGGCTCGGCGACGCGCTTGTGGTGTCGGAGGGCCAGCGCTTTATGGAAGGCATTCTTGCCGTCCTTGCCGAACACGTGGGCGACGTGCGGGGCGGCATCACCGCAGCGGTGCAATTCACCCTCTGTGAAGCAGAAGACAGCCCGCTCCTCAAGGCAGTTCTGACGTCCAACCCTTCGGGGAATGATCGCGGTGGCTCGTCGTCTACTGGAGTCCTACCTCTTCTGCCGACGTCGGCTTCCCTGCTTCAGCTCTGCTCCGCGGCTCTGATCACGTGGTTTAACGACCACTTCGACGATCTCGATCCCGAAGACGTTGAGGAGGTCGCAGATGTTCTGGTGCGACTGACAGTGAGTCATGTTGTACTCCCAGCCGCGGACATCGCCACCACCGGTGAGCGGATCTCCCGCGTAGCACTCAGGTACCTGGGAGTTGTCCACAGTTTGTAACTAGCAAGCTCTCGTGTCAGATCGAGCCGGCGAGGAGCTCTGAGCGGTCAACTCGGAGCTGCTGGCTGATGGCCCGCTTACTGAACATGAAATCGCGAGGACGGTTGACGCAGTCGGCGGCGATGAGTTCACGATCGCGGAAGTAGAAGCAGCTGAAGTCACGGTCACGCGACGGGTCGCCGCTGAAGACCACTTCGTCGTATCCGGTGTTGAGACCGGCGATCTGGAGTTTGAGATCGTACTGGTCGGACCAGAACCACGGAAGCGCAGCGATTGCGCTGTGTTTTCCGCAGATTGTCGCCGCAGCGATCTTGGCCTGCTCGCCGGCGCTCGATACGGATTCCAAACGAATACGCGAGCCGTATCGAGCCATGGTGTGGCTGGTGCAGTCGCCGGCGGCCACGATGTCGGGGTCGCTGGTGCGGGCCTGGTCGTCGATCACGATGCCGTTGTCGACGGATAATCCTGCGGCCGAGGCGAGCTCGGTGTTCGGCACCACACCGACGCCGACGATGACCAAGTCGGCGGGGATCGGTTCGCCGCCTGCCAGCACGACCTCCTGCACTCTGCCGTTGCCGGAGAAGGCTTCGACGAGAGCGTGTGTTCGGATCTCCACTCCCTCGCCGTTGTGGATTCGGGTGTAAAACGCGGAAACCTCCGGCGCGGTGACCCGTTCGAGTACACGCTCGGTTGCCTCGAGGACGGTGACGTTCATGCCGAGCGAACACAGCGAGGCCGCCGTTTCCAACCCGATGTAACCGCCGCCCACGATCACAACCCTCCGACCCGGTGTAGCGGCGGCACGGATCAACTCGACGTCTGCAGCGGTACGCAGGTAGTGAATTCCGGGAAGATCCACCCCTGGTGTGGGGAGTCGTCTGGCCCTTGCGCCGGTGCACAACGCGAGCTTGGTGTACGTCAGCGTGTCGCCGGTGCTCAGAGACACACGCTTGGCACTCCGGTGGATCGCCTCCACGGTCGCATTCAAGAGTCGAATGTGCTGCTTTTCGTAGAAATCAGCGCCGCGAATCAGGAGGTCGTCGAGGCCGTTCTTGCCGGCCAGGTATCCCTTCGACAACGGAGGCCGGTGGTAGGGCAGTCCCCCCTCGTCGCCGATGAGCACGACCTCCCCAGACCACCCCTCCCTTCGAAGATTAGCTGCCAACTGCGCGCCGGCGTGGCTCGCGCCGACGATCACCGCTCGTTCGGGAGTCACGCACTTGGCCTGGGAGTGAGGCGAACCATCAGCTTGCTGATACCCCTGACGAAATTCGATTGCACATACTCGGGTTCGCCGACCACCTCGATGTTCTCAAAGCGAGGGAGCAATTCCTCCCACAGGATTCGAAGCTGCAACTCAGCAAGTCGGTTTCCCATGCACCTGTGCACGCCGAACCCGAACGAGATGTGATTGCGGGCGTTGCTCCTATCGATGATCAACTCATCGGCCCGCTCGAAGACACGCTCATCGCGGTTACCAGAGGCGTACCACATCACGACCTTGTCGCCCTTGCGGATGAATTGCCCGTTCAACATGATGTCTTTTTTCGCGACTCGGCGCATGTACGCCAACGGGGTCTGCCAGCGAATGATCTCGGATACCATGTTGGGAATCAGGTCAGGGTTCGCCTTCAACTTCTCGAACTGATCGGGGAACTGGTTCAAGGCGAGAACCCCTCCGCTCATCGAGTTGCGAGTCGTGTCGTTTCCCCCGACGATCAGCAGTACCAAATTGCCGAGGAATTCCATCGGGCGGTCGATGAGATCCTTAGTGTCCTCGTTGGCCTGCAGCATCGTGATCAGATCGAAGCCCGGTCGCTCCCCGTTGGCGGTACGGGCCCACTTGTCATGCCAGAGAGCGCTGAGACCCTTCGCCATGTCGACCATGCCACGAAACACTCTGTCGTTGTCGGAAGGACCACCATTGGCTTGCTCCATGGAGGTGGCGAGGTCCGACCATTCCACGAGCTTGTGCCGCTGCTCGTACGGGAAGTCCAGCAGGGTCGCGAGCATGCGCGCTGTCAGTTCGATGGAGACGTGGTGCACCCAATTGAACGGCTGATCCACCGGTAGATCGTCCAGCACTTCCTGGACACGCGAGCGGATCAGCCCCTCCATCTCGCGCAGGTTCTTCGGCGCGACAACCCCTTGGACGGAAGCGCGCTGCAAGTCGTGTTGTGGCGGATCCATCGCGATGAACATGGCGATGTCCATGAAGCGGGGCGGTCTCCCGATGATGATGAACGGCTCTGCGGAGAAAGCCTCGTGGTTCTTGTCGACGGCGATGATGTCCGCGTGGCGGGTCACCGACCAGAACGGGCCGAACGCACTGTGAGCCTGGTAGTGCACCGGCGCCTCGTTGCGCACGCGTTCGAAGTAGGACTTCCAGCGGCCTTGGCGGTAGAGGAACGGGTTGCTGAGATCGATGTCGGCGATATCAACGTCCTCGACCGGAGGAATGGGCGTCTCGGTGAAGATCTTCTTACCATTGGTTCCGGTTACCCACCGGCGTGTCTTGTCGTAGAGGTGTGCGCCGCGGATTTGCAGCTCCAGAGGCACGGCAGACTGGGCTTTGGCGGCCACTGCCGCGGGAATACTCATTATTGTTTCCTCCAAATCCATGACGTTGTTTCAGAGCTGGAACTCAGGTAGCTCGACCGTCAAGCCATCCCATGCCTCGGAGGCGGACATCTGGCAAGACAGCCTCGACGTCCGCTGACGCTCGGGGTTCATCGCGAGCATCTCCTCTTCGTTGGCGCCGCAGAGTCCCACCGTGTCCGACCACTCGGGAGCGACGATCACGTGGCACGTTCCGCATGCGGCTTCCCCTCCACAATCGCCGTCGATGCCGGGCACCGCGTTGTTGACCGCAACCTGCATCAAGGACTGCCCTTCGGCCAAGGGGGCTTCGTACTTCTCGCCGTCGTGAGAGACGAAGGTGACGACTGCCATGATTAACTCTCCTCAATTTGGAACTCCTCTATTTAGCGTTGTCGCGCGTGACCAGCGTCGCTAGGCTCGCAGGAGTCAAAAAGTTGTGTTTTTAGCTCACGCGCAGGGAGGCACGTGAAACTCGACGACTCGGGTATGCCAGCGCTGGCTTTCCTGCAGATGCTGGACAGTGAGGCGCTGGGGCATGACGCCAGCATTGCGCTCCGCAGCATCATGGTTCGCGAGCACGTTACCGAGTCGATGTTGGTGGGTCGCGACGCGCAGGTCCCCTTACGGTGGTTCAGGGAGATATATTCCGATTTCGATTGTGATCAGGGAACCCGTCTGGGTTTCGCGTTCGCTGAACACGCCAAACTGACGTCCTTTGGGGCACTCAGTGTTCCCTTGGTCAGCGCGGGCTCGGTAGCCGAGGTTGTCGAGTTGCTTGCTTATCTGCCGGTGATCACCACAGCCCTCAGCCCGACGTTCCATTCGACGGAACGCGGCCTCACGATCGGGCTCACCGGTCGCACCGGTGACGCGGGCCTGAACTGCCTGGCCGTCACCTACGGTGGGCTGGCGCTGTTGCGTCTGCTCGACATGCTCGCGGGTGCCGTACCGAATATTGAACTGCATTTAAGTCATTCAGCGCCGGAGTCGTGGGTTCTTCATGACGAAGTGTTGGCGGGTCGGATCTTCTTCGACGCCCCCAGCTCGTTCGTCCACGTTCCCGCGGCTTCGCTCGAGGAGGTCTGTCGATTCTCCGATCCTGTGGCGTACCGGATTGCCGTCACCGATTTGCAGCGAACTCTCGATCAACGACGTGACACGTCGGTCTCCGAAAAAGTAAGGGACCTGCTCGAAAAAGATCCCGGAAAAACGAACATCAGCCGGACGGCGGGCGAGCTTTCGATATCCCCGAGCACGTTGAAGCGGCGCCTCCGCGAAGAGGGGACCACCTTTCGCGAATTGCGTCAGTCGTTCTTGCGGGAGCGAGCAATTCTGCGACTTCTCGACAGATCGTTGTCTGTAAGCGAGATCGCGGCAGAACTCGGGTACGCGGAGCTCACGAACTTCACACATGCCTTCAAACGGTGGACCGGTCGTTCACCGCGCCACTTCAGAAAAACGCGCGACTGAGGGCTATAGATCCGCCCCGGCGTGTGCCGGGCGACCATCGGAACCAGCGGGCTTCACGATCGGCCTCATCTGTCACCTGGACATCGTCGAGAAACGACACGATCGGCGCGGGTTTCGGTCATCGCAGCACCCTCTTGGGAAGAGGCGCAAGGACATTCCAGAGAATCCATACCGCGCTAGCGGCGGGTGCGGGCGGGGGTGACGCGGACCTCTAGGCACGCTATGCTAACCGTCGTTCACGTCGGGACCGGCGTTGGACGCGTGGTCGAGAGGAGTCCGGATGCCACACGACCAGCCGGCCATCATCGGTGCCGCCGAACTCGCTCCAGGGAGAAACGTTCCGTACACCTCCACTGAATTGCATGTGCGCGCCGCGGTCGCGGCTCTCGCCGACGCAGGGGTGGTCCCAGACGAGGTCGACGGTCTGGTGTGCGCCGGGCCGATGACGAACGAGGGTTCGATCTTCCTGTCCGAGGACCTCATGGACTATCTCGGGCTGCACAATCTGAAACTTCAGATGACCTGTCAGCTTGGCGGCGGGACCCATCTCGCCATGACGCGCATGGCGAGTAACGTCATCGCCCGGGGCGAGGCCGAGACGGTGCTGGTCGTGTCGGCGGGCAAGTTTCCACCGATCCGCGATGGCGGGCGCGAACTGATGGCGCTGGTGTGTGACCACGCGTTCGAGATGCCCTATGGACCGTCCGTGCCGGCGCTCTACGGTTTGATCGCGCAGGCCTGGATGCACGAGACGGGACAGGGCAAGGCGGACATCGCCGAGGTCACCGTGTCGCAGGACCGTTGGGCCGCACTGAACCCCGCGGCTATCGCGCACGGCGCTCAACGCCTGACTGTGGAGGACGTGCTGGCGTCCCGGCCGATCGCCGGGCCGTTCCACTTCTACCACTGCTCGATTCCCTGCGAGGGCGGTGGCGCGCTGGTGCTGGGCTCGGCCCGCCGGGCTCGCGCGGGCAAGCACCGGCCGGTGCATTTGCTGGGCTTTGGAGAGGGTCACACCCACGGTTTTCTGACCTCGCTGGCCCGGCCGGGTCGTACCGGGGCCGCCCGTTCGGGTCCGATGGCCTTTGAGCGCTCCGGACGGGCGCCGGCCGACGTCGACATCGCTTTGCTCTACGACGCCTTCGCCTCCAACCCGGCGATGATCCTTGAGGAGGCGGGTTTCGTGAAGCCCGGTGGGGCAGGCGATTTCTACCGTGACGGCTGCGCCGATCCGGGGGGCGACCTTCCGGTGAACACCGACGGCGGCCTAATCCGGTTCGGGCACACCGGGACCTCCTCTGGCATTTCGCAGATCCTTGAGGGTTACTGGCAGTTGTCCGGTCGCGCCGAGGGCCGTCAGGTGCCCGGGGCGGATACCGCGTTCGTGCACAGCTACGGCTCGATGCTGTGCAGTCACGTCAGCATGGTGATGGAGGGAGCGTCATGACCGCAGCTTCGAGTTCTCTCGACGGTCTGCACGATCCTGAGGCGCTGCCGCCGCTGACCGATGTCAACCGTCCCTACTTCGCAGCAGCGGCCCGCGGTGTACTCGTCTTCCAGCGGTGCGCGAACGACCACCCTTTCCTCTACCCGCGGCTGGTGTGTCCCGTCTGCCATGACGGTGAGTTGGCCTGGGAGACCGCGGCGGGTACTGGTGAGATCGTCAGTTTCGCGCCGGTGTACCGCCCCCCGTGGGACTCGTTCCCGCGCAGCGAGCCGTACGTCGTCGTGCTCGTTCGTCTGGACGAGGGGCCGCAGTTGTTGGCCAGTCTCGAGGGCGTGGCCCCAGATGAAGTTGCGATCGGGGCGAGAGTGCGCGCAGTGTTCGAGCGGGTGAACGAGGACCTTGGGCTGGTCCGATTCAGGCTGGCGGCGTCGTGACCACGTACGGGGTCTCGGTGCTCGGCGCGGACTTGGCCACCCTTGTCGAGACCGCCGAGGCTACCGACCTCGCCGGCTTCGACGCCGCCTGGGCCTCGGAGTTCTACTCGCGCTCCGGCTCGATCTCGATGGCCGCGATGGCCGCGCGCACAAAGCGCTGCCGCATCGGGTCGTCGATCCTGTATGGCGTCGGGCGCAGCCCGCTCGTGCTCGCCACCGAGGCGCGTGACCTCGACGAGCTTTCAGGCGGGCGCGTCGTACTCGGGCTCGGCAACGGTACACGCCGCATGATGAGCGACTGGCACGGCGTGGAGGACACCTCCGCTCCCGCTCTGCGCATGGAGGAGCTGGTCCCGCTCGTGCGTCGGATCTGGAACCTGCACGAGGGCCCCGTGCGCCATGAGGGGCGCTTCTACCGGATGAATCTCGTCCCAACCGGCGACGTCGCGCCGCCGAAGCGAGCGATCCCGATCATCACCGCGGGCGTGCGTCCGCGGATGTGCGAGGTGGCAGGGCGCGTAGCCGACGGGTTGGCTGGTCATCCGCTGTTCACCACGACTTACGTCGAGGAGGTCGCCCGCCCAGCCGTCGTGCGCGGTGCGGAGCGGGCCGGACGCGATCCCGCCGACATTGAGATCGTCTCGATGGTCATCTGCGCGGTGCACGACGACCCACAGATCGCACGTCGTGAGGCCGCGCAGCAGATCGCGTTCTACTCCTCGGTGAAGACCTACGAGCACGTGCTCGACGTCAGCGGTTTCGCCAGGCAGGCAGCGGCCATCCGCGACGCGTTCGCACGGCGTGACCTGCCGGCCATGTTCGCCGCGGTCACCGACGACATGATCGACGCGATGGCGGTGGCCGGCACCGCCGCCGAGGTCCGAGAAGGGCTGCGCCGCTACGAGGGCGTGCTGGACCACATCGTTCTCTACTCACCCTCGATTGGTCTCGCGCCCGAGCGCATCGCCGAGAACCTCGGCAGCCTCATTCGCGATTGTGCGCCGGCCTTCGCCGGCGGGAAAGGTGACCAGAGTGGCTGACGCATCGCTCATCGGGACGCAACTCGGGAGGACCACGTTTCCCGTCGACCGGTCCAAAGTGCGCGAGTTCGCACTTTCGCTCGGCGACCGCGACCCGATCTACCAGGACGTCGCGGCCGCCCGCGCCGCCGGCTTCGGCGCGATCCCCGCTCCTCCGACCTTCGTCGTCTCCTCGGCTCACTGGCGCGCCGACGACGACATGTTCGGCGCCCTCGGGCTCGACCTGCGACGCGTACTGCACGGTGAGTGCGGCTGGGAGTATTTCGCGCCGGTGTTCGTCGGCGACGAGCTCACCGAGACTCGTCGGGTGTCGAACGTGACCAGCCGCGAGGGGAAGCGCGGCGGCATCATGACAATCGTGACGATCGAGACCGACTTCACCAACCAGCGCGACGAACTCGTCGTGCGCCAGACCGACGTCTTGATCGAAACCGGAGGCTCCACCCAATGACGACATCCCCCGCGCCGGTGGCGTTGGCCATCGGCGACGAGATGCCGACCTCACAGTTCGGCCCGCTGACGCGCTCGCACATCGTTCGCTACGCCGGCTCCGGCGGCGACTTCAACCCGATCCACCACGACGAAGAGTTCGCCCGCGCGGCCGGCATGCCCGGTGTGTTCGGCATGGGACTGCTGCACGGCGGTGTGCTCGCGCAGCGGCTGACCGCCTGGGTGGGGCTGGCCAACATCCGCTCGTTCCGCATCCGGTTCACCGGTCAGGTATGGCCCGGTGACCTGCTCAGCTTCGGCGGCAGGGTCACCGGCGTGCGCGAGGCCGGAGGGCAGCAGGTGGCAGACCTCGAACTCGTGGTCACGCGCCAGACCGGCGAACCCGCGATAAAGGGGAGCGCCGTCGTGCAGGTGACCCGGTGAGCGCGCCAACGAGCGACGTCACCGGCCTCGGGATGACGTTCGGGACCTTCGACGAAGGCCGGGCGTGGGTCGGTCATCGCTCCGAACCGCGGCATGCGTGGTTCCCGATCGACCGCTCGATGGTGTTGTACTACTGCTCGCTCGTCGAGGACGCGAACCCCCGTTACTGGGAGGGTGAGGACTGCCCGCCCGGGCTGCTGATGAGCCTCGGCTTCGCGCCGCAGTGGGTGCCCGGGTACCTAGCGCGTGCCGACATGATGTTCGCGCTCAGCGTCCCGTTGCCGGGCCACCACATCATCAACGCCTCGACGACGACGGAGTTCGAACGCCGGCCCCGGGTAGGCGATCACGTGTCGATCGTGGAGGAGATCGCCTCGATCTCCGAGCCCAAGACGACGCGGGTGGGCACCGGTGTGTTCATCACCACGGTGAGCACCTTCTCCGACCAGCACGGTGAGGTCATCGGCCGCAACACCAACGTGCTCTTCCGATACGACACCGCCGATAGTGAAGGCGCATCATGAACGACTCCACCGAGCGCAGCATGGTCCGCGTCCCCGTGCGGTTCGAGGACATCGCCGTCGGCGACACCCTGACGCCCGTCTCGATCGAGATCAGCTACAAGCGCATCTGCATGAACGCGGCTTCGACATGGGACTGGTTCCCCGGTCACCACGACCCCGACTACGCGCGCAGCCAGGGCCAGCGCACGATCTACCTGTCAACCCTCTTCTTCCATGGCTTCATCGACCGCGGCCTCAACGAATGGGCCGGACCCGACGCGCTCATCCGGCGCCGCAGAATCTCAATGATCCGGTCGATCTATCCGGGCCAGACCGCAACCCTGAGCGGCAAGGTCGTGGCCAAACGCGACGATGGCGGACGGCGCCTCGTCGACCTCGAGTTGCTCGTCTCGAGCGAAGATGGTCCGTGCGTGCCGAGTGAAGCCACCGTTGAGCTGGCCGACCCGTTTGTCGAGGTGCCGGGGTGAGCTGCCACTCACATGCGAGGCGACGGTGAGGGACGGAGGCTCGGTGGCCGAGCAACCGGTTCGCTACGAGGTCGTCGACAGCGTGGCCTGGCTGACGATCAACCGGCCCGAGGCGCGCAACGCGCTGAACAACGCTGTGCGCACGGGGCTTTTCGACGCGGTACGCCGCTTCAATGACGACGACGCGGCGAAGGTGCTCGTCCTCACCGGCGTGGGCGATAAGGCGTTCTGCGCCGGCGGGGACTTGAAGGAGATGGCGCAGAACGCGCTCAAGGTGCCCCCGAAGGACTTCGCTCCGCAGTTCGGCCGCAACATCGATGTCGCGAAGCCGACGATCGCGGCCGTCAACGGTGTCGCGTTCGCCGGGGGCTTCCTGCTCGCGCAGCAGTGCGACCTGGTCGTGGCTGCCGAACACGCGACCT
The DNA here is from genome assembly GCF_001605725.1 of Mycobacteroides immunogenum. Lineage (NCBI taxonomy): Bacteria > Bacillati > Actinomycetota > Actinomycetes > Mycobacteriales > Mycobacteriaceae > Mycobacteroides > Mycobacteroides immunogenum. Next base: position 2,186,610 of record NZ_CP011530.1, read on the forward strand.
TCGCCGTCAGCGAGGTCAAAGTCGGCCGCGGGTCGCCGTGGGCGGCACCGCTATCGTGGCTGGTGCCCCCACGCGTTGCCATGCAGATCCTGCTGACCGGCGACCCGATCACCGCCGAGCGCGCCCACCAGGTCGGCTTAGTCAATGAGGTGGTGCCGGCCGATCAGTTGCGCGAGCGTACCCGGCAGTTGGCGCTCAGCATCGCCGCGAACGCACCGCTATCGGTGCTTGCGTCCAAGCGCACCGTGTACCTCTCGGCACAGCACCACCTCGCCGCCGCCTACGACCTGGCCGACGAGATATGGGAGCCGGTCTATCTGAGCGACGACGCGCAGGAAGGCCCGACGGCGTTCCGCGAGAAGCGCGCACCACAGTGGAAGGGACGCTGACATGGCGGTGACCATGCAGTCGGTAATCGCCGACATCGAAGCCGAAACGGCCGCGTTGCGCGAACTCATCGCACCGCTGCCCGAAGGTCCGCGCGGCTGGGACGCGCCGACTCCGGCCGTGGGCTGGGCGATCCGCGACCAGATCAGCCATCTGGCGTTCTTCGACGACGTGGCGGTGCGCTCGGCCACCGACCCCGACGGTTTCAGCAGCGACTACCTGCCGATGATGGCCGACGGAAGCATCTCACCCGACGTCATCGCTGAGCGCTACCGTCAAATGCCGGCTGCCGACCTGCTCGCGTGGTTCGACACGTCGCGTGCAGCCCTCGTTGCGGCGTTCGCGGACATTGCCCCGGCGACCCGCCTGCCGTGGTTCGGGCCGACGATGAGCGCGGTCTCGTCGCTGACAGCGCGACTCATGGAGACCTGGGCGCACGGCCAGGACATCGTCGACGCGCTCGGCGCGACCCGCGAGGCCACGGCACGGCTGCGGCACGTGGCCCACATCGGGGTGGGTGCGCGCGCTTTCAGCTACCTGGCCAACGGTCTGGACCTCCCCGCGGACCCGGTACGCGTCGAGCTGACCGCTCCGGACGGCAGCGTCTGGACGTGGGGGCCAGCCGACGCCGCCAACCGCGTGAGCGGGCCGGCGCTGGACTTTTGCCTGTTGGTGACCCAACGCCGCCACCGCGACGACACCGCTTTGGTCGCCGACGGACCGCTGGCCGACCAGTGGCTCGCGATCGCCCAGGCCTTCGCGGGGCCCCCTGGCGGCGGGCGCGTGGCGGGCCAGTTCGCAGGGGGTCAGCGGTGAGCGTCCCGGTCCGCATCGGCAACTGCTCCGGCTTTTACGGCGACCGCATCGCCGCAGCCCGCGAGATGGTCGAGGGCGGACCGATCGACGTCCTGTGCGGTGACTATCTGGCCGAGCTGACCATGCTCATCCTGGCCAAGGCCCAGGCCAAAGACCCGTCCGGCGGGTACGCGCGGACTTTCCTCACCCAAATGGAACAGGTGCTGGGCACCTGTCTCGATCGTGGCATCAAGGTCGTCGCGAACGCGGGCGGGCTGAATCCCGCCGGCTTGGCCGCCGCGTTGCGCGAGCTGTCCGCACGTCTCGGCCTCACCGCGCGCGTCGCGCACGTCGAGGGCGACGACCTACGTGGCGACCTCCACGCAATCACGCCGCCCGTCGGCGACATCAAACCGGTGTCGGCCAACGCCTACCTCGGCGCCTGGGGCATCACCGAGGCGCTGCATTCGGGCGCCGACGTCGTCGTGACCGGCCGGGTCACCGACGCATCCCTCGTGGTCGGTCCCGCGGCCTGGTGGCACGCCTGGGCACGCGCCGACTGGGATCGGCTCGCGGGTGCGGTCGTCGCCGGGCACGTGATCGAGTGCGGCCCTCAGGCGACGGGCGGCAACTACGCGTTCCTCGACGAGATCACCGACCGCCGCTACCCGGGGTTTCCGATCGCCGAGGTCGCCGAGGACGGCTCTTCGGTGATCACGAAGCATCCCGGCACCGGGGGACTGGTCTCAGTCGGCACGGTCACCGCCCAGCTGCTCTACGAGATCGCTGAACCTGCCTACCTCGGCCCCGACGTCGTCGCCCACTTCGACACCATTCGCCTGGCTCAACAGGGTGAGCACCGTGTCGCGATCAGCGGTACGAAAGGCAGTCCGCCGCCGGACACGTTGAAGGTGGCGCTGAACGAGGTGGGCGGCTTCCGCAACACGATGACCATGGTGCTCACCGGCCTCGACATCGAGGCCAAGGCGGCCTTCGCCGAACAGCAGCTCTTCGACGTTCTCGGCGGACGCGACGCCTTCGACGAAGTCGACGTGCGACTGTTGCGTTTCGACGTCTCCGATGCGCCGACGAACGAGCAAGCCTGCGCGCACCTGCGTGTGACGGTGAAGGACGCCGACCCGCGAAAGGTGGGCCGAGCCTTCTCCGGCGGGGTCATGGAGATCGCCCTGGCTGGTTTCGCCGGCTTCCACACCACCACGCCACCGTCCTCGGAGACCGCGTTCGGCGTCTACCGGCCGGCCTACGTTCCGCGCTCGGCCCTCACGCACGTGCTCGTCGACGCCGACGGCAATCGGCACGTGATCCCTGACCCGCCGACCGGTGCGGTCCCGCCGGCTGGGATCGCCCCGCCCGCGAAGCTGCCGGCGCCATCCGGGCCGACGCGGCTCGCGCCGCTCGGGTCGGTACTCGGTGCGCGGTCCGGAGATAAGGGCGGCAACGCCAACCTCGGACTGTGGGCACGCGACGACCCCGGTTACGCGTGGGCGCGCGAGTACCTGAGCGTCGAGCGGCTGCGCACACTGCTCGGGCCGGAGACGGCGCACCTGCGCATCGAGCGCTTCGAACTGCCGAACCTGCGCGCGCTCAACGTGGTGGTGCACGGCTTGCTCGGTGACGGGGTGGCCTCCTCGACCCGGCCGGACGCGCAGGCCAAGGGGCTCGGGGAGTACGTGCGATCCCGAGTGGTGGACGTTCCCGAATCGCTGCTCGACACACACTAAATCCGGTGCGGGGCGCCGTCTACCTGCTGTGTAACCGCGCGGCTGAACAGCGCCGCAACGGCCGCGGCGGCCAGCATCGCCTCAATCGTCGCGTCGTCCAGCGACGCCGGCATGTACGCGGACGCGTTGAGCAATGACAGCACGGCGGCGACCAGGCCCTGTGCGCGCTCACGGTCCAGATCGCCCCGTGCTCGTACGAGCGCGTCGACCCAGAAGGACTCGTACCTGTGCTGTCGGCGTCGCAGGGCACGGGTCGCCAGCGGCGACAGCGAGCGGTGCTCGCGGGCGTAGACGGCCAACAGGCCGCGTCGTCGCGCGCCGAAGGCCGCGTGTAGGTCGACAAGGGCGTGCAGGACCTCCGTCGGTGTGCCGGCGTTGGTGGCGCGCCGGGCGCCGGCCAGCAGCTCAGTCATGGCGGCGTCGCATAACTCGCGCAGGATCGCGTCCTTGTTCTGAAAGTGCCGGTAGACGGCCGGCCCGCTCACCCCTGCTGCGGCACCGATGTCGTCGATGCCCACGGCGTGAAAGCCTTGCCGCGCGAACAGGTCGGCGGCGGCCTCGAGGAGCAGTTTGCGGCGCAAACCGGCCACTTTCAGGCCTCCTGTCGATTTGTGGTTACGTTGTTCGCCGTCCGATCCGCTGGGCCGGGCTGGGATCCTACCGGCGCTGGGGTTGCCTGCGTCGGCACCCGCCGCACCAAATCAAGGGAGGTGAACGAAACCGCTAGCCCCCGCCGATGCTGTCGCATCCTCTTCTCAGTTCATGATTTAGGGGCCCTGCTTCGAACCCGCGATGTGCAGCGGCACGACTCAGCGCAAAACGACTCCGCCCTCGATGCCCGTGAACTGCGCGCGCAGCTCGGTCTTGAGCAGCTTGCCGGTGGCATTGCGCGGCAGTTCGGCGACGAAGTGCACGTCACGCGGACACTTGAAGTGTGCCAGCCGCTCCCGGCACCACGCTACGATCTCCTCGGCGCTCGGCGCCTGTGTCGCCGGGTCGGCGACCACGACCGCGACGACGCGTTCGCCCCACTTCGCGTCCTTACCGCCGATCACGGCGGCGTCGAACACCGCCGGGTGGCGGAAGAGAACCTGCTCGACCTCGATCGGGTAGACGTTCTCGCCGCCGGAGATGATCATGTCCTTCTTGCGGTCGACGAGGGTGATGAAGCCCTCGGCGTCCATGCGCCCGAGGTCGCCCGTGTGGAACCAGCCCCCGCGTAACGCCTCGGCGCTCGCCTCGGCCTTCATCCAGTAGCCGGTGAACACATTCGGGCCGCGCACGATCAGTTCGCCCACGGTGTCGGTCGCGACGTCGCGGTCGTCGTCGTCGACGATGCGGGCGTCGACATGCATTGCGACGCGGCCGATCGACCCGGCCCGCGTGCTGACGTTCTCGGCGTCGAGGACGGTCACCAAGGGAGCGGTCTCGGTCATGCCGAAGCCCTCGGTGAAGGGCACGCCTCGCTCGCGCATGAAGTCGATGACCGTGAGGGGGACGGGCGACCCGCCGCCCATGGCGAAACGCAGCGCAGACAGGTTGAAGGAGTCGAAGTCGGGCACCTGTGTGAGTGCGGTCCACATGGCCGGCACCATGAACTGGACCGTGACGTGGTGGTCGGCCATCGCCTGTAACGTCGCTCGCGGCTCGAAGGACGGCATGATCACGCTGGTGCCGCCGACGTACAACAGCGGCAGGGTGTGTACTCCCAGCCCGCCGATGTGGAACATCGGCGCCACCGCGACGGTGACGTCCTCGCCCCGCAGGCCGATGTCGGTGCCGAGGACGTTGATCGCGTTCCATAGCAGGTTGTCGTGGGTGAGGATCGCGCCCTTGGGTCGGCCCGTCGTCCCCGACGTGTACATGATGAACGCGGGGTCGCGGCCGTCGACGTCACCGTTGAGCGGTTCGGGCGCGGCGCCCGAGACGACGTCTTCGTAGCCGAGCTCGCCCGGCGCCGGCACCCCACCGGCGCGCACGACATGGCGCACGCGGACTCCGGACTCGGTGACGGCGCTCCTGGCCTGCGCGGCGAACGGCTCGTGGAAGACCAGAACATCGGCGCCTGAGTCGGCCAGGATGTAGCCGATCTCGGGTCCGGCAAGGCGCACGTTGAGCGGAACTGCAAGTGCGCCGATTTTGGCGCAGCCCAGCAGCACCTCGATGAACTCGGTCGAATTGACCAGCAGCATCGCGACCCGATCGCCCTTGCGCACGCCGAGGGCGATGAGTGCGGCGGCGACCTGGTTGGTGCGCCGATCGAGGTCGGCGTAGGTGATGTGCGCGCCGTTGCTGATCAACGCGGTGCGCCCGCCGTTGAGGAAGGCGCGCCGGCTCACCCACTGACCGATGCCGAGTTGCATTCGATTCCCTTTCATTCCGCGGCGACTCAGTAGGACGCGGGCAGTTTCAGGCTGTGCTGCGCCACGAAGTTGAGGATCATTTCGCGGCTGATCGGCGCGGTGCGCATGAGCCGGGCCGGACCCCACAACGTGGCGAGGCCGTACTCGGTGGCCATGCCGTTGCCGCCGTGGGTTTGAATCGCCTGGTCGAGCGCCAGGATGCCCGCCTCGGCTGCGGCATATTTCGCCATGTTCGACGCCTCACCCGACCCCGGATCGCCGGCGTCGTGCAGGGAGGCGGCACGCTGAGTCATCAACCGGGCCAGCTCAACCTGGATCTTGGCGTGGGCGAGCGGGTGCGATACGCCTTGGTGCGAGCCGATCGGCGTTCCCCACACGTGGCGGTTGCGGGCGTAATCGGCGGCTTTATCCAGCGCGTAGCGACCGATGCCGTTGCCGAGCGCCGCCCCCATGATTCGCTCCGGGTTCAGGCCCATGAAGACCTGGCGCAGGCCCTCGTTCTCCGCGCCGATAAGGTTGGCGGCCGGCACGCGGACGTCATCGAAGAATAGAGTGAACTGCTTCTCTGGAGTGACCGCCTGCACCGGGATGAGTGACTTGGTGAGCCCGGGGACATCGGTGGGCACGACGAGCAAGCTGAGTAGTCCGCGACCACTGTCGTTGGTAGACGTTCGGGTGACGACCAGGATCGCTTCGGCTTCGTCGACACCAGAAATGTAGTACTTGGTGCCGTTGATGACCCAGTCGTCGCCGTCGCGTTTCGCGGTCGTGGAGATGTTGTGCGAGTTCGAGCCCGCGTCCGGCTCGGTGATCGCGAATGCCATGATCGTCTCGCCGCTGGCGATGCCCGGCAGCCACTGCTGCTTGAGTTCCTCACTGCCGAATGCCTGGATGATCGTGCCGCAGATGGTCGGCGAGACGACGGTCATCAGCAGCGGGCAGCCCGCCGCGGCGAGCTCCTCACCGACGATCTGCATGTCGTAGATGCCGCCGCCGCCGCCGCCGCCGCCGTACTGCTCGGAAAGGTTCACCCCGAGGAAGCCCTGTTTGCCCACGGCCTGCCACAGCTCGGTGCTCTTCCCGCCGGCCAGCGACTTTTCCAGGTAGTACTCGTGTCCGAAGTCCTTGGCGATCTCGGCGACCGCCTTGCGCAGGTCCTGACGTTCCTCTGTCTCGTGCAATTCCATGACACTCCTCACATCGGTATCGACGCGCCACCGATCGGGAGCGCGCCGGCTTCATTAGAGCTCCGTGGCGTCCGACGCCACTTCACCGCCGTCCACCGCCTCGACCACGGCGAGGACGTCACCGCTCGAGACCTGATGGCCGACCTGGACCGGCAGGGCGCTCAGCACCCCGTCGATCGGGCTCGCGACGGTGTGCTCCATCTTCATCGCCTCCAGGACGACGAGCGTTTGACCGGCTGACACCGTCTCGCCCTCGGCGACCGGTAGTCGGATCACCGAGCCCGGCATCGGCGCGGTGAGCGACCCGGGCGGGTTCAGAGTGCTCGGGTCGACGAAGCGTGGCGCCAGCCGCAGGGCGGAGTAGCCGGCGACCGAGTCGAGGTGGGCAACATCGCCGTCGAGGACGACATCATAAGTGCGGCGCACCCCGTCGACGCGCAGCACCACCCGCTCGCTACTGCCCTCGACAACCTCGACGTCGGCCAACGGCTCGTCGTCGACCTGCAGGCAGGTCCCTGTCGAACCTAACGTGTACCCGACGCGCACTTCGCGCCCGCCCTGGGTCTGCCAGGTTGTGGTCTGCGGCTGCGAAGGGTTGTTGCGCCAGCCGGCGGGCAACGTGGCCTGCAGAGTTGCGACGGCACGCCGCGCGGCCACCCCGGCCACGGTCGCCGCGACGGCGTGCAGGCGCTCGGACTGCGTGTCTGGGAGGGCAGCGCCGAGTTGGGCGACGTCGTGTCGGTCAAGGAACCCAGTGTCGGTGCCCCGCCCGGCGAACTCGTCATGGCGCAGGACGCGAACAAGCAGGTTGCGATTGGTGGTCACGCCGTGAATACGGGCGCCGGCCAGCGCCGCCGAGAGGCTGGCAAGTGCCTCGTCGCGCGTTGGTGCCCACGCGATGACCTTGGCCAGCAGCGAATCGTAGTAATGACTGATGACCGAACCGGCACGAAAACCCGAGTCAACCCGCACGCCGGCAAGCGCCGGGACATCCAAGGTGCGCAGGGTGCCGGTACAGGGCCGGTAGTCATCGGCCGGATCCTCGGCGCACAGCCGGGCCTCGACCGCGTGACCGCGAATTCGCGGGTTGTGCATCTCCTCAGGCAGCGGGCGGCCCATGGCTACGAGCAGCTGGGCACGCACCAGGTCGAGGCCGGTGATCAGCTCGGTAACCGGGTGCTCGACCTGCAGCCGGGTGTTCATCTCTAGGAAGGCGAAGGAGTCGGCTTTGCCATCCTGAGCGGCGTCGTAGACGAACTCGACCGTCCCGGCGCCTACGTAGCCGACGGCGCGCGCGGCGGCGATGGCGGCCTCGCTCATCCGAGCGCGCAACGCGTCGTCGACGACCGGTGACGGCGCCTCCTCGATCACCTTCTGGTGTCGACGCTGCACGGAGCACTCGCGCTCGAACAGAGAGACGACGTTTCCGTGCGTGTCGGCCATGATCTGGATCTCGACGTGGCGTGGGCGCTGGACGTAACGCTCGAGGAAGACGGTGCCGTCGGCGAACGCGGCGGCGGCCTCACGCGAAGCGGAGGTGACCGCTTCGTCGAGCTCGTCCGGCGACGCGACAATGCGCATGCCTCGGCCACCGCCGCCGGCGCTGGCCTTGACCAGCACGGGGTAGCCGACGTCGGCGGCCAGCTTCGCCAGCTGCTCGGCCGATAGCCCCGTCGTGTCGCCACCGGGCAGCACAGGCACCCCCGCGTCGGACATCGTCTTCTTGGCCTGCAGCTTCGAGCCCATCGCGTCGATCGCCCCGGGCGGCGGACCGATGAAGACGAGGTCGGCGGCGGCACAGGCGCGCGCGAACCCGGCGTTTTCCGAAAGGAAGCCGTAGCCGGGGTGTACTGCGTCCGCGCCGGTGAGCGAGGCAGCGGCGATGATCCGGTGGATGTCGAGGTAGGTCTCGGCGGCAGACGAGCCGGGAAGGTGCACGGCCTCGTCGGCGTCGGCGACGTGCCACGCGTCGGCGTCGGCGTCGGAATAGACCGCGACGGTGGCGATCCCGAGATCGCGGCAAGTGCGGAACACCCGCCGCGCGATCTCGCCACGGTTGGCGACCAGGACCTTGCGGATCTTGGGCATCGCCATCACATCCGGAACACGCCGTAGCCACGCTGGCCACGGACCTCGCCGTTGTGGATCACCGACAGGCAGAACCCGAGAACGGTCCGCGTATCGCGGGGATCGATGATCCCGTCGTCGTAAAGTCGGCCGCTGTTGGCCAGTGCGACGGATTCGCGCTCGATCTGTTCCTCGACGGCGGCGCGCATCTGGGCGTCGGCCTGCTCGTCGAAGGGCAGCCCGCGGTCGGCGGCGGACTCGCGCGCCACGATGGACAGCACTCCGGCCAGTTGCGCCGGACCCATCACGGCCGACTTCGAGTTAGGCCAAGCGAATAGGAAACGCGGTGAGTACGATCGCCCGCACATGCCGTAGTTCCCGGCACCGTAGGACGCACCCATGGTGATGGTCACGTGGGGGACCGTGCTGTTTGATACGGCGTTGATCATCTTGGCGCCGTCCTTGATGATGCCGCCCTGTTCGTACTCGGCACCGACCATGAAACCGGTGGTGTTCTGCAGGAAGATGAGGGGGGTGTCGATCTGATTTGCCAGTTGGATGAACTGCGAACCTTTCTCGGCCTCCTCACTGAACAGGATGCCCCGTGCGTTTGCGAGGATGCCGACCGGGAAGCCGTGGATCGAGGCCCAGCCGGTGACGAGTGACGTGCCGTAGAGAGGTTTGAACTCGTCGAAGGCCGAGCCGTCGACCACTCGGGCGATGACGTCGCGGGGGTCGAAGGGCACCTTCGGATCGACCGACGCGATGCCGAGCAGCTGATCGGGGTCGTGCACCGGTGGGTGCGGCGGCGTGGTGGGTCCGGGGCCGTTCTTCCGCCAGTTGAGCCGCGCCATGATGCGACGGCCGATGCGGATCGCATCCTGCTCGTCCTCGGCCATGTAATCGGCCAGCCCCGAGGTGCGGGCGTGCATGTCGGCGCCGCCGAGCGACTCGTCATCGGAGACCTCGCCCGTGGCCATCTTGACCAGCGGCGGACCGCCGAGGAACACCTTGGAACGGTTGCGCACCATCACGACGTAGTCGCACATGCCCGGGACGTACGCACCTCCCGCGGTCGAGTTGCCGAAGACCAGGGCCAGTGTCGGCAGCCCCGCTGCGCTGTGCTGGGTCAAGTCGTGGAACAGCTGTCCGCCGGGCACGAAGATCTCTGCCTGTGTGGGCAGGTCGGCGCCGCCAGATTCGACGATGTTGATGATGGGCAGTCGGTTCTCCCGCGCGATGGCCATGCCGCGGAACACCTTGCGGAAGGTATAAGGGTTCGATGCGCCGCCGCGGACGGTGGGGTCGTGGGCGATGATCATCGACTCGATGCCCTCGACCACGCCGATGCCTACCACCACGCTACCGCCGACGGGGAACTTACTGCCCCAGGCGGCGAAGGGGCATAGTTCGAGGAACGCCGTGTCGGGGTCGAGCATCAGCTCGATGCGCTCGCGGACAAGCAGCTTGCCCCGCTTACGGTGGCGCGCAACGTATTTCGCGCCGCCGCCGCCGTTGACCAGCGCCAGTTGCTCCGCGATGGTGTCGAGTTGCGCGCTCAGTCCTTCGCGGTTCTTGAGATAGCCGGGCGCGGTGTCGTCGACCCGATCGGGCAGGACCTGTACCAAAGTTTTCCTTCCGGGCGAGCATCGACGTCGATCTACTAGGCGCTGATGTTAGCCGCAATTAACATCAGGTGACAACGGCGCAGGCGGGCGTCGGATTTGTTCCGCGCCGTGGTTCCGTCGAATGGCGAGGATCGAAGCGGTGCGTTCGCTGCAGATCGAGCGATCGAAGGAATTGACTGGGGAGGGACGGCACACAGGGCCCGTGCGAGGTCGTATCGAGTTCCTCGTCCGGCGCGCGTGGAGTCTACGGTTCGCGATCTCGGGTGAACACCCGCAGCGATTGTCAGTGTCGCGCCATGCCCTTCAGCCAACCGAGTAGTGCATAACGCCGGTCGGCCAGAATCTATCGGGTCTCCTCGGCTTTGGCCAGCGGCGGAGCGGCCTGATCAGGCGCCTGTCCGAGGGTATACAGGCCGAGAATGCCGAGAAAACCCGCACAGTGCTCGATGAGCATTTCAGTCGAGAGGTTCAGTTGTCCATCTATCCAGCGACGGAGTATCTCGAACAGGCCCCCGACACCGTAGGTAGCGGCGAGATCTGCGACTTGGAGCACATCGCTGGGTATATCGAGGTGCAAGCGGGCCTCTCTGAGCACCAGCTCCGCAAAATCGGTCATCAGATCGCTTCGCAGCTGCCGAAGGAGGGGTTCTGCGCCCGACTCGACAAACAGTATGCGGGCCATGCGGGGATCGTTCTCGATCACCTGAACCAGGGCCTTGATCGGAGCGTAAGCCAGTTCTTGAGGAGCAACCGTGTCGTCCGGAATGGCGCTGGTTATCACCGCTTGGAAGGTAGTGGAGATCTTGGCAAATACCGCACGCAAGAGCGCGTCTCGATCGCGAAACTGTTGGTAGAAGTACCGGCTCGTCACTCCTGATTTCGCACACACGGCGGTCACGGTGCACGCGGTAGCTCCGTGGGTGCCCATGATTGAGACCGCGGCATCAATCAACATCACGCGACGCTGTGCATCGCGTTGAGTTGCGGACAGCCCGCCATAGACACGTGCTGGACTCATGTCCTACAGTCTGGCAGTCTTATCTGACAAGGCATAAAGTCAGATCCAAACTTCGAGGAAGGACCTCAAATGTCGGACGATCAAGCCCCGACCCCGACCCGGGTGCTGCCAAAACCCAGGCGCGTTCGGTTTCCGATGCCGACCTCCACGAAGCGGCAACATTTTGTCGATGGCGACCTGGTGATGAGCCATTTCATCTCGGTGCTTTCTGCGACGTTCCCGGAAGGCGAGGATTTCTTCATCCGCTCGGTCAGGAACTTCCAGAGTTCCATCGACGATCCCCAACTAGAGACAGCGGTCAAGGGTTTCATCGGACAAGAGGCCACACATCGACACCAGCATCGTCTCCTAAACGAGCGACTCCAGGTCATGGGTTATCCGACCGCGCGAATCGACCGTCATGTCGGACGCTTGATCAAGCGATTGGAACGGCGCTTTTCGCCGGAAATGCGGCTGTCCATGACCTCCGCGTTGGAGCACTACACCGCTACGCTGGCAGAAATCATTCTTACCAGCGAAGACGCCCAGAAGCTCATCGGCCAGACAGAGGTTCGACCGATTCTGCTGTGGCATGCCTTCGAGGAGTCGGAGCACAAAGCGGTTGCCTTTGATGTCTATCGGCTGGTGGGAGCAACCGAGCGCACCCGTGTACGGGGCATGCGGATCGCTTCAGTAATTCTGTTCGGCGAGCTCATTCTGCAGACTGCCTTGTCTATGGCCGCTGATAGAGCCTCATATAACCCGGTCACCCTGGTGCGCAGTCTGTACCGCTTTAGTCGCACCCCGATGTTCACCGCCGATGCGCTGCGGCGTTTCCGTTCCTACAATCGCCCGGGTTTCCATCCTGATGATTGGGACAGCGCCGCGGTCCTGGAGCATTGGAGCAAAGAACTGTTCGACCAAGACGGTTCACAGCGAGTTATCGCTTCGTCGGGATAGCAAAGATGCGGAAGTGCGGCGACGCAGGAGCACCGTTCCTGCGTCGCTCCTTCCGAACAGGGTGCGACGCGTCGGTGACTCACGGATTCGGTGCTCGGTGGCCGGTGAAGGTGGCGGTCGGACCCGCAAATGCGGTTCGCAGCGATCGCCACGGGGCTGGCTGGCCTGTTGTGAGCCTCGATCAGTCGCTGATGACATAGCGTTGAGCCAGGGTTTCAGCAAGTCTGCTGGTGTGCGCGACCACTTCTTTCTCGGTCACCGCAAGCAAACCGGAGTGCCAGGCGGTGATGACTTCGACGAATCCCCCGACAGCGATCAGGGTGTCCATGCGAAGGGCTATCTCGTCGGCATCTTGTCGGAGGTGTGGCCGGCTTGCCTCAACGACCAACTGCGTTGCTTCCTGTAGCGCCACGGCGCGGCGGTCTTGTAGCGGTGAGCTACCGACATGCTGAGCGAGGAGGATGCGTGCCCGGCCGGGATCGCGTGCGATCCGGTCGACCACGATGGTGATCGCCGCGGTGATGGTTTCGATCGGCGGCCGATTCGCACGCTCGTTGAAGAGCGCGGCGACCTCGCCGAGCATGTCATTGCGGACGCCATCCCACGCAGCAACGAGCAGCTCATCGCGCGTCTTGAAGCCCTCGTAGAAGTATCGATCGTTCAGCCCTGTGCGGGCGCATACGCCGCGCATAGTGACCGCGGCCCAACCGCTCTCACTCCAAATCTCGGTTGCGGCCTCGATCAATTGCTGCCGTCGCTCGGCACGACGCTCGGCCCCGGTCCGACCACCCCAGCGCTTGTTTCTCGACCGCACCTCTCCATCTTGACAAGGTGCTCGTTCCACCACCAAACTGGTGGCATGCGACACCAATGGTGGCTGGTGCCCCCAGATGAGAGTTTCCCCACAGCAGACGTCCATGTCGCGACCCGAAAGGCAGACGGATGAGATTGCTGCCCTTCGGCGGCGCACCAGGCAGAACGCACCGCGCCGATGCAGTCGTCACGGGCGCAGGAAGCGGTATCGGCCGCGCATTCGCCGTGGAGCTTGCGCGCCGAGGTGGACGCGTGGTGTGCGCCGACAAAGATCCCGTCACTGCAAAAGAGTCGGCAGAGTTGGTGAGGCAGGCTGGCGGCGAGGGCTTCGACATCGAATGCGATGTCACCGATCTTGAGCAGGTCCGCAACCTCGCTGATGTGAGCGAAGACTGGTTCGAGAAGGCTGCGAGCCTCGTCATCAACAACGCCGGAATCGGTGCGGGCGGCAACCGCATCGGCGCGACGTCGATCGAGGACTGGAACGCGGCGATTTCTGTCAACCTCTGGGGCGTTATCTACGGCTGCGAGACTTTTGTGCCTCGGCTCCGCAGCAATGGGCATGGCGGAGTCATCAATGTGGCGTCGGCAGCGAGCTTTGGCTCGGCCCCTCGGATGGCGGCTTACAACGTGAGCAAGGCCGGGGTGCTCGCTCTGTCGGAGACATTGGCGGCCGAACTGAGCGGTACTGACATCAACGTCACAGTGCTTTGCCCCACCTTCGTGAAGACGAACATCGTCAACAATCCTCAAATCGACGAGGCGGCTGCAAGACTCGCGGCCAACCTGATGAAATGGACCGGCATTTCGCCACAGCACGTTGCTCGAACGACGTTGAACGCGCACGATCGCGGACAAATTTATGTAGTACCCCAACTCGATGCCAAAGTCTTGTGGCAACTCAAGAGAGCCCTACCCGGCCCCTTTACTCGCACGCTGGGCCTCGTGGAGCGCATGGCCTCATGGAACGATTCAGCCGAGTAGAGGAGCAGGGAAAATGGCTTTCGCATACAGTGACATGCTCGAGACAATCAAAAACAAGCAATGGGCTCTTGCCGATATCGATTGGAACGCCCCTGGCGCGGAACTGATCACCGATGAACAGCGTCCCAAACTCAAGCAATTCATGTCCGACGTGGTGTGGATTGAGCATGTTGGAGCACGTGCCTTCGCCGCGATGGCTCCAAAGGCGCCATTCGAAGCGCTCGGAGACATTTACCGTTACTTTCACGCCGAGGAGCAGCGTCACGCCAATGCCGAACTTGCCTTGATGCGTCGCTGGGGCATGCTCGAGGAAGGCGAGAAACCGGTCCCGAACAAGAATATTCGGCTGGTCATCGAATGGCTGGACCGTTATGCGGAAGCCCTGCCCCTGACCGTCATCGGGGCCGCGATTCCGGCACTGGAGACTGCGCTCGATGGAGCGCTGCTGAAGTTTCTCCTCGATGAGGTTGACGACCCTGTATGCGGGGAGGTGTTCAACAAGGTCAACAGCGACGAATCAAGGCATCTCGCGGTTGGCTTCCAGGTCTTGAATGACCTGGGCGCCAGCCCGATGCGAATCCACGCCATTCAAACTGCGGGTGCTCTTGTCGACCCGCGCATTCTCACCGGCGCGTTGCTGTATATCCCGCTCCTGACGCGCATGTTGATGAATCTCAACGCTATGGGTCTGTCCGAGGAGAAGTTATACAACGCAGTGACGCGGTATGCCAATGTCGGCGATCGCAGTGAGCATACGCGGAGGGTGCCCGGCTATCACATCTTGAAGGCGCACATGTCGTCGTCCATCAAGCGGTCCCAGCCTCTGCACTTCGTGTCTCAGCGCCTTGGCAATGCGATCGATGTTTTCCCTGTTCAGATTTTCGGTCGGCCGCCATCCTGGACGGACGAACTGACCTACGAACCGGTTGCCAAATGACAGGCACCACGACGACGTTGATCGTCGGCGCCGGGTTCGCAGGTATCGGTGCGGCGATCAGACTGCTTCAAGAGGGCACGGATGACTTCGTCATCCTGGAACGGTCAGATCGCGTCGGAGGCACCTGGCGAGACAATACTTATCCCGGTGCGGCCTGCGATATTCCCTCGCTTCTCTACTCCTACTCGTTCGAGCCGAATCCGGGCTGGACTCGTACCTACTCGGGGAGCGCTGAGATCCTCGAATATATCGACGATATGGTCGACAAGTACGATCTTGCCCGGTTCATCCAGTTTGATACCGACGTGACTGCCTTGGAATTCGATGAGAGTGCCGGCATCTGGATGGCCGACACGGCAGATGGAAAGCGGTATCACACCCGGTCAGTTGTGATGGCCAGTGGACCACTTGCCAACGCCAGCTTTCCCGATATTCGGGGTATTGACTCGTACGGTGGAAAAAAGATCCACAGCGCTCGATGGGACCATGGCTACGATCTCGGCGGTAAGAGGGTTGCAGTCATCGGGACAGGCGCGAGCGCGGTTCAGATCATTCCCGAGCTCGTAAAGTCGGCTGCCTCGGTCAAAGTCTTCCAGAGAACGCCCGGCTGGGTGTTGCCCAGGGTGAACTTCAGGCATCCGGCCTGGGCGCGTTCGACCTTCACACACCTGCCGGTGAGCGAACAAGCGCTCCGCGACGCGTGGTTTTGGGCCCACGAAGTGATGGCAGTGGGTATGGTCTGGAACACCGCCGCGACGTCCGCGATACAGCTGGCGGCCAAGGCTCATCTCCGTCGGCAGGTGAAAGACTCCTGGTTGAGACGTCAGTTGACGCCCCATTTCAGGCCTGGATGCAAGCGCATGCTCATGACCAGTGATTATTACCCTGCGCTACAGGCGGATAACTGCAAGCTGATCAGCTGGCCGATCGCCACATTGTCACCCAACGGTGTTCGGACCGCCGACGGTGTCGAGCACGAAGTGGACTGTATCGTATTTGCCACTGGCTTCGATGTGGCCAAACGTGGCACCCCGTTCCCGATTAGCGGCCTCGGCGGTCGGAAGCTCGGCGATGAATGGTCTCAGGGGACATTTGCCTTCAAGAGCGTGAGCGTGGCCGGGTATCCGAACTTATTCTTCACTTTCGGACCGAATTCCGGGCCAGGCCACAACTCGGCGCTCGTATATATGGAGGCTGCAATTGACTATATAGTCAAGGCGATCAAGCTCCTTCAGCAAAATGACATCGGCACTTTGGATGTGAGGGAGGATCGTCAGGACCGCTATCACTCCGAAATTCAGCGCCGCCTTCGACGAACGACTTGGAATTCGGGGTGCAGCAGTTGGTATTTGACCGAGGACGGCTACAACGGCACGATGTACCCAGGTTTCGCGACCCAGTTTATGAGAGAACTATCCCGCTTGGATCCTCATGATTACGTGATAACCCGGCGCGACGATACACACGTCGAGCTGACGCAATCACTCTGAATACAAGTTTGCAGGGCTGACCGTCAGAACGGTGAAATACAGGAATGGATCGCAAGTCCGACCGTAATTACGAGATAATTATCATAGGAGCTGGATTTTCCGGCATCGGGTCTGGCATTAGCTTGATGAAGGCGGGATTTACCGACTTCTTGATGGTTGATGACGCCGATGGCGTAGGTGGTACGTGGCACTGGAACACCTACCCGGGTATCGCTGTCGATATACCGTCGTTCAGTTATCAATTCTCATACGAAATGCGGCCCTCTTGGTCGCGCACGTACGCCCACGGCAATGAGCTCAAAGCCTATGCCGAGCGATGTGTTGAAAAGTATCGGCTCTGGGACCATATTCGTTTCAACACAACCATTACCGAGGCTTGTTTCGACGAGAACGCAACACGGTGGCATTTGACCAGTGCCAATGGTGAGGAGTTCACGGCACGCTTCGTGATAAATTGCTCCGGCGTTCTCAGTCGGCCAAAGTGGCCTGAAATCAAGGGGGTGCGAGATTTCGCCGGCGTTACGCTCCACACGGCTAGATGGGACAATGCCAAAGATCTCAGCGGGAAGAGGGTTGCAGTAATCGGTACCGGTGCATCGGCGGTGCAACTGATACCCGAAGTCGCAAAGAAAGCAGAGAGTCTGACGGTATTTCAGCGAACTCCAATTTATTGTCTGCCGAAGCCAGACTTCCCCATACCGACGTGGGGTGGAAGGCTTCTACATTTCCTGCCGGGGGCACAATTGGCGACCCGGACCGCCAGCCAGGCGTTCGTGGAAATCACTTTCCCAATCGCCGCTCACTTTCATACGGTGATACCGTTCGCCGATGTCATGGAGAGCGCCGCAAAGCGGTACATGCGGCGTGAGGTCCATGACCCGACGACGAGAGAACAACTCATTCCGCGCTACTCGTTGGGCTGTAAACGACCCAGCTTCCACAATTCCTATCTCGCAACGTACAACCGGTCCAACGTTTCGCTCGAGACGAGCGGCATAACCCATATCGACCATGCATCCGTCCATACTCGAGACGGCAAAGCTCATCCCATTGACGTCTTGATCCTGGCCACCGGCTTCAAAGTGATGGAGTCGGGCAACATGCCAACTTACGTATTGAAGGGACGCGGCGGGCTGGAGCAGGCTACATGGTGGGACGAGCATCGACTGCAGGCCTTCGAAGGGGTGAGCGTCCCGGGATTTCCGAATCATTTCAACATCTTCGGCCCGTACGGCTACAACGGTTCCTCGTACTTCACGCTCATCGAGGCGCAGAGTCGGCACATCGTCCGGTGTCTTCGTCGCGCGCGGGCGCTGGGTGCTAACTGCGTGGAGGTCAAGAAGGAGGCGAACGACCGTTATTTCGCCGAAGTGCTAAGGCGGCGTCACAGACAGGTTTTCTGGCAGCCGAGCTGTTCCAATGCCAACAGCTACTACTTCGACAGGCACGGTGACGTTCCACTCCGTCCATCAACGACTCTGGAGACCTATTGGCGGAGCCGCACCTTTCGCCTCTCGGACTACCGATTCGAGAATCGGCCCGAAGAGGTGTGTCCCCGGTGACCAGAATGGATGCCCCTGACTGGCAGCCCAGTCTTGCCAGTCATCTCGTCGCGATGTCCTCGCGAACCACGCTGCGGCCACTGGCGCAGCTGATGCCATCAAACGCCTACGGACTTGCGGTGATGGATCGCGTGCTTCGAACAGCGCTCGTAGCCTCACGGCCTCGGCGCGGCGTCACAGTGCGCAAGGTTGACACTGTATTCGCCGGAGGCCCGGTTCGTGGGGACTGGATCACCACGCCTGCCATTAATCCGCATGCCAACCCTTTGCTGTACATCCACGGCGGCGCCTATTCTATGTGCTCGCCGGAGACGCACCGCGGTCTTCTTGGTGAACTCGCCTCGGCGAGCGGGCGCCCCATCTTCGCAGTGAAGTATCGTCTTGCCCCGCGGTATCCCTATCCCGCAGCCGCGGACGATGCGCTGAATGCGTATCGCTGGCTTACCAGCGGAGGGTCCCCGGGTTCTTGTCAGCGCACCGTCGCGGTTGCCGGCGATTCAGCGGGCGGTCAGCTCACGATGGCCACGGCCTTGGGCGCACGTGCAGTTGGATTGCCGCTCCCTGATGCGATGCTGCTGATGTCTCCCGTCCTGGATCTCAGGTGCGAACTTGCCAGAGCGCGTGAAATTCGCCGCCGGGATCCTTTTGCCTCCGCTCAATCAGCGGCGCGCGCTCTTGACCTCTACGTAGGTGGCGCAGATCGCGGAGATCCGCGCCTCAGCGTGCTTGACGCGGACCTCACCTCGATGCCGCCGATCCTCATTCAGGTGGGCGGGAGAGAAATGTTGATCGATGACTCGCGCCGTCTCGCCGAGCGACTTCAATCAGCTGGATCCCACGTCGAGATCCAGGTATACCGGGGACAGATCCATGTATTCCAGGCTATGTTCCGGATTCTTCCCGAAGCCCGAGACGCGATTCATCGAGCGGGACGCTTCCTTGAAGCCTCGGAAGTCAGGTGAAAGTGTCCGAACAGGCAATGCTCCTACACCTACACCACCTCGACCGCCGCAGCGTGAAGTCAGTCGTCTCTGCCTCATGAGCAGCAACTTCGCGACGGCCTGTCGCGCATACGATCCGTCGATCGTGATCATCGGGGCCGGCTTCGCCGGGGTTGCGATGGCCCACCGGCTGAAGAAGGACGGGTTCACGAACTTCACGATCCTGGAAAAGGCTGCAGACATCGGGGGTGTTTGGCGTGACAACACCTATCCGGGAGCGGCCTGCGACGTGCCGTCAGCGTTGTACTCACTCTCGTACAAGCCCAATCCTCGTTGGTCACGGCGATATGCCGAGCAACCCGAGATACTCAAGTACCTCCAACAACTCGTGGAGAGTGGCGGACTGGCCGCGCATCTGCGTACCCAGACCGAAGTTGTCGCAATGACCTTCGATGACCAGCTAGGGCGTTGGACCCTGGTTACGAACTCGAACGAGACAATAACCTGCGATGTCGTCGTCTCGGCCGTGGGTCAGCTCTCCTTGCCCCACGTACCCGTTATTGCCGACGCAGACACCTTCCAGGGGCCGCGCTTTCATTCGGCGCGTTGGGACCGATCGGTTTCGCTTCGCGGCAAGCAAGTAGCCGTCATCGGCACAGGAGCTAGTGCCATCCAATTCGTGCCACACATCGCCCAGGAGGCGGAGCATGTCACGCTATATCAGCGCACGGCTCCGTGGATCTTGCCGAAGTGGGACAGCAGGTATGGAGTCCTTCACGACAGGGTGAGCGAGTTATTGCCGATGGCGCTGCGCCTCGAGCGTTTCGCGGTATGGCTAATTTTCGAGTTGCTCGCTGTGACGCTAGTCGACGCGAAGCCCCTCTCACGCGTCCTCGGTGCGATCGCGCGCCGCCACCTACATCGGCAGGTTGCTAGCCCATCTTTGCGCGAGCAATTGATGCCTTCGGACGCGCCAGGGTGCAAGCGAGTGCTGTTCTCGAATGATTACTATCCAGCAATCGCGAGTGATCGCGTGTCGTTGGTGCCGAAGGCTATCGCAGAGCTCTGCGACAACGGTGTCAAGACCGTGGATGGAGAGTTTCGTCCTGCAGATGTCGTGATCTACGGAACCGGGTTTCGCGCCACCGATTTTCTCGCCCCGATGTCCGTGCGCGGCTCTCGCGGAGTCTCCTTGGCCGAGGTGTGGAAGACCCAGGCGTACGCATATCTGGGCATCACTGTCCCCATGTTCCCGAACCTGTTCCTGCTTTATGGTCCCAACACGAATGTGGGCTCGGGGTCGATCCTCTACATGATCGAGTCACAAGTCCGTCACATCGCAACGCTCATCAAAGCCGTGGCTGCTCATCCGGGTCATGCGATCGATGTCAGGACGGAGAGCGCGCAACGCTACAACACGCGCTTGAGAAGGCGACTACGGAGGTCGGTGTGGGCGCTGTGTGCGAGCTGGTATCGAACCTCGAGCGGGGAAATCCCGACGAACTGGCCGGGGCCTACCTTGGTTTATCGACTCCTTACCCGGAAGCCGCACAGCGGCGATTACGTCTTGAGAAACGTCGGGCGTCTAAAGGTCTGAGACCCTGCAGAACCGAGCCTGGCCGACTAAGGGCACGAGACGCGCACTTAACCGCTAGGCCAATAATGTCTAGATATTGACATCAATGGCATCTTTGTAAAGACTGGTGGACGCCGTCAAAGCGGCCCAGCGTCCAGGAGGAACCATGACGAATCACCTTCTCGCACCTGCGCACCACGTGAAGGAGCGGTTGTCCTCTGTGATCATGGTCCCCGCGCCTCACGCCGTCGACGACAGATGGCGTCGATGGAGCCGGGACTGGCCGGTTCGTGAACTGGCACCGGCACCCGCGGGCAGTGGATTGAAAGCCGTCCGGGGGGATGCCGGACTGCCCTTCGTAGGTCACACGCTCGACTACATCCGATTCGGCTCGGATTTCAGTCGAGAGCGCTACGACCGTCTGGGTTCGGTGTCGTGGATGGGCGCGTTCGGCACCAAGATGGTGGTCATCGCCGGCCCTGACGCCACTCGAGAGGCGTTCACGAGCGAAGCGAAAGCATTCTCTCAGGATGGCTGGTCCTTCCTGATCGACGCCTTCTTCCATCGCGGTTTGATGGGCTCTATTGCCATGAATGTGGGTCGGGTGGGGTGTGCTATGTCTCGCGTGGCGGAGTGGTCTGGGCGCACGGGTAGCTCATAGGTTCGAAAGCTCCTACACCTCGTACCAAGGAGCTTGCCCGTGCGCGCGACCACTTTACTCAACCGTGTCCTCGACCTGCCGAAGACCACGGTCCGCGACGTCGAGTGCGGCGACAAGGTGACGGTGTGGGTGCGCCCGCAACAGCGGGTGATGTCCTGTCCGCATTGCGATTTCCGTACCCGGCACCGCTACGACACACGGATGGTGGATTCGGCGTGGCGGCACCTGGACCTCAGTGGGCGGGTATGTGTGCTCAAACTGCGGCGACGTCGGTTGCGCTGCCCCGAGCACGGTGTCCTGGCCGAGTCAGTGCCGTTCGCGCGGCCGGGATCGGGGTTCACCCGCGACTTCGAGGACCTTGCGGTCTGGCTGGCCGCCAAGTGTGACAAGAAGACGGTGTCGACGTTCTGCCGCGTCACGTGGCGCACCGTCGGGGCGATGTGTTCGCGCGTCGTGGCCGAGAAACTGGACCCCGACCGGCTGGCCGGGCTGGTCGACATCGGCGTCGATGAGATCTCCTGGCGCAAGCACCACAAGTATTTGACTTTGGTGTCCGACCACGACACCGGCACAATCGTGTGGGGTGCGCCGGGCAAGAAGGCAGCCACTCTCGACGCGTTCTTCACCGCGGCCCTACCCGCCGATGGCGCGAAGAAGATCGAGGCCGTGTCGATGGACCTCGGGCCGGCATTCGCGAAATCCGTTCGCGCACATGCCCCGCAGGCGGTGATCTGCTTCGATCCGTTCCATGTCGTCAAACTAGCCACCGACGCCCTCGACGACGTTCGCCGTCAGGTATGGCAGTCCGCGCGCAAACTGTCGGACAAGCAGATCGCCAAAACCTACAAGGGAGCCCGCTGGGCGCTGCTGAAGAACCCCGAATCCCTCACCGACACACAGAAAGCCACCCTCGCCCAGCTCAAACGCGAGGGCGGCGCACTGGTCCGCGCCTACGAACTGAAGGAATCGCTGCGGGCGGTGTTCGCCGGGGATCTTGACGCCGACACCGTCACCGACATGCTCGGGAAATGGTGCTCATGGGCGCAGCGGTGCCGGATCCCGCAGTTCGTCAAGGTCGGCCGAACCATCAACAAACACCTCGATGGCATCCAAGCCGCGGTGGAGCGCGGACTGGCCAACGGCCGCCACGAAGGGCTCAACAACAAGGTCCGGTTGATCATCCGCAGGGCCTACGGCTTCCACAACGCCGAGAACGCGCTCGCCATGATCATGCTCGTCTGCGGACCGGTGACCCTCGAACTCCCATACCACACATGAGGTCATCCACATTCATGGCAATAGAGCCGTTTGATGCTCATGAGCTTCGACGAGCACTTGATGCACCGGCGCATCATGCAGGAGGCGTTTACGCGTCCGCGCCTGACCGGATACGTCGAACAGGTAACGCCATGCGTTCGCTCGGCAGTGCCTGCGTGGCCGGTGGGCCCGTCGGTTCGAATCTACCCACTGTTGAAGGAACTCACCCTCGACATCGCTACCGACGTCTTCATGGGCGGCCGCGGCAAGGACGAGAGCGATGCTGTCAACAAGGCGTTCGTCGCTACGGTCCGGGCGGCGAGTTCCCTTGTGCGTGCTCCGCTTCCGGGAACCAGATTCCGCGCTGGTGTGCAAGGGCGGCGCGTTTTGGAGGACTACTTCTTCCGGCATCTGCCGGCCGCGCGAGCCGGTGAAACGGAGGATCTGTTCGCTGCTCTCTGTCAAGCCACGACCGAAGACGGGGAGCGGTTTTCCGACGAGGATGTGGTGAATCACATGATCTTCTTGATGATGGCGGCCCACGACACCTCGACGATCACCACCACAGCGGTCACCTATTTCCTTGCCAAGTATCCGCAGTGGCAGGAGGCTGCGGCTGCGGAAGCCGCGGCCATCGGTGACGGGTTGCCGGACATCGAGGCCCTGGAGAAGATGACGGTCATCGACCTCGTGATCAAGGAAGCGCTCAGACTGCTTGCACCTGTTCCGCTGGTGATGCGCAAGACGGTTCGAGATGTCGCCATCGATGGATATCACATCCCCTCGAACACGTTATGCGCTATAACGCCTGCCGTGAATCACTTCGATCGAACGATCTGGAGTGATCCGGAGCGGTTCGATCCCTCACGTTTCGACGAGCCTCGGCGCGAAGACCAACACCACCGATTCGCCTGGGTTCCGTTCGGAGGTGGAGCGCACAAGTGCATCGGCATGCAATTCGGGACGCTCGAAGTCAAAGCAATCCTGCACAGGATGCTGCGTTCGTTCACTTGGAAGGTTCCGGAGAACTATCACGTCCGATGGGACAACACCTCGCTGCCCATTCCGGTGGACGGACTTCCGTTGGAGATGAAGCGCCGATGACCGTCGACCACAGCCCCTACCTCGAACCCACGGAGTTTCTTGACTGGCAACAAGATTCGGTACGTGACTTCGTGTCATCGGCGATCCGTGGTGCCTGCGGCGACACCGAGAAGGCCATCGCCATCTTCACCGCGGTCCGTGACTCCATTTGGTACGACCCCTACACGGTGACCGACAACCCGCACGCGTATCGCGCCAGCACCGTCGCGACCGCAGAACGGGCCTACTGCGTCCCGAAGGCCGTGCTCTTGACTGCAGCGTGCCGAGCGGCGGGAATCCCGGCGCGGCTGGGGTTCGCCGACGTCCGAAACCACCTCCAGACCAAGGCATTGCGCGAGCGGATGGGTGGTAGCGACGTTTTCGTCTACCACGGCTACAGTCTCATGTTCCTCAACGGTGCGTGGGTAAAGGCCACCCCGGCGTTCAATCGCGAGCTGTGCGCACGCTTCGGTGTCTCGCCGATCGAATTCGACGGCCGTAGCGACGCGCTACTCCATGGTTTCACCGCTGACGGCACCCAGCACATGGAGTATCTGCGCGACCGGGGAGCCTACGACGATCTACCCCTAGCAGACATCCTGCAAGCACTGAGAACGCATTACGGCACATTCATCGATCAGCCGAACAGCCGTCCCGACCTCTTCGCCTGAAAGGGCACTACACGATGCAAAGCACAATGCAAAATGTTCCGCTCACGGTGTCGGCGATCGTCCAGCATGCGGCAGCCATACACGGTGACAGCGAGGTCGTCACTCCGACCGGAAATGGATATCGGAGAACGCCTTACCGCATTGTGCTGGCGCGAGTGGCTCGCCTTGCCAATGCGCTGCGCAGTCTTGGCGTCACGGCAGACCAACGCGTGGCCACCTTCCAGTGGAGCAACCAGGAACATCTGGAGGCCTACTGTGCGATTCCCTCCATGGGCGCGGTCCTGCACACGCTCAACATTCGTTTGGCCCCAGAGCAACTGGCGTACATCGCCAATCACGCGAGCGATCAGATCGTCCTAGTCGACGCTTCGGTTGCCCCGTTGTTGGCGCGCGCGCTCCCAGCGATGGCGTCGGTGCACACCGTCATCGTCACCGGAGAGGGCGACCTTGCCCCGCTCCAGGGATGCGGGAAGACCGTTCTGCGTTACGAGGAAGTGCTTGCCGGCCAAGAAGAATCATTTGACTGGCCTGAGCTCGACGAGCTGTCCGCCGCGGCCATGTGTTATACGAGCGGTACCACCGGAGATCCCAAAGGCGTCGTCTACAGCCACCGTTCGACGTACCTTCACTCCCTGACCGCCTGCACAGCTAACGCTTTGTCAGTCAGCGAGGCCGACCGTGTGCTGGCCATCGTCCCAATGTTTCACGCCAATGCGTGGGGGCTTATTTACGCAGCGTTGATGTCCGGTGCGGATCTGGTACTGCCTGACCGGTATCTCCAAGCCGAACCGTTGGTGTCGATCATCGAAGACACCAGACCGACCTTGGCCGGTGCAGTGCCGACGATCTGGAACGATGTCGACCGATATCTGGATTCGCACCCTGAGCGGGACATTTCTTCGTTACGGCTGGTCGCGTGCGGGGGGTCTGCTGTTCCGCTTTCGTTGATGCGGGCATTCGAAGAGAAGTACGACGTGCCCATTGTGCAGGCCTGGGGTATGACCGAAACCTCTCCGTTGGCGACCGTTGCACGTCCGGCTCACAGAGCCGACGCGACGCGGCGCTGGGAGCTGCGCGCATCCCAGGGCCGACCGATCTGCGGTGTCGAAATCCGGTTGCGGGACGACGACGGGAAAGACGTGCCGTGGGACGGGCAATCAGTTGGGGAGATCCAGGCGCGCGGTCCCTGGATCACCGGGTCCTATTTCGGAAACAACGATACGGAGAAGTTCGACGAAGGATGGCTGCGTACCGGTGATGTGGGCAAGATCGACGCCGAGGGCTATCTGACACTGACCGACCGCTCGAAAGACGTCATCAAGTCAGGTGGCGAATGGATCTCCTCGGTGGAGCTGGAAAACACGCTGATCGGCCACCCTGCCGTGTACGAAGCGGCGGTAGTCGGCGTCGCGGACGATAAATGGCAGGAAAGGCCGTTGGCGCTTGTCGTCGTCCACCCCGGAACCGACGTTGACATTGACCAACTCCGATCGTTCCTTGCGGACAAAGTCGCCAAATGGTGGATTCCCGAGCGATGGAGCTTCGTGTCCGATATTCCGAGGACGAGCGTCGGAAAGTACGACAAAAAGGTCATCCGTGCGCGCCACTCTGCCGGCGAATACCTCATCGAAATCGAAACGTCATAACGTCAAATCCCTGGAATTCCAACAGTCGGAAGGTAATCATGTCCTCACCAATCTCTCCCTGGATGAATGCCGAATTACTCGAGCTTCGTGACCTCGCTGCGAAGTTCTTCTCGGCCGAATTGGCGCCGCATGCGAACCGCTTTGCAGACCAGCACCACGTCGACCGAGAACTGTGGAACCGAGCAGGCGAGCTGGGCCTGCTCTGCATGTCTATACCTGAGGAATACGGCGGAGGCGGTGGCACTTTCGCGCACGAAGCGGTCGTGCTTGAAGAGCAGGCCCGCATAGGTGACAGCTCATGGGGCGCGGGACTGCACAGCGGAATCGTCGCCCACTACATCCTGCAGTACGCGACTGAAGAGCTGCGCGCGCAGTGGCTTCCCAAGATGGCGTCCGGTGAAATGATCGGGGCGATCGCCATGACAGAACCGGGGACCGGGTCCGATCTGCAGAGCGTCAAGACAAAAGCCCTCCTGGACGGTGACGAGTACGTGATCACCGGCTCCAAGACTTTCATCACCAACGGCCAACAGGCCGACCTCATCATCGTTGTTGCCAAGACAGATCCGAGCCAGGGCGCTGCGGGCATCTCTTTGATCGTTGTCGAGGCTGACCGGGCGGGATTCCGGCGCGGCAAGGTTCTCGACAAAATCGGCCAGCGCGGCCAGGACACCTCCGAGTTGTTCTTCGATGAAGTGAGAGTTCCGCGCTCGCATCTACTGGGCCAGTCTGAGGGACAGGGCTTCATTCAGCTGATGACGCAGCTGCCACAAGAGCGACTCATCGTCGCGGTGGGGGCTGTCGCAGCGATGGAACTTGCCCTGGAGCAGACGCTCAAGTACACGCGTGAGCGGGAGGCGTTCGGTCGGCCTGTCTTTGGCTTTCAGAACACCAAGTTCACGCTGGCTGAAGCCGCGACAGAAACGCGCATCGCACGAGTGTTCCTCGACTACTGCATCGACCTGCACCTTGCGGGTCAACTCGACGTGCAGACCGTCGCCATGGCGAAGTGGTGGACCACTGAGCGAGCGATGAAGGTACTCGATGACTGTATGCAGCTTCACGGCGGATATGGCTACATGACCGAGTACCCCATCTCGAGGTTGTGGGTGGATCAGCGCGTGCAAAAAATCTATGCCGGCACGAACGAGGTGATGAAGGAAATCATCTCGCGTTCCCTATGACTCAGAGGAGTTGCCGCCCGCACGTTAGTCATCTAGAGGAGGAGGACTGATGGCATCGATGGTGGTGCCGTATCGCCACGACATGGGCGGCCACTGCGGATCGGGGGCTCTTCGGGATTTGACCGAATGGGCCGGGATCCGTTGGGGTGATGACACCCCGGACGAAGGCATCGTGTTTGCTCTCGGCGGGGCCCTCGACTTCTCGTATGTTCGCTCGGCCCACCTACGTCCACCGATCTACCTCGTTGGACGCAGCGCGGACCTCGAAGACGAATACTTGACCCGGTTGGGCGCGCGCTTCGAGTGTCGTTCGACAGACGACCCCGATCTCGGGTGGAAATGGGTGACCGAACAGATCGATGCCGGTACGCCGGTCATGGTGTGGACTGACATCGCCGAATTGCCCTATCTGAGAACGCGTCTGAGTATGAGCCGGCACGATGTCGTGATCGTAGGGTACGACGACGACGAGGAACTCGCCTTCGTGGTCGATAACGATCGCGATACACCTCAAGCCGTGCCTTACGAGAATCTACGGAAGGCGCGGGCATCGACGGGATTTCCCGTCCCCACGCGGCACACCACCTACGTAGTCGAGTGGCCCGGCGCGGCACCAGATCTCGGCAATGCTGCCCGGTCGGCCTTCCGTAGGTCCGCGGACGCGATGCAGGGTTCGTGTGTGAGCGCGCCGATCACCGAGGACTCCGATTGTGAAATTCAGGTGCGTGGGCTACCAGGGGTATCGACTTTTGTGGAGGATCTCAAGCGGTGGCCGAAGATCTTTGACGACGACACCCTCGACGGAGCCTTGTTTGCGCTGAGCGCCTTCATCGAAAAAGCCGGAACCGGAGGCGGTCTGTTCCGAGATCTGCAAGCACGTGGATGTCGGCGCGTCGCTGAAGAGTTGAGTTTCGAACCTGCGTTTAAAGCAGCGGAGGCTGCAAAGACCGCATCTGAGTTGTGGACCGCGGTTGCGCACGCCGCTTATGACCGCGGTGCAGATCCGCACCGAAGAGCGAGCGGCGCCGCGTCCGTGGCTGCGCAATTGCCGACAGCCGAACGTCGACTCGCGGAGGCGCTGAGGGAGGCAGGAGATCTACTCCTATGAGTTCTGATTGCTTCGGAGCAAGCCGAACTGGTTGCGACCCAGCAGATTTATTTGAGCGCTTTGAATTGTGTCATAGGAAGGGAGAATCACGATGGCTGTCTTCGCTGATGCGGAAGAGGTTTACCGCTACCTCGCCGGCATCTTTCGACGAGGTTTGGAGAACGAAGACCTTGCGAACAGACTTGCCGGGTCCGGGGTGGTGTTACGGATCCACTACACCGATCCGGATGCGGTAGTAACCGTGGATATGCCGGAGAAGGTCGTAGAGACCGGCGCGGACAGTGGCGTTACACCGAATGTCGAATTGTTCATGTCCGCGGATACCGGCAACAGGTTCTGGTTGGGGAAGGTGAACTTGACCATGGCGATGGCGAAAGGAACTGTACGAGCGAAAGGTCCTGTCACCAAACTGATCAAGCTCATACCGCAGGCAAAGAACCTCTTTCCGGAATACCGGGCAATCCTTGAGGCCGACAAGCGTCACGACCTGCTCAATGTGTGATGTCGGTGCGGTACCGCGCCCGGGCCCGGGTGAGCGGCGCGGGCCTCTGGGCGATGTGCCCGGAGATCATCCAGGACAGTTCGCGCGACCACCGTGCGCGGTCGGGATAACTACTCGAGAAGCGTAATTCGATAGAAGGGACTTCAACATGAAGACACGTGCGGCTGTTTTGTGGGGCTTGGAGCAGAAGTGGGAGGTCGAAGAAGTCGATTTGGATCCGCCAGGTCCCGGGGAGGTCCTCGTGCGGCTGGCGGCCACCGGCTTGTGCCATTCCGACGAACATCTGGTGACCGGCGACCTCCCGATCCCATTGCCGGTAGTGGGGGGTCATGAGGGTGCTGGCACAGTCGTGGAGTGCGGCGAAGGGGTTGAGGAACTGTCCGAAGGTGATTCTGTCATCTTGACCTTCCTTCCCTCGTGTGGGCGCTGCTCGTACTGCGCGCGCGGCATGGGCAATCTCTGTGAGTTGGGAGCGGCGCTCATGATGGGACCGCAGATCGACGGCACCTATCGCTTTCACGCACGAGGCGAGGACGTCGGGCAGATGTGTTTGCTCGGGACGTTTTCCGAGTACACAGTGGTGCCGCAGGCGTCCGTGGTCAAGATTGACGGCGGAATCCCCCTGGATCGGGCAGCCTTGATCGGTTGCGGCGTCACGACCGGTTACGGATCTGCGGTGCGGACTGGGGAGGTGCGCGCCGGGGACACCGTCGTGGTAGTGGGAGCGGGCGGAATCGGAATGAATGCGATTCAGGGCGCGCGAATCGCGGGAGCGCTGGCGATTGTGGCGGTCGATCCGGTGAAGTTCAAGCGAGAGCAAGCGAGCGGGTTCGGTGCGACGCACACCGCGGCCTCGATGGATGAAGCTTGGTCGCTGGTCAGCGATATGACGCTGGGCAAGCTGGCTGATGTCTGCATCCTCACCACCGATGTGGCTGAGGCCTCCTACACCGCGGAAGCGCTGGCCTTGGTCGGAAAGCGCGGGCGCGTCGTGGTCACGGCCATCGGGCACCCCGACGACTCATCGATCTCAGGATCACTGCTTGAAATGACGCTTTACGAGAAGCAGATTCGTGGCGCTTTGTATGGCTCATCCAATGCGCCGCACGATATTCCGCGACTGGTCGAGCTGTACTCCGCTGGGTTGTTGAAGCTCGATGAGTTGGTCACCCGCGAATACTCCCTCGACCAAATTAATGAGGGCTACCAGGATATGCGTTCAGGAAAAAATATCCGAGGGCTGGTCCGGTTCTGAAGAGCATCATGCCCACTGCTGGTCTCCATGTCCTTGCGTTGCTGCAGATCATGCGGCCGGGCCCCTTGGGTGGTTGGCGTCGGGTCCTTCTTTCCCGTCGTGAGGACGGCAAGCATCAGACACCTCATCGATCATCTATCACATTCTCTGGGAGGCTGAGATGACGGACGCTGGCACGACCACGGCAAGCAGGGATGGGGCTGCTCGTTTCGCTATCGCCCCGGAGGTGTGGACCACGCCGGAGCGACGAGCGCTGAGCCAAATGGCGCGGTCTTTCTCGGAACGTGAAATCGCGCCGAAGCTAGCGGAATGGGAGCACGTGGGTGAGATTCCGCGCGACCTGCATCTCAATGCTGCCGAGGTGGGGCTTCTCAGAATCGGGTTCCCGGAAGAAGTCGGCGGCAGCGGCGGCAATGCGATTGACTCTGCACTGGTCACTGAGGCCATCCTGGCCGCAGGCGGGTCCACTGGCGTCTGCGCCGCCTTGTTCACCCATGGCATTGCCCTTCCCCACATTGCCGCCAATGGCTCCGACGCCCTGATTCAACGATATGTCCGTCCTACGCTCGCAGGAAAGATGATCGGCTCGCTGGGCGTTACCGAGCCTGGGGCAGGCTCAGATGTCGCGAATCTGCGCACACGCGCGGTGCGCGAGGGGGACACCTACGTGGTCAACGGAGCAAAGACGTTCATCACCAGCGGAGTTCGAGCGGACTTCGTTACTACGGCGGTACGCACCGGCGGACCGGGTTACGGTGGAGTTTCATTGCTTGTGATCGACAAGAATTCGCCTGGATTCGAAGTGTCCCGCCGGTTAGACAAGATGGGGTGGCGATGTAGCGACACCGCCGAGTTGTCTTTCGTCGACGTTCGCGTACCGGCTGACAACCTGGTGGGGGCAGAGAACAGTGGGTTTTTGCAGATCATGCAGCAATTTCAGGCTGAACGGCTCGGCATCGCCGTCCAGGCGTACGCGACGGCGGGTCGGGCTCTCGACCTTGCCAAGAGTTGGGCGCGGGAACGTGAAACGTTCGGTAGACCCTTGACGGGGCGCCAGATCATTCGCCATAAGCTTGCGGAGATGGCTCGACAGGTCGACGTGGCGTGCACCTACACCCGTGCGGTCATGCAGAGGTGGCTAGCGGGGGAGGATGTCGTTGCCGAGGTGTCGATGGCCAAGAACACCGCTGTGTATGCGTGCGACTACGTGGTCAATGAGGCGGTTCAGATCTTCGGTGGGATGGGCTACATGCGTGAGTCTGAGATCGAGAGACACTATCGAGATTGCCGAATTCTCGGAATAGGCGGCGGCACCAACGAAATCATGAACGAGGTCATCGCCAAACGTATCGGACTCTAGCTACTTGATTGAATCGCCCTGACTTTCCCGGAGGCTCGGGTTATTGGATTCCGGCCAGGGGTTGGTCGGTCCCATGTGCATCGTGGAACGCGGCTTCGAACTCGGTGGGTGGGATGTCATTAAGGTAGCTGTGTAAGCGGCTGGTGTTGTGCCAGTACACCCAGCTCAGGGTCGCGAGTTCGACGTCCTCGACGGTCTTCCACGGCCTGGTGCGGACTGGCCCGTAGATCAGCTCCGCCTTGTAGTAGCCGTTCACCGTCTCCAGGGCATTATCGTAGCTGTCTCCGATCGTGCCGATCGAGCGGACCGCTCCGATCTCGGCGAGCCGTTCGCCATAGCGGATAGAGGTGAATTGCGATCCGGCATCGGAGTGACATGTCAAGCCCGGCAATGTGTTTCCGCGTGACCAACGAGCCATCTCCAACGCATCCAGCACCATGGTGGTACGCATGTGCGACGCTACCCGCCAGCCCACGATCATCGGGTCTGCTGCACCAATAGGTGACATCTGAGTTGGCTTGCCCAAAGCGGGCGGGCTGGAAGGATGTCAGTGTGCCTAGGCCCTACCCCCGTGAATTTCGCGACGACGTCGTCCGCGTTGCCCGTAACCGCGACGACGGGGTGACGATCGAGCAGATCGCCACCGATTTCGGCGTGCACCCGATGACGTTGACCAAGTGGATGCGCCAAGCCGACGTCGACGAGGGCGCCAAGCCAGGTAAGAGCACCAATGACTCCGCTGATCTGCGCGAGCTACGACGCCGAAATCGGTTGTTGGAACAAGAGAATGAAGTCTTACGGCGGGCAGCGGCGTACTTGTCGCAGGCCAATCTGCCGGGAAAAGGGTCTACCCGCTCGTAAGTGAGCTCGCCGCCGACGGGATTCCCGTCGCGGTGACGCGCCGGGTACTCAAGCTCGCCCGCCAGCCCTACTACCGCTGGCGGGCAAATCCCATCACCAATGCCGAACTCGTCGAGGCATACCGCGCCAACGCCCTGTTCGACGCGCACGGCGAGGACCCCGAGTTCGGCTACCGCTACCTCGTCGAGGAGGCCCGTGAGGCCGGCGAGCCGATGGCCGAGCGCACCGCCTGGCGCATCTGCTCACAGCAGCAGTTGTGGAGCGTGTTCGGCAAGAAGCGCGGCAAGAACGGCAAACCAGGACCGCCGGTGCACGACGATCTGGTCCAGCGCGACTTCACCGCTGAAACGCCAAACATGTTGTGGCTCAGCGACATAACTGAGCATTATACCGGCGAGGGCAAGCTCTACCTCTGCGCGATCAAGGATGCATTCTCCAACCGCATCGTGGGTTATTCGATCGACTCCCGAATGAAGTCACGCCTGGCGACCGCCGCGCTGCGCAACGCGGTCGGCCGCCGTGGGGTGGTCGCCGGCTGCGTGGTTCACACGGACAGAGGGTCGCAGTTTCGAAGTCGAAAGTTCGTCCAGGCCCTGCACCATCACGGCATGGTCGGCTCAATGGGACGTGTCGGCGCGGCCGGCGACAACGCGGCGATGGAGAGCTTCTTCAGCCTGCTGCAGAAGAACGTCCTCGACCGCCGCCGCTGGGCCACCCGAGAGGAGCTGCGGATCGCCATCGTCACTTGGATCGAACGCACCTACCACCGACGTCGCCGCCAAGGCGCCCTCGGCCGGTTGACCCCCGTCGAATACGAAGCCATCATGACCACGACGGCCAGTCAGGCCGCGTGACCGAAATTGTCACCTGATCGTGCAGCAGACCCACTTCCTGATAGAGCTTGGCACAGGCCTCTTTGGTAGGTGCACCGTCCTCGCGTGAGTCAGATGCATCGGGGTCGGGAGGCATATTAGACACGGCACGACCTTAGGACGGCGGTCTCACATGTCACGCCGACGCGCCGTTTGCTGTGGTGGGTCTGCTTCCGCAGCGCGGGGACAATATGGAGACCTTTCGGTCACATCGGTCACATCTGTCACAGGCAGCAAACACTCCGAAACGACAACAACCCTGCCTGAGCATTGCGTTTGCATGGTGCGCCGTCAGGGTTTCGAACCCCAGACCCGCTGATTAAGAGTCAGCGGCTGTCAGCGATGCCTGGGCTACCGGCGTCGCCGCGAAAACGTCAGAGTAGCTCTATCTGCTCAGGTTCCTCGACGCTAGGCCCGTTAAACTCCACCAGCGTATGACGGATCAATGGACGGTTTGTACGCCACTGGTTGGTCGAAGTCAAACAACCAGAACGCTATTTATCGACAATAGGTTGTTTGACAAGTAGTCACTGAGTAGAGTAACAGACGTGCTCTCTGCTTCGATTCCTGCCCGCTTGGTCGACGCAGGCGTGCGGATGGTGACTGGTGATGCACACAGCATCACATACCGAATCGATGGCCGCGCCGTAGTAGCGGACCTGGTTCTGGCAGAACGTGTGCCATCTCCGGCCGCAGTCCTTAGTCGTGTGCGCCGCCATCCAGGCCGCCGCGTATTCGTGGTGTGCGAGACCATCTCAGATGAGGCACGTTCAGCGCTCCTGGCTCAGGCTGACGTGGATCTCAGCGTCGGCAGCACCGGCGAACTGGTGCTCTCCGGGCGAACCTACCGAACGCCAACACCAGGACGGCCGCCCCGCGCCGCCAGCGAGCGCAGCTGGCGGCGGCGGGCGGCTGAACGGGTCTGTGTGCTTACGCGCGGTCACCTCCGCCAACGCGACATTGCCGCGGCCATCGGAGTTAGCCAGCAGGCGGTGTCCAAAATGACCGAGAAGGATCCGCTGCCGGACACGCCGATGACCGAGGCTGCGCGCCGGGAGCTCCTGGTGAAACTGGCATTGGTACCTGCGGACAGCGGACTTGTCGAAACGTACTGGTATGGAATGGATCCGGTAGTGGAGCAGGTGCGCAGTGCGACCCGACTCGGCGCCGAGCTCACCGTGCCGATCCTTGCTGGCGGCGAGGTCGCCGCCGACGTCCTGCGACCGTGGCAGGTACCAACCAGAGGTCTGGTCTATGCCAAAGAACTGGTCGACCTCTCCGAGTTCGGTTTGGTGGAGGCCACCGCCGAGGAAGCGACCTTGACTGTGCGGGTTCCCGCCGACCCGACCGTCTGGACGACCGCGGCCTGGTGGCGGCGGGTTCGTGATACGCAGCGTTCCGACATCATCACTGTGGATCCAGTGATTGCGCTTCAGGACCTCAGCGGCGGTGCCGATCTTGGCGACGGTGCACCGCAGCATCTCAGCGACTGGATCGTGCACCGGTGACCGGAACAGCATCGGTGCAAATCGCCTGCACTGCGGTGGCCGACGACAACGGAATGCGTGCACTGCGTGACGTGGCCGCAGTCACTGCCGACATCGAGTACCGCGTCATCGGCGGTCACATGGTGCGACTGCTGCGGCACGTCTACAACGTGTCGGGCATACCGCGACTGACCTCCGACGCAGACACCGGGATCGACGTCAACGTGGCGTCCACCGGGAACCTCCACGATCGACTCACCGCACTGGGGTACACCGCTGAGTGCGGCAACCGCTACGAGCGGGGTGAGCAAGCGGTCGACCTCTTAGTTCCCACCGCAGCCAAACCAGGCAAGCGGATCATCGGCGAACGAGCCTTCGACGGAGCGCCAGGGCTGCGGTTGGCGCTCGCCCTACCGCCGATCGAAGTCGCCGTCACAGCCCGACTCACCGACGGCGACACGGTTGAGTTCGAAATTCCGGTTCCCGACGTCGAGGCAGCATTCGTGTTGAAGATGCTGGCACGTACCGTTCGCGACTCCGAACGTGACCTCCAGGATATCGAGACACTACTGGAGATCGTCGCGTCACAACCCGATTACCACGCTTCGCCGTGGCGCCTGGGCGACCCCAAGATCACAAAGGCCGGCGAGCGCGGCGACGCTGCGCGTGTGGCAGCGCAGATGATCTCCAGTCCGCCGACGAGGGTGCCGGCCAGAGTGCGGGCGCTGCTCCGGCGCCATGTCGCCATCGTGTCGCGATGACGCACCAGCAGACAGTCGTTCGTTTCCGTGCGGCTACGCCGAGCGAAACGGTTTCGGTCTCGACGGAGCCGGCAAATGCTGAGCCGGAGCATTGACATGGCTGCTGGCTGCGCGGGTCCCCACGCCGGTGGCAATAACGGCTAGGTCGTTGTCGGCGGAGCGGCGTAGTCTAGTTACATGGATGTAGTTCCCGCGACGCCTGCCAACCTTGATAATGGTACGTCCTCGCCGGGACCTGGCGAATTCGCCGCGCAGGTCTATCCAGCAGCCGAGCGCGAGGCGGCTGGCCCGCGCCCCGAGCGCTTCCAGGTCCTCGCTCTCGATGGAGGGGGCGCCAAGGCGTTGTTCACTGCGCATGTGCTTGCACGTCTGGAGCAGGATCTGGGCGTTAGGATCACCGATTCCTTCGACCTCATTGCTGGCACGTCGGCGGGCGGCATCGTCGCACTGGGTCTCGGTGCGGGCCTCACGCCGAAGGAGATTGTCTCCCACTACGAAGAACTGGTCGAGAAAGTCTTTCCGGCGTCGAGGCGGCGAGGATGGCGCCGACCACGGCAGCTGAGATCGCCCATCTATGACGCAGAGGCGCTGCGGCAAGCGTTGACCGGCGTCCTCGGAGCCCGACTCCTTGGCGACAGCACGAAGCGACTCGTCATTCCCGCGTGGGATGTACAACGCGGGGCCGTGCACATCTTCAAGACTCCGCACCACACACGGCTGACCCGCGACTGGCGCATACCGATGGTGGACGTTGCACTGGCGACCTCGGCGGCGCCGCTGTACTTCCCCGCGGCGTACGTCGACGGACACAGGCTCATTGACGGCGGAGTATGGGCCAACAACCCGGCTGTCGTCGCGATCGCCGAGGCCGTCAGCATGCTCGGTGTTCCTCTCGACGCGATTACCGTCCTCAACGTCGGCACCATTGATCAGCTGACCGATCACCCCAAGCGCTTGGACCGCGGCGGACTCTTACACTGGGCAAGACCGATTGCCCCGCTGATCCTTAACGCCAGCAGCCGTGGCGGACAGGGCCTCGCCGAACACTTGATCGGCAAATCCAACTACACGCGCTTCGACGCTCTAGTGCCCGGCGGCCTCTACGCACTGGACTCGGCGGACCCAAAGGACGTGGCCGGCCTCGCTGCCTCAGTCAGCCGAGAACTCAGCCCTAGCTACACCGCGAAATTCGCTGACCACCAGGCGCCCGCATACACACCGGTGAACGGACGCCGACACCGCGACGATCCGGGCAGCATTTCACACACGGAGGCCCCCAATGCAACTCGCTGACCACTTCAACGTCTTGCTGAAAGACACGGTCAATCTCAGCCAGTTCAAACTGGACCTACTCAACCAGCGCGTCGAAGCCATCTACAAGGCACTCAAAGCCGACGTCGAAATCGGTGCGCTGATCACCGGCAAGACGCCGCAAGGCTCCTGGGCACACCGCACGATCATCAACCCCGTCGGTGACAACGAGTTCGACGCCGACTTCATGCTCGACATGAGCCAGAACCCGGACTGGGCCGACAACCCCAAGACCTACATCGATGAGGTCTACGCAGCCCTGCATCGGCACAGCACCTACGGCACCATGCCGCACTCACGTAAGTGCCGCTGCGCGCGGCTCGTCTACGCCAACTCCATGCACGTCGACATCGTCCCTCACCTCAACCTGGCCGACGGTCGAGAGGTCATCGTCAACCGCGACGACAACGAGTGGGAGCTGACGAACCCGCAGGGTTTCACCGATTGGATGAAGAAACAGGACTCTATCGCCAGCGGGAACTTACGCAAAGTGATCAGACTCATGAAATACCTTCGTGATCACAAGAATTCGTTCACCGGCACACGTTCAGTCCTGCTGACCACCATGCTGGGGGAGCAGGTAACAGACTTGCGCAAGCTCCTGGACCCGAGTTACTACAGCAACGTCCCCACAACTCTTCTTCATGTCGTGCAAGACCTCGACACCTGGTTGCAAGCGAACCCGATCAAGCCCTCCATCGCCGACCCGTCCGGTTCCGGCGTGACGTTCGACCACCGGTGGGGACCAGACCCCGAGAGCGCTCAGGCGACCTACAGCTACTTCCGTGACCGAATCCACGTGCATGCCGCCGACATCGAAGCGGCCTACGAGGAGAAAGACAAAGACCGCAGTGTCCAGCTGTGGCAGAACATCTTCGGCGACGGATTCAAGGCGCCGGCCACAACAACCGCTAGCGCGAAGTTTCCAGCAGCCACCTCTGCCGCGGACTCAACAGTGGGGCGCTCTGGTCGGGCAGGGTGACCAGACGCCACCAGCCCACGCTGACGGGCTGGCAGAAGCATCTCCTCGCCGAACTCAAAGCGCTAGCGCAACAACGTCCCAACGAAATCCAGGTCCGAGGAAGACCCACGCTCGACGCTAGCGGCGAGGCGTCGCTCCGCATCTCGCTACGCACGGCCGCCATCCCGCATCATCCGGGTGGCCTGCAACTTCAAGAGACCGAGGAGTTCATCCTTCAGCTTCGCCCCTCTTCGTACTCGCTACCGGCTATCGACGTTGATCACACTCGGTTTCTCGGCTACCCCCATGTGCTCGCGGGTCAACGACTATGCATCTATTTGGATCCTTCACGGGAATGGCAGCCGACGCTTGGTGTGGCCGGCCTACTCACCCGCCTTTGGGACTGGCTCGTCGACGCGGCCGCCGGAAACTTCGACGCCGCCACCGCCATGTACCACGCTGTTGGCGGAGTGCCGCATCAGGCACATGACACACCGACGATCGTTACCCGAGAACCCGGACCGGCGAAGCGCCACCAAACGGCTCACCTGATCGCCCGGTCAACGCACCGATACGACCTGACGTACTCGCCTGGAGCTGCCGGGCATCGCGTACCGGTAATTACCCTGGCCACCGCGCTGCCGTTCGGTGCCGCATCCACATTCGCGCTACTGCTTGCTCTCCTGGACGACCCCTACCTTGACCGCCTCGAAGGACGGGCTCCCCGGATCGCACCGCAATCGCCGGCGTTCCTCACCGCCCTCCTGGCGAGTGCGTTACGAAATCACCACGACGCCGAGCAATACTTCGTCCTCGCCGTGCCGCACCCCGCTGGAGGCCCACCCCACCTCTTGGGCGGACGGCTCCCCACCCCAACGGCGAATGCGCTCCGCGAGGTCGCGCAGCAACGGGGTGTGGGGGTTGTTCTCGACCCCGCGAAGATCAACACTGAAATCCCGATTGAGTGGTGCAGGATGTCCGACGAACGACCCGAAGTGACAACCCGCCGCGACGACGGCCGCCCCGTGAACGGATTTCAACGAAAGACTGTCCACATCTGGGGCTGCGGCGGGCTCGGATCATGGATCGCCGAATTCATCGCTCGCGCAGGAGCATCGGAGATCACCGTGTGCGACCCTGGCATCGTCACCGGCGGCTTGCTCGTCCGACAAAACTACGTCGAAGACGACATTGGCCGTTCCAAAGCCGAGGCACTCGCTGGACGGCTCCGCGCGATCCGTGATGACCTGACGGTCACCGTCGCAGAAGGGCACCTCCCAGAAGACCACACGTCATGCCTGGCAGCGGATCTCATCATCGACGCCACAGTGAACAACGGCATCACGAGCTGTCTCGATGCGTTGGCAACTGCGCCGACGCGAAAGGCATTGATCGCTCAGGTCGCCACAGACGCTCGCTCTGGCACGCTCGGCCTAGCCGTGCTGTGCGCCGCAAGCGCAACAGCGACAGTTTCCAGCATCGATCAAGACGCTGGCCGAACAATCCAGGGCGACAGCGGACTTGAGCTCTACCACACGCTGTGGCAAGAACCCAGCGATGACGAACTTATACCAACCAGGGGCTGCTCGGTCCCCACATTCCACGGCTCGGCAGCCGACCTCGTAGCGGTCGCAGCCACACTCGTCAACCTGATCGGAAGCCACCTCCAACAACCGGACTCCGCGGTTTCGGGCACACACCTCATCGCTCTGCCGCACGCGGCCAGCGGCCCCCGACACCACTTCCTCCCCGGTGTAACGCACCCCATGGATCACACAGCAGGGACAGAATGAGGGCAACGGAACGTCAACGCAATGCCCCATCAGAGGGCGTCATTGTCGAGCGTCTTCGCACCGAGGCAACCAACTGGATCAACGCCGTGGCGCTCCAATCAGGACGCATCGACCGACGCTTCAACAAGCGGCACGCCGACCACGTGGAACTCCAAACTCTTGAACGTGACCTGCACTTCTTCCTGTTAGCGGCGGTACGCCTTCGCCGCTGTATCGAGCAGGTGTCTCGATACCAGTAAAGAAAGTTCTCACATCGCAGGTCAGCGACGGTCAGGCTATTGGTCCGGCCTGCCGCTCGCGGCGTCTCGATGCGGCGAGCAGCGAGGGCAGCTGCGCCTCGTCGTGATGCCAGCGCTGTGGCCTGCGACTTAGTTCCGGCGCCGGTCGTGGGTGCATGCATGCGTGGCGGCGGACGGAGGGCGGAGCGCAGGGAGCGGCGCGGACGGGAGCGCCAGCGGACGGGAGCAGAGCGAGCGTAGCGAAGCCTGCTGGTGGCCGCCGGTTCCTGCGGGTCGCGGGTGTCCAGGATCTGCGCCATCAGCCGCGACGGGGCTGCGGCATGGTGCTGGGGCTCGTAGGCTGGCGGTTGTGAGCGTAGTTTTGGCGCAGCGTGCACGGCGCGAGGCCGAGGCGCGGCTGGCTGAGCAGCCGCGGCGGTTGGCGCATGTCCGGGGGGTCGCGACGACTGCCGAGCGGTTGAGCCGGCGTTTCGATGCTCAAACGGCGGACTGTCTGGTCGCGGCGGGGTGGTTGCACGATATCGGTTACGCACCGTCGGTGCGCCGGACCGGTTTTCATCCCCTTGATGGAGCGGAGTTCGTGCGATCGGCGGGTTTCGGGGAGCTGGTCGCTTCCTTGGTGGCCTTTCATACCGGAGCGCACGCGGAGGCTGCCGAGCGGGGCTTGTCGGGTTTGTCCGCGTTCAGCGATCCGCCCAGCAATGTCCTTGATGCGTTGACTTTTTGCGATCTGACGACTGGACCTGACGGGGCGCCGATATCACCGCGAGATCGACTACGCGACGTGTTGGCGCGTTATGGATCCGAGGACCCGGTGCACCGGGCGGTCGACGCGGGCCGCGACGAATTGTTGGCGGCGGTCCGGCGAGTACGCGACTGGCTGTAGCCCAGCGGTCAGCCGAGGTAGGGGCTGTCGCGGCGTTGCAGGTAGTGCTCGACGCGCAGTCGCATCGACGGATGCATATCCAGGCCAGCGATGTCGTCGGGGGCAGTCCAGGCGATGTCGGTGCTTTCGTGGTCGATGGCGAGGGTCCCGCCGAGCACCGTGGTGGCGAACAGTAGCGAGAATTGTTGGCGCACTTCGCCATCGGTGAACGCGACCACGTGGTGGGGGTTGGTGTAGACACCGACCAGACCCGTGACTTCGACGTCGAGCCCGGTTTCTTCTTTGACTTCCCGCACGGCGGTGTCGGCGATGGTTTCGCCGATGTCGTGTCCGCCGCCGGGTAACGCCCACAGGGTGTTGTCGCGGCGTTTGATCAGCAGAATACGACCTTGTTCGTCGGTGACGATGGCCGAGGCGGACGGAACGACACTGTTGGGCGCCGGGGCGTTGGGGTCATTGTAGTAGTCGGTGCGCATCGGGGGTCAGCCTTTCGCGGTCAGCGGTCTGGCGCGGTTCCAGACCTGGGTGAAAGCGTCTTCGAGGGTGGTCCAGAGCCTTGGCTCATGGTGACGTGACAGAACCAGCACAGGGTTGTTGCGCCCGGGTGAGCCGTAGATGTGGAAGTTGACAATCATGGCGTCATCGACCCGAAAGATCGACGTGTAGAGCGCGGTGTCGTGGGTGCGAATGTCCAGCCCCGGGGTACAAGCGTGAGGGGCGAGCAACTCCACCGACGTGCGGCAGCGGGCGATGACAGCCTCGCCGATCCCTTCCTCCTCACCGCGCAAGATCGTGGTCGCAGTGTCGGGATCCCCGACGAGAAACCGCACCGACACACCGCGGGCGGCGGCGGCGAGCAGGGTGTCGAGGAATCCGTCGAGGGTGTCGAACAGGAACGTGGCCGCGAGCACGAGGATGTCGATGCCGGTGGTGGCGTCGGCGAAATGCTGCTGCCACGTCGTGATCGGCAGCTGAGTACGGCTGGCATACAGGGTCGCGGTGAATGGCCCACCCGCAGACGCTGTTGTCACTGCACGGGGGGTAGCGGCCGGGTACTGCTTGGGCCACAGGTCATGCGGAGTGCAGTCGAGCACCTCGCTGGCGCTGCGGGCGTTGTGTTCGCGAATTCTGTAGTCGCTATCGGCCAGCCAGCGTCGCACCGACTTGATATCGACACCCACCGCGGTGGCGAACCGCTGCGAGGACAGACCTTTGGCCTGTAGCCGCTGCGCGAGGCGATCGTTGGGAGTGATGGCGGCCTCGGTGCCGTCCTGCTCGTCCATCGTGTCAGCGCACATCTTCCCGTGTCGTCCGTATCCATCCTTCAGCGCGTGGTGTCTAGTTTGCCATGCGATTGCCGCCACCCTGCGGCGATAGTGTCGGTGTGATGTCCGTGGGTATGTCCGGCCGTGTCCGAAATGCCCGTGGATGTGTCGGAAATGTCGGCACATGTCTCTCGCAACGTCCGTGATGTCCACGTGAACTGAATCCAGCGCCGGACCGGCGTCAACATCTCACGAAAGGACTAGTAGGACAATGCGTTTGAGAATCGATACGTCTGGAACTCGTTTTATCGTCACCCGCGCTCCGGAGCCACGGCTGAACTTCGAAACCGGCGCCCCGAAAGTCGACACCGCCACCGGGATGCCGATGTACGCCACCCAGGTCCTCGCGCTGGATGACTCCGGCGGCGAAGTACTCAATGTCACCGTGGCAGGAGACCCCAAAGTTACAGTCACGCAGTCTATTTCGGTGGTTGGTCTGGTGGCCATCCCGTGGGCCCAAGGTGATCGCAGCGGGGTGGCGTTCCGCGCTGATGCCCTCACCCCCGCCACCGCCAGTGGTGCTGCGCCGAGTGAGCAGACACGCCCGCAGAAGTAACCCCAAGCGGGTGTGGGGTGCGGTGAACCGATCACCGCACCCCGCCACCCCGGGCATTGCTGTTGACCACACGCTCACGGAGGGCATCTCTCATGACATCGAACAATAAGAACACCACCAACAGTGGATCAGGCGATGACGACTGGTTCGGAGAACTGGTCATGTCGCTGTTCACCGCAGCCGGGTATGTGCTCTGGTGGGCGGTGCTGTTCCCGGCGATCAACGTGCCCATCATCGCCAGCCTCGTGCTTGCCATCAGCCACGGCCCACGCGTGGGCCTGATCTGCGCGATCGTGTGCAGTGCCGGGTATGCGGGCTGGGCCTGGCTCCAACCGGGGTCATTTCGCGCCTGGGTGACCGAACCGGTACGGCGGCGCTGGCTCACGTGGTCGCGCTACACCCGCACCTGGGAATCGACCTGCACCTTGCACGGCCTGACGGCCACACTCGGCGGCCGCACCCTCACTCCCACCCTGCGCACGGTGACAATCGGTAAAACCACCGATGTGCTGGCGGTGCGCATCGTCACCGGCCAGTCCGTGGCAGATTGGCATAAACAGTCCGACGCGCTGGCCGCCGCGTGGCGCGCCGACCGCATCAGCATCACCGCCACCTCGCCTGGCGAACTGCGCATCACTTTAATGCGGGCAGACGTGCTCGCTGAACCGATCGTCCTGCCCATGCCCGCCCCGGCAACCCCGGTGGACCTGGCGCTGGTGCGGGTCGGGATCACCGAAACGCGGCATTGGTGGCAAGTGCCGCTGCTCGGTCACCATGTGCTGATCGCCGGGGCAACCGGCGCAGGTAAAGGCTCAGTGCTGTGGTCGTTGATCGCCGGCATCGCCCCCGCGGTGAAGACCGGACTGGTGCGGTTATGTGTCATCGACCCCAAAGGTGGCATGGAACTCGGTGCCGGAGCACCCCTGTTCACCGTGTTCACCCACGACGCCACCGACACCACCCTGGAGCTGCTACGCCAGCTCGTCACGGTGATGCACGCCCGGGCGAATCGTCTGCGCGGCCACACCCGACTACACACTCCCACGACGTCGGAGCCGTTGTTCGTGGTAGTGATCGATGAAATCGCAGCACTGAGTGCGTATGTGACCGACCGCAAGGTCCGCACCGAAATCGAACAACTCCTGGGCCTCCTGCTCTCGCAAGGCCGCGCAGTCGGCATCAGCGTCGTCGCCGCGGTGCAAGACCCCGCCAAAGACACCCTGCCGTTAAGGCAGCTGTTCACGGTGCGGATCGGGTTGCGCCTGACTGAAGCCACCCAAACCACTATGGTCCTGGGACAGGGAGCACGCGATGCCGGCGCCGAATGTGACCGCATCCCCGACGCGACACCGGGTGTTGGCTACATGATGGTTGACGGCACCGCCTACGCCCAGCGGGTGCGGGCCTTCCACGTCACCGACCACGACATCACCGCGCTGGCCACTCGGTTCCGCCGACCCCCGAGCCGACCGAACAAGACCCACCAGCCACACAACACCGATACCGGGCACACCGTGGGTGAGGGCAGCGGTGAATAGCTCCATGACATCGGCGCAGCTTGCCCTGCCGGGTGTTCCGGATACAGTTGATACCACCCGAGTGGTCGAGCAGATGGTGCGCCGGGCCGCGTCGATGGGATACCAATCCTGGTGGCGACGAGCAGAATCCGTCGGATTCTGCGCTCACCCCATCCAGCTGATCGGTACCGATGAGTACGGGCGTCAGCGGGTGGTGTGGACGCGGTGCAACAACCGTCGCGCCCACATTTGCCCGTCGTGTTCAGATCTCTACGCCCGCGACACCTGGCAACTCGTGCACGCCGGCGCTGCGGGAGGCCACCACGGCATGCCCACCGCGGTGGGCGATCATCCGCAAGTTTTCCTCACCCTGACTGCCCCCAGCTTCGGGGCCGTCCACACCGCCACGACGTCGGGGGACAAGAAAGCGCAGGTATGCCGAGACCAGCACCGGATCGGCGGCTACCGCCGCTGCCCGCATGGAAAACAATTGTGGTGCAGCATGTCCCATGATCATGGCGACGAGCGGGTCGGTCAGCCGCTCTGTCCGGAGTGCTACGACTATGCCGGGCATGTCCTGTTCGCCTGGCATCTTCCCGAACTGTGGCGACGCTTCACCATCACCATGCGGCGCACCCTCCGCAAAGAACTGAAAGCCACCGGTGTGGATCCGGATGCGGTGCGGGTGAGCTTCATCAAAATCGTCGAACTGCAAGCCCGCGCCATCCCACACATCCACGCCCTGATCCGCCTGGACCCCCAAGACGACCCCGATCAGACCGATTGGGAATCACCCATCGGTGCAGTCGAACTCGCCACCATCATCCAACACGCCGCCCGCACCGTCACGCTCACCATCGACGATCCGACCGCTGATACCGATGCGCGGACGATGCGTTTCGGCACACA
Source organism: Mycobacteroides immunogenum (assembly GCF_001605725.1). Taxonomy (NCBI): domain Bacteria; kingdom Bacillati; phylum Actinomycetota; class Actinomycetes; order Mycobacteriales; family Mycobacteriaceae; genus Mycobacteroides; species Mycobacteroides immunogenum. The sequence continues at coordinate 2,231,244 of NZ_CP011530.1, forward strand.
GATCGACACCCAACCCCTCGCCGCATCCGCAAAACCAGTGAAAAGTGCTCCACCAGAACCAGAACCAGAACCAGGGTCAGGCTCAGGACGGTCCATGTCTGGCCGGCTGGTGGCACGCTATCTCGCCAAGTATGTCACCAAATCCTTGGTAGACCTCGGAATCAGCGCGCGCCGCCTATCTACGGAAGCCATACCCGACCTGGACGTGTCAGAGCATGTGCGGACCATCCTGACCACCATCAGCGATCTCGCGGACAAAGGACTGTCCGGCATCGGGCGGTGGTTGCACACCCTCGGATTCCGCGGCCACATCACCAGCAAATCCCGCCGTTATTCCACTACCATGACCGTGCTGCGCGAACAGCGCGCCATTTGGACGCGTGAAGAACGCTTGAAAAGCACTGCATACCAATACGATCCCAACTGTGACTTCGCCGGTCGCGATGATCTGGTGGCGTGGGAGTTCGAACGTGCCGGCCTCGGCAGCCTCGGCGATCGCAGTCTCGTCTATTCCGCGGCCCTCCAACGCATCCACTCCCGCCTCATCGGACTGGTAGAAGCACGTCGCCAAGCCCACAACGAACAATGGGATCCGCTAGGGGCAAGCGATGGCTGAAAGATGCCCGACTACGACACATGCTCGCTCCGAGTGTGACGTTCGAGTCGATGCTCCGAACATGTCAGAGGGAGGTGTTGAAATTGACCTGCCGAACCGGTATCGGCTCCCGCGCGAGGCCAACCGCGCGCTGGTAAACGTCATACTGGCTATGCGGGACCGGACGCCTAGATCAGGGAGGGGAGTGGCATGAGCCTCAGGTTCGCCTTCTATGGCCGAGTGAGTACCGAGGACGCCCAAGATCCGGAGGCGAGCCGCAGCTGGCAGAAACGTCGTGCCATCGATCTGATCAGTCCGCATGGCGGCGTCCTCGCCGCCGACTACTTCGATATAGGCCAGAGCCGGTCGCTTCCCTGGAAACGCAGGCCGGAGGCTTCACGTCTGCTCGCAGATGTCACTTCTCGTGGCCGTGGCTTCGATGCCGTCGTGATCGGGGAACCTGCTCGCGCGTTCTACGGACCGCAATTTGCGCTCACCTTCCCGGTGCTCACGCACTACGGGGTCGGCCTATGGGTGCCTGAAGTTGGCGGAGCGGTTGATCCCGGATCCGAGGCACACGACCTCGTGATGACGCTCTTTGGCGGAATGAGCAAGGGAGAACGTGCGCGAATCCAGATGCGCGTGCGTACCGCGATGTCGGCACTCGCGCAGGACACAACCAGATACCTCGGCGGTCGCCCACCGTACGGTTATCAACTCGTCGATGCCGGCCCGCACCCAAACCCCGCCAAGGCAAGTCTTGGGCAGCGTCTTCACCGCCTGGAGCCTGACCCCGAGACCGCCCCGACCGTCGAGCGGATCTATCGCATGTATGCCGATGGTGCTGGCTTGCGCTTCATCGCACAGCAGCTCACCGACGATGGAGTGCCATCACCGAGCCAATACGACCCGGCACGGAACCGGCATCGTGACCCACGTGGATGGTCCCATTCGGCGATCCGCGCCATTCTCGACAACCCTGCGTACCGCGGTATCCGTGTCTGGGGCAAGCAGGAGAAGTATGAGGTCCTTTTGAACCCCGATGATGTCGCCGCGGGATATGAGACTCGCATGCGGTGGCGCGATCGGGCCGACTGGATCGCACCCGATCGACGCACGCACGAAGAGCTGATCCCTGATGAGCTGGCGCAGGCTGTTCGTCTCCGGATGCAGGCGCGGCGTGGTCCCGGTCGCGTGTGCAGCAGAGAATCGACAGTGCCGTATGCGCTGCGTGGGCTGCTGTTCTGCGCCGCATGTGGACGGCGAATGCAGGGCGCCGCCCGGCCGGGGAAGCAAACAACGCGGATCCTCTACCGTTGTGAGTTCGGCAAGTCACGTTCTGTACCTGTGGACCTGAGTGATCATCCGCGCACCGTCTATCTCCGCGAAGACGCAGTGACAGCGCGACTCGACGAATGGATCGCCACTCTGGCCGATCCAGAAGACCTCGCACGCGGGCAAGACGTGGACCCGGCGGCCGGACCTGGCTACGCCGCCTTGCAGCGCCAGCTGAGCGAGGCGAATGCCAAAGTGGCTGCCTTGATCACCGCCGTGGAGTCTGGCGTGGCCGTTGAGGATCTAACTGCTGCGTTGCGTCAACGTACCGCCGAGCGCGACGAGCTGAGGGCACGCGTTGAGCGAGTGGAGCGGCCCCGCGCCATGTGTGCCGCCGAGATCAGTGAGTTAGTTAAGGAGTTAGGCGGACTGTCGGTCATCCTCGGCGCGGCAACCGGAGCTGAGCGCGCCGAGGTGTACGCAAGCTTGGGCCTGCGTCTCGACTACGACCCGCATCTTCGGCGAGTCACGGCGACTGCCGACCTGAGTCGTGTCGCCGGATGTGTCCGAGGGGGGACTTGAACCCCCACGCCCGTTAATAGGGCACTAGCACCTCAAGCTAGCGCGTCTGCCATTCCGCCACTCGGACGAGTGCGGGCACTATGGCCCGTGGTTGCCGTCATAGGCTAGCGGAAACCCTGCGCGGAGCCCAAACCGGTCATCGGTGCCCGGTGCGTCGCGACCGACGATGGTAGGAAAGGTAGTTGTGACTTCTGTGAACCCGGCGCCCGAGGATGAGGTCGTCGATCTGGTCAGTACGCTGATCCGCTTCGACACCTCCAACACCGGAGAGCTGGAGACCACCAAGGGCGAAGCCGAATGCGCGCGGTGGATCCAGCAGCAGCTGGAGGATGTCGGATACACCTGTGAGTACGTCGAAGCCGGTGCCCCCGGGCGCGGGAACCTGTTCGCGCGGCTGCCCGGCGCGAGCTCGGATCGGGGCGCCCTGCTTATCCACGGTCATCTTGATGTCGTCCCCGCAGAGGCCGCCGACTGGAGCGTGCACCCCTTCTCGGGGGCGGTCAACGACGGCTACGTGTGGGGTCGCGGCGCCGTCGATATGAAGGACATGGTCGGGATGATGGTCGCCATCGCCCGGTACTTCAAACGCGCCGGGATCGTCCCGCCGCGCGATCTCGTCTGGGCGTTCGTCTCGGACGAGGAGAACGGCGGCAAGTGGGGCTCTCAGTGGCTCGTGGACAACCGTCCCGACTTGTTCGAGGGTGTCACCGAGGCCGTCGGAGAGGTGGGCGGATTCTCGCTCACGGTGCCCCGCAAGGAGGGCGGTGAGCGGCGCCTGTATCTGCTGGAAACGGCGGAGAAGGGCATCGCGTGGATGAGGCTGACCGCCAAGGCGCGGGCCGGTCATGGCTCGATGGTGCATGAGGACAACGCAGTCACTGCTGTCGCAGAGGCCGTCGCCAAACTGGGTCGGCATAAGTTCCCGCTGGTATTGACCGAAGCGGTCACCCAGTTCCTGACCGCGGTGGCCGAGGAGACCGGCTACGACTTCGACGCGGACTCACCGGATTTGGAAGGCACGGTGGCCAAGCTGGGTTCGATCGGCAAGATTGTCGGTGCCACGCTGCGTGACACCGCCAACCCCACCATGCTCAAAGCGGGCTACAAGGCCAACGTCATCCCGGCGACCGCGGAGGCCGTTATCGACTGCCGGGTGCTGCCCGGGCGGCTGGAGGCCTTCGAGCGCGAGGTCGACGAGATCATCGGGCCCGACGTGGAACGGGAGTGGGTGCAGTTACTCCCGGCCTACGAGACAACATTCGACGGTGATTTGGTCGATGCGATGAATGCCGCTGTGCTCGAATTCGACCCCGAGGCACGCACCGTGCCATACATGCTGTCCGGCGGTACCGATGCCAAAGCATTTGCCCGCCTGGGTATTCGCTGCTTCGGTTTCGCGCCGCTGAAGTTGCCCCCGGAGCTCGATTTCGCCTCGCTGTTCCATGGCGTGGACGAGCGGGTGCCGGTTGACGCGTTGACATTCGGCACCAAGGTTCTCCAGCATTTCCTGCTCAATCACTGACCGCACTGTTTCGAAAGGACACCACATGGCTTCCCCGTACGATGCTCTGCCGCAGCTGCCGACCTTCACCCTGACCTCTACCGATGTCACCGATGGACAGCCCCTCGCCAATGCTCAGGTGAGCGGAATCTTCGGCGCGGGCGGTCAGGATGTCTCGCCCGAGCTCAGCTGGTCCGGATTTCCTGAGGAGACACAGAGTTTCGCCGTCACGGTGTATGACCCGGATGCCCCGACGGTCTCGGGCTTCTGGCACTGGGCGGTGGTGAACTTGCCCGCGACGGTGACTCAGCTGCCCGCCGGAGTGGGCGACGGCAGCGGATTGCCGGGTGATGCAATCACTTTGGCCAACGACGCGAGCCTGAAGCGCTTCCTCGGTGCTGCGCCGCCCGCCGGACACGGCCCGCACCGGTACTACATCGCAGTACATGCGGTGAACGTGCCGAAGCTCGAGATTCCGGAAGACGCGACGCCGGCATTCCTGAACTTCAACCTGCTCGGGCACGCGATCGCCCGCGCCGTCATCGTCGGCACCTACGAGCAGCACTAGCCCTTTTTAAGAACCGGAGCCGACGGCGTCGCTCAGGCTGGTGAAGCCACCGTCGCGTAGATGCTGGGCGATGCCGTCGTGAATCCGCTTGGCGTAGAAGCCGCCGCGGTAGATGAAGCCGGTGTAGCCCTGTAGCAGCGATGCCCCGGCGGTGATGCGCGTCCAAGCGTCGTCGGCATCTTCGATGCCGCCGACGCTGATGAGCACCAGGCGATCTCCGACCCGCCGGTACAACCGCCGCAGCACCTCCAGCGAGCGTGTGGCCACCGGCGGTCCGGACACACCGCCGGCGCCGAGGTCCTCGGCATCCGGAGTGCTCAACCCCGCGCGGCTGATGGTGGTGTTGGTGGCCACGATGCCCGCCAGTCCCAGTTCTGCTGCCAAGTCCGCGATCTCGTCGATATCGGCGTCGGAGAGATCCGGGGCAATCTTCACGAGCACCGGCGCGGTGGTCTCCTCCAAAACCGCGGAGAGGATCTTGCGTAGTTCGCCGATCGCCTGCAGATCACGCAGTCCGGGAGTGTTGGGCGAGCTCACGTTGACTACCAAGAAATCGGCGGCGGGCCCCACCAGGCGGGCGCTCACGCGGTAGTCAGACGAGGCGACAGCGGCCTCCACGATCTTCGATTTACCGATGTTGGCGCCGATGGGCACCGTGGTCTTGCGTCTCACCAGCCGGGGTGCCAGCGCCGCCGCACCGTGGTTGTTGAAGCCCATCCGGTTGAGCAGGCCGCGGTCGGCAGGGAGCCGGAACAGCCGCGGTTTCGGGTTGCCGGGCTGGGCGATCGCGGTCACGGTACCTACCTCGGCATAGCCGAAGCCCAGCGGACCCCACACCTTCAGGCCCTCGCCGTTCTTGTCGAATCCGGCGGCCAGACCCAACGGGGCAGGGAAGTGCACCCCGAACACCTCACTGGCCAGGATGGGATCGGTCGGAGCGCAGCAGCGATTCATCAGCCACCGGGTCGGCGCGAAGGCGGCCGTGGCGCGCAGCGCCCCGAACACCAGGGTGTGCACTCGTTCGGGCGGCACCAGGAAGAACAGCCGCAGCAGGATGGTGTACAGCACTACAGCACCGGGGCGGTCAACATGCCGCCAGCCAGGTCGCCACGTGATCTCTTGCGGCGCAACAGGACTCGACGGCTTCCGTCGGTGTAGAGCCGGACGCGGGTGAGTTCCCAACCTCCGAACTCCGCTTGAATTGAGAGCCGCAGCGAGGCTGTGATCCTGGTGATCTCCGGCGGCAACCGCAGGGGGTAGTAGTCGTAATCATCGTCTGGTTCACTTTCCCAGCTGGTGGGGAAGCTACTGCGCGCGGCGCGGCTCATCCGACACTCCTGATGTCGATCGCTTGTATCCCGTCGCCCGCCCCGGATGCCACGTACAGGGTGGATCCGTCGCTGACCAGTGAATTGGGTTGCCGCACAGTCGCGAATCGAGCCCTCTCCTCGGGGATACCGGTGGACAGATCGTAGCCAATAACCGTGTTTGTCGCCGTCTGCGACACCCAGATCAGCTTGGCCGAGTACGCGATCCCGTAGGGAGCGCTCGGTACGGGGTAGCGCTGGCGCAGGATGAGCGAGTCCGTAAGGCCGAACACCAGCAGAGCCCCGCCGCGAGTGTCGGCCACCAGCAGGCGTCCCTTGTCGTCGGCGAGCATCGTGGTGGCGCCCTCGCCCGCCCGTAGGGCGTGGGCGGTGCCGTCCCCGGCATCCGTCAGTGTGGTCACCGAGCTCTGCGCGCGATCCAAAGCGGCCACGGTATTGCCTTGGTAGGCAAGGGAATCGACGTGTGCGAACCCTGTTGCGTGGGCGATGACCTGATTCTGGGCGTCGAGCGAGAACACGGTGCCGTCGCCGCCTCCCAACACGATTCGACCGTCCGGGCGACGGGTGATCGCCGAGAAATCGATGTCTTCATGGCCGGAGATGTTGACCTTGTCGGCCCGGCCCGCGGCCAGATCGAGGGTGAAGTAGCCGCCTTTGGTGGCCAGATACAGCGTGCCGCGGCCGTCGCCGACGGCCGCGGTGGCCGGGGATGGCAGCGTGACGGTGTGACGCGGTGCGTCGAGATTCTCGCGCGTGAACAACGTCACAGTGCGGCCGTCGTTGGACAGAATCGACACCGACTTGCTCGAGGTGTCGAACAACACCGCCCCGGCAGAGCCGGCGAACCGGTGCACGGTCCCCGCCGGCGCCGTCGCCACCGGTGGGGACTGTGCCGCGGACGCCGGCGCGATCACGCGCGGATCGTTGGAATTTTCGCTGTCGCCGCCCGATGAGCAGCCCGATATGGTGCCCGAGGCCAGCGCGATGACGGCTGCTAGCGCGGCGACGGGGCCCCTTATACCGCGCACATCGCGGCTAGGTAAACGATTCATCGTGTCCATCATCGCAATCGACCTGGGATTGCCGGGCAGGAGATGACTTTCTCGGCGCGTTCGGTGCTAGCAGTCGGTAGCTGAGGGCTATCGTAAGGACCATGACGCTTGCCGACAGTCCGGTCTTCACCGTCGAGGTCCTTGTGACGGGCGTGCACGCGAATGGATTTGGTGAGGTAGGCGATGGTCGTAGCTTCGCTTTCCGCATCGAGGATTCGTTGCTGCGTGTCGAGATTTACCGGGCCTTCCTTACCGAGCTGGTACCCGACGACAGTGATGTGGTGGCCGGTCGAACCCGGCCCATCACCGACATCGACGTCACCGACGAGCGCAGCATCGTTGCCGCGGTGCGTGATCTTGTTGCCGATGCACAGCCGGTGAGTACCAGCCGGCTCGCCCGGCTACTGGCCGGCTAGGGCGATCCGCCGGCGCTTCCAGTACGGTCGCTGTCGTGGATTCGGCAGTAGCGGCAATGTCCTGGTTGCAAGTGATCGTGCTGGCGGTGGTCCAAGGACTGACCGAGTTTTTGCCCGTCTCATCGTCGGGTCACCTGGCGATCGTCTCCCGGGTGTTCTTCCACGAAGATGCCGGCGCGTCCTTTACCGCGGTCACCCAGCTGGGCACCGAGGCGGCGGTGCTGCTCTATTTCGCCAAAGATATCTGGCGGATCCTGCGCGCATGGTTTGACGGCCTTTTTGTCAAGGCGCACAGAAACTTTGACTACTGGATGGGTTGGTACGTCATTGTCGGCACCATGCCTATCGGCATCTTGGGATTGGCCTTCAAAGATCAAATTCGTTCCGGTGCAAGGAATTTATGGCTCATCTCGGCCTCTCTCATCATCTTCGCGCTGGTCATCGCCGCCGCGGAGTACTACGGGCGCCAGGTGCGGCACACCGAACAGCTGACCATGAAAGATGCTGTAATCGTTGGCAGCGCACAGGCTTTGGCGCTTATACCGGGCGTTTCCCGATCGGGCGCCACCATTAGCGCCGGTCTTTTTCTGGGGCTGGATCGCGCCGCTTCCGCCCGATTTGGATTTCTGCTGGCGATCCCCGCGGTGCTGGCCTCCGGGCTGTTCTCGCTGCCCGACGCGTTCCATCCGGTTACCGAGGGGATGAGCGCGACCGGCCCGCAGCTGCTGGTGGCCACCCTGATCGCCTTCGTCATCGGCTATGCGGCCGTCGCCTGGTTGCTGAGGTTCATCAGTAACCACAGCATGTACTGGTTCGTGGGCTATCGGGTGATCCTGGGTCTTACCGTCACGGGTCTGCTGGCGGCCGGCGTGGTCAGTGCGTCATGACGGTCATCCTGTTGCGTCACGGACGTTCCACCTCGAACGTCGCCCATACCCTTGCCGGTCGCAGCCCAGGTGTTGAGCTCGATGAGAAGGGGCAAGACCAGGCGCAGGGTGTCGTTGACCGTCTCAGCGCCGTCCAGGTGCGGGCAATCGTCACCTCGCCACTGCTGCGCTGTGATCAGACCGTGGCACCGCTGGCAGCGAGGCTGAACCTCGTCCCGATCGTCGAGGATCGACTCGTCGAGGTGGACTACGGCCAGTGGACGGGCCGCGAGATCACCGAGTTGCTGGCCGAGCCCCTCTGGAAGGTCGTCCAGCAGCAGCCCAGCGCCGCGCGGTTCCCCGATGGGGAGGGGCTTGCGCAAGTGCAGGCCCGCGCAGTGGCCGCGGTGCGCGAGCACGACAGGCGGCTGTCCGAGGAGCACGGCGGCGACTGTGTCTGGGTGGCTTGTACTCACGGCGATGTCATCAAGTCGGTACTGGCCGACGCGCTCGGCACTCATTTGGATGCCTTCCAGCGCATCGTGGCTGATCCGGCGTCGATGAGTGTGGTCCGCTATACCGAGCTGCGCCCCTTTGTTCTGCACGTGAACCACACCGGCCCAGACCTGTCGAGCGCGCTGAGTGCCCGGCCGCCCGAGAAGCCCGCCGGGCATGCATCCGACGCGACAGTCGGCGGCAGCACCGACTAGCGGTATTTTTGGAGGCACCATGCCGCGATCGATTCACGTATTCCGCAGCCCGGACCGTTTCGTCGCCGGAACTGTCGGGGAGCCCGGGAACCGCACTTTCTACCTGCAGGCGGTCCACGAAACCCGGATCGTCAGTGTGATGCTGGAAAAGCAGCAGGTATCGGTGCTTGCCGAACGCATCGGAACACTGCTCTCGGAGGTCCATCGTCGCTTTGGCACCCCGATTCCGCCGGAGCCCGATGTGGTCGACGATCTCAACCCGCTGGTGATGCCCGTGGACGCGGAGTTTCGCGTCGGCACGATGGGGCTGGGCTGGGACGCCGAGGCCAATTCGGTGGTTGTCGAACTACTCGCGGTGAGCGAGCAGGAATTCGATGCCTCGGTGGTGCTGGATGACTCCGAGGACGGCCCGGATGCCGTGCGGGTGTTTCTGTCCCTGGAGGCGGCGCGACAGTTCGCCACCCGCTCCACCAGGGTGGTATCGGCAGGCCGGCCCCCGTGCCCGCTGTGCGAGGAGCCGCTCGATCCGGCAGGCCATATCTGCGTCCGCACCAACGGCTACCGCCGCGGGACGGTGCCGGGGGCGACAGATGACGACGAGTCCTGACGATTTGGGTTCCAGCGGATGCCAGGAAGCGCGCGCCGCGATTCGTGACAGTGAGCTCACCGTTATCGGCCGCATCCGGTCGGCGAGTAATGCCACGTTTCTGTGTGAGGCCCAGAGTGCTTCGGGGGACGGCGTGCACTGTGTCTACAAGCCGGTCAGAGGCGAACAGCCGCTGTGGGACTTTCCCGACGGCACCTTGGCCGGCCGTGAGGTGGCGACGTACCTGATATCGGCCGAATTGGGCTGGAACGTGGTGCCGTACACAGTCTTTCGCGATGGCCCGGCAGGGTTCGGCATGGTGCAGCAATGGATCCATGAGCCGGAGCTGGCTGAGGGGATACCGGACCTGGTTGATATCTGCTTGCCCGAGGCCCTTCCACCGGGGTATCTGCCGATTCTGCGGGCGCTGGATGCCGACGGTGCGGAAATTGTGCTGGTGCATGCCGACAACCCCCTGTTGCGCCGCATGGCGGTGTTCGACACCTTGGTCAACAACGCCGACCGCAAGGGTGGCCATATTTTGCGGGACGCCGACGGCGGTGTCTTTGGCGTCGATCATGGGATCTGTTTGCACACGCATGACAAGCTGCGGACCGTCCTGTGGGGTTGGGCGGGTAAGCCGGTCGAATCCGCATTACTCGACGACGTGGTTCGCCTGGAGCAGTCGTTAGGCGGAGAATTCGGCGCCACCCTGGCGGCTCACATAACCGCCGATGAAGTGGCCGCTTTGCGTCAGCGTGCTGCGATGATGCTGGATGCGCCGGTGATGCCGGCGCCCGACAGCAACAGGCCCATACCGTGGCCCGCCTTTTGATTGCCGATCGTCTAGCCTGGTCGGCAAAGCGCGCGCTGATTCGGTGCGGACCGGGGTAGAGGGGGTGCGAACGTGACAGGGCCTAACGACCCGTATCAGCCGTATCAGTACGGGGGAGCCGGTCAGTGGGGTGCGCCGGAGGGGCCGACTCAGGACCACTGGCAGGGCGCACCGCCGCCGCAGGATCAGTACGGGTACACACAGGAGCATTTCGGGCAGCGGCCCGCGGAGTATCCGGACTATCCGGACGATTCGGTGGGCCGTCTGTACGACGGGGTCCCGCAAGGCTATGCGGTCCCGCCGATGTATCCGGGGCTCCCCGGGCAGGACCCCTATGGGCCGCAGAAAAAGTCCAAGCCATGGGTTCTGATCGCGTCGATCGCGGGTGCCGTCGTCGTCGTACTGGCGTTGGTGCTGGTGCTTATTCTGACCCGGGACAGCGATCCGCGGCAGGCGGCCAGTTCGCCGACCACCACCACGGTCTCGTACGCGAACCCTGAAATGCCGACGGCCACTGGCGCGCCCACGTACCAGACGCCTACGTATCAGACACCCACGGCGCAGGCCCCCAGTCCGCAGTTGCCCGTGCCGCCGGCACCGACCGGTGCGCCGCGGGCGCCGGGGCAGGTGGCCTCCGTCGGTGATTGCATCGCCTTGGCGGCTCCATCCGACTACAAGACGGTGGCGTGCACCGACCCCAAGGCGGCGTGGCGCGTGATCGAAGTGGTTCCGGGCGGCAAGTGCCGGCAGACATACACGGGTTTCACCGCCGGCGATTTCTCCTACTGCATCGCGCCGCAACTGCGGATCGGCTCGTGCTATCAGACGGCGGTGGTGATGGGCAGCACGGTTTTCGTCGCCGCGGACTCGTGCCAGGCACCGAAGTCCTTCGTCGTGCTGTTCGTGATTCCCGGGACGAAAGAGGCGGCGCAGTGCAAGGGGAAGCCAGGTGTGGTGCACTCCTTCGCGTTCCCTGACCCGCCGATGGCGATTTGCACGAGCGAATTCGCTCCGTGATCTTGAAAACTGGGATCAGTCGATTCTCGGGAAATTGCTTTCCACCAGTGCGGACAGCCTCATAAGATCATCTCCTCATCAGAGGGGACATCATGATCACACATTTCCGCCGGATTTCGGCTGCCGCAATTCTTGCCGCGTCGCTCGGGGCCGGGGGCATCGGCTTGGCCTCGCCCGCGCACGCGGACGGGGAGGGGGAGTTCTTGCAGATGTTGAATGACACCACCCCGGGTACCGCGATCTTCGGTGGAGCCTCCGCCCGGTACCTCGCCAGCGGCTATCGCGCGTGCGATGCGTTGCGTTCTGGGGCCTCCAAAGAGGATGCGATTGCCGCTGCCACGGTATTTCCCGGGATTCAGGCCCGGTGGGAGGTGGCTTCGATCGTGGACATCGCTCCGAAGACCTTGTGCACTGACGTCAAACACTGACGTCTAGCGCGGCGGCCCGTTCTCGATGCGGGCACGCAGCGCGCCCAGCGGATCTTTGTGGTCGGTATGCCAATCCGAGTCCAGATACCAGGTGTAACCGCTGTCCTGAAGGGTCGCGATCTTCTCGCGGGTGGCGTCGAGATCCTTCCAATCGGTGGTCGCCTCGTACACCACGTCATATGTGTCGTGGTAGCCCAATTCGCTTCGTAGCGCCCGCACCTCGTGTGCGGCGTCGACCCAGCGCCGCAACGGCGGATCGAAATCGAACTGTCCGTCGGTGGTGGTCATGTTCGGTAGTAGTCCATCGCAGCGGGCCGCGCGGGCCATGGATTTCGCCGCCCCGAGCAGGCCCACGCTCCAGGTGGTGATGCGCGGCCTCTGGACCGGTGGATCGGGTACCAGATGCGTTGTCGGCAGCACCCGATAGTGCTTGCCCTCGTAGCCGAAGGGTTGACCTGCCCAGAGGCCGAACAGCACGTCGAGACCCTCGTCCAGTAACTCGGCACGGGTCTTGCGGCCCTGGTCACGCTCGAAGGCCAGCCAATTGTCGTGCAGCGCACCCATTCCCACCGACAGGATGACTCGCCCACCGGAGAGCCGGTCGAGTGTTGCCGTGGTGGAGGCCAGGTCCCATGGTTTGCGGCGCGAGAGGGGAGTGAGCATGGTGCCGAGCTTGATCCGGCTGGTTCGCATCGCGGCTGCGGTCAAGGCCACCCAGGCGTCGACACCCCATACCGGCTCCCAGCCGAAGATCGCGTCCCAGCCGGCTTCCTCGGCCAGGGTTGCCAGCTCGGCGACGTCGGCCGCGTCTCCTGTCGTGAGAACAATTCCGTATCGCATGGGCGCCATGCGCGTGAGTATGCCGACGGGGTGCGACAAATCCGGATCGGGTAATACTGACCGGGTGACTGTTTCCGATGCCGCGCTCGCCGCGGACCTCGCCCATGAAGCCGGACAACTGCTGCTGCAGGTGCGTGCCGAGCTCGGGTTCGACGACCCCAAGGGTCTCGGTGCGGCGGGTGATAAGCGCTCCAACACGCTGCTGCTGGAGCGGCTGGCAGCCGAGCGTCCGGCGGACGCGGTGCTCTCGGAGGAGGCTGTCGATGACAAGACGCGTCTCGGGGCGCGGCGCGTGTGGATCATCGATCCGCTCGATGGCACCCGTGAGTTCGGGATGGAAGGCAGAAATGACTGGGCGGTGCATGTCGCCCTGTGGCAGGCGGATCCGGACGGACGGGACGGCGGCGGTTCGATCACCGACGCCGCCGTGGCGTTGCCCGGATCGGACACCGTATTTCGTACCGACGAGACCCGGGTGACGCCTTCGGCGCGCGCTGAGTCCGACCCGATCCGGATCGTGGCCAGTGCCAGCCGGGCGCCCAAATTCCTGACCGATATGGCCGAGCGGCTCAACATCGAACTCATACCGATGGGGTCGGCGGGAGCCAAGGCCATGGCCGTGGTGCGCGGTGAGGCAGATGCCTATCTGCACGGCGGTGGGCAATGGGAGTGGGATTCGGCGGCGCCCGCCGGTGTGGTGCTGGCGGCCGGGCTGCACGCCTCGCGGCTCGACGGATCTCCACTCCGGTACAACGAGCCCCATCCGTACCTGCCCGACCTGATCATGTGCAGGCCCGATCTGGCTCCGTTGCTGCTGGACGCGGTCGCCGGGCGCGCCTGACCACCCCATAAGGTGTGGGTATGCAGTCGTGGGCGTCGGCGCCGGTCCCTGAACTCGACGGTCGTGGTCCGCAGCTGCGGCTGTACGACACCGCCGACCGTCAGGTACGTCCGGTAACGACCGGGCCGACGGCAACCATGTACGTGTGTGGCATCACCCCCTACGACGCCACCCATCTGGGCCATGCCGCAACGTATCTCACGTTCGACGTGATCTATCGGCAGTGGCTCGACGCCGGTCTGGATGTGCACTACGTGCAGAACGTCACCGATATCGACGACCCGCTCTTCGAACGGGCCGATCGGGACGGCATCGATTGGCGTGAGCTGGGCGATCGGGAGACCGACCTGTTCCGCGGCGATATGACCGCATTGCGCGTGTTGCCGCCGCGGGAGTACGTACGCGCCACCGAATCGATTGCCTGCATCATCGAGCTTGTCGAGAAGATGCTCGCCTCCGGCGCCGCCTATGTGGTGGATGATCCCGAGTATCCGGACGTCTACTTCCGTGTCGACGCCACTGAGCAGTTCGGCTACGAGTCCGGGTACGACATCGAGACCATGTCGCGGCTTTTTGCCGAACGTGGAGGTGACCCCGACCGCCCGGGTAAGGCCAATGAGCTTGATGCCCTGCTGTGGCGGGCCGCACGACCGGGGGAACCGAGCTGGGAGGCGTCGTTCGGGCCCGGCCGTCCTGGGTGGCATGTCGAATGTTCGGCGATTGTGCTGCGCGAGCTGGGTGCCGGTATCGACATCCAGGGCGGCGGCAGCGACCTGATCTTCCCGCACCATGAATACAGTGCCGCGCACGCCGAGGCCGCCACCGCGCAGCGGCGCTTCGCGCGGCACTACGTGCATGCCGGGATGATCGGGTGGGATGGCCACAAGATGTCCAAGAGCCGGGGCAATCTGGTGAAGGTCTCCGGGCTGACAGCTCAGGGTGTGGATCCCGCCGCGATCAGGCTCGGGCTGCTGGCCGGCCATTACCGCGCTGATCGCTCCTGGAGCGATGCCGTGCTGGCCGATGCGCAGGGCCGGTTGGCCCGCTGGCGTCACGCGGCGGCACTGGCCACCGCGCCGAGTGCTCGCGATGTGATTGCCCGGGTTCGGCGCTATCTGGCCGATGACCTTGACACACCGAAAGCCCTTGCTGCCTTGGATAACTGGGTGACAGATGCGCTGGCGTATGGCGGTCATGACACCGGGGCCGGGGCCCAGGTGCGTGACGCGGTGGATGCCCTGCTGGGTGTGCGGCTGTAGCGTCGTCGCATGGGTTCAACGGCGAACAGCATCGCAGGCAAGACCGTCATGATCACCGGTGGTGCCGGCGGGATAGGCATCGAAGTCGCACACCGGTTGTCGGCGTTGGGCGCGAACCTGGTGCTCACCGATCTGGATGAGAAAAAGCTTGCCGCGGTGGCGGATGAACTGGGCCGCGATCGGGTGCTGGTGGCGGTTGCCGATGTATGTGATCTGGCGGCCATGGAGAACGCCGTGGCGCAGGCCGTTGAGCGGTTCGGCGGGATCGATGTGGTGCTCGCCAACGCAGGCCTGCTGACATTCGGTTCGGTGCTGCAGATCGATCCGGCCACCTTCAAGAAGTTGATCGACGTCAACGTGCTCGGGGTGTTTCACACGGTGCGCGCCGCCCTGCCGTCGGTCATCGAACGCCAAGGGTATGTGCTTATCGTGTCGTCGCTCGCCGCATACGCGGCGGCGCCCGCGGTCACCGCGTACAACGCGTCCAAGGCGGCCGTTGAGCATTTCGCGAACGCCCTGCGGTTGGAGGTGGCGCATCGCGGCGTGGATGTCGGCTCGGCGCATATGTCGTGGATCGATACCTCGATGGTGAACGACCAGAAGGCCAATCTGTCGGCCTTCTCGGAGATGCTGAGGCGGCTGCCGCCCCCGCTGGGCACCGTGACATCGGTGGAAGCGTGCGGAAAGGCGTTCGTCAAGGGCATCGAGAAACGGCGTCGGCGCATCAACTGTCCGAACTGGGTCGGTGTGACGCGGTGGCTGAAGCCGGTGCTTTCGACACCGATTGGCGAGATCCCTTTGCGCGGAATGATTCCCGAGATACTGCCGCGTATCGACGCGGAGGTGTCGGCATTGCAGCGTGCCGCTCGCGACGACGCCGATCGAGTGTGACGATCCTTCTCGTCCGATAGCTGACCGCAGTAATACCCGCTACGGGTATGGGGTGCAAGTGTATGGTGGCCGCATGGCACTCAGTGGTGATTGCGCGAGGCGGCGTGGGCTCCTCGTTGCCGTGCCGGGCCTGCTGAGGGCGCTGCTGATCGCCGCTGTCCTGCTGGTGCCAGTGATGAAATGCCCTCCGGGTGCCACCATCGGCATTGCCGAGTCGGGTAGGGCAGCGGTATCGGCGCATCTCGCCGAGATTCCCCATTTGCTCGCGGTCGCGGTAGATGCTGGACATCATCACGAGTGCAATACGCCACCCGTGACTGCGGCGATTGCCGCCGCCGGCGCTGTGCACGGGTGCGCTGCCGCATTGGCGATGATATCGGTTGTTGCGCTTGTCTTCTGGGTGCTCTGGTGCCCGCGCAGGCGCGGCCCGCCCCAGCGGAATCCGCATGGAGTGTTGAGAAGCGGACGTGACCATCTGCTGCGTTTGTGCGTGATGCGGCGCTGATCGGAGTCCTTGTAGCAGTCGCTGCTATCGCGTCACGCGGCAGCCGTGCCGTCTGACCTGACCGGCCCCGTCGATGAAACGTACCCGGCCGGGTGCCAATCACTCATGGCTTCAACATCTTCCACGCAAGGACACGATCATCGTGACGTCATTACTGTTGTGCGTTCAGGCCACCGGCCTGGCCCTGGCAGCGGGGTTCGCCGCTGTGCTGTTCTCCGCTCCGGCCACTGCGGGACCGGCCCAGCCCGGGCCGCGGGGTCCGGGCAATGCCCAGGTCATGGTCTCCGAACTGAAGGCGCGCGGGGACCAGATCATCATCAACCGCAGTGGGCCCGCCAAACCGCTGTCGCAATGTGTTGCGACGTCCATACGCGTCGGCCGGCACATCTACAAACAAGTGCCACAGCGCAAGGGCCCGCCCACTCGTTCGCTGGACTCACACGTCATGTACGTCGCGGTGCAGTGCTAGGGATCATCATGTGCCGGAAACAGTTTCCATGTCTTCGCGCGTTAGTGGCGGCAGTTCTTGTCTCACCGTTGTTCGTGATGGCGTCCCCGGCAGCCTCGGCGGGTCCGGCGGGCCCCGACGCACTGCAGGTGATTGCGCAGCTGCAGCGTCAGGGCGCCAGGGTCGTCGTCCATCGGACCGGGGACAATCCGTTGCAGTTGTGCGTGGTGACCTCGGTGCGCGAAGGCAAGTCCGCGTATTGGTGGACATCGCCCCGGACCGCAGATCCCAATCCCAGGAAACGCGCCAATGGGGTGGGGACCCAACTGATCTATCGCACCGTGGATGTCGACGTGCGATGTTGACGGCGGGCGTCCGGATCAGCGGGTCTGAGCGGCGAGCGCGTCGATCACATGATCTACCGAGGCGCCGCCGAGTAGGTCCTGCACCGGCAGCTCGAAGTTCAGCTCGGCCTGCACTCGCCGCCGGAATTCCAATGCCTGCAATGAATCCAGGCCCATCGCCACCATCGGCATGGCGGTGTCGATGGAGTCGGCGTGGTCGGCGCCGATCACCTCGGCCAGCAATTGCACCAGATGCCCAGGTCGATCCTCGGGAACTGCCACGGCGGGCGGTGCGGTCTTGGCGGGCGTTACCACCGTGCCGGTGTCTTTGAGCTCCGAGAGCAGCGGTCCATACCCGAACACGCCCAGCATCGCGCGGGCCTGCACCAGGTCAAAGGATCCGACCAGAGTGTTGCCCCGGTGATTCCCCGTGCCGACGGCCAGTGCGTCAGCGGGGCGCATGGGGTGTACTCCCGCGGCGGCCAGCTTCGCGATACCGGTGTCATCGAGTTCGAGGTGCACGGTCCATTGGCCCCACTGCACGGACACACAATCGATTCCGGCGGCGCGCTGGCGGGCCGCCAGTACGTCCAGCATCCTGTTGCCCGCCGCGTACATCAGCTGGCCCTTGCCGCCGATCGTCGCCGCTAGGGAGGAACACAACATGACGCGGCAGGAATCGGTACGGGGGACAGCGTCCAGAACACTCACGATGCCGCCGATCTTGGCGCGCAATGCCTGCTGAAAGCTCTCAGCGGTCACCTCGGCCAGCGGAACATCCGAATAGTCCACCGCGGCATGGATGATGAGGTTCGCCGGGGTATCACGTAACTGCTCGGCGAGCTCAGCCACGGCGGTGCCATCGGTGATATCGCACGCGACGGCACGCACGGTAGCGCCAGTGCTACGCCGGATGGCGTCGAGCCGTCCAGCGACAGCGTCGGTTTCGCCGGAACGGCTGATCAGCGTGATCTGGTGGGTACCCAGCCGGGCATAGTGCTCGCAGAACTCCTGGCCGAGCTTTCCGGTGCCACCGGTGATCACCACATGGCCGGGTACTCCGGCGCTCGATTCTGCGTCACCGTCCTCGTCGAGATCCACGATGCGCTTGGCGTATACGCCGTCAGCGCGCAATGCCAGTTCCGATTCCCCCGCTGACTGCAGTGCGGCGAGGATGGCGTCGGCGTTGTCCGGCTGCGCGATATCGGGGTCGAGATCCAGGTGCCGGAAGGCTATTCCGGGATGCTCGGTGCCCATGCAGCGGAACCCGGCGGCGATCGCGGCATGTACCGGATGCGAAGGCACGTCGTCGGCGTTGGCCTGTTCACCGCCCACGGTGATAAGCCAGCATCCGGTGACTGCGCTTGACGGTTCGGGCCACCACGTGCGGTTACCGAAGAATTGCGCTACGGCATCGGCAGCTTCGCGGTCACCGAGCTGAGTCGGCGCGGGCAGCACAACGACCACGGTGTCGCCCTCGCCGATGCCGGATTTACTTGCCTCAGTGATGATGTGAGCAGAGGAGCCGAAGTTGGGCGCGCTATCGCAGAGCGCTTCGACAAGGGCACCGGCCTCGCCGGTGCCGTCGATGAACGCGTAGGACCTGGGGGGCAGCATCGAACGCCGGGTCACCTTGGTCCACGCCTCGCGCAGGAGGCGCGGGTAGACCGGGGAGTCGACATCGTCCGCCGCATGCTCCGGCTCGGGCGCGGAAATGGGTTGCTTCGGTTCCGAAACACCGCCCTCGGCCGAGCGATATGACAGCCATAGCGGAATGTCGTTGTTCTGGACGTTCGGGAAATCGTGCAGCGGCAACGCGACGGGTTCGGATGCCTTACCGCGCAGCACATCCCACTGATAGTTCAGATCGTGCACGGCGAGGTTGGCAAGGTTGGCGGTGAACTCGGACAGATCTGTGGCGTTCCGGTTGGACGTACCCACCACGCAGGCGGTGCGCTCGGCGCCTAGCGCCGCAAGGTTCTCCCGAATCGCGAGCTGCAGCGTGGGGTGTTCGGCCAATTCCACGAAGGTGTCGATGCGAGCCGCCGACGCGGTCGCGATGGCGCGGTCGAACCGCACCACATTGCGCAGATTCCAGAACCAATACTGGTCGACAGGCATGTCCGGGTTGATCGCGGTGCCGAGCGTCGATCCGATGCAATCGATTTCAGATCCGGTGAACTCGCCGGTGCCGAGGCTCTCGACAAGTGCTTTGCGAATCTCGGTGCCGAGCGAGGCGATCATGCTGGTGTGGGCGGGGTAGCGCACGGGAATCACTCGCGCGAAGACGCCGTCCTCGGTCAGACGCTCCACGATCTGGTGCACGGTCGTGTGTTGGCCGGAGATTCCGACCATTGAGGGGGAGTTGATCACCGAGAGCTCAGCCCAACCTGATTGTCGGGCAAGAAGAGATTCGCAGGTATCGCGGTCGGCCGCGATGACTGCCATCGCGTAGTCGTCGGCGGGGAACTCGTCGGCGATTCGGGCGCGGGTGCCCACGACGGTGACCGCGTCGGCTAGAGGCGTGATGCCCGCGACGTAGGCCGCCGCGATCTCGCCCTGACTGTGCCCGACGGCCGCATCCGGGGCGACGCCCACCGAGCGCCATAGCGCGGCTAGGCCCGCCATCTGGGTGAACAGGGCGGGCTGGACCACGCTCGCGCTGTCGGCGGCGGGCATCTCTTCGTCGAGAAGATAGCTCAACGGCGAACGGCCGAACTGCTTCTCGAACAGTTCTGCGCAGCGGTCTGCCTCGGCGCGGAAGTCGGGGAACACGTCGTAGAAGAGTCGTCCCATTCCGGGGCGTTGTCCGCCCTGCCCGGGAAACACGAGCCCGTGACGTCGCGCGGTCGCGGCCTCGGTGTTGCGGACCACGAGCGGATGCTCGGCGTCGGTGACCACGGCGCGTAGCGCGGCGACGAGTTGATCGTGGTCCACGACGGTGGCCAGTGCCCGGTACCGGCGCGCGACGCGGGTCCGAAAGAGCATGCCCGCGATGCGATCTGGCGCGATTCGCGGGCGATCGACAACATACGCGAGAAGCGCCGACGCCTCCCGGCGAAGCACCTCGGGGGTGTCCGCGGAAAGCAGGACGGGAATGGTCCCGTTGGGTAACCGGTGGCTAGAAATCGTCGCCGTCCTCTCCGTCCATGGCGGGCATCGCGATGATGGCGTGCGCATTGGCGCCCCCGGCTCCGAAGGATGACACGGCGCCGTATCGGATGCCGTTCTTGGGCTCCCAGGGGTGCAGTTTCGTGGCCAAGCGGATGCCGGTCATGGACCAGTCGATCTTGGTGGTGGGGTTGTCCGCGAAGAGCGTTGGCGGGATGTGCCCGTGCTGGCCGGACAACAGGAGCTTGATCAGGCCTACCATTCCCGCGGCGGATTGTGCGTGCCCGGCATTGGATTTCGCCGATCCGAGAAGTGCGTTCGAGCCACCCGCGCCGTACGTGCTCTGCAGCGCCATGATCTCCAGCGGGTCACCGGCGCGCGTACCGGTGCCGTGCCCTTCGAGCATCCCGATATCGGCGGGATCGACACCCGAGGCGGCGATTGTCGCGGCGACCAGTTTGGCTTGGGCCCGACCGCGCGGCACCAGGATGGGCTTACCGCCGCCGTTATGGTTTGTGCGGATTGCCATGACGCGTCCATACACCCGGTGTCCCAGGGCGCGTGCGCGTGATTCACGTTCCAATACAACCATTCCCACCGCTTCGCCCCAGAGGGTGCCATTGGCCTCATCGGAGTATGAGCGACAGTGTCCGTCGGGGTCGAGTGCGTGGAGCCGGGAGAATTCGTAGAAGGCGCCAGGCGAACCCATGACGCAGACGCCTCCGGCCAGTGCCCATTCACATTCATCAGCGCTAACCGCCGAAACGGCGAGATGCATTGCGGCCAAGGAGGACGCGCAGGCTGAGTCAACGCACATCGATGGTCCGACGAGTCCCAGACCGTGTGAGATTCGGCCGGCCACTCCGAGCTGTCCGCCGCCGACCGCTCGGTGGCCGTTATAGGCATTCATTGCGCCCACGCGCGGTCCGTACTCGTTGGGAGAGGCGCCGATGAAACAGCCGGCCTCGGATCCGTCGAGTGCACCGGGATTGACTCCGGCGTTTTCCAGCGCCCTCCAGGCAACGCGCATCCCGACGCGTTGCTGTGGATCTACGGCGATGGCTTCACGATGGGTGAAGCCATAAAAGCCGGGGTCAAAAGTGCTTGCGTCGGTGAGGAATCCACCGGCATCGGAAACGCGGCCCCAGCCGTCCAGATTGGATAGCGACAGTAGCTCGTCGATGGGCCAGTCCCGGTTCCGGGGGAAGGGGGAGATGAGCTCGCGGCCATCGGCCAGTGCGTTCCAGAAGGCTGCGGGAGTGTCGATTCCGCCGGGAGCCTCGATCGCCATTCCGGAGATGACGACAGGGTCGGCGTCGGCGGTGCTCATCGTTGAGGCGAGGCCGCGCGAGCGGTATTAGCGGCGAGTAGCTCGGCCAACGCCTCGGTCTGCGCGTTCAAGAAAAAGTGTCCGCCGTCGAACAACGTCACCTCCAGTTCGTCGGTGTGCTTGCCCCAGCCGTACAAATCACGCATCGTGATCATGGGGTCCTGGTCGCCACCGATCGCATGGATACGCGCCGCGACCTTGACGTCCTCGCCGCATTCGTATGCGTTGAAGGCCTGGTAGTCGCCCTTCATGACGGGCAGCGCCATCCGCATCACATCAAGATTGCCCATGACGGTGGAATTGGTGCCTTCCAGGGCACCCATATGTGCCAAAACCGCGTCGTCATCGGTGGGTAGCTCCGGCTTGTCGGAGATGTCGCACGGCGCCACCGCCGAGGAAACGGTCAGCTGGTGCACGTCCAGGCCGGCGGCCTCGGCCAGCCGGGCCAACTCGAACGACACCACTGCGCCCATGCTGTGCCCGAAGGTGTGGATGGGAACGCGGCGATTGTGCTCGGATGACTGGAACTCGGCGAAGGCTCCCGCGGCGATATCGGCGAGGGTCGGTAGTGCCGGTTCTCCCGCGCGATCTTGTCGTCCCGGGTATTGAAAGATGAGGACATTGAAATTCGCTGCGGACGCTTTGGAGAGCGTTCGGTATGCCGAGGCGCCGGCACCTGCATGGGGAAAGATCAGTAGCAACGGTGCATCGGGTGACTCCGGCTTGTGGAATTGCCTGATCCATCCGAGTTTGCGATCCACGTTGAGCTTCCTTCCAACTTGCAGGTAGTTAGATTAGCCTAACGTAACCCGCGATAGGGCTCGCCGCTGTGCTCCGAGCGGGGTGATGCACAGCACCCATGGGGTGTCACGCGGCGCATCCCGCAGATATTAAGGTAAGGCTAGGCATAGTTCCTAGATTGAGGTGGTTCATTTCATGCGCGCGGAGTCGTTCGGATTCCAGGTCTTTGTCACGAGCGGAGACGCTCGGTGACCGGCGACCAGTTGTCTGCGATGGATCGTAGGCGTGAGCTGTTACGCAGACGGCTCGCCGAAAGCGGCGTCGCGGCCCATCCGGTGGAGGCGGCACCTCGAGTCCTGGAGGGCGAGCGGCGTCCGCTGGCGCCCGGCCAGCGGCGTCTGTGGTTCATGCAAACCAAGGATCCCGCGGATACCTCACTCAATATCTGTGTCGCGCACAAGATGTGCGGTGCGCTCGACGAGGAGCGGCTGCGTGACGCCTTGGCAGCACTTATCCGTCGTCATGATGTCCTGCGGACCACCTATGGCGTCGATGACGCCGGCGAGCCCTATCAGGTATTCACCGGCGATGTAGATGTGTCTTGGGGCACTGTGGATTTAACGGATCTTGCGGGCGACGCTCAGGATCGGGAGATTAGGTCGGTGGCCGACCGTGAATTCGGTAGGCCGTTCGATCTGGCTCTGGACCGGCCACTGCGGATCACGCTGCTGCGGCTGGGTGCCGAGGAATTCGTGGTGTTGTTGGTGGTGCACCACATCTGCTGGGACGACAACTCCTGGGAAGTGTTCTTCGCCGAACTGAGCGAGCATTACAACGGTCGCCCGACGCAGGGCGAAGCGCCGCAGTTCATGGTGGTCGGCGCGGCGGGCGATCCGGCGTCCGGAGCTGACCTTGAGTACTGGCGCGAGTCGCTGACTCCGCTTCCCGATCCGCTGGAGCTGCCCGGGCCCGCCACCACGTACACCTCGCGGGCCGCCCGGCGCCGGACGGTGCCGATGCCGGCCGAGACTGCGGCCCGGATCGAGGAATTCGCTCGCGAGCATTCGGCGACACCGTTCATGGTGCTGTTGGCGGCGTTCGGGACGCTTGTGCATCGTTATACCTCGGCATCCGACTTTGTCGTCGCAATCCCCGTCGCCGAGCGGAAAGCCCATGCGGAAAAGGCAATTGGCTATTTCGGTAACACGCTGCTGCTGCGTCTTTCGGTAGACCCCGGTGCCGGATTTGCCTCCCATCTGGCTGCGGTGCGCCAGGTCTGCCTGGATGCGTTCGGCCACCAGGCCGCCGGTATCGATGAGGTGGTGCGCGAGGTCAATCCGAGCCGCTCGATTGGCCGTGACGGCATGGACGAGCTGGTCCGGCTGGGCTTCAGCATGCGCAAAGACGCCAACGGATATCGGCTGGAGGGCGTCAGTGTCACGCAGCTCGACCTAGCCGCCGTCAGTGCGCAACTACCATTGTCGCTCGCGATTGCCACCGAATCCGATGGCACCATCATCGAAATCGAGTACCAAACCGATGCTCTGCCGGAATGGCTTGTCGACCAGCTGCTCACGCACTATCGGCGGCTGCTCGAGGATGGATTGAATCGCCCCACGACAGCCCTTGCGCTGTTGGATCCCTTCGGTGCTGAGGAACGCGCGAATGTACTCGCGCATTCGCACGGAGTGTTGGCCGGGGTTGCCGACACCACCTTGGTAGCTGTTCTGGAACTGGCGGCAAAGGCGACCCCGGACGCGTTGGCGGTGGTGTCCGATGACGCGGAACTCACGTACGCGATGCTGCACCGGCGTGCGAATCGCTTCGCTCGTTGGCTCATCGGCGAGGGCGTCGGCACGGAGGATGTCGTGGCGCTGCCGATGTCGACGTCTGTCGACTTCATCGTCGCGATGCTCGGTGTTCTCGCATCGGGTGCGGCCTACATGCCCATCGATCCCGCGTTGCCACAGGAGCGCATCGAGTATTTGATCGCCGATGCCGGTCCGCGGCTGGTATTGGGCCCGAAGGAGTTCCAGGCCGCTGAAGAGCGCGCGGCGGACCTTGACGATGCTCCGATCACGGATACCGACCGGTTGCGACCGTTGCTGCCCGAGAGTCTGGCGTACGTGATCT
The DNA here is from genome assembly GCF_001605725.1 of Mycobacteroides immunogenum. NCBI lineage: Bacteria > Bacillati > Actinomycetota > Actinomycetes > Mycobacteriales > Mycobacteriaceae > Mycobacteroides > Mycobacteroides immunogenum. The sequence goes on from NZ_CP011530.1 coordinate 2,255,446, forward strand.
ACACCTCGGGATCCACCGGCCGGCCCAAAGGCGTTGCCGTGGCGCATGCGGCGATCGCCGAGCATGTCATTTCCTTCACGGCCGAGTGGAGCATGACGGCGCAGGACCGGATGCTGCAGTCGACCTCCGTCAGTTTCGATGCTTCGCTGGCAGACATCCTGTGCCCGCTGTCCTTGGGCGCGCAGCTCGTCATACCCAAGGCGAACCCGTTCTCGGATATCGGATACGTGATCGATCTGGTGCGGCGCCGCGGTGTGACCGTGTTACACATGGTGCCCGCGCTACTCGGCTCGGTGCTGTTGCTCCCTGAGGCGCGTGAGCTGCGTGGGCTTCGGCACGTTCCCGTCGGTGGTGAGGCTCTGCCGGGCGAGGTGGCTGACAAGTTCGCGACCGTGTTCGACGCCGAACTGCGCAACCACTACGGTCCCACCGAAGCCGTCGTCTGTTCGACGCACATGCCTGTCGAAGGACCGCAAGGCAATTCGATTGTGCCGATCGGTATTCCCAACCGAAATGTGTACGCATACGTGCTGGACCAGGCGCTCGCGCTGGTGCCGTCCGGCGTTGTCGGCGAGTTGTATCTGGGTGGCACGCAGCTCGCGCGTGGCTATCGCGGTCGGCCCGCGCTCACCGCTGAGCGATTTGTCGCAGACCCGTTCATCCCCGGTGGAAGGTTGTACCGCACCGGAGATTTAGTGCGACGTAATGATTCGGGCCAGCTTGAATTCATCGGTCGCGCCGACGAGCAGGTCAAGGTCCGTGGCTATCGGATCGAGCTCGGCGAAGTAGAAGCGGTGATCGGTGCTGACCCGCGCGTCGGACATTGTGTGGTCACCGTCGTCGACGATCCACAGGTGGGCCCGATGCTGGCCGCTTACGTGGTGCCGGTGGCGGGTGGGTCCGCGGAGCTCGATCTGGATGAACTGCGCGCCCGGGCCCAGGAAACGCTACCCGGATACATGGTGCCCACCGCGTACGCGATCATCCCGGAGATCCCGTTGACTACCAGCGGCAAGTTGGATAAGCGTGCATTGCCGTCACCTAAACCATTGACGGAAAGCGTATTTCGCGCGCCGTCGACTCCTACCGAGCATCGGGTGTGCGCGATCTACGCGGACTTGTTCGGTCGGGATGAAGTCGGTCTGGATGATTCGTTCTTCGAATTGGGCGGACACTCGCTGCTTGCGGCCAAACTGGTGGCACAGATCCAGGCACAGTTCGCCGTCGGTCTGACGGTGCGCGCGGTGTTCGACAGCCCCACCCCGGCGGGGCTGGTCCAGCAGCTCGCCACGGGACAAACATCCCGGGACAGCCGGCCGGAACTCGTCGCGGTGGAACGCCCGCAGCGTTTGCCGTTGTCCTCATCGCAGCTGTCTGTCTGGTTCGAGTGCCAGATGGAGGGGGTCACCGACATTGCCAACATGTGGCTGGCCTTGCGGTTCGACGGTCCGTTGCGGACATCGGAACTGGCCGAGGCGATCAATGATGTAGTCGCCCGGCATGAGTCGCTGCGCACCAACTTCGCGATCGACAATGGAGCGCCCTATCAGTTCGTGCGGCCGGCACGTGCGCTGGAGGTGCCGGTCGTTCGTGCCACGGCGGAGGACCTACGCGACACGCTCGCCGAGCTACGGCATCACGTGTTCGGGTTGGAATCGGAGCCGCTCATCCGTCCCGCCATCATTGAGCTGGGGCCGCAGGAGCATGTGCTGTCGCTGGTGGCGCATCACATCGTCGTGGATCACGCCTCGTTCACGGTGGTGGTCGACGACCTGGTAACCGCCTATCGTGCGCGCGTCGCAGGGGAAGTCCCGCAGTGGGATTCACAACCGGTGCAATACGCCGATTACGTCATGTGGCAGCGCGACGCCTTCGGTCCGGACAGCGAGTTCGGGCGGGGCGAGGTGGCGTATTGGCGCGAGGCGCTGGCCGGAATCCCCGGTCACATCGCGGTGGCGCACGACCGCGCCCGCCCGCAGATTCTCGGCAAGCGTGGCGAAGTCGAGAGGTTCACGGTATCGCCGGAGCGCAGGCAGGCTTTGACCCGGATGGCCGAGCGACGTGGTGTCACCGAGTTCATGGTCTATCAGGCGGCGCTGGCCATGATCTTGCACAGATTCGGCGGTGGCACCGACATTGTGATCGGTAGTCCGGTGGCGGCCCGCGTGCATCCGGATGTCGCGAATCTTGTTGGGCTGTTCGCGAATATGGTTGCGCTACGGACCGACCTGTCTGACGATCCGACGCTGCACACCGTCTTGGGTCGCAGCCGTGACGCCACGCTCAACGCGCATGCGCACCAAGAATTGCCCATCGAGAAATTGGTGGAGGCCATCAATCCCGCTCGCTCCCTGTCCTGGAACCCCCTGTTTCAAACCATGGTCAACTTCCGTGGCGCGGATTGGGGTGCTGAGACAAGGGATCTGACGGGAAGCGGTGAGACCTGGCTGGCCCCGTTACCCATGGAGGTGGATGTCTCCTACCTGGATCTGAACTTCGCGCTGAACGTCACCCCGGCGGGAGGACTCGATGTCACGGTGGTCACCAACGCCGACCTGTATGACGCCCAGACCACGGTGTTGATCGGGCGGGCTCTGGACAAAGCGCTCGACGCGTTCGTCAACGAACAGGATGCGAGGGTTTCCGATATCGTCTTGGCTCCGGCCGATGCCATGGAAAGGCTGTTGGCCCCGCCGGCTGCCGCCGTCGAACGTGTGGTGGCGCCCGCGGCCGCCGGCTCGGTGGAGACCACGCAGGCGCTGATCGCCATTCTCGAGGAGCTGCTGGAGATCAGTGATGTCGATTCCGAGGACAATTTCTTCGCTCTCGGCGGCGATAGCGTCATCTCCATCCAGTGGTCCACCCGGGCCGCCGAACGTGGATTGGCGATGACTCCGCAAATGGTGTTCGAATGCGCGACCATTTCCCAGCTGGCGGGCGCCGTGGATTCCGCTGATCAGGTTGTGGCACAGGAGAGTTCCGCAGCCCCGGCGCTGCCGGAGCCGAGTGCGCCGATGAGTGCTTCTGGTCTTAGTGCCGACGCGCTGGCCGAACTCACCGCGTCGTGGCAGGCGCAGTCATGACGGGTACCGAGCAACAGCCTCAGATTGAGGACGTGCTGGCGCTGAGTCCGCTGCAGGAGGGGTTCTTCGCGCTTTCCCAGCTCGCCGATGAGAGTGTCGATCTGTACAGCATGCAGTTCGTCGCTGATATCGACGGAGGGCTGGATGTTGAACTGTTGCACCGCAGCGCACAGGCGATGCTGACACGGCATCCGAACCTGCGTGCTGCCTTCTGGGATCGCGGGCTGCCCAAACCGGTGCAGATCGTGCCCACCCATGCGGACATCCCCTGGGAGGTACGTGCCGCGCAGCCCGCGCAGTTCGACGAGATCGCATTGAGCGAGCGTCTTCGGCCATTTGATCTGGGTAAGGGTCCGGCGATCCGGATTGTGCTGCTCACGGTGCCCGGTGAATCCCGGCATCGAATGATCGTCACCAGCCATCACATCCTGATGGACGGTTGGGCGATCGCCATCTTCTTCACCGAGTTGCTGGCCGCGTACCAGGCGGACGGATCCATCGACGGACTGCCCGCGGTACGTCCGTACCGCGACTACATCGCGTGGCTTAACGCGCAGGACACCACCGCGGCGACAGACCGCTGGACGCGCTACCTGAGTACGGTGTCCGGACCGCTCATGCTTGGCGATGGAACCGTCGCCGCACACGACAGCGTGCCCGAGAAGTCGCAATTCCTTTTGACAGCAGAGGAAACCGTGCGGCTTCGGCAGTGGGCAGCCGGCAACGGTCTCACCCTGAACACCGTGACGGCGTTCGCCTGGGCACTGATTCTCGGCAGACTGACCGATCGAACCGATGTCGTTTTCGGAACCATCGTGTCCGGCCGTCCGAAGGAACTGCCCGACGTCGAACGCATGGTGGGGCTTTTCATCAACTCCGTGCCCATGGTGCATCACATCGACTACTCGGCCCCGGTGGTCGAGCAGTGCGTGCAGATGCAACGTGAGGCAGCCGCGATGCGTGACATCGGGTACCTGAGCCTGTCCGCTCTGCAACGCGCGGAGGGCAGCGCCGCGCTGTTCGACACGCTGTTCGTGTTCGAGAACGCGCCCATCGGAGATGCGGCCCAAGAGATGCAGATGGCCGATGGGACACGCTTTCGCCCGGTCGAGATGGAGAGTTTAGCCCACTATCCGGTGACCGTTGTTTCGCATATGCATGGCGAGGCGCTGTTGGTACTGATCGAGGCGATTCCTGATGCGCTGCCCCATATTTCGGGTGCCAGTATCGGCGAGCGACTGGTTTCGGTACTGCGCCAGCTGCCGCAGATCGGAACCGGGACACCAGATGTGCTCGACGTCCTGACCGCGCACGAGCGGTCCGAGATCGCCGTCAGTGCCTCGGCGGCCGATCAGTCGGCGACATCGGTGTGGGAGCTGTTCGAGCGGCAGGTGCAGGCGCACCCCGAGTCGCTCGCGCTGGTGGTGGATGCCCAGACGCGTTTTACGTATGCGCAACTGCATGCCGCGGCGGCACGGTTGTGCGCGGAACTTGTGGACCGTGGGGTCGCTCCGGAAACAACGGTGGCGCTGGCACTTCCACGTTCGGCTGACTCGATTATCGCCATTCTGGCGGTCCTTGCGGCGGGTGCCGCCTATGTGCCGGTCGATATCGGGCTACCTGCCGCAAGAATAGAATCGATTCTGCGGCAGTCTGATCCAAAGCTTGTCGTCGCGGTCGGTGAGCATCGCGGTATCGCCGACGGTGGATACCAGATCCTGCGGCTGGATGACCCGGCGACGTCCGAACGCATCTCCGGGCGCCCCGGCACGCTGCCGACCGTGGCGGTGCACCGCGATCAGAGTGCGTACCTGATCTTCACCTCCGGATCGACGGGGGAGCCGAAGGGTGTGATCGGTACTCACAGCGCCCTGATGAGTTACTTCGCCGACCACCGCGAGCGCGTGTATCGGCCCGCCACGGCGCGGCTGGGCCGCAAACTCCGCATCGCCCATGCTTGGTCGCTGAGCTTCGACGCCTCCTGGCAGCCGATGATCGGGTTATTGGACGGGCATACCGTGCACCTCTTCGATGCCGAGGCGATGAGAGACGCAAGCCGGCTCGTGCGAGGCATGGCCGAGCACGGTGTCGACATGATCGACACCACCCCCTCGATGCTGGCGCAGTTGTCCGCTGTGGGGCTGCTCGATCGGGAACTCGCGGTGCTGGCTCTCGGCGGTGAGGCCATCGAGACGGCGCTGTGGGATCGGCTGCGTTCGTTGCACGGTACCGCCGTCTACAACTGCTACGGCCCCACCGAAACGACGGTCGAGGCGGTAGTGGCCGCGGTGAAGGACTATCCGGCACCGACTATCGGAACGCCGAACCAGGGCATGACGGGGTACGTGTTGGATTCGCGCCTGCGTCCGGTGCCCGACGGTGCCGTGGGTGAGCTGTATCTCGCCGGGGCACAGTTGGCGCGCGGCTACGCGGGTAAGCCCGCGGTGACGGCGGGTGCTTTCGTGGCGGATCCCCAGCGGCCGGGCAGACGGATGTACCGCACAGGGGATTTGGTGCGCAGGCTTCCTCACGGAGGTTTCGCATATCTGGGCCGGGCCGACTCGCAGGTAAAGATTCGTGGCTATCGAGTCGAGGTCGGTGAGATCGAATCGGCACTGCGGGTTCAACCGGGGGTGCAGACCGCGGCGGTATCGGTGGTGCGGCGCGCGGGCGGTGCGACCCTGGTGGGATTTGTGGTTCCCCAACAGGAAGTCTCCGGCTTCGACCCGGTGCGCACCCAGATGAGGCTTGCCGAAAGGCTTCCGTCGTACATGATGCCCTCGCGCCTGGTCGTGCTTCCGCGCCTGCCGGTCACCGTCAACGGGAAGCTGGATGGGACGGCGTTGGAGCGACTCGCGCTCGACGCGCTGTCCGGGGGCGCCGCCGAAGGCGAGACCACCCAACCGGCCACCGCAACCGAATGCGCGCTGTGTGAATGCTGCGCCGAGCTGTTCGACGGTGCGGCTCCGGGTATCGATGACGATTTCTTCTCGCTCGGGGTGGATAGCATCGTCGCGATCTCATTGGTCAACAAGGCGCGCAAGCGAGAGCTGATGATTACTCCGCGCATGGTGCTGGCCGCACCGACGATCAGGCAGCTTGCCGCCTTGATCGACGACAGAGCAAGCCGTGGCCAGATGGATTCCCTTGTGGAAGAAGCTGATTACGGTGAGGTGCCACCGCTCCCGGTCGTGTCGTGGATGCTCGAGAGCGGGAGCTATCGGAGATTTGCGCTCTCGGTGTTGCTGAGGCTGCCGGACGGAATCTCCCGTGCGGACCTCGAAGTGCAGCTGCAGACATTGCTCGATGGTCACGACATGCTGCGTTCGACGCTGGTGGATACGCCCGATGGACCCCGTGTGGTGACGCGGGAACCGGGAACGGTGCGGGCGCAGACCATCGTGGAGCGGGTGGAGTTGCCCGTGGCCGAGCAGGCCGGTGCGGTTGTCACTGCCACCGCGCGTGAGGTATTCGATAAATTGGACCCGCGAACGGGCTCCATGGTTCGGGCGGCGTGGTTGGCGAGCCCGGACCAGGAGGACATGCTGCTGCTGTCGGTACACCATCTCGCGATCGATGTCGTGTCATGGCATATCGCACTGGCCGACCTGGCCGAGTCCTGGCGGACCGTCGAGTCTGGCGGCGTTCCCAAGGCTTCGACGGAGTTCACGTCCTATCGGCACTGGAGTCAGCTGATGGTGCAACGGGCCAGCACAGATGAGGTGCGGGCCCAACGTTCTTATTGGTCCGCGCAGGTTTCCGGACCGGACCCGGTTCTGGGGGCGCGCGGTGTCGACCCGGCGCGCGATACCTGGGACACTTTGCGGACGAACCGAGTTGCCACGCCGGTGGAGGTGACCAGGCAGCTGCTGTCGTCGTTGAGCAGCAAGGACGGCGTACGCGGATTCTTGTTGGCCGCCTTGGCGGTTACCGTTGCTAGCTGGCGCATGGAGCGCGGGCAGGACCCGGGCGCGGGCACGCTGGTGTCGATGGAGGGACATGGTCGCATCGACAATGTGGCAGACGCGGACACCACCGGCACCGTGGGTTGGTTCAACAACATCTTCCCGGCGCGTATCGGCTCCGGGGATCTCGCTCTGGATATCGACAGGGTTGAACAGGAACCGGATTCGGTCCGCGCTCTTCTCGACTCTGTAGCCGATCACCTGGCCGGAATCCCCTACGAGGGCCTGGATTACGGGTTGTTGCGCTACGTCGAAGGGTGGGAGGAGCTGCGCTCGGCGGCAGACCCGCAGATCCAGTTCAACTATTTGGGACGTATGGACATGAGCGGGATCTCCGATCAGCCGTGGTCGGTCATCACGGATTCGCGAAATCTCGCGGTACCCACCAACTCGGAGCCCGATCTTCCGCTGCGGTTCGGTATCAACATCTCGGTAGCCGTGACCAGTACCGCGGATGGTGCCCAACTTGTCGCGAATTGGCTGTGGAGTTCAGCGCTTTTCAGTACATCGGACGCCGATCGGTTGGCAGAACTGTGGCAGCGCAGTGTGGCTGCGCTCGCTGCGGTGGCAGCCCGCTAGCGGCATTTCTCGCACTACTTGTAGAACACGAAGGAAGCGGCGGAATGAATTCAGAAACGGCAGCCCAGTCCACTGGTGGTGTGGTGTTGAGCAGGGATGAGATCAAGGCCGCGGTTGCCGATCTGGTCGGCATCGCGCAGGGCGAGATCTCGGATGCGGACGACCTCATCGCTCTCGGGCTGGATTCCATCCGGATGATGACATTGGCCGGTGGTTGGCGTAAACGCGGCAGCCGCATCACCTTTGCGCAGCTGGCCGCCGCGCCCTCTGTCGAATCGTGGTATGCGCTGCTCAGCGGTGCCGATGCCGATGAACCGCCCGCTCCCGCGCCGGGAATCGATGAAGCCGGCGCCCAGGACGAGGATGCGCCGTTCCCGCTGGCCACCATGCAGCACGCGTACTGGATCGGCCGCTCGGAGGATCAAGAGCTCGGTGGGGTCGCGGCCCACCTCTACGTGGAATTCGATGGCGGGGTAATCGATCCCGAACGCCTACGCCTGGCGGTGGAGCAGTTGGTGAAGCGGCATCCGATGCTGCGCACCAAGTTTCTCCCGGACGGCACGCAGCACACCCTGCCCGAACCGGGGCGTGATGTGTTCAGTGTGGTGGACCTGCGTGGGCACGCACCCGAGCAGATCGACGCGGCGCTGGCGGAGCTTCGGGAGAACAAGACGCATCAGCGCTTGGCAATCGAGGACGGTCAGGTGCTCGATGTGACCCTGACCCTGCGCGACGAGAACAGCAGTCGGCTACATCTGGATGTCGACATGCTGGCCGGCGACGCGATGAGCTACCGGATTCTGGTATCCGATTTGGCGGCGCTGTATCACGGTGCCGCACAACCAGAGTTGCAGTACACCTACCGGAGATATCGCGTCGAGGACCGTGGTGACGCGTCGGCGTACGACAGCGATCGCCTGTGGTGGCAGGAACGATTGGAGAATCTGCCGGGGGCTCCGGAATTGCCGGTGGTGCCGGTGACCGAACGCAGGGATCAGCATCGCACGGTCCGCTATGACTATTGGCTGGAACCGCAGGCCAAGGAGCAGCTGTTGGCGGCCGCTCACCGGCGCGGGATCACCCCGGCGATGGCGATGGCGGCAGTCTTCGCCGAGACCATCGGCGGCTGGTCGGCGCAGAGCCGGTTTCTGCTGAATGTGCCGCTGTTCCATCGCGAATCATTGCACCCCGATGTTGACAAGATCATTGGCGATTTCACGTCCTCGATCATGCTCGAGGTGGACCTGACAGAAGACATGTCGGTGGCCGATCGTGCCCGCGCGCTGCAGCACAACATGTATGAGAGCGGCGCACATTCGGCGTATCCGGGATTGAATGTGCTGCGCGATCTCGGTAGGCACCGGGGCGAGCCGGTGCTGGCGCCGATCGTCTACACCAGCGCGCTGAATCTGGGGGAGCTGTTCGCCGATGCGGTGATGCAGACCTTCGGAGAGCCGGTGTGGATCATCTCGCAGGGGCCGCAGGTGCTGCTGGACGCGCAGGTCACCGAGGTGCGCGGCGGGCTGTTGCTGAACTGGGATGTGCGGGAAGCGGCATTTCCGCAGGGCATGGTCGATGCCATGTTCGAGCGATACACCGATGCTGTGTCCGCGTTGTGCACCGGCGACGGCGGCTGGAATGCCGATGCGGCAGTGCGGCTTCCGGCCGCACAGGCGCAAGTGCGGCAGGCGGTCAACGCCACCGATGGTGCGGTGACCGGCCGCCGTTTGCACGAGGGTTTCTTCGATACCGCAAAAATCCACCCCGCTGCGCCGGCAGTGGTGTGGGGCTTCGGCGATGACGACGGTGTGTGGACCTACGGAGATCTGGCCGCGGGCGCGCTGGCCGTTGCCGGTGCGCTGCGGGCGCATGGGGTGCGACAGGGCGATTCGGTCGCCGTCCAGCTGCCGAAGGGCCGCGAGCAGATTCTCGCGGTGCTCGGGGTGCTGGCCGCGGGCGCTGTTTATGTACCCATCGGGTTTGACCAGCCGGCTCAACGCCGCGCCACCATCCTCGAAACGGGTGGTATCACCATGGCGTTGACCACGGACGGCTCTGATATGCCCTGTGATCACCTCCCGATCGACGTGGCCCGTCGCTACCCGGAGCCGCTCGCGGCGCCGGTGTTGCCCGAGGCGTCGCAGGTCGCCTACGTCTTGTTCACCTCGGGCTCGACCGGTACCCCCAAGGGGGTCGACGTCTCCCATGCGGCCGCGATGAACACGATCGACGCCCTGAACGACGAGTTCGAAGTGGTCTCGTCGGATCGCGCACTCGGATTGTCGGCGCTCGAGTTCGATCTATCTGTGTACGACATCTTCGGGATGTTCTCGGTAGGTGCTGCTGTCGTCGCTGTGGATGCCGCGCAGCGCGCCGAGGCCACCATCTGGGTGGAACTACTGCGGCGCCATCGGGTGTCGATCATCAACTGCGTGCCCGGTCTACTGGACATGATTTTGGAGATCGGCGGCAGCGAGCTGGGCGATTCGTTGCGGGCGGTCATCCTGGGTGGCGACTGGGTGAGCTCTGATCTGGCACGCAGACTTGCCGCACAGGTTCCGGGCTGCCGCTTCACGGGACTCGGTGGGGCGACCGAGGCCGCCATTCACAGCACGATTTGTGAAGTGGTGGGCGAGCCGCCGGAGCACTGGGCGACGGTTCCTTTCGGTGTTCCGTTGCGCAATGTGCGGTGCCGGGTGGTGTCGCATGCGGGTCGCGACTGTCTCGACTGGGTGCCGGGTGAACTATGGATCGGCGGTGCCAGCGTCGCCGACGGATACCGCAACGACCCCGAGCGCACCGCGGAGCGCTTCGTCGAACACGACGGACTGCGGTGGTATCGCACAGGTGATCTGGCCAGGTATTGGCCCGACGGAACCGTCGAATTCTTGGGCCGTGCGGATCATCAGGTGAAGATCCGGGGATACCGGGTGGAACTGGGCGAGGTGGAGAGCGCACTGCGTCTCGTTCCCGGTGTGCGCCATGCGGTTGCGACCATCGTCGGTGGTGATGCGCCGAGTCTTGTTGCCGCGGTGTCGGGTACGCCGGATCCCGCCGCCGACTACCCGGCGCTGCTGGCCGATCTGCTTCCGGTGTACATGATTCCAGCTCGCGTCGAGCTGCTGGAGCAGATGCCGCTGACTTCGAACGGGAAGATGGATCGACGCGCGGTCACCGCAGTGCTGGAGAAGGTGAGCACCGCGAGCACCGACTCGGGGCCACGACACGACCTGGACGCCGCACTCGTGGATCTGGCAGCAGGTGTGCTGGGTGTGAAAACTCTTGGCGTGCATGATGATTTCTTTGCTCAAGGTGGAGACTCGGTGTTGGCCACAGCGGTGATCGCACGAGTGCGTGACTGGCTGTCGGTGGATCACGCGCTGGTCGGAGACTTCTTCGCGACTCGCACGATCGCGGGACTGGCCGATCGTCTGCTGAGACGAGAAGCGGAAAACGGCACGCCGGATCGCCTTGAGGTCGTCGCGGGACACTATTTGGAGATCGCGGCGATGACCGACGAGGAGATCCTGGCCGGAACCAGCTGATCGGTCGGCAGCCGGCGAGCGTGCGCCCAGTACGCTGAATGTCCAGCGAAAATCTGACCGGTGAGGGGTGCTCGATGAACTTCGGCGATTTCCAGCTCCAGTTCTATGCGGCGGGTGCGCTCGGAAAGGTCTCGACCCTTCCGTTCAGCTTCGCCGAACTGGAGAGCCGTGCCGAACAGATGCTGGGCGAGGGGATCTTCGGCTACGTGCGTGGCGGAGCCGGCGACGAGCACACGCAGGACTCCAATGTCACGGCGCTGCGCCGTTACGGGCTGGTGCCCCGCATGCTGCGGGACCGTACGACTCGCGACATGTCGACGTCGTTTCTGGGACGCGAGTTCAGCAGCCCTGCCTTTATCTGCCCGGTGGGAGTGCTGGGTGCGGTGCGTGACCGTGGTGATCTGCTGACGGCGGCCGCCGCGCGGGAGCTCGATATGCCGGCCATGTATTCGACGCTCTCGGCGGCCACCCTGGAAGATGTTGCTGCCGAGCGTGGCGATTCGTACGGGATATTCCAGCTGTATCCGTCATCGGATTCTGCGCTGACCGACAGCTTCATTCGGCGAGCCGAGGCGGCGGGATACGACGCCCTGGCCGTAACACTCGACACCGGCACGCTCGGCTGGCGTCCGCGCGACCTCAAGCACGGATATCTGCCGATGCTGCATGGGCACTGTCTGGCGAATTACACCTCCGATCCCCGATTTCTCGAGATCGCGGGAGTGCGTTCGGCCGGTGAACTGACGCCCATGCACGCGGGTCTGGTGTGGGCTTCGTTGTTCAGCCATCCGGGGCTTACCTGGGCGGATATCGACCACTACCGGTCGATAACCACCCTTCCAATCATCCTCAAGGGGATCTGCGACGTCGACGATGTCCGACAAGCGGTAGACCGTGGCGTCGATGCCATCGCCTACTCCAATCATGGCGGGCGGCAGGCGAATGGGGGAGTTCCGGCTATCGACGGGCTCGCCGCTGCCGTCGAGGCGGCCGGTTCGGTTCCCGTGACGTTCGATTCCGGGGTGCGCGACGGCATCGATATCTTGCGGGCCGTGGCACTCGGCGCCAGTCTGGTGGGGATCGCCCGTCCGTACGTGTATGGGCTCGCGCTGGACGGAACCAATGGCGTCAAACATGTCATCCAATCGCTGCTCGCCGAAGCCGACCTGACGATGGCCGTGAACTGCTACCTTTCGCTGAACGAGTTGGCGGTGCAGCGGCTTTCCTAGCGCGCGATAACTTCAGTCGGGGGGTCTGATGATTCCGCAGTGGCCGCAAGAGCCCGTTCCGTATCCGCAGTACCCGCCGTATCCGCAGTACCCACCGCCGGCGCGCAGGCCGGGCCGGTGGGCAACGATCACGATCATCGTGGCCACGGTGGTGACAGCGTTCGCACTGGCTGGTTGCGGACTGCTGGGGTGGAGGTTGACCGAGGATCGGCGGGCCGCGCCCGACGTGTCGGGCCAATGGCGCACCAAACTGCTTCGGGATCGGGAGGTGCACGAGTCCGGCAGACAAGCGCAAGACGCGTCCACCGGCTTCATTCTCGCCTTCACGAACGTGGACTACCGAGATCTCGATAGACAGCGGTCCGAGGTACTCGAGAAATCCACCGGTCGCTTCAAGGCCGCCTATGAGAAATCAAGCGCTCAGCTGACCGAGGTCTTGGCCACCAATAAATCGAGGGTTGAGGGCCAAGTGGTGGGCTCCGCCGTTCAATCCGAATCGGCCGACAAGGTCGTGGTGTTGTTCTTTGTGGATCAGAGCGTGAGTAATGTCGCGACACCGGACCCACGCCTCGAGAGATCGCGGGTGAAGATCACCATGGAGAAGGTCGATGGGCGTTGGCTCGCAAGCGATGTCGAGCTGATATGACCGGCTATCCGGCACCGCACGGTGCGCAACTGCGCATTGTCTTCGCCAGTGTGATGATCGGCGTAGCAGTGATTGCCTTGTGTGCCTGCGGATTCCTCGGATGGAAACTGGCTCACGACGGTCCCATTCTGGCCGCGCAGCGCGACACGGTCGGACGAGAACGTGCCGAGTTCGATCGTGATCGGCGTGTTGGCGAATATCGCGACCAGGCGCGTGAGGCTGCTGAGGCGACGGCCGTCACGATGACGTCGATAGATTCGGGAAACATCGACGAGAGTTTCGCGAAAATTCTGGCGAGCAGTACCGGAGAGTTCAAAGACGAGTTCGGAAAAAGCTCGGTGCAATTGCGGCAGTTGCTGATTGACAACCAGGCGACTGCGGTGGGCAAGGTGGTCGCCTCGGCAGTGCAATCTGACACCATCGGTGAATCCGAGCAGAAGGTGGTCGTGCTGCTCATGGTGGACCAGTCGATTTCCAACAAAGCCCGCCCTGATCCACGAATCGACAAATCTCGTATGAAGATGACCATGCAGTTGGTTGACGGTCACTGGCTGGCGGGCAAACTCGAATACCTCTAGGCGCTCGTCTTAGCAGCAGTGTTTTACCGGCGCGACCGGGGCGGTGCTGTGGTCGCCGCTGGCGTTGAGGAACACGTCGAGGTCCACGCGCCGCCCGCCGATCCAGGTTCCGCAGACGCTGATTTCTTCGATGAGGCGCGCCGGTTCGACGTCGTACGGATCTTTCGACAGTTCCACGAAGTCGGCTAGCTTGCCCGTGGCGATGGAACCGACACGGTGCTCGCGTCGCAGCGTGCGCGCGGCATTGATGGTCTGGGCGCGTAACGCCTCGTGGAGAGTGATGGCTTGTTCGGGGCCGTGCACATGGCCGGCCCGGGTGCGCCGGGCCGTCACTGTCTGAATGTTTGTCAGCGGCGACGGCGGAGACACGGACCCGTCGTTGTGCAGGGACACGCACGCCCCCGAGGCGACCGCATCGGCGAACGGCTGCCACTGGCTGCCGTGTTCGTGATCGAAGATCTGACCGTCCAACAGGTCTCCCCAGAAGTAGTACTGGAAAGGCGACATCGAGACGTGCACCCCCAGTGCGGCAGCGCGATCGAGCTGAGCCCGGGTCGCCCCGCCTACATGTTCGAGTCGCCAGCGATGATCGGTGCCGACGAGGCCGTGGCGGCTCAGCGCCGACTCGTACGCGTCCAGGGCCACATCAATGGCCAGATCACCGTTGGAGTGGAAGGCCATCTGCCATCCGGCGGGCACGGCGTTGTCGAGAATGGCATCGAGCTGTGCGCGGGAGTAGTTCAACGAACGTGCACCGCCTGCCGTCGCGGGGTCGATGGCGGCCCGCCGGGTCGCCTCCGAGTCGACGTAGGGAAAGGATGTCGCGCCCGTGCCGACCCAGACCGCGCCGTCGGTCCACAGTTTCACCCCGGCCTTGCGAAGCATGTCCTCGTCGGCGATGAATACCTCTGGCTCGGTATAGGTTTCTGTGGTCGACATCTCCCACAGACTGACCCGCAGCGGACAGGACGGGGCCGCGGCGAGTGCCTCATACGCGGGCTTGAGCTGTGGGTCGTAGGACATGTCCGAGGTGGAGGTGTAGCCCGCGCGGGCCATCGCGGCGAAGAACAGCGCGGCCGCGTGCAGGGGGTTCCCCATGCCGGCGATCAACGGGGCGAGCACCTCGGTGAGCGCGGGAACCTCGAACCCGCGCCCGTTGAGGGTGCCGTCGGGGTGGCGCTGGTAGTGCCCGCCCGCCGGGTCGGCGGGTGGCGCGCTGTCCCAGCCGTGCAACTTCATCAGCGCCGTACCGAAGTAGATTCCATGCCCGGAGTTGTCGGTGATGGCCGCGACGCGGTCGCCGAAGAGTTGATCTATTTCATCGGCGTCGGGTGCGGGGTGCTCATGCAGGAGTGCGTCGAAACCGCTGAATATCAAGGGTTCTGATGGATCTGTCGCCGTCACCGCGGCGCGGAACGCCGCGGTGACATCATCCCAGCTGGGCGCGTTCCAGGGGGCGATCGAGCGGACGGGTGCCTCGGTGATGACACCACTCATGAACGGATGCCCGTGCGGCTCAACAAAACCGGGTAGAAGTGCGCCGGCACCCGTGTCGATCACCGCGGCGCCGGGCAGCGCTGCCGTGCACTCGGCCAGTGAGCCGACCGCCACGATGTGTCCCTCCGAGACCGCGACGGCCTCGGCCCGGGGCCGGTCCTCGTCCATGGTGATCACGGTGGCGGCGGTCAGGATGATGTCCGGCATCTTGTTCCTCGTTTCCTGGGTGCGTTTTTCTATGCGCGCCTACGCGCCTGTGGCGCGTGCCAATGAAAATGCAGCGCGAGCATGCGCAGGCCGAATGCGCCTAGTGCGGCAGCCATTCCGGTGAGGTCGGAATAGATGTTGAAGTGAATCAAGAAGGCGGTGATGCTGGCCCCGAACATGGCGGGTATGGCATAGAGCTCACTGTCCGGCCGCAGCAGTATCGGCGTTTCTCCCGAGAGCAGGTCGCGGATGACGCCGCCGCCGATGGCGGTCATCGCCCCGAGCAGCGCGGCCGATGGCGCGGTCAGTCCGCTATGGGCCGCGATGGCCGTGCCGGTCACGCAGAATACGGCCAGCCCCAGGGCGTCGGTGACTTGCAGTGGCCAACCGGTGAGCTTGGCGGGAGGCTGCCAGAGAAAGACCAATCCCGCTGCCGCAAGGGCGATCCCGATATGAGAGAAGCCGGTGAATGCCGCAGGCGGGTGTTGTCCGATGATCACGTCCCGGAGTACGCCGCCACCGATCGCGGTCACTAGCGCCAGCACGGCAAGCCCGACGATGTCGAACTTCTTCTCGACCGCCACCAGCGCTGCGGACATCGCGAACGCCAGAGTGCCCAGGTAGTCGAGAATCACGTGGCTGATCGACACGAACGAATGCAGTTCCACAGAGCTCGCCAGCAGCGCCACGAATCAAGATCCTATGCGGCATCTGGTTCATTCGGGCCTGGGTGCGGTGCCCGTGCGCGCTAGCCCCCGAAGCGTGGGCCGCGGCGGCGCAGGTACCGCTCGAACTCGGCGGCAAGAGCGTCGCCGTCGATCTTGCTGAGAATCTCGGTGGTATCCACCTCGGCGTCGCCGCGCTCCTCGAGCGACTGCACGTACTCGGCAATCTCTTCGTCCTCGGTGGTCATCTCGGTGACCGCCTGCTCCCATTCCTCGGCCTGCTCGGGCAGATCCCCCAGGGGGACCTCCACGTCGAGCACGTCCTCGACGCGCTGCAGCAGCGCGACGGTGGCCTTCGGATTGGGGGGTTGCGATACGTAATGCGGTACCGCGGCCCAGAACGCGACGGCCGGTATGCCGGCGTTCACGCAGGCGTCCTGGAACACTCCGGCGATACCGGTGGGCCCCTCATATCGGGTCTCTTCCAGGCCGAAGAACTTGGCCGCGTCAGGGGAGTAGGCGGTACCGCTCACGGGCACCGGCCGCGTGTGCGGGGTGTCGGCCAGCAGCGCGCCCAGGATCACCACGGTGGACACGTTGAGACGGTCCGCGATGGCGAGTAGACGGTTGCAGAAGGTCCGCCAGCGCATGTTCGGCTCGGCGCCGTGCATCAGGACCACATCGCGCTGCGAGCCCGGAGGTGAGCAGTACGAGATGTGCATGCCGGGCCACTCCAGCTCGCGGGTGACTCCCTTGACCAGCCGTACGATCGGGCGATTGACCTGGTAGTCGTAGTAATCCTCGTCGTCGATGGTCATCAACGGGGTGGCCTGCCAGGTGGTGTCCAGGTGCTCCAGCGCCGCGCTGGCGGCATCGCCGGCGTCATTCCAGCCCTCGAAGGCGGCAACCACAATCGGGTCGCGCAGTACGGGTAGGCCGTTCTGGGCGTTATCCGACAGGGTCACGGTGTCAGCGTAAGCCCTGCGTGACGGGGACGAGCCGCGGCTGGCGGAGAATGGATGGGATAGCCGGATCACAGTGTTGGTATCACCGCCGCTCATGAAAACCGGGATGACAACCCGGAGGACAAACTAGGCGTTCGCACGATTGTTGAGCGACGACGTAGACTCGATCTGGTCGAGAGGCGTTGCAACGGCTCGGGGATCACAGCCCGTGACCGCCACGCTCGGCAGAGTTAAGGACGCCTTCCGCTCTGGAAGGATGCGCGTGACCAATCTGCAGCCCAATATCCGACCCGACTGCACGGACGCGCTGACGGCTGCTCTCAAACAGCGCATCCTGGTGATCGACGGCGCGATGGGTACCGCGATCCAGCGGGATAGGCCTGATGAGGCCGGGTACCGCGGCGAGCGGTTCGCCGACTGGCCGAGCGATCTTGTCGGCAACAACGATCTGCTGACCCTGACGCAGCCGCACATCATCGAGGGCATCCACCGTGAGTACCTCGAGGCAGGCGCGGACATCCTCGAGACCAACACCTTCAACGCGAACGCGGTGTCGCTCTCCGACTACGGCATGGAAGAGCTGAGCTACGAGCTGAACTACGCCGGTGCCGCGCTGGCACGGATGGCTGCCGATGACTACAGCACCCCCGCGAAGCCCCGTTATGTCGCCGGGGCGCTGGGACCCACGACCCGTACCGCCTCGATTTCGCCGGACGTCAACGATCCCGGAGCCCGCAACGTCTCCTACGACCAGCTGGTCGCCGCCTATCTCGAGGCAGCCAACGGACTGGTCGACGGTGGTGCCGACATCATCCTTGTGGAGACCATCTTCGACTCGCTGAACGCCAAGGCGGCGGTGTTCGCCGTGGAGACGCTGTTCGAGCAGCGTGGGCGCCGCTGGCCGATCATCATTTCGGGCACCATCACCGACGCGTCCGGGCGGACATTGTCCGGCCAGGTCACCGAGGCATTCTGGAATGCCATCCGGCATGCCAAGCCCATCGCGGTGGGCCTGAACTGTGCTCTGGGCGCCCCGGAAATGCGCCCCTACATTGCCGAGATGGCGCGCATTGCCGACACCTTCGTCTCCTGCTATCCGAACGCGGGTCTGCCCAACGCCTTCGGCGAATACGACGAGACTCCCGAGCATCAGGCCGGATATCTTGCAGAGTTCGCCGAGGCGGGCCTGGTCAACCTGGTCGGTGGGTGCTGTGGGACCGCACCCGCGCATATCGCGGAGATCGCCAAGGTAGTCGAAGGCGTGAATCCCAGGGAAGTGCCGGGCATCCCCGTGGCGACCCGGCTGTCGGGTCTGGAGCCGCTCAACATCACCGACGATTCGCTGTTCGTGAACATCGGTGAGCGCACCAACATCACCGGTTCGGCCCGGTTCCGCAACCTGATCAAGGCCGAGGATTACGACACCGCGCTTTCGGTCGCGCTGCAACAGGTCGAGGTCGGCGCGCAGGTCATCGACATCAACATGGACGAGGGCATGATCGACGGTGTCGCCGCGATGGACCGGTTCACCAAGCTGATCGCGGCTGAACCCGATATCAGCCGCGTCCCGGTGATGATCGACTCCTCCAAGTGGGAGGTCATCGAGGCGGGCCTGAAGAACGTGCAGGGCAAGCCGATCGTCAACTCGATCTCCATGAAGGAGGGCGAGGAGAAGTTCATCCGCGAAGCGCGGCTGTGCCGCAAATACGGTGCTGCCGTCGTGGTGATGGCTTTCGACGAAACAGGCCAGGCCGACAACCTGGAGCGGCGTAAGGAGATCTGCGGACGCGCCTACCGGATCCTGACCGAAGAGGTCAGTTTTCCGGCCGAGGACATCATCTTCGA
This sequence comes from Mycobacteroides immunogenum, assembly GCF_001605725.1. Classification (NCBI taxonomy): domain Bacteria; kingdom Bacillati; phylum Actinomycetota; class Actinomycetes; order Mycobacteriales; family Mycobacteriaceae; genus Mycobacteroides; species Mycobacteroides immunogenum. The sequence goes on from NZ_CP011530.1 coordinate 2,274,250, forward strand.
TCCGAACTGCTTCGCGCTGGCGACCGGTATCGAGGAGCACGCGACGTACGGGATCGACTTCATCGAGGCCTGCGCCTGGATCAAGGAGAACCTGCCCGGGGTGCACATCTCCGGCGGTATCTCGAACGTGTCGTTCTCGTTCCGCGGCAACAACCCCGTGCGCGAGGCCATCCACGCGGTATTCCTGTTCCACGCCATCAAGGCCGGCCTGGACATGGGCATCGTCAACGCGGGCGCACTGGTGCCCTACGACTCGATCGATGCCGAGCTGCGGGACCGCATCGAGGACGTCGTGCTGAACCGGCGCCCGGACGCGGCCGAACGGTTGCTGGAGATCGCTGAACGGTTCAACAGCAAGGGCGGCGAAGAAGCGGATCCGGTCGCGGCGCAGTGGCGTAGTCTTCCTGTGCGCGAACGGATTACGCACGCACTGGTCAAGGGAATCGATGCCCATGTCGACGACGACACCGAGGAGCTGCGTGCCGAGATCGCCGAAGCGGGTGGGCGCCCGATCGAGGTGATCGAGGGTCCGCTGATGGACGGCATGAACGTCGTCGGTGATCTCTTCGGCTCGGGAAAGATGTTTCTACCCCAGGTGGTGAAGTCGGCCCGGGTGATGAAGAAGGCTGTGGCGTACCTGCTGCCGTTCATCGAGAAGGAAAAGGAAGAGTCCGGCGCCAGCCAAGATGGGCGGGCGTCCAAGGACACCAACGGCACCATCATCATGGCGACCGTCAAGGGTGACGTCCACGACATTGGCAAGAACATCGTCGGAGTTGTCTTGCAATGCAACAACTTCGAGGTGATCGACCTCGGCGTGATGGTGCCCGCTCAGAAGATTCTGGACGCGGCGAAGGAGCACGACGCCGACATCATCGGGCTGTCCGGCCTGATCACCCCATCGCTGGACGAGATGGCCAACTTCGCCGTCGAGATGGAACGCGAGGGCCTGGAGATCCCGCTGCTCATCGGTGGGGCGACCACCTCGCGCGCACACACCGCGGTGAAGATCTCACCGCGTCGTAAGGGCCCGGTGGTCTGGGTCAAAGATGCCTCGCGTTCCGTACCCGTCGCCGCCGCACTCCTCGACGACAAGCAGCGGCCGGGACTGCTGGAGGCCACCGAGAAGGACTATGCCTCGCTTCGCGAACGGCACGCGCAGAAGAACGAGCGGCCGACGCTGACGCTGGAGAAGGCGCGTGCCAACCGGACGCCGATCGAGTGGGACGGGTACACGCCGCCCGTGCCCGCACAGGGCCTCGGCGTGCGGGAGTTTCTGGACTACGACCTCGCCGAGTTGCGGGAGTACATCGACTGGCAGCCGTTCTTCAACGCCTGGGAGATGAAGGGCCGGTTCCCCGACATCCTGAACAACCCGGCCACCGGTGAGGCCGCGCGCAAGCTGTACGACGATGCCCAGCAGATGCTCGACACCCTGATCAAGGAGAAGTGGCTGACCGCCAACGGGGTGATCGGTTTCTTCGCGGCCAACGCGGTCGGTGACGACATCGAGGTCTACACCGACGACACCCGCACCGAGGTGCTGACCACGCTGCATAATCTGCGCCAGCAGGGCGAGCACCGTGACGGCATTCCCAACCGGTCGCTGGGCGACTACATCGCGCCCAAGCACACCGGCCTGGCCGACTATGTCGGCGCCTTCGCCGTCACTTCGGGGCTCGGCAGCCAGGACAAGATCATGGAGTTCAAGGCGGACCTGGACGACTACAGCGCGATCCTGCTGGAATCGGTCGCCGACCGGCTGGCCGAGGCCTTCGCTGAACGGATGCACCAGCGGGTGCGCAAGGAGTTCTGGGGTTTCCAGCCCGACGAGCAGCTCGACAACGAGGCACTCATCGGCGAGAAGTACCGGGGAATCCGTCCGGCACCCGGTTACCCGGCCTGCCCGGAGCACACCGAGAAGGTCACGCTGTTCGACCTGATGGACGTGACGAGGCGGACCGGCATCGAGCTGACCGAATCCATGGCGATGTGGCCCGGTGCCGCGGTCAGCGGCTGGTACTTCTCGCACCCGCAGTCGCAGTACTTCGTGGTCGGCAGGCTGGCCCAGGACCAGGTGGCCGACTACGCCAAGCGCAAGGGCTGGACGCTGCAGGAAGCGGAGCGTTGGCTCGGCCCGAACCTTGGTTACAACCCTGAGGACTGAGCACCAGTGTCATGGGCGGCAGGCGACTTCTGACAGAATTGGTGGCATGCGAGCGGTGCTGTGGGATATGGACGGCACCCTCATCGAATCGGAAAAGCTCTGGGACATCTCGATGGGGGAGCTGTGCCGCAAGCTCGGCGGTGAGATGACGCCCGAGCTGCGTACCGCGCTGGTCGGCGGTGCCGCCGATGCCACCATGCGGATGATCTTCACCGCGCTGGAGCTGGATCCCGACCCCGAGCGGATGGCCAGTGAGAACGATTGGCTGCACGAATACACCGGCCAGCTCTTCGAGACTGGCCTGATCTGGTGTGATGGCGCCCAGGAGATGCTTGCGCAACTTTCCGCCGAGCAGGTGCCCATGGCACTGGTCACCAACACCATCAGGTCGCTGACCAACCAGGCGCTCAAGACCATTGGTACGCACTGGTTTACCGAGTCGGTCTGTGGCGACGAGGTGCCTGAGGGCAAGCCCGCACCCGACCCGTATCTGCGCGCTGCCGCGCTGCTGGGGGTCGAGCCGCGCGATTGCCTGGCCATCGAGGATTCGGTGACCGGCGCCGCCGCTGCCGAGGCGGCCGGGTGCGCGGTACTGGTCGTGCCCAACCACGTCGAGGTGCCTGCGGGCGATCGCCGCCGGCACGCCAGCACGTTGTCGGGCCTGTCTGTGGCCGACCTGCGGGGCGCCCACGCGGATGTACTGACGGCTACCACGTGCAAACCCATATGACTCGCCGTACCAGGCCATGACAGAATCGCCACCCGTGAAGACCTTCGACGAGTTGTTCGCCGAGCTCAGTGACCGCGCCAAGACCCGGCCCGAGGGCAGTGGGACCGTGGCTGCCCTCGACGCGGGGGTGCACACCCTGGGCAAGAAGCTGCTCGAAGAAGCGGGCGAGGTGTGGCTGGCCGCCGAACACGAGAGCGACGAATCGCTTGCCGAAGAGGTAAGCCAGCTGCTCTATTGGGCGCAGGTGCTGTTGATCGCCCGCGGCCTGACTCTTGACGACGTCTACCGGAAGCTCTGACATGACCAGTGTGAACGGGGCGCTGCGCGTCGCTGTCCCCAATAAAGGGGCCCTCAGCGAGGCCGCGTCGGAGATTCTCTCGGAGGCCGGGTATCGGCGGCGTGGGGACGCCAAGGATCTGACCGTGCTCGACCCGCAGAATGACGTCGAGTTCTTCTTCTTGAGGCCCAAGGACATCGCGATCTATGTCGGCTCGGGCGAGCTTGATCTCGGTATCACCGGCCGCGATTTGATGATGGATTCGGACGCGCCCGTCGTCGAGCGGCTCGCATTGGGATTCGGCGGGTCGACCTTCCGGTACGCCGCACCCGCCGGGCGCGACTGGACGATCTACGACATCGCAGGTAAGAGAATCGCCACCGCCTATCCCAACTTGGTTCGAAAGGACCTGGCCAGCAAGGGGATCGAGGCCGAGGTCATCCGCCTGGACGGTGCCGTCGAGATTTCCATCCAGCTCGGTGTGGCCGATGTGATCGCCGATATCGTCGGCACCGGCCGCACTCTGCGCCAGCACGGCCTCGTTGCCTTCGGTGAGTCGCTGTGCGATTCGGAGGCAGTGTTGATCGAGCGGGAGAACGCCGATCCGGCAACGGAAACTGCGCGTACGCAACTGACCACGCGCATCCAGGGTGTGGTGTTCGGCCAGCAGTATCTGATGCTCGACTACGACTGCCCGCGCGAGGTGCTGGACGAGGCGCTCAAGGTGACGCCGGGTCTGGAATCCCCGACGCTGGCTCCGTTGGCCGACGAGGCGTGGGTCGCGGTGCGTGCCCTGGCGCCACGCAAGGGTGTCAACACCACCATGGACGCACTGGCCGCCATCGGTGCGAAGGCCATCCTTGCCTCCGAGGTCCGGTTCTTCCGCGCGTAGTCCCGCCATGGCCTAGCATGGCCGTATGGCGCTGCACGTCCTCGTCTACAGCGATGACATCACGGTCCGGCGCAAGGTAATTCAGGGAATCGGCACGCGGCCGGATTCCGCCCTGCCGCCGCTGGAGTTCGTCGAGGTGGCCACCGGCCCCATGGTCATCGAACGCCTCGCGGCCGGCGGTATCGATCTGGCGATCCTTGACGGCGAGGCGACACCCTTCGGTGGCATGGGGGTGGCCAAGCAGGTCAAGGACGAGGTCGGCGCGCCGCCGCCGATCGTGGTTCTGACCGGCCGGCCGCAGGACAACTGGCTGGCGAGCTGGTCACGCGCGGAGGCGGTGGTGCCGCGGCCGATCGACCCGATGAGGTTGACCGCGACGGTGATCGATCTGCTCGGCTCGGCGGCCGCAACCCGCCGCTGACACTGCCGCAACATTCCGCTGACTTCAGCTTTCACGGACCTTTCGGCTCGGTACATAATTGTGCAAAACACCGTCAAACGGTGGCATGGATCAGGCGCCAACCGATAGTGTGTTTGTTAGGTCACATCTGTACTGGTCGGCAGCCCTCGACCACAAACAGCACTGACACGGCAATGTTGCCGATCCAGCACAGGGACCCGATGGATCTATTCGGGAGGCTGTTCTGCCATGGATGCATATGTACCGATCTTGGTACTCGGCGCCATTGCGGTGGCTTTTGCCGTTTTCTCCGTTGGGATTTCGTCGTTTGTCGGTCCGCGCCGATACAACCGGGCCAAGCTCGAGGCGTATGAGTGTGGCATCGAGGCCACCCAGCACTCGATGGGGCGCGATCATCACGGTGCTGCCGCGGGTGGACACCGGGTGCCCGTGAAGTACTACCTCACCGCGATGTTGTTCATCATCTTCGATATCGAGATCGTCTTCCTGTATCCGTGGGCGGTGCATTTCGACGCCCTCGGAGTGTTCGGACTGCTCGCAATGGCCCTGTTCATCGTCAATGTGTCGGTGGCGTACGCGTACGAATGGAGGCGCGGTGGCCTGAGCTGGGATTAGCCCCGTGCGATTGGTGGGGCAGCTGGAAGTCCTTGCAACATCACGAATAAGCACACCTGTCGGGAGAAGCCATGGGTCTTGAGGAAAAACTGCCTAGCGGATTCCTGCTGAGCACCGTGGAGACGCTGGCGGGATATGTGCGCAAAGGTTCGTTGTGGCCCGCCACCTTTGGGCTGGCCTGCTGCGCCATCGAGATGATGTCTACGGCCGGTCCCCGATTCGATATCGCCCGCTTTGGCATGGAACGTTTTTCGGCGACACCCCGACAAGCTGACCTGATGATCGTGGCGGGCCGGGTCAGCCAAAAAATGGCTCCGGTGCTGCGGCAGATCTATGACCAGATGGCCGAGCCGAAATGGGTGTTGGCCATGGGAGTCTGTGCGTCATCGGGCGGCATGTTCAATAACTACGCCATCGTGCAGGGTGTTGATCACGTTGTCCCCGTGGATATTTACCTTCCCGGTTGCCCGCCGAGGCCGGAGATGCTGTTGCACGCGATCTTGAAACTGCACGAGAAGATCGCGCACATGCCGCTCGGGGCCAACCGTGAGGAAGTCATCCGGGAGACCGAGGCAGCGGCGCTTGCGGCCACTCCCACCATCGAATTGAAGGGGTTGCTGCGATGACCGGTGATGAGCGGCAGCGCAGTGAAGTCATCGGGGTGCGGCACGGGCTTTTCGGGGTCCGGGGTAGTGGTGACACGTCGGGCTACGGTGGGCTCGTTCAGCCAATTTCGTTGCCGACGAGTACAAACCGACCGTACGGCGGATACTTCGATCAGGTCATCGACCGGCTGGAAACGGTTCTCGCGGAGCAGGAACACGTCACCTACGAGGACGCCATCGAGGGGGTGGTCGTCTACCGTGATCAACTGACCATTCACGTGCGGGCCGAGCACCTGGTCCAGGTGGCGCAGTCCCTGCGGGACGATCCGCAGCTGCGTTTCGAGCTCAGCCTGGGCGTCAGCGGTGTGCACTATCCCGATGACGCCGCGCGGGAGTTGCATGCCGTGTACCCACTCATGTCCATTACCTGGAACCGCCGGATCATGCTCGAAGTAGCTGTGCCGGAGAGTAATCCACACATACCGTCACTGAATGCCGTGTATCCGACCACGGATTGGCATGAACGTGAGACCTATGACTTCTTCGGCATCATCTTCGATGATCATCCGGCGCTGACTCGGATAGAGATGCCCGACGACTGGGAAGGGCATCCGCAACGCAAGGACTACCCGCTTGGTGGGGTACCGGTCGAGTATCACGGCGCAACCATCGCGCCGCCCGATCAGCGGAGGTCTTACAGCTAGTGACAACGCAGCCAGCACATCCTCAGACCGTTCTGATGGCGGGTGGCCAGGATTGGGACGAGATTGTCGCCGCCGCAGCGCAAGCTACCGATGAGCGAATCGTCGTCAACATGGGTCCGCAACATCCGTCCACGCACGGTGTGCTGCGACTGATCCTGGAGATCGAGGGTGAGACGGTCACCGATGTGCGCTGCGGTATCGGCTATCTACACACCGGTATCGAGAAGAATCTGGAGTACCGCACCTGGACGCAGGGCGTCACTTTCGTTACCCGGATGGACTATTTGTCTCCGTTCTTCAACGAGACCGCGTATTGCCTTGGCGTTGAGCGATTGCTCGGCGTCACTGAAGAAATTCCGGAACGCGCCACCGTGATCCGGGTTCTGATGATGGAGCTCAATCGCATCTCCTCGCATCTGGTAGCGCTGGCCACCGGCGGCATGGAGCTGGGGGCGATGACCGCCATGTTCCTCGGTTTCCGCGAACGCGAAATGATCCTGAAGGTCTTCGAGGCCATCACCGGTCTGCGGATGAACCACGCCTACGTGCGGCCCGGTGGACTCGCGCAGGACCTGCCCGACGGCGCCGAACAAGAACTGCGGGACCTACTCAAGATCCTGCCCGGCAGGTTGCGCGACATGGAAAACCTGTTGAACGAGAACTACATCTGGAAGGCACGCACCCAGGGCATCGGATATCTGGATCTGACCGGGTGCATGGCGCTGGGGATCACCGGCCCGGTTCTGCGCGCTACCGGTCTGGCCCACGATCTGCGGCGCGCACAACCGTATTGTGGATATGACTCCTACGATTTCGATGTCATCACGCATCAGGACTGCGACTCCTACGGCCGGTATCTCATCCGGGTCAAGGAGATGCACGAGTCCATCAAGATCGCTCAACAATGCTTGGATCGGTTGCGTCCCGGTCCGGTCATGGTGGACGACAAAAAGATCGCCTGGCCGGCCGACCTGGCCTCGGGTCCGGACGGTTTGGGCAACTCGCCCAAGCACATCGCCAAGATCATGGGCACGTCCATGGAGGGACTGATTCACCACTTCAAACTGGTGACCGAGGGTATTCGGGTGCCTGCCGGGCAGGTGTACACCGCGATCGAATCCCCCCGCGGCGAGCTGGGTGTTCATATGGTGAGCGACGGCGGAACCCGGCCCTATCGGGTTCATTTCCGCGATCCCTCGTTCACCAACCTGCAGTCAGTCTCAGCGATGTGCGAGGGCGGGATGGTGGCCGATCTGATCGCCGCGGTGGCGAGCATCGATCCGGTAATGGGAGGGGTGGACAGGTGACGGAGATATTCGTCGAGCTCGGTCATCGTCCGCCCGAGGACGAGGGCAGCTTCACTGGGCGGAAAAGCTATCCAGCGGAGGTAGTTTCGCGGCTGGCCATCGATGCCAAAGAGATCCTCGACCGTTATCCGAGTCGCCGGTCGGCGTTGCTGCCGCTGCTGCACCTGGTGCAGTCCGAAGACGGCTATGTGACCAGGGCGGGTATCGAATTCTGTGCCGGACAAGTGGGATTGACATCCGCGGAGGTTACCGCGGTGGCGAGCTTCTACTCGATGTACCGGCGCGAGCCCACCGGCGACTACCTGGTCGGCGTCTGCACCAACACGCTGTGTGCGGTACTCGGCGGTGACGCGATCCTGGCGCGCTTGTCAGACGAGCTTGGTGTCCGGCCCGGCGGTACCACCGAAGACGGCAAGGTCACCCTCGAACACGTCGAGTGCAATGCCGGCTGTGACTACGCGCCTGTCCTGATGGTCAACTGGGAGTTCTTCGACAACCAAACCCCGGCTGGGGCAGTAGATCTGGTCGACGGTTTGCGTGGTGGCCGGGTACCCGAGCCCCGGCGCGGTGCACCACCGTGCACCTTCAAGGAGACCGCCCGGATCTTGGCCGGGTTCGCCGATGAGCGGCCGGACGCGGTCGCCGCGGCGCTCCCGGGCGATCCCACGCTGGCTGGGCTGCGACTGGCGCGGGATGTACAGCGGAACGTGCAGAACGAGACAGGGGGGACAGCGCTGTGACGTCCACGATCCTTACCCCGATTCTGTCCGAACACTGGGACGAGACCGACTCCTGGACCCTCGACGGATATCTGCGCCACGACGGCTACCGGGGACTGCGGGCCGCGCTGGAGATGGAGCCGGATGCGGTGATCGCCTTGGTCAAAGAGGCGGGGCTGCGGGGGCGGGGCGGGGCCGGATTCCCGACGGGTACCAAGTGGTCCTTCATTCCGCAGGGCGGTGAGGCTGGTGCCAAGCCGCATTACCTGGTGGTGAATGCCGACGAGTCCGAACCCGGCACCTGCAAAGACATTCCGCTGATGCTGGCGACGCCGCATACCCTGATCGAGGGAATCGTGATCGCCGCCTACGCGATTCGCGCCTCGCACGCTTTCATTTATGTGCGTGGCGAGGTCATCTCGGTGATCAGGCGGCTGCAGACGGCGGTGGCGCAGGCCTACAAGGCCGGATACCTCGGCCGCAACATCCTGGACAGCGGTTTCGATCTGGAACTGGTGGTGCATGCCGGCGCCGGCGCCTACATCTGCGGGGAAGAGACCGCACTGCTGGACTCGCTGGAGGGCCGGCGCGGGCAGCCGCGGCTGCGCCCCCCGTTTCCCGCGGTGGCCGGTCTGTACGCGAGCCCGACAGTGGTCAACAATGTGGAGTCCATCGCCAGCGTTCCGGTGATCCTGCGGCGGGGCGCCGCATGGTTCCGCACCATGGGCTCGGAAAAGTCACCGGGCTTCACCTTGTACTCATTGTCCGGGCATGTGCGTACTCCCGGCCAGTACGAAGCGCCCCTTGGCGTCACGCTACGCCAGCTGCTGGAGCTGGCTGGGGGCGTGCGCGATGGTCACGGGCTCAAGTTCTGGACTCCGGGCGGCTCCTCGACGCCGCTGTTCACCATCGAGCACCTGGACGTCCCGCTCGACTACGAGGGGGTCAGTGCCGCCGGATCGATGCTGGGCACCAAGGCATTACAGATATTCGACGACACGACCTGCGTGGTGCGTGCGGTGTTGCGGTGGACCGAGTTCTACGCGCACGAATCCTGCGGCAAGTGCACACCGTGCCGAGAGGGCACCTACTGGCTGGTGCGTATCCTGCAGCGGCTCGAGTCCGGTGAGGGGCGCGCCGAAGACCTGGACAAACTACTCGATATCTCGGACATCGTATTGGGCAAGTCTTTCTGCGCGCTCGGGGACGGCGCGGCGAGCCCGATCATGTCCTCGTTGAAGTACTTCCGCACCGAGTACGAGGCGCACTTGGCCGATGGATGCCCCTTTGATCCGGTGGCCAGCACTGTCTTTGGGGAGGCGAATCGATGACAGCCACAGAACCGAGGGCGGACACCGACCTCATCACCGTCCAGATCGACGGCACCAGCATCTCGGTTCCCAAGGGCACGTTGGTGATCCGCGCGGCCGAACTCATCGGTGTGCAGATTCCGCGGTTCTGTGATCACCCGTTGCTGGAACCCGTTGGTGCGTGCCGTCAGTGCCTTGTCGAGGTGGAAGGGCAGCGCAAACCGCTGGCGGCGTGTACCACCACCGTCACCGATGAGATGGTGGTACACACCCAGGTGACCTCCGCGGCGGCACAGAAGGCGCAGAGCGGTGTGATGGAACTGCTGCTGATCAACCACCCGCTCGACTGCCCCGTGTGCGACAAGGGGGGCGAGTGCCCACTTCAGAACCAGGCGATGTCGACCGGGCGTGCCGAAACCAGATTCACTGAGACCAAACGGACATTTCCCAAGCCGATTCCGCTTTCCACCGAGGTGCTACTGGATAGGGAGCGTTGTGTCCTGTGCGCGCGCTGTACCCGGTTCTCGCAGCAGATCGCCGGTGATCCCTTTATCGAGCTGCTGGAACGTGGTGCGCTTCAACAGGTAGGCATCGCCGACGATGAACCTTTCGAATCGTACTTCTCCGGCAACACCGTGCAGATCTGTCCGGTGGGCGCGCTCACCGGCGCCGCGTACCGATTCCGTGCCCGCCCTTTCGATCTGGTGTCCACCCCGAGCGTGTGCGAGCACTGCGCCAGCGGATGCGCGCAGCGGACCGATCATCGACGCGGGAAGGTGCTGAGAAGGCTTTCCGGGGACGATCCTGAGGTCAACGAGGAATGGAATTGCGACAAGGGGCGCTGGGCGTTTACCTACGCCACGGCGGGGGATCGTGTTACCGACCCGATGGTCCGCGACGAGTCCGGGAACCTGGTGGCGGTCTCGTGGCCGCAAGCGTTGGACGTCGCGGCAAAGGGATTGGCGGGCGCGGGTACCAATAGCGGAGTGCTTACCGGCGGCCGGCTGACGGTCGAAGATGCCTACGCATATGTGAAATTCGCACGTATGGTGCTGGGCACCAACAATATTGACTTTCGTGCCAGGGCGCATAGTGCGGAAGAAGCGGCCTTCCTCGGTTCGGCGGTCGCCGGTCATGGGATGACGCAGACATATGCGGCGCTCGAGTCCGCGCCGGTGGTTCTGCTGGCGGGATTCGAGCCGGAGGAGGAATCTCCCATCGTGTTCCTGCGGCTGCGTAAGGCGGTGCGCAAACGGGGGCTCAAGGTGTTCACCATCGCACCCTTCGCGAGCCGTGGGTCGGCCAAGCTTTCCGCCGAGGTGATCGCCACCGTCCCCGGTGCCGAGTCAGACACTCTGGCGGGTTTGTCCGATATGGAGCTGCTCCGGCGGCCGGGCGCCGTGATCATGGTGGGCGAGCGGCTGGCGTCGGCGGCAGGGGGACTCTCGGCGGCCGCGCGGCTGGCGGGTAAGACGGGGGCCACCTTGGTGTGGGTTCCACGCCGGGCGGGCGAGCGCGGGGCGTTGGAGGTGGGCGCCCTGCCCCGGCTGCTGCCGGGTGCACATCCGGTAGTCGACAGCGCGGCGCGGCGCGTTGTCGCCGAGAAGTGGGGTGTCATCGCGCTGCCGGATATGCCCGGACTGGATGCCGCCGCGATGCTGGACCCGGGAAGCGGGCTTGGTGCCTTCCTTATCGGCGGTGTAGAACTCGCCGATCTGCCCTATCCCGCCGCTGCCGCAGGCGCACTCAAGACGGCATTTGTGGTGAGCCTCGAGATGCGCCATGGGGCCGTCACAGAACTCGCCGATGTGGTGCTCCCCGTGGGGGCGGTCGCGGAGAAGTCCGGCAGTTTCTTGAATTGGGAAGGCCGCCTGAGGTCTTTTCCCGCCACATTGGAGACCAGCGACACGCTGGACGATCTCAGAGTGCTTGCTGCGCTGTCCCAGCGGATGGATCGCCCGATCGGGTTGAACCATGCGAACCAGGCGCTGGCCGAGCTCGCCGACATTGGTTCGTGGGAGGGGGCGCGGGAAGCCCCGGGCGCGGTACGCGCCGGCGTCAGACCGCGGCCCGAGGTGGGAGAGGCGGTCATGGCCTCGTGGCGGCTACTGCTCGATGCCGGACGGCTGCAGGACGGTGAGCCGCACCTCGCGGGCACCGCGCGGGAGGCCCAGTTACTGCTCTCCGAGGCGACGGCCAACGAAATCGGCGCTGCCGAGGGTGAATCCGTCACCGTGCGCAGTCTCTCGGAGTCGATCAGGGGATCTATTACCTTGCCGCTGCGGATCGCCGAGATGCCTGACAGGGTCGTGTGGGTACCCATGCGGTCGGCAGGTTCGGAGGTTCATCAACAACTCGGCCCGGCGCTCGGCCAAGTGGTGCGAATCGAGGTCGCGCCATGACGGGCAAAACAGACTTGTCACAGTTCGGGATCGACCCGCTATGGCTTGTTCTGGTGAAATGTGTTGCCGTATTCGCCTTTCTGGTTCTCACTGTGCTTATCGCCATCCTCGTCGAGCGCAGGGTGCTGGCCTGGATGCAGCGCCGCATCGGACCCAACAGGGTGGGGCCGTTCGGCCTGCTGCAGAGCCTGGCCGACGGCGTGAAACTGGCGCTCAAGGAGGGCCTTACGCCTGCCGGGGTGGACAAGCCGATCTACCTGCTGGCACCCATCATCTCCGTTGTGCCGGCGATCGTCGCGTACGCGGTCATCCCGTTCGGGCCCGTTGTCACGGTTTTCGGGCATCGCACACCCTTGCAACTCACCGACCTACCGGTGGCCATCCTTTTCGTGCTGGCCGTGACCTCAGTCGGTGTATACGGCATTGTGTTGGGAGGCTGGGCATCCGGATCGACATACCCTCTGCTGGGCGGGCTGCGATCCTCCGCGCAGGTGATCTCCTACGAGATCGCGATGGGTCTGACCTTCGCCGCCGTCTTCCTGCTGGCGGGGACGATGTCTACCTCTGGAATAGTGGCGGCGCAGGAGAGCCGCTGGTATGTCTTCCTGCTCTTGCCCTCATTTCTCGTCTATGTGACCGCGATGGTCGGCGAAACCAATAGGGCGCCATTCGACCTGCCGGAAGCCGAGGGCGAGCTCGTCGGCGGTTTCCACACCGAATACTCCTCATTGCGCTTCGCCATGTTCATGCTCGCCGAATACATCAATATGGCGACGGTTTCCGGATTGGCCGCCACCATGTTCCTGGGTGGCTGGCACGCGCCCTGGCCGGTGAGTCTGATCGACGGGGCCAATACCTCGTGGTGGCCGGTGGTGTGGTTCGTGGCCAAGGTGTGGGGATTCATGTTCTTGTTCATGTGGTTGCGCGCCACCCTGCCGCGGCTGCGCTATGACCAGTTCATGCGCTTGGGGTGGGAGGTTCTGATCCCGGTCGCGTTGGTGTGGATCGTCATCGTCGGTGTGGTAAAGGCCATGGCGCTGTATGGATACGGGCACTCGTCGGCCATCCTCGGGATCACCGGGGTGGTCGTCTCGGTCGGCAGCATCGCCCTGGTGGGTGTGCTGTCCCGGCGTACGCAGCCACCAAAACCGTTGCTCAGCTCCAGCTTTGATCCGATGGCCGGCGGATTCCCGGTGCCGCCACTGCCGGGGCAGCGTGCCGATGCGGCGGCGTACTCAACCACCAAGGAGGACGCACATGCCTGATCTGCTGCGACGTTCGGTCGATGCCATGGCCGGGTTCTGGGTCACCTTCTCGTCCATGTTCAAGAAGCGGCTCACCGAGCAGTACCCCGAGAAGAAGCAACCGACCGCGGCTCGCTACCACGGGCGGCATCAGCTCAATCGCTATACCGACGGTCTGGAGAAGTGCATAGGTTGCGAGCTGTGTGCCTGGGCTTGCCCGGCGGACGCGATATTCGTCGAGGGCGCAGACAATTCCGAGGAGGAGCGGTTCTCGCCGGGAGAGCGGTACGGGCGGGTGTACCAGATCAACTATCTGCGGTGTATCGGCTGCGGGCTGTGCATCGAGGCATGCCCCACGCGGGCGCTCACCATGACCAACGACTACGAGATGGCCGACGACAACAGGGCCGACCTCATCTATGGCAAGGACAAGTTACTCGCGCCGCTGCGACCGGGCATGACGCCACCACCCCACGCGATGTACCCCGGCGCCACTGACACCGACTACTACCTGGGCAACCTGCCTAGCGGCGGGGAGGACGGCAGGTGAGCCCCGATGTCGTGGCCAATCAGGCGGCGGTACTTGCTGTCGAGGGATTGTCCCGCACCCCGACATGGGAAGGGGTGACGTTCTGGGTGCTCGGCGCCCTCGCGGTGCTCGGAGCGCTTGGCGTGATCGCCGCGCCAAAGGCGGTGTACTCGGCGATCTTTCTTGCGATGACGATGGTCATCCTGGCGGTGTTCTTCGTGGCTCAGGGGGCGCTGTTTTTGGGTGTTGCCCAGGTGGTGGTGTACACCGGCGCGGTCATGATGCTCTTCTTGTTCGTCCTGATGTTCGTGGGTGTGGATTCCTCGGACTCACTGGTGGAGACCCTGCCGGGGCAACGAGTAGGTGCCGTCGCGGCGGGATTGGGATTCGGGATCCTTGCCATCGCGGGTATCGGAAATGCCTCCACCACAGCCTTTGTGGGGTTAGAGCAAGCCAACAGCCGTGGCAATGTAGAGGGTCTGGCCGAGCGCATCTTCATCGACTACCTGTGGGCGTTCGAACTGACCGGCGCACTTCTGATCACCGCGACCATCGGAGCGATGGTGCTGGCGCACCGCGAGCGGCTGGGCCAAGCCGGCGGCCAACGCGAGCTGGCCATTCGACGGTTTCAGCACGGCGATCGCGCCACCCCGTTGCCGAATCCCGGTGTGTATGCCCGGCATAACGCCGTCGACGTGCCCGCACTACTTCCCGATGGGTCGTTCTCGGAACTGTCGGTCAGCGGTGTACTCACGCCGCGGAACATGGAGGTAGAGGTGAGCAGGCATGAATCCTGACAATTACCTCTATCTCGCCGCGCTCATCTTCACCATCGGTGCGGCCGGTGTGATGTTGCGCCGCAACGCGATTGTGGTCTTCATGAGCGTCGAGTTGATGCTCAACGCCGCCAACCTGGCCTTCGTCACGTTCGCGCGCATGCACGGGAACCTCGACGGCCAGGTCATCGCATTCTTCACCATGGTCGTTGCGGCTACGGAGGTTGTTGTGGGGCTGGGGATCATCATGACCATCTTCCGCACCCGTAGGTCGGCCTCGGTCGACGATGCCGATCTGTTGAAGTTCTAGGAGGGGAGCGCTCGTGACATGGCTCATGCCGGTGCTGCCTCTTGTTGGTGCCGCCGTGCTTCTGCTCGCCGGTCGCCGTGCAGACGCCTGGGGACACCTCCTGGGCTGTGCCGCGGCCCTCGGGTCTTTCCTGGTGGCTGTGGTGGCCTTCTTCGGCATGCTGGGCAGGACCGGGGCCGAGCGAGTGGTGCATGAGGTACTTTTCAGCTGGGTACCGGTCGGGGCACTGCACATTGATTTCGGGTTGACCCTCGATCAGCTGTCGGTGTGCTTCGCATTGCTGATCACCGGGGTGGGTTCGCTGATCCATGTCTACTCGATCGGCTACATGGCGCACGATCCCGACAGGCGGAGGTTCTTCGGGTATCTGAATCTGTTTCTGGCGGCCATGCTGCTGCTGGTGCTCGCCGACAACTTCCTTGGACTGTACGTGGGCTGGGAGGGTGTCGGTTTGGCCTCCTACCTGCTGATCGGTTTCTGGTATCAGAAGCCGTCGGCCGCCGCGGCGGCCAAGAAGGCCTTCATCGTCAACAGGGTTGGCGATATGGGGCTGGCACTGGCCATGATGCTGATGTTCGCGACATTCGGCTCTGTCGGATTCTCGCAGGTGCTGGGATCGGCGGGCGCGGCTGGTGAGAGTCGTGATACCGCAATCGGATTGGCGCTGCTGCTGGCGGCCTGCGGGAAGTCTGCCCAGGTGCCGTTGCAGTCGTGGCTGGGGGATGCGATGGAAGGCCCCACCCCGGTGTCCGCACTCATTCATGCGGCAACCATGGTGACCGCGGGTGTCTATCTGATCACCCGGTCTGGGCCGATCTTCGAACACGCTCCGTACGCCCAGGTGGCGGTGGTGCTGGTAGGCGCCGTCACCTTGCTCTTCGGGGCTGTCATCGGTTGCGCCAAGGACGACATCAAGAAAGCCCTTGCCGCGAGCACGATGTCGCAGATCGGGTACATGGTGCTGGCGGCAGGTTTGGGACCCGCGGGGTATGCGGTAGCGATCATGCATCTGCTCACACACGGGTTTTTCAAGGCCGGACTGTTCTTGGGTGCCGGTTCGGTCATGCACGGTATGAACGAAGAGACCGACATGCGCCGCTACGGCGGGTTACGCACCGTCATGCCGATCACGTTTGCCACCTTTGGGCTGGGATATCTTGCCATCATTGGTGTTCCGCCATTCGCGGGTTTCTACTCCAAGGACAAGATCATCGAGGTCGCTTTCGCACACGGTGGTGCGGGAGGATTCCTGTTGGGTACGGCGGCCCTGCTGGGCGCCGGAATCACAGCTTTCTACATGACTCGGGTCATGCTGTTGACCTTCTTCGGTCGGCGTCGCTGGCGCGAGGACGTGCATCCGCACGAATCACCCGCGGTGATGACATGGCCGATGATGGTGCTCGCACTCGGATCGGTGGGAGCCGGATTCCTGCTGAGTCTAGGTGGGGCGCTGCAGAACTGGCTGACGCCTGTGGTCGGCGTCCATCACGGTGAGTTACCGGTACCGGCTTGGGTGGTCAGCGCCGTCACGGTGGCGGTGGTGCTCTGCGGAATCGGCATCGCCTACTGGATGTATCGCGCGAGCGTGCCGGAGACCGCACCGCCGGGCGCCGCGCTCACCGTCGCCGCGCGCCGGGATCTCTACGGAGATGCCTTCAATGAGGCGGTGTTCATGCGGCCCGGACAGCGCCTGACGCGTGGCCTGGTGCTGGCCGATGACCGAGCGGTCGATGGTCTGGTCAACGGCGTGGCCTCCACCCTCGGCGCTGTATCGGGTTGGGTACGGCATATGCAGACAGGTCATGTCCGCTCCTACGCGTTGTCCATGTGTGCCGGCGCGGCCGTGGTGGTCGCGGTGTTGATGGCAGTGAGGTGGTGAGTGCCGTGGGTACCGTAACTGCGTTGTGGCTCATTCCGTTACTAGGTGCCGCCGCGGTGTTGGTGCTACCGACCCACCGGCGGGCCCTGGCCAAGAAGGTGGCGTTGGGTGTATCGCTGATCGTCTTGATTGTCGCGATCGGGTTGGCGGTCGCATTCGACCCGGCCGGCCCGCAGTATCAATTCGTCGAATCAGTCTCGTGGATACCGGCATTCGGCATGAAGTACGCGGTCGGCCTCGACGGGATCGGCCTTGCCCTGGTGCTGCTCACTGCCGGGCTTCTTCCGGTGCTACTGCTGGCCGGATGGAACGATGGGGCAGAAGCTCCCGGATACGGAAATCGCCCACTGGCGCAGCGCTACGTGGCATTGCTCCTGGTTGTGGAATCCATGGTGCTGTTGTCCTTCGCGGCCCTAGACGTCCTGCTCTTCTACATCTTCTTCGAGGCAATGCTCATCCCGATGTATTTTCTGATCGGGGGGTTCGGCAGCACACACTCCGACGTCGCGCAGCGCTCCCGCGCGGCGGTGAAATTCTTGATGTACAACCTGTTCGGTGGTCTCATCATGTTGGCGGCCGTGATCGGTCTGTACGTCGCCACGGCGCAGAGCCCGGGCGGGAGGCAAGGCGGCACGTTCGATCTGCGTGAGATCACCGAAATGGTCGCCACCGGCGCACTGGATGTAGACCCCGGTGTGGCGAAGGCACTCTTCCTGGGCTTCATGTTCGCGTTCGCAGTCAAGGCGCCGCTCTGGCCTTTCCATACCTGGCTGCCCGACGCCGCGGTGCATGCCACACCGGCCAGTGCGGTGCTCATGATGGCGATAGTCGACAAGGTGGGTACGTTTGCGATGCTGCGGTATTGCATCCAGCTTTTCCCCGATGCCAGTAGATATTTCACCCCGGTGATCATCACACTGGCGGTCGTCGGAATCATCTACGGCGCCATCGTGGCGATCGGGCAGACCGATGTAATGCGTCTGATCGCCTACACATCGATCTCGCATTTCGGGTTCATCATTCTGGGTATCTTCGCGATGACCAGTCAGGGGCAATCGGGCTCGACCCTCTACATGGTCAACCACGGTATCTCCACCGCGGCGCTGATGTTGGTCGCGGGATTCCTGGTTACCCGCAGAGGATCTCGACTCATCGCGGCATACGGTGGGGTGCAGAAGGTGGCTCCGGTTCTCGCCGGCTCGTTCTTGGTGGCGGGCCTGGCGACCTTGTCGCTGCCTGGTCTGGCGCCCTTCATCAGTGAGTTCCTGGTTCTGGTAGGCACTTTCACTCGCTACCCGGTGGCGGCGGCGTGTGCGGTTGTCGCATTGGTGCTGGCGGCGATCTACGTGTTGTGGATGTATCAGCGGATGATGACCGGTCCGTTGGCGCCGGAGAATGAGACCATCGGGGATCTCAAACGCCGGGAATTGACCGTGGTGGCGCCGCTCATCGCGCTGCTACTGGTGCTGGGAATCTACCCGAAACCGCTGCTGGACATCGTGAATCCCGCCGTCGAGCAGACGTTGCGCACAGTCAAGGAGAAGGACCCGCCGCCGGTCGTGGCCGATGTGGCCCTCCGGCACGGCGAAGGCGAGCAGCGATGACCGATATCGGGATCCTCCCCGCTCCGCCGGTCGCTTACGGCGCGCTTTCGCCCATGTTGATCATGTTCGGGGCCGCGGTGGTATCGGTACTCGTGGAGGCATTCGCGCCGCGGCGATACCGGCTCAACACCCAACTGGCGCTGGCGACAAGCGCGATTCTCGGTGCCTTTGTCGCGGTGGTCGCGTTGCACGGTTCGCAGCAGGTTGTCATGAACGGTGCGGTGGCGATCGACGGTCCGGCACTGTATCTGCAAGGGCTCATCCTGGTGGCTTCTGGCCTGGCGCTGGCGGTCATGGCGCAGCGAAGAACGATTGCGGTGGCACCGAGCGCTGTCGGCGTCGGGACCAGCGGAGGACTGGATGCCTTCGCGGCCCAGGCGTCCAGCGTGCCCGGAAGCGAGCCGGAGCAGGTGCTGAACCGCACCGGCATCACCCAGACGGAGATCTTCCCGCTGACGTTGTTCGCGATCGCGGGCATGATGCTCTTTCCCGCCTGCAATGACCTATTGACAATGTTCGTTGCGCTGGAGGTGTTTTCGCTTCCGCTGTATGTGATGTGCGCGCTGGCGCGGCGCCGTCGGCTGCTGTCCCAGGAATCGGCACTCAAGTATTTCTTGCTGGGTGCCTTCTCTTCGGCGTTCTTCCTTTTCGGTGCGGCATTCGTCTACGGATACGCCGGAACCGTCGAACTCGACGCCGTCGCGCGCGCGATCAACGCCGACGCGGGGGAGCGCTCCTTCCTGCTGCTCGGTGTGGCGATGCTTTCGGTAGGGCTGCTGTTCAAGGTCGGGGCCGTGCCCTTTCATTTCTGGGTCCCGGACGTCTATCAGGGAGCACCGACACCGGTGACCGCATTCATGGCGGCCACCACGAAGATCGCCGCTTTCGGAGCGCTGCTGCGGGTTCTCTACGTCGCGCTGCCCGGAATCACCGCCGATTGGCGGCCGGTGCTGTGGGCGGTTGCGATCGCCACCATGCTGATCGGTTCGATTGGCGCGGTAACACAAACAGACGTCAAACGCATGCTTGCCTATTCGGCGGTGGCGCATACCGGATTTCTGCTCACCGGAGTGGCCGCCGCCAATGAGCGAGGTGTCTCGTCAACGCTGTTTTATTTGGCCGCATACGGTTTCAGCACCGTCGGGGCCTTCGCGATCGCCGGCCTGGTGCGTTCGGGTGCTGCCGATGACGGCGCTGATGGCGACTTCAACGATGACGACGAGGTCACCGATCTGCGGCGCTGGGCGGGGATCGGCCGCCGGGCTCCGGTGCTGGGCATCGTGTTCGCGCTGTTCTTGCTTGCGTTCGCGGGCATCCCGTTGACGAGTGGATTCGTCAGCAAGTTCGCGGTCTTCGAGGCGGCGGCCTCCGGCGGCGCCGTGCCGCTGGTGGTCGTGGGCGTGCTCTGCAGCGCCATCGCCGCGTACTTCTATGTGCGCGTCATCGTGGTGATGTTTTTCGCCGACCCGGTCGAGGACTCCGGGGTGCTTCGCATTCCCGGACCGGCGGTGACGATATCGATCGGAGTCAGCGCGCTGGTGACTGTCTTGCTCGGTGTGGTACCCCAGCCGCTGCTGGATCTTGTCGGGAATCTCGCCACTTTTGCCAAGTGAGTCCAGTCACCACCCACTGATGTTCGACACGCCGTATTGGGTATCCGACACGCCTTCGATCCGCCCAGAAAACGGCGTGTCGGCGCGTACCGTGGCCTGGTTGTCACCGCCTGTGGCGTGTCCATTTACCAGCGAGTAACCTACGGGACCGTAGGGTGAAGGTATCGTGGGCGCGAAAGGAGGCCGATGGCAATCACGGACATCTCGGCATTCGCGCATCTCACTAGCGAGGACGTCGAGAACCTGGCCGTCGAGCTCGATGGGCTGCGACGTGAGATCGAGGAGTCGCGCGGTGCGCGTGACGCCCGGTATATCCGCCGCACCATTGCCGCGCAGCGTGCCCTTGAATTGACGGGCCGTGTGCTGCTGGCCGCGAGCAAGAAGCGCTCCGCGTGGTGGGCCGGAACTCTGACCTTGGCGGTCGCCAAGATCATCGAGAACATGGAGATCGGTCACAACGTTCTGCACGGTCAGTGGGACTGGATGAACGATCCGGAGATTCACTCCTCGACCTGGGAGTGGGACATGGCCGGTGCGGCCAAACACTGGCGCATCACGCATAACGTCGAGCATCACAAGTTCACCAACATCCTGGATCTGGACGATGATGTCGGTTACGGGATCCTGCGGGTCACTCGCGATGAGCCCTGGAAGGTGCGCAACCTTCTGAACATGCCGCTCAACTTCATCCTGGCGGCGGGATTTGAGTGGGGAATCGCCCTGCAGCACCTGGAATTCCGGAAGATCTGGACCAAGGAAACGCGCGAGGCGACCAAGCAGCGGACGCGTGAATTGCTGACGTCGGCCGGTTCGCAGGTCTTCAAGGACTATGTCGCGTTCCCGGCAATCACCGCGGTATCGCCCGGCGCCACCTACCGGTCGACGCTCACCGCCAACGCGACGGCCAATTTGCTGCGGAACTTTTGGTCCAACGCCGTGATCTTCTGCGGGCATTTCCCGGACGGCGCCGAGAAGTTCACCGTGACGGACATGGAGAACGAGACGCGCGGTCAGTGGTACCTGCGCCAGCTGCTCGGCAGCGCGAACTTCAATGCCGGACCGACGATGCGGCTGATGAGTGGCAACCTGTGTCATCAGATCGAGCACCATATTTACCCGGATCTGCCGAGCAACCGGCTGCACGAGATCTCGGTGCGGGTGCGGGAGATCTGTGAGCGCTACGATCTGCCGTACACCACCGGATCGATGCTGTTCCAGTACGCGAAGACCTGGCGCACCATTGCCAAACTCTCACTGCCGGACCGGTTCCTGCACGCCACCGCGGATAACGCACCAGAAACCCGTAGTGAGCGGATGTTCGTGGTCCTGGAACAACCGCCGGCACCGGAGTTGGATTCGGCTCCGCGGCGCGGACTCAAGACCGCGATCGCCATGGTTCGGGAACGCCGTCGCAACAAGGTTGCGGTCTAGTCGCAGGCCTGCTGCGGTAGGGATCCCAGCTAAAACCGCCGGTCCCGGGGTCCTTGGCGATCTTGAGCATTCTGCCGCGCAGATGAGCAGAACGCGATATGTAGAGATGTGTGACCACGTATGTAGATGCCCCGGCAATGACGCACGCGGGCCCGGGGGATGACCTGATTCTGAGCCCCACCGAGAGGCCCACGCGCTCACTGACCGGCTTCCTGGCGATGACGCGGGATGTGCTCGTTGCCGCGCTGACTCGGCCGCCCGCCGTGCGCGAGTTCTTCCGGCAGGCGGGCGCGATAGCCAGAGTCTCGGTGCTGCCGATGTGCATGGTGGCGATACCGCTGGCTGTGGTGATCGTGCTTGTTCTGGAGGCTTTGGTGTTCGGCCCGACGGGATTCCCCGCGCACGCAGTCCTGGTGGCCGCGGCCGCCGGCGCGACAGTGGTGTTCGCCGAAGCAGATTCTGCGCGGATCCAAGAGCAGATTGGCGCCATGCGTAGCAGGGGCATCGACATCACACATGGGTACGTCGTCCCGCGGGTGCTCGCCACCGCTGTCGCGTCGGTGCCGTTGGCCTTCATAGCCGCTGGAGCAGCGGGCGTCTATTTCTTCTCGGCCTTCGGTAGGCACACCCCGATGAGTCTGTTCATCGGGAACCTCATGCAGCTGATGAGTCCGGTGAATGTGCTGATTGTGATCATCGAGGCCGCGGCGCTTGGGCTCATCGCGGGACTCATCGCCTGCTACCGAGGTGCCACCGCCGTCGCCGATCCGGCCTGAGATTCAAAGATCCAGTACGACATCGCCCATCGGTAGAGATTGGCATGTGAGGCAATAGGATCCGTCGAGGTATTCGTCATTGACGTCGACGAGATGTCTTACGTTGCCCCGCACTAGTCCGGTCGCGCAGCTCTCACACTGCCCGACCCGGCACCCACTCGGAGCGGGAATGCCGTTGCGCTCGGCGAGGGCCAGCAGGGTCAGTCGCTCGGCCGCAACCCATTTCGCGGTGCGTCCAGATCGCGCGAAGCGCACGGTGGCATCGGTGGTTGGGACATGGCCTGTCGATGCGGGCAGGTGAAATGATTCGTTGAAGAACCGGTGAGCACCCACGCCGTGGACGGTCAGATACTGCTTGATCTCTCGCGCAGCCTCGGTGGGGCCGCAGTAATAGACTCGCCCGCCTGCGTCCAGGAGCGGATCAGGAATATCGGCGGGTGTGAACCGTCGGTGTATCACGGTGTGTTCGCCGGGGTTTTCATGGGCTTCTGTTGCGCGAGTGATAAATGTCGTCATCCGGAATCGATCGCCGAGGATTTGGCCGATCTGTGCCAATTCGTCGGCGTAGGCCATCTCGGCGAAGGTCCGGCTCGAGTAGAGAAGGGTGATGTGTGCTCGCCTATCGGCTGGCGTGCAATAGGCCGCGGTGCGAAGTGCGCTGATGAACGGCGTGATGCCAACACCGATCGCGACGAAGACCAAGGGCGACGGGTTGTCGGCGTGCGGAATAGTGAATGAGCCTGCCGGGGAAGTGCATTCAACCTCGTCGCCAATGCCCATCTGATGTATCAACGGGGAGATCTCGCCGCCGTCGATCCGCTTCACGGAGATTTCGTAACTCGAACCGACATCGACAGACTGGCATGTCATGGAATAGCGCCGACTATGGTCGGATCGCTCTGGCATGGATAGTTCTAGGTATTGACCGGAGATGAATCCGGGTAGCGCCAGCCCGTCGATCGGGCTGAGCGTGACCGTAGCGATATCACTGGTCTGCATTCGCAGCCCCGTCACGGCGAAGCGCCGCCTACCTTCCCATATCGATGAGGAGGCTGCGGATGTGATGGTGCACGGGACGGAACGAAACGGAATTGAACCGCTGACGGGGTCTGCGACGGCGGTCGTGATGATGGTGTTGTAGTTGCTCCCCGTCGCGGAAAAGGCGTCGAGCGCCGGAAGACCGAGATCGGGGTTGCCCTCCCACCAGCCGAACTCCGCAATGAGTACGTCGTCCGACAGCGACGGGTCGACTTCGACCGTCATGGTGATGGCTCCAGTGCTGGTGCGGATCTCCGCGGCCATGCCAGGGCTCAATCGATGCTTGGCGGCGACATGTTCGGAGACATACACATTCGGATGTGGTGCCCGCTTGCGCAGCGAGTTGATGGCGCGATGCTGGCTGTGACAGTAGTAGCCGTTTTTGACGCAGGAAAGCAGGTAGGGCAGCACTTCATCACCATCGGGTGCGGCGGCAAAGTTCGGGACGGGATCTTGTCCTGCGTCGTGCAAGCGCTCGGAGTACAGCTCTACCCGTCGTGACGGTGTGTTGAAGCCATGAGAGCGGTACTTCTCGGAACCGGTGGGCAGCGGGACCTTGACAACCAGTTGTTCCTTGAGCTCCGCGAGCGTGATGCTCAGGGGCTCAAGCACTCTGTCACGTGCCGCGTCGAGCCCGAGTGAAAAGTATTCGTCGTCATCATGTCCCAGTGCTCGTGCGAGCAGAAACGCGATTTCGGCGTCGCTACGGGTGTCGCCTCTGCGGGAGATGAGCTGAGGTCGATACTGAAGCCTCTCGGCTCCCTCGTGGGTGAGTTCCCAGCCCAGGCGCACCGAGTCGTTCTCATACGGACTCGATGACGGGAGTAGAACGTCGGCGTACTCGTTGGTGGGGTTGTGGAATAGGTCGACGTGCACATAGAAATCGAGTTTGGACAGGGCTTCGGCGGTGCGCTTGGAGTCGGGTTGGGTGAGGATCGGGTTGGCCCCGAATGAGAGAAGAGCCTTTACGGGATAGGGGTCGTCGTTCAGAACCGCATTTTGAAAGTCGGCTCCGGTGATGTACCCCATTTGGGAGACACCCAAAGGATGACTTTGTTGCCCAAGCCCTTTGGCGATGTTCTCGGTGGGAATGGATACCGCGGTGCTGCGGGCCGGCAGGAGCGGGAGCTGAAGGTTCCCTCCTCGGCGGTCGAACCCGCCGAGTAACGCATAGAGGCACGCTATGGCTCGCTCTGTCTGCGTGGCATGTGCATGCTGGGCGATTCCGGTCCAGGCGTGATAGCCGATCTCGGGCATTGACTCGGCGAGTAGATCGACGAATTTCCGCAGATCGTGCGTTGAAATTCCGGTACGTGCACTAGTGGTTGGATAGTCCCATGGGGCGGCGGCCTCCCAGAGATGACTCAGTGCGGTGCGGGCTTGTACCGGCCCCTGCGCTGTCGCGACGATGCCGTGGTAGCGCAGTGACCAGTCCATCCAGTTGGAGTCCGTGGATTCGGTATTCGTTATTTCGGGATGTCCATGTCGGGTGTTCCACACCACGAACTGTGCGGAGCAGGGTTCCGGTCGCAGGAAACGGCCCGTTCGATCCTCTACGAGGAACGGTGCGTTGGACCAGCGCCCGATGAATTCTTTGTCGTATCTTTGTGTTTCGATGAGGTGCCGGATAGCGCATAGCGCCAGCGCCGCATCGGTTCCAGGTCTCACGCGTAGCCACAGATCGGCATCGAGGGCGCTGGTTGATCGGCGTGGATCGATCACCACCAGCTTCATGCCCAGCGACCGTGCTCTGGAAACGAGCGAGGCCTGTGCTAGCCAGGTCTTGGCTGGGTTATGTCCCCAGAGTATTCCGAGCTTGGCGTCAAGCCAGTTGGCCGGGGGAGTTCTGGCGCCGAAAGTGAAGGTGTGGGTGAAATCCTTGTGCCAGTTGCAGTTTTCTGTGCTGCTGAGGATGTTCGCACTTCCGATGAGGCGGAACAATCTGTCGATCCACTCCATGGAGTCGGATAGGGCAGTACCGCTCGGAGACGTGTGCTGAAGCGCAATTGCGTTCGCACCGTTAAGATTTTTGACCGTGGTGAGCGCTTCGCGGGTCACCCGAATCGCTTCGTCCCAAGATATTGGTTCCCAGCGTGCGGGGAGCTCACCCTTGGGGCTTACCCTACGTAACGGTGTGCGGAGCCGGGCGGGATGATCGGCGATCTCGGGAGCCGCACGCCCTTTTGCGCACAGTGCATCGCCATTTGGGTGCGAAAAATCAGGTTCCACATTCACGATGTGGTCGTCTCGCACCGTGAACAGTGCGCCGCACCGCGATTTGCACAGTGCGCAGAACCCGGGAATCACTCGTGCTGTGCTTGGTCCATCACCTGCGGCGACCATGGCTGATACCTCACTACTTGGTCAGTGACCAAGAGTATAGTTGGTCACTGACCAAGTTGGCTACCTCGGAGAATGGCATTGCGATGACCAAGCGTCGACACACCCTCGGCGACGTTGTTGGCACTGCTCTTGACTTGCTTGACGAGGGTGGGCGAGACGCTGTGGCGCTGCGCGCCGTGGCCGCCCGGATGGGCGTGCACCTCAATACCGTGTCGTTTCAGGTGAAGACGAAGGCGCGACTGTTCGAGTTGATGGCGGACGCGATCTTGGCGGATCTGTCCCTCGAGGGTCTTCCTGAAGAGCCGTTGCAACGCGTCAAAGAGATAACTCGACGACAATGGGCAGTCCTGCTGGCCCGTCGAGACGGTGCTCGAGTGGTATTGGGAACCAACGTATTCGAGCGCAACACCATGAATGTCACTGAAGCGACGGTGTCAGCGCTCCTGGAAGCGGGCTTCGGTGGTCGAGCGGCGGCGCGTATCAGCTCGTGCCTGCACTATTTCCTGCTAGGTCTGGTCCAAGAGGAGCAGGACACCGGATCGGTGTGGTCGCCTCCGTTGGGCGAGCACACCGATGATTACCCTGCACTTGCCCGGTCGGCGGACGCGTTTGCTTCGGACACCTTTACCGGCAGGCTTGAGTTCGCGATGGACGCCTTCCTGAGTGTGGGGAAGTGAGCCCAGAACCGGGATTCGTATCCTGTACAAGTGGCATCAGTGTTGACGGTGAATGTGGGGGATCTGCGGGCCAATCCGACGGGTGGGCCGGTGCCTACCGGGATCGACAAGCGGCCAACGAATTCGGCGATTGCGGTACGCGCACCCGTCGAGGGGGCGGGCAGTGGGCTGGTGGGTGACGCCATCGGCGATCACAGCGTGCACGGCGGCGATGATCAAGCCGTATACGCGTACGCCCGCGAAGACCTCGATTGGTGGCAAGGGGAGCTGGGCCGCGATCTGGATAACGGACAGTTCGGCGAGAACCTCACGACCCGCGACATCGATGTGACCGGGGCGCGGATCGGCGAGCACTGGCATGTCGGCGCCGATGGACTGGTGTTGGAGGTGTCTGCGCCGCGGATACCGTGCCGCACCTTCGCGGCCTGGCTGGAACAGCGAGGCTGGGTGAAAACCTTTACCGTCGAGGCGGTTCCGGGCGCTTACCTACGGGTGATCTCTCCGGGTGCGGTGCGCCAGGGTGACCTCATCACCGTTCGCAATGTTCCGGATCATGAGGTGAGCATCGGACTGGCGTTCCGGGCGCTGACCCGTGAACCCGAGCTGCTTCCGCAACTCTTGCACGCACCCGCGCTCCCTGAGCACATCAAGGAAACCGTACGGCGCAGGGCCAGCGCCTAACGCCGCTGGACCAGCACGGTCTGGGCGCTGGTGCCGATGTAGCCCCGGCGATCGAAGATCTCCGCGGTGGTCACGCCCACCCCGTCGGGGCCGACCGACATGCGGGCGCGCACTCCGAATTCGTCACCGTGGGGGATTCGATGCACGTGCATCACGGTGTCGGTGTTCATGTACACAAATCGCAGGGGGTTCAGCACCGCGCCGATGCCGTTGGCCGAGTCGATGACAGATGCCAGGCGCTGCCACGGTGTGGTCACTTCGGTATCGACTATGTGTACATGCGGCCGCATCCAAGCTACTTGTGCCTCGCCATCCGGCACCGAAAACCATTGGAAATCAACCGACTTTGAGTAATTGGAGCCTTCGAAGCCGAAGGCCGACGGCGTCGGGCCCGCCGGGTATTCGGGTAGCGCGGGGTATCGGTCGCTTGCCTTGTCGGCCGTCACCGACGTTGCCAGTAACCAGGCGCTGGCCCGCGCGACCGCGCGGTATCCGCCATTGGCACGCGCCTCCATCTCGGCGACGGCCAGCGCGATCCGGCGGCCCGGCCGCTCGATCCAGGCGCGCACCCGCACCGGCTCCAGCGGTACCGGACCCAAGATGTCGAGCGCGACGCGGCCAATTCGCAGGTTCTCGCGTGGCTCGGGCAGCTCCTCGATGGCCTTGAGTAGCAGAGCCATCGGGGGCGAGCCATGCTGCAGGTTGGGGCCCCATCCGCTGGCGGTGAGTTCGGTGGACTCGAACACCTGGAACTCGCCATCGGTGTCCAAGCGCCGGTAGTAACAGCCCGTCGGCTCCAATGTCATGCGGCATCTCCCGGAATAGCGGTCGCGGAGGATTCGGCGTCTCCGATATCCGCGTCAGAGACACCGTAATCTGCGGGCCATCCCGGGTAGGGCGGCGGTGTGCCGCCGAACGCCGGGCACAGCGACTGGTGGGCGCACCAATCGCACAGCCGGGATGGATTGGGGCGGAAATCGCCTGTGGTGCCGATATTTTGAATTGTCCGCCAGATGGCCATCAGCGTCTTCTCGAACTTGAGCAGCTCGGCTTCGTCGGGGGAGTAGTCGAGAACTTCGCCGTCAGACAGGTACAGCAGACGCAACCGCCGGGGCACCACGCCACGGGTGCGATACAGCGCGACGGCGTAGAACTTCATCTGAAAGAGCGCCTTGGCTTCGAACAAGGCGCGTGGTGCGCGCCCGGTCTTGTAGTCGACGAGTCGCATCGCACCGCCGGGGGCGATGTCGATCCGGTCGATGAATCCGCGCAGCATCGTCCCGTCGGCCAATTCCACCTCGACGCGTTCTTCGCAACTATCGGGATCGAATCGAGTCGGATCTTCGAGGCGGTAGTAGCCGGACAACAGGTCCCGTGCCTCGTCGAAGAACTTGGGAAGGCGCTCCGCCTCGACTACCTCGGCCAGCTCGGGATTCGATTCCACGAGGCGGTCCCATGCGGGCTCCACCAGACCGGCCGCGGTGGCGTATTCGCGTTCGGCGGCGGGCCGCGCGTACAAATCCTCCAGTGCGGCGTGCACGAGGCTGCCGCGGACCTGGGCGGTCGACGGAGGTTCGGGGAGCCGGTCGATCGCCCGGAACCGGTACAGCAGCGGGCACTGTTTGAAGTCGCTGGCACGTGAAGGAGACAGCGCGGGCCGGCGCACCGGCCGATCCTGCGCAATCTCGCTCATGGCTGGCAGCCTAGGCAGCGAGTCCGACAGGTGACGGCGCCACGCCGGACACAAAGTCGGCCCGCGTTGTTCAACACTTGTCACAAGTCGTCCCCAAAATATCCGTACTGCAAGTAACGTGAATCTCCGGGTAAGCGCGGGCAACGACGCCCCGACCTGGGAGGAGTTCGTAGTGACCACGGCAAAGCAGCGAAGCGTCCCGGTTGCGGTACCGGCCGCTGACACCTCACTGGCCGGGGCGGACCTGGCTGAACAGTGGACCGCGGTGGCCGATGGTCCCAGCCGATATCTCCGTGTCTCCTTCACTCCGAACGTGTCGATACCGCTGGCCGACGGCACCGTGCTCAAGGCACAGGTGTTTCGGCCGGCTCATGCGGACGGCACTCCGGTATCCGACCGGCTGCCGGTGCTGTTGAACCTGACCCCGTACAACAAATCGGTTACCCATCTGGCCGCGTGGCTGCTGCGGGGACTGCGGAGATTCGGTATCACCGTGCCGGCCGCCCCGCCGAAGAATCCCCGGCTGTTCGAGCTCGCGGAACTTGCGCGTGCCGTCCCGGGTGGCGGCCTCGCCACCTTCGGGGTCAACGACGCACTGATCCGCAGCGGATACACACAGGTGGTGGTCGACGTGCGCGGCACCGGGGCGTCCACCGGAGACTGGGGGATGTTCAACGACGTCGAACAGCGGGACACCGCGGAGGTGGTCGCGTGGGCGCAGGCGCAGCCATGGTGCGACGGCGCGGTCGGGATGTACGGCATTTCCTATTGCTCGATCAACTCGTTGCAGGCGGCGGGCAATCGGGTGCCCGGTCTTGGCGCGGTGTTCGCCGTCGAGCCGGTGAGCGATATTTCCCGAGACCTCATGAAAACCGGTGGAGCACAGACCTTTTTCATGCCGTTCTGGATGCTTGCGGTGGCCCTTGGCAAGTGGCTGCCGTCGCCCTCGGATGTGGCGCGCGGCGGCATCGGGCCGGGCTGGCTCGTGGGGCGGTTGCGGGCGCCACTGAACCGCGTGATCCGTTACATCTTCGAGGGGCTGCGCGGCCGTGGTGTGCTGATCGACAACGATGAGTTCTTCCAGCAGATCAGTCCCCGATTCGAGAACATCGAGATTCCGACCTTCGTCTATGGGGCCTGGGACGACATCTTCGGGCCGGCGGCATTGCGTATCCATCGTCGAACCGCGGTGCCCGGAGGCAAATTCCAGGTGCTCATCAATGAGGGGTACCACGGCTCCCCGGGCGCCCAACTGGGACGGCCGGGCGGGCCTCCCCGGCTCGATGTATTGCAGCGCGCGTGGTTTGACAAGTGGCTCAAGGGCATTGACAACGGCGTGGAGCGCTACGGTCCCGTCACCTTGCAGCAGCAAGGCGGTGACTGGCACTCTCTGGAGGCTTATCCGCGGCCGGACGCCGTCCCGCACCGGTTTTACCTGGATGCCGAGCCTTCAGGGTTCGCGGCGCACACCACCTTCGACGGGTCGCTGCGCGGCGCGGCGCCCCTCAATCGAACTGAGCATCTGCTGCGCCGGCGGTTGGGGCTGCTGAAATCGCCCACGACCTCCCGGCTGACGGCCGGCATGACGGCGGCGCTGGGCACTGCGGGGCTCAAGGACTCGCGGTACTTCGAGCGTGGCGCGCTTACCTTCACCGGGGCCCCTGCCGCGGAACCATGGGTCATCTCCGGGGCGCTTAATCTTCACCTGAACACCAAAGCAATGGGCGCAGAGGCGTTCTGGGTCGTTTCGGTGACCGATGTGGCCCCCGACGGCTTTTCCCGGATGCTGGCCGAGGGGGCGTTACTGGCGTCGCGCCGCGCGGTGGATGAGGGTAGGAGTCTGTGCACCGTCGATGGTGACTATCTATCGCCCTGGCATCCGACCGGCAAGGGGCAGAAGACTCCGGTGGAGCCCGGGGTGCCGACAATTCTCGACATCGACCTCACCGAGGTTGACGCGGTGATCGAGACAGGTCATCGGCTGCGAGTGGTCGTCTCGGCCGCCAGTCTGCCCCGTTACATTCCGTCGATTCCCGAGCTGTGGGCCAGCCGCCACGGCCAGTCGCTGGTGCTTGACCCTGGCGCGCCGAGTTACTTGGTGGCGCCGGTGCTTGATGGCACGCCTTCGGGAGCCGCGTAGTCCCGACAAGTTCACCTATCTCTAACCTACTTCTGCGTAACTTACGGTACCGTAGGTTAGGCATTGGTCAGGCCGGACAGAGAGGTGGACGAGATGGTGACTGGACTGCAAACGCGACTACTCACCGAGTTGGAGCCCGTTGTCGAGGAGAATCTCGAACGGCATCTGCGTATCGCAAAACCATGGGCCCCACACGATTACGTGCCCTGGAGTCGGGGCAGAGACTTTGCGTTCCTGGGCGGCGAGGATTGGCGGCCAGAGGACAGCCCGCTCGACCCGGTGGCTCAGGCTGCGCTGGTGGTGAACTTGCTCACCGAGGACAACCTGCCGTCATATCACCGGGAAATCGCCACGCGGTTCGGCCGGGACGGAGCCTGGGGAACCTGGGTGGGCCAATGGACCGCCGAGGAGGGGCGGCACAGCATCGCCCTTCGCGACTATCTGGTTGTGACCCGGGGCGTCGATCCGGGCAACCTCGAAACAATGCGCATGGCACACACGGTCGCCGGCTACGACTCGGGCGACAAGACTCCCCTTGAGGCCTTGGCATACGTATCGTTCCAGGAGTTGGCCACGCGAATCTCCCATCGCAACACCGGAAAGGCCTCTGGCTGTCCGATCGCCGATCAGCTGCTGGCCCGGGTCGCGCTGGATGAGAACCTGCACATGGTCTTCTACCGCAACCTCATGGCGGCCGCATTCGATATCGAGCCCGATGCGGCGATGCAGGCGATCTGCAAGGAAATCATCGGCTTCGCGATGCCGGGTATGGGAATGGAAGGTTTCGCGCAGAACGCGATAGCCATTGCCAAGGCCGGAATCTACGACCTGCGCATCCATCACGACGACGTCCTACAGCCCATCCTGCGTTTTTGGCGTGTGTTCGAACGTGACGATTTCGGTCCCGAGGGCGAGCAGGCTCGCCAGAACCTCGCGAAATTCCTTGCCGCCGTGGATGAGCGAGCAAAGTACTACGAGGAGAAGGCGGCGATGCGTGCCGCCGCAGCGGTGTAGGTGATCAGCCGCGCCGGCCGGTTTACCGGGAGGCGCCGTTGCCGGCCCTGCGGGCGGATCGCTGGCCCTGGCCCTGACGTCCCTGACTCTGACCCTGGCGACCTTGGCCCTGCCCGCCGCGCCGTGGCGTACGGGCCGGGCGTCCCTCGGCGCCGCCGCGGGGCCGCTGCGACCGCTGGCCGTTCGCCGTGGAGGAGCCGTTGGGCTTTTGCGCCGGAGCGGGTTTCACGTACGGAGCGATCTCACCCACCAAGTTGCTGACCTCGGGGGAGTCTGCGGTTACCTGGCGTGGAGTGGCCTTGATGGCGGCCTTGCGCAGCAGCGCGTCGACGTCGCGGCGCTGTTCGGGCAGGACCAGTGTCACGACATCGCCGGAGCCACCGGCACGCGCGGTCCGGCCGGACCGGTGCAGGTAGGCCTTGTGCTCGGCGGGCGGATCGACATGTACGACCAACGCCACATCGTCGACGTGGACCCCGCGCGCGGCGACGTCGGTAGCCACCAGGACTCGTGCGTCGCCGTTGGAGAACGCCGCCAGGTTGCGATCGCGGGCGCCCTGGGACAGGTTGCCGTGCAAGTCAACTGACGGAATGCCCGACTGGGTGAGCTGATGCGCCAGCCGCTTTGCGTGATGTTTGGTGCGCATGAACAAGATCCGGCGTCCGGATCCCGAAGCCAGCGTGTTGATGAGCTCACGCTTGGCGTCAGGTCCCGCGACGGTGAAGACGTGGTGCGTCATCGCCGCGACGGGGGAGTCGGCGGAGTCGACCGAGTGCTCGGCGGGGGAGTACAGGAATCGCTTGACCAACTTATCGACATCGTTGTCCAGCGTCGCCGAGAACAGCAGGCGCTGACCGGAATTCGGTGTCGCGGCCAATAGGCGGGTAACGACCGGCAGGAATCCGAGATCGGCCATGTGATCGGCTTCGTCCAGCACGGTGATCTCGATACCGTCGAGCGTCAGGTGACGCTGCTTGAGCAGGTCGTCCAGCCGGCCGGGGCAGGCGACGACGATGTCCACGCCGCTCTTCAGGGCCTGGACCTGCCGGTGCTGCGAGACGCCGCCGAAGATCGTGGTGACCTTCATCCGGTACGCGGCTGCCAACGGCTCGATGACGGCACTGATCTGGGTGGCCAGTTCGCGGGTCGGTGCCAGCACCAGTGCCCGGGGCCGGCCCGGCACCCGGGTGCCTTCGGCGATACGTGCGACAACGGGGATGGAGAAACCAAGGGTCTTACCGCTGCCGGTCTTGCCCCGGGCCAGTACGTCGCGGCCGCTAAGCGTATCCGGCAAGGTGGCGGACTGGATGGGGAAAGGTGCGTCGATACCGCCCTGGGCAAGGACGGTGACGAGGCGTGCGGGCACGCCGAGGGACGCGAATGTTGTTGAAGACATGAAGAATTGACGCCTTTCAAGGCTCTGGAATGGCGAGATTGCCAGTGGGCAAAATCGATCGCCGTGAGAAAAGCCTGAGATCAGCGAAGCTGACGAAAGAATGATCTACGACGCGGCGCACAGTGGCGCTTACCTACGACAGTACGGGGAGAGCCGCCCAAGAGCTAATTCGTGTGTGCCGAAACACATTGGATATCCGTCCTCTTCGGCGCCGCTCACCTGCGAAACCCGACCCATTCGCGTCGGGCGGTGCGTACCTGGCAAGGTGAGCGCATGTCTCGAACCGGACCATTCGTCGTCGGCGACCGCGTGCAACTTACCGACCCCAAGGGGCGGCACTACACGATGGTGCTCGAGCCCGGTAAGGAGTTCCACACCCACCGCGGGGCCATCGTGCACGACGGCGTGATCGGCCTTCCCGAGGGCAGTGTGGTCAAGTCCACCAATGGCGACCAGTTCCTGGTGCTCCGTCCGTTGCTGATCGACTACGTGTTGTCGATGCCGCGCGGGGCGCAGGTGATTTACCCGAAGGACGCCGCTCAGATCGTGCACGACGGAGATATCTTCCCCGGAGCGCGGGTGCTTGAGGCGGGCGTCGGATCCGGTGCGCTCACCTGCTCGCTGCTGCGGGCCGTGGGGCCACAGGGATCGGTGATCTCTTACGAGATTCGTGAGGATCACGCCGAACACGCTGTGCGTAACGTCACAACGTTCTTCGGGGAGCAGCCCGATAACTGGGAGCTGGTTATCGGCGACCTGGCGGAGCGGACCGCGGACGCCGGTGAAGTCGACCGAGTGGTCCTCGACATGTTGGCGCCTTGGGAGACTTTGCCCGCGGTCGCCGAATCGCTGGTCCCCGGTGGTGTGCTCATCGTCTACGTCGCGACCGTCACCCAACTTTCCCGCGTAGTCGAGGCGATGCGCGAGCAGCAAT
This sequence comes from Mycobacteroides immunogenum, assembly GCF_001605725.1. Lineage (NCBI taxonomy): Bacteria > Bacillati > Actinomycetota > Actinomycetes > Mycobacteriales > Mycobacteriaceae > Mycobacteroides > Mycobacteroides immunogenum. The sequence goes on from NZ_CP011530.1 coordinate 2,308,477, forward strand.
GCTGGACCGAGCCACGGTCCTGGGAGTCGCTGCAGCGCGGCTGGAATGTGGTGGGGCTGGCCGTGCGCCCAGAGCACAGCATGCGCGGACACACGGCATTCCTGGTCAGCGCGCGCCGCCTGGCGCCGGGCACGATCACCCCGACACCGTTGCGGCGCAAGCGCCTGCCGACGTAGGACTTCTTTAGCTACGGGGTGGGTGTCGGGACCTGCGGAGCGGGGGCTCCGGCGGGAGGTGCCTCGTGCGGTGTGCCGGTACCCGCGAGTGACGTCCCGGTCTTCAACAGCAGATCGGAAGTCCGCTTCGACAACTTCCAGCCCTCGCCCTCGGGCGAGAACGACATCGGAACAGCGAACCCGCCCATCTTCGGGCTGGGGCTGTTGATGGTGACGACGGCCTCGACATCGCCGGGGGTCTCGGAGGACCACTTGGGGTCCTTCACCGTGAACGACAGCGGCGAGAAGCCGGCATCGCCGATTGCCTTGGTGAACTTGTCGAGTTGCTCGGGAGTGGCGCCCTGCACCGCGGTGACCTTCTCGGTGCCCGGCAGGTTCGGATCCGCGAGCTTGTTGAGAACATCGTTGAGCGCTGCTGGGTCTGGCAGCGGATGATCCGGGGCGGATGCGGCAGCGGCGGAAGTAGCCGCGGGCTGCGCCGCCGACGAGCTGGTCGGGCTGGCCTTATCGCCCGAGCCGCTGCAGGCACTCAGGGTGAGAACGGCTGCACCGGCGGCGAGCACGACAAGGCGGGCGACGAGGCGGTGGCGGACCATGATCGAGGTGACTCCCATTCGGCGTTTCGGCTAAGTCATTCCGTCAGTGCGGTGACGATATCGGCGCGTGAGGTCCTGGAGATCGTCCGGCCCTCCTCTCACGTCTACCTTCCAGACTTACCGGATGCTGCCTGAATCAGCGAAATGGCCGATGCCTTGCTGATCTTCCAGCCGTCCTGGTTCACGAAATTGACCTGTGTGGTGTAGGCCTGGGTTTTCGGGCCGGTGATGGTGACGGCCGCGGCGGCGAGGCCAGGGCCGGTGGGCTTGACGTTGGACACCGAGAAGGCCAGTGGCAGGAAACCATCACGGTTGGCGTTCTTGAAGGCGCGGTCTGCGTAGATGGCCTCCCCGGCGCCGATGCCACCCTCCACCAGTCCGCCCTTGGCAAGGGCCGACACGCCCGGATCGGCGAGCGAGTACAGCAAACCGCTCAACTCGTCCGAGGTGGGTGTCGTGTCAGCGGGGTCGGCGGGCACATCCGAGGGCACATCCCACGATGCGGGGACCACTGTGAAGGACATCACGGCCGTTGCTGTCGGGCTAGCAGAGCTGGCTGTCAGCCCGCCCATCGGCACCGCCGCACCGACCGCCGCGGCCACGAGTAAACCCAGCATGGCGGCCCCCGGCACACCGGTTCGTGAGCTCACGGTTGTCCTTTCGATCGACCTGAATGTGACGAACGCTAACAGCGTAGACGTGCTGGGCAACGGGTAGACCCCGCACGGCTTGCCAATCGCCGGTAGCGTTGAAGCATCCACCGCACCAACTCTCGGTGTGGGAGAGGAGGACATCATGAGTGAGTCGGAGCGTTCAGAGGCGTTCGGCACACCGGATGCCGCCGAAGTGGAGCGGCTACGCCGAGAGGTTGCGGCCCTTCGGGAACAGCTGGAAGGCAGCGCTGCTCGCGGGTCGGGAGATGCGGGTCGCTTGCGCGACCTGAATCAGCTTGAGGCCCGTATCGACTCCCTGAACGCGCGCAATGCCAAGTTGATGGACACCCTCAAGGAGGCCCGTCAGCAGCTGTTGGCGCTGCGCGAGGAGGTCGACCGGCTGGGACAGCCGCCGAGCGGTTACGGCGTGCTGCTGGCCGTGCAGAGCGACGAGACGGTCGACGTGTTCACCTCGGGCCGCAAGATGCGGGTGACCTGCTCGCCCAACATCGAGACCAGTGAATTGCGCCGGGGCCAGACCGTGCGCCTCAATGAGGCGCTCACCGTGGTCGAGGCCGGCAACTTTGAATCGGTCGGCGAGATCAGCACCCTGCGCGAGGTGCTCGACGACGGGCATCGCGCGCTGGTCGTGGGGCACGCTGACGAAGAGCGCATCGTCTGGCTCGCCGATCCGCTGATCGCGCCGGACCTCGCGGACAAGACCGATGAGGACAACGCCGACGACCTCAAGCCGCGGAAGCTGCGGCCCGGTGATTCGTTGCTGGTCGACACCAAGGCGGGATACGCCTTCGAGCGCATTCCCAAGGCCGAGGTCGAGGATCTGGTGCTCGAAGAGGTACCGGATGTCAGCTACAGCGATATCGGCGGTTTGGCGCGGCAGATCGAGCAGATCCGCGACGCGGTTGAGCTGCCCTTCCTGCATAAGGATCTGTACCAGGAATACGCGTTGCGTCCGCCCAAGGGTGTGCTGCTGTACGGGCCTCCCGGATGCGGTAAAACGCTCATCGCCAAGGCTGTTGCCAACTCGCTGGCCAAGAAGATGGCCGAGCTGCGCGGCGACGACTCACGCGAGGCCAAGTCGTACTTCTTGAACATCAAGGGGCCCGAGCTGCTCAACAAGTTCGTCGGTGAGACCGAGCGGCATATCCGGTTGATCTTCCAGCGGGCCCGCGAGAAGGCTTCCGACGGTACGCCGGTGATTGTGTTCTTCGACGAGATGGACTCGATCTTCCGCACCCGCGGTACCGGTGTCAGTTCCGACGTGGAGACCACCGTGGTGCCGCAGCTGCTGTCGGAGATCGATGGTGTCGAAGGCCTGGAGAACGTCATCGTCATCGGTGCCTCCAACCGTGAAGACATGATCGACCCCGCGATCCTGCGGCCCGGCCGCCTCGACGTGAAGATCAAGATCGAGCGGCCGGACGCCGAATCGGCGCAGGACATCTTCTCCAAGTACCTCACCGACAAACTGCCGGTGAACACCGACGATCTGGCCGAGTTCGGAGGTGACCGCGGTCTGACCGTCAAGGCGATGATCGAGAAGGTCGTGGACCGGATGTACGCCGAGATCGACGACAACCGGTTCCTGGAGGTCACCTATGCCAACGGTGACAAGGAAGTCATGTACTTCAAGGACTTCAACTCCGGCGCCATGATTCAGAACGTCGTCGATCGCGCGAAGAAGAATGCCATCAAGTCGGTGCTGGAAACGGGGCAGAAGGGTCTGCGTATCCAGCATCTGCTGGATTCGATCGTCGATGAGTTCGCCGAGAACGAAGACCTGCCCAACACCACCAATCCCGATGACTGGGCCCGGATCTCGGGCAAGAAGGGTGAGCGGATCGTTTACATCCGCACGCTGGTCACCGGTAAGAGTTCGAGTGCCAGCCGCGCTATCGACACCGAATCAAGCCTGGGCCAGTACCTGTAACGCGTCGCGGTTCAGACGGTCTGCGGTTCGTCGACACCGCGCTGGACGGTGCGGGCGGGCCGAGGCTGGCCGCGCGAATGAACTAGTCGCGCGATGCGGCGAGGTAGGCGTCGCGCCCGGCCAGACTCACCGCGACATCGGCGATCAGTGGCTCGAAGAACCGGCTGCGGTATTGCGGATCCACGCTGCTGTTCACCGTGAAGTACAGCCCGGAAAGGACCGCGACCAGCAGCGCCATATGAATGAGGGTTTGTGGCAACCCGATGTGGATGCCGAACCATGTTCCGGCGCACGGAGGCGCTGCCCCTGAGGCGCATGCGGCCTCGTTGGACCACAACACCATCACATCATGGGGCACCGCCACGATGCCGAGAAGCAAGAAAAAGGCGAATACGCCGGTGGTGAAGAACACGACCTGGATGGCCTGCGAGACCACCATGACCAGCAGCACGTTGATGCGTTCCGGCCATCGCAGTGCGGGTCTGGGTACCTCGTCGTCGACGAGGCCGGCCAGCGGCGTACCGGTTAGCAGTGCAGCTGCTCCCACCGACTCGGCGCGGTTCTCGCGCAGGTTGGCCAGCTCGTCGCGCACGGTCACCACCATGAACATCACCGCGGTGACGGAGAGGAAACCTATTGTCTGCCAGAGCCTCTCGCGGGTGATGCGCGCGGACAGCTGCCAGAGTTCCCCGGTGAAGAACACCACCACGGTCAACATGAGTAGTGGTAGCGCCCGGGACATCAGTGTTCCCAAGGCGCCGAATTGTGTTGACGCGTAGCGCAATGCCCACAGGCCGATAGATCCGGCGCCAAGGTACGTGAGCCAGATCAGTATCAGCGCGGCCACGAGATACGCCGGCATCCGGGCCGCCGTCGCCGACCACGTGCCGGTATCGACGGCAGGTAGGGCGATCACGAAGATCGCGATCACGAGCCACGACAGGGTGCGGCGCACTGCATCGGCGCGGATGGTTCCCACGCGTTGCAGCGCGGTGAGCACCAAGGGTTGCGCCGCCATCAGCAGCGCCACCACCCCAAGCAGGACCATCAGTGCCACGGACCGTGTCGCGTTGTCGGTGGAGAGGAGCTCGTAGAGTGCCGCGCCCGCGCCCGCGATTCCGATCATGGGTGCGGCGCGATCAAGGAGCTCGCGTGCGCGCACCCGGCGGTCCAGGACGACGGGTAGCCCTCGCATCAGGAACCATTCGTGGACGTCCTCGAGATTGCGCACCAGGTCATGATGACGTCCGCCGGGGTGGTGCCAAAGGACCGAAACGCGCGTATCTTGAACCAATCGGGCGGTTGGATCGTGTAACCGTCGGAGGTGTTCCATGACGGATGGGCAGGCCGGGCCTGACCGGGTGAGCCTAGAGGGCTCGCCGCAGGGCGATGGCGCGCGCGCAACCGGCTCATCTGAGTCCGGCGCTCTTCGCGCGAGCGGCTCATCATCCCTGATGAGGGCGTTTTACGACGAATACGCGGGTCCGTTGCACCGCTACGTCATGCATCTGACACACGACTCGGCGCTCGCGGAAGACATCGTGCAGGAGGTGCTGTTGCGTGCCTGGCGGCATCCGACGCTGGTGAACCAGACCGAAGGGTCGGCCCGCGCCTGGCTGTTCACCGTTGCCCACAATCTGGTCCGCGATAACGCGCGGAGTTCGCGCTTCCGCAGTGAGATCGCCACCGCGGAAACGCCAGAGTTCGCCTCGCCGGACCAGGTGGACGCGACGCTGGACGCCTGGCTGGTCGCCGAGGCGCTGCGCACCCTGTCCACCGATCACCGCGCCGTCATCCTGCGGGCGTACTACCGCGGGAGTTCGGTCGCGGACATATCCGCCGAGCTGGGAGTGCCCGAGGGTACCGTCAAGTCACGCCTTCACTATGGTGTGCGCGCACTTCGGTTGTCGCTGCAGGAAATGGGGGTCACGCGATGACTATCGAACATGTCTACGCCGACTGGGATGCCGCCTATGTGTTGGGCGCGCTGTCCTCGACCGAACGGCGCGAATATGAGCAACACCTGGTGGATTGCGCCAGCTGCCAGCGTGCGCTTTCCGAGGTGACGGCGATGCCCGGCCTGCTGTCCAAGGTGGATCGCGGCTATGCCGAAAAGATGGAACTGGAAGACCCTCCCGCGCTCGCGAAGCCGGCCACCAGCTGCCCGGTGCAGGCGCTGTGGCCCAAGTTGCAGGCTCGATGGCGGCGGCAGAGCGCGGTGCGCCGGCTGGCCTATGTCGGCGCGGTCGCGGTCGCCGCGACGGTAGCGCTGACTGTTTCACTGGTGCCGCCGCCGTGGTACCACCGGCCCGCACCGATGAGTGTGGCGGCGGGCTCGTTGCCTTCGGGTGAGCACTGGCAACCGATGCGTCAGGTGACGCCCTCGCCGATGAGCGCACAGGTCGCCCTGGTGCGGGACGGCACCGGCACCCGCATCGAAATGTGGTGCAGCTATCCGGCCTATGGCGACGACGCAGACGACTCGGCAGCGCCGTACGCGCTGCGTATCGGTACTCGCTCCGGGCAGAGCATCATCGCTAGCTCGTGGACCGCCAAGCCTGGTTCGACGATGATGACGTCGACGACCGTTCCCATGGCGCAGGATCAGATCGAGAGCGTCCAGGTGATCGACAACCACGGTGACGCCTCACCGCTGGTATTCCTCGAATTGCGCAACTGAGCTCCTTGGGCACCGCGCTCGCGGTGCTTTGACGTGCGCATCTTCAGGTAATCTGAAACTCGATTCATGTTGTGCCATCACATGATTGAGATAACTCGATCACTTTTTCTCTGAGATTGTTGAACCCGTCACGTGTGACAGTCGTGTACTAGTCATGACCAGCCCGACATGTGCCCGGAGCCGCGCGGACGGTGACCTGCCGTTCCGGGAGGGGAACCCAAGGGTTGTCGACTGGCTCGTCTCGGAGCTACGCAGGCACGCCGTCGACTTTGTGTTCGGTGTCGACGGTGCCAACATCGAGGATCTCTACGATGCCGTGCACTACACGCCAGGTATCGAAGCCGTCGTCGCCAAGCACGAATTCTCGGCGGGGACGATGGCCGATGGCTATGCGCGTGGAACCTCGCGGCTGAGTGTGGTGGCCACGACATCTGGCGGCGGCGCAGTCAATCTCGTTCCAGCGCTGGCTGAATCATATGCGAGTCGGGTGCCCGTGCTGGCGATCGTGGGTCAGCCGCCCCGGCCGCTGGAGGGCAACGGCGCATTTCAGGACGGCAGCGGGCGCGCGGGAAGTATGGATTTACAGGCGGTGTTCCGGCCCATATCCGGATACTGCGCGCGGGTGGAAAGCCCGGAAGAAATTGACGAGGCTCTCGGTCAGGCCTTGGCGGCTGTTCACGACGGGCTGCCTGCGGTTCTGTTGATCCCCAAGGATGTTCAGCAGGCGCGGTTGACGGCCGTACCGCAGCCGCGAGAGCCGCATCCCCCTTTGGGGGCGGCGCCTGCGCAGCTGGCCGACATCGCCGGGCAGCTGGCCGAAACGGCGGGCAGGATCTTGGTGGTGGCGGGCCCCGAGGTGGCCCGGCATAACGCGCGCGACGAATTATCCGATCTCCTGGACCGCCTTGACGCCTTTGTGGCTGTCTCTCCCGATGCTAAAGACGTTGTGGATAGCGAGAATCCGCGATTGCTCGGAGTCGTTGGGGTGATGGGTCACCCGGCCGTGGAACAGGTCTTGCGTCACGGTGTCACGTGCGTATGCGTCGGCACCAACATGCCCGTGATGACCCGGGGTGCAACTGACTTCTCGGCAATCCCGGTGCTCTCCATCGGCTCCACGCCGCCGTACATCGCGTCGCGGCACCTGCAGACCCACGATCTGGCGTCTACATTGACGGGCCTCGTAGCAGCTCTGGTGCCACGTTCGGATGTTGCCGACAGTGAAACACTCTATGCCCCGGCCCATCTGGAACCTCCTGTGTATGACGGTGACGGCGTGCGATACCGCGACGCCATGCAGGTCTTGGACCAGGCCATTCCCGTGGGTGCCGACATCTTCGTGGACGCGGGCAATACCGGTGCCGCGGCCGTGCATTACCTGGGTGCGCGGCCGCGTGGGCGCTACGTCGTCGCACTCGGCATGGGGGGTATGGGATATGCCTTCGGTGCGGGCATCGGTTGCGCCTTCGCGCGCGCCGGACGCACCGTGGTGATTGCCGGTGATGGCGCATTCTTCATGCACGGCATGGAGATTCATACGGCCATCGAGCATCGGCTGCCGGTGACGTTCGTCATCGTCAACAACAACGCACACGCTATGTGCGTCACGCGCGAACAGCTGTACTACGGAGGGAGCTACAGCTTCAACAGATTCGCGCCGTCACACATCGCATCCGGACTGGCCGCGATGTTCCCGGGCCTGGTGTGCCATTCGGCAGATACGGCGGCCGACTTCGGTGCCGCCATACATGCGGCAATGACTCACAACGGGCCGTCCGTGGTGGAGGTCGTGTGCGCCACCGACGAGGTACCACCGTTCGCCCCATTCCTGTCATCCGAAACCGCTAAGGAGAATACGAATGACCGACACGATTACCCAAACCGCGAAAGCCTTGCCCGCGCTTAGTGATATCACCGCGGATGCCGGCACCGAGACCGCGCTTCCCGGAGTGCACCGCATCGAGACCTCTCCACGGGAAAAGGCCACGCCGATCATCATGGACATGATGCGGTCGGTGTACCCGCACGATCAGGTTTTCGGCCCGTTCTGCACCGTCCAGGAGTACGTCGATTGCCCACCCGATGAACTGCACCGCTATCTGTCCGACACGCGGTGCCTGGAGGAGTGGACCTACAGCCTGCGCGGCTTCGAAGAGACCGATGAACCCGGGCTGTGGGTTGCGCATGATCGCCTGGGGTCTGACACGCTGATCTACACCCGTACCGAGTCGAACGCCGAATCCGGAACCGTCGACTACCACTGTGCGTGGGATCAGGGCGACCACCTGTGGATGATCTACCTCATGCGGGTGGTTGACGCGCAGGTCGTACTCAACAAGCCGGGCTCCGTGGTGCTGTGGACAAACTGTCACCATCCGTTCTACGACGACAATCCCTATCCGGAAACAGCTCCACCACAACGCAAGCCGTGGGTGGGCGACTTCTGGGACATGTTCGGCGCGGGGCACATGTTGGAGCTGCTCAACCTCAAGGCCATTGCTGAATACCGCCACAGCCATGGGCTGCCGATTGTTCCGGAGTGGATGAAATGACCGTCAGCATCTTTGATGTATCCAGCTACCTTCCGCAGAATCGGGTCGGCGCAGACTACTTCGCGCAGTACGCCAAGGATGACGATCTGGCCGAGAATGTGATGTTCCGCAGCCCGGCATACCGGCATCATGTGGCGCACGACGAGACCGCGGTCGACATGGCCGAGCGCGCCGTCGCCGGGCTCAAGGAGCGCCATGGAGAAGCTGTGCTCGATGACGTCGACATCCTGCTGACGCATACCCAATTGCCTGATCTGCCGTTCGTGGGCTGCGGTGGGGAAGTGGCGAACCGGTTGCAGATTCGTCCCGAGTGGATTCTGGATGTGCACAACGGTGGTTGCGTGTCATTTGTGTTGATGCTCAAGCTGGTTCAACAGATGATGGACTCCTCGAACGCGCGCTCGGCACTGATCATGAACATGCAGAACGCGGCAGGGCAGATCTTTGTGCAAGAGCAAGTGCGCTCTACCGCCCAGGCATCGATCCCGGGAGACGGCGCCACTGCGACACTGATCACCCGGGACGGGGGATCGCCGGTCCTAGGCATCGAGACCCGGAACTTCGGCGAATACGCCGGCGACATGACCTACGCGGTAACGCCGCATCGCAAATACTGGGAATCAGGCTCCGGGCAGGGGCGAGTGGCCTTCACCGAACACAAGATCAGCAAGGTGTTGGCGCGGGGCAACCGCATGGTGCCGGAGGTGGCGCTGGCCGTCTGCGATCGAATTGGAGTTCCCTCAACAGATCTCGATGTTCTGGTGACCAATCAGCCCAACCGGATATTTCTGCGCAACTGGCGTGACGCCTTGCAGCTGCCCAAGGACAAGCACCCCGACACCTTTGATGAGTGTGGGAATCTCTTCGGAGTGGGTATCCCACATACACTCGATGCGGCGATTTCCGAGGGCCAGGTGCGAGCAGGCGACACCGTGATGCTGGCCGGATTCGCCCACGCCGGCGACTACGCGGCCGCGGCGGCGGTCCGCTGGGGAGGCCGAGGTCAATGACAGTGAGCCCGCTTCGGTTGGCGTTGAACGAAAACCCCTACCGTCCACTGCCCTCGGTTCGCGACGCGCTCCGGCATGACATCGCGGAGGTGAATCGCTACCCCGAGTTTCTGCCGGTGGTGCTTCCGAGACTGATCGCGGAACGGGTGGGTATGACGCCGGAGGAAGTGGTGGTGGGCGTCGGTGCCACCGGGGTTGCGCTTCAGGTTCTGCAGGCGCTGTGCCGGCCGGGAGATTCGCTGGTCTTCGCGCACCCAACATTTGACGGCTATCCGATACTGGCCGATATCGCCGGGCTCATTCAAGTACCGATTCCACTGGCGGACAACGGTATGACCGACCTTGACGAACTGCTCGGGGCGGCGTACGACGCCGATGCCGCCGCAGTGGTGCTGTGCCGGCCGCACAATCCGACAGGAACGTTGATACCCGCCGAACAGGTCTATGAGTTTGTGCGCCAGGCGCCACCGACCAGCGTCGTCATTCTGGACGAGGCCTATATCGAATTCGTGGATCCTGATGAGCATCTGGATATCCCCCGCCTGCTGCGGGCGCACTCGAACCTGGTGGTACTGCGTACCTTTTCGAAGGCGTATGGGCTGGCCGGGCTGCGTATCGGATATGGGCTGGCCGCACCCACGGTCTGTGGTGTCATCCGCCGGTACCAACTCCCGTTCGGCATGAATCGTGCGGCCGCGGTGGCTGTGGCAGCGTCGTACGCGGCGGAAGACGAGCTGCGATTGCGGGTCGATTCGATTGTCTACGAACGTGATCAGCTGCGGGAGCGGCTCGCGCAGATGGGCGCACATATCCCGGAGTCGCATGCCAACTTCGTGTACTTGCCGGCCCGCGGCGACGGCGAGCCCTGGATGTCGAAATTGGGAACCGGCGATGTCGTGGCCAAGGAATACCCCGATGGCGGAGTCCGTCTTACCGTCGGCGACCCGCGCGAAATGGCAATAGTCGCGCGACGTTTGTTGGACGTCGGCGAGATAGGTGAAAGCGCAGCGTCTCAGTTGAGTAGACCTGCGTCATAGACAGGTTGGCCGCGGCGATCCGTCCCCCCGATTGCCGGCCCCGAAACGGCAAGGACCGCCGCGGCCAACCCCCACTTCTCAGAACGCGTAGCGGTGATACTGGGCCATGTAGCGGAGGGTCGCCGACAGCGACATCGCCTTGGCCAGAAGTCGATACGCGGTCTTGGTCTGTTGGAAGGACTCCGCGTCGAACGGTGACTCCCATTCGAGCAGTTGCAGCTTCGGTATGGCGTGAATGAGGTCCTCGGGGCTGTCTATGCCCCAGTACAGCGTCGCTCCCGAACGCCGGACCACAGCATTGGACCACTGTGTCTTGATGCCGAATTTGTTGAACGCGTCGAATTGCAATTCCCCATAGGGAAAGTGATCGACGATTCGGCGAAACAGCGCGATTCCGTCGTCCTGCTTGAGATACATCGTGAGTCCTTCACCGATCGCTAGCACCGGGCGGCCGTCGGCGATGTTCGCGAGCCACCCGGGATCGGTGACCGACGCGGAAACCACGTGATAGTGATCGTGTGTCGGGTAAAGCTGACTGCGGAGTGCGGCCACGTCGGGGTAATCGACGTCGTACCACTCGACCCCGGGACCGGGATTCAACCGGAAGTAGCGACCGTCCAGACCGCAACCCAGATGCAGCACAACGGCCTCGGCGTGCCTGGTCAAAAACGCGCGGGCCCAATCGTCGAAATGCGCGGAGCGGGTGGTGACAGCTGGGGACCTGCCGGCGGTGATGGTGGTCTTGGACCAGTCATAGTCGATGCGACGGGCGATGTCGCGGGCCATCTGATCGCCCAGGATCGGTTCAGGCAACTCGGCGTCGAGCGCCTTGGCGTAGAACGTCGCCAACATGGTCTGCGGTGCTCCGCTGAGGTCGACATGAATCTTCTCGGGGTGGCTCATAAACGCGACGCTAACGCCGATTTCGGGGCACGCAGAGCACTCTGAACAGTCCCCGGCGTGGTGTTCAGCACCGCCTCTCTAGGCTGAACACCATGCAACGGATCATCGGTACCGAGGTTGAATACGGCATTTCGTCGCCCACGGACCCTTCCGCCAACCCGATCCTCACGTCGACGCAGGCGGTGCTGGCGTATGCCGCGGCATCAGGGATCCAGCGCGCCAAGCGCACCCGCTGGGACTATGAGGTGGAGTCGCCGCTGCGCGATGCCCGCGGATTCGATCTGGGACGCACCACCGGCCCGGCACCGATCGTCGACGCCGACGAGGTCGGGGCGGCCAACATGATCCTCACCAACGGGGCCCGGTTGTACGTCGATCACGCCCACCCGGAGTACTCGGCACCCGAGTGCACCAATCCCTTGGACGCCGTCATCTGGGACAAGGCCGGTGAGCGCGTCATGGAGGCGGCCGCCCGCCACGTCGCCAGCGTGCCTGGGGCGGCACGTTTGCAGCTGTACAAGAACAATATCGACGGCAAGGGCGCCTCGTACGGCACCCACGAGAACTACCTGATGGACCGGCAGACACCGTTCTCGTCGATCATCAGCGGACTGACCCCGTTCTTCGTATCGCGTCAGGTGGTCACCGGTTCCGGCCGGGTGGGCATCGGACCCTCCGGCGACGATTCGGGCTTCCAACTTTCGCAGCGTGCGGACTACATCGAGGTCGAGGTCGGACTGGAGACCACGCTCAAGCGGGGCATCATCAACACTCGCGACGAGCCGCACGCGGACGCCGACAAGTATCGCCGGCTACACGTCATCATCGGCGACGCCAACCTCGCCGAGACCTCGACGTTCCTGAAGGTCGGCACCACCTCGCTGGTGCTCGACCTGATCGAGTCCGGCGCTGACCTGTCGGACCTGGCGCTGGCCCGCCCTGTGCATGCGGTGCACGTGATCAGCCGGGACCCCTCGCTGCGGGCCACCGTCGCGCTCGCCGACGGTCGCGAGCTGACCGGTCTTGCGCTGCAACGGATTTACCTGGATCGGGTGGCCGAGCTGGTGGCGTCTCGCGACCCGGATCCGCAGGCCGACCAGGTGTTGCAGGTGTGGGCCAAGGTGCTCGACCTGTTGGAGCGCGACCCGATGGAATGCGCGGACCTGCTGGACTGGCCTGCCAAGCTGCGATTGCTGGAGGGTTTCCGGCAGCGCGAAAACCTGAGCTGGTCGGCGCCGCGCCTGCACCTGGTCGACCTGCAGTACTCCGATGTCCGCCTGGACAAGGGGCTCTACAACCGGCTTGTCGCCCGCGGTTCCATGCAGCGGATGGTGACCGAGCAGCAGGTGCTGGACGCGGTGACCCGGCCTCCGTCGGACACCCGGGCCTACTTCCGCGGCGAGTGCCTGCGCAAGTTCGGTGCGGATATAGCCGCCGCGAGCTGGGACTCGGTGATCTTCGACCTGGGTGGGGATTCGCTTGTCAGGATTCCAACCCTGGAGCCGCTGCGCGGAAGCCGCAGTCATGTGGGCGCGCTGCTCGATTCCGTCGATTCGGCCGCTGAACTGGTCGATCAGCTCACCACATAACCCGACGGGCGACGCACACGCGTGAAACGTCACCGCGTCGGCGTTGCCCGGTAGGCTGAACAGAACCGACCTATGAGTCAGGAGGCAGCGATGGCGCAGGAACAGACCAAGCGCGGTGGTGGCGGAGACGATGACGACGTCACCGATCTAGGGGGACCCGCCGGGCAGGAGCGCCGCGAAAAGCTGGCGGAGGACACTGACGATCTGCTCGATGAGATCGACGACGTGCTGGAAGAGAACGCCGAGGACTTCGTGCGGGCATACGTCCAAAAGGGCGGCCAGTGATCTGGCGCGACGACTCGATCGCACGTCAGCCCGCCGGACAGCACTTCCGCAATTCGCACCTTTCCTCGTTCTCGGAATACCTGAGGGTCCAGGCCCCAGAACTGCTTCCGGCGCTCGGAAAGGCGTCCAGTGACGTGATTGGGAATCTGCCGCATGGGACCACCATCGTCGCGCTGAACTACCGTGGCGGAGTCCTGATCGCCGGTGACCGACGTGCGACGCAGGGCAATTACATCGCCAACCGCGATATCGACAAGGTGCAGATCACCGATAACTATTCGGCCACCGGGATTGCCGGGACCGCGGCGATTGCCGTGGAGTTCGCCCGGCTGTACGCCGTAGAGCTGGAGCATTACGAGAAGCTCGAGGGCGTGCCGCTGACGTTCAACGGTAAGGCCAACAGGCTTTCGGCGCTGGTACGCGGCAACCTGGCCGCGGCCATGCAGGGTCTGGTGGCAGTGCCGCTGTTGGTGGGTTACGACATCGATGACCCCAACGGCGAAACCGCCGGACGCATCGTGTCTTTCGACGTGGCCGGCGGCTGGCACGTGGAGAGCGACGGCTACCAGGCGGTGGGCTCGGGCTCGATGTTCGCCAAGTCATCCATCAAGAAGCTGTACAAGCCCGGTGGGAACGCACTCAACGCATTGTCGGTGGCGGTGGAGTCGCTCTACGACGCCGCTGACGACGATTCGGCAACGGGCGGACCGGATTTGGTGCGCCGGGTGTTCCCAACAGCTGTCCGGATCGATTCCGGGGGAGCGGTTCGCGTCCCGGAGGCCGACATCGAACGTATCGCGCGCGAGGTCATCGAGAAGCGCACCGAGGCTGCACGTGCCGAATCAGAATTGCGTGAATCGGGAGGTGACTCATGACCTTTCCGTACTACGCCTCGGTCGAGCAGCTCATGCGCGACCGTTCGGAGCTGGCGCGCAAGGGAATCAGCCGCGGTCGTTCGGTGGTGGCGCTGACGTACGTCGACGGCGTGCTGTTCGTCGCCGAGAACCCGTCGAACTCACTGCAGAAAGTCAGCGAGGTCTACGACCGGGTGGGTTTCGCGGCCGTTGGCAAGTTCAACGAGTTCGACAGGCTGCGGCGAGGCGGCATTCAGTGGGCCGATATGCGCGGCTACGCGTACGACCGCCGCGACGTGAGCGGGCGGCAGCTGGCCAACATCTACGCTGAAGCGCTCGGCACCATCTTCAACGAGCAGGCCAAGCCCTACGAGGTGGAGCTGTGCGTCGGCGAGGTGGCCCATTACGGCCGCGACACCGAGCCGGTGCTCTATCGGATCACCTATGACGGGTCGATCGCCGATGAGCCGCACTGGGTGGTCATGGGCGGTAACACCGAGCCCGTGATCAACTCGCTGAAGGAAAGCTACGTCGAGAGCGCCACGCTCAGGGATGCGGTCGGCTTCGCGGTGAAGGCTTTGCAGGCCGGTACGGCCGGCACCAACGGCTCCGAAGGCCGGGCTCTGGGCGGACTCGAGATCGCGGTACTGGAGCAGAGCCGGCCGCGCCGGGCGTTCCGGCGGATCAAGGGTGCCGCGCTGGACGCGTTGTTGCCCGACGACTTCTCACCGGGGCAGACCGAGGGTGGCGGCGATCCCGCGCCCGAACCGGGTGATCCTAAGGACTCCAAGGACAGCTAGCGTTCGTGCTGTCGGTTCGGCAATGGCCGGTGATCACCGGCGCGTTTCTCACGGTCCTTTTTGTGGTGCTCGCGTGCGTCGCGCATGCCGCACACGCCGGTACGGCCGTTGATCACTCGGTACTGAATTTCATGCTGAGCCAGCGCCGGGAGTGGCTGACGCCCGTCGCTGTGTTCATCACGGACGTGGTGGGACCCGACGGCATGTGGCCGCTCGGATTGATCGCCGGGGCAGTGCTGTGGTGGCGGTGGCGTCGACCGCTACCCGCGCTGGTGATTTTCGGAACCCTGATGACCACCAGAATCGCGATCTCGCTGACCAAACACCTCGTGGGCACCGAGCGCCCACCGCATGGCGTCCGGTTGGTGGCCGAACAGTCGCCGTCGTATCCATCCGGGCATTCGGTGACGACGATCTCGGTGCTGGGGGTGCTCGCGGTGATCCTCGGACACGGCCGCAGCCGGACCGTTCGGATCTGGTTGTGGGTGGCGGCAGCGGTCGGCACGGTTGCGGTCGCGCTCACGCGGCTGTATCTGGGTGTGCATTGGCTCTCCGATGTGACCGGGGGTGCACTGCTGGGTGGCCTGATCGTGGTGGTGGCGGGGTGGTGGTACGTGCGATACACCGCCCCACCGTTATCCACAGCCTGAAATCGGCGGAACCGGATGCGTGTGGATGTGGTCCTACCTGCTAACAAACCCGTTTAGCCCAGGTAGGAGCCGTCATGCCCGATGCGGAACCGGACACGTATATCGATCTCGCGACGCTGCGGCTCGCCGACGGCACGTGCGAAGAGCTGGCCACGCGCTGCGAGCTGTTGCGCAGCGCATTCGCGGGGATGATCGCGCACCTGGGCACCTTCGCGCCCGTCAATCACGCCATCTTCGGCGATTGCGAGGAAGGCCGAGGGTGGCGCCGGGTCGTTCACGATGCCGTCCACGCGCCGTCGGGATCACTTGTCGCCGTCCTCGAACAGCACCGATCGGTGCTGACCGAGTTCGCCGAGACCTTTCGCCGCATCGGCGACGCCTACGTGGAAGCCGATGCGTGCGCCGCGGACAACTCGCAGGAGGCGATGAGATGACCGCGACCGTACGTCCCGATGAGTGGCACAGCGACAAGTGGAGCCACGAGTCGATCATGGATATGCAGGCACGACTGGCGCCACAGGACATCAAACGCCTCGCCGGGGAATGGAAAGACACTCTCGGGACACTGGATTCGTTATTCGCGACCTTTCTTGCGGATGTGACGGTCACGATCGAGGACGGTTGGAGCGGTCCCGGCGCACGGGCGGCGCTGGGCACCATGCGTGCCTACGTCGAAAACTCACGCGCGGCCCTAGACAAGGCCTACACGCTGTCTTCCGGCCTCGATGTGCTGGCCCAGGCCACGGGCGAACTGCAAGAACAGATCTCACCCCCGCCCGTGCCGGTCCTGGCCCACAAATTGGGCGACATCCCGCGCTGGGGTACTCCGTTCGCCGAGCAGTTGAGCCTGTGGCAGCAGGCCCAGGCGCAGGTGCAAACCGTATACAGCACCCCGGCCATACAGGCCGGCAACGCGGTTGCCGAGCTGACGGGTCCCCGAGAACGGCTCCGCTTCGGCGCCGGGCCTGAGGCGATCGCGGCCGAGTCGGAGCCAGAGCGACATCCCGACGAACAAGCCGAGCGGGCCGGGGAATTTCTGGCGCGCTGGGGACTGGGCGAGCAAGAGCCGAATCCACAGACGGCGCCCCAGGGCGCTGCGGCTATACCGTCGTCGATACCGCTCACCGTGACGGGAATTCCGGGGAAACCGTTCCCGGGCATGGGTTCTGGGATGGGATCAGCGCCCGTCGCAGGGTACGGCGACCTCGGTGAAGACGACGTCTACGCCGACCAGAACTGGATGCGTGATCCGCTTTGGCGTGAGGGGCCCACCCATAGCGCCGGGTACGAATCGGCACCGCCCACCCCACGGGGGACGTTGTCACCCGATCGATTGCCGGCGTTTGGTCCCGGACAAGCCGGACAAGCCGTGACAAGCGTGGGAGGTCTGGGCGGTGGGGTGGGGAGTCGGTCGCTGGGCGCCCTGATGCCGATGATGGGTGCGTATCCGCCGCAGGCAACCCAGCGGCGGGGCGATGAGAACGAGCACTTCAGCCCGCCGTATCTGGTGAATGCCGACAACACCCGAGAACTGCTCGGCGACCTGCCCAAGGCGTCGGCCCCGGTCATCGGCCTGTGGGACAGCGACTGCGCGGACGAGTTCGACCCACCACCGCGGCGGGGGTTTCGTTCGCGCTGAGCCGGACCCTTGAGACGGTGGGTTTGCGCGGGTATCAATACCAGGTGCCTTCGACACTATCTGCTGATTGCTGCTGTTATCTGACGCCGTTCCCTAGCGCCTAGTCACAGAAAGTTCTCCGCATAGTGTCTGTTTTCGTCGACATCGTCCCCGACGAGTCACCCGCCCCAGAAGCCGCTGCTAGTCCGTCGCAGTGGCGCATCCGGTTGACGCGGGCCGCCCTCCCGCTGCTTTCCGTGATCGTGTTCATCGGCATCTGGCAGCTGGCGGCCGCCAGTGGGATCTGGAACCAGACCTTCGTGCCGTACCCGAGCAGCGTGTGGCACGCGTTTATCGAGGTATCCACCAATCACGACGGCGTGCATGGGTACGGCGGCTATCTTTTGGCCGAGCACCTGTATATGACATTGCGGCGCTTGCTGTTCGGCGTTCTGATCGGCGTCACCGCCGGCGTGCTGCTCGGCCTGCTGATGGGATCGGTCGGTTGGGTGCGCAGCGTCCTGGAGCCGTGGCTGACTTTCCTGCGCACGTTGCCACCGCTGGCCTACTTCTTCCTGTTGGTGATCTGGCTGGGCATCGACGAGGCCCCCAAGATCACCCTGCTCGCGCTGGCAGCACTGCCGCCCGCAGCCGTCGCGACCACGGCGGCAGTGGTGGCGGCACCGGTTGGGCTGGTGGAGGCGGCCCGCGCGCTGGGTGCGTCGCGGTGGCAGGTGACCCGTGACGTGGTGATCCCCGCAGCACTGCCCGAGACGTTCACCGGGGTGCGGCTCGCGGTGGGCATGGCCTACTCGTCGGTGGTCGCCGCGGAACTCTTCAACGGCATACCCGGCGTCGGTGGGCTGGTCAAGGATGCTAGTAACTACAACAACACGCCCGTGGTGCTGGTCGGGATCTTCTCCATCGGGATCTCAGGACTGGTCATCGATGCCGCCCTGCGCGCGGTCGAGCGCCGCGCGGTGCCGTGGCGGGGAAAGATATGAGGTTGGGTCGCCTCGCGGCCACGCTCGCGGTGGCGATCGTGGCGTTGTCGGGCTGCGCGATCGATCACTCCGGTCTGGACAGCAGTAAGCCGACCATCCGGATCGGTTACCAGAACTTCCCCAGCGGTGACCTTGTGGTCAAGCAAAACCGTTGGCTGGAAACGGCGTTGCCGGAATACAACATCAAGTGGACCCGGTTCGACTCGGGTGCCGACATCAACACCGCCTTCATCGCCCGGGAGCTCGATTTCGGGGCGCTGGGATCGAGCCCCTTCGCGCGGGGGCTCTCGGCGCCCCTGAACATTCCGTACCGGGTGGCCTTCGTCCTTGACGTGGCCGGTGACAATGAGGCGCTGGTGGCCAGCAATCACAGTGGCGTGACGACGATCGCGGGGCTCAAGGGTAAACGTGTCGGGACCCCATTCGCCTCCACCGCGCACTACAGTCTGCTGTCCGCGCTGGCCCAGAACGGCTTGTCGGCGAACGATGTTCGTCTCGTAGACCTGCAACCGCAGGCCGCGCTGGCCGCCTTCGACCGCGGCGACGTGGATGCCGTCTACACCTGGCTACCTACTGTCGACCAGGTGCGGAAGAACGGCAAGGATCTGATCACCAGCCGCCAGCTGGCGGCCGACGGCAGACCCACCCTGGATCTGGCCGTGGTGGCCAATGCGTTCGCCGATACGCGTCCCGATGTGGTCGATGCGTGGCGCAGGCAGCAGGCGCGGGCAGTCCGGCTCATCCACGATGATCCGAGCACGGCGGCCAAGGCGATCGCCGCCGAAAACGGGCTCACCCCGCAGGAGGTGGCCGATCAGCTCAAGCAGGGTATCTACCTGACTCCGGAGGAGATCGGGTCGGCGAAATGGCTTGGTGAACAAGGTAAGCCGGGGCACATCGCGGTAGATCTGCAGAGCGCTTCGCAGTTCCTGGCCGATCAGAAACAGATACCGGCTGCGGCGCCGCTTTCGACATTCGAGAATGCTGTCTACACGAAGGGTCTACCCGATGTCATTGGTCGATGAAGTGGACTCCGCCGTCCAGGCACGCGATACCGGATCGATTCGGATCAGCGGGGTCACCCACAGCTATGGCAGCGGCGCGGCCAAGACCACAGCACTGGGCCCGGTGGACCTGACCGTCGAGCCGGGCACATTCCTCGTCCTGGTGGGAGCCTCCGGCTGCGGCAAGAGCACCTTGCTGCGGCTGTTGGCCGGGTTCGAATCGCCCAGCGAAGGGGCCGTGCACGTGGCCGGTGGGGTGCCGACACCGGGCATCACCTCCGGTGTGGTGTTCCAGCAGCCCCGGCTGTTTCCGTGGCGCACCGTGGGAGGCAATGTCGAGCTCGCGTTGAAGTACGCAAAGGTTCCGCGCGAGCGGTGGGCACAGCGGCGGGATCAGTTGCTCGCCCGTGTCGGTCTGGAAGGTACTGCGGGGCGCCGTATCTGGGAGATCAGCGGTGGCCAACAGCAACGGGTCGCGATTGCTCGTGCGCTCGCCGCGGAGACGCCGCTGTTTCTTCTGGACGAGCCGTTCGCCGCGCTTGACGCCCTTACCCGTGAGCGTCTGCAAGAGGATGTCCGCCAGGTCAGCGCCGAGTCGGGCCGCACGACGGTATTCGTCACGCATAGCGCCGACGAAGCCGCCTTTCTCGGATCGCGCATCGTGGTACTGACCCGCCGGCCGGGGCAGGTCGCACTGGACATTCCCGTGGAACTGCCCAGGACCGGCATCGATCCCGACGATCTACGGCGTTCCCCCGAATACGCCGAACTGCGTACCGAAGTGGGTCGTGCGGTGAAGGCCGCGGCTGCCTAGAGTTGCCCCATGGGTAGCGATTCCACACTCGCCGAACGGCTTGACGAGGTCTTCGGGGCCGCACTGCGGGAGCGCCGGGTCGTGGGCGCTGTGGCGGTTGTCGCCCGAGACGGCGAGATCCAGTACCGCCGCGCCCATGGGCTCGCGGATCGTGAGGAATCCGTGCCGATGCGGGCGGACACGCTGTTCCGGCTCGCCTCGGTGACCAAGCCGATCGTCACTCTCGCGGTTCTGCGGCTGGTCGGTGATGAGGTCATCCGGCTCGATGATCCCGTCACGCGCTGGCTGCCCGACTTCACACCGAGTCTTGCGGACGGCACCACGCCGGACCTGACCATTCATCACTTGCTCACCCACACAGCAGGTTTGAGTTATGGATTGCTGGAAGAGCCCGAATCGCCATTCCACGCACTGGGCATATCTGACGGTATCGATGTGGTCGATTTCGATCTGCGGGAGAACCTGCGGCGACTGGCAGCGGCACCGCTGCAGTTCCCGCCGGGCAGTGCCTGGCGGTACTCCTTGGCACTCGACGTGCTGGGTGCGGTGGTGGAGAACGCGACCGGTCTGCCCCTGGACCGGGCCGTCGAGAAGCTGGTCGCCTCCCCGCTCGGCATGCGTGAATCGGGTTTCGTGGCCCGCGATCTGACCCGCTTTGCGGTGCCCTACGCCAATGGCGAACCCGAACCGTTCCGGATCGCCGAAAACGCCAGTGTGCCTCTGCCGGAGGGGATCGGTGTCGCGGTGCGTTTCGGTCCATCGCGGGTGGTGCGCCCGGAGGCGTATCCCTCGGGTGGCGCCGGGATGTACGGCACCGCTGATGATGTACTGCTCCTGCTGGAAGCGATCCGTGCCGGAGACGGCTTCCTGGCAGACGGCCTGCGCACGTTGATGCGGACCGATCATGTGGGACCACAGGCTCAAACCCGAGGACCGGGTTGGGGATTCGGCTACGGCGGCGCCGTATTGTCCGATCCGGACGCTGCCGACAGCCCCCAGGGCGCGGGCACAATCGGCTGGGGTGGAGTTTATGGGCACAGCTGGTTTGTGGATGCCGCCCACGGATTGTCCGTGCTGCTCCTGACGAACACGGCCTACGAGGGCATGACGGGTGCGCTGACCGTCGAGGTACGGGACGCGGTGTACGCCGCGGACTAGCCGCCGGTACGGCTGCGCAGTAGTTCCGCAGCCGCGAGCTGATAGGCGTGCTCGGCCCATTCCAGTGGTGTTGACCCATAACGTAAATCGGTGACCGTGGGATCGGCCCCGGCGTCCAGCAGCCGACCGATCAGTGCCAGGTCGCCCGCCCAGGCGGCCTCGTGCAGCGCAGTAGCTCCGTCCTCGTCGCGGGCGTTGACGTCGACGGGAAAGGTGCGGGGCACCAGAGTCGCTCCTGCGGTGTCGATCCCGTGGCGAGCGAGCAGATCCAGCCGCTCGGCGAATCCGTGGGCGGCGGCCCAGTCGATCTGCCGCTGCCACATCTGCTGGCGGCTCTCCATGGCCTCACCCAGGCGGCGCTCCCATGGGCTCGGGCCGGCATCGGCCAAGCCGTGGGCGAAGAGCAGCTCGAGATGAGAATTGTCGGGCCGGAACATCCGGTTGTAGAGGGTCTGCTGATCCACCGGGTGGGCACCGTGTCGCAGCAACAAGGTGGCCAGTTCCTCGGCGAACGGGTGACGTGGCTGGCGTCCTGGCCCCTGCTCGCCCTCGCCGAACACTCCGGTCAGCGCTGTGAAGGGAGTGGACATCCCACACCAGAGGTATCCCGAATTGGGGTCGGCACCGGCATCCAGCAGTATGCGTGCCGCAGCCAATGTGTCACTCAGGGTGCGGCCCAACGGTGCGCGGCTGTAGCACAGGTACATCAGTGGAAGCCATTGGTACGGACCACCGGCGGTCGCCGCGAGGTGCGGGTGGACGGCGAGGTGCCGTGCGAGCGCGGCTGGGTCGGCCGCGGCAGCGGCCGCCCAGATGTGTCCTTGCACCAGCGCCGGATCCGCGGTGACGAGGTCTGCCGCCGCCTGCCAGCGTGGTGGTGCGTCGTCCTCGCGGTACCGCAATGAGGAAAGGGCACAGAATCGATCGGCCGCGGCCAGGCCGGATTCAGGTACCGCGCCCGGATCGGTGCTCAGCTCGGCGGCCAGGTTCAGATAGTGCACAAGCGCGGGCCAGCCGGTGAATCCGTAGCGCCTGGCCATCGTCAACTGGGCATCGTGCAATGCGAACCGCTGACCCGCCAAGGCGAGATCGGGACGCGGATGGTGTTGGCGCACCGTCTCGAATGCTTCGGGACGGGCCGCGCGCACCGCGCGCTGCAGGGCGCGCGCGTCATCGCGAATGCGATCCAACGACGGATTGGTGGGAAGGGTGCTGGCCATGACGGCCTCCTCTCGTGAACCCGATGTCCGCGAGGCCGGGCGAGAAGAGGTCGGTAACCAGTTCAAGGAAGGCAGGGAGGCTGAGCCTCTTCGGGCGGACACCGGGCGCTCCTGCACGCCCGGCGTCCAGACTACCGCGCTAGAGGGTGGGGCGCCGGTGTGCCCATGGCTCGGTCGCCTCGAGCTGAGCGGCCAGCCGAATGAGCAGCGATTCGCCGCCGAGCGGGGCGACAAACTGCACGCCGAGCGGCAGGCCCTTCGGGGTCTGATACAACGGCAGTGAAATCGCGGGGCGTCCAGTGAGATTCGCTAACTGGGTATAGGGAACCCAGCCGAGGTTGTCGTTGATCATGCTGTCGACGATGTTCGCGTACTTGAGCACCCGGGCGGTCTTGGTGCGCAGCAGCAGATCCGACACGGCGGCCACCGGCGCCGGCAGGTCGAACTCGCCGATCCGCGGTGGAGCCTTGGCGAGGGTCGGGGTGAGCAGCAGGTCGTAGCTGTCGAAGAACGTCGCCAGCTCTCGCACATAGTCATGCCGGCGCTCCACTGCCGCAACATAATCGGGACCACTTGTGGTACGTCCCAGTGCCGCGATGAGTAGTGTGTCGCGCTCGAATCCCTCGTCGCCGGCACCGGTCAGCTTCTTGGTGTAGTCCACCTCGTAGGCGGCGTTCACGAACCACGTCAGCAGAAAATCGCGGGCGAGTTGGCCGTCGTCGTATGGGGCGCTCACCTCCTCCACCTCGTGGCCCAGGTGGGTCAACAGGCGGACCGCCGACTCCACAGCGGCCACCGCGGCCGGATCGGGGTTCGGGGTGATCACCGTCGGGATGCGTACTCCGATCCTGAGCTTGCCCGGATCGCGGCCGACCTGCGACGCATACGAATCCTTGGGAATCGCAGGCAGATACGGCGATGTGGACTCGGGTCCGGCGATGACGTCGAGCATGGCCGCGGTATCGCGGACGGTACGCGAGACGGTGCCGTTGACCGCCGCGCCGTGCATGGGCTCGCCTGCCGTTGGGCCCATGGGCGTGATACCCCGGCCAGGCTTGAGACCGACCAAACCGCAACATCCGGCGGGGATCCGGATCGAGCCACCGCCATCGCTGGCGCCGGCCACCGGCACGATCCCGGCGGCGACCGCGGCGGCGGAGCCGCCCGAGGAGCCGCCCGGTGTGCGACTCACATCCCACGGATTACGGCTCGCCCCAAAGAGTTCCGGCTCGGTGATGCCTTTGGAGCCGAACTCGGGGGTGTTGGTCTTGCCGAAGATGACCAGGCCGGCGTCGAGCCAGCGCCGCACGATGGTGGAGTGCTCCGGCGCGGGCAGGGCGGACAGCGCCCGGCATCCACCCGACGTCGGGTGGCCCTGGTAGTCCTGGCCCAGATCCTTGATGAGGAACGGCACACCGGCGAATGGCCCCGTCAGATCACCCTCGGCCTGCTGGTCGGCTTCGGGGATGGTTCGGACTATCGCGTTGATCTCGCTATTGACCTCTGCCGCGCGAGCGCGGGCGGCGGCGAGCAGCTCGGCGGGGGTGACCTGCTTGGTGGCGACCAGTTCGGCTAGGCCGGTGGCGTCGTATTGGGAGTAGTCGGAGAAATCCACCCGACCAGCCTATGCGGCTCTACCGGGTCAAGCGTTGGCCTTCTGCAACACATCGTTGTAGATGGCGACGATCTTCTCGGTCTGCAGTGATTGCCGGGGCTCATCCTGATGTGCGGCCACCACCTCCGTCATCTGCCGCAGTTTGGCGCGGTCATCGGCCAGGACGCGGATGGCCTTCGCGATCGCCTCGACGGATTCGTTCTCGGTAACCAGCCCGCCGCCCTCGGGCACCGATTCGCCGAGGATCTCGTCGCAGAAGATGACCGGAGTCGACATCGAAATCGCCTCCAGCAGAACCAGTCCCTGGGTGTCGAAACCGTACGAGGTGAACAGCAGCGCGCTGCTCGCTCCCATCGCCGCCAGGCAGCTGTCCTGACTGACCCGCCCGCGTAGCCGGATGCGGTTGGAGGCGCCGTGCGAATCGACGTACTTCTTGATGGCGCCTTCAAGGTGGCCGTCGCCGTAGATGTCCATGACACAGTTCGTGACCTGGGTGGCGGCCTGTACGGCCTCCAACACGCGCTTCTCGGGAGAGAGTCGTCCGCACCAGATCAACCGCAGCGGCTCGTCATCGGTGGGCTTGTCGTCCGCGGCCTCGCGGGCGATGTCCACTAGCTCGTCGTCAACGCCGTTGGACACCACCGAAACGGGCCGGCGCAGACCGCGGTCGGTGAGGGCCTGCGCGAAATGCGTCGTCGGGGTGATCTCGTGGTCCACCGCCTGCGCCTGCGCCATCATCAGCTGCCAGGCCCGCCGCGATGCCGCGGATTCCTGCACCGTCGTCAGGTGGAAATCCTTGGGCAGGTGGCGCTCCTGCATCTGGCTGAAAATCCAGGCCAGCAACAGCGGATTGGGGCTGGCCTTTTCGAAGTACACGTCGTACCGGGTGTGCTTGGTCTGTACCACCGGGATGCCGTTGCGGCGCGCGGCCTCCACGCCGGCGATGCAGACACCCAAGTCGCCCTGGCTGTGGATGATGTCGATGGGCCCACGGGCACGCAGCTCCCGATCGATCAGTTCGCGGTTCGCCGCTCCCGGCCACACGAAGGTGAAGTCGTCGTGCTTGCCCAGTTTGCGCATGGCCTCGGCGACGAACGGCACCGGCTTGACCTCGACCACGTTCGGGTCCGGGTCGACGGTGTGCGCCAGCGGTGCGGTGAACACCGTCACCTTGTGTCCCAGCCGTTCCAGCCCGTGACGTTGCCGGGCCACCGAGATCTGCGCCCCGCCCAGGCTCTCGGGGTGAAGATCGGTGAACAGCGCTATATGCATCGTCGAAACCTGTCGTTGTGTGCCAATACGGCGCGGACGGAACCGGGCCCAACCCGTTCCGAACCGTATCGGATCGCCGCTGATGCTGCTGAGATACCCAGACAGAAGGGGCCGAGAAAGGCCAGCCTCCCCGCTGTAGGTGGCGTCACCCAGTAGGCTCGATGGTGTGCAACGTCGAATTATGGGGATCGAGACGGAGTTCGGCGTTACGTGCACATTCCACGGCCACCGGCGACTGAGTCCCGACGAGGTCGCCCGCTACCTGTTCCGCCGTGTGGTGTCCTGGGGCCGCAGCTCCAACGTCTTTCTGCGTAATGGCGCCCGGCTCTACCTCGACGTGGGCAGTCACCCCGAATACGCCACCGCCGAATGCGACAGCCTGGTGCAGCTGGTCACGCACGACCGCGCCGGGGAGCGCGTTTTGGAAGACCTGCTCATCGACGCCGAGCAACGCCTGTCCGACGAGGGCATCGGCGGTGACATCTACCTGTTCAAGAACAACACCGACTCCGCGGGCAATTCGTACGGCTGCCACGAGAACTACCTGATCGTGCGAGCGGGGGAGTTCTCCCGGATCTCCGACGTGCTGCTGCCGTTCCTGGTCACGCGCCAGCTGATCTGTGGCGCGGGCAAGGTGTTGCAAACCCCCAAGGCGGCGACGTACTGCTTATCGCAACGTGCCGAACACATTTGGGAAGGCGTGTCCTCGGCGACCACCCGCAGCCGTCCCATCATCAACACACGTGACGAACCACATGCCGACGCCGAGAAGTACCGGCGTCTGCACGTCATCGTCGGTGACTCCAACATGTCGGAGGCA
This sequence comes from Mycobacteroides immunogenum, assembly GCF_001605725.1. NCBI lineage: Bacteria > Bacillati > Actinomycetota > Actinomycetes > Mycobacteriales > Mycobacteriaceae > Mycobacteroides > Mycobacteroides immunogenum. The sequence continues at coordinate 2,334,738 of NZ_CP011530.1, forward strand.
ACCACCATGCTCAAGGTGGGTACCGCGGCGCTGGTGCTGGAGATGATCGAGTCGGGGGTCGCGTTCCGCGACTTCTCGTTGGACAATCCGATCAGGGCGATCCGCGAGGTCAGCCACGATCTCACCGGTCGCCGTCCCGTCCGGCTCGCCGGTGGCCGTCAGGCCAGCGCCCTGGACATCCAGCGCGAGTACCACGCGCGGGCCGTGGAACACCTCAACACCAGGGAGCCCAACGAGCAGATCGAGCAGGTCGTCGAGCTCTGGGGCCGCACGCTTGATGCCGTTGAAAGCCAAGATTTCTCGAAGGTCGACACCGAGATCGACTGGGTGATCAAGCGCAAGCTGTTCCAGCGCTACCAGGACCGCTACAACATGGAGCTGTCCGATCCCAAGATCGCCCAGCTGGACCTGGCCTATCACGACATCAAGCGGGGCCGGGGCGTCTTCGATCTGCTGCAGCGCAAAGGCCTGGCCGCCCGCGTCACCACCGACGAGGAGATCAAGGCCGCTGTCGATCAGCCGCCGCAGACCACCCGGGCCAAACTGCGCGGTGACTTCATCACCGCCGCCCAAGAGGCCGGCCGCGATTTCACGGTGGACTGGGTGCACCTCAAGCTCAACGACCAGGCGCAGCGCACGGTGTTGTGCAAGGACCCGTTCCGGTCCGTCGACGAGCGGGTGGAACGCCTCATCGCCAGCATGTAGTCCGCCCCACCGCCCGTCGAGAGCTGCTTTTTGCAGGCATCTACCCGTACTTTCGCTGCGAAACGTCGATCTCGAGTTATGTCGGTGCCGCCGTGCAGCATGCACACATGCAGCGCTTTTATCGGCCCATCTTTCGTGGCGTCTATCTCCCGAAATCCGCCGAACCGACCCTGCGGGACAGGACCGTGGCGGCGTGGCTGGCCTTGGGACGCCGGGGAGTGGTCGCGGGCTTGGCGGCCTCGAGTCTGCATGGCGCTAGCTGGGTCGATCCCGACGTGCCGATCGAATTGGTCAGTGTGAAATGCCGCAGGCAAGAGGGCCTCATCGCCCGGCATGAGCGCATCGGCGCCGATGAGGTCACCCGCATGCGGGTGTACCGGTGACAAACCGGGTGCGCACCGCGTTCGATCTGGGCCGCTATCAGCCGCGTGCCCGGGCCATGGGGTGTCTGGACGCGCTGATGCGAAACCAGGTTTTCGCGCTCGACGGGGTTGCCGGACTGTCGGAGCGTTATCCGAAGGTGCGCGGTGTGCGGCGTCAAAGACCTGGCACGACTGCGCATGCTCGAGGAGCGTGGCTGGATCGTCATCCGCGTCATCGCCGAAGAATTGCCCGGTGCATGGATCGCGCGGACGATCGCTGCGCTGCGGAGCCGGGGCTGTCGCATCGAGATCGACGAAATGCAGCGATCTACTCGACCTTTCGCTGCGTAACGCAGCTCTCGGTGTTCGCGCGTCCTCTCGAACAAACTTTCGCCGTCCTCTAAGCTTTCCGCCGTGGCGATCTCCAAAGTCGAGCGGTTGATGAACCTGGTGATCTGCCTGCTGTCCACCCGCACCTACGTCACCGCTGAACGAATCCGCACCTCGGTCGCCGGTTACTCGGACTCGCCGAGCGACGAGGCGTTCAGCCGGATGTTCGAGCGCGACAAGAACGAGCTGCGCGACCTGGGCATCCCGCTGGAGACGGGAAAGGTGTCCTCTTTCGACGCGACCGAGGGCTACCGGATTCGCCGGGACGCCTACGAACTGTCCGATATCACCCTGACCGCCGACGAGTCCGCCGCCGTCGCCGTGGCCACCCAGTTGTGGCAGTCACCCGAACTGGTCACCGCCGCACAGGGCGCACTGATGAAACTGCGTGCCGCGGGCGTCGACGTCGATCCCGCCGCCGAGAATGTTTCGGTGGCCGCCCCGGCTGCCATGCCGGGTGGCCGGGGTTCGGAATCGGTGTTGCGGGTTCTGTTGTCCGCCATCGACTCCGGTCAGGCGGTGCGGTTCGGGCATCGGCCTTCGCGTACCGAGCCCTACGTCACCCGCACCGTCGAGCCGTGGGGTGTGGTTACCGATCGTGGCCGCTGGTATCTGGTCGGACACGATCGGGATCGGGGCGCCACCCGGACCTTTCGGTTGTCGCGCATCGGGGAGGACGTCACCAAACTCGATAAACCGGGGACGGTCCGCCGCCCGGACGGCGCCGATCTGCGTGCCATCGTCGCCGCGGCGGTGGGCGACGGTCCGGTGCGGATCACCGCGCGGGTGTGGATCGCCGAGGGCCGTGCCCAGGAGCTGCGCCGCATGGGTGCCGTCGTCGAACCCCGCCGATTGGGAGAACGTGACGGGGATGTCGTAGAGATCGAGGTCGCTTCACCGGATCGGCTGGTTCGGTCCATTGCCTCCCACGGTGCCGACGCGGTGGCGCTGGAACCGGCGCAGGTGCGTGACGAGGTAGTGGCCCGACTTCAGGAGCAGGCAGGAGTCATCGCATGACGGAGCTGTCGAACAGGCTCACGCGGCTGCTGAACATGGTTCCGTACTTCCAGGCCAATCCCGGCATCAGTGCCGCCGAGGCCGCCGCGGATCTGGGCGTGACCACCAAACAACTGATGGCTGACCTGAACCAGCTGTGGATGTGCGGACTGCCCGGCTACGGTCCCGGAGATCTCATCGATCTTTCCTTTTCCGAGGAGAGCATCGAGGTCACCTTCTCGGCGGGCATCGACCGTCCGCTGCGCCTGACCTCGCCCGAGGCGACCGCATTGTTGGTCGCGTTGCGTGCGCTGCTGGACATGCCCGGCACCGTGGACCCCGAGGCCGCGCGCAGTGCCATCGCCAAGATCGAGGACGCTGTGGGTGCGGCCCCGACCGACGGCGCACCCGCACCGCTATCGGCCCCCGTCGAATCTGAGGCGGTGACCGCGGTGCGCTCGGCGGTGCGCAAGGGGCAGGCGCTGCGCATCGAGTACTACTCGGCGTCGCGAGACACGTTGTCGGAGCGGATCGTCGACCCGATCCGGATCGCCGTGGTGGGGGACCACAGCTATCTGGAGGCCTGGTGCCGCGCCTCGGAGGGCGTGCGGCTGTTCCGATTCGACCGGATCGAGCAGGCCGAGGTTCTCGACCAGCGTGCGGCGCCTCCGGAGCCCGCGGTCCAGACCGCCACCGACACCGGTCTCTTCGAGGCGGACCCCTCGCTGCCGGCGGCAACCGTGCTCGTCGGTCCGAGCGCGTCCTGGGTTTTCGATTATTTCCCGATGCGTCCGACCGGGGTTCAGCATCCCGATGGATCGCTGGAGGCCGCCATGACCTACGCCTCCGAAGACTGGATGGCCCGTCTGGTCCTCGGTTTCGGATCGGCCATCCGGGTGCTGGCACCGGAATCGCTGGCGCTGCGGGTACGCGCCGATGCGGTCGCGGCGCTGGCGGCGTATCAGGCCAGCTGACCGCAACCAGCCCTGGGGTAGCATTCAGGGCATACACGACGTCTGGAGGTGACCACATTGGGCGGTCTACAACCCATGCACTGGGTAATCGTAATCGTCGTATTCGCGCTGCTCTTCGGAGCTAAGAAGCTGCCCGACCTCGCGCGTTCGCTGGGTAAGTCGCTGCGGATCTTCAAGTCGGAAGTCAAGGAACTGCAAAACGACGGGAAGAGCGCCGAGAGTGCCCCGCAAGCCGTGGAGCAGCAACAAGTGCCTCCTACTGTCGCGGTGGAAGCACCCCCGATCGAGTCGACTCCCGGTCACAAGCCCACCGCCTAGCCGCGTCTGCCCGCGAGATAGGCCGGCCGGACAGGTCATGGTTTATGAATAAGGTTCTGGGTGCTCTTCGGCTGCCTGGACGTCCTCGACAACCCAAGAATCCCGACGGCACCATGTCGCTCGTCGAGCATCTGCAGGAGCTGCGCACGCGCCTGTTGATTTCGGTGGCGGCTGTCCTGCTGACCACCATCATCGGTTTCGTCTGGTACGAGCACACCATGTTCGGCCTCGAGAGCCTGGGCGAGTGGCTGCGTGAACCGTATTGCTCGCTGCCGGCCAGCGCGCGGGCCAATCTCAGTGCCGACGGCGCCTGTCGGCTGCTGGCCACGGCGCCGTTCGAACAGTTCATGCTGCGCCTCAAGGTTGGCCTGACGGCGGGCGTGGTGCTGGCCTGTCCGGTATGGCTGTACCAGATCTGGCGGTTCATCACCCCGGGCCTGTACCGCAATGAGCGCAGGTTCGCGATCATCTTCGTCACGGCGGCGGCGGTGTTGTTCGTCGCGGGCGCGCTGCTGGCCTACCTGGTGTTGGCCAAGGCGCTGCACTTCTTGCTGACCGTGGGCAGCGATGTTCAGGTCACCGGCCTCAAGGGCGACGAGTACTTCAGCTTTCTGATCAACCTCTTGCTGGTCTTCGGGGTCAGCTTCGAATTCCCCTTACTGATCGTCATGCTGAATTTCGTCGGGATCATCTCCTACGACAAGCTCAAGAGCTGGCGCCGCGGTCTGATCTTCGGCCTGTTCGTGTTCGCCGCGTTCGCGACCCCGGGATCGGATCCGTTCTCCATGACGGCATTGGGGCTCGCGCTCACGCTGCTCTTGGAGTTCTCCATCCAGGTCGCTCGGGTACACGACAAGCGCAAGGCAAGACGTGAGGCCGCGCAGCAGCTCAACGACGACGAGGCCTCCGCGCTGGATGCCCCCGAAGCCATTGCCGCACCCGAACCGATCGGTCCTCCCGAGCGGTTCGACAACAGGGGTAAATGATGAGCCTCTCGGGTGAAGAACGTTGACCACAGTCCCCACGCCGCAACTGAGCGCGTTCTCGCAAGGGCTGAGTTTCGCGCTCGACCCATTTCAGGTGCGCGCCTGCACCGCACTGGAGAACGGGCACGGCGTGCTGGTCTGTGCGCCCACCGGCGCGGGCAAGACCATTGTCGGTGAGTTCGCAGTGCACCTGGCGCTGGCCGCCGGGCGTAAGTGCTTCTACACCACCCCGATCAAGGCGCTGAGTAACCAGAAACACAACGATCTGGTGTCCGTGTACGGACCCGAAAAGGTCGGTCTGCTCACCGGCGACTCGTCGATCAACTCCGACGCGCCGGTGGTGGTGATGACCACCGAGGTGCTGCGCAACATGCTGTACGCGGATTCACCAGCGCTGCATGGTCTTTCCTATGTCGTCATGGACGAGGTGCACTTCCTCGCCGACCGGTTCCGCGGTGCGGTGTGGGAAGAGGTGATCCTGCACCTGCCCGAGGACGTCGCGCTGGCCAGCCTTTCGGCCACGGTGAGCAACGCTGAGGAGTTCGGCGGCTGGATCAAGACGGTGCGCGGCGATACCACCGTGGTGGTCGACGAGACGCGCCCGGTTCCGTTGTGGCAGCACGTCATGGTGGGACGGCGGCTGTTCGACCTGTTCGATTACGACGGCAAGAAAACCGAGGTCGATCCGGAACTCACGCGCTACATCGCCCAGCGCCGGCAGGCCGATCGCTTCGCGGACTTCGACCGCCCGCGCCGCCGGGGGCCGCACGATCGCAGTGGGCGCCCACCCACCCTGTACCGTCCGCCGTCGCGGCCCGAGGTCATCACGCGGCTCGACGAGGACGGCCTGCTCCCGGCGATCACCTTCATCTTCTCCCGCGCCGGATGCGATGGTGCTGTGTCGCAATGTCTTCGGTCCCGCTTGCGGCTTACCACGGAGCAGGAGCGGCACGAGATCGTCGCCATCATCGACCGGCGCACCGAAGGGCTGCCCGAGGCCGATCTGGATGTGCTCGGGTATTGGCAGTGGCGTGAGGGGCTGCTGCGCGGTATCGCCGCGCACCATGCGGGGATGCTCCCGGTGTTCCGCCACACCGTCGAGGAGCTGTTCACCAAGGGATTGGTGAAGGCGGTGTTCGCCACCGAGACACTGGCATTGGGAATCAACATGCCCGCGCGCACAGTGGTGCTGGAACGGCTGGTCAAATTCAACGGCGAGCAGCATGCCGCGCTGACCCCTGGGGAGTACACCCAGCTGACGGGCCGGGCGGGCCGCCGCGGAATCGACGTCGAGGGACACGCCGTCGTGCTGTGGACGCCCGAGCTGGAGCCCAGCGAGATAGCCGGTCTGGCCTCCACCCGTACCTTCCCGCTGCGCAGTTCCTTTGCGCCGTCCTACAACATGACGATCAACCTGGTGCACCGGATGGGACCGGATCCGGCTCGGGAACTGCTGGAGCGATCGTTCGCGCAATACCAGGCCGACCGCTCCGTCGTGGGCCTGGTACGCGGCATCGAGCGCGGTCAGAAGATGCTCGACGAGATCGCCAATGAGGTTGACGGGCATGATGGTTCGGTCTTGCAGTATGTCCGGCTGCGAGCCGGCCTCGCCGAACGTGAGCGGGCCGCCGCGCGGGCGTCCCGGCTGGAACGCCGCGGGGCGGCCAATGAGGCTCTGGCCGCCCTCAAGCGGGGTGACGTCATTGCGATCCCGCACGGCAGGCGCAATGGGGTGGCCGTGGTGCTGGAGCCCGCCCACGACGAGGACGACCCGAGGCCGTTGGTTCTCACCGAACATCGTTGGGCCGGCAGGATTTCATCGGCTGACTATTCCGGTGGGGCCGAACCACTGGGATCCCTGACGCTGCCCAAGCGCGTCGAGCATCGTCAGCCCAAGGTGCGCCGCGATGTGGCGTCGGCATTGCGCTCGGCACTCGACGAGGGCCGGGTCCGCAGGCCGGCGGTGGGTAAGCGGCGCGCGGATGGTTCTCCTGGAGACGCCGACGCCGATGTGGAACGGCTACGGCGCGAAATTCGGGAACACTCAGTGCATCACGCCCCCAAGCGCGAGGAATTGGCGCGTATCGGCGAGCGCTATCTGCGGATCGAACGCGACAACGCCCAATTACAGAAGAAGGTGGCGGCCGCGACCAATTCACTGGCCCGCACCTTCGACCGCATTCTGACGCTGCTCACCGAACGTGGGTATGTCGAGGCCAGCTCCGAGCTCGGCATGAAGGTCACCGAGGACGGCATGCTGCTGGCGCGTATCTACAGCGAGAGCGATCTGCTGGTGGCCGAATGCCTGCGGCGCGGACTGTGGGCGGGGCTCAAACCCGCGGAGCTGGCGGCGGTGGCATCGGCGGTCTTGTACGAGTCCCGCGGTGACACGGTGTCGCCGACCGGAGAGGCGCCGACGGCCGCGCTGCGTGGCGCGCTCGCCGAGACTCATCGGGCGCTGGCTCGGCTGCGGCGCGACGAACAGCTGCACCATCTCGCGCCGACGCGCGAGATCGATGAGGGCTTCGTGGCCGCGGTCTACCGGTGGGCCACCACGGGAGATTTGGCGGCGTCGTTGGCGGCGGCCGGTGACACAGGTACCGCGCTGCCGGCAGGCGATTTCGTGCGGTGGTGCCGGCAAGTGGTGGATCTGCTGGACCAGATTCACAAGGCTGCGCCCGACGCCGCATTGCGTTCCACGGCGAAGACGGCGGTCGGCGACGTGCGGCGTGGCGTCGTTGCCGTTGATGGCACATAAGGTCGAGCAAACGCTAAGGTGGAGCGTCAGCACGCTCTTACACACCGGTAAGAAACATAAGGTCGCGACACGGGAGGAACGATGAGCGGTCCACAGGGAACGGAACCCGGCGGACAGTGGGCGCCGCAACCTGGGCAAGGCCAAGAGCCCTGGCAGACACCGCAATCCTCAGATCCGGCGCAGCAGGGCGAGCCGAGTTGGCAGCAGCCCGCCTACGGTCAGGGACAGCAGTATCCGCAGTACCAGCAGCCTGGTTTCCCGGGCGGTGGTTTCGGCGATCCGAGCCAGTTCGGTCAGCAGCCCGGCCAGGGATTCGGTGAGCCGAGTCAGTTCGGGCAGCCCGGCGCCTACGGCCAGCAGGGCCAGTACGGACAGCAGGGTGCATACCCCGGCCAGTACGGACAGCAGCAGGGGCAGCCGTTCCCACAGTTCGGCGCCGGTAAGCCGCAGCGGTCCACCAAGACCATCGCGATCATCGGCGGCATCGTCGCGGCCGCGGTCATCCTGATCGTGGTGCTGGTCACCGCGTTCCTGGCTCCCGGTTGGGCGATGACCACGACCCTGGATGTCAACAAGGCCCAGGACGGCGTGACGAAGATCCTGACCGATGAGACCAACGGGTACGGCGCCAAGAACGTCAAGGACGTCAAGTGCAATGACGGCAACAACCCCGAGGTGAAGAAGGGCGCCACCTTCACCTGCGATGTGAGCATCGACGGCACCAAGCGTCAGGTCACCGTGACCTTCCAGAACGACAAGGGCACCTACGAGGTAGGCCGTCCCAAGTAGCCGGTTTCGCGAAAACGCCGAGTGTGCAGATCCGCACACTCGGCGTTTTTGTATCGCTAGGGCAGACCGTCGAGCGCTTTCTGTAGACGGGTGACCGCCGACCCGATGCCCAGTTCGGTAGCCAGTTCGGCGACGCGCTGCGGGTCGCGCGCGGTCAGCGGCAGCGTGTCGCTGTCGCGGTCGATTGTCACCGGTGCGTCCACCGCGACCCGTACCACCGGCTCGGCAGCACATATGTAGTCGGTTGCCGCCTGCAGCTTGGCGCGGACCGCCTTGGCCAGACCGGATTTCGGATCATCGGCAGCGGCGAGGATGCCGTCCAGCGAGCCGTACTCGGCGAGCAGTTTGGCCGCTGTCTTCTCACCGACGCCCGCGACACCGGGCAGGCCGTCGGATGGGTCGCCGCGCAGCAGGGCCAGCTCCGCGTAGGCCGCGCCGGCACGCTCGACGGGCACGCCGTACTGCTCGGAGACTTCGTCGGGGCCGAACAAGGTGGCCTTGGCGAATCCTCGCCCCATGTAGAAGACGCGGACGGGCACCGGGGCGTCGGTGACGACCTGCAACAGGTCGCGGTCACCGCTGACCACGATGACGGGGTCGCGGCGCTCGGTGGCGGCGAGGGTGCCCAGTACGTCGTCGGCTTCGAAACCAGGGGCCCCGGCCGAGGCGATACCGAACGCGTCCAGCATGGCGGCGATCATGTCGACCTGGGGTGTCAGTTCGTCGGGCACCTCCTCGACGTCGACGACACCGTCGGGCTCTTCTTCCACCACCCGGTGCGCCTTGTACGACGGAATCGCGGCAACCCGCCAGGCAGGTCGCCAATCCAGATCCAGGCACACCACCAGCCGATGCGGCCGATGCAGCGTGATGAGCTGGGAGATGGTGTCGAGGAAGCCGCGGACCGCGTTGACGGGTCTGCCATCAGGGGACTTGATGGAGTCCGGGACCCCGAAGTAGGAACGGAACCACAGGCTGGCGCCATCGAGGAGCAGGACTGGTCGGTGGAGGTCTTCTGACACGGCTCTCAACCTATGCCAGATAGCCTGGACCGTATGGCAGCCCAGCGTTTCGAATCCGATGTCTACGCCAACCGTCTGCGGCGCGCCGCGCAAGAGGCGGTGAAGGCAGGGGTCAGTGGACTGGTCATCACGCCCGGCTACGACCTGAGATACCTCACCGGGTCGCGGGCGCAGACCTTCGAGCGGCTCACGGCGCTGGTGGTGCCGGCCTCGGGGCGGCCCACCGTGGTCGCCCCCCGAATGGAGCTTGCGGCGCTGCGGGATTCAGCCATCGGAGACTTGGATATCCCCATCAGTGACTGGGTCGACGGCGAGAACCCCTATGAGCTGGTGCGCGCGGCGTTGGGGTCCTCGGGAACGGTGGCCGTCACCGAATCCATGCCGGCATTGCATCTGCTCCCGTTGACGGACCTGATCGGGACGGTGCCGGTGCTGGCCACCGGGGTGCTGCGCCGACTGCGGATGGTCAAGGATGCCTCCGAGATCGATGCGCTGCGTAAGGCGGGCGCCGCGATTGACCGGGTGCATGCGCTGGTGCCCGAACTGCTGGCTCCGGGACGTACGGAGGCGCAGGTGGCCGCGGATATCGCCGAAGCCATTGTGGCCGAGGGCCATTCGGAGGTGGCTTTCATCATCGTCGGTTCGGGACCCCACGGGGCCGACCCGCACCACGAGTGCTCGGACCGGGAGCTGCGGGCCGGGGACATCGTGGTGGTTGATATCGGCGGTAGCTATGAGCCGGGCTATAACTCGGACAGCACCCGGACCTACAGCATTGGTGATCCTGATCCCGATGTTGCTCAACGGATTTCCATTCTTGAACAGGCGCAGCAAGCCGCGGTTCACGCCGCCCGCCCGGGTGCGACAGCCGAATCCGTGGATGCCGCCGCGCGCCGGGTGCTCACCGAGGCAGGGATGGGGGAGGCCTTTGTCCATCGCACCGGGCACGGCATTGGGCTATCGGTGCATGAGGAGCCCTACATCGTGGAGGGCAACGACCTGGTCTTGGAGCCCGGCATGGCCTTCAGTATCGAGCCCGGCGTCTACTTCCCCGGTCAATGGGGCGCACGCATCGAGGACATTGTGGTTGTCACCGAAAGTGGTTGTGAATCTGTAAATTTGCGGCCCCACGGCCTGACCGTGGTACCTATTCGCTAGGGCTGTCGGTCCGGTTCAGTAGATCGGAGGAGCCCAGCACCCGCTGGATCTTGACCTCGATGACCACTCGCTTGGGGTTCACGCGTGGCGTGCGGTAACGCTGCGCGTAACGCAACTCGGCGTCACGCACCGCTTCCTTTTCCGTGACAACGGTGGCCGCGCCCTCCAGGGAGAGCCAGCGGGCTCCGTCGACCTGGCTGAGTACGGCGAGGCCGCCGCGTTCGGCGTTGATGGCCTTCTGCGAGCCGCCCGTGGTGATCACCCGCGCGATGTGGGTAGTGGGGTCAAAAGTGAAGCCGACGGCCACCACATGGGGGCTGTTGTCTTGACGCAGTGTGGTCAGCATGGCCAGATGGCGCTCGGACAGAAAGGCCAGCGCGTCATCGGTAAGTCGGGTGGTAGGGGTGTTCGGCATCAACTCTCACGCTAGCGCAGGTCATAATCGCTGACGTGACCGACACGGTGCGACACTCCGGCCAGCTTGGGGATGAGCCGCGTGCGCGAAGGCCGTCGACGGTGGTGATCTTCGGCGGCCGCAGTGAGATCGGGCTCGAGGTGGCAATTCGATTGGCGCCGGGTAACACCGTGGTGCTGGCCGCACGCCGGGCCGATGACCTGGGCGATGAGGAACGGCGGGTGCTGGAGGCGGGCGCGGCGGGTGTCGATCGCATCGAATTCGACGCGGGTCGGCTCGAATCCCATGAATCGGTGCTGGCTTCCATCATCGAACGGCACGGGACCATCGACGTGGCCGTTCTCGCGTTCGGGCTGCTGGGTGATCAGGCGCGGGCGGAGACCGATGCCGAACACGCCACCGCGATCGTGCACATCGACTACGTGGCGCAGATCGCGTTGCTGACCAGTCTGGCCGTGCGCATGCGAGGTGCCGGGCGCGGTGCTCTGGTGGTGTTCTCCTCGATCGCCGGATGGCGGGTGCGCCGGGCCAACTATGTGTACGGATCGGCCAAGGCGGGGTTGGACGGATTCGCGAACGGACTCGCCGACGCGCTGCACGGATCCGGGGTCCACCTGCTGCTGGCGCGCCCTGGTTTCGTGATCGGCCGGATGTCCGCCGGAATGTCGCCGGCGCCGTTGTCGAGCACGCCGCCCCAGGTGGCCGAAGCGACGGTGCGGGCATTGCGCAGCGGAAAACGGACGGTGTGGATCCCGCGGGCATTGGGTGCGCTGGCGTTCGTGATGCGATGGGTACCGTCATCGGTATGGCGCAGGATGCCGCGGTGATTACCGTGATCGGGATAGGTGCGGACGGTGTCGACGGACTGTCCACGCGTTCCCGTCGTGAATTGCAGCGCGCATCAGTTATTTTCGGTTCGCTTCGCCAGCTGGAGCTGCTGGCCGAGGAATCGTTGGCGGCCGAATGCCGGGTGTGGCCCTCACCGCTGCTGCCCGCGCTGCCCACCATGTTCGACGGTCTCGGCGATGTCCACGTGCTGGCCAGCGGCGACCCCATGTTGCACGGCATCGGCACCACACTGACCCGGCTGTTCGGCGCGCGGCGGGTGCGCGTCTATCCGCATGTGTCCAGCGTGTCACTGGCCTGCGCGCGGATGGGTTGGCCGGTAAACGGCGTGGAGATCATCAGTCTGGTGAATTCCCCCGTCGATTCGGCCCGGCGATACAGTGGTCGTGCGGTGGTGTTGAGCCGCAATGCCAACACCCCGGGGGCGCTGGCGCAGACGCTGTCGGATGCCGGGCTGGGCGCATCACGGCTGACGGTGTGGGAGCAGTTGGGCGCGGCGGCCGAGCGCTCGTTCGGCGCAGTCGCCCACGATTGGCGCCACCTACCTGGTGATGCGCTCAATGTCATTGCCGTCGAATATATTCCGGCGGACGAGAGAGTAATCCTGCCTTTGGTCACGGGGCTACCAGAGGACGCTTTCGAGCATGACGGGCAGATCACCAAGCGTGAAATCCGCACGATCACCCTGGCGTCGTTGGCGCCACGGCCCGGTCAGCGGCTGTGGGATGTCGGCGCGGGGTCGGGAAGCGTTGCGGTGGAATGGTCCCGTAGTGGCACCGGCTGTAGTGCCTCGGCCTTCGAGGTCGAGCCATCGCGGCGGGCCTCCATTTCCGCCAATGCCAGGAAGTTCGGCGTCGATATCGAGGTTCTAGGCGCGGCCCCAGATGATTTCGGGCAGGCCACCGCGCCCGACGCGATTTTCGTCGGCGGCGGCGTGACCCAACCGGGCCTGCTGGAAGCGTGTTGGGCGCAGCTCCCCAGCGGAGGCCGAATGGTCGTCAACGCGGTCACGGCGGAGTCCGAAGCGCTTTTGTTGCAATGGTATTCACGCCACAGGGGAGACCTGCGCAGATATCGCGTCGAGGATGCCGCCCCGCTCGGGGGCTTCACCAGCTGGAGGTCTCGTCTGCCCGTCGTTCAATGGAGCACCGAAAAGTCATGACCGTCTACTTCATCGGCGCCGGTCCCGGAGCGGCCGACCTCATTACGGTGCGCGGCCAGCGGATCCTGCGGCGATGCCCCGTCTGCCTGTATGCGGGATCGATCATGCCGCGTGACCTACTGGACGAGTGCCCGCCGGGGGCCCGGATCATCGATACCGGTCCGCTGACTCTGGACGCCATCATCGACGAGATCTCCGCGGCCGACGCACAGGGATGGGACGTCGCCAGACTGCATTCGGGCGATCCCTCGCTGTACAGCGCGGTTGCCGAGCAGCGGCGCCGGCTCGATGCGCTGGGTATCGGCCACGAAATTGTGCCGGGGGTCCCGGCATTCGCGGCCGCGGCCGCCGCACTGGGCACCGAACTCACTGTTCCGGGTGTCGCGCAGACCGTCACCATCACCCGGGTTTCGACGTTGTCCACCGCGATGCCGCCGGGTGAAGATCTGCGCAGCCTGGCTGCCCCAGGGGCGACGCTGGCACTGCACCTGGCGGCAGCCCAGATCGACAGTGTGGTGGGCGACCTCGTCGCGGGGGGATATTCACCGGATACCCCGGCCGCAGTGGTGGCATACGCCAGTTGGCCCTCCGAGATCGTCCTGCGCGGCACCCTCGCCGACATAGCGTCAAAAATGACGGCGTCCGGTGTGACTAAGACAGCGGTCATCTTTGTCGGCAAGGTGCTTGCGGCGGAGGGCTTCAGTGACAGTTATCTGTATTCGGCGGGACGTCGGAGAGGGGCCTCGCACTAGTGGCAGCGCTACGGAAGATCTTGATCCTCGGGGGTTCGGCGGAGGCGCGTGAGCTGGCCGGGCGACTCGCGCCCCGATTCGAAGTCACCACCTCGCTCGCCGGGCGCGTGAACAACCCCGCGGTACCCGCGGGGGCGCTGCGTATCGGCGGCTTTGGCGGCGAAGTAGGCCTGCGAAAATGGTTGGTGGACAACTCCATCGACGCGGTGTTGGACGCCACGCACCCGTTCGCGGCGACGATCACCGAGAACGCGGTCGCCGCGTGCGACCGGCTGGGCATCCCGCATCTGGTTCTGCGGCGCCCACCCTGGCCCGCGGGCGATGCCACCGTGGTGTCTTCCGCGGCCGAGGCCAAGGACGCGGTGACAGCACAGGGCTTCTCTCGGGTGTTCTTGACGTCGGGGCGGTCCAGTATCGGGGCGTTTCTGTTCTCGGACGCCTGGTTCCTGATCCGCGTGGTGGAACCCATGTCCGCCGATGAACTACCCGAACGGCACCATCTGCTGTTGTCCCGTGGCCCGTACACGGTTGCCGCGGAAACCGAGCTGATGCGCCAATACGAGATCGAGGTGCTGGTCACCAAGAACAGCGGTGGCTCCATGACCTCGGCCAAGTTGGAAGCAGCTGCGGCGCTGAACATTCCCGTCGTCATGATCGACAGACCGGCGCTACCGGAGAATGTGTCCACGGTGGCGACCGTGGATGAGGCGCAGCAGTGGGTTATCGAGCGGGATACCGCCGGGGTGTGAACACCTGCGGCCCGGATTCGGTGTCCTGACGCTGGGTCTGTGACGATCCGACGATCACCAGGGTGCGCATGTCCACCACGGCGGGGTCGAGTTCGCCGAGCGTGGTCACGCGCACGGACTCTTCCGGGCCGCCGACATCGCGTCCCAGTACCACCGGGGTGGCCGGATCGCGGTGCTCCAACAGCACCTCGCGCATCGATGCGACCTGCCAGGTCCGGGACTTCGACGCCGGGTTGTACACGGCCAGTACGAGATCGGCCGCCGCGGCGGCCCGCAGGCGAGACTCGATGATCTCCCACGGCTTGAGGCGATCGGAGAGGGAGATCACCGCGTAGTCGTGACCGAGAGGAGCGCCCACCCGGCTGGCGACAGCCTGCGCGGCGGTCATCGCGGGGAGGACTCGAACCGTGACATCAGGCCAGGCCCGGGCCTCCTCAAGTACGGCCGCGGCCATCGCGAACACACCGGGATCGCCCGACGATACGACGGCCACCCGCCGGCCACCCGCCGCCAGCTTGAACGCCAGCTCGGCGCGGGCGGGTTCATCACGGTTATCGCTGGCATGCCGAATCTGGCCGTCCCGGGCCGGGATTCGGTCCAGATAGGGGCCATAGCCGATGAGGTCGGTGGCTCGCGCCAGCTCCTGACGCACCTCGGTGGTGGTCCAATCGTGATGCCCCGGGCCCAAACCGAGGACTGTCACCATGCCGTCGGGTTCGATGTCCGCGACGGATTGGGCGCCAGGGACCAGAATCAGCGAGAAGTACGGCACCGAGGCGGGATCGACCTCGGCCGCGGGAAGCACTTTTTGACCCGCGGTGCTGGCCCGTTCCACGTAGTACGCGCGCTCCAGCAGGCCGGCGGTGTCCAATGCCTGTCGCACGGCGCCGTAGGAACGGCCCAATTTCATGATGACCGCGGCACTGGAATCGCGGAGTCTGCGGGCGATCTCATCGGCGGGCAGGGTGCCGGGTATGACGGTAAGGATCTCGTCGCCCTCGACCAGGGGGGTGCCGGTGGCGGCCGAAGCGGCGCTGAACGATGTCACGCCGGGGATGATCACCGCATCGAATCTGTCGGTCAGGCGGCGGTGCATATGCATGTAGGAGCTGTAGAACAGTGGATCGCCCTCGGCCAGCAACGCCACGTTCCGCCCGGAATCCAGATGGGCGGCAATGCGGTTCGCGGACTCCTCGTAGAAGTCGTCGATCGCGCCGCGGTAACCGCCCGGATGATCGGTGGTTTCGGTGGTGACCGGGTACACCAGGTGTTCTTCGATCTGGCCCGGTCGCAGATACGGCTGCGCGATCGAGCGGGCGATGCTGCGGCCGTGCCGCGCACTGTGGAAGGCCACCACGTCGGCCTCGCCGATCACCCGTGCCGCCTTGACGGTCACCAGGTCGGGATCACCGGGGCCCAGGCCCACACCCCACAGCGTTCCTCTGCTCATTCTTGTTCGCTCGCAATCGCGTTCACCGCGGCGGCGGCCATCGCACTGCCGCCGCGCCGGCCTCGCACCAGCAGGTAATCCATGCCGCGCGGGCGGTCGATCAGCTCCTGCTTGGACTGCGCCGAGCCGACGAATCCGACCGGACCGCCCAAGACGGACACCGGGGGAGCAACGCCCTCGTCGACGAGTTCGAGGATGCGGAACAACGCGGTGGGCGCGTTGCCGATGGCGGCGACACAACCCGGGAGGCGGTCAGACCAAAGATCCACGGCAGCGGACGATCTGGTGGTTCCGGTGCGTGTGGCGAGTTCGGCGGCGCGTGGATCGGAGACCAAGGACACCACCTCGTTGTCGGCGGGCAGGCGCAGCCGGGTGATACCCGCCGCCACCATCGAGGAATCGCACAGGATGGGGGCACCGGCATCCAGAGCCGCGCGGGTGCGCTCGACCACCTCGGGGGTGAAGGCGATCTCGCCGGGCAGATCCACCTGACCGCAGGTGTGAATGAGCCTGACCACCACGCGCGCCACATCGTCGGGGAACGCCGACAGGTCGGCCTCGGCCCTGATGGTCGCGAACGACTGCCGATAGATCTCGGCTCCGTCCCGTACGTAGTCCAGCACGCGCTAACCCTACGGGTGCCGCTCCAGCGGCCGATAACCCAGCTCCGTCGCCACCAGTACCTGTCCCGCGCTGGGCGAGCCGCAGGCCCGCGGGCAGCCCACCCAATGCCGATGAACCGGCGAATGGATACCGCTGGCGATCTCTTCGGCCACCTCGAGGCGCACGTGGGCGTGCACGTCGGTACGTGAACGCCCACACCCGGGCAGGCCGGTGCAAGAACTGGCATTGAGCCAGGGAGAGCGTTCATCGAAGATCAGGCCCAGTGGCGCCAACACACGCAGCACCGCGTCGGCGTCCTCGTGGGGGAGGTCGCAGAGCAGCACGGATCGCCACGGGGTGATGACGACGGGTTTTTCCGCTGCCGCCAGTAGTGCGGCCACCTTGGCCGGCAGCTGCCCCAACGGAACCCCGGCACCCAGCGTCACCAGGTCATCCGCGGGATCACCGGAGGAAAGCTGTTCGATCCAGCCCACCGGTGCGCGCGGCGCCGAAGTGGCATCCTGCGGGGCTTCGGCCACCGCCTCGCCGACAGCCGTCGCGAGCGTGCCCGCACCCTCGGGTAGTTCGGCGACCCGCCAGGCGTTGCCCCGGATCCGCACAAAGGTTCGGGCGATGGTGAGGACGCGTTCGATCGCGGAATCGGGATCGCTGTCGCACGCCGAGGTGAGGCGCCCGTCCAAGAGCAGCCGCCATCCGTTCGTGCCGTGGCGCAGCCCCACGTCGGCGCCCATGGCCGACATATCCGCGCGCCCGTCGTCCAGGCTGAACAAGAACCGGCCCGGCAGCTCGGCAAGGGGGGCCGACGCGATCAGCCCGCGATCGAGGGCCGACACCAGGGGGCGCACATCGGGGAAATCGCCGACTCGTCCCGACAGTGGGGACGCGACGATATTGCGAACCCGTTCATGACTGGGCGACGGCAGCAGCCCGGCCTGCGACAGCAGTGTCTCCACCGCCTCCGCATCGCGTATCGAGCGCAGCTGCATGTTGCCGCGAGAAGTGAGCTCCAGGACCGGTGCCGCGTAGTCGCCCGCCGCCTCCGCCAGCGCGGCCAGCTGCGCCGACGTGACCATTCCGCCGGGCAGCCGGATACGCGCCAGTGCCCCGTCGGCCGCCTCGTGTAACCGCAGCGCACCGGGGCACGCGTCGTCTGGGCTGGAGCGGGTCACCTACTCACCGTAGGACTACGGTACGAATGTCTTGTGAGCGATGCCCCGATCCTGATTCTGTCGACCTCCGACACCGACCTGTTGAGCGCACGCGCCAGCGGTGCGAACTACCGATGGGCCAACCCTTCTCGTATCCACGTCGACGACCTGCCCGGTCTGCTCGACGGGATGGGTGCCGTGGTCGTCCGGCTACTCGGCGGGCGGCGCGGTTGGGAAGAGGGCATCGACGCCGTGATCGGCTCCGGCGTGCCCGCCGTCGTCGTCTCCGGTGAGCAGGCCCCCGACGCCGAACTCATGGAATGCTCCACCGTCCCGGGTGGTGTCGCGCTGCAGGTGCACCGGTACCTGGCCGAGGGCGGGACGGCGAACCTGCGGCAGCTGCACGCATTCCTCTCCGACACGATCCTGATGACCGGTATCGGCTTCGAGCCGCCCGCGACCAACCCGGCCTGGGGTGTGTTGGCACGCGACAGCGCGCGCGCCGCCGACTCGGGTCCCACCGTCGCGGTGCTGTACTACCGCGCCCAGCAACTCGCCGGAAACACCGCGTACATCGATGCCCTGTGCACTGCCATCGAAAACCATGGCGGACGGGCGCTTCCGGTCTTCTGCGCCTCGTTGCGCACCGCTCCTCCGGAGCTGCTGGAGACACTCTCGGCGGCCGATGCCATGGTGGTCACGGTGCTGGCGGCTGGCGGTGCCACCCCGGCATCGGTGGGTGCCGGGGGATCCGACGACGAATGGAACGTCGCCCACCTTGCGGCCCTTGATATCCCGATCTTGCAGGGGCTATGTCTGACCAGCCCGCGAGAGGACTGGGACGCCAACGACGACGGCATGAGCCCGCTGGATGTCGCCACCCAGGTGGCCGTTCCCGAGTTCGACGGACGCATCATCACGGTGCCGTTCTCGTTCAAGGAGATCGACAGCGACGGGCTGATCACCTACGTACCCGACGCGGAGCGATGCGCGCGAGTCGCCGGTATCGCCTTGCGGCACGCGAAGCTTCGATCGATACCTGCGGGGGAGCGACGCGTCGCCGTGGTGTTCTCCGCGTACCCCACCAAGCACGCGCGCATTGGTAACGCTGTCGGTTTGGATACTCCGGCGAGTGCCGTGGCGCTGCTGACCGCGATGCGCGATGCGGGCTATGACGTGGGTGCCGACGGCGACATCCCGGGCCTCCCGGTGACCGGTCGGCCCGCGCAGGAGGGCGACGGCGACACCCTGATTCACACCCTCATCGAGCGTGGCGGGCAGGACCCCGACTGGCTTACCGCGGATCAGTTGGCGGGCAACCCGATTCGTGTGTCGGCGCGGCAGTACCGGGAGTGGTTCGCGCGGTTGTCGCCGGGGCTCACCGAACAGGTCGTCGAACATTGGGGCCCGCCGCCCGGGGAGCTGTTCGTCGACACGAGCGTCAATCCTGAGGGCGATATCGTGATTGCCGCGCTCCAAGCAGGCAACACGGTGCTATTGGTGCAGCCGCCCCGTGGGTTCGGCGAGAATCCGGTCGCCATCTACCACGATCCCGATCTGCCGCCGAGTCACCACTACCTCGCCGCATACCGCTGGTTGTCGGCACCCCGTGCGGAGGGCGGTTTCGGTGCCGATGCGTTGGTGCACCTGGGCAAGCATGGCAACCTGGAATGGCTTCCCGGGAAAACCGTTGGGCTATCGGCGGATTGTGCCACCGATGCCGCGATCGGTGATCTCCCACTGATCTATCCCTTCCTGGTCAACGATCCGGGCGAGGGTACGCAGGCCAAACGGCGTGCCCACGCGACCCTTGTCGACCACCTCATTCCGCCCATGGCGCGTGCTGAAACCTACGGAGATATCGCCCGTTTGGAGCAGCTGCTGGACGAGCACGCGAACATTTCGGCGCTGGATCCGGCGAAACTGCCGGCCATCCGCCAGCAGATCTGGACGCTGATGCGGGCGGCCAAGATGGACCATGACCTGGGGCTGGCAGAGCGTCCCGACGAAGAAGTCTTCGATGACATGCTGCTGCATGTCGACGGATGGCTCTGCGAGATCAAGGATGTGCAGATCCGCGACGGCCTGCACATCTTGGGCAGTGCTCCCGAGGGCGAGGCGCAGGTCGATCTGGTGCTGGCTATTCTGCGCGCGCGCCAGATGTGGGCCGGCGAGCAATCGGTGCCCGGACTGCGTCAGGCGCTCGGCCTGGCCGAGGACGGCACCGACGATCGCACCCGGGTGGATGAGATTGATCAGCAGGCACACTCGTTGCTGACCGCATTGCAGAATGCGTCGTGGAGTCCCGACGCGGTCGGCGATCTCACCGATGACCCGCTGGTGGCGCAGATACTCCGGTTCGCGGCCACCGAGGTGGTGCCGAGACTGAATGGCACCAACGGTGAGATCGATGCGGTGCTGCGCGCTCTGGACGGACGATTCATCGAGGCTGGCCCCTCCGGCTCGCCGCTGCGCGGTCTGGTCAATGTGCTGCCGACCGGCCGCAACTTCTACTCGGTGGACCCCAAGGCAGTCCCCTCGAAGTTGGCCTGGGAAACCGGCCAGGCCATGGCCGATTCGCTGCTGCAGCGGTATCGCACCGACTACGGCGATTGGCCGCGTTCGGTGGGACTCTCCATCTGGGGAACGTCGGCAATGCGGACCTCCGGTGACGATATCGCCGAAGTGCTTGCACTCCTGGGCGTTCGGCCGGTGTGGGATGACGCGTCACGGCGTGTGGTCAGCCTGGAGGCCATCTCGTTGGCAGAGCTGGGTCGCCCACGAATCGACGTCACGGTACGCATCTCCGGATTCTTCCGTGACGCCTTCCCGCACGTGGTGACCATGCTCGACGACGCTGTCGCGCTCGCGGCCGGACTGGACGAACCCGCCGAGCAGAACTATCTGCGTGCCCACGCCGAGGCTGACCGTGCCGAGCACGGGGATTGGCGGCGCGCGACCATGCGCATCTTCGGTTCCAAGCCGGGAACCTATGGCGCGGGGCTGTTGCAACTGATTGACAGCCAAAACTGGCGCAACGACTCCGATTTGGAGCAGGTGTACACGGCATGGGGCGGGTTTGCCTATGGCCGCGGACTCGACGGTGCCGCTGCGAGTGAGGACATGCGCCACCAGTATCGGCGGATCGCGGTGGCGGCCAAGAACACCGATACCCGCGAGCACGACATCGCCGATTCCGATGACTACTTCCAGTATCACGGCGGCATGGTCGCCGCCGTACGGGCGCTCACCGGCAAGGCCCCGGCGGCGTACATCGGTGACAACACCCGACCGGACTCGGTGCGCACCCGAACGCTATCTGAGGAAACCACAAGGGTTTTCCGCGCACGTGTGGTGAACCCGCGGTGGCTGGAGGCGATGCGCAGGCACGGCTACAAGGGTGCCTTCGAAATGGCGGCGACCGTCGACTACCTGTTCGGTTACGACGCGACCGCCAACGTGATGGCCGACTGGATGTACGAGCAGCTGACCAACAGCTATGTGCTTGACGAGCAGAACCGTAAGTTCATGCAACAGTCAAACCCGTGGGCGCTGCACGGCATCGCCGAGAGACTGCTGGAAGCGGCGAGCCGAGGGCTGTGGGAGAAGCCGGATCAGCAAGTTCTGGATGATTTGCGCAATGTGTTCCTGGAAACCGAGGGCGAGCTGGAGTCGTAGCATCGGGTGATGGCCCGGGACAAAGGATTAGACATCGCGACCGTGGCGATGGGCCGATACATCTTGTTGACCACCTTCACGAAAGCTGGGGTGCCCAAGCCGACTCCCATGTGGTTCGTGACCGAGGGGGACGAGCTGCTGATGACTACCGGAGGCGACTCCTGGAAGATCAAGCGGATCCGGCGCAGCCCCAAGGTGATGGTGGCCGTGTGTACCCAGCGCGGGAGAGTGATCAGCCCGGCCGCGGAGGCCACGGCCGCGGTGGTCGAGGACCCGGCTTCCGTTGAACGCATCCGTGCCACGGTGCTGAAGCGCTACGGATTACTGGGCCGGATAGCGTGGGCGTTCAACACGCGCCGCGGCGGGGCCCGCGTCGGAATTTCGGTGACGCTCGGCGCACCGGAAGATCACTGACATACCTACGATGGTCGGCATGGGTGCGAACCTCCCGGCGCCGACGTTCGATGACATCTGTGCCGCCAAATATGTCTTGTTGACCACCTACACCAAGGATGGCCGGGCCAAGCCCGCCGCCGTCTGGGCAGCGCCCGAGAACGGCGAGTTGTTGGTGTGGACCGAGACGAACTCCTGGAAGGTGCGGCGAATCCGGAACACCTCGCGGGTGACCTTGGCTGTGTGCGATGTACGGGGCAAGGTTCGCAGCGGCGAGATCGAAGGAACCGCGCGGGTCCTTGACGCCGACGGCACCGAGCGGGCTCGCGCGGCGATCACCCGCAAGTACGGGCTGGTGGGGTGGGTGTTGGTCAAGGCGAGCATTCTGCGCCGCGGCAGCAGCGGCACCATCGGGTTGGCTGTCACCGCCTGACCCCGGGAACCCGGCGGCCGGGCGGCTCGTTGAACCCGTATGTGGCCAGGCCTGTTTCTG
Organism: Mycobacteroides immunogenum; assembly: GCF_001605725.1. Classification (NCBI taxonomy): domain Bacteria; kingdom Bacillati; phylum Actinomycetota; class Actinomycetes; order Mycobacteriales; family Mycobacteriaceae; genus Mycobacteroides; species Mycobacteroides immunogenum. Next base: position 2,356,906 of record NZ_CP011530.1, read on the forward strand.
CTGTACGTGATCGTCGAGGTGTCCGCGCTCGTGGCGCTGACCTCCGCCGTCGGCATCGGCTGGACCGTTCTCGCCGTTGTGGGAGCCTTCTTCCTCGGTCTGATATTGGCCGGCTCACAGGCCAGGCGTGCCCTTGACCAGCTGCGGCGCGGTACCAGGTCGCCGGGCGGCGCCGTCGCCGACGGCGCACTGATCGCGTTGGGCACGGTCGCGGTGGTGATCCCCGGATTGGTTTCCTCGGCCATCGGACTGTTGCTGCTGCTACCACCGACACGTGCGGTACTTCGGCCGGTCCTGACGCTGGTCGCGGCCCGGCAGCTCAGCCGACGTGCACCGCTGATCACCGTCATTCCCGCGGGGTACGGCGCGTATCAGAGCACGCGCCCCCAGAATGGCAGGGCCGACTACATCGATGGCGAAGTGGTCGATGTCAGCGATGAACAAGCCGGACCGGCGCGATATCGCCCCGGCCACGACCTGACTGCGTAGACGTCGCCCGAACCCGGCAGAATTACCGAGTGCAGACTCTTCACGCGGGCGGCTCTTCGGGATCTGATGCTCTTCGCGCGAGCGGCTCATCGCAACTACTCATCAACGCACGCGTGCACAGCCCGTCGCATCCGGCGGCGACCGCGATGGCCGTGACCGGCGGTGTCATCAGCTGGATCGGCGACGACGACCTGGGCCGTACCGAGTTCCCGGACGCCGACATCGTCGACCTGGAGGGCGCCTTCGTCGCGCCGGCCTTCGTCGATGCCCATGTTCACGTCACGGCGCTGGGGTTGTCCATCATCGGACTGGACCTGTCGGGCATGACCTCCCGCGAACAGTGCCTGGCCCGGCTGACCGCATACGCCGGTGAGCACGACGACACGGTGATCTGGGGGCACGGCTGGGACGAATCGCAATGGCCGGATCGGCATCCGCTCTTCACGGCCGACCTCGACGCGGCAGTACCCGGCCGAGCCGTCTACCTCTCCCGCATCGACGTGCACTCGGCCGCCGTTTCGACGGCACTTCGTCGGCAGGTGCCGGGGCTTGCCGAGGCCTCCGGATTCCATCCCGAACACCCGCTGGCCGGTGCCGCGCACCATGTGACGCGTTCGTACGCGCGCGGTGCGCTTACGGTCAACGCTCGGGCGCGGGCACGGCGTGCGGCCCTCGACCGTGCGGCATCACTTGGCCTGGTGTCGGTGCATGAATGCGGAGGGCCCGAGATCGGCGGGCTGGAGGATTTCCGTGAGCTGTTGGCTACCGAACATGGGGTGCAGGTCACCGGGTATTGGGGGGAGGCGGCCCGCGATCCCGGGCACGCGCGCCAGCTCATCGCCGAGACCGGGGCCGCGGGTCTGGCCGGAGATCTCTTTGTCGACGGCGCACTGGGATCGCGTACCGCCTGGTTGCGGGAGCCGTACCACGACGCGCCAGATACCTGTGGTATTCGCCATCTGGATGCCGAAACCGTTGAGACGCATCTGGACTCGTGCACACAAGCGGGCATCACCGCGGGATTCCATGTGATCGGGGATGCCGCGGTCGCTCAGGTGATCGACGCGCTCGGCCGTGTTGCCGAGCGCCACGGAGTGCCCGCGGTGGCCCGCTGCGGTCACCGCCTGGAGCATCTCGAAATGGTTTCCGCCGCACAGGCCGAGCAACTCGGCCGCCTCGGCGTGATCGCCAGCGTGCAGCCTGCCTTCGACGCACTCTGGGGCGGTCCCGACGGCATGTACGCGGAAAGGCTCGGCGTGCACCGAGGTGCCCAGCTAAACCCGCTGGCGCTGTTAGCATCCCAAGGCGTGCCCCTCGCGTTCGGTTCCGATGCCCCCGTTACGCCCATCGATCCGTGGGCGACGGTGCGGGCGGCGGCATATCACCGCAGCGCGAGCAGCTCCGTCTCGGTCCGCGCGGCATTCAGTGCCGCGACCCGGGGTGGTTGGCGCGCACAGGGTATCCACGACGGCGCGACCGGCACATTGACCCCGGGTGCGCCTGCCAGCTACGCGATCTGGGAGACAGGGGACTTGACCATCAACACCAGTCAACCGGGAGTTCAGCGCTGGTCCACAGATCCGCGTTCGCGTGTTCCAGCGCTGCCGGATCTATCGGATAGCGCCGCTGCGCTCCCCAAATGTCTGCGAACTGTGCACCGCGGCAAGGTGATCCATGGCTGACGAAATTGTTGAGGAGTCTGTTGACGAGACGCGCGACGAGGTAGTGGCCGACCTCGCCGGTGAGGAAGTTGAGAGTCTGGCAGGCGACACGCCTGAGGCTCCCGAGGACGCAGGCCCCTCGCGCGGCAAGCTCTTCGCGGCCGCGCTCGGTGCGCGCGCCATCGCATTCGGCCGCGCATGGATGCGGGCTGCCACCCGCCAGGGTGCGGCGCTGGCCGCGGGCTTGGCATTGTGCGCAAGCTTCCCGCCGTGGGGCTTGTGGTGGGCGGCTTTTCCCGCGCTGTCGGTCCTGGGACTGGTGCTCTGGTCGCCGAAGACCAGGTTGCGTGGGGGCCTCGGATACGGGTTGCTGTTCGGTCTCGCCTTCTACGTTCCGCTGCTGCCCTGGACCGGTCAGCTGGTGGGTGCGGTGCCATGGTTGGCGCTGTCCCTGTTATGCGCGCTCTGGGTGGCCCTGTTCGGCGTACTTGCGGTGGCCGTGCGGAACCTGCCCGGCTGGCCGCTGTGGTTCGCCGCTGCGTGGACCGCCACGGAATGGGGTAAGGCAAGCGTCCCGTTCGGTGGATTCCCTTGGGGTCGTCTTGCTTTCGGGCAGGGCGATAGTCCGATGCTGGGGCTGGCGCGGTATGGGGGAGCGCCACTGGTGTCCTTTGCGGTGGCCCTGGGTGCGTTTGCCGTCACCGCGCTGGGTATCGAGATGTACCGGTGGTGGCGTAGCCCGTCGGTGGGGCCCGATGGTGCCCGTCCGATGCCCTCGGTGCTGCTGCCCGGAGTATGTGTGTGTCTGGTGCTGTTCGCGATGGCGGTCAGCTGGCAGCAGGTCCGGCACGCGAGCCACGGTGCGACTGACGGACGGACCGTCACCGTCGCGGCCGTCCAAGGCAATGTGCCCCGCCTTGGCCTGGATTTCAACGCGCAGCGTCGCGCCGTGCTCGACTATCACGTCAAAGAGACCATGCTGCTGGCCCAGGATGTCAAGGCAGGCAAGGCTCCGGCCCCGCAATTCGTGGTGTGGCCGGAGAACTCGTCGGATATCGATCCGATCCGCAACGCGGACGCGGCGGAGGCCATCAACGAGGCGGCGCAGGCCATCGGGGTACCCATTCTGGTCGGCGGAGTGCTCCGGCACCCCGACTCCACCCCGGAACAGCCCAAGGCGATCAATTCGATCATCGTGTGGGATCCGAATACCGGCCCGGGAGAACGCCACGACAAGCAGATCGTGCAACCGTTCGGCGAGTACCTGCCGTGGCGCAGCTTTTTCGCGCACTTCTCCGAGTACGCCGATCGCGCCGGATACTTCGTCCCCGGTGACGGCAACGGTGTCGTGACTGCCGGTGGAGTGAAGATCGGTGTTGCCACCTGCTGGGAGGTGCTCTTCGACAGGGCACTGCGGCAGTCCACGCTCAACGGTGCCGAGATTCTTACCGTTCCGAGCAACAACGCACTGTTCGGCAGCGCGATGAGTGAGCAGCAGCTGGCCATCTCCAAGGTGCGAGCCGTTGAGCACGACCGCGAGGTCGTCGTTGTCGGCACCACCGGGATCAGCGCTTTTGTCTCCCCGGACGGAGTCGACGCGGGTCGCACCAAGTTCTTCGAACCGGCCTATATCGACATGCAGGTGCGACTGCACAACGACCTGACACCGGCCACCCAATGGGGTCCCTGGGTGGAATGGGCGCTTGCTCTGATCGCTGGACTTGCCGTCCTGGCCTCGGCTGGCCTGGCGATACTGCACAATGGAGGGCTGAAGAGGCCCGAACCTGAGGTTGAGACGGCCTCACCGACTAAGGAGACCTGACCGGAGTGGATCCCGTGACCGAACGTCCGAGCGCCCGGACCCTGGTGATCATTCCGACGTACAACGAGCGGGAGAACCTCCCACTGATCCTCGGTCGGTTGCACAAGGCGCAACCCAGCGTGCACGTGCTGATCGTCGATGACGGCAGCCCGGACGGCACCGGCGAGCTGGCCGACCAGGCCGCGCTTGCCGACCCGGAACGTGTGCATGTCATGCACCGCAAGGAGAAGGGTGGCCTGGGCGCTGCCTACATCGCGGGCTTCGGCTGGGGTCTGGCCCGTCAGTATTCGGTGCTGGTGGAGATGGACGCCGATGGCAGCCATGCTCCCGAGCAGCTATCCCGGTTGCTCGACGCGGTGGACGCCGGGGCAGACCTGGCGATCGGATCTCGATATGTGCCCGGCGGGACCGTGGTCAACTGGCCATGGCGCCGGCTGGTGTTGTCGCGCAGTGCGAACGTCTATGCCCGGCTGGTGCTCGGGGTGAAGCCGCATGACATCACCGCGGGTTACCGCGCCTACCGGCGCGAGGTGCTCGAAAAGCTGGATCTGGCGGCCGTCGAATCACATGGATACTGCTTCCAGATCGACCTGACCCTGCGCACCATCGCACACGGTTTCGAGGTCGCCGAGGTACCCATCACCTTCACCGAACGCGCGATCGGTGAATCCAAGATGAGTGGCTCGATCATCAATGAGGCCCTGGTCAAGGTGACCAAATGGGGTGTGCAGAGCCGCCTGGACCGCGCCCGCGGCGTCAATCGCTGAGCTAGTCAGAGACCTCACGCATTGCGCGCCATCAGGCCACCGTCGACGGGTATGACCGCGCCGGTCAGATAGGACGCGACCGGAAGGCACACGCTCAATGTCATGTGGGCGACTTCCTCGGCGCGACCGTAGCGGCGTAACGCGGTGCGCCGACGGGCGTAGGTTTCCTTGTCCTCCGCGGAAATCGCGGCCGTCATGGCGGTATCGATCGGCCCCGGGCAGATGCAGTTCACGGTGATCCCGTCCCTGCCCAGATCGACGGCCAAGCTTCTGGTCAGACCGGCCAGACCCGATTTGGCCGCGACATAGGGACTGTCATATGGGGTGGCGCCCAGCGCCTCCGTGGAGGCAATGTTCACCACCCGTGGCGCAGGAGAGGTCCGCAGGAACGGAAGCGCCGCACGAACCACCCGCACCGGTGCGGTCAAATGCACGGCAAGCGACCGATCCCAGGTGTCGCCGTAGTCCGGGTCATCGAGTGATCGGAAGGCGGCGAAGCCGGCGTTGTTCACGACGATGTCCAGGCGGCCGAACCGGGCACCGACAGCGGCGACAACCTCGGTGATCTGTGCGTCATCGGTGACATCAAGTGCCCACGGCACCGCGGAATCACCGATCGCGTCGGCGACTGCTTTCGCATCCTCCAGGCGCAGATCGGTGACCGCGACAAATGCCCCGTCCTCGGCGAAAACCCGGGCCGTGGCCTCACCCATACCGCTCGCGGCGCCGGTGATCAGCACGGCCGAACCGGCGACCGATCTACCCGACGCACTCATTGGCGTGCGCGACTAGCCGCGGCGGCGACCCTTGATCAGTTCCAGACGCTCTTTGAGCAGCTCATCGAGCTCTTCGACACTGCGTCGCTCCAGGAGCATGTCCCAGTGCGTGCGCGGCGGCTTGACCTTCTTGGGCTCGGGCACGTCGCCATCGAGGAGCGTGCCCTCCAGGCCGTTGCGGCACGCCCAGTTGGCCGGGATCTCGGCGTCGTGAGCGAACGGAACATCGAACTCTTCGCCGTTGTCGGTGCGGTAACGGGCCATGCGACGCGGCGCCAGGTCGTGGTCACGATCGGTTTCGTAGCTGACGGCACCGAGCCGGCTGCCTCGTAGAACACGATCTGCCATGTGTACTTCTCCTCTTCACTGCGGGTCTCTGCGATCGGATCCCGCGTTCGATTGCTGGTGGCTGTCTACCTCAACGCGATATCTGCGGCATTAGTTCCCTGTTCACGCAGGTTGTGGCCCTCATTATAGTTCGTGAACACCGGTCCGACCGTCACCGCTACGTATCTGTGACGCGTGGCGGAGATTTACCGCCGTCTCAGCCTCGCTGCGCGGTCGTGATCGCTGCCCGGCCGTCGACCAATGACTGACCGATATCGGTCGAGGCGTAGTGCTGTAGCAGCTCACGCGTGGTCAGGTGTGCCTCGCACGTGAAGCCATGCGAGGCCAGCAGCGCGTCCGCGTCTGCCGCGGTGAGTCCGGTGAGATACGGCTCCCCGAATCGTGCGGCGGCCTGGGTCCAGAGCCGGGCACGAACGGACGTGCTGTCGCCGGCCACGACGTTGGTGTCCAGATAGTCGAAGACCAGATGGCTACCGGGCGCGCACAGCGCGGCGAGGTCGGCCAGCGTCGCGTCAAGTGCTTCGCGGGTGAGGTAGGCGGTCACCCCAAGCCAAACGATCAGACTGGGCCGGGTGGGATCGAATCCGCTGTCGAGAAGCCTCTCGCGAAGCACGTCGTGCTCGAAATCGCAAGGAACCCAAACAATGTCGTCATCAGAATGGGCGGTTCGCAGCTTGTCCATCACGGCGCGTTTGTCGGCCTGGGTGGTGGGCGCGTCCACCTCGAAGATCTTCACGGGGTTGTCCCAGGCCCGGCGCAGTGCCGTGGTGTCGAATCCGGCGCCCAGGAGCACCAACTGGCCAACACCTTCGCCGACCGCGGCCTCGACCACATCGTCGGTGTAGCGCGCCCGCAACACCAGAAAATAGTGGCCCGCCGCTCCGAACACGGATTTCAGTACTTCGATGAATAACCGGGCGGCCCAAGGATGGATCAGACACACCCGCAAAAGGGGACTCTGAATGAAATATCGCGAATAGGGATCGTCGAGCAGACGCCGATCCGGCGGCTGCAACGTTTCCGCCGCGCGCTGGGCGGCACAGGATTGCGCGGTAAAACTTGCCCGGCGGTCAAGACGGCGGCTTTTCACGCTGTGGTCTCCGAATCTGGTGGCCAACAATTACCAAAACTGTGGTTTTCCTGCGAAGGTTGCGTTTCTATGCCGGACTCGTTCCGGCGGTCGGGCGAATCACCGCCGGATCGGTCTCCCGTAAAGCGCGGCAGGGCACCCGCATGGGCCACCAGAACCACCGGCCCAGAATGGTCGCGATAGAGGGGATCACGAGAGAGCGGACGATGAGCGTGTCGAGCAGGAGTCCGACACCGACGGTCGTGCCGATCTGGGCGAGAGTGCTGGAGTAGCCGGCGATGAGCGCGAACATGGTGAAACCGAAGATCAGGCCGGCGGTGGTGACCACGCTGCCGGTTCCCACCATGGAACGGATGATCCCGGTTTTGATCCCGGCGCGCAGCTCTTCCTTGAACCGCGCTACGAGCAGCAAGTTGTAGTCGGCGCCGACGGCGACCAGGAAGATGAAGGAGCACGGTGCGACCGCCCAGTGCAGCGGCAGACCCACGCCGTGTTGCCAGATGGCGACGCTGAGCCCCCACGCCGAGAGAAACGACAGCCCGACCGTGCCCACGACGGCGACCGCGGCGACGAAGCTGCGCAACAGCAGCAGGACGACACAGAAGACGAAGGCGAAGGCCGCCACGGCGCTGGTGATGAAATCTTCCTTGGCGAAGGCGGCGATGTTGAGCAGCGTGCCACCGGCGCCACCGATGCTGACCTTGCTCCCGCCCAGCGAGGTGCCCTTGAGTGAGGCCTTGGCCGTGGGGATGATCTGCGCGCTGTAGTCCATGCTCTCGCGGCTGAATGAGTTCACGTCGCCCATCACGAGCATGCGGGTGATCTTGCCGTCCGGTGAGAAGAAGACGGAGAGCGCGGACTGGAACAGCGGGGATTCGAAGGCCTGGCTCGGCAGGAAGAAGTATCCGCTCGGGTCTCCCTTCATATAGGTGTCGGCGATCTCCCGCAGGAAGGCGGTGACCTCATTCATCTGAACCAGCAGCGAGTCCGCCATCCCGCGGATGGGCGTGAGTGTCTGTTGCGAGTCGGCCAGGAAGCGATCCAGCATCCGCACCTGCGTCACCAAGTTGGGCAATGACTCGGAGGCGACGCGGGACGCGTCCACGAGATCCTCGAACTTACGGCCTCCCGCCTGGTTGAGTCCGTCGAGGACTGCCAGGCCGGTGAGCGCCGTGTTGCAGGGAATGAGTTGCCTGCAGTCGGGAACCATGTCGACCAGCTGGCCCGCGGTGTCGATGCCGCTCGCCAGCATCGGCTGCATCTCGTTATGGATGCTCTTCGCCGTCTTCAACAACTCGATGAGCCGCTGCCGGGTGGCATTACCGGTGCCGCCGGGTAGGTCGACAGCACGCTGGGTGACCTCAAGATCCCGCAGGACCACCTTCACGCCCACGGAGAGCTGATCGATCTGGCCGGTGATTCTGGCGATGCCGTTGAGTTGTGTACTGACCATCTCGGCGATTTGGGACATCCGTTCGCCGATGTAGCCGCCCTGATAGGTCAGCGTGCCCTGCGGTAGCGGCGAGATGAGCGGCCGGGTAATGCCTTGTACCGCTTGGACACCGTCCACGGAGTAGACCGCGTTGGTCAGCTTTGCCAGTGCGATCAGGTCCGCCGAGTTGCGCATGTCGTGGTCGGACTCGACGAAAAGCAGGTTCGGGTTCAGCAGGTTGGGCGGCAGATGCCTGTCGGCGGCATCCAGGCCCAGATTTGCCTCGGTGTTGGCGGGTTGTGCCGCGCGTTCGTTGTAGCTAATGACGTAGGTGGGCAGTACCAGGATGGCGAGCGCGAGCACGGCCAGGCTGCCGGCAAGCACCGGGCCGGGCCAGCGGACCACATGGGTGGCGATGCGTCGCCATCGCCGCACCGCCCGGTCGCCGCGCGGCTCGTAGAACCCGAGCCTGCAGCCGATGGCCAGCAGGGCGGGGCCAAGGGTCAGTGCGGCGGCAAGAGCGGTCAGGATGCCGATGGTGCAGGGCAGACCGGAGGTGGAAAACGCTGCGAGTCTGGTCAGCGTCATACACGCGGTCGCGCCCGCGACGGTCAGCCCCGAGGCGAAGATGATGCGTTGCACGCTGGACAGCGCGGTGTAGTACGCCGAGGTCGGATCCTGCCCGGCCCGTCGCGCCTCTTGATACCGGCCCAGCAGGAAGATGCCGTAGTCAGTTCCCGCGCCCAGCACGATGCCGGCCAGCAGACTCGACGCGAAGATGGAGATGCCGATGATTCCGTGCTGGCCGAGGAGGGCCACGATCGGCCGGGCGGTGACCAGTGCGACCGCCACGACGAGCAGCGGCATCGACGCCGTGAACAGTGAGCGGTAGGTCAGCGACATGATGATGGTGATACAGATGGCGCAGGCGATGATGATCGGCAGAATCGACCGATTGATCGCCAGCAGTTCATCATTCACCACTGCCGAGGGGCCGGTCACGTAGATCTTGACGCCATCGGGCGGTGGGTACGCCTTGACGATGTCGCGCACGGCCTGGGTGGATTCCATGGCCAGTGCGGTGCCCATGTTTCCGGAAAGATTCAGGTAGCTGAAGGACGCCTTGCGGTCCCGGCTCTCGAATGCCGGTGCGAAGGACGGGTCGGACCACAGGTCGATGGTGGTGATGACGTGTTTCTTGTCGGCCTTGAATTTCTCCATCAGGTCCGCGTAGTACCGGTGCATCTCCGCGCCGAACGGTTTGTCGCCCTCGGCTAGGACTGCCACGAAGTTGTTGGTGCCGCCATTGCCGAAGTACTTGCCCATGTTGGCGAGCGCCTGCACCGAGGACGCCTCGTCGGGCAGGAAGGACAGGGCGTGCCCCTCGATCACCTTTTCCAGTTGTGGCCCTGCGGCATTGAGCCCGCACGCGAGCAGCACCCATAGCACGACGATGGGGATGGAAAGTCCATACATGAGCCTGGCGTACAGGGGTCTGTGCTGCCCGGTGTCGGCGTAGGTCTCCCGGCGGAACGGCACCACGAACTCGTTGCGTACCCGCCTACCGAATGCCCGTGATCGAGCCGAGAACGTCTCGGCGCCAACGGGAGCGGCTATCGGGCCGGTATCTGCTTCGCTCTCGTCCTTCTTCTTCATGCGACTTGTACCTTGCAGCTGGCGATGCCTCCGCTGGCGGTGGCGACTTGCTCGTCTCGGACCTTCCCGTTGACGGTGATCCTGCATCCGACCCCGGAGCTGTTGGACTGCACGACCATGCTGGTCACCAGGGACGGCTCCACGGTGCGTAGCGCCTCCTGCCAGGGCAGGACCGTGTCGACGTTCTGGTTGTGGCCGTCGTCGTCCAGGTAGGACACCGTCGCCGGAGTCCCGGCGGGGCCGACGGCCTCGTATTGGACGGTCCGTTCAGAAAGGCTGCCCAGCGTGGGGAGGCGGCTGACCGTCCCGGCCGCCTCGTCGGGGATGTCGCTCGCACGCAATTTGAGGATGAACAGCGCCGCGACGGTAAGCACCGCCAGCACAACAAGATACACCCAAGCGTTTCTCATTGATTGGCCTTTGAGGGAAGCGGCAAAGTCATTGTGAAACACCCTTCGTGTTGCCAATCATGCGCGTACAGTGCGAATTCCACAGGATGACAGGGCAGGTAAAGCATCTTTGATGGTGACGATGATGGCAGATGAGCTGAGGGTGTCCCGCGGTTTCCGCAAAAGTTTCGATGTTTCCGGTTCGTCCAATTACTAGGAGAGGGCAGCACATTGGTCGCGGTGGCCATCATTGGCATTGGATGCAGGTTTCCCGGTGGAATTGGCGATGCGGACAGTTTCTGGAACTTTGTGTTACACAAAGGCGACGCGGTCGCAGACATTCCGAAAGACCGGTGGGACGCGGATAAGTATTACGATCCGGACCCCGACACCCCGGGACGGATGTACACGCGCCGGGGCAGCTTTCTGACACAGGAGTTCCGGCGGTTCGACGCGGACTTCTTCGGGATATCGCACCGCGAGGCCGCCGTCCTGGATCCTCAGCAGCGGCTGCTTCTCGAGACCACCTGGGAGGCGCTCGACGACGCGGGGATCGCGGGGCAGGCCCTGGGCGGCAATGTGGGAACGTTTATTGGCGGCTTCATGAATGACAACATGATCAGCCGGGGGTTGGCCCGAAACCTTGAGAAGATCAACAACTTTGCCGCATTCAGCGCCTCGCAGACGCTGCTGTCCAATCGCATCGCCCACGCCCTGGATCTGTGGGGGCCGAGCATGACCGTGGACACCGCATGTTCCTCCTCGCTGGTCACCACGCACCTGGCGGTGCGGGCGGTCGCGAACGGCGAGTGTGACGTGGCGCTTGCCGGCGGGGTGAACGTCATGTTCCAGCCGGAGACGTTCATCACCATGTGTAAGGGCCGATTCCTCGCTGCCGACGGCCGCAGTAAGTCGTTCGACGCCGCAGCCGACGGTTATGGCCGGGGCGAGGGCGTCGGGATTGTGGTGCTGAAGAACCTCGAGCAGGCCCAACGCGACGGTGACCATATATATGCGGTGATTCGCGGCAGCGGGGTCAATCAAGACGGACGAACCATCGCGCTACCGGTACCAAACCCGGTGTCGCAGCAGCGTCTCGCGGACCGGGTGATCAAGGAGGCGGGTATCGATCCGGCGCTGGTCGGGTACATCGAGGCCCACGGCACGGGCACCAGTGTGGGCGACCCGCTGGAGGCGCAGGCGTTGGGCCACTCGTACGGCAGGGTGGCCGGGCGGGCGCAGCCGTTGGTGATCGGCTCGGTGAAGAACAACTTCGGGCACACCGAGGCCGCCGCGGGAGTCGCGGGCTTGATCAAGGCCGCGCTCACCGTGCAGCGCCGCACCATCGTGCCGCAGGTAGTGCTGGACAAGCTCAATCCCGAAATTCCGTTTGACGAGTTGCGGATCCGGATCCCGACTGAGGTCGAGCCGTACCCAGATCTAGGCGCACCGGCCTATGCGGCGGTCAACAGCTTCGGCTATGGCGGGACCAACGCGCACGTGCTGGTGCAGGAGCCGCCCGCGCCGGTGCCGACGGAGGCTCCGGCTCGGGACAGCATCCGGATCTTCCCCGTCTCCGCGCGCAGTGGTTCCGCGCTGCATGAGGTGGCCGGGCGCTATGCCAAGCAGTTGAGCTCGGATCTCTCCCAGGACGGTGCGCAGCGCTTGAAGACCGCCGCGACGGCTCGTCGCGCGCAGCACTACCTGCGCAAGGGGTTCGTCTACCGTGATGCTGATGATCTTCTCGCGCAGCTGAATACCTATGCCGCGAGCGACGAGGCGGCCCCGCCGCGCGCCCTCGTGGAGGGGATCTCGGACCCGGTGTTCGTCTTCAGCGGCATGGGCCCGCAGTGGTGGGGAATGGCGCGCGGTCTGCTGGAGCAACCCGGAGACTTCCGCGACACCGCTGCCGAGATCGATGAGGTGTTCCGCGAGGTTTCGGGCTGGTCGGTGATCGCCGAGCTGCTGCGACCGCAGGCGGAGTCGCGGGTAAGCCGCACCGAGGTGGCCCAGCCGGCTAACTTCCTGGTGCAGTCTGCACTGGCAAAGCACCTGCAACAGTTCGGAATCCGGCCCACGGCTGTGGTGGGACACAGTGTCGGCGAAGTGGCTGCTGCGTATGTCAGTGGCGCGCTCTCGCTGCGGGATGCCGCTACCGTCTCATTCCACCGGTCGCGTCTGCAGGCGAAGACGGCGGGGTCGGGCGGCATGCTCGCGGTGGGCCTTGACGCCGACGAGGCCCAGCGCCGTGCCGCACGATTCGGCACAGCGGTATGCGTCGCCGCCATCAACAGCACGGCGGCGACGACGCTCTCCGGTGACTCCGCGGCACTGCAGACCCTGCACGACGAGCTTGCCGGCGACGGGATTTTCGCCCGAATGCTGCACGTCGAGGTGCCGTACCACAGCCAGCTCATGGATCCCATCCTCGGTGAACTGGCGACCTCACTGGCGGGGCTGACCCCCTGCGCGGCAGAGGTTCCGGTGTACTCCACGGTCACCGGAGAACAGATGGACAGCGCGGCCTTCGCCGAGCCCGACTACTGGTGCAAGAACGTGCGCGACAGCGTCTTCTTCGCGAAAGCCATCGACACACTCATCGCAGACCGGTACCGCGTGTTCCTGGAACTCGGACCACACCCGGTCCTTCTCGGGAACATCCGCGAAAGTTTTGTGCGCCACAGCGTGTCCGGTGCCGCCATCCAGACACTGCACCGTGACCAGGACGATGAACAGTCGGTGCTGCAGGCCATCACCGATCTGTACGCGGTGGGGGCGATTGACTCCCCGGGGCAGGCCGATGTCTACGAGAGTGGCGTAGTCCCGCACATGGACCTGCCGAAGTACCCGTGGTCTCAAGAAGAGGTGTGGGAGGAAGACCCCCTCACGTTGCGTGCGCGATACGGCGACGCTGATCGCTTCGCTCTGCTCGGCGACCGCGCGGAGACGTTGACGCCACAGTGGGAAGTTACCCTCGCTCCCGCGAATCTGCCCTGGCTGCCCGACCATACGGTGCTGGGCTCTGTCGTGTTGCCCGGAACCGCATACCTGGACGCCGCGTTGTCCGCGGTCCGCCAACGCTCTGGCCGCGCTCAGGCCGGGCTCGATTCGGTGGTGTTCGCGGTGCCGTTGGTGGTCGCCGACCATGACGCCCCGATCACGCGCATCACGGTGGATGAACCGACCAAACGGTTCACCGTCAATGGCCGTTCCGCGCACACCCAACTGTGGACCGCACATGCCAACGGGCGGTTGGTCGAGGCGAATCTGGGCACGAAGCGGATTGACGTCCCGACGCAATCGGCGAACGACCGGGTGTTCGACGGTGCGGACGTCTACAAGGGTTTGTCTGCCGTGGGGCTTTCGTACGGTCCGGCATTTCAGCGGATCCAGAGTGTGCGGATCGGCGCGGCCGGCTGTGTCGCCCAACTCGCGAGCCCAGAATCCGCTTCCGCGCCAAGGCATGCCGTACATCCCGCGCTTGCCGATGCCGCCCTGCAGTGCATTGCGGTTCTGTTGGCGGCGCGCCCGGAGCTGGACATACCGCCGACGGCGCACGTGCCGGCGTCCATCGACCGCGTACGTCTCTATCGCGAGGTACCCGAGGATCCGATCGCGGTCGTCGAGATCACCAGCACGCAGCCGTTGTGTGCCAATGCCTACCTGGCGTCGCGGGACGGTGAGGTCGCGCTGGCCATGACCGGGGTCACGCTGCGCCCGGTGGGATCGGCCTCGACGCCGCTGTCCGAGCTTGAGCAGTACTTCTACGAGCCTCGTTGGGAGCCTTTGGAAGAGGAGGTTGAGGGTCAACCCGCGCCCACTGTTGCGGCACCCGCGGCCCGCCCCGCGAACGCGATCGTGGAGATCGCACAGGTACCCCTCGCTGTTGCCGAAGGAGCCCGTCGCGCGGCCGCCGCGGGTGTGGCCGTCCTGAATGTGGACACCGTGGAAAAAGCGAATCTCGCAGAGACTTTCGCCGAGGCCCTGCATCGGGACGAGTTCTTGAGGGTGTTGGTCACGGTGGGCTCCGGGAAGTCCGCGGTGGAGAATGTCGCGGGGCTCGTCACCGTCGCGCAGTCGCTGCGCATGGTCATGGAGGCCGAGACCGAACGCGGTGTCGTGAGCCCGGACGTACAGGTGGTCCTCGTCAGCAAGAACGCTTTCCTGGCTCCGGGTGATCGCGACCTGGATCTCGATCAGGTGGCATTGGTGGGGGCGCGCCGAGTGCTGGCGAACGAGCAGCATCCCGCCAAATGGTCTCTGGTGGATCTGCCGGCGGCCGCCAGCGCCGAGGAGGTGACCGCGGAGATCGGCGCGATGAACCGCGCCGAGGAAGTCGCGGTGCGCCAGGGTCTGCACTGGACCCAGCGCATGCGGCGGTCCCTGCCCGAACTCGTCGCACCCTGGGAAGAACCATTTGAGCCCACAGATCCCGAGGTGGCCTATGAGGTGCAGATCCCAGATACCCGCACGCTCAAGGACATCAAGCTTCGTGCCTGCGATCGCACCGAACCGGGCCCACGGCAGGTGGAGGTCCGGATCGAGACCGTCGGACTCAACTACAAAGATCCGCTCAAGGTGCTGGGTATCCTGACGGAGCGTGAGCTCGGCAAGACGTATTTCAAGTTGGAGCCCGGTATGGAGGGCTTCGGTGTCATCACCCGCATCGGCTCGCAGGTCGATGAGGTGCAGGTGGGCGAAAGCATCGCCGTCGCGGAGCGGGGCCTGCTGCGCCGCTACCTGACGTTCGACCTCGACGGCGGCGCGGCCTGGGAACCGATTGCGGATGTGCACCTGCAGCGCGATGAATTCGACCCTCTCGCAGTGGGTTCCGGGGTCCCGTTCTTCACCGCGGGCTATGCCTTCTACAAGCTGGCCGATCTGCAACCCGGTGAGACCGTTCTCGTGCACGGTGCGGCGGGCGGCATGGGCATGGCTGCGGTACAGATCGCGGCCAATATGGGCGCGGTCGTCTATGCGACAGCCGGTAGCGAGGAGCGGCGCCGCGCGGCGCTGGATCTGGGTGCCACCGCGGCCTTCGACTCGCGGTCGGTCGGATTCGTCGACGACATCCTGCGGATCACCGATGGGCGTGGGGTAGACGTCATCTACAACTCACTCCCGGGCGAAATGATCGCCCAGAACTTCGCGGTCGCGGGGGAGTTCTGCCGCATCATCGAGATCGGGAAGGCGGACATCTACTTCGGCGGGGCGACGGATCTCAAGCCGTTCAGCGGCAACCTGTCGTTCCACTCGATCGATATGGACCGCATGTTGCGGTTGCGGCCGGAGATCTTCCGCGAGCTGCGCCGCGAATGCACCGAGATGCTCACCGCGGGCAAGCTCACTGCGCTGCCGTACACGAGGTTCCCGATCGAGGAGATAGTGGGGGCGTTCGAGGCGGTGTTCCGTGCGGAACATATGGGCCGCATCGTGCTGGATCTGCGCGACCAGACTCCTACGCTGTTGCCCCGAAAGTCCGAGCCAGTCCCGGTGCGTCCCGGCCATTCCTATCTGATCACCGGTGGATTCGGCGGGTTCGGATTGGCCACCGCCCGCTCGCTGGCCAGGGCCGGTGCAACCCATCTGATTCTGGCCAGCCGCAGCGGTGCCACCACCGACGTGGCCCGCGCGCAGATCGAAGCCTTGCGCGCGGCCGACGTCGATGTGTGGGAAGAGCGGATCGATATCAGCGACTACGACCAGGTCGCGGATCTCGTGGCGAAGGTGGAGGCTTCAGGACATCCGCTGCGCGGTGTCTTCCACGCCGCCGCGGTGGCCCATGATGAGGTGATCGCAGATATCAGCGCGGAGTCGCTGCACAAGGTGTTCGGGCCCAAGGTCGAGGGTGCCCGCAATCTCGACAAGGCCACGCGCGAGCACGACGTGCCACTCGATCACTTTGTGCTCTACTCCTCGATCAGTGGACTCATCGGCATCGTGCCGCAGCTGACGTATGCGGCGGCGAACAGCATGCTGGACGGGCTCGCCGCTTCCCGGCACGCGGCCGGGCTGCCCGCGCTGGCGGTGAGTTGGGGCGCGATGAGTGGCGGCGGCATGGCCGAATCGGATGCCATCGTGAAGTTCCTCGACTCGGTAGGGCTGCGCCGCCTCAACATGGATATGGGGGCGGCCTTCATACAGGAATGTTCACGCTTCCCGCTGCCGCAGGTCGCTATCGCGGGCATCGACTGGGGAGTGTTGCGCACACCGTTGCCCTCTACCGCCAAGAGCACACGTTTCGCGCATCTGTCCGCGGAGGCGGCCGCCGTATCCAACGAGCAGGCGGCATTCCGCGCGGCAGTGTTGGGATTGCCGGAGGAGGAGCGCGGGCCGATGGTCACCAAGGAGCTGGCCAAGGAACTCGCCAATGTCCTGAAAGTCGATGTCGACAGCATCGATCCCAAGGGGCCGATTGCCGATCTGGGGATCGACTCCCTCATGGCGGTGGAGTTCGCGGCGCGTGCGGGCAAGCAGTTGAACATTCAGATCAGTGCGTTCCAGTTCACCCCGGACCTCACCCTCGAGGCGGTGGGTGCCCGGGTAGCGCTACTCATCGCTCAAGGGGTCGGCGATCCCGACCATGATGGGATGTAGTTGGCCGTGACCGTTTCTCAGCCTCCTGCGCCGCTCGAATGCTGGTGGTGGCCCAGGCCATATCAGGCGTCGTTGCCCACTGTGCTGTTTTTCCCGGGCGCCGGTGCGAACCATGCCGGCGAGCAGCACCTCGTTCCGCACCTGGCGGGCGTCAATTTCGGGGTGTGGCGAATGCCCGGGCGCAGTACGCGATCGGAGGAGCCGCCGCCGGAGAACCTGCGCGTACTCGCCGATGAGTGCGCGTCGGCGATCATCGGATTGGGTTGCCGCCGGCCGGTGCTGGCAGGCAAGAGCTTCGGCGGACTGTTCGGATACGCCGTATGTCAAGCACTGGAGTTGCGCGAATTCGAAGTGGGCCGGTTCATTCCGGTGGTGAGTGGGCATCCGTCCCTGTGGCGAATGGATGCTCTGTACGCGAAGACCCGGGGGCACAACCCGCGGCAGCACGCGCTCTGGAGACTCACCAATGACGAGAAGCGCGGTGCGTGGCCGCCGAAGAAGATCGCGGACGAGTCGTTGTTGGCACAGGCGCGGCTTCATGCGGTGATTGATTTCAGCCTTGGCATGCAATCGATTTCGCGCCGCCGGATTGTCACCCCGATCACCGAGGTGAGTGCCAGGGATGACGAGGTACTCCCGAAGTTCGCACCGCCACGCCGGTGGGCCCCGTATACCAAGGGGGAGTTCACGAGCATTCTCGTGACGGGAGGTCATTACTTCTACTGGGCCAATCCCCAGGCCCTCTCGACCATCTTGACGCATGAGGCCGAGTTCGCCCTCAGCGGCTCATTCTCCTAGCCGCTGAGGGCATCATGTAGTTCGTTTCGCGCGTACCGGCTACGGGTTTTCGCGCTGGCAATCCGGACCGGTGTACTGCCAGTTCGGATTGCTCGAGTATTGGCAGCCCGGGCCTACGTACTTCCAATTGGGCGCCGGGGCGGGCAGACGTCCGCCTTCGCCGCGCCAGTCGCGGCCCCCGTACCGCCAGCCCCAGTTGTCGAACCAGCTGTCGGGGTTGACGCAGCCGGTGACGTTTCCTGGTCCCCAGGGCGGTGGGGGTGAGGGGTACGGCCCGTCGAAGCACACATCCGCGGGGGCCGGCGTCGGCTGCGCCGAGGCCGTCGCCGCGTTCATGATCGCGACCGGGGCGGCGATGACGCTCGCTGCTAACACGGCCTGCCCGAGCATGATGATCTTTTTCATCGCACAACCTCCGACGTTGGATGCCGCTGTGATCTCGCAAGATTAACGCACCCGAAGCCGTTTTCCAGGCAATTGCGGTAATTGCGCTCGTTTACGTATGGCAGCGTGAACCTGTCGGTGCCGCCGCGGTCTACCAGTGGTCTTACCGGGCCGGGCGGACGCGGGGTCCTGGCAGCCGCGAGTTTGCCTGACGACAACCGCGCGCCGGTCGGAGGTGCTGCGTCCGCCGGGGCCGTGCGCCAGGGTGGATGTGGCCCACCACTACGCTTCTGAACGTGGCACGTCGCAAACATGCTCAGCCCTGCAAGTGGTGTGGGCGCGAAGTCGACGACGCCGAGCTGGGGCGGCGACGCCAGTATTGCCGTCAGTCCTGCCGTCAGCGCGCCTACGAACAGCGCGCGGCCGTCAAGGGCACCTCGGTGCCTGCGGATGCGGTCGTGCTCACCGCCGACGAAGCGGCGGGCCTGGCCGATCGGGTGTATCAGGCGCGGTGCGCGGCCGAGGATGTCGCGACCGCTGTCGAGGAAGGTGCGACTCAGGACGAGTTGCGGCAGCTATGTGCGGAGCTGCTGCGAGCCGCCAAGGCAGCCGACGGCTGGCGTTAGATTCTTTTACCTCTGCGCGCGCATAACTCTTCTCCGAATCCACACGCGCTCATAAGTTGTCAGGAACTGTCGATACACAGCCGCCGACCCGTGAGGATTCTCAAGCTTTTCATGACCACCCGTAATACGTTGGTGGCCGCTGCGGCGACTGACGCCGACGCCCCTGATCCCACGCCGACCCGGCGGGAGTGGATCTTCGACCGGCGCTGGGAAATCGTGCGTTTTCTCTCGCCGTTTGCCGTGTTGCTGATCTGGCAGGCCGGCAGTGCGTGGGGGCTGATCGATCCGGACATCCTGCCCGCGCCGTCGACGATCGCGCACGCCGGTATCGAACTGATCGGCAATGGTCAGCTTGCCGACGCGCTTCGGGTTTCCGGGGTGCGCGCCGCCGAAGGCCTGTTGCTGGGTGGTGTGGTCGGGGTGGTGCTGGGCGCGGCGGTGGGGTTGTCCCGGCTCGCCGACGCCGTACTGGACCCGACCATGCAGATGATTCGCGCGTTGCCTCACCTCGGGCTCATTCCGCTGTTCATCCTGTGGTTCGGTATCGGTGAGCTACCCAAAGTGCTCATGGTCGCCCTGGGGGCGGCCTTCCCGCTCTACCTCAACACCACGTCCGCGATCCGGCAGGTGGACCCCAAACTCTTCGAAACCGCGCAGGTGCTCGGATTCTCATTCTGGCAGCGCCTGCGCGTCATCGTCGCCCCCGGGGCGACGCCACAGGTGCTGGTGGGATTGCGTCAGTCCCTGGCGCTGGCCTGGCTCACACTCATCGTCGCCGAACAGATCAACGCCGACGCCGGTGTGGGCTTCCTCATCAATAACGCGCGCGATTTCCTCCGCATCGATGTCATCATCTTCGGCTTGGTGATCTACGCGTTGCTGGGCATTGTCACCGACGCCATCGTGCGCGTGCTGGAACGGCGCGCGTTGCGATACCGATCATGAAAGGCCAATCATGACAGCGGTTTTCGAGGTGGCCGAAGTGTCGCCGCAATCAGCTACGCCGGCGGCCGAGTTGTCCGCGGTGACCAAATGGTACGGACGAAATCGGGTGCTCGACGACGTCTCGCTGCGGGTGGGCCGCGGCGAGATCGTGGCACTGGTGGGCCGTAGCGGCTCTGGCAAGTCGACGGTGCTCAGGGTGCTTTCCGGTTTGGCCGGAGATCACACCGGCGAGCGCACGGTGCTGGGTGCTCCGGCAGTCGCCTTCCAGGAGCCGCGCCTGTTTCCGTGGCGTTCGGTGCGCGACAATGTGAGGTATGGGCTGACCCGCACCAAACTGTCCAAGGCAGAAGCTCTTTCGCGCGTCGATCGAGCGCTGGATGAAGTCGGACTCGCCGATAAGGCGCAGGCATGGCCGCTGACGCTCTCGGGTGGCCAGGCGCAGCGGGTTTCGCTGGCCCGCGCGCTTGTGGCGGAACCACAGCTGCTGCTGCTGGACGAGCCCTTCGGCGCTCTGGACGCGTTGACCCGGCTCTCGATGCACCGCCTGTTGCTGAACCTGTGGCAACAGCACGAATTCGGCGTGCTGTTGGTCACCCATGATGTGGACGAGGCGATATCGCTGGCCGACACCGTTCTGGTGCTCGAGGGGGGACGGCTGGCGCACACCCTGCGCATCCGGAATCCGCGTAAACCGCAGGGACAGCATGACGCCGAAACCGAGAACTACCGAGGAGAGCTCCTTGCGCAGCTTGGTGTTTAAGTCAATCATCAGCGCGACCGCGATTGTGCTGTCCTTGACGGCGTGCACCGCCGGCCGCGGCGACAAGGGTGATGCCGCGGTGCCGCAGCCCGTTCCGCTGTCGGAGCTGTCAAATCTCACCCTGCGCGTGGGCGATCAGAAGGGCGGCACCGAGTCCCTGCTACGGGCGGCGGGGGAGCTCGACAATGTGCCGTACAAGATCGAATTCTCCACCTTTACCTTTGGTCCCCCGCAGATCGAGGCGCTGACCGCGGGCAAGATCGACTTCGCCGTCACCGGGAACACGCCGCCGATCTTCGGTGCCGCGTCGAAGGCACGGATCAAGGTGGTGTCCGGGTACACCAATGATGCCTCCGGTGACCAGATCCTCGTGGCGGACGCTTCTCCCATCCATTCCGTGGCCGACCTAAGGGGACGGAAAGTGGTTGTCGGGAAGGGAAGTTCGGCGCATGGCCACCTGTTACTCCAGCTGCAGAAGGCCAACCTCACCGTCAAGGACATTCAGTTGGTCTTTCTGCAACCCGCTGATGCGTTCACGGCCCTCAGCCAGGGACAGGCGGACGCGTGGGTCATCTGGGATCCCTACACGGCGCTGGCACAGAAACAGCTGAAGGTCCGCACGCTGGCTACCGCGACCGGTGTGTCGAACGGATATGGGTTCGGGGTCGCTTCGCAAGTCGCGCTGCGCGATGCCCAGCGCAACACCGCGCTGTCGGATTTGGTGCAGCGCGTCGCCCGCGCCAGCGCGTGGGCCCAGGCTCATCCACAGGAGTGGTACGGAAAGTATGCCGCCGCGATCGGGATCGATCCTGCGGCAGCGGAACTGGCCCAGTCACGCAGCTTGAGACTGTCGATACCGATTACCGCCGAGGTGAATGCTTCGGAACAGACGCTCGCGGACCTGTTCACGCAGTCGGGCCAGATCCAGGGTCGGCTCACGTTCTCCGATTTCGTGGACAACCGTTTCGACAGTGTCCTCAAACAGTTCTTCGTCAAATCCCAGTAACCTCGATAAGGAGAGTAATCCCCGTGGCCGCCAAGTTTTTCTGGTTTTTGCCTACCAACGGAGACAGCCGTTCGATCGTGGGCGCCTCACACGCGTCGTCGCATCACACTGTCCCAGCCGGTTACCGGGAACCCAGCCTGCGTTATCTCGGTGAGGTCGCGCGCGCGGCCGACCGGCTGGGCTTCGAGGGTGTGCTGACGCCTACCGGAACCTGGTGCGAGGACGCGTGGTTGACCGCGGCGGGGCTGCTCGATCAGACGGAACGCCTGAAGTTTTTGGTGGCCTTTAGGCCGGGTCTGGTGCCGCCGACGCTGGCCGCGCAGCAGGCGGCGACTCTGCAGCGATTCTCGAACGGCCGATTGTTGCTCAACGTGGTCAGTGGTGGCGACGATGCCGAGCAGCGGCGCTTCGGCGACTGGCTTACCCATGATGAGCGGTACGAGCGCACGGGGGAGTTCCTGCAGATCGTTCGGGACATCTGGAAGGGCGACCCCGTGGATTTCACCGGAAAGCACTACACGGTGACCGATGCGCGGGTATCCGAGCCGCCAAGCCCCTTGCCGGAGTTGTATTTCGGTGGTTCTTCGCCGGCTGCGCTACCCATCGCGGCCGAGCACGTCGATGTGTACCTCACCTGGGGTGAGCCGCCCGCCGCCGCGGCGGCGAAGATCGAGGCGGTGCGCGCGCTGGCGAAGGAACGCGGCCGGGCCCTGCGATTCGGAATCCGCCTGCACACCATCAGCCGCGATACCTCGGAGGCGGCCTGGGCGGTAGCCAACTCCCTGGTGGGTGAGTTGACGCCCGATCAGATCGCCAAGGCAACGGCACTGCATTCGAAGTCCGAATCCGAAGGACAGCGTCGCATGACCGCGCTGCACGGCGGACGTCTCGACAAGCTGGAGATCTATCCGAACCTGTGGGCGGGGGTCGGATTGGTGCGCGGCGGTGCCGGTACCGCGCTGGTGGGCAGCCACGAAGAGGTCGCCAACCTGATCTCCGAATATCACGCGGCCGGGTTCGACGAGTTCATCCTCTCCGGGTATCCGCATCTCGAAGAGGCCTACTGGTTCGCCGAGGGTGTACTTCCGCTGCTCAAGAAGAAGGGCGCACTCGCCGCCTAGCCGAGGTGCGCGCTGTGATCGTCAAGATCATTGCGCCGCAGCCCCATCGGCGTCGAGGCCGGCAGGTCACCCCCGGCGATGACCTGCCGGGTGATGGGGGTGAGGGTCCGGAAGAGCGTCTCCACCTCCGCATCGGTGAGGGTATCGAGCACCCGCAAGGACGCGCGGTCGGTGCTTTCCTCGATATCGGCCTTCACGGCGCGGCCGCTCGGGCTCAGCCCACCGTCATCGAGTAGACCGCGCCGGGTCAGCCGTTGCTCGATGTCCGCCCATTCCGCATCGTCATAGTCGCGGCTGCGCATGATGCCGTCCTTGGTGGCGCGCCCGGCGGCGACGTGGAACACGTTGGATTCGCGGCCGTCGATACCTGCGGCGACCAGTGCGGCAACATGGGCGTCGCCGCGTTGCTCGCGGAGCAGCGTGGCCGCGTGCCACAGCGCGGACACGGGTTCCTCCGGCCAGGGAGTGGTGGTGAGGGCCGCGTAGAGCGGGCGGCCTGCGAGTGAGCCATGACGGGCCGCCCTGCTGAGCAGTTCGGCGGCTGTACACAGGTTTTCGTCATCGGTCAGGCCGTAGCGTTGTAGCGCTGCCACGGCACCGCGCTGCCGCCCGAGCAGCGCCTGCTCGGGGCTGGCGGTGTCCCAGGCGCCGGCGAGTGACTTCTCCACCCGGAAGGTGGAGAAGTTATAGAAGATCGCCTCCACCACGCGGGGGTGCACCGTGCCCAGTGGAGCGGAGCGGGTGGCGAAGTATCCGCGCCAGAAGCCGCGATATCCGAGTTCGTCGGCGGCTGCGCGCGCTTCGGGCGCGAAGTAGACGATTCCGTGCACGGGCTCGAAGCGCTCGTAGAACCGGCGGGCCAGGGCTGCTGAACGTGCCATCAAATTAGTGAACCATGTGCTGTTGGCAAGCCGCTGTACTTGTCGGCGGGTGATCGTAGGGTTATCTCATGGGACTGAGTGTGGAAGAACGACAAGCATTTTTGGCCGAGCCCCACGTGGCGGCGATATCCGTCAGTGCCGGGGCGCAGCGCGGTCCGCTGACCGTGCCGATCTGGTACTACTACACCGCCGGCGGTGATCTCTGGATTCCGACGGGCAAGGGTTCACGTAAGCATCAGTTGATCGAGGCGGCCGGCCGGTTGACGCTCATGGTCGATCGTGAGCAGCCGACGGTCCGCTATGTCAGCGTCGAAGGACCGGTGACCAAGATCGTGCCGCTGGAACACGATCAGCACCGGCAGGTGGCCGCTCGCTATATCCCCGAGGAACTGCTCGAGGGCTACCTCAAGTACGCCGAGAGCTACGGCGAGCAGATCGCCGTGTACGTCTCGCCGGAGCACTGGCTCTCGGCGGATCTCGGTGGCCCGGAGAACTGGGGCTAGGCGTCTGGCTTGCTGCCGGGGCCGGGCATCGGGAAGACCTCGGTTCCTTGATCACCGGCCGGTATGACGGGCAGGGTGAGCGTCGACGGGTGTGCCGGGTCATGCAGGATCGTCTGCGTCGCGGTGTGTAGCGCGGCGTCCTGCCCGAAAGGTGCGCCGGTGTTCGGGTTCGGCGCGTATTGCGGAAAGTCGCTGCTGGAGATCTCCAGCCGAATCCGCTCGCCGGTACGGAACTGGTAACTCACCGGCCAGACGTCGATGCGGTATTTGTGGGGCTGTCCCATCGGGATCGGACGGCGCTCGGACAGGGACTGCGCCATCGACGTACGCACGATTCCGTTGTTGAGGTTCACCGCGGTGCCATTGGGTTGCACAGCAACGAGTTTCGCGGTGAAATCGGTGTCGGGGGCCGACGACGAGGCCCAAAGGTCGACAGCGATGGGTCCGGTGATCTCGGTGTCGGTGTTCAGTGGCGCACTGGTGTACGTCAGCACATCGGGTCGCTGCTCCACTGCGCGCTGGTCGTAACGGCCCTCCGGTGCCGTATCGGCGGCGCAGCAGGAATGACCGCCGGCGCTCGGCACTGGATTGGCCGGGTCATACAGATAGGTGTCGGGAGCATCGCCGGGTGAGGCCGAGTCGCGCAGCAGCGTCCCATTGTGCCGTGCGCCAGGGCCGCCCAGGTGGTACACCGTCCATTCCGTCTGGGGTAACGGCCAGGCGGGGGCGTTTTTCCAGCGGTTGGCTCCCATCAGGAAGTAATCGACGCGAGGTGATTCGGTGGCCGCGCCGTTGTCGACGCCCTTGAGGAAGTGATCGAACCACGCCAGCTGCAGTTCGTTGACAGGGCTGTTGGCCCCTGGCCCCAGGTTCTTCAACAACGGTGATGGACTTGATGATTCGCGCCCCCAGGCCAGATGATCCCATGGGCCCACCACGATGCGCTGATACCGGCGTGCGTCCGGCGAACCACCCCCGGCGGTCATGCCCGCGAAGTTCTCCAAGCCGCCGCGCAGGAACGCGTCGTACCAGCCTTCGAAATGAAGCACTGGAACCTTGACATTCTGGTACCGGTCCCGAATGCTCCAGCGTTTCCAATAATCGTCCCGCGTCGAATGCCTGATCCAGTCGAAGTACCACGGCGCCACCGCGGGATTGCCCGGTTGCATCGGTGGAAGATCTTTGTAGGGAAGATAATTGAGCCAGCGCGCGCGTTCGGTGGCGGCGGTGTGCAGCTGGTCGACGGCCGCGGCGTCACCCCGGTTTTCGGCGGCGGTGGTGGCGATCGTCCCGATGGCCCAGGGCAGCACGAATCCGAGCCGGAATTCGCCGCCCTCGTAGGTCCAGTCGTCGTAGTAATCGGACGCGGTGTTGGAGGGGACGATGGTTGTCAGGTGCGGGGGAGTCGTGGTGGCGGCCAGCCATTGGGTCGCGCCGACGTACGAGGAGCCGTACATGCCCACCTTGCCGGTGGAACCGGGCAATCCGGCTGCCCACTCCACGGTGTCGTAGCCGTCGCTGCCGTCGTTACCGAATTCGGTGAAGACCCCGTCCGAAGCGCCCTGACCCCGCACGTCCTGTATCACCACCAGATAGCAATGGGAGGCAAACCACTGGGGCGTACGGAAACGCGACGGCTGGACCTGTGCGGTGTCCTTGCCGTACTGGGTCCGCATGAGGATGACCGGCACCGTGTCCTTGAGCTTGGGGCGGTAGACGTCGGCGCGCAGGATCGTCCCGTCGCGCATCGTGGCCGGCACGTCGGTCTGCTTGGCGACGGCGCACGGGCCGCGCCCGTCTGATGGCGGCCACGCCTTGGAGTGGGTGCTGTGACCACATCCCGTGAGCACCAGACTCAGCGCGGCGGCGAATACTCCCAGACGTCTGGCTGAACGTGTGATCACTCCGAAAGGGTACCGAGGGCGGTATTACTCGATAGATTCCCGAGATGCTGGATCACGTTTCGCGACGACTTCCTGATGACATTCCCGCGTTGGTCATCTCGTTGGCGGCCGCCGCAATCGCCGCCGGGGTGGGCGGATTGGCGTCCGTGAACGCGGCCGCGAAGTACGGTCTGCTCGTACAGCCGTCCTGGGCTCCGCCCGCGTGGCTCTTCGGCCCGGTATGGACCGTGCTGTATGTGCTGATGGGAGTCGCGGCGTGGCTGGTGTGGCGCACCCGGCCGCCCGTGGCCACCCGCGCGCTCAGTGCATACGGGATACAGCTGGTACTGAACGCGCTATGGACCCCGCTGTTCTTCGGCCTCGGTTGGCGAGGTGCCGCGCTGGCGGAGATCGCCGTTCTCTGGATCGCCTTAGCTGTCACCATCACACTGTTCTGGCGCAGCAGCCGAACCGCGGCGTATCTCCTGGTGCCCTACCTCGTCTGGACGACATTCGCGGTCTGCCTGAACTTCTCGGTGTGGCAACTCAACACCGCGGTGGCCTGAGCGGCGCTGGTCGTCATCAGACCAGCGCCGGCTCCTCGTCCTGCCGCTCGAAGTCGTTGAGGAAGCCCGTGCTCACCGCGGTGCTCGTCTGGGTCAAGGCCTTGGACGACAGCGGGTTCAACGCGCGCAGCACCAGCAGATGCTCACCCCAGTACGGGGTCAGCCCGTCCAGTGGTGCACGAGCGTCCGGCTTGTCGTGGGTACGCAGCGCGCACACCACGGCCAGCTGGGGGGCATCGGTGGTGCCGCTCAGCTCAAGTGCCGTCCAGCGTTCCGGCAGCGCGATATTGGCGATGTTGTCCAGGGTTTCGGACAGGTCGTTGTTCACGGTGACGCGGTAGGTGGCGAGGTAGCCATGATCGTCAATGACGCCGCGCGACCCCTCCTTGGCCTGTGCCGGGAGCGGGGTGTTCGGGTTCTCGGCCGTCGTAACCTGCCAGCCCAGTTCGCGCAGATGGTCGGACAGTCGGCGCGCGACCGTATCGGCGGTCTCGCGTAAGGGGATTCGCGGTGACCGTGCCTGCAGTGCGGTGAGGTTCTCCGCTGCGCTCAAGGTCAGACTGACCCACGTTTTGCTCACGGCACCATCGACGACGGCCGTGGTGACACGGATCGACGAGCACCGCACGCCGTAACGATCCAGATACCCGGCAAGGAGGCCGACGGGCACATCGGCACCCGCGGGACGCGAGGTCAGCTCCAGTACGACGGTGCTGCGTGCGTCGACGCCCGCGGCGACAACCTGAGCGGTGTCGACAGGGGATCGTCCGGAGACCCTGCGGGCCAACAACTTCGTGAATCGTCCGAGGATGTCGGTCAGGAAGGTGCCGCGCCACCACACCAGCAGAACCAGAGCCAACACCCCGGCGGTGATTGCAATCCAGCGGTCGGCGGGGTCGCGCCGGTACAGGGCGAAGGCTCCTGCGGCGACCAGTGTGGCGATCAAGGTCAGCCGCAGCGTTCCAGGCACGGGTGGTCGATACAGCTTCAATTTCCTACTCGCATTCGTACTCACTCGGTGGTCTCCTGTCTGCGACGCGCGCTGAGCGCGGCGACAACGACGACCGCGATCAGGCATACACCGGCGCCCAGGAAGGCGAGCCGCCGGGGAAGTGGATTTTCCGGGGTGGGAGGGGATGGCGGAATGACTGCACGGGAGCTGGGTCCGCTTGCCGTGTTCCCGTCGGCGGGGACCTGCCAGGTAAGTGCGGCGACCGGGTCTACGGTTCCGGCTCCTACCAGATTGGAGGGCGACCGGCCGGCATCGCGGGCGGTTTTTTGCAGTCGTGAAATAACTTGTGGCGCAGTTAGTTCGGGGTAGCGGCTGCGCACCAGTGCGGCCACTCCCGATACATATGCCGTCGCATAACTGGTTCCGAAGAGGGGGACCGGTTTGCCGTTCTGGCCGATCATTCCATTGGCCAGCCCGCCTTCGGCGTCGTTGGACAACGAGGTCACGTTCTCGCCATTGGCCGCGATACCCACCCAGGGGCCGGCCATGGTGAACTTCGACGGGCTGCCGTCGACACCCACCGAACCGACCGACAGCACGTATGGCTGCCACCATGAGGGGGCCGAAATGGACTCCACACCAGACCAATTCCGGGGATCGGCGCCGGGGCCGGAGAACGGATTCTGCTGGCAGTTGGCGCTGCCGCCGCTGGTGTTGCCGGCGGCAGCGATGACGACAGCATCCTTCTCGGTGACGGCATAGCGTAGCGCCGCGCCAAGCGCGGCCTGGTCGATGGGCTTGGCCGCCGGAACGCATTCGGCCGAAGAAATGTTGATCACGCGCGCCCCGAGGTTCGCGGCGTGCACGATCGCGCGGGCCAAGGTATTCACATACTGGGCAGCACCGTTGGTGGTCGGATCGCCGCCGGCGGTAAGCCGTGGGGAGAACTTCGAAGACTCCTGGCGGATCGAGATCAGCTTGGCCGCGGGTGCGATGCCGGAGAACCCATCGGGCCCAGGCTGGGCGCCGATAATGCCGGCGACCATCGTGCCGTGGCCGTCACAGTCGGTAAGCCCGTCTGTGGACTGGACATAGTCACCCCCGGGCTCGACGTGCAGCCGGGAACTCGGTTTGACACCGGTGTCGATGATGGCGACGCTCTGCCCCTCACCGCGAGAAAAGCGCCAGGCCTCCTCGAACTCCGGTGAGGGCTTTCCGTTAGTGCCCGTCCCGGGCAGCAGCACCGTGGTGCTGCATGCGGAGGACTGCATGCCGGCGGTGGCGCTGGGGGCAGAATCCCGTGGCAATGCGGCGGGATCTGCCTCGGGCTGTGTCACCGCGCCGGCCAGGGGAGCCGCCACGGGGGACAGTGCCAACAGCGTCGAGGCGACGACACTGCCGAATGCTCTTCGCGCACGCGGCCCATCGCTGGGAAAGCGCCTCATCGGTTGAGGATCCAGCTGAACAGACCGGTGAGGTAGGCGATGACCGGCAGCAGGGAGGCATCGATACCCGAGGCCAAGAAGCCGAGGATGCGGCGGCTGGGCAGCGAGTAGCTTTCCGCCTCACCGATTTTGGGGTTGAACACGACGACTGCCACCGCAGCGGCCAGCAGCGCCAGCACGCCGAGTGCCACCACCGCGCCGGTGTAGCGCTGCTGCACGGAGAAGATCACCAGCAGCGCGGTCGACACCACGAACGGAACCGCCAACAGCCAGGCCTTGCACACCGCCGAGTCCCATACCCGTGCCCGCAGTGCCGCACCTGCGCTCACCGCGACGATCAGGTACCACGCCCATGGGCTTGCCGGGGCGGAGCCGCCCACCACTGCCAGCGATCCCAGGATGGCCAGAATTGAAGCGCCTGCGATGAATCCACTCTGGTGCGAGTCGCTCAGCTGGACGCGCCGCGGCAGATCCTTCAGAACGGACATTGCCGGGGCAGACGGGGTCGCGTCCCCCGGAGCGGGGATGGTAGGCAGCGGGAAACGTGCGGCGAAGGCCGAGAGCTGCGCGGCACGGACCGTCACCAGCAGCGCCACGACGATCAGTCCGCAGCCCACGACAAGCAGCGAGGGATGCCAGAGGACCTGGGCGGCAGCCGCACCCGCGATTCCGAGGGAAATCACCGTGGTCGCGGTGAAGAAGGCAATCAGCTGACGCGCGACAATCAAGTAGATCAGCGACCAGGCGGCCAATCCGGCGGCGCTGAGCAGAACTCGAGGCGCCAGTCCGCCGCCGGGCACGGCAAGAGCGAGCGCGCCAGCGATCGGTGCCAGCGCGGTGACCGCCAGCTCCGCGCCGACGCGGGCTGAGCGTGCGTGTGCCACCAACGACCCGATCGCGGCCGCGACGGCGACTACCGCCAGGCCGGCGAGGCTCAACGAGGCCCCGGTGCGAACGTTATGCACGATGGCCAAAACTGTTGCCGCCACGATCAACCCGAGGACGCTGAAGCGGCCCACGCGGGCGATGTGCTCGGCACCCCACGGGCGCTTGCGCGATTCCGAGAAGATGACGGCCGCGTCGGCGATGTCCTCGACGATTCCGGGCGCCGCCGGTCCGGCGGGGGTGGGACGCAGGGTCAGCAGGTCACCGTCTACGACACCGACGGTGTCCAAGGTGGCGTCGGCACTGAACGGCGCGCCGTTCACCGGCGCCAGGCTCAAACGTTGCGGCGTCGTTGCCTCGGTGGCGTCGGGGGCCACCATCCGGTGAACCGCGGGGATGATGTCACGCATCGGCAGCTGGGTCGGCAGGGCGACTTCGGTCAGCTTTTCTTCACCGAGCACGGCTACCCGGACGATGGGCATCACGGCGTTGTCAGACATGGTGTTTCGTTTGACTCTCTCAATAGGGGGGTGGGGCTCACTAGGAACTAACTACAGGGACAGCATCAGTCGAAGTCTCGGGTCAGCCGGGCATCCGGGAACCAGTGCCCGTCCGGGAGCGTGGCCGTCAACTGCTCGACGGCCACTGCGATCGCGAACGGGGATCCGGGTGCGAAGGTTGACAGCCAGGTGCCGTCACCGGCGCGGTGGGGGCTCACCAGAATCCGGCCAGCGCTGGTATCGACCACGCTGATGCCCACCTCTGAAGTCTGTTGGGTTGTGTTGTCACGTTGTCCGGCAACTACTTCGACGTAGTTTCGGTTTCCGATGAAAGCCGATTCCACCACATTCTGGGCGGCGGGTGGGACACCCAGATATCCCATGACCTCGGCCAGTGAGGCGCCGGAACGCAGCTGCTCGTCGGCCTTGGCGCCCACGTGGGTGGGTAGCGTGAATTCGGGAAAGCGTGCGGGCGTACGCCACCGCAGTCCGGCCACCACACTGGGGACCAGTGCCGAGGAGTCGTCGGCGTCGACCACGGTGAAGGTGATCAGGTGCGCGTTGCGCAGGGATACCACTGTCTGCGCGCGTCCCTGCGATTGTCTTCTCGCGATGATTCCCCGCATCACGTCTGGATTCTCCGAACCTGCTGCGACATAACGCAGTTCGAGCCAGCGGTCCGGGCGGCACACCGCGCGGATCCATCCAGCCACTGCGGGGTCTACCGTGCCGTCGGCATTGAGCACGCCGGCCCGGGTCAATTCTTGAACCCGCTGAGCATTGAACCCGGCACGCTGGGCTTCGTCCCGGAAGGGGACGGTGATCGCCAGCACCCAGGGGAAGGTGCCGGCGCTCAACCTATCTGCGAGGAACCAGGCCTGGTCGACCGTCAGCTCGACGGCGTCCGGCGACCGGGTGGCCTGGTTCATCGCATCATGAGGAACCGAGGTTCCCTGGGTGCTTATGCGCCCCACTTGGCTCCTTCGGCCATGTCGCGGGCGTTCATGGACAGGGTGTTGGTTTCGTGGGTGGAGCCCATGGCGCGGTAGGAGCGGATGAGTTCTTCCATGGCGGTGTTCCATTGGGCCTGCCAGGCGGCCTGGCTCATGGAGGTATCACCGTGCCAGACGGCCTGCAGGGAGGCCTGCTGGGCGGCCAGGTCCGCGCCCAGGGCGGTCAGCACACCGGCATAGGTGTTCATCTCACCGGCGTGGGCCAGCATCGCGGGGTAGTTGAAGGTGATCTGCGACATGCGTGTATCTCCCTAAGTTGGTTTCTAGACGCCGTAGCGGCTGGCGGCGGCGACATCCTCGGCCACGTAGGTGGCCGCGGCATCTCCGAGGTTGATCTGTGCGATATCGAGCAGCGCGTTGACCTTGGCGGCCACTTCCACGAACCGGGCATGGGCGGCCTGGAAGGCCACCGAGGACTCACCGACATGGAACGCCTGGGCCGACAACGCCGCCGACTCCGCCTGCGAAATCGTCGAACGCATCAACGCGGTCTTGGCACCGAACGTGCCCTCCGAAGCCACCAGGGCCGGAATGTGTGCATCGAGCAGACTCATAGGGTCCTCTCCTTGTTCTCTGTTACTCGGTTCTGCGACTTGTTCATGTGTTGTGTGGTGCTCGTGTGGCGGATCAGCTGTTCGCCCCCCGTTCCTCGGTCGTCCAGCCCTCATCAGGGGTTGGCGCGGAAGGGTTTCCATCGGGGGCTTGCGCGGGGTCCACGTCGGCGTCTGAGCCCCATGTGGTGGGCAGCATGGGTGCGGTGCGGGTGCCGTCCACGGTTTCCGCTGCCGCCTCACGCTCCACCAAACCTGTGGCACTTGTTGTCGATGTGGTCCTGGGTACGGTGCCGGTGAAGCCGAGCTGCCCGGCCCCGCGGCCCGAAGCCCCGACCCCGGCCCGTTGTCGCGGGGTGGGCTCCGAAAAGTCGGGCTCTACCGTCGAATTCATGTCCATGAACTGCGGAGCCGGATCCTTGATGCGGGCACCGCGCTTGCGGCGCGCGCGGGAGCGGGCCGACGCGGCGGCGGCAGCGGCGGCGGAGATACCGGCCGCCGGGGCCTTCGCTCCGCTGCCCTCATTCAGCGTAGGGCCGAAGCGCGCGGCCGGCGGCTCCTCTTGCATCGCGTACACCAGGTACGCGGGTGCGGCGGCCGCGGTGGCCGGTGCCGGCGGCGCGTTGGCAGGAGTGGTCGGTGGGTTGGTGGGTGTGGCGGGCGCGCCGCCGCCACCTGACAATCCACCCATCGCGAACGGCTGCTGCTGAGGTGCGTCGCGTGCGATCTGTGGCATTTGTTGTGCCGGTTCCTCGGCGGGGACGTCGGCGTCAACCGGAACCGGATTGACCAGCTGGGCCAGCCCGACCAATAGCAGCGGAAGCCACAGCGGCGCGGACAGCATGACACCCCAGAAGGTGAACCCGAACGGAATGAAGAACGCCTCATACGCGATGAAGAACAGCAGCGGTCCCCAGGCCACCAGCGCCTCAAGGGGATTGCGCATGAAGTCGCTGATGATTTCCTGGATTGTCTTCAGGGGGTTGGTGAAGAACTCCTGAATCTGCCGCATTAGCTTCTCGAAGAAGCTCTCGCTGTCGTTCAGTGCCGTGCCGGATTCAGACGCCTGCGCCTGCGCGGCCATGCCGGACATGTCGGCGGCCATCCGAGACATTTCGCCGCCGGGCGCCATGATCATCGGTGACGGCTGCGTCGGCGCCACCGCGGCGACCGCTGCGGTGGAGACGCCCTGATAGATGCCCATGGTGGTGGCGGCCTGGATCCACATCCGGATGTAGTCGGCCTCGTTCAACGCGATCGGAATCGTGTTGATACCAAAGAAATTGGTGGCCAGCAGCACACCGTGGATCATGTGGTTGGCGGCCAGCTCGGCCAGCGTCGGCATGGCGGCCAGCGCGGTGACGTATGCGGCGGCACTGGTTTCATGTAATACCGCGTTGGTGGCGCTCATCGCGCTCTGCTGGGTCAACCAGGCCAAATACGGTGTGTGGCTGGCTACGTACTGCACCGCACTGGGGCCCTGCCAAGATCCGGCTCCGGTGGCGGCCAGTAGTTGGGTCAACTCCGTGGCGGCAGCGGTGTATTGCACCGAGAGCGCCTGCCATTGCGTGGCAGCCGCCAGTAGTGCGCCCGGCCCGGGTCCGGCGCTCAGGAGCGCCGAGTGGACTTCGGGGGGAGAAGCCATCCAAATCGGAGCCGACACCGGTGTTAACCCCGCGCGATCATGTACGCCGTGGCGGCCTGCATATCCCCGGTGGTGTAGCTGGCGGCGGACTCCGAAACACCCAGCCCGGCCCGGCCCAACTCCTCGACGGCCTGAGCGGCCACCCCGCTGTGCTCGACACCGCGAGCACTGAAGCCCGCCGCGGTCTCCAACGACACCGGATCGGCGGCCGGAGGCACCACCGCACCGATCACCGGTGCGGCAGCGGCATGGGCCGCGGCCAGACGCGCGGTCAACGCCTCCACCGCCGC
Source organism: Mycobacteroides immunogenum (assembly GCF_001605725.1). Lineage (NCBI taxonomy): Bacteria > Bacillati > Actinomycetota > Actinomycetes > Mycobacteriales > Mycobacteriaceae > Mycobacteroides > Mycobacteroides immunogenum. The sequence continues at coordinate 2,390,687 of NZ_CP011530.1, forward strand.
GCTGGTGGCGGTCAAACCTTCCGGAACAACATTGAGATTCATCGTGGGTACTCCCTTCCTTGAGCAGCATGCTCACCGACGAGTGGATTGACGGTCTGTACGTATGTCGGAACATCGTTATCGGACAGCAGGATTCCGCGTCCCGCAGGCAGCCGCTCGAAACGATGACCACGGATACGGCCGCCGTCTTGCGGGCTGCCGCTGAGCATCAGGGTGTTGGCCTGCAATTCGTGGAACCGGCGCAGCATCGGGTTGGTCATCAGTATGTGACCCGAGCCCGTCGCCCGTGCGGTGATGATCACCCGCAGACCCAGCTCACGTGCCTCGGCGAGCAGCCCGATGATCGGGTTCCAGGGCCGCTGCCCGATGTACGGGCCGCTGACGGCCGGAGTGTCCGGGATCTGGTCGACGTCGTCGATGATCAGGTAGTGCCGCTGCGCGGTCACACCACGTGATGCCCAGTTGTGCAGTTCCTCGGCGGAGAGCCCGGCCGGCGGCCGTCGCTTCTCCAGGAGCGCACCCAGACCCAGCATCGCCGGGGTGATCCGATCGATATTGGGGGTGTACTCGTTGTCGGGGAACAGTGGTTCGTCGACAAGGTGCAGCCGCCGGTCCAGAACGGTGAAGGCCACCTGATCGGGTGCCGAGTGCTCGCGCACAGTACGGATGATGTGGCGCAACAGTGTCGTCTTGCCGGATCCGGTGTCGCCCAGCACCATCAGCAGCGGGTTGTGCGAGAAATCGAGCGCCACGGGCGCCAGATCCTGTTCCCGCTGGCCGATGACGATCTGCTCGCGCCCCGGATACAGCGGGCCGATGGCATTCGGTGCCAGGTCCGCGGGTAGCAGACGAACGGCAGGAGCCTTGGCCCCGGCGTAATCGGCGTTGACCGACTCCACCGTGGTGAGATCGGGAGCGGCGAACAGGAAGTGCTCGGCCTGCATGGTCAGGCCGCGACCCGGCTGATCGTGCGGCACGCTCTCGGCGGGCCGGCGTAGCGCACCGGGTACCCGGACATTGCTGTCTGCCGAGTCGTGCAGTTTGAGCTCGAGGCGCAGCCCGAGCGCGTCACGCATCGCCAACGGCACCTCGATCCAGTTCGGCGTGGTGATCACGACGTGGATGCCGTACGAGAGTCCGGCGTTGGCCAGCTCGGTCAGCCGGGCCAGCAACGGATTTCGGGTGTTGAACTGATCGGTGTTGTCACGGCTGAACGCATACAGGTTGTCCACGATCAGGAAGGTCTCGCCGTAGCCGTCGTCCAGAGTGCGGTCGTTGTCACGCAGAGCGCGCAGCTGGTTCACCGAGGAGATGCCGCGATCACGGAACAGGCGCTGGCGGTAGGCCAGCAGCTGCTCCAGTTCACCGAAGGTGCGCCGGATGCGTTCAGGCTCCAGTGCGCTGGCGACACCGCCGACATGTGCCAGTCCGTCCAGCGCGTGCAGCTGGCCGCCGCCGTAATCGATGCAGTAGAACGTGACATCGCGGGGGGAGTGCGACGCGGCGGCAGACAGCATGAACGTCTGCAGCGCTGTCGATTTACCGGACTTGGGCCCGCCGTGGATGATCATGTTCCCGGCCGCCGAGGTCGCGTCGAAGATCAGCGGATCACGGCGCATCTGGAACGGCTTGTCGATCTCACCGAGCGGCCAGCGCAGCTGACGGGGAGGAATGCCGGTCGCGTTCAGCACATTCGCCAACGGGATGGCGGTGTCCAGCGGCGGTAACCACAGCTGCGGCGCGCGCGGTCCCACCTTGGCGAGCTGGTCACCAACGGTCGAGATCAGCTTGCGGGCCGGTAATGCGGGGCGATCCGACTCGCCCTTGATGATCACCGTGGTGGGATCGGACGCCACCGGCAGTGCGGTGAACTGCTTGGGTTGCGGGGTGGCCCGGATCTCCACGGTTGTGGTGGCCGACGGCGGTTCGTAAATACCGTCGACATACGTGCTCCGGAACTTGATGGGAACCGCGCCAGGAGCGGGCACCAGGAACCCAACACCCTTGTGGTCCTTGCCCGATTCGATGTGATAGGCATCCTCGGTCCCGATGATCTGGCGGGATGCGCTGGGACTGGCCACCTTCAGACCGATGCGGTATGAGGTGTTCTTGTCGATGTCCTTGATCTTGCCGACATCCAGCGTCTGGGACGCGAACAGAATGTGGATGCGGAACGAGCGGCCCTTGCGTGCGACATAGTCGAACAGCTCGGCGTATTCCGGATGATCCTGCAGCATCAGGGTGAATTCGTCGGCGACCACGAACAACGTGGGGATCGGCGGCAGGTCATGACCCGCGGCGATGGCCTCCTCGTACTCGCGGACCGAGTTGAAGGCGCTGCCCTGCACATCGCGACCGGCCTGCTTGAGCAGGTTCTCGCGACGAGCTACCTCACCACGCAGGGTGTCAGCGAAACGATCGGCCAGGGACCGTTTCTCCGCCATGTTGGAGATCACGGCGACGACCTGTGGGAAGTCGCGGAAGATGTCCGCTCCCGCCTCGCCCTTGAAGTCCGCGTAGATGACGATCAGACGATCAGCCGAATGGGTCGCCAGCAGCGACAGCAGCATCGACATCAGCGTCTGGGACTTGCCCGAGCCCGTCATACCGATCATCAGACCGTGCGGGCCCATACCACCCTCGGCCTCGTCCTTGAGATCGAACATGAGCGGCTCACCCGAAGAGGTCACACCGATGGGCACACGCAGTTCTTCGTCGCGCGAACGCGGCGACCATAGGGCGGGGACATCCAAACGGGACGCGTCCTCGATACCGAGCAACGATGTGAACGTCGCGCCGCCGGTAGCGGCTGACCGCAGCCCTGGATGCGTCGGGTTGGAGTCCCACCGGGAAAGACGGCGAGAGACGTGTGCGGCGGTTCCGACCGTGAGCTGGTCGGCTTCGTCGACGTAAGGCTGCCAACCGCTGCCGTTCCAGCGCGCGATACGTGCGCTCACGCCGTTCCGATTGACCTGCAGCACAGGGCGCTCGGGATTGAGGTAGTCGGGCAGCTTGGCCAGTCCGTCGGAGTCATCGAGACGCTGGATGACGGTGACGCCGTCCAATCCGTTCGCGGGGATCGGTGAATTGACGCTGTTCAGGTCGTAGGTCGGATCATCCAGGATGATCAGCAGGTGCTTGTGGGCACCTGATTCGGCGCCGAAGAGCGCGCGCTCGGTCAGCACCGGCTTGAGTGCCTCGAAGAGCTCGGCACCCGTGCGGCGCAGGTAGCGTGCCGGGCCGACGCCGTCGATCTCACCGCTGATGTCAACGTGCGGAAGCCATTTGAGCCAAGACCATTCGGCGTCTTCGACACTGGGGCCGGCCATGGCGACAGTCAGCAGCGTCGGGTCATGGAACGTGGTGGCCTGGGTGACCCACGAGCGGATTGCGGCACGGGCCACATCGTCGTCGCCGAGCACCGTGATGCGCGAAACCTTGTTCAGATCAATGCCCAGGGGAGCGCTCCGCACCGTGCGCTGGGTGTCCAGCAGCCCACGCAATGCACTGTGGCTCACCGGCTCGAGGTCGATTTCGTCGGCGATGTCCTTGACACGCACCGGGCTGGCCAGTGGGACGTCGTGGCGTCCGGCGCGTACCACCAGGTAGTCGTCATCTCCGGGATCGCGCTCCCACTGCCGCCGGCTGCCCGGGACCGTGGTCAGCTCTTCGGGGTCGGGGTGTGACCATTCCAGGGCCTTGCGCTGCTGGGTGGCGTGGGTGCGCAGGTTCTCGCGGACCACCGACAGGTAACGCAGGTAGTCGGCGCGCTCGGCGTCGACCTCCTCGGTGCGAACCTTGTCACCTCCGCCGCGGTAGAGCGCGGTGGCGGCAAGCAGCAGCACGAACGGGAAGAACAGTGTCTGCGGGGAGATGAGCCGGATGCCCGAGGCGACCAGCGCGACGATCATGCCGACGATCAGGATCACGATGACGACCGGCATGGCGCGCCGCAGGAATGATGGCGGCACCACGCGAGGCAGTTGCGGAGGTGCCTCGACGGTCACCGTGGCATCGGGTATCGCCGGCGGCGTTACGCGCCGATGTGCTTCGAAAATGAGACGGCTCAACGGGACTCCTGCGCATTCTGGGCAAGTTGGGTGTCGGTCTGGACGGGCATGGCCTGCCGGATGTTCGGGACCAGGCTGTCGTGCTCCAGCAGGGCATCGGCGCGTGAGAGCGACGGCCCGGAGGCGAACAGATCCAGAATTGACGAGGGGATGGTCAGTGCCGGCTTGCGCAGGCCAAGTGCCTCAAGGGTTTTGTCACCATCTGTCTCGGTGTCGATGCCATAGCGGACACCGGTATCGGATATCCACTGGTACCCGCCGCGGCCGCCGGGTTGCACCAGATAACCGATGCCGGGGGTGATGGCGACCCGGGTAGGAGTGGTGGCGGGGGAGATCAGCTGCACGGAGTGCGCGGAATCCGGTAGCGGCAGCACAGAACCACCGAGCAGCGCCCATGAATCCGAGGTGGCGTCCGCCGTGCGGGTGAATCGTGTGCACAGCACCGGATCCTCATTGGCGGCCAGCGGCTTGACGGCCGCGTTCGGGAACACCCGATTGTCGATGGCCGAGGAAGTCGGCAGGTGCGCGACCTGATCAGCGGTCAACCGGGGAGGCTGCTCCAGCCCGTAGGAGTTGGCGTTGCGCAGCGCCGAGGCGACCACCGGCGAAACCTGTTGCACGCCATCGGTGAGCACTGCGTAATAGACCGGCGTGTTGTCCGTCGAGGAGCTCACCAGCACCGAGCCGATGGGCGCCGTGACCGGCAACGGGTACGAGGTGGGGGTGCCCGCACCCGGGATGGCGGGAACCACGAGTGCCGGAGCCTCGGGAATGGCGTTGAGTAGTCGCGTGGTCACGGGGCGCACGGCAGGCGGAGTGGTGAAGCCAAGGGCGCTCGTGATGGCGACATCGGTGAGGTTCAGCGCGCTGCGCTTGCCGTCCCACAGCAGCCAGGTACCGGCTTCGGTGGACACCACGGCCGCGCGGTCGTGGGTCAGCTCGGTCGCCTTGTCGCCGCCGGATTCCAGCGGACCGGCGATCACGGTGACGGCGCGGGTGTCGGTGGCCTCGCAGACCGCCCAGGCGGCGTCGGTGGCCCTGGCCTGCACCATGCGTTCGGGAGCGCCCGGGATGCCGATCAGGTTGCCGCGCGCGAATTGATCGAGCTGAGTGCTCTTGACCATGGTCGGATCCACTGCCTTGCCGGCAATGAGACGGGCCGAGGTGAGGTTGAGCACCGGGTGCAGGTTGTCACCCACACGCACGTAAAGCGCCGCCGTGGAGCGGTCTGCCAGCACGGGATCGGTGCCTGCGATACCGGACGGTCGCAGCAGGCTGAAGACGAAGCAGCCGACCAGGCCGGTGACCACGATGACAGCGCCCATGCCGAAGGCGCGAGATTGCGTGCGCAACGGATCGACGAGCATCCGGGCATCGTGCAGGGCTACACCAGATGCGATGCGCCGCATGACAAATCGCCATCCGGTTACCTGGTGGCCGGTGACGAACCCGCGGCGGTACTTCAGCGGTTCAGGATTCTCGCTGGCCGGTGTGCGCGACGCGAAGGTCCGGCGCTCGGAGTTCGCGTTGTTGTCTCGGTTGTCGCTCATTTCTTGACCGACGCCCCCGCAGCCGACAGCCCGAGGCCGGCGACGATGGCCTCGACCGAGGCCTGCACGTCTTCGACAGTGACCGTCATGAGGTCGTCATCGCTGAACTCTTCTGCGCCTGAATTGTCAAGGCGGTGTTCACGTTCCTCCTCGGAGCGTTCAACTACGTTACGGACGAAGCGGCCGTTACCGGCGACGTCGATGCTGCGGCGTGCAATGCCTCGGGTGTCGGGGGCTTCCGCGGCGCACATCGCCGAGAAAGCGGTGAGCAGCTCGGCCGCGGCGCCCTCGTCGAACTTGCTGTCGCGGACCGATGCCATCGCCGCGGCGATCTCGACGAGTTCGGGCGGCGCGTACGACGGGAAGTTGATGGATCGTGTGAATCGGGAGCGCAGACCCTCGTTGGTGTCCAGGAACTGGTCCAGCTCGGCGCGGTAACCGGCGACGATCACGACCAAACGGTCGCGGTCGTTTTCCATCCGGGCCAGCAGCGTGTCGATGGCCACCAAACCGAAGTCGTTCTTGGCGCCTGTCGACACCAGTGCGTATGCCTCGTCGAGGAACAGCACGCCGTCGAGGGCACTGTCGATGACGGCATTGGTCTTGGCCTCGGTCTCACCGATGTGCTGGCCGATGAGGTCGGCACGGTGCACTTCGCGGACGTTCTCGCGCTTGAGAAGCCCTAGGCCGCAATAGATTTTGGCGACCACACGGGCAATGGTGGTCTTACCGGTACCGGGCGGGCCCGCGAACACCAGGTGGTGCGTGCGGTGCCCGACGGCGAGTCCGCGGTCTTGACGGCGCAAGGCCATTGCCACCGAACTCTTGAGTCGCGCTACCTGGTCCTTGACCTGATCGAGGCCGATGAACTCGCTGAGCTGCTGCTCGGCCTCGGCGAGCAGGATCGCCTTCCGCTCATGAGCCTCGGGATCGATGAAATCCTCTTCGTTGGGCTCGGTTTCGTAGTCCCAGGGGTCCGTGCGGGCCGCGATACGGGCCGCAGTGGTGGTGTGCAGACCCACACTGGGATCGGTGAGCGCGTGCTCGATCTCCGGGTTCTCCGGATTGGCCGCGTACAGATCTTGGAGCACCTCGGTGGCGGTCTCTTCGTCACCGTGGTGGCGCAGGTTCAATGCCTTGGCGAGGGCGCCATCGGTAGCGGCCACTTCGATTGGGCCGGTGGGGTCTTCGAGGTAGGAGAGCGCTGGATTGACCATGCCCAGCTTGGCCAATGCGATTCCCAGGGTGATCCGGACCGCGTGAGATGTGGTGGGGTCCAGCGACTCGTCGGTGACGACGGGGGTCAACAGCGCGATGACATCGGCCCACCGCTGGGCGCGATTCTGCATGGCGGCGGCGACCCAGCGGGCGTTGAACCACCCGGGGCGCCGCTCGGTCACGGCGGTGATGAGTTCATTGGCCTTGACGTACTCGCCCTTGTCCACGAGAGCAGCCGCGTAGGCAAGGTGGTAGTCGTCGGGTCCACTGGCACGGAACTCGAGGTACAACCCGGTGTCGTAGGTGAAGGTGAGATCACCTGGCTGCAGGTTGACCGCGTGCTGGAGGTGTCCCGCAGTCGCGGTGGTCTCCGAAATGGCTTCCAGGACATCGATGGTGGCGCCGCCAGCAGCCGCGAGACCAACCCATACGTCGCACTGATCTTGCGCGGTTCGGCACAGCGACGTGAAGCCGTAGCGCGCTGCCGGTAAATCGGCAGGGCGCCGCCTGTCGTTGACGGAGAGACCTAGCGCCCGGCAGCAGGTCGCGAACCGGCTCTCCAATTCGGGGTCGATGCGTGTCGCGGCGGCCACCTCTGGAGCCACCCAGCCACGCTCACCAACTCGTTCACGAATATCCACTTACAGCCCTTCGCCCGATCGACACGCTCGCTGATTGGAGTAGTCGGCTCGCGAACGTGATTGGTTCCTGACATAGCTCCCTTGAGCTGTCAGCAAATTCTTGACAGATCGCCTGCTGCCGCCGGCGCGCTCTCCGTGGTGCTGGAGATGGTTAAGCCGGTGCACCTGATTGAAGGCGGAGCATCGGAGTGTGACTGCCACCACACCCGGGCGTTCGAGTTGACTAACTCGCTCGCGAGTACTCATCTACCGCCTTTATTCATGGCACCGTTGCTTGCTCGGCAAGAGATTAGCATTCCCTTACCTAAGTGTCGATAGCTAACCCTAGCCTTATTGAAGACTGAATAGTTAGGATAGCCTAATCTAACGAAGGTGGCAGACGAATCGAGGGTGTGTAATGCCGAGCACAGTGACCCAACCGACCCGTGGATGGCAGGGAGCGGTCCTCAAATTATTCGGGGTCGGTGACTATCAGCTAACAGTGACGGGCCGCCGGCAACTGTCGGATCACTACCTGCGGCTCAGCTTCGCGGCGGGTGGGTTGCTGCATGGTCGCGATGTTCACCCGACCATGTGGATCCGGCTGTGGTTCTCCGATGGAGAGAAACTGCACCAGCGTGGATACACACTGGTCAACCCCGATTCAGTGGCCGATACCGTCGATATCGAGTTTGCGTTGCACGACGGCCTGGCAGCTCGCTGGGCGCAGTCGGCGCGGATAGGCGACACGATCGGCGCCACGGTGCTGGGCAGTAACTTCGCGCTGCCGGATCCCGCTCCGCGCGGCTACATAGTTGTGGGGGATACCGCATCGCTTCCCGCCATCAATTCCCTGCTCGCGGCGATCGGGGACTGCCCGGCCACGGTGTTCTTGGAAGCCGCGCACGACAGCGACAAGACCCTTCCCGTCGGCAGAGAGGCGATCTGGGTGGATCGTCACGGCGGACTGCCGCTTGTCGAGGTGGTGCGCGCCGCCGCCTTCGACGCTTCGGGGTACTTCGGCTGGGTGGCATGCGATACCCGGACCACGCGACAGGTGGCGCACGTGCTCAAGGATGAGTTCGGCATTCCGCGCCGGTCGATGAAGTCCCAGGCCTACTGGATGGCCTCCTAACCCTGGGGGTCCTAGGCGGGGTTCTAGGAGGCAAGCCGCAAACGGGGCATCTGACGGCCTGTGGTGTCCATGATCCGGGTGACGGTGCCGAACCGGTCGGTGGCACGTCGGCACAACTCGCGGAGCTGGCGCGGGTCGGTGGTGTCGGCGGCGATGGCCATCACCTGATCGGCGTCGTATCCGTGCAACATCCTCGTCAGGTCGGTCGCGTGCCGGCCGCAGATGACGACCCGATGCCCGTTGCGCACCAGTATCTGGACGATCTGGCGGCCATGGGGAGCGTCGGCGTTGAGGACGACAACCACATCCGGGTCCGGGTTCGCGTGGATCTGCATGTCCCTATTGAGCCAGCGATTCCTGGACCCCGGATGTGAGCGCCATGTGGATTGGTTGGATGACCTCAGCGATTGGTTACATTCACGTCGAGGCCGCGATGGTCATGCCCGGGTGCGCTGCCGGTAGGACCGCGCCGCGTCCCGCAGTCCGTCGGCGGACTCCTCGCCCCAGGTTCGCAGCATCGCGCGGTTGGCCAGCACGACATCTCGGGTAGCCCCGATGCGCTCTGACTCGTATTCGGTCAGTCCGCGGGCGAGATCGCCGGGTGTGGCCGATAGCGCACGTGCCAGTACGTGGGCGTCGACCACGGACTGCGATCCGCCATTGGCGCCCAACGGGTACATCGGATGCGCGGCATCGCCCAACAGGGTGACACGGCCGTCGCCCCAGCGCGACAAGGGGTCTCGGTCGACCATGGGGTATTCGACGATGTGCGGTGTGCTGCGAACCATCTTGTCGAGGTCCAGCCAACCAAAATCCCAACCCGGGAAGTGATCGAGCACCTCATCGGCGCTGACGGGGTCATTCCATCGGGCGCTGGCAGGGAGCTCGCCGGCAGGGTCGGTGCGCGCGAGGGCAACCCAATTCACGGTGTGCTCACTGATCGGGTAGGCGATGAGTTCGTGATCGGTGTCGTCGTGCGCGGCGATCATGGTCTTCCCGGTGAGGAATGGGCCGATCTCGGATGCGCCGCGCCACATCCGCACTCCCGACCAACGCAACGGGTCTACCGGATGCAGCTGAGCCCGTACAGCCGAGTTGACCCCATCGGCTCCCACCAAGACGGCCGCCTCGACATCGCCGTCGGCCGTACGTACACGCACTCCGGTCTCGTGGCTCTCGAAACCAAGCACGCGGCTAGCTGTTCGGATCGACCCTGGGCCAAGGTGTTCCCGTACCGCGTCCAGCAACATGAGTTGCAACTGGCCGCGGTGCACCGAGATCTGTGGGTATGGGTAGTCGCCTGCGAGGCCGCGTGGTTCCGAGTACAGAACGGTGCCGTGTTTGTCGCAGAATCTGATCTCGGTGGTGGCGATTCCCATGCGCGTCAACTGTGGACCCAGCCCCAGTTCGATGAGTACACCAACGGCGTGCGGAAGCATATTGATGCCAACGCCCAGCGGTTTGACCTGCTGCGCACTCTCCAGCACCGTCACCTCAAATCCCGCGGCGTGCAAGGTCAGCGCGGAGGTGAGTCCGCCGATGCCGGCTCCGGCGATCACGATCGATGTCTTGTGCGTGCTCATGTAGTCCAGTTTCAGGTGGCGCCAACTAGAAGTCCAAGATCTATTGATTAGCAGTCCTATAATTAATGCTTATGGAAATCCATCAGCTGCGCTACGTGGTGGCGGTGGCGGAAGCGTCGAGTTTCACGAAGGCGGCTGCCGCACTGCACGTTGCCCAACCCGGCGTGAGCGCCCAAATACGGCTCTTGGAGCGCGAATTGGGTCAGGACCTGTTTGATCGATCGGGTCGTCAGGTCCGGCTTACCGATGCGGGCGAGGCGGTGATGCCCTACGCGCGGTCGGCGCTCGCGGCCATCGACGGAGTGCGCGAGGCGGCCGAAGAGATCGGCGGGCTACTGCGTGGGCATATCGCGTTCGGCACCGTGACATCGCATGGTGCCGACCTTTCCTCGCTACTTTCGGCATTTCATCGCGACCATCCCGCGATCACCATCACGCTCACCGAGGCCGGTCGCGAAGAACTTGTCGCCGCACTGCTGGAGGGCCGGTTGGACGGGGCGATCGTGGCACTGGGAGCGCGACCGCTCGAGGGGTTGGGTCTGCAGGTGATCGATGACCAGCCCCTGGTGGCGGCGGTCGCGGCCCACGATCCGTTGGCACAGCGGCGCTCGATCACCCTGGAGCGGCTCTGCGAGCGCACGCTGATCTGTCTCCCGACGGGCAGCGGCGTCCGGTCGATCCTGGAGACCGCATCTCGAGCGGCCGGGCTCACCCCGAATGTGGCCTTTGAGGCGAGTTCACCGCGGGCCTTGGTAAGTCTCGTCGGGCAAGGGCTTGGCGTCGCGGTGGTGCCCGCCCCGTATGTACGTAACCGTGACGGGGTGGTGGCACTGGAAATCCGGCCCGCATTGCGCGGGCGGCTCGCGTTGGCGTGGCGCCTGCAAGGTCCGGTGGGTCCCGCGGCGCGCGTCTTCCTGGAGCGCGCCCGCGCGGTTCTCTGATTGTGGTTCCGATCACCCTGAATGCAATCAGGCGCCGCGTGTCACGGTGGCGCAATGCCGCGCCCGTCGCGGTGCGCAGCAGGTCGCAGGTGGTGCCGACCGGCGCAATGGAACGGACCTGACAGATTTTCAATTCACCCGGCAGGTAGCCGCTGAACAGGCCTTTAGCGTGTTGGCGAGGTTGATTCACGTCAGGAGGAGTCGTGGCCGCTGCCGAGCCCACGCCATTGCGCCGCCCGCGCGCCGATCAGGCGCGGTTGGTCGCCGACGTGCTGCGCCATCAAATTCACGCCGGGGGTTACGCCGATGGCGGCCTGCCCAGTGAGCAGGAGTTGGCCGCCGAGTTCTTCGTCTCGCGCAATACCGTTCGCGAGGCGCTCACCACGCTGAAGGACGAGGGACTGATCGAACGGGGGCCCCGGACCGGTACTCATGTCGCATTGCGCAAGTACGAACACGGACTGGATGCCCTGCTCGGGCTCAAGGAGACCTTCAAGGGATACGGCGAGGTTCGCAACGAGGTCAGGGTCATCCAGGAGGTAAACGCCCCGCCGGCGGTCGCACATAGATTGCGGCTCGACCCGGGTGCGCGTGTCATCTTCATCGAGCGGTTGCGATACCTGGGCGACCTGCCGCTCAGCCTGGATAAGACATACCTCACCCCGGATGTGGGGGAGGCGGTGATCGAGCATCAGCTTGAGACCAACGACGTGTTCGCCTTGATCGAACGCGTCACCGGGCACCGACTGGGCTCGGCCAACTTGGCTCTGGAAGCCGTTGCGGCCGACTCGCATTCGGCGGCAACACTGCAAGTGCCGGACAGTGCCCCATTGCTGCTCCTGGAGCGTTTGACCCACCTCGACGATGGGACCCCCGTCGATCTCGAGTACATCAGAATGCGTGGGGATCGAATCACCTTACGCAGCAATCTATTAAGGGATGCCCCATGACATTGGTCAACAACCGCATCGACGTTCCGGTCACCATCGACGAATCGTTATGCATCGATGGCTGCACCTTGTGCGTCGATATCTGCCCGCTGGACTCGCTGGCCATCAACCCAGAAAACGGTAAGGCCTTCATGCACGTCGACGAGTGCTGGTACTGCGGCCCTTGTGCGGCCCGCTGCCCTACCGGGGCCGTCACCGTCAACATGCCCTACCTACTTCGATAAGTCAGGACACCCATGAAGAGAACAGCCCTTCTCGTCTCCCTGCTCCTCGCCCTCACCACCGGCTGCTCGCTGGACGCCGGTTCCGGTTCATCCAATGAGGTCACGGTGGTTGTCGGCTATCAGTCGAAGACCATCAACACCGTCACCGCGGGCACGCTGCTGCGCGCTCAGGGCTACCTGGAGAAGCGGCTCGGTGACGTGACGTCGCGCACCGGAACCAAATACACGGTGCAGTGGCAGGACTACGACACCGGCGCGCCGATCACCGCCCAGATGCTCGCCGAGAAGATCGACATCGGCTCGATGGGTGACTACCCGCTGCTGATCAACGGCTCCAAAACTCAGGCCAACGAGAAGGCGCGCACCGAACTGGTTTCGATTACGGGCTACAACGCCAAGGGCGCGCTCAACATGGTTGTGGTGCCCCCGAATTCGCCGATCACCCAACTTCCCGAATTGAAGGGCAAAAAGGTGTCGGCGAGTGTGGGCTCGGCGGGGCACGGCACGTTGGTGCGCGCCCTGCGCAATGACGGACTGGACCCGACCAAGGATGTCGAGGTTCTCAACCAGCAGCCGCAGGTCGGCGCCTCTGCCCTGGAATCCGGCCAGGTGCAAGCACTCTCGCAGTTCGTGGCCTGGCCGGGCCTGCTGGTCTTTCAGAAGAAGGCCAAGCTGCTCTATGACGGTGCCGAACTGAATGTCCCGACCTTCCATGGTGTGGTGGTGCGGCGCGACTACGCCAAGCAGCATCCTGACGTGCTCGACGCCTTCCTGCAGGCTCAGCTCGACGCCACCGATTTCATTCACGACAAGCCGCTTGACGCGGCCCGCATCGTCGCCGAGGGCAGCGGCCTGCCGCAGGAAGTGGTGTACCTCTACAACGGGCCCGGTGGCACGTCGTTCGATACCACTCTCAAGCCCTCGCTCATCGACGCGTTCAAAAGCGATGTGCCCTATCTGAAGTCGATCGGGGACTTCGCCGATCTGAACATCGACGAGTTCGTGCAAGACGGCCCACTCCGGCAGGCATACACAACTCGTGCGAAGAGCTACGACACCGAGTTGGCTGCCAAGGTCAACCCGCTGGTGCTGCACCCGGCGGGCGGGGCAGACCCGGGGCAGGCCGCCGAGATCTGGTTCGATGGAAAGGATTCCACGCAGGTATATGGCACCGCTGAGGAGCTGCTGAAGGCCGTCAACGCCGCAGGCGCGGCCGGCCAGCGGGTCCGTGCCGCATATGTCGCCGACACCGAACTGGGCACCCGTTGGTTCGCCGACCATGCCCGGTGGGTTCGGGATTCGGCGGGGCTGCACCCCTTCACGACCAGTGCCGGCGCCGCTCGATACGTCGCCGCACATCCGGGTGCCACGCCGTTGGATTATCCGCAAGCACTGGCGGCCGCGTCATGAGCAGCCTGCCCATCCTCGAGGCTCGCCCGCGCGCGCGTGCGGCAACCCCGGTCGAAGACCGGGCCGGCGAGCCCGCACCTGTCCGGCGTTCGGGTTCGCGATATGTCGCCTGGGGTATCCGGGCATCGTCGGTGACAGTCGCGGTGCTGCTCTGGCAGCTGCTGACGGCCAACAAGGTGCGTTTCGGACTGCGATTCGACACCTTGCCGACGGTCACGGAGATCGTCACGGCGCTTACCAAGCGCGTTAGTACCGAACAGTATTGGCTGGACCTAGGCCAATCCACGATCCGTATCCTCACCGGTTTCGGACTGGCCGCGGTGCTGGGCATCATCACCGGCATCTGGCTGGGGCGTTCTCCGCTATTCGCCAACATCTTTGGTCCGCTCACCGAACTCGCGCGTCCCATCCCCGCGATCGCGATTGTGCCTGTCGCAATTCTGTTGTTCCCCAGCGATGAGGCCGGGATCGTGTTCATCACCTTCCTCGCCGCGTACTTCCCGATCATGGTCAGCACGCGGCATGCGGTGCGTGCCCTGCCGACCCTGTGGGAGGAATCGGTACGCACCCTGGGCGGCAGCCGGTGGGATGTGCTGCTGCGCGTCGTGCTCCCCGGCAGCCTCCCCGGCGTGTTCGGTGGCCTGTCGGTTGGCATCGGTGTCGCCTGGATCTGTGTGGTCTCCGCCGAGATGATCTCGGGACGTCTGGGAGTCGGGTACCGCACCTGGCAGTCGTACACGGTATTGGCTTACCCGGATGTGTTCGTGGGCATCATCACCATCGGTGTGCTCGGATTCCTGACATCGGCTGCCGTCGAGCTGGTTGGGCGCCGTGTCACGCGCTGGTTGCCCCGCGCGGAAGAGGCACGATCATGACGCGCGCTTCCGCCCTGGTGCTCGACGAGGTCCGGCTCGGTTACGGCGGACGCGTCGTCGTGGATCGCCTCAGCCTTACCGTGCGCCCCGGAGAGATACTGGTTCTCACCGGACCATCGGGCTGCGGTAAGTCCACCGTGCTGCGCGCCCTGGCAGGGCTGCTGCCGCCTGACTCCGGCATCATTCGGGCCGACGGCGAGAAGGTCGTCACGACTTCGCGCGACCGAGCCATGGTTTTCCAGGACAACGCGTTGCTGCCTTGGCGCACAGTGCAATCGAACATCGATCTGGCGCTCAAGCTGGGTGGTGTGCCGCGCCAGGGGCGCCGCGCGGCGGTGCAAGCCTGGATCGATGATGTGGGACTGACCGGGTTCGAGGATTACCTGCCCAAGAGCCTCTCCGGTGGTATGCGTCAGCGCGTGCAGCTGGCCCGCGGCCTGGCGGGAGCTCCGCGCGCCGTCATGATGGACGAGCCATTCGGGGCACTAGATGCCCAGACCCGCGCCAGCATGCAGCGTCTGCTCATCGAGACCTGGCGCAGTCATCCCACCACGGTGGTGTTCGTGACCCACGATGTCGACGAGGCGCTGCTGCTGGGAGATCGCGTCGCGGTGCTGGGCCGGGCCGGCCAACCGCTGCGTGCCCTACTGGATGTTCCCCAACCTCGCGAGGCCGAAATCGATCGCAGCGTACTGCGCGCTGAAATCCTTGCGGCACTGAATAATACGGAGCTTGTTGCCTGATGGAGACCCCTGAACTCGATAGTGCCGTCCGCCTGGACTGCGATGTGCTGGTCATCGGCGGCGGTACCGCCGGAACCATGGCGGCACTGACGGCTGCAGAAAATGGGGCGCAGGTGATCCTGTTGGAGAAGGCTCATGTGCGGCACTCCGGGGCGCTGGCCATGGGAATGGATGGCGTCAACAACGCCGTCATTCCCGGCAAGGCCGAGCCGGAAGATTACGTCGCGGAGATAACTCGCGCCAATGACGGAATAGTCAACCAGCGCACCGTGTACCAAACAGCGACACGCGGTTTCGCGATGGTGCAGCGTCTGGAACGCTATGGCGTCAAGTTCGAGAAGGATAAGCACGGCGAGTACGCGGTGCGTCGCGTGCACCGATCGGGTTCCTATGTGCTGCCGATGCCCGAGGGCAAGGACGTCAAGAAGGCGCTGTACCGCGTGCTGCGGCAGAAGTCGATGCGAGAGAAGATCCGCATCGAGAACCGGGTCATGCCGGTGCGCGTTCTCACCGATAACGGCCGAGCGGTTGGTGCGGCGGGTTTCAACACGCGCACCGGTGAATTCGTCACGGTTGGCGCCAAGGCGGTGATCCTGGCGACCGGGCCATGCGGACGCCTCGGCCTGCCGGCATCCGGCTACCTGTACGGCACCTACGAGAATCCGACCAACGCCGGAGACGGATACGCGATGGCGTACCACGCCGGAGCGGAGCTGTCGGGGATCGAGTGCTTCCAGATCAACCCGCTCATCAAGGATTACAACGGCCCCGCCTGCGCATACGTCGCCAACCCCTTCGGTGGATACCAGGTGAACGCGCAGGGGGAGCGGTTCGTCGATTCCGACTATTGGTCGGGTCAGATGATGACGGAGGTCAAGAACGAAATCGAGTCCGCGCGGGGTCCCATCTACCTGAAGGTGACTCATCTACCGGAGGAGACCCTCTCGGCGTTGGAGGGCATCCTGCACACCACTGAGCGCCCCACCCGGGGGACCTTCCACGCCAACCGCGGGCACGACTACCGCACCCACGACATCGAGATGCATATATCCGAAATAGGTTTGTGCAGTGGGCATTCCGCTTCGGGGGTGTGGGTGGACGAGCATGCGCGTACCACGGTGCCGGGCCTCTACGCGGCCGGTGATCTGGCGTGCGTGCCGCACAACTACATGATTGGCGCCTTCGTATATGGCGATCTGGCTGGTGAGCACGCGGCCTCCACCCTGCCGAAAACGCCGGCGCCGCTGGAGTTGCCGGTCGACCAGCTCAAAGAGGCGCACGAGTTGATCTATCGCCCGCTGCGCCACCCCGATGGCCCGCCCCAGCCCCAGGTCGAATACAAGCTACGCCGCTTCGTCAATGACTATGTGGCCCCGCCGAAGACAGCGGCCAAGCTGTCTCTGGCCGTGCAGACATTCGAGCGGATGACCGATGAGGTGGGTCAGATCGGCGCGCGCACCCCGCATGAGCTGATGCGGGCGGCCGAGGTGTCATTCATCAGGGATTGCGCCGAGATGGCGGCCCGCTCGTCGTTGACCCGCACCGAATCTCGGTGGGGTCTGTACCACGACAGGGCCGACCTGCCGAATCGCGACGATGAGAACTGGCGCTATCACCTGAACCTGCGTAAGGGCAGCGACGGCGATATGGATTTTGTGAAGCGGCCTGTTGCGCCCTACTTCGTTCCGGTTCCGGGTCTGGACGATCTTCCATCGGGGGAGACCGAACCCATCGCGGTTCACCAGCCTGAGTTGTTGGGTGGCAAGGCTCCGGCCACCCGGGTTACTGCGGTCATTCCCGCGAACAGCGAGCAGCCACCGTCCCCGCGGATCGCGGCGGTGCTCGCGCTGGAGGCGCCGACCGTGGCGGACTTGTGGCAGTACCTCACCGATGACGACCCGGGTGTCCGCCGCACCGCCATCGCGGCGCTGACCGAACATATTCCCACCGGCTATGCGGACGCGCTGTTAGATGCGTTGGGTGACAACGATTCCTCGGTCCGTCACACCGCCGCTGAAGGGGTGCGTGAGCTCGTCGAGGTTCTGGACAACCCGGCGGCGATCCGCGGTCACGTCGCGGCGCCCGATCCGTTGGTGCGCAGTACCGCGCTCTACGTGGCCAGTGCCCGGCGCGTTGGCGATCCGCCGGCGTATGTCGCGTCGCTACGCGATCCTGATCATCGCGTCCGTATCGAAGCGGTGCGGGCCCTGGTGTCGGTCGATGACGCGACGTCCATCGGCACCGCGGCCGCGGACGACAACCGTGAGGTCCGAATCGCCGTGGCCAACGGTCTGGCCAAGCTGTCCGCCGGTGAGGAGACGGTCCGGGCCTTGGTGCATGACGGTGATCCGTTGGTGCGGGCCGCTGCTCTGACGGCTCTGGGCGTGTTGGGAGTCGATGACGGGATTCTCGGCGCGGTTGATGAGGCGCTCAAGGCGCCGGCCTGGCAGGTCAGGCAGGGTGCGGTGCGTGCGTTGGCAGGCGCATCGGCGGAACTGGCCGTTCCCCGGCTTGCGCGGACGTTGATCGATGAACATCTGGACGTACGTAAGTCCGCGGTGCTGAGTCTGAGTCAGTGGGCGCCGTCGGAGCCCACTGTCCGTGACGCACTGACGGGTGCGCTTCAAGACGGTGATGCCGATGTGAGAGCCTATGCGCGACAGGCACTTGCGGCCGGCTGATCGGAACGCCAAAGCACATTAGGTCCTGCCCGGCAACGTGGCGGAGGTCATGTTACGGGCGGGTTCCGGGGCCACTTAGCATAGGCTAGGCTTACTCAGGTGTCGAAGATGAGTGCGGTTGTAGATCCCGATACCGGCGCCCGGACCTGGGTTTCTGTACAGGACGGCCTACCGGATGGTTTTGCGCCGGCTGACCTGGCGAGTGTGCTCGCGCAGGAAATCCCTGAGCGCAACGGTGACGAGTACCTGATTTACGAGCGCGACGGCGAATGGGTGCTTGCCATCGGTGCCCGTGCCGGCGTCGAACTGGACAGCGACGGGCTGCGCATCGTGCGCGACGGGTCCGTCGAGAAACGTGGTTGGTCCGGGCATCCGGGCGCGGCTCTCGAGGCCGCCGTGAACGAGATCTCCGACGGCGTGCATCGTGTGTTCGGTTGGGTCGCGTTCGAGTTCGGCACCTATCGATTCAACCTTCAGCATCGGTTGGCCCCGGGTACCCCATTGGCGCGGGTCTTCGCGCCTCGTGCCGAGGTCGTGATCACGGCCGAGCGGGTATCGGTCTCTGACGAGAGCTATGTCGACGACATCAGCCGGCTCATCGGTCTGGGCGCCCCGGCGATTCCGGAACCGGCCTCGATCGACCTGACTCCGGACCCATCCGACTACCGGGGACGCGTTGGCATCGCCACCGCAGAGATCCGATCGGGCCTTTATCACAAGGTGATTCTGTCGCGGCGGGTCGAAGTGCCCTTTGTCATGGACTTCCCCTCCACCTACCGTCTGGGTCGCCACAACAACACGCCAGTACGTTCCTTCCTGTTGCGGCTCGGCGGCATCCGCGCCCTCGGGTACAGCCCCGAGCTGGTCACCGCCGTCGAGGCCGACGGAACCGTCGTCACCCAGCCGCTGGCGGGCACCCGGGCCTTCGGCCGGGGCGAGGACGCCGACCGCGTCGCGCGCGACGATCTCGAATCGAATGCGAAAGAGATTGTTGAGCACGCGATCTCAGTGCGAAGCTCGCTTGCCGAGATCGCCGAGGTGGTGGATCCGGGCAGCACCAAGGTGACCGACTTCATGACCGTGCGCGAGCGTGGCAGCGTGCAGCATCTCGGATCGACCGTCAGCGGAGAGCTCAGTGCCGGTATGACGAGGATGGATGCGCTGGAGGCGCTCTTCCCCGCGGTGACCGCTTCGGGCATCCCCAAGGCCGAAGGTGTCGACGCCATTCTGCGGCTCGACGATCATCCGCGCGGCCTCTATTCCGGCGCGGTGGTCATGATGTCCCCGAACGGCGGCTTGGACGCGGCGCTGACATTGCGCTCCGCCTATGAGAAGGATGGACATACCTGGCTACGAGCGGGTGCGGGCATCATCGAGGCGTCCACCCCCGAGCGCGAATTCGAGGAGACCTGCGAGAAGCTCGGCAGCATCGCTCCTTACGTCATCAAGCGTGAGGCATAACTACTTCGTATTACCACCTCGCCCGGCTCGACTCCGCCCCGAAGGGGCAGGGACGAGCCGGGCGAGGTTTTAGCGTGTGGATCCCCGGTCTCAGGCGTGTCTGACAAATGGCGGGTCCAGGCGCCGATGCCCGGCCTGATCGTCCGGCTCGGCGATCACCGCGCCGATCCCGAGGCGCCGCAACAACTCCGGATTGGCCCGGGCTGACGCGACACATCGAACCGCTGCGGAGCCTGCGCAAGGCTGACAGGCGTGGGGTCGAACTTACCTGGGTGCCCGCAAGATCGACTCGCAGCTACAGTCGGTATCGCATCGAGTTGAAGGAAGATGGCTATGCGCCCCTCGTCTGTACGGAGAATGTTCCCTCGACATTCCTGGGTATCGGTCTCCGAGGGGGAATCCGGGGCATCGGTGCATGGCCTCACGGCCGACGGATCTGCGCTTCCCGAGTTCTATGTGAAAGTGGCTCCGATCGCGTCTGCGAATCCGGCCCACGATCTTGCCGCGGAAGCCGACCGCCTTGAGTGGCTTGCCGGAACTGGTGTTCCCGTCGCTCGGCTGGTGGACCGGGGGAGCTGTGATTCGACGACGTGGTTTGTGACGGAGGCTGTTCGTG
This sequence comes from Mycobacteroides immunogenum, assembly GCF_001605725.1. Lineage (NCBI taxonomy): Bacteria > Bacillati > Actinomycetota > Actinomycetes > Mycobacteriales > Mycobacteriaceae > Mycobacteroides > Mycobacteroides immunogenum. The sequence goes on from NZ_CP011530.1 coordinate 2,410,764, forward strand.
GGATTCCCGCTTCTCGGAGGTGGCCTGAGTCGCAGCGGGATGCGGTGGCAGACGCGATGGCGGACCTTGCGCTGACTCTGCATGATCTGCCGGCGGCGGATTGCCCATTCGACCGTCGGTTGGCGGTAACGGTAGCCGAGGCCGAGAATGCCGTTCGCGAGGACCTCGTCGACTTGGATGGTCTTGAGGACCACTATTCCGGATGCTCGGGTGAGCAGCTCCTTGCTGAGCTGTATCGAACGCGCCCCGCCACTGAGGATGTCGTCGTTTGCCATGGCGATCTGTGTCCGGACAACGTGTTGCTCGACCCGGTGACGTGGCAGGTGACCGGGTTGATTGATGTGGGTCGGCTTGGGCGCGCGGACAGGCATCTCGACCTTGCGCTGGCAGTGCGTCAGTTGAAGATTGAGGATGACCCTTGGTTCGGTCCCAGATATGTGCATCGGTTCAAAGAGCGCTACGGCTCGGATCGGTTCGACACCGAGAAGATCGCCTTCTACACGTTGCTCGACGAGTTTTTCTGATTGACAAACACGGTCGACCAGCGGAGGCAATGTGGTCGAACGCGGGTTCTGCTACCAGCAGTAGTGGCGCAGGTTACTGTCCTGGACGAACTCGCCAACGGCTACCGAGTTCCGGCCGGCGTGAACATGTGATCGCCGGGTCCCGATATTTGTCAGACACGCTCTAGTTCGACAGGGAGGCGAGTAGCGCCCGCTTGTCGATCTTGCCGACCGCGGTCAGCGGAAGCGTGGGAACCGCGACCAGTTTGTCGACGCGCGAGTGAGCCGCGGCGCCGCGATCCTGTAGATGCTGGTTGAGTTCGGCGGCGGCTAGCGGCTTTCCTTTGAACACCACTGCGGCACAGACTATCTCGCCCAAATACTGATCGGGTAGGCCGACGGCTGCGGCCGCGTGAACCGCCGGATGGGTCTGTAGGTGTGATTCCAGATCCAGCGCGGCGATGGATTCGCCGCCGCGAAGGATCACGTCCTTGACGCGGCCGGTGACCTCCAGGTACCCGTCCGCCAGTGCGCGGACGCGGTCTCCGCTGCGGTAGAAGCCGTCAGCGGTGAATGAGCGGGTGTTGTCCGCTTCGGCGCGGTAGTAGCCGTTGAGCGTGTACGGCCCACGTACCAGCAGCTCCCCGGCGTCGCCCGGGGCGACGTCGGCGCCGTCCTCATCGACGATGCGAACTTCGTCGGCATCGCACATGGGGCGGCCCTGGCTGTTGTCCAGGAGATCGGCGGGATCACCTGGGCGCGTGAGGCAGAGCAGACCCTCGGCCATGCCGAATACCTGCTGCAGGCCCGGGGTGAGTGACTCTCGTACCGTGCGCGCGTCATCGGCGCCGAGTTTGGCGCCGCCGACTTGAAGGAGCCGCAGAGTCGTCGGCAGCACGGGTTCCCACGCGGTGGCCTGGGCCCACAGCTGGGCAAGCGAGGGCACCAGGGCCGTCACGGACACCCGATGACGGGCGATCGTCTCAAACGCCGACTCGGGGCTCGGGTCCGACAGGAAAACTGTGGTGGCACCAGTACTTATCGCGCCGAGTAGACCAGGGCACGCCAACGGGAAGTTATGGCCCGCGGGCAGTGCGACGAGGTAGACATCGTCCTCGGTGATGCCGCACACCCGTGCCGCCTGCGTCGCGTTGTAGACGTAGTCCTCATGGGTGCGGGGGATGAGCTTGGGGGCGGCAGTGGTGCCTCCCGAAACCAACAGCACCGCCGGGGCGTCCGGCTGGGGGATGGGTAGGGGGCCTTGAGTCTCAACGCTTTCCAGCAGGCTATCCCAGGAGGTAAACGGTCCCGCGTCGCCGTCGACCACCACGGTGCGCAGGCTTGGATGTTTCTGGGTCAGCTCGACGGCCAGTGTGCGGTAGTCGAAACCACCGGCAGAATCGGCGATCACCAATGCGCAGGCGCCGGAGACCGCGATGAAATGGGACAGTTCGGCGGCCCGGTGTCCGGGTAGGCACATGATCGGTATGGCTCCGGCGCGCATCAGGCCGAAGAACGCGACGGCGAAGGAGGCCCGATTGGGCAGCTGGAGTAGCACTCGGTCGCCCGGTGCTATCCCGAGCCGGATGAAGGCATGTGCGACATGGTCGGCCGCCTCATCGAGTTCGCGGTAGCTCAGTGCGCGATGCTCATCGATCACTGCGGGGTGCTGGGGTCGTCTGGCCGCAGACGAGCGGAGCAAGGATTCAACGGTGCTACCGCTCCAGTAGCCGGCTTGACGGTAGGCCTCGGCGCGCGCCGAGGGAAATGGGACGAAACCGTCAAGGGCGGGGGTCGCGGCAGATGCCGCGGTGGTCGATCTGGCCTGAGTCATCGGGGCTCCTCGTGGGTGACCCGTCATAGTCTAGATAGGGTAGCCTCCTCGTAGTTAGGGCAGCCTGTACTAATAGTGAAAACGCGAGGTGAGATCGAGGTGCGCACCGTGAGCGAGGGTGACGTCGAGATGGGCGTTACCAGCGGAGAAGCGGCGGAAGGTCTCGATCCTCACGCCGCATCACCGTTGTCCGCCGGCCAGCAGCGCATCTGGTACGCGCACGGGGCGACTCCCGTTCTGATGAACCTGTGCCGTTCCTTCCGGCTCCGCGGCGAGCTCGATTCCGGCAGGCTGCGTGCGGCGCTGGCCGCTGTGGTCGCCCGGCACGAGGCGTTGCGCACGACGGTCCACGGCGGTGCCAACGGTAAGCCGTTCGCGGTGCTGCACCAGGACCTGCCGGCGCGATGGGTTGAGCACGACGTGACCGACTTGGCCGGCACCGCACAAGAGCTGCGGCTGGCCGTGCTGGCGCAGCGAGAGTTTGGCGCCACGTTCGATCTGGCCACGGAGTCTCCGCTGCGTGTCACCGTCATCCGGACCGGTGTCGCCGAGCATGTCGTACTCGTCGTCGCCCATCGCATCGCGTGGGACGACGAGTCCTGGGCGGTCTTCCTCACCGACCTGACCGGCACCTATGCCCACGGCGATATCGCTACACCGCTGCCGCTGACGCCCCCGTGGGATGTCCCCAGCGATGCGGATGCTGACTACTGGAGCCGTGAGCTGGCGAATCCGGCTGAGCCGCTGGAGCTTCCGGGGCGCAATGGTTCGGTGGTGCCGACTGAGTGGAAGGCGCAGCGCTGTGCCGCACGGCTTTCCAGCTCGGTGCTGGCACGGGTCGAGCAGCTGGCGCGAGATGCCGATACCACGCCTCACGTGGTGTTACTGGCCGCGTATTCGGCTCTGCTGCATCGGTACACACATGCCGACGATTTCATCGTGGCGTCTCCGGTACCCGCGCCCGACACCCACGTAACCGGTCGGATCGGGCACTTCGGCAATGTCCTCCCACTGCGCATACGCCCGCGCGGCGCGGGAAGCTTCCGAGATCTGCTGGGCCAGGTGCGGCGAACTACCCTGAACGGAATCAGGCATCAGGGCGCGAGTCTGGACCGGGTGATCCCACGCGTTGGCTTCGCGATGGGCGTCGATCCTGCCGCCTTGTTCTGTCCGCCGGGAATTCATTGCGAAAAGGCGGGATTCAGTAGTCAATTGGCGTATGTGCCACTGGGCGTGAGCGTTGAGATGACGCCCGAAGGCGCTGATCTTGTCGCCGAGTATCTGGTGGGGGTGCTCGATGAGCGGCTGACCGCGCAGATACTCCGGCACTTCGTCAATGTGCTCGACGCCGTGCTGGATGACCCGGACCGTGCGCTGGGCGCGCTGGATCTCATGGACAGCCGAGAGGCCCAATGGCTGTGGTCCGCGTCATCCGGGGAACGATTTGACGCGCCGCCGGCCACGCTGGGCGACCTGGTGGCCCAGCGTGTGGCCGCCCAGCCGGAAGCCACCGCTCTTGTGTACGAGGGCCGTCATTACTCGTACAGAGAAACCAACGATCTGGCGAACCGTTTGGCGCACTGGATCATCCAGCAGGGTATCGGCACCGAGGATCACGTCGCGGTCCTCCTTGATAGGTCGCCGGATTTGATCATCACCGCGCTCGCCATCGCCAAGGCAGGGGCGGTGTACCTGCCGATCGATCCCGAGTACCCGCCGGACCGCATCGCGCATATCCTCGCCGACGCGCAGCCCAAACTGGTGATCCGTGCTCCGGTAACGGACCTCGACCGATTCGATGTTCGAGCGCCGGTTGATGCCGACAGAATAAGGCCGTTGTCTCCGGACAATGCCGCCTATCTGATCTACACCTCCGGCTCGACGGGCATGCCCAAGGGAGTCACGGTTAGCCACCGTCCGCTTACCGAGTACTTCAACTGGTTTCGGGCCGAGTACCGGGTGAGCGGCTCGGACCGTGTGCTGCAGGTGGGGTCTCCAAGCTTCGACGTGTCAATAGGGGAGATCTTCGGGATCCTCAGTTGCGGTGGCCGCTTAGTCATTCCGCGCCCAGGTGGCCTCACCGACGTCGCCTATTTGACGGACCTCTTGAATAGTGAGGGTGTCACGTCGATGCATATGGTGCCCTCGCTCCTTGGGCTCATCCTGTCGCTTCCCGGTGTGACGCAATGGAAATCGTTGCGACGGGTACCGGTGGGCGGCGAGGCGTTACCGGGGCCGGTTGCGGATAAATTCCACGCAACCTTCGACGCTTCGCTGCATAACTTCTACGGACCGACGGAGGCTGTCATCAACGCCTCCCGGTACAAGGTTCGGGGCATCCAGGGCACGCGGACCGTGCCGATCGGTACTCCGAAGATCAACACGCAGATTCATATCTTGGATGCGGCGCTGCGGCCGGTTCCAGTGGGCGTTGTAGGTGAGATCTACATCGGTGGAACACATCTGGCGCGCGGCTATCACGCTGCGGCCGGCCTCACGGCACAGCGTTTCATTGCCGACCCCTTCACCTCCGGACAGCGCATGTACCGGTCGGGTGACCTCGCGCGGCGCAATGCCGGCGGCGACATCGAATTCGTCGGCCGTGCCGATGAACAGGTGAAGATTCGGGGGTTCCGGGTCGAACTCGGCGAGATTTCCTCTGCTATCGAGGTCGATCCCAGTGTCAGCCAGGCACTGGTGGTGGTTGATGAGCTGCCGCGCCTCGGGAAGCGTCTGGTCGCCTACCTGACACCGGTAGGCGGACATGTGGTCGATATCGACCGGATCCGTTCCCGGATCGTGGCGGCCCTGCCCGACTACATGATTCCCGCCGCGTACGTGGTGCTGGACGAGATTCCCATCACCCCGCACGGCAAGATCGACAGGGATGCACTACCCGCTCCCGGCAGCGGGATTGCCGCAGAACCTCAGCAGGCACAGACGCCGACACAACGGCAGGTCGCTGACCTCTTCACGCGAGTACTGGGTTATGCCGCGACGGGGATCGATGATTCATTCGAATCTCTCGGTGGTCATTCATTGCTCGCGAGTAAGCTCTCGGCCGCGATCTTGTCGGACTACGGCATGCGGATCGATATCCGTGAAATCCTGTACAGCGGCAGCATCGCGCGCCTTGCCGAGCTGATCGACCAACATCTTGGCAGTTCAGCGGATTCGGCGGATGGCGTGGCGGAAGGTGAGCCGATTCCGCTGTTGCCCGGCGGACACAGTCTGTATGAGCACGGAAACCCGCGCAGGCTGGCGGTGACGTGTGTTTTCCGGCTTCATGACGACATCGCCCGGCCCGCGCTGGAGCAGCTTCTCGGTGCCGTTGTCGACGGTCATGAGGCGCTGCGCAGCAGGCTGGACCGCCAGAGCATGATGCTGGTCCCGCGAGTGCGCCCGGCCCTCCGGTTCGTCGAGATCGTGGCCGCGGATCCTTCGGTCGCCGCGGGTGCCGAGATCGCACGAGCGGTGGATCGGCTTGACCCAGAACAGGGTTGGATGCTGTCGGCGGTGTGGCTGCACCCGGAGAACGAGCCGGGTGTCCTCATCTTGGCAGTGCACCATCTTGCCGCTGATCCGGTTTCCTGGCGGGTCATCATGTCCGAGTTGGAATCACGTTGGCATGCCATGACAAGCCAGGCCGCGCCGGTGATTGCCGATACCGGCATTGGCCTTCGCCGATGGGCGAACTCATTGGCGGCCGAGGCGCACGACATCGGAAGTCTGCCGTTCTGGGTCGCTCAGCTCGACGGTGACGATCCAGCCATCGGTTCGCGCAGAATCGCTCCCGAGACGGATAGGGACAGCGAGGTGGCCATCACCGTTGAGTCCGCGCCGGTGGATGTCAGCGAGCGTCTGTTGAATTCCGGAGTACCGATGGAGCAGCTGCTCGCCGCGGCGGCGGCGCGCACCATTGCGCAGTGGCGTCGCGCGCGCGGACAACTCGCGGTCGAGCCCCTGCTGGCGATACAGGTATCGGGCCGGGGCGAGTCAACCGCTGGAACCGTCGGGCCGCTCAGTACGGCCTACCCACTGCGCCTCGGCGGCACCGATCCCTTGGGGGCCGGGCCGCGGGGCCTGCTGGAGCGGGTGGCCCGCCAGCACCGCGCGATGCCGGGCCGGAGCATTGATTACGGGTTGCTGCGATATCTGCGTAGCGATACCGCGGCTGTGCTGCGACGTTATCGCGATCCGCAAGTCCTGCTGACGTATCTCGGCCATGACCAGGGTTTTGAAGGCGACTTGCTTCGCCGTGATGAGTGGCTTTCGGTATTGGGTTCGCCTGTGCCCGAGCCTGATTCGGCGGTGCGTCATGAACTGTCCATCGCCGTGCTGATCATGAAAACCACCGAGGGGACAACCATCGGGACCATGTGGCGCGCGATTCCCGAGGTACTCAGTCGCGCAGAGATCGCCGAACTGCAATCGATATGGCATGAACAGCTGGGAATTCTGGCAAAGGAGCAATGGTGACGTCGACACTGGCAGTGATAGGCGCGGGTGCCAAGGCAGTCGCGGTGGCCGCGAAGGCCGCCGCACTGCGCGAATGTGGCGTCGAGGTGCCCGATGTGGTGGCGATAGAACGCCAACAAGTCGGAGCCAACTGGCAGGCTTGCGGTGGTTGGACGGACGGGCAGCACCGGCTGGGTACCAGCCCCGAGAAGGATGTCGGTTTCCCGTACCGGTCGGCCATCCTGCCGGGGCGCAATGCCGAAATCGATGCCCGGATGATGCGCCTGAGCTGGCAGTCTTATCTGATCGCGACCGGCCAATTCGCCGAGTGGGTTGACCGCGACAAGCCGGCGCCGACACATAAGCGGTGGGCCGACTATCTGACATGGGTTGCCACCACGGTCGACATGAAGGTCGTCCACGGTGAGGTGACCGGGTTATCCATCGATGGCAACCGATGGGTCGTCGGCACCAACGACTGCTCGATCGCTGCTGATGCCGTGATGGTCACGGGGCCCGGTCAACCGGAGCGCTCCGTACTGCCCGAGCATCCGAATGTCCTCTCCATCGCGGAGTTTTGGCGCCGGTGTGCGGGTCCCATGCGGCTCACCGCAGAGCGTGTCGCAGTGATCGGCGGCGGCGAGACGGCCGCTTCGGTTCTCAACGAGCTTTTCGGGCACCGCGTTTCGACCGTCACGGTCATCTCGCCCGGTGTCACTCTGTTTACCCGCGGTGAGGGTTACTTCGAGAATTCACTGTTCAGTGATCCGACCGGTTGGCTTCACCACACCATGGACGAGCGCCGCGACGCGCTGAACCGGACCGATCGTGGGGTGTTCTCGGCGCGTGTGCAGGACTCGCTCCTGGCCGACGACCGCATCCGGCATCTGCGCGGCAGGGTCGCGCACGCCGTTGCCTTGGAGGACCGGATCAGGTTGACCTTGCGCAGCGACCGCGCGGGCGAGCCGTCGGAGACTGTGCACGGCTTCGATCTGGTGATCGACGGAGCGGGTGCGGACGCATTGTGGTTCCTGCCATTGTTCGACCAGAGTGCACTCGATCTCATGGAGCTCAAGCTCGGTGCTCCCGTGGATGGGAACGTGCTACAGGAGTCGCTGGGGCACGATCTGTCCGTCAACGGCCTTACGCCCAAGCTCATTCTTCCAACCCTTTCTGGTCTGACCCAGGGGCCTGGGTTCCCTAATCTCAGCTGTCTTGGATTGCTGTCCGACCGGGTGCTCGGTGGGCACAGCGGCACGGATTCGGCTCGTCGTGAAAGGAAAATAGTTGAGTATCAACCCATTTGATGACGAGAGCGGCGAGTTCTACGTGCTGGTCAACGATGAGGAGCAGCACAGTCTGTGGCCCAAGGCTATTGAGGTTCCGGAGCAGTGGCGGGTGGTCTTCGGCGCGGCACCACGCGCGGACTGCGTGGAGTATGTAGAGGCCAACTGGTCGGACATGCGCCCGAAGAGCCTGCGCGACGCGATGGCGGGCAACTAGTTGTACCCGGCAGTTAGGTTGGTGACGGTCGGCTGATCGGGGGTTTGCCTCCGATGGCTGAGTGGTGTCGTCGATTGGCGTAGTCGTCAAGCTAGGGTGCAAGAGCTGCGCTGCGGGCGTCGTTGGTCGTGAAGACCTGCCGGTAGGCCCACTCGGTATGCAAGGTGCGGGTTGAATCGCTCCACTTTCCCGTTTTGCCAAGTGCAATGGGGTCTGATGAGCCCTGTGTAGAAACGCCGCGCAGGTGAGGCCTTGCTCGTCGGGCAGGATCTTGCATTAGTCCAGCCGCGGATGATCATCGACGACAGAGTGCACATAGTCGAATCCGGCGGGCGCTTCCAGCGATGGGTACATTGGCGAGACACCCCTAGCTCGGCCGCGACATGAGACACCGGACGGCGCCCCCGATGATGCGCTCGATCAGCAGCTGGCGACCATGAACCGTCAAACGAACATTCGCGTGGAACACAAGGACTTCCGTGGTTTCGCAGAGACGTCAGACATCTCCACTAAGCCCGGAGGTCCTCCCCATTCACAAGACCCAAACCGTGAGCCGTATTCCGGCACGTGCCGTCCTGTTAGGTCCTTGCGTGCGATGCTGGACCGGCCGGCACACCCACTTACCCACGTGATCGGACTATTAGTGGGGGTTTGGGCACCGTTAGCACAGTTGATCTTTATTCCTCATCCGGCGTTGGTGTGCAGGGGGTTTCGTCGGAATCTGTGTTCCAAGTGGTCGGGAGCATGGGCGCAGTTCTAATGCCCTCCGCCGAGTTGGTATCGCGACCGATGTTTTCGCGCGAGGCTAGACCTGCCGCGGAGGTCGTGGCAGCGCCCTTTGGAACGGTGCCGGCTAGCCCAAGATGTTCGGTGCCACGAGTGGACGCCCGGTGCTGGCTGCGTGCTGCCCCGGACTGCCCACCGTAGTCGGCGTCAACTGTCACGTTCATGTCCATGTGTTGTGGTGCTGGGTCTTTCATTCGCGCGCCGCGTTTGCGTCGGGCCCTGGAGCGGGCAGATGCAGCCGCTGCTGCCGCCGCAGAGATTCCGGAGGCCGGAGCTTGGGCCTTGCTGCCCTCATTCAGCGTCGGTCCGAACTGGATGGCCGGTGGTTCGCCGGGCATCACACCGACAAGGTACGGCGCAAAAGCGGCGGTAACGGTGGCCGGCGCGGGGGCCGGCGCTGGGGCAGACGGCGCAGGTGCAGTTGCGGTTGGTACCGGGGCGACTGTCGGTGCCAACGCGATCGCGGGAAGGGGCTCGATATGCTCGCGCGGTCTGTCGGTGGTGCTGCGGAGATCAGGCTGAACTTCTTCGGACGGTGCCGCGTCGACTGCGGGGGGCTGCAGATACTGCCAGGCCGCCACGATCAGCAGCGGTAACCAGAGCGGTGCCGAGAGCAATGCGGCCCAGAACAACCAAAATACTTGTGCAAAAAGAACATACGTCATCGAAGCTAGTACCAGTAGGAACGGCAACCAGGTGGCGAGCGCAGCGCCGGGGTTTCGTATGAAGTCTTCGATGATCTGGCGTAACGTGCCCAGCGGGTCGCGGAAGAAGTTCAACAGCTGATCTATGACGCTGTTGCTGCTGTCCAGCGCCGAACCGGATTCGGAAGCCTGAGCCTGCGCCGCGAGTCCGGACATGTCGGCGGCCAAACGGCTCATCTCGCCTCCGGGCGCCATGATCAGCGGAGCTGGTGTGGCCGGCGCGGCCGAGGCTACAGCGGTACTCGAAACCCCTTGGTAGACATCCATCGTGGTAGCGGCCTGCACCCACATTCGAATGTAGTCGGCCTCGTTGAGTGCAATTGGGATCGTATTGACCCCAAAGAAGTTGGTACCAACCAAGACGCCATGGAGCATATGATTCGTTGCCAACTCGGGCAATGTCGGCATGGCTGACAAGGCCGCAGTGTAGGCGGCTGCACTTGTCTCGTGTAGCGCGGCGTTTGTGGCGCTAGTCGCGCTCTGCTGAGCAAGCCAGGTCAGGTACGACGCATGGCTGGCCACGTATTGGGTGGCGCTGGGACCCTGCCATGCTCCTGCCGCTGTTGCCCCCAGTAGGTGTGTTAATTCTGTTGCAGCAGTGGAATATTCGGCGGAAAGTGCTTGCCACTGTGCGGCCGCAGCCAGTAGGGGGCCAGGTCCGGGGCCCGCGCTGAGCAGCGCCGAATGTACCTCCGGGGGAAACGCCATCCAGATCGGAGCAGACATCCGGCTAACCCTGTGTGTCCATGTGTTCGGCCCAATTGCATTCGGGCTTGACCGCCCGCTCCCGATTGTTCAACTCACAGCCTCTCCGTGATTTCAAGGCTTGCCCCTATGACCCATTCGCTCGGTAAATTAGCATTGGCTTACCTAATTTGTCGAGGGTTTCGTCGTGGATCTTCTGTTTGTGCAGCTCAAATCCGCCGTGCACTTAGCTCACCCTAACGAGACGGATTGAGATAGGCTAGCCTTGCCAAAGTAAAGATGGGCTTATCTACTTGCCATGTGGGGTGAATTCGACTCGCCTCGAAGCACTTTCGGCTCTGCGTCCAGCGCTGTGCGAATCCGAGGGTGAAAACCGCTGTGAATATGCGGCTTTAGTGGACAAAGGAGACATGAGAATGCCGTCGTCCCCAGCAGGTAGTGCGACCGCTGCGGAGCGCTTGCGAATGCTGCGGGCAGTGCTTACCGAACGTGGGCTTACGGAATCGGCCTCGGGCACCCGGAATGTGACTATTCAGGCGCGATCGCCTCTGGCGGCGGTTCCCTTGTCTTCAACACAACGGCGGATGTGGTTCGCGCAGGCCATTTTTCCTGATGATGGGGCTTACAACATGCCGGTGGGCCTCCGGATTGAAGGCGCGCTGGATCTTGGTGCATTGCGCAGGAGCGTGGTCCGATTGATCTTCCGGCACGCCATTCTGCGCACCCGATACGGTCATGGCTCGGACGGTGAGCTGACGCAGCTGATCGCGCCGGCCGAAGACATCGAGTTTCCGGTGGTCGACATTGACGCCGTATCGTCGGCGGCACTTGAGGGTACGGTGCAGGCCATCGCGCGGGAAATCATCGACCGGCCTTTCGATCTGGCTTCGGAGCCCCCGGTGCGGGTGGAGCTCCTGAGGGCGTCATCGCATGTCCATTTTCTGATTCTGGTGCTGCATCACGTCGCAGCGGACGAGGTCACCTGGGATCTGCTGTTCGCGGATCTATCTGCTCAGTACGCTTTCGAAACCGGTCAGAGTGGCGCTGCGCCAATGACTCCGGATATTGAATACGCGGACTATGCGGTGTGGGAGCAACAGCGACTGCTGCGTGGTGATCTTGACGGCCAACTGCAGTACTGGGTCGATCGACTTACCCCGTTGCCTGCCGCTGTTGGTTTTCCTGCCATGCCCCAATCTTCAGAAGTCGACGGCACCGCAAGTGGGCGGTGCCGGTATGCGCTGCGGGACAGCACCATTGCGGGATTGCGCGATCTGGCGCGAGAGCACGAGACCACGCCGTTCACGATTGTGTTGGCGGGGCTAGCCTCGGTATTGCATCGGTACACTGAAGCAACAGACGTGGTGATCGGTATTCCGGCGCTGATCCGCGATGTTTCTGAACTCGAAGGTGTCTGGGGAAATTTCACCAACACGCTGGCGATGCGACTGCACGTGGAGGGTGGGTCGACCTTCCTGGACTTGCTGGCGCGCACCCGGTCGGCGTTTTTCGAAGCCTACGAGAATCGCGACATCCCCTTTGAGGCGATCATCGAAAGGGTCGCACCGCAACGAACAACCGGCCGTTCGCCGCTGTTCGAGGTCATGTTCGCGGCGACTCGCTCGGTCACAAGCGAATTGAGCTTGGCCGGAGTGACGACGACTGATCTGAGACTTCGCAACCCAACATCTATGTTTGAGCTCGCCATCGACCTGGTCGATGGGGAGGCGCTGGTGGCCACCTTCCGCACCGGAAAGTACGCGCCAGAATTCGTACAGCAAGTGCTGGAGCATCTCGCGTCGGCGTTGGCCCACGGAGTGTCGAATCCGGCGCAGCGCGTGCGTGATCTGCCGTTGCTCACCGAGCAGCAACAACAGCGCATCGTTCGCGACTGGAATGCCACGGCCGACGCCCGCCATCTCGTCAATACTCCACTACACAAACTGTTTGAGCGGCATGTGCAACAGAATCCAGATGCCATCGCAGTCGTCACCGAGGGCGCCCAGCTCAGTTACGGCGAGCTGGACCAGAGTGCCGGGCGACTGGCCTCGTTGTTGCGCTCGATGGGCATCGGTAGCGACAGTCTCGTCGGAATCAACATGGAGCGGTCGACCAACCTCGCGGTGGCTCTGCTTGCCGTATCAAAGGCCGGTGCCGCGTTTGTGCCGCTGGAGCCGGCATGGCCATCGAGCCGGATAGCGGAGGTGTGCGCAAATTCTCGGATTGCGTTGGTGCTCACCCATGGTGATCCGGCGACAAGGCTGCCGAGCCTGGCGATACCGGTGCTGAATCTCGACGACGATCCCGCCAGCGCAAGCACCGTTCTCGCATCTTCGTTCGCCTCTCAGATGGCCGATCTCGCCTACGTCGTCTTCACGTCCGGTTCCACGGGCACGCCGAAGGGGGTGATGGTGTCGCATGCGGGAATCTGTAACCGACTGTTGTGGCAAGCCGATGTCCTGGGATTCGGTGCCGACGATGCCGCTCTGCACAAGTCGTCACTCGGTTTCGATATGGGAATCAACGAGATACTTCTGCCGCTGGTCTGCGGTGGCAGGATGGTCCTGCCGAAGCCGGGGGCAGAGTCGGACCCGGCGTACTTGCTCGATTTGATCGCGCGCACCGGCGTCACGTTCATCGATCTGGTGCCATCGCTGCTGGAAACAATGCTGGATCGGCCCGAGTTCGGTGACGCGACTCGTTCCCTGGCTTCGGTGTGGACCGGCGGCGAAGCGCTGAGCCCAGAGCTGCTCGAGCGCTACCTTTCCGTCTGTGCCGTTCCCATGTACCACGGGTACGGACCCACTGAGGCGACGGTGGCATGCACGTACGAGATCTTCCGGTCCGGCTCGCGCAGACATGGAGTGACCATCGGCACCCCGATTGGCAACTGCCAAGCCTTCATCCTGGACAAGACGCTGCACCCTGTACCGCCGGGCGTATCCGGCGAACTATACGTCGGAGGCGTGCAACTGGCACGTGGATATGTTGAAGATCCGGTCCGCACTGCTGAGCGGTTCGTCGCTGATCCAGTTTCGGGCGCCCCAGGTGCCCGTATCTATCGAACCGGGGATCAGGCACGTTTTCTCCCCGACGGAACCATCGAGTTCCTTGGGCGAGTGGACAATCAGTTGAAAATCCGGGGCCGCAGGATTGCGCCGGAAGAGATCGAGAATGCGCTCACCGCGCATCCATCCGTCCGCCGTGCTGTGGTGATGGGACAAGGCGACCGATTGGTTGGCTACTGTGCTTGCGACGACACCGCGCTGACCTGGCTGCAGCTACGTGACTGGTTGCGTGAACGATTGCCGGAGCATCTGGTGCCGCCGGCCGGAACCATCCTCGACGCACTGCCGGAGTTGCCATCGGGAAAGATTGATCGCGCTGCGGTACAGCGGATTCCCGTCGAAGCGAGCGCCGCGACCGTCCCTTACCTTGAGCCGCGGTACGCCATGGAACGGGTGCTGGTGGACCTGTGGCTGGCGGTGCTCAAAGTTCCCCGCATCGGCGTTGACGACAACTTCTTCGACATGGGTGGGCATTCGCTGTTGTTGACTCGCGTTCAGGCCAAACTCTCTGAGCAGTTTGGGTTTTCTGTATCGCTGCTCGATCTGTACGCACATCCGACAGTCGCGGAGCTCGCGACATTCCTGAACCGTGCCAGCGATCAGGACACCCAATCCGAAGTAACGGGCAGCGGCGGGCTCATCGCTGCGCGCAGCCGAGCCGAGCGTGGGCGAGATGCCCGGGCCCAGCGTCTATCACAGCAACGACAAAGGCGGTAGATCCAATCATGCAGCACTCTTCGACATCGGCGGACCAACTTCAGCGCAAATGGTTGCGGGGCGGAGCTTTTGACCCCGATGGGCATCCTGCGTTGGTGGTGTTCCCACATGCTGGCGGTGGAGCGACGTTCTACCGCTCGTGGTTGACCAATCCCGACTTCTCGGTACACGTCGTGCAATATCCGGGTCGCGAAGACCGCATTTCCGAACAACTGCCGCCGAGTCTGGGCGCACTTGCCGATGGTGTGGCCGAGGCCTTGTTGACCTTGGGTGATCGGCCGCTGTATCTCTTCGGCCACAGCATGGGAGCGTTGGTGGCCTTTGAGGTCGCGCGGCGGCTGGAGGCGGTGGGCAGGTTTCGGCAGCTCCGGTTGTGTGTCTCCTCGTACACCGCGCCCCACCTCATCCGCAGTGGTGGATTGCGAAACATGGACGATGACGCGTTTGTCTCGTATGGCCGTTCGGCCACGGGCGAGGTGAGCGCCGCCAAGGGGGAAACCAGCGCATTCGATGTCGCGGCGCTGCGTGATCTGGTCGTCTCCGGTCTGCGGGCCGATTTTCAGTTGGTCGAGCAGTATCGGACCGACCCAAAACCTCCTGTGGATGCGCCGATCCTCGCGCTGTGGGGCGATGATGAGGCCATCGATCCTGCGGATATGGATCTTTGGGCGGATGTGACCCGGGGCGGCTATCGGTCGGCGACTTTCCCGGGCGGGCACTTCTATCTTGCCGCCGAGCGAGAAGCGGTTCTGGAGACGGTGCGGCAGTGGTGGGCAGAGCTCGATGGCGGTACCGGCCTGGCTGTGGCAGACGGTGGGTCAGATGCCAGCGCGGACCACGAGGTTCGCGACGACGACGTAGCGGTGATTGGCATCGCTGCGCGAGTGCCCGGTGCCACGAGTCTCGATGAGTTCTGGGCTAATCTCTGCGCGGGAGTGGAATCCCTCACGCATTTCACCGATGAGGAATTGCTGTCGGCGGGGGTTACCCAGGAGGAGCTGCGCGATCCGCGGCTGGTGAGGGTTCGGCCGATCCTGACCGATGTGGCCGACTTTGACACCAAGTTTTTCGGATATGCCCCGAGCGAAGCCCGCTCGATTGATCCGCAGCAGCGGCTCTTTCTCGAATGTGCCTGGGAGGCAGTGGAATCAGCAGGCTATGACCTACAGCGGTATGACGGTTCGGTCGGCGTGTTCGGGGGAAGTGCCGGCTCGACGTACTACAGAGCAGTCCTGTCGACGGACTACGGGAATCTCAACGGTACCGAATATCTTCAGACGGCATTGGCGACCGAGAACGATTTTCTGGCGCCCCGGGTTTCCTACAAGCTGAACTTACGCGGCCCCAGCATCTCGTTGGGCACCGGTTGTTCTACCTCACTGGTGGCCATTCATCTTGCGGTGCAGAGCGTTTTGTCCGGCGAGTCCGATATGGCGTTGGCCGGTGGCGCCTCCATCACCTTTCCGCAGACTGCCGGATACGTGGCTACCGAAAGCGGAGCCATATCCACGTCCGGTCGATGCCGTGCGTTTGATGCGTCCGCCGACGGCACGTTGGTAGGCGACGGCATCGGCATCGTTCTGCTGAAACGGGCGTCAAGCGCTGTCGCGGACGGTGATTCGATTCTGGGCATTATCAGAGGAACCGCTGTCAACAACGATGGCGGGAACAAGGCCGGTTTCGCGGCGCCGAGCATCAGCGGCCAGGTCGAGGTCATCACGGAGGCCCTGGCGGTAGCCGAGGTGCCGGCCGAGACCGTTGACTATGTGGAGGCACATGGCACCGGTACTCCACTGGGTGATCCGATCGAGATCGCGGCTCTCCACAACGCTTTTCGCGAAGCGGGTGATACTCGAACAGAGGCCTGCCGCATCGGCACCCTGAAGCCGAATATCGGGCACACGGGCCCCGCTTCTGGCGTCCTCGCCCTCATCAAAGTCTTGTTGGCGTTTCGGCATCAGATGTACCCGCCTGCGGCCAACTTCACGGCGCCCAACCCGCAGATCGAGTTCTCGAAGAGCCCCTTCTATGTGGGTACACGCCTGCGGCGCTGGAATGCGCTCAACGGGAGGCCGCGCCGCGCGGGAGTTAGTTCGTACAGCATGGGCGGCACCAATGCCCATGCCGTGCTGCAGGAGCCTCCGGTTTCACGGCTGCCTGCCTCCGGTCAGGACGGCCCGCACCTGCTCCTGCTTTCCGCGCGAACTGCACCGGCGCTCGAGGCCGCAAGGAAGAACCTTGCGCTTCACTTGGCACGGCATCCCGAACAAGATCTGGCAGCGGTTGCCGCCACATTGCGCCTCGGGCGGCGTGCTTTTAGTCATCGGTTCGCCGCGGTGTGTGCGGACACGGTGGAAGCCCAGCAGGTCCTTGAAGGCACGGGGCGCGCGTCAGTTCGCACCGGCATCGCGGCGGACAAACCCCGGCCAGTGGTCTTTCTCTTCCCCGGGCAGGGGAGCCAGTTCAGTGGCATGGGCGCACAGTTGTACGCGACGTCACCGGTATACCGCCAGCACATCGATGAGTGTGCGACTCGCTTCGAGCCGCTGATCGGAGTGGACCTGCGCACGATGCTGTGCACGGGGGGCGATGAGGCTATGGATGCCGCGCTCATGCAGACCCGCCTGACCCAACCTGCGCTGTTCACGGTCGGGTACGCGCTCACGCAACTCCTCGGTGAATGGGGTGTGCAACCTGTCGCAATGCTCGGCCACAGCATCGGCGAGTTGGTCGCCGCCTGCGTTGCCGGGGTGTTCACGCTGGAGGAGGCGGTCCAGCTGGCGGCGATGCGCGGGGACTTGATCCAGCAGTGCGAGACCGGCGCCATGGCCGCGGTCGGCGCATCGCTCGATGCCGTCACCGCGATGCTGCCGGCGGGAGTGTCAGTGGCGGCCGTCAACGGCCCCGAGCAAATTGTTGTCGCCGGCAGTGTGGACGGGATCGATGCACTCGTGGGTGAGGTTGCGAATGTCGGTGTGCGCTGTACTCGCCTGCCGGTGAATCGTGGCTTCCACTCCGCCCTCGTGGACCCGGCGATCGATCGATTCTCGGCCGCCGTGGCTCAGATGCGATTGCAACAGCCGCAGGTTCCGTTCATGTCCAATGTGTCGGGTGCCTGGATTACCGGGGCGCAGGCCACCGACCCCGAGTACTGGGGGCGGCAGCTGCGCGAGCCGGTGCAGTTCGCACGCGGCCTGGCCACGCTGTGTGCCGAGTACCCGGACGCGGTGCTTGTCGAGGTCGGTCCTGGTCATACCCTGCGCGGCATAGTTGCAGCGAATACGCCTACGCCCGAATTTGTTTCGATGCTCGGTGATCGGACCGGTGAGAGTGCGACCGTCGCCGCGGCAGCGGCCGGACGCCTGTGGGCCGCGGGTGCCGAGCTGGCGTGGCAGCACTTCGGGGCACCGCGCCAGCGGGTACCACTGCCTACCTATCCGTTTGAACGGGAGCGGTTGTGGATGACTCCGCCGCGACCGGTCGCTGGCAAGCCTGCCAGGCAGGCGCCTATTGTGCCCGCCGCGCCGGCACCGCTCGTGGCCGGGACGGCTCCACAGGACGATATGCCGGATTCCGCTGTGGTGAAACAGATCTGGTGCGATGCCCTCGGGGTGCCGAGTGTTGAACCAGATGACAACTTCTTCGACCTGGGGGGCGATTCCCTGATCGCTGCCCGCATCGTGACGGCGATAGGGGAGCGCTGCCACATCAAGGTGTCGGTGGCCGAACTCTGGGATCAGGGCGCGACTCTCGCCGACCTTGTCGATCTGGTAGAGCGGCGCCGTGACAGCAACAACAATGCGGGAGAACAACTTAAGTGACAGTGGATATGAGTGCACCCACCGCCGAGACGGAGTTTGCCGACATTGCCATAGTGGGGATGCAGTGCCGCTTCCCCGGTGCCCAGAACGTCGGCGAGTATTGGTCTCTGCTTTCGGAAAAGCGAGAAGGCGCAAGATCTTTGGATGGCCTGGAGGCCGTGCCCGGATGGGTTTACCGCGAGGCCGTCATCGAGGGAGTCGAACTGTTCGACGCCAAGTTCTTCGGCTACCCGCCCGCCGAGGCCGCGATGATTGATCCGCAGCATCGGCTCTTCCTCGAGTGCGCGTACCACGTGTTCGAGCAGGCCGGCTGCGACCCAGACCGCTACGAGGGACTGGTCGGCGTCTACGCGGGTTCCGGGCAATCGAGCTACCTCATCGCGAACGTGCTCCCTCATCTGGGGGTCAGCCCTTCCTCGGCGGACGCATTGCCTGCGGGATTCGCCAATTCGCCGGGGTCGCTTCCGGGCCGCGTCTCCTACCATCTCAATCTGACCGGCCCGAGTATTGCGGTCAGCACGGCGTGCTCGACGTCACTGGTCGCGGTTCACCTGGCATGCCAGGAACTGCTGGACTATCGATGTGACCTGGCTTTGGCCGGCGGAGTGAGCCTGAATCCACACCCCGGCAAAGGATATCGGTACACGCCGAATGGGCCGCTCTCTCCCGACGGCCGCTGCCGGGCCTTCGATGCCGGCGCAGCCGGCATGTTCCCCGGCGACGGCGTGGGAGTTGTTCTGCTCAAGCGGCTGTCCGATGCACTGGCCGATGGCGACCGAATCCGGGCCGTCATCAAAGGAAGTGCGGTCAACAACGACGGACGCCACAAGACCGGATTCACCGCGCCCAGTGTCACCGCCCAGAGCGAGGTCATCATGGCGGCGCACGCGGTTGCCGGCGTCGAGGCGAGCTCGATTGGCATGGTCGAGGCACATGGGACGGGCACGCCGGTGGGTGATCCCATCGAGGTGGCAGCACTGACCAAGGCATTCCGGGAATCCACCGACCGGACCGGCTACTGCATGCTTGGCTCGGCCAAGACAAATATCGGCCATACAGATACCGCAGCGGGGGTAGCGGGACTCATCAAGGCGGCGTTGTCCATCGAGCATGGTGTGATACCCGCGAATCTGCACTACAGCGTCGAGAATCCACTGCTGGACCTTGCCGGCAGTCCGTTTCGCGTGGCCGCAGACACCATGGACTGGCCCGAGGGAGATGGACCGCGGCGCGCCGGTGTGAGCGCCTTCGGGATCGGCGGCACCAACGTGCATGTGGTGCTTGAGCAGGCCCCTGTCCATGCCGAGGTTGAGTCCCCAGGAACCGGGGGCAGCTCCGAGTCCTTGCTGGTTTTGTCGGCTGCCACGCCGACGGCGCTAGCCGAACAGTCCACGCAATTGGCAGATTATCTGCGCAGTAATAGTGAAATCAATCCAGCTGATGTTGCCGATACCCTCCAATTCGGCCGTCGAAAATTATCCTATCGACGTTCGGTGGTGTGTGGGTCGGCGAAGCAGGCGGCATCGCTGCTGACCGCTCCTGTCCAGGCGACTCGCGCGAATGATGGCGCGGTTCCGCTGGTTCTGCTGTTGCCGGGTGGTGGGGCGCAGTACGTCGGGATGGGCCGCGGACTTTACGAAACCGAGGTGGTCTTTCGGTCGTCGATCGATCAGTGCGCCCAGATCCTGTCGCAGCACTGCGATATCGACCTACGTAGCCACCTGTATGGGGACGGTGGGCTGGACGAGCAGCGACTTGATGTCGTTTTCCCGGCCGTGGTGGCCACCGAGTACGCCCTCGCCACCCAGCTCGCGGCTTGGGGGCTGACTCCGAGCGCGATGCTCGGCCACAGCCTCGGTGAGTACGCCGCGGCGTGCCTGGCCGGCGTCATTGATATTGACCAAGTGCTGCCGTTGGTCTCCGCGCGCGGACGATTGTTCGCCCGTATGGGCGGCGCCACGACTAGCATTCTGCTGTCTGCGGCCGATGTCACGCCGCTGTTGAGTGGTCGGCTGGTTGTTTCCGGAATCACCGACGCGTCCTCGTGTACGGTATCCGGACCCACCGCCGAGATCGCGCTGCTGGAAAAGGAATTGGAACTGCGTGGCGTGCAATTCCAGCGAGTGCGGGTATCGATGGCCGTACATTCGCCCGAGTTGGATCCCGTGCTCGGCGAATTCGCCGATATCTTGGCCGGCGTTACGCTGCGTTCACCGCGAGTGCCGTACCTGTCGAATGTCACCGGCGCTTGGATCCGCCCGGAGGAGGCAACCGACCCGGGTTACTGGATCAGACACAGCCGCGAGCCGGTGCAACTGGCGGCTGGATTCGGTGCGTTGGCAGGCCTTCCGGGTGCCGTACTCCTGGAGGTTGGCCCCGGTCAGACCTTGACCCGGCTTGCCCAGCCGGAAGGTGGCGCCTCGTTCGCTTTCGCCACAATGAGGCACCGAGACGACCGGCGCAGCGACCGGCGCGCGCTACTTGCCGCGGTGGGGAAGGCGTGGGAGTGCGGCGTTGATATCGACTGGAGCTTGTTGTCGGGTGATCGGCGTCCGGCACGCGTCGAGTTGCCGGGCTATCCGTTCGAGCGGCAGCGGTACTGGATCGCACCGTCCGACGGCGCACAGCCAACCGCCCGTCCGGATACGACTGTTCCGGTGTGGCGCAGCAGCACACCGGTGATTCCCGCCGCCGAGTTTCCTGCGGTTCGATGGCTGGTCCTGTTTGACGAAGGACCGACCGCGCGGCAGCTCGCTGCGGAACTCGCCGAAACAACCGGCGCCGCAGTCGATCTGCTGGGACCGGGGCTGCCACCTCCTGCGGGCGAATACGAGCACGTCGTATTCCTTGCCGATGCCCACGGAATGGCCCCAGACCGTGCTCGGTATGCGCAACTGGCACATATTGTGGATGCCGCCGCTTCAGACGTGTCGGTTCATGTGTGTATCTGCAACGCGTTCGATGTCACCGGGGTCGAAGACCTTGATGTGAACCAGTGGCTTGCGTTCGGAGCCGCGCAGTGGCTGCGCCGCAACACCGAAACGCGCACCGTGGATGTGCTGGACCTGGACCGGGCCGATGTTCGGGCGCTGGTCGCGGAGCTCTCCGTGCCGACCACGAATCGAACGGTCGCTTATCGCAACGGGCGACGGTGGATCCTGGACAGTGAGCCGCTCGAGGGTGCCGAAGCAGTGTGGTCGAATGCCGGCACATGGTTGCGCGGTGAGCCAATTGACGTTGTGGCCGTCCAGGGCTCGACACGGACATCGAATGCAGTGGATGACTTGTGCACCCGGTACGTATGCGCGCACTTACGAAGCGCCGGCATAGCCCTCACTCCAGGAACCGAGTTCACACGTGATGATTTGATCGCCAGGACGGGAGTGGTGCCGGACTATCACAAGATCGTGGACGCATTCGTGCGCATCTTGATCGAGGACGGAATCGTCGCCGGCCACAATGGTCGGTTCCGAGTCCGCGAGGAAGCGCCGGCAGACGTTCCCGAACTCGGGCGCTGGTGCGCCGATAATCCCGAGCTGGCGACATGGGCCCAGCTCCTGGACCAATGCATGCGCGGCTACGACCAGGTGCTGCGCGGGCAGATCGCTGGCAATGAGGTGGTCACGCCGAACGGAGACGACAGTCTGTATCGGAGCCTCACCGAACAACGCATTGCGCATAGCGATTTCGCAACGTACCGCGATCTGATCGGTGCGACACTCGCCGGGCTGGCCGTCAATGCCACCCCAGGGCGGCCACTGCGAATCCTCGAAATCGGTGCGGGCCGTGGCTACCTGACGTGGCCGGTGGTCGACGCGCTGCGTGGTCTGCCGGCCGGCTCGGTCGAGTACCACGTCACCGATATCGGACGCTCATTTGTGGTGGCCGCCCAGCGGCAAGCCGAAGCGGAGGGTCTCGATTTCGTCCGATTCGCCTCTCTCGATATCGTCGACGATCCCGCCGGGCAGAGTCTGCCGCTTGCTGGGTTCGACGTTGTCCTGGCGTTCAACGTGCTGCATGTGGCACCGGATCTGCCGACCGCTATCCGCAACACCGCGGCGTTCACCGCTCCCGGCGGCCTGATGTTCTTGCTGGAAGCCAAGACTGAGGAGCGTTGCGACTCGCTGATCGACCCGCTGTTGACCGGATGGCTAGATTTCGACGACGACGTGCGAACGGATTCACCGTTGGTGGCGCCCGAGCAGTGGGCAGGGCTGCTCGACGCGAATGGATTCATCGACGCGCGCGTCTACGATTCCGGTCCGGCGGGTGACCATGCGTTGATCGTTGCGGAGCGTCCCGAGCCGGTGCTTACCCTGGATCCGGACTTCGATCGCGCTATCGCCATGCTGCAGGAGATCGCGGCGTCCGAACAGTCGGAGCAACGCATCCTGCTCACGAGGCCAGACGAGCACTCCCTAGACGTGGCGCTGGTCGAAGGGTATGCACGCGGCACACTCACTGTTCGGCATCGTGCCGGTTTCGGAGATTGGACGTTTGTCGATATCTCGGCGTACGACGAGATCAGCGTTCCCCCAAACCGATTCGGTGAGGTGCTCGGAGCGCCCCCGGTACCCACGGTGGTGCTGGGTGGTTCGACTACCGTAGCGACACGTACTGAGCAGGAGCCGGCCCCGGTGCCGGATACGCCTGCTGCCTCATCGGCGAACGTCTCGTTCAATCACCGCCCGGCGCTGTCGACCGAGTACTGCGCGCCACGGTCGAAACTGGAGGAAAGTATCGCGGCGATCTGGCAGCGCTTCTTCGGGTACGACCGGATCGGTGTCCATGATCGTTTTCTCGAGCTGGGGGGCGAGTCGCTATTGGCCATGCAGATCGCTGCCGAGCAGCGCAATGCGCTAGGGATCGAAATGAGCATGCGTAAATTGCTTGAATCGGTCACCGTGGCGGATGTTGCCGCAGTCATGACAACACCGTCGGGTGAGTCTGAGACGTCCTCGAAACCTGCGCCGCCCGCGCGTCGCGGGCGTGCCGCGCTGCGTACCGCAGACGGAGTCATCCTGCTTGAGGGAGTGCGAGATTGACCACTATCGACTACCTTTCCGCGTCCACACCGGGAGAGGAGATCATCCTATTCCGGGCATCCTTCGCCCAGCGGCGAATGTGGTTCCTGAGTCGACTCGACCCGGACAGTCACTACTACAACGTGCCGATTGTTCTGCATTTCCGCGGCGCCGCGCGCCCGGACGCGCTGCGACGCGCGCTGGCAGAAATGGTGGCCCGGCATGAAATCCTGCGCACAACGTTTGTCGAGGTGGATGGCGAAGTAATGCAGGCGGTGGCCGCTGACACGGCTATTACGCTGGCGATCAAGGAAATCGAGCATTCCAGTGCGCAGTCTGTGTCGCCGATACAGCGTCCCGAGGTGCGCGCGGCGGTTCTCGACCTCGTGTGTGCGCCTTTCGACCTGAGCGCCGGTCCGTTGATGCGGGCACATCTACTCGACCTGCGGGACGGGGAGTTCCTCTTGGTGTTGACGATGCATCACATCATTGTCGACGGGTGGTCCATCGGTGTGCTATGCGAAGAGCTTCGCCAGCTGTACGTGGCCGAAGTGACAAGTGTGCCTGCGGCACTGCCGCCACTGGAACTTCAGATTGGCGACCTGGCCGAACAAGAGCACGACGTCATGTCCGGGCCCGTACGCGAGCGGCATCTCGCGTACTGGCGGTCGCAGTTGGCGGGCGAACTGAGCTCTCCTGCGCTTCCCTTCGATCGAAACAGGCCATCGGACAACGTTTTCCACGGTGCCACCCTGGACTTCACCTTGTCGGCCTCGGACACGGCAGCAATGGCCGCGTTCGGGCGCGACATGGACGCGACCGTCTTTGCGACGCTGCTCGCGGCGTTCTACACACTGTTGTACCGCTATAGCGGCTCAGATGACCAGGTGGTCGGCGCCCCGATGGCGAATCGGGAAGACCACCGCGTCTCGGCGCTGATCGGGCTCTTCGTGAACACAATTCCGTTGCGTGCCAAGATCAAACCCTCCGCCGGATTCGCAGAATTGGTGAACCACGTACGCGAGGTAACCCTGGGCGCGTACGAACACCAGGAGCTACCGCTCGAGCAGATCATCGACGAGGTCGCTCCTGCAAGGCTTCCCGGACGCAATCCTATGGTCGCCGTGCTGTTCGCGATGCAGAGCCCGCCGCCGACCGACCTTGATTTCGCCGGCACAGCCGTATCCTTCGTCGGGGTGCCGACAGGTACCACTCGCGCCGATGTGGAACTGCATTTCTGGCCTCTCGGGGAGCGCATCGGGGTGCAGTTCGTCTACAGCACCGAACTATTCGATGCGGCGACGATGGAGCAAATGCGTGACGACTACACCACGCTGTTACGCGCGGCGATCGCGTCGCCACACTTGCCGATCGACCGCCTGCCGCTCGGTGCGCACGAGGCCTATCTGGCTCAGAGCCTGGCGCCGATGCTCCGGCACGCCGAGAGCTCCGTGGCGGTTATCGATAACGGTATGTCGCTCACCCACGCCGAATTACGCACGTATGCAGCACAATTGGCCGTAGAAATGCTCGGTGCGCATGGCGAGACGGTGGTTCTCGTGCTCGAGCCCGGACCAGACCTCGTTGCCGCGACGGTAGCGGCGGTATCCGTAGGCGCACGCCGTGTCGTGTGGTTACCCCCATCGCTACCCGCCCCGTACCGGGAGCGCTCGTTGCGCGAGCTGGCACCCGCAGTTGTCATGAACGATGCCGTCGTGGCCGAACCGCGAGCGGGCGATGCGCCCGGTCCATTGAACACCGACGCGTCGATAGGACTTCTCGACAACTATCTCGCCGGCATTATCGTCACCTTGCTGCATTCCGGCCTTGCCAATCTGGTTGATCCAGAACCTGTTCCGCAGGTAGTGCTGACCGCCGATCGCCGACTGGCACCCCCCGGAGTATTGGGGGAGCTATGCGTCGGTCGACCGGGTGAGGCTGTGCTCCCTACGGGGATTGCGGCACGCATGCGCAGGGACACTTCGGTGCAGATCGCGCATTCTTCTCGTGGACGCGCTTGGGACGGTCACCGCTGGGCGGACCTGGCAACCGTCGACGCCGTGCTGATGCAGCACGAACTGATCGACGACTGTGCGGTACTGTCACGCCGAACCATCTCGGGCACCACCGAATTGGTGGCCTATGTAGCGACTTCTGCACCGATTTCGGCGAAACGGTTGTCAGAATTCGCGCGCATGGTGCTACCGCAGTCGTTGGTACCGCGTGCATTCGTTCCTGTTCCCGCACTGCCGGTGACCACGACCGGAGTGCTCGACACCGCGGCGCTGTACCGGCTGCCGGTCATTGACGAAGAGCTGATCGCACAATGGTCGACGCAGTTACCCGATGGCACCCGCATACAGGCCGTGCCCGATATCGCTGAGACGCCGCGCATTCTTATCGGCGATCCGACAGCACCGTCCAAGCAGGCTTCGGGAGCGCCTGCGGCGCAACACGATGTCGACGAGCTCTCGGTGCTCGATGGCGGGCCACCGGTTGTTCCGGTGGTGGCGTCGCTGCCCGATGCGCTGGATCGTGCGGCACATGATGCGGCCACGACAGAGCTGGTCTTTCTTGACGAATCGGGTGCCGAGCGCACGCTGACGTATGCGGCGCTACTCGATGCCGCGCGACGTGTGCTCGGCGGACTACGCGCAGCGGGACTTGCTCCGGGAGATCTGGTGATTGTTCACCTGTCCCGCAACGACGAGTTCATGGCGGGGATTTGGGGATGTTTCCTCGGCGGTATCGTGCCGGTGCCGGTGGCTTCGAACGCGGTCGGCGGCGCCGAGAAGTTGGCAACGGCCTGGGGTGCGCTCAACCAGCCATTGATCATCGGCGAGGCCGGGCAGCTTCAGATGCACCTGGCGGCGCGGGTGGCCCTGATCAGCGACCTTTTGGCGGGCAACCCAGATACCGAGCACCATGAGCCCGATCCGGACGCGGTCGCATTACTGTTGCTGACCTCCGGTAGTACAGGGCAGCCGAAGGGCGTACAGCTCACACATCGCAATATCCTGAGCCGGTCAGCGGCGACCGTGCAGACGAATGCGTTCGCCCCGGCGGATATCTCGTTCAACTGGATGCCACTCGAGCATGTCGGCGGCATCGTCATGTCCCACCTTCAGGACGTGTACGTGTGTTGTCAGCAGGTACACGCAGCCACCTCATGGGTGCTGGCGGATCCGCTGCGCTGGCTGTCCATCGTCGACCGCTACCGCGTGACCAACACCTGGGCGCCTAATTTTGCGTTCGGCCTGATCGCCGAGAGACTTGCCGAGACCCCCGATGCCAACCGGTTTGATCTGACCCGATTGCGCTTCATTCTCAATGGTGGTGAGGCGATCGTGCCGCGTATCGCACGACGATTCCTGCGCATGATGGAAGGCTTCGGCCTACCGCGCAATGCCATGCGGCCGTCGTGGGGGATGTCGGAGACCTCGTCGGGTGTGGTTTTCTCCCAGAAGTTTTCTGTGGAAACGACCACCGATGCCGACGAATTCACCGATCTTGGTGAACCGATTCCGGGCACGCGATTACGGGTCGTCGGTATGGATGACGTGCCTGTTCCCGTAGGGAAGGTCGGGCGGGTGCAGATCAGCGGGCCAACGGTGACACGCGGATACTACGCTGACCCAGAACGTACCGCGGAGGCGTTCACCGCCGACGGCTGGTTCGACACAGGCGATCTTGGCCGGATTCGGGCTGGTGCGCTGACGCTTACCGGCCGGGCCAAGGACATCATCATCGTCAACGGCGTGAACTACTCCTGCCATGCGATCGAGTCCGCGGTGGAGGAATCATCGATGGTGATGGGCAGCTACGCGGCGGCGATCGCGGTGCGGCCGCCGGGCAGCGATACGGACGCGCTGGCCATCGTGTTCAGTCCTGCGGCCGGAACAGCGGAACAAGACGTTCTCGCCGATGTCCGAGCCCGTGTGCTGGCGGTCGGGCCGAACCCTGATCTACTCATTCCTGTTCCGCCGGAGAGCATTCCGAAAACGGATATCGGCAAGATTCAGCGGAGCCTGCTGCGGCAACGGTTCGCTGAGGGTGAGTTCGCCGACGTTGTGCGCAGGGTGCGCACGTCCAGCACTTCCGTGGGCACCATTCCGAACTGGTTCTTTCGGCCGGTATGGCACCGGCGCGATCTCTTTCGGCCCATCGTTCCTGTCGAGGGCGCGGTGCTGCTGCTGGGTGATTCGGGGAACCTTGGTGCCCCGTTGGCGGATCGGTTGGCCGCACAAGGTGTACACGCGGTGCGCGCTAGCGTAGCGGATATTGCCGAGAGCTTCGGTTCGTCGACGCAAGCACCGCCGATCCACACCGTCGTCTACCTCATCGCATCGCAGACAGACAGTGCGAAGACACAAGATAATCAAGATCCTTTGTCCAACAGCGTTCTTGATGTGGCGCGCATAGTTCGGAGCGTCACCAATGGACGTTTCGACGGGCCGCCTCCGGCGCTTTATGTCATCGGGGCTGGGATCGATCAGGTTACGGATGCGGACGAGGCCGATCCCGAGCTCGCCCCGATTCCGGTGCTGCTGCGTAGTGCAGTGGCCGAGACGGCGGGACTACGGGTCCGCCTTGTCGACCTGGGCCGCTCAGATCCAGCTGTCGGAGCTGATCACGTGGTGAGCGAACTGGGCAACTCCAACAATGACATTGAGGTCGCATATCGGGACGGCGTGCGCTGGGTAAAAGGGCTGGAACGGCTGCCCGATGACGCCACGGCCTCTGCCGAGATTCCTGCTGGTGCTCTGCATCTGATCAGTGGGGGCCTGGGCGGGCTGGCCTACGAGCTGGCCCGGATGTTGATAGAGCGGTTCGATGGCAGGGTCCTGCTGGTGGGGCATCGGGACCCGAATGAGCGACAGTCGGCGGCCTACCGGCGGTTGTCCGATATCGCTGGGGGTGAGGCGATTCGACTCAGGGTCGCTGATGTGTGCGATACCGACCAGGTGTGGGATGCAGTCAAGGGTACGGAGGATGAGTGGGGTACGGAGCTGGCTTGCATTTGGCATCTAGCTGGCGCCTATGGCGAACAATCGTTGGCCACCACGACTGATGCCGAACTCTCGGAAGTCGCGAGAGCGAAGATTGTCGGAGTTCGCGCTCTACATGATATTGCCTTGCGGCGCCAGGGTATTCGATTTGTGTCCTTCTCATCGGTCAATGGGTTCTTCGGCGGCTCCACCGTCGGCGGTTATTCGGCCGCGAACGCCTATCTGGATGCCTTTGCCCGCTATCAGCGCCGCACTGGTGTTGCGGCATATAGCGTCGCGTGGACGATGTGGGACCGCATTGGGATGTCAGCTCAGGTAGAGCATCTGGAGGGCACCAGGGCTAGGGGGTACCACGTCGTCGGCCGTGCCGAAGCGCTGAGTTCGCTGCTTGTTGCACTTACCTACGACGAGCCGCACGTATTGGTGGGTCTGGACGACACCAAGTACGCGATTCGTGCCCGATTGAGCCATGCGGCACCGGCGGGCCAGGTGCTGGTGGCAGATTTGCCGCAGGCCGCACCCGAGTGTGCGGACACTACGGTACGCGACAAGTACGACCGCATCGTGCCCACTCGGGTCGAGACGGGGGGCACCGTCCGCAACTGGATGGCGGCGCGCGACGACACCGAGCGGCGCGTGTCGGAGATCTGGCGACGAGTGCTCGGGTCTGACAACTTCGGAGTGACCGACAGCTTCTTCGATATCGGTGGGAACTCGGTGCTGCTAGCGCTGGCGCAGAGGCTGGTGCAGGAGGAATTCGAGTGTCAGATCGCCCTCGTTGATCTATTCCGGTATCCGACGGTATCGAGTCTGTCGGCGTATCTGTCCAGTAGCGAGATCGCCTCCAATCCAGGCGGTCCCGATCCCGATCCTGTTGTGAGTGACCCCGGTCCCGGCGTGGGTATCGACCGTGCACGGATTCGTCGGGAAGCGCGCCGCCGTCGCCGGACACAGTAGGCGGTTGAGTTCTTACTTGTACCGATTGTTTTTTGTACTGACATGAGGAGTGATGAGATGACACAGATCGAGCTGAGTGGTGTGGCGGAGACAGCGATGTGGACGCTCTACACGCGCGCGAATGAAGCGCAACGGCCTGACGGGGTTTTGAAGGACCCGCAGTGTGTCGAGCTATTCGAGGCGATTGATTACCCCTATGAAAGCAAGTTCGGAAAAGATCAGACCGGCTTGCACGGCGAGAAATCTCGAATCTTCGACACCGTGGTACGCAGCTGGCTCGCCGAGAACCCCAGCGGCACCATCGTAGAACTGGGTGCCGGTCTGGAAACTCAGTTCCATCGTCTCGACAACGGCACAGTTTCATGGGTATGTGTGGATCTCCACGAAGTGATTGCAGTGCGGGGAAAGTTCCTGGCTCCCAACGAAAGATGCCGTTACATTGCTGCCGATGCTTGCGACGTGTCGTGGTTTGACCAGGTCGAACCAGGCCCCGTTCTTGTCACAGCGCAAAGCTTTCTCATGTTCTTACAGGAGGAGCAGGCGCGACAGTTGCTTGTTGCTATCATCGACCGATTTCCGGGTGTGGAAATCGTCTTCGACACGATTTCGCCGGCCATTTCCCAAAAAATGGTTAACGGATACAAGCCGACCGAGAACTATGAATTCCCGCCCGCCCCATGGGGTATCAAGTGGAGCGACGTCGCCCCGCTACTTCATCGGTGGCACGCGGGTATCTCCAAAGTCGAGGTGCAGAGTTTCGGTGCCGTCCACGGAATCCTGAATGTGGTGAAGCCGCTGTTCCTTCGGGTTCCCCCGCTGCGCGGCATGCTGCCGGCCGTGGCGCATCTGAAAACGTAGATAAGGGTCGCCTACTTGTCCAGGTTCTGAGGTCCATAGGCGAGATAAGAGCAGAAAAAACCATGGCTATCAATATGATTCGCAACCCCTGCTTTGGGGAGTGGTGAAGAGTTGAAGGGATTGTTATGCGCGTAGTGTTTTTCGGGTATCAGACTTGGGGTTACCGGACTTTGCAAGCATTGATCGATTTGGGGCACGAGGTTGTGCTTGCGGTCACCCACCCCACGAGTGACGAGTCCTATAAGGCGATTTGGTCAGCGCCGGTCGACCAACTTGCGCGCGACCACGGCATCCCGGCGCATTGCACCAAGAGGGTCGATGAGGAGACCATCGATTTAGTCAAGAGTGTTGAACCCGATGTTATCGTCGTCAATAGCTGGTACAACCGGATGCCGGTTGAGCTCTACGATTTACCCCCGCACGGCACCCTGAACTTTCACGACTCGTTGTTGCCGAGATTTACCGGATTCTCCCCAGTCCTATGGGCTTTGATCAGTGGTGAGTCCGAGTTCGGATTGACCGTGCATCGAATGGACAGTGGGCTCGATACTGGCGACATCCTGGTACAGCGTTCGGTGCCGATTGGCCCCACGGATACCGGCACCGAGTTGGTATTGCGCGGGATGGAACTGATTCCGGACGTGCTGGCAGAAGCACTGAGCGCACTGGAGTCCGGCTCGGCCGTTTGGCGGCCGCAGAACAAGTCCGAGCGGACGTTCTGTCACAAGCGTTCGGAGCGGGACAGCGCGCTCGATTGGGCGAGGCCGGCGGAGGTCCTGGAACGGTTTGTTCGTGCGCTCTCTGACCCGTACCCCCGGGCGTTCACCTACTACAACACCGAACGGATAGAGGTTTTGGAGGCGCGCGTGTCCGAGGCTAGATACGGCGGCACGCCAGGGCGGGTGACCGTGCAGGAACAAGGCGGCGCGGTGGTGTGCGGTTCTGACGCTTATCGTGCCGAAAACCGCGGATTGGTGATTACCCGTATTCGGTGTGCTGACGGGAGCGAAGTCAGCGGCGAAGAATACTTCCGTCGCGGGGGATACCTATACAGCGGCAATTGATCTCGCCCGGCATAGCAGGTATGTCGTAGGTCAGGGGCCGCGAGTCCTGGGGGTGAGCCTCTTGGCTCCAGACCAGGCCGCGTCCCTTGGCCCACGAGAGGAAACGTCATACCCAAATGAACGCCCGGCAGCAAGGGGAGTGCGTCGACGAGCTGTTGGTGGCGGCCGGTTACTCGGAGGCCGCGGCGATGCGCCATCCGGAGGTCGATTCTTGACGACGCCAGAACTCGGCGAAACGGCCTCCTAGCTCGGTGAGTTCGGCGATCGAACCCTCCTCAACCACCTGGCCGTCGTCAATGAACAAGACGTGATCGGCATTGCGGATGGCGCTGAGCCGATGGGCGATCATCACCTTGGTGCGGACGCGCGGATCGTTACCGATAGCGTCGGTGACTGCTGTCTCATTCTCGGTGTCCAGGGCGCTCGTGGCTTCGTCGATGAGCAGAATTGGCGCGGGTTTAAGGAGGGCGCGGGCGATGCTGACGCGCTGACGCTCGCCTCCGGACAGTGCGGTGCCGGCTTCGCCGACGCGGGTTTGTTCGGCTTGCGGTAGGCGCCCGATGATTTCATCGACGCGGGCCAGTGTGATGGCTTGGTGGGCCTGTTCCTCGTTTGCGCTGGGGTGGCCGACGAGGATGTTGTCACGGATGGGGCCGTCGAAGAGGTAGGGGTGCTGGAAGATCATGCTGACTTGTGCGCGGCGGGTCGCGGGGTTGAGGCTGGTGATATCGGTTCCATCGATTAGGATTTGGCCGCTCTCGGGTTGTTGTAGGCCGGCGATGAGAGACAAGATGGTGCTTTTTCCGGAGCCCGACGGCCCGATGATAGCGGTGGTGGTGCCCGGTTCGAGAGTGAAGTTGATACCGGTGAGCACGTGTTCGCTTGTGCCGGGGTAGCGGAAGGTGACATCGCGGAATTGGATTAGAGGGGCCGGCGTTTGGGTGCAGTCGAGGGTGTGTGCGGGTTGGTCCGCGGCATCCGCGGTGATGATGGTGTTGAGGCGTTCGAAGACGGCGCGGGAGTTTTCCACAGCGCCGGCTAGGTCGGCCAGGACGGTGAAGGGTTCCAGGAATCGCACGATTACAACCATCAGTGCGACGGCCTGGGGGGCACCGATTTCACCGTGCAGTGCCAGCATTGCTGTGGTGCCGGCCAGCAGGATGAGCGCGATTTGGCTCACTACGCTAAATAGCAGTTGTCCAGGGATTTGAAATAGCAACAGACGCATGGTGGTACCGCGCGCGGCGGCGACGGCTTGGCCGGTTTGGCTACGCGCCGGTGTGACGCGTCGGCTAGCGCGCAATGCGGCTTGGGTGCGTGCGAATTCCAGAATGCGTTCGGTTAATACGCTGTGGGCCTGGGTGTCTGCCTCATCGGCCGAGCGCACTATGCGGATTCCGGCCAGCAGCGCGCCGAGTAGCAGCGGCAAGGTGATCGCGGCGGCGACCCCCAACTTCCACGAAATGAAGAACAGTCCGATAGTGATGGCTGCGGGCAGTAACGCCGCGCCGATCAGCGGGGTCAGTAGATTGGTGATGAATCCCACCAGTTCGGGCCCGCCGGATGAGATCGCCTGGCGCGCTAGGGCAGTGCGTTCGGCGGTGAACCAGCCAAGAGGGATATGGGTGAGCCGGTCGGCGACCTGGTGCTGAGAGTCGTTGAGCAGCGCGAATCCGATGCCGTAGCCGGTGCGTGCTAGCGCGGTGTCTACGATCCAGCCGCCAACGGTGACTGCGGTCAGCATTCCGAGCCAGGGCAGGGCGGCGGCCGCGGCCGCGCCGAACAGCGCGCCAAGTAGAGGCACCAAGAGCAGACAACTTGCCGCCCTTAGTGCCACCGAGGCCACCGCGAGCACGCTATATGTGTACAGGGCTCCGCGATGCGTGGACGGAATCAAGCGGATCAGGCTAGAAAGCATCAGACGTTCCCTCCGGCAAGAGCACTCGAGGGCTCGTGGCGGTGGCCCTCCCATAAACGCCGATACCGGCCATTGTGTGCGAGCAGATCGGTGTGGGTACCGGTCTCGACGATCCGACCGTGATCGAGGACCACGATTTGGTCGGCATCGGCGATGGTATGCAGGCGGTGTGCGATGACAAGTACCGTGCGATTGTCGATGAGCTTGGCCAGAGCCTGTTGCACCAGGTATTCAGATTCAGGGTCGGCGAATGCGGTGGCTTCGTCCAGTATCAGGATCGGGGTATCGGCCAGCAGTGCGCGGGCGATGGTGAGCCGTTGCTTTTCGCCGCCGGAGAGCTGTGTGTTGGTATCCAACATGGTGTCGTAGCCGTGTGGCAGCCGCAGGATTCGGTCATGGATCTGCGCGTCACGCGCCGCGGATTCGATGTCGGTGTCGGTGGCCTCCGGGAGTGCCAGCGCGATGTTCTCCCGAACCGTTCCAGCGACGAGCTGCACATCCTGGAAAACGAATCCCACCTTGGCATACAACTCATCGGGGGTGAGCGCCCGAATATCGTTGCCGTCGATGCGGATAGCGCCGCCATCGACGTCGTGGAATCGCGCCAACAACGAAGCCAACGTCGACTTGCCCGAGCCGGACGGTCCCACTAGCGCCGTCACGGTTCCGGGCCGCAACGTCACAGTCACATCATGGATGACAGGAATGCTGGGTCGATAACCAAACGTCACGCCCTCAAACGACACCGACGACGTGCCGTCGGCCGCGGCTGGTGCGTCGACTACATCAAGTTCGGTTTCGTCGAGCGCATTGGCGATGTGGCGGGCTGCCTCGAGACCGCCGCGAATACTGCCGAGTCCGTAAGCGATTCCCAGCAACCGGGCGCCAAAGGTAGTGCCGAGCACCAGGAACGGCAGCAGCGTCACGGGTTGCATGGTTCCGGACACGACGAACAACGTGCCAGTCGTGGCAATGAGCCACAGGAAGGTCGTCGGTCGGGTGACCAAGTCCATGAACGTCTTCCTCCCAATGAACGGCCGCTGCCAGTCATTGAGGAATCGGAGATAGTCGTCGAGTCGACGCTTGAATGAGGATGCCGCGGCGCCGCCGAATATGCGGATCACCGGCTGCCCTTCGAGATACGCGGTCGACTCGCCGCTCATCCGGTTTGCCCAACGTGAGGCTTCGATGATTTTCGGTCCGCTCTGGTACATCATCGCCATCATCGTCAGTAGGTAGATGAGGATCGGGATGAGCAGGATGAGCGCCATCCGCCATTCGATGACGAACAGATACACCAACACTGCGACCGGTCCGACGACGGCCGCTACGGCGTCGGGGATCGAGTGGGTAATCAGATAATGCAAGGAGATCGTGTCGTCTTGGATGAGCTTCTTGACCGGACCGGAACCGCGCTGGGTGAACCACCCCAACGGAACTCGGGAAAGCTTGTCCAACAGTCGTCGCCGGATGCTCGCGCTGAAGCGAAGGTCCACGACGTGTAACCACAGGGTGAGTGCCATTCCCAGAGTAGCGCCCAGCACCAGCAACACCACGAAGATGAATCCGGTCTGTCGCAAACGAGTTTCGTCCGCACCGGCCAGCAGCTGACGCGTCAACTCGACGAGGACAACAAAAGGTGCCAACTCGACCAGAGAGATGACCGCCTGTAACGCACCGCCGGCGATCATCTGTTTCTTGACGGGTTTCAGCAGCTCGCCAGCGCCCTGTGATCGCCATCGCCCTTGCGGGGCAGCGGGTTCGGCAATCGGTGCGGGTTGTGCCGCTGTGGATGGAAGCGTCTCCGGTTGCGTTGCTGCGTATTTCGGCGTGGCTGGCTTAGGTGCCTCGGTGTCTCCGCGGCGGCTTCCCATCGCGCGGCCGAATGTCCAGTATGCGGCGGCGTGTATCTCGGCCTTAGGGAATCCGAATTCGTCCTTCAGCCGCTTGCGTAGATGCTTAAGCGAGCCCGATTCAGAGGTCGCCCACCCGTACCAGTTGGACCAGTCGCGGCTCTCGATAGCTGCTGCCAGCGAGGTCTCATCGATGCGATCTACCCAATGCAGTTGGCGCCGGGCATGATCAGTCAAAGGTATCAACTCATCGTCGGGGCTGTGCCGCTCCAGGTACACTTCGACATCCACATCGGCGGGCAGCGCGGACATGATTGAGTTGATCGCTGGAATGGAAGCAGAGTCGCCGATCAGAAGGAATCCGGCCGGAAGATCCTCGGGCACTTCGAAACGCGCGGAACCGAAGGCCACCACCGGGATGGTCATCCCAGGTTGTGCGGACGCTGCCCACTGGCAGGCGGGGCCGGCCGGCTCATGGATGACCACATCGATGCTGAACTCGCCCACGTCCTCGTTGGTCGTGACGATCGTGTAGGCCCGTTGATGCTCGGTGGCTCCGCCGTCAGGATCAGGGAACCAGAATCGGAGCCATTCCGCCGGGGTGTGTAGGAGGTCTTCGAAGAGTGTCGGTGCGGACATAGTGATGCGTACGCAGTTCGGTGCGACGGGTGCGGTGCCGACGACTGTGGCCACGTGATCGCGCGCCCCGAGTCCGCGCAGCATCGCGCCCTGGAAGCCTCTACCCATGCTTATGTGACCTTTGTTCGTGCCCGCCTGTACTTAGTGCATGCTAACCTAAGGCGTATGGCCGGGTCAGGTGCGAACGCGGTCGGCTTCCTCGGTCGGTTCGCTGCACGGAATGTCTGTTCCGGCTATTGAGGCCCCGGCCGTCTCGATCAGGAGGGGCAGGGCACAGAGCCCGATCACGCAGGCCAGCATGAGATAGGCGGCAGGAAACAGGTCCCAGCCGGTTCTGTCCACCATGAGGTCGTTCACCAGCGGTGCGGTCCCACCGAACGCCGCGGTGGACAGGTTGTACGAGATCGCGAAGCCGGCATAGCGCACCTGGGTGGGAAACATGCAGGGGAAGGTCGCGGTGATCGTCGAGAGCTGCGGTATGTACAGCAGGCCGAGGACCGCGAAACCGACGATCGCCCAACCGAATCCCTGCCCCATGAGCCAGAACATCGGCAACGAGAGCACCAGTAGCCCGGTCAGCGAGAACAGCCACATCGGTTTGCGTCCTACGCGGTCGGACAGAGCGCCGCAGAAAGGCAGAAAAGCCATCATCGCGACTTCTCCGATGAGAATCACGATCTGCCCTTGGGTCTCGGACATGCCGAGCCTGGTCTTGAGGTACGTGGGCTGATAGCTGAGCAGGGTGTAATTGGTGATGTTGAGCGCGATCACCAGCAGCATCATCACGATCATGGGCCGCTTGTAGTCACGCACCAGATCCTTGAGCCGCTCGAAGGCCGTTTCCTGGCCCTGAGGCTCCTGTTCCTGCATTTCTTTGAACAACGGCGGGTCATCGAGCCGGCTTCGCAGATACCAGCCGATGAGCCCCATCGGAAGCGCTACCAGAAAAGGAATCCGCCAACCCCAGGCGTGCATGGCCTCATCGCTGAGGGTGGCATCCAGGACGAGGACAAAGGCTGCCCCGATGGCGAACCCGCCCAAGGTTCCGAACTCGAGGAACGAGCCGTACTTGCCGCGCTTCTTGTCCGGTGCGAATTCCGCCATGAATGTCGCCGCGCCGCCATATTCACCGCCGGTAGAGAAACCCTGGACGACGCGCAGCAGGATCAGCAGAGCCGGCGCCGCCATCCCGATGGTTGCCCAGCTGGGCAAAACACCGATCAGCGAGGTGGACAGGGCCATGAGCACGATGGTGATCGCCATGACACTCTTACGGCCCAACCGATCACCCAGCGGTCCCCAGACCATGCCCCCAAGCGGACGCAGCAGAAAGGAGATCGCGTAGCCGAGCATGGTGAACGCTGTTCCCAGCGTGGGGAAGAAGGCCTGCGTCAGGAACGTGGTGGTTGCCGCATAGACGCCATAGTCGTACCACTCGGTGGCGTTGCCCATCGCCGATGCCGTGATGGCCCGGTGCAGCTGGCGCCGGCCCTCGGATGAACGGAAGTCCGGTCTCGGAAGCGGATTGGGTTCCGTTTCACCCTGATTGGGGCCGGCGGCCGGCATCAGGAAGTGCTCGGCGGTCGGGGAGTCAGCGGGGTGAAATCTCGAGCCGCGATGTACCCCGGGCGCGGTTCGTAACCGGCAAAGGGTCGCAGCGGAGTGTTCTCCACCGAATTGAACACCAGAAACACGTTCGACCGCGGATATGGGCTGATGTTCGAGCCAGACCCGTGCATCAAGTTGCAGTCGAACCACAAGGCGTCCCCGGGCTGGCCGAGGAACAGTTCAATGCCGCTCGTCAGTGCGGCCTCCGCCAAGGTTTGTGTAGAGGGAACGCCAACCTCTTGCTCTACCAATGACTTCCGGTGGTTATCGCGGGGAGTGGCGCCGACACACGGATAGAAGGTGCGATGCGTGCCCGGCATCACCTGCAGAGTCCCGTTGTACGCGACGTTGACGGTCAGGGCGATCGAGCAGGACACCGTGCGCATCTGAGGCAGTCCGTCCTCGGTGTGCCACGTTTCGAAGTCCGAATGCCAGTAGAAGCCGCGACCCCGGAATGCGGGCATCGCGTTGATGCGTGACTGATGCAGATACACGGGCCCGCCCAGCAGCTGCTCGGCGACATCAAGCACACCTGGTGAGCACGCCACATCCATTACCACCGAACTCAAGACGTGCGCTTCGAAGATGGAGCGCACCTCCTGGGATCCGGCTTCCCGGATGATCCGCGGATCATCACCGAGTCGTGCTGGCACCCTGTCGATCTCGTTACGCAACGCGCTGACAGTGGCGTCGTAGACCGTGCTCGGCCGGATCAAGAAGCCTTGCTCGGACATTTGGGTGAGCGCTGGTGGGGCCAGCGGGCCACCATCGGTACCGCCCCACACCACGGGTTCGCTCCGGACGATCGGCGGCTGCTCGGCCTCCAGGCGGCTGGGGTAGCGATCGGTGATCGCGGGCGCGCTCATGACAGTGCGGGCGCAGCCGGGTATGCGCCGGACTCGTCGTGGACCTCCCGTCCAGTGACGGGAGGGTTGAACACACACATCATGCGCATCTCGGTGTCGGCGGAAAGCTGGTGCCGCTCATTGCCATCGAGCAGGTACATGCTGCCCGGGCCGAGGGTGAACACGTCCCCGTTCTCCAGGTTGGTCAGCGTGCCGGTGCCTGCGGTAAGCCACACGGCCTCGATGTGGTGCTGGTAGTGGAAGACGTGGACAGTGCCCGCGTCGATGGTGGTTTCGTGGAAGGAGAACCCGACTCCGTCATCCGCCAGCACGATCCGCTTGCTGTGCCAGCCTTCACCGCTGACATCGCGTTCGGTACCCGTGATCTGTTGGGTAGTACGGACGATCAAGATACTTCCTCTCTCTCGTTGTTTGTTCTGGTGTGATGTGGACTTACTGAACAGATTCCGTGATGGCTTCGCGCAGCGTGGAGATGCCGATATCGAGCTGCTCGTCGGTGGTGGTCAGTGCCGGCAGCAGTTTGACAACCTCGTCCTTGGGGCCGGACGTCTCGACCAGCAGCCCTCGCTCGAACGCGGCCCGACTCACTCGCGGTCCCCGCTCCGCATCGGCGAATGCGATGCCCTGCACCATGCCGCGGCCGCGGATCGACACTGAGTCGTCATCGGCCACCAGGGCCGTCAGTTCGTCATGCAGCCGGTCGCCCTTGCGGCGCACGTCATCGCTGAATGTGCTGTCCTGCCAATACTTCTGCAAGGTCGCGGTCGCGGTGACGAACGCGGGGTTGTTTCCGCGGAAGGTTCCGTTGTGCTCGCCGGGAGCCCACTGGTCCAGATCCGGACGGATAAGTGTCAGTGCCATCGGCAGGCCGTAGCCGCTGATGGACTTGGACAAGGTCACGATATCGGGCCGGATGCCGGCGTCCTCAAACGAGAAGAACGAACCTGTGCGGCCGCAACCCATCTGGACGTCGTCGACGATCAGGATGATCTCGCGTTTGCGGCACAGATCGGCCAGTGCCCGCAGCCATTCGGCGCGCGCGACATTGACACCACCCTCGCCCTGGACGGTCTCGACGATAACCGCGGCGGGCTTGTTGAGACCGCCGCCCTCGTCGTCGAGCACCTTCTCAAACCAATGGAAGTCCTCGGTGACGCCGCCGAAATAGTTGTCGTACGGCATGGGCGTCGAATGCACCAGCGGCACTCCGGCGCCCGCGCGCTTCATCGAGTTACCGGTCACTGCAAGCGATCCCAGTGTCATTCCGTGGAATGCGTTGGTGAAGCTGATGATCGATTCGCGCCCGGTGATGTTCCGCGCCAGCTTGAGCGCGGACTCCACGGCGTTGGTTCCGGTTGGGCCGGGGAACTGCACCTTGTAGTCCATACCGCGGGGCGCCAGGATGGTCCGCTCGAATTCTTCGAGGAACTGCTGCTTGGCGACGGTGGCCATATCGAGGCCATGGACCACGCCATCGGTGGTGAGGTAGTCGATGAGGGCGGTTTTCAGCACGGGATTGTTGTGCCCGTAGTTCAGTGCGCCGGCGCCGGCGAAGAAGTCCAAGTAGCGCTCACCGCTGGTGTCGGTGAGCCAGGATCCGGAGGCGGATACGAAGGTGGTCGGCCAGGTGCGGCAGTAGCTCCGCACCTGCGATTCGCGCTCATTGATGACCCTAGGCAGCCCGGCTTCCTGAGCGGGCAAGGTGGCGGTCATTTCTGTATCCCCTTTCGGCCCAATATTTTTAGGCACTGTTTTTTGGGTGATCTAGGTGTTTCAGCGGAGTGAGCCGGAGCAGCGGCTCGGCCTCGTGTGCGTCGGGAAACAGATCTACGCCAAATCCCGTGGATTCGGTGAGTTCCATGTCCCGCCGGCGGGCAAATCCGGCGAATAACGCACGCGAGGCGGTATTTGACTGTGTGACAGTGGTTTCCATGATCAGGGGTTCGCCCTGCGAGGTCGCAAGAGAATCCGAGAGCCAAGCCAGCATGCTGGCGGCTAATCCTTTACCACGATACGCCTCATCGACACCGACCTGCCAGATCATCAGTGAACCAGAGGGGCGAAGATATCCGGAGACAAATCCGATGGGGTCGCCGTCGACGCGTGCAACGGCCGAAGTAGAAGAAAAATCGGTGCACCACAACAGGTATGAGTATGAAGAATTGAGATCCAGCACCCCGGAATCGCGGGCTATGCGCCACATGTGGCGAGCATCCGACTGAGTCGGGTGGTTAAGCGTCCACACGGGGGTACAACGTTTTTCAGTCTGCAGTTCAGTATCGACCACTAAAAATCACCATCACGCCAACGTTTTTCGTATCAACTCGGGTTTCGTACCGTTCGACCGTAACCACATCGACACCCGAATAGCCAGGACCGGCACCGGTGAACCGCGCCAACTGATGGCGTTTGCCGAGGGTATCCGCGTGATGTGACCCTCGTCACATTATTGTGTGACTATGAGAACTTGACGGGATCTTGACGGCTACGCGCTGAGATTGCCGGAGCCAGGTCAGCTGTGGCCGGCGAAGCGGCGCTCCCAGCGGTCCGGGTCGTCGAGCATCTGTCCGGGTGGTGTGGCCCAGCATGCGGCCACCAGGTCGTAACCGTGGTGAATGAGTGCGGCGTGGGCGGGCCAGTGCGCCTCCAGCCACTCGGGCTCGTTGTGCGCGCTGTCCAGGCCCGCCCGAATCGCGCCTTCGAGTTCGAAGGACAGATCTCGGGCCTCCGCGTAGGCGGCGTCGTGTGCGGGCTGCACTCGTGCGGCCGCGACAAGTCCGAGGGCCGCGGTGCGAATCCGGGCCTCGGTGAACGTGAAGGTCCGTCGGTGCGCGCGCGGTGCGATCAGATAGATAGCGGCCATGGCCACCGCGACGCCGATCATCGTCTCGGCGAGCCGGTCGCGCACGATCGTGGTGACCGACCCCTGGAGAGTGACCATGCCCGCCGAAAGTAGTGCGATCGGGGT
Source organism: Mycobacteroides immunogenum (assembly GCF_001605725.1). NCBI lineage: Bacteria > Bacillati > Actinomycetota > Actinomycetes > Mycobacteriales > Mycobacteriaceae > Mycobacteroides > Mycobacteroides immunogenum. The sequence continues at coordinate 2,451,627 of NZ_CP011530.1, forward strand.
CACGAACATGACGGCGACCGCGTAGTTGCGTGGCAGGAAGAGCTCGGTGCAGAACTGCAGTATTGCTACCGCCGCAATGAGTGTGTACCCGGTGAGGGACAGCTGGTACAACACCGCGAAGAGGGCGAGGCCGATGATGGTTCCGGCGAAGCGGTGCAGTCCGCGCACCGTGCCATGCAGCCGGTCGGGTCCCATGTGGACGATCACGAGGGCGCTCAGGATGGCCCATTGCGGCCGGGCGAGGCCGACGGCTGCGCTGATGACCCCCGCGCCCAGGCAGGCGATCCCGACGCGCCAGGCGGTGATGGTCGCGTGTGAACGGAGCCGTATGGATCGTCGCAGCCGGTACCAGATGCTGGGCCGTACGACGAGAACATGGTCACCGGGGATGAGATGGTCGAGCACCATCTTGTTGCCGACGGCGATTTCAGTGAATCGGCGATGGGTGTCCAGCATGGTGGTCACCAGGTGTGAATCCGACTGCGTCGACAATCCGGCGTCGTGCAGGGCGGTCCATGCGGCCGAGATGGCGGCGCCGGCGCTGTGGCGCGCATCGACCGACGCGTTGCCCGGCTGGGCATAGATATCGACAGCATCGACCGCTCGCTGCGTGGCGACGCGTTCGGGTTTGCGGCGGTCGACAACGGCGCCTGTCATCGAAACAATCACCGCTGCAAGGGCTCCCAGGCTCGCGCAGGTCAGGATCCGTATCGGGCTCACACCCCATTCGGTAGCCCCGAGTGCGCCACCGCACACCAGGACAAAGAACAGCGCTCCCGGCGGACCCAGCCGTAGGGCTGCCACGGTGTACACCACCGGGACGGCGACGGCTGTCAGGGTGATGATGGTGGCTGCTTTACCGGCGGCGCCTGCGGGCGCGCCGGTGCCCACCGCCACCCCGACCGCGGTCACCAGCATCAGCGCGATACCTGCGGTTGCCACCACGGCGGCGCGCACCCGATAGGGGCGGCCTTCGCCATATAGGACCGCGAAGGCGCCGTAGGTGACGTAAAGCGCGGCGTTCGGGTAACCGGCGGCGACCACGAGTGCTCCGGGAATGGCGACGGCGGCAGCGGCGCGCAGCCCGATGCTCCAGCGCCGGCCGGCCGGAGGAGCGGAAAACAGGATGGAACGGGCCCGGGCGATCTGCGGAAGTGGATCCGGCGATTCAGGCGCGGGCGGGGTCACACGTCATTTCATACCGTGCCTATGCCGGTAGGCGCGCTGTTTACAGGCTGGGGAGCAGTAGCGCTGCGGGCGGCCCTTGCCGTGGGTGGCCAGCTGCCTACCGCAGAAACCGCAACATCCGGCTTGGCTGTCGGTGGTTTCGTCACCCATTGGGGTGGACGCGTAACAGGCGCTGCGTGCCGCGGACACCAGGTCGGTGCCGGATGCGCGGCCACGTGGGGTGCGGATGCGCAGTTCGCCGTCCAGGTATGGGCAATCCACGATGTCTTCGTTCTGGCAGCACAGCAAGTGGTTGAGGTACTCGCGAGCGCGGTCGAGTTGTTCGATCCGTGCGGAGATCTCCGCGACTTGCTCGGTGACCGCATTGCGCCAGGTATTCGGTTGAGCCGAATGGGATGTCACGACGGCGGCCTGGCGCAACGGCATCATCCCGGTGATGCAGCACAGATATGCGATGCCGATGCGTCGCAGGTCTCGCTCGGTGTAGGTGCGGCGGCCACTGTGTTGCGGTGGCGAATTGAGCACGCCTTGCTTCTCCCACCACCGCAGTGTGGACGGCGCCAGGTCATACAACGCGGCGGCTTCGCCGATGTTCACCGTGGCTTCCGTGGTGGCGGGTCTTGGCATCAAGCTCACCTCACCATTGAAACTTAGGTAACCCTAACTTGCAAGGAGTTGCCGTTGGCGCCGCATTCGGCGTGGACAGCGCCTAGCCCAAGAGGGTCTGTCCGAGGTATCCGTCTTCGACCGTGCCGGGCGGCATGACGAACACGGCGGATCCCACCGCGGTGTTCCACTGGTTGAACTCGTCCCTTTCGGATAGCCGTTGCTGTACGGGAACGAACTGCGTGGCGATATCGCGTTGGTAGGCCGCGAAAATCAGGCCCGAGTTCGACGATGTGCCGGGCAATGGCGCGTCATCGAAGTTGTATGGGCGGCGCAGGAACTTCTCGTGCGGATTGCGGTGGCGAGCAAGAGCGATATGTGAGGTGGCGGGGATTACCGGGATACCGCCGCGGGTCATCGTCAAATCGGGTTCGTCGGATTCCTTGTCGCCCGATAGGGGTGCGCCGTTGTCTGACCGCCTGCCCATGATCAAATCCCGCAGCTTGCGATCCAACTGGTCCCATCCGTCCAGATTCATGGTGATTCGCCGGAGAACCAGAAGCGTTCCGCCCCTAAGCCACTCATGGTCTTCGCCGTGATGCCACAGCAGGCTGTCCAGCTCTGGGGTGCTGGGGTTAACGGTGCCGTCGACCTGTCCCATGAGATTGCGCATCGTGCCCCCGGTGGGGTCTTCGGGGCGCGGTGTGCGGAACCCGTTCTGGCGCCACCGTTCAACGGCCAGCGAGCGCACATTCTTGAGCAGCACCCGAGCCGTGTGCGCCACCAGCAGTGGGTCCTCGGCGCAGATTTGCAGCAGTAGATCGCCTCCGCACCAACGCTTCTCGAGCCGATCTGTGGAGAACGCCGGGAAACTCCGCGCCGAGGCGGGGCAGCTGTCGGCCAGGCCGGCCTTCTCGAACACCGATGGGCCAAGCCCCGCCGTGATAGTCAATCGTGCTGTGGAGACTGCCAATTCCGGTTCGGTATCGGCCAGTGCGGGACGGCCCTGGGTCAACCTGGCCGCATCGGTGCTCCACAGCCGCAGAATCGACTTCAGGTTCTCGCGTACTGCCCGCGGATCTGTGGCGTTTCCTGGCAGCAGATCCAGTGCCAGGAACATCGCGTGTGCTTGTGGCGCAGTTGCGATCCCGGCTTGGTGTTCGCCGTAAAAAGGTTCGATGGCGGGTTCGTTGTTCGGTCGTGCCGCTTGAGATTGCGCGGACCACACCGACAGGCCGGCCCCCGCGGTGAGGGCTGCTGCCGCACCACCTCCGACGATGAGCCCGCGCCGGGACAGAGAACGAGACGTCATGGTCAGGGCTGGTAGTTCTCGTTGCCGCCTGCGAAGTCGCGGATCTGGGCGGTCATGGGCTTTGTCGAACCGTCCTGGAAGGACAGCGTGATGACAACATCCTGGCCAGGACGCAGGGGAGTGGTCAGTCCCATGAGCATCACGTGATCGCCACCAGGAGAGAGCTTGTGCTCGCCGTTGGCCGGAATGACGACCCCGCCCTCCTTGGGGCGCATCAATCCGCCGGGAGTGACCTCGTGGAGTTCCACCGACTTCGCGGCGGGTGAGGTCGCGGAGACAATGCGCGCTTCGGTGGATCCGTTGTTGTGGACCGTGCCGAACACCGAGGTCATAGACCCATCGGGTGCGGATTTGGCCCACTGGTCGGTAATGGTTACCTCGGAGGCCTGCTCGGCAGGGGTGGACTCATGCGCCGAGCAGCCGGCGAGCAATGACAGCGCGACTGCTGCCGGGATGACGATCTTCACGTTCAGCTAGTCGTGCGGATGGTGGGGAAAGTTCCGCCCGGGCTGATCACGGCGCAGCCTCAGCTCGGCGAAGAGCTGCTCGGTGGCTGACTTGGCGGCTCCGGTATCCCCGGCGATGACGGCCTCGACGAGCCTGGTGTGTTCATGCTCGAACGAGCATTCCGCGCCTATTGGATTGCCGCGCATGTAGTGGTCCATCAAGCCCAGTAGCGATTCATAAAGCTCCAGGTAGAGGGCGTTGTGACTGGCGGCGACGACGGTCCGGTGCAGTGCGATGTCGGTAGAGATGGCGTCCTCGACGTCCTGGGGTGCGACCTGCCGGGGTGTCCACAGTTCGTTGCGGCGCCGCAGCAGCGCACGCAGCTGCTCGATGTCATCTTCGTCACGTCGCTGGGCGGCGAGGCCTGCGGCGGTCACTTCCAGGGTCTGCCGCAGCTCGATGAGATCGCGATCGCTGGCGGCGGCGAAGTAGTCGGCGATGGCCGCGCCGCTGCCGCCGAGGGACAGCACATAAGTACCGGAGCCTTGGCGTCTTTCGAGCATGCCGGCATGGACCAGGGCCTGGACGGCCTCTCTAATTGTGTTGCGGGAAGTCCCGGTGAGCTCACACAATTCAGGTTCGGTAGGGATGCGAGCACCGATGGCCCAGCGTCCCGACCGAATCTCCTCGCGGAGTTGTTCGGTGACCTGGCCAATCAGTGTCTGGCGACGGACCGGCTGCATGACGGCTCATCGTAGCGTGCGGTGGATATCACGTTGAACTAATTCATCCATTCATCCTATGATTTGCCGGGCTGCTTTTGAGGAGGATGAACGGTGACCGCGACCCTGCGTGACGAAACCCATGCGATCTCGGCTTCCGCACTGAGGCGCGGGCGCTTGATGGTGCTGGCCGCGATCCTGCTCTTCGCGCTGTGCCTGCGTTCGGCGGTCACCTCGTTGAGCCCGCTGCTGACGCAGATATCGCATGAGATCGGATTCGGTTCGGCGGTCATCGGTGTGTTCGGGATGCTGCCGACTGCCATGTTCGCGGTGGCGGGACTGATTACACCCGCGCTCACCGAGAGGTTCGGCCTGGAACGCACCACGCTGGCCGCGGTCGTCGCCACCGTCATTGGGATGGCCGCGCGCACCGCGATGAACTCGACCAGCGGGCTGTTGGTGCTGTCGTGCGTGGCATTGCTCGGCATGGGCATCGGCAACGTGGTGATTCCTCCGCTGGTCAAGCGCTACTTCTCTCATCGCGTCGCGCTGATGAGCGCGGCCTACCTCACGGTGCTGCAGATCGGTACCACAGTTCCGGCCCTTACCGCGGTGCCATTGGCCCAGGCTTACGGATGGCGGTTCTCCCTGGCGGCGTGGGTGCTGGTTCCCGTCGCTGCGCTGTTGCCATGGATCGGTGTGGTCATCGCGCGGCGCGGCCACGATGTCGAAGACCATTCCGCTGATTCACATCCCGATTCTTCTGCCACCGGGCAGGTTTGGCGCTCACCGCTGGCATGGGGCATGGCCGGCATGTTTGGCATGACATCGCTGGTGACGTATTCGATGTTCACCTGGATCCCGGCGATCTTGACCTCGGCCGGTGGTAGCGCCGCGTTGGGCGGCGTGATGGTAGCGCTCTTCTCGGCAGTGGGATTCGTTGGCACGCTTGCCATCCCGCCATTGGCCGCGCGCATGCGCAATCCCTTTGGGCTGGTGATCGCGTGCCTGGTGTGCTTTCTGATCGGGTTCGCCGGACTGTTGTGGCTTCCGATGACAGCGACCGCCGTGTGGGTGATTGCGCTCGGGTTCGGTCCGTCTACCTTCCCGTTGGGGCTCACACTGGTGAATCTGCGCACCCGTACGCCGGCTGGCTCGGCCGCCCTGTCGGGCTTCACTCAGGGAGTCGGCTATGGGGTCGCGTGCCTGGGCCCCTTGCTGTTCGGCGTGCTGCACGATGTGAGCGGCGGCTGGTACGCGCCGTTCGGCCTCCTGGTTGTCGCGATCACCGTATTGGGTATCGGGGCGTTCCAGGCCTGCAAGCCCCGGATGCTGGAAGACACCTGGAACCGCGGCTGAGAGGTACTGCGAGGTACCCGTACCGGACTTGCGGCGCTTCCGGACTCACGGTAAATCCGTGACTGTGGCTACTTGTCGGTCTTTGAGGGCCGCAAAGCATTGATCGACAGCACGGCGTAAGTCGCGAGCAAGGAGCTCGCGGCGAGTGCGTTGAAGCTGAGATCCCGGGCCCTGGCGTGAGCGCCAACCGCAAGTGAGAAGTAAAGCGTCAGCATCACCAGGGTCAGTTTCGCGATCGCGGGTACTCGGGTGCCGATGAACAAGCCGGCCGCCGAGGCCCCTTTCACCAGGGGAAACAACCACCGTCCCTGCTGCGGAAACTGCACTGTGTCCAGGCATTTGGTGACGTAGTCAATGGGGCGCACACACAAGGCCGCGTCCACGGCTTGGAAGGTGGCCAGCAGGGTTAGGGCGCGCGCTTGCTGCGAAGTCTCGATCATGCGGTTAGTAGAACACATCCGAGCCGAGTTTCCTAGGGAACAGGGCAGCTTCTTGTTCCCAATCATGTTGGCATACAGGATATTTAGGTTTACCGTGCACCACGCCACGCACCGACTCGGTCGCGGGCGATGAATTCGCACGCTGTTTGCTAACAGGAAACACGTGGGCGCTAGAGGATATTCGCGTACGTTGTTCTAACTAGAGTACGTCACAGGCCGAGAATTGTTCACCTACTACTCTATGTTAACCGACTCAGAGTGTGTTAACGTCCCCAGTATGCAGCCAATGGTGGACCGCACGAACGCACAAGGACTTCTCGGAGTGGTTGCTGGAATAGTGCAAAAATCTCCGAAACTATTGGTTTTCCTTGGAGCTTTGTTTGCCATCTGCGCGGGTATCTACGGCCTGCCGGCCAGCCAACAGCTACCTGCCGGCGGCTACGACGTCCCGAACTCGGAGTCGATGCAGGCTCAGCAGATGTTGCAGGACAAGTTTGGAGTCGGCGGCAATCCGATCTACTTCACTGTGACCTCTCAGAACGGGGCTGCCGATGCCGCCGCGTTGGCCGCGGGACACCGGGTACTCACCGCGCTGAACGAATCCCCGTATATCCGGCAGGTCACCTGGTGGGGCGCAGTGCCCGCCGGCGCTGCGAACCCGCTGCTGTCCAAGGACGGTAAGACGGGGCTCGTGGCGGCCCGCCTTGAGGGGGATGACACGGATGCGCCTGCGCGCGCACGTAACCTGGCCGATCCCCTGATAGGAGATCGCGATGGTGTCTCCATTCAGGCCGGAGGGCAAGCCCTCACCTACGACGCCGGAAATAGGCAGTCGCGCGAAGACCTGATCGTCATGGAAGTCATCGCATTTCCAGTCACTTTCCTCGCGCTGGTGTGGATTTTCGGCAGTCTCGTCGCCGCGCTACTCCCGCTGGCTGTTTCCGTGTTCGCGATCGCGGGCACAACGGCGGCCCTCAGTGCTCTAAATTTAGCCACAAATGTCTCTATTTTTGGCGTTAACGTAGCTACCGCGCTCAGCTTGGCGCTTGCTATCGACTACACCTTGTTCATCGTGAGCAGGTACCGCGAAGAACAGTCGGCGGGTGCGACACCGGAGCGCGCATTCCATGTGACGATGCTGACCGCTGGGCGAACCGTGCTGTACTCGGCGCTGACGATGGCGTGTACGGTCGCGGTGATGCTGGTTTTCCCTCAGTATTTGCTGAAATCCCTCGCATACGCCAGCTTGTTGAGCGTTCTCCTATCTTTGATAGGTGCTCTGGTTCTAGCTCCTTCTTTGCTATTGATCCTGGGCCACAGGCTGGAGCGTTTCGACATACGCAAGGGGTTCGGCAACCTTTTCAAAACCGGCAAGGTTGGTTCACAGGCAACCAGCGATCGTGTTTGGGCTCGTATCGCCGCTTTTTCCACCAACCGGCCCATTATTGTGGTGGTAATGGTGGGAGCTATCCTTCTGCTACTAGGGCTACCGGTCCTCGGGATAAAGATTGCGTATCCCGATGACCGTGTTCTGCCGGCATCGCAGACGGCGCGTTTAGCGGGCGATATTGTGCGCACTGAATTCAGTCAGAATTTCACGGCGGATACGCGAATTCTGATTGGAGACAATGCGCCGTCGCGTGCAACCATCGACGACTACGCGATGAAGATCTCTCAAATCCACGGAATTCAATCGGTCAGTGCCCCGAATGCGACATTTGTAGACGGCCATCGAGTGGGCCCCGGCGATGCCGGGCGGGCAGGTATTGACGGCACCGGTGCCTATATCTCCTTGAGTACGGATACCGATCCGTTCAGTGATCTGGGCAAGCGGCAGCTGGAGGCCATTAAGAGTGTGCCCGCGCCCGGCCCAGTGCTCGTGGACAGCTTGGCTCAGCGGAACCTGGACAACATCGGCGGGATCACGGACCGGCTGCCGTTGGTCATGGCCGCCATCGCAGTGGTGACATTCGTGCTGATCTTCCTGATGACGGGCAGTGTGATCTTGCCCATAAAGGCACTGGTGATGAATCTGCTGTCGCTGTGTGTGGCCTTTGGTGCCTTGGTGTGGATCTTCCAGGATGGGCACCTGGGTGGCCTGGGTACCGTCGCCACCGGCCACTTCACCGCGTTCATCCCGCCGCTACTTGCTTGTATCGCCTACGCACTGGCCATCGACTACGAAATATTCGTTCTCTCGCGGATTCGCGAAGCTTGGCTGGTCTTGCCCGACAACACCCCGAACCGCAACAAACAGGCAGTGGCGTTCGGGCTCATTCGCACAGGCCGAATCGTTACGGCCGCGGCCACCGTGATGATCGTGGTGTTCATCGCTATCAGCGCAGGCCAAGTGGCATTCATGCGGGGTCTCGGAGTTGGCCTGGCTGTTGGTGTGGCAGTGGACGCATTTCTGGTCCGCCCATTGCTGGTTCCAGCGTTCATGCAGCTGATGGGACGACTGAACTGGTGGGCACCGGGTCCTCTTGCCCGCTGGCATCAGCGCTGGGGTCTGGTCGAAGAGCCGGAAATTGCCGCCGAACCGGTAGTGGCACGCGAGCCGGACCCGGTGCGCTAGCGGCCTGTTGGCCGCATTGGGCCCTAGGGGGGCGCGCACACTCAGGCGGTGGCCCACCGAGTATCGGTCAATGCGCTGCGCAACGACTTGGACGGCGCCACCCTGAGCTCGTCATAGAGAAGCTTCTGCACCTGGCGAAAGATGTGGGCGGCTTCGGCATGGCGGCCGAGCATGCGGAGAGCCACGATGTGGCTCTCCCAGATCTTCTCGTTGTACGGCATCTCCAATGTGAACTGGTGAGCGACAACCGCAGCCTTGTGGAAACGCTGCAACGCCAGGTAGCAGTCGAGCAAGACTTCCTGGGCAAGCTCCTTGTGGGAGTTCAGCTCACGCAGGAACCCCTGTGCCCGGGCACTTTCGGGCATGGCGGCAAACGGAACGCCCCGCCACTGTGCCAGTGCGTTCTCCAGCATTGCCACGGCAATGGAAGGAACCTTGGTTTGCAATGTGACGGCTTCATTTACCGAGTCGATAAATTGATGCGCGTCTACATCTCGGCGGTGAATATCGAGGAAATAGCCGGATCGGCCTGCTGTTTGCAGAATATCGGAAGTCGCGCCTTCGGTATGGAGCCATTGTCTTAAACGGCGTACATGGGCATGTAATGCGTTGATTGTATCTTTAGTAGTCTCATTAAGACCGAGTTCCTCAATCAATTCATCACGCTGCATGACCTCCCGCGGACGAATGGCGAGCAATGCCAACGCGCACTGAAGTCTTACCCCTGATGGGATGCAGATTCGGTCGGTGACCCTTACCTGAACGGGTCCCAACAGATCGATTTGTGCATGCATCGATAAGGCCCCCTACAGCTACCAGGTTTGGTTAAACCCATGGTCATGTTTGCGTATTGAGCTTAGCCGTAAACGAAACCCATGTCATCTTGAGGATCGGCCAGGCGGTGTCGGGAAAATGACTCTGACAAGTAGCTGCACTGCACCTGTAGTACCTATATCGACCATTTCAGAGACAAGTCAGCATCGTTTCAGAGGGCTCTGGCACTGTCCTGCCGAAGGTCGGAAGAGAACCACGGACAGAAGGGCACACATGACGATCAGCGACACCGCGCCCGCGGCGACACTGGTCTCCTACGGGAGCTATATCGGTGGCGAACAAGTAACTGACGACCGGTGGATATACGTTGCTGACCCACGTGCAGTGCTTGAAGATTCGTTTGCTACTTTGACTCTGAAGCGACGGTTGGACTCCGGTGAGCAGCAGTACAGCCCGGACATGACGGGCATCGTGGGCCGAGTCGCCGTCGGCACGGACGCGCAGATGCGCGCCGCCATCGCGGCCGCGGCCCGGGCCGCCAAGGTATGGCGCGCGGCCCCACTGCAGGTGCGGGTGGATGACTTCCTCGCGCACCTGGGTGCGCAGATTCTCGGCCAGCGGGAGAAAATCGAGCAGATGGCCCTGTATGAGGGTCATCCCCGGGAACTGGTGAAATGGGAAGTCTCGGGCTGGCTGGCCACCACGACCCCGCAGTCCAGAGACTTTTACCGCAGCCAGCTGTGGTACGAGACGTTCGACGGGGACTCACGGCGCATCGTGCGCCGCTGCGCCGACGGCGTGGTGTGCATCAATCCGCCGGCGAACGCGCCCATGTCCAGCGCAATGCTCGCGGCCACCAGTGTGATGGCGGGCAACGCCGTGGTTATCCGTGCGCCCAGGTCTGTACCGCTGGGTGTCTTCTACAGCATGATCGAGATCATCGCCCCTGTCCTCGAGGCTGTCGGGGCGCCCGTGGGCACGATCAACGTGGTCTGCTCCGAGCCGGCACCGGCTTTCGAGCAATGGTTGGACAGTCCGCTGGTCAACGACATCATGTACTTCGGGGCGGTCGAGCCCGGGCTCGAAATCGAGCGCCAGTGCGTGGCGGCAGGTAAGAAGCCGATCCTCGAACTGGCCGGCAACGATGTCGTCGTGGTGTGGTCGGACGCCAATCTGGACTACGCTTCTGATGCTCTCCTCGAGGCGTTCTTTGGCTCCGGACAGCTCTGCATGATTCCCAATCTTGTTGTAGCTCATCCTGATATTGCCGATGATCTCATCGCTCTGGTCATCGCGAAGGCTGCGGCCATCCGGATTGGATACCCCGACGAAGACGGTGTGCTGTTATCTCCGGTGCTGCGGCACGACAAGTTCCACAGCGTCCTGGGCGACGCTCTGGACAACGGGGCTCAGTTGTTGGCCGGTGGCGGTAGCGTGCATGTCGACGGCTCTCCGTCGGAGACCGGAATGTTTTTGCAGCCCACGGTTATCCGTGTCGATGGGCTGAAAAACTCACGCAGAGTAAAGGCTGTCGAACACGAGACCTTCTTTCCCTTGCTGCCGATCGTGGTGCCGGACGGCAGCGACGGCGACTTCACCGTCTCGACGGTCGTCGACTTTGTGAACACGAACCTGTATGGGCTGCGCAACTCACTATGGTCAAGTAGCGCAACGATTATCGATACGTACGTGGCGAACGTCACCAATACCGGCATCATCAAGGTGAACGAATCGCATATCGCGTTCGGTGCGCCGCTGCCCACGCATGGTGGAACCGCCCTGACGGGTGGGGCATTCGGCGAGGCGAACTATCCGGCCCTGCGCACTTCCCACATCCAGGGTGTGGCGATCTCCTACACCCCGCATCCGCCGCGGCACTACAAGGAGCAGTCATGATCCTGGAAACCACCGGTACCGCGTACGAAATCACGGAGAATCTGTTGCCGGGAATCCTCGACGCGCTCGCGGAGGACCCCCTGCGTGAGCTGGAGTCGCCGGGTAGCCGCGGAATCGAGATTTTCCGCAAGTTCAATGGGCCTGCGCTGGTCATCCCCACGGCACATTCCGGGGTCGGCGCCACCCCCTTGGAAACGGTGGCGGTGATGCGTGCGATCGCCACCAAATCGCCATCGCTGGCGGTAGCGACCGCGATGCACCATTTTTCGGTCGCTACGTTGTTTACCTTGGCAGATAGCCTGCAGGCCAGCGGATTTGAATGGGCGATGCTGGAGGTGATCGCATCCCAGCGCATGCTGGTCTCCTCTGCCTTCGCCGAGGGCAGTCCAGGGCAGAGCGTGATCTCGCCGACTGTCACGGCCCGGCGGGCGGCAGGCGGTGTGATAGTCAACGGTTCCAAAAAGCCCTGCAGTCTTTCGGCATCCATGGACTTTTTGTCAATGAGCATGGCTCTACCAGCCCAAAACGGAGCTGCCCCGGAGACTGTCTTCGCGCTGATCCCCGCGCAAACCGAAGGCGTCACTATTCATCCGTTCTGGGGTACGGACATCCTGGCCGGCGCGGAAAGCGATGAAGTCCGTCTCACCGACGTGTTCATCGACGACCAACTGACGGTGCCGGCCAACAACGAGGGTGGCGCCCTGGATTTGTTGCAGACGATCGGATTCGTCTGGTTTGAGCTGTTGATCACCAGCTGCTACCTGGGGGCGGCTACCGCCCTGGCGGAGAAGGTGTTCCAGCGACGCCGGGCCTCGTCGAGCGTGCTATCGGAGCTGTCGGTACGTCTGGAGACGGCTACCTTGCTGCTGGAGAGAGTCGCGATGCATTTGCAGTACGAAACGGTGGACAACCGTTCCTTGGTGGGCGCCCTCCAAGCCCGTTACGGTGCGCAGGACGCCATTCGTGATGCCGCGGCGCTATCCGTGGAAGCCCTTGGCGGAATCGGCTTTATCAGCTCGAACGACATCGCCTACCTGTCGAGCGTCTGCCAATGTGCGCCCTTCCATCCGCCCTCACGGCTATCGCTGGCCGACGCTCTGGCGCGCGCGGTCATCGGCGAACCGCTGCGCCTGGACTAGGGGAGAGGACACCAGCATGTCAGTAACAGCAAGGCCGCAGGCGCCGACTGCCGCGCATATCGCCCGGATATACAAAACGCATCTCAGCAGTGGCCGCGCCACCTTGGGCGACATATTCGGTGGCCACATCGAAACATCCTCCGACGGAGCCTGGCTCACCACCGCGGAAGGTGTGCGTTTCCTCAATGCCGGTGGATACGGCGTCGCCCTCGCCGGATATCGGCACCCGGTCATCGTCGAGCACATCCGTCGACAGCTGGATCACCATCCGGTGTCCTCCCGCATGTTCTACGAACCGGCCGCCGCCGAAGCCGCGGCCGCACTGGCCGCCATCACCCCCAACGGTCTCGACCGCATTCACTTCGCGTGCTCGGGTGCCGAGGCCACCGAGGCCGCCATGAAACTCGCACGCCTGAACGGGTGCCGGCGGTTCATTTCGATGACGGGCGGCTACCACGGAAAAACGCTGGGCGCACTGTCCTTAACGGCGCGGGAGGTGTTCCAGGCCCCGTTCCGGCCGCTGTTGCCCGGAGTGAGTCATGTGCCGTACGGAGATATCGGGGCACTGCGCACCGAACTTGCGATGAGCACGGCGCGCGCGTGCGTGATCGTTGAACCGGTACAGGGCGAGGCCGGCGTCATCATTCCCCCCAGCGGGTATCTGGCGGGTCTGCGTGCGGTATGCGACGAGTACGGGGCGCTGCTGGTCGCCGACGAGATCCAAACCGGACTCGGCCGGCTTGGGCAGTGGTGGGGCGTGGACCGGGAGCATGTCATTCCCGATATCTTGTTGTCCGGCAAGATGCTTGGTGGTGGAGTGATGCCTGTCTCGGCGGCCATCACCACTACCGAGTGTTTCCGCCAGCTCGACCGCGACCCCTATCTGCACACCTCGACATTCTCGACCAGCCCGCTGGGCATGGCAGCGGTCAGCGGGGCGCTGCGCGTAATTGCCGAGGAGGGACTCGTCGCACGGGCCGCGGCGCTCGGGCAGATTCTCCTGGACAGGATCAGTGCGGCAAGCGCGCAGTGGTTCGCCCCCGAGCACGTGCAGGTGCGCGGCCGCGGATTACTGATCGGTATCGAGTTCGCAGACGCCTCGATCGTGGGGGACCTGTTGATCGAGCTCATCAGCAACAACATCATCGTCAACCACTCACTGAATTCTGATCACGTCCTGCGGTTGACACCGCCGGCCGTCATCTCCGATGAGGATGTCGAATTTCTCATCCAGGGCTACCAGAACGCGATTGAGCGGGTGGCCGTCCGTGCCAAGGCAGCGCTGCCCGGCTGATCACACATAAGCACACAGAAGTAGGAAGGACAGCTCATGCGTACCGCACAACTGATCGTCGACTCCAGCTCCCATCCCGATGAGGCGTATCGCGCCATCGCTCAATTCGAGGAGTACCCCCAATACGTCGAGGACATCTCCTCGATCACCGTGCGATCGGACGACCCGAGCGCCCTGGTGCCGGAAACCACCTACAGCGACTGGGAAGTGATTTTCCGCAATGGCCCACTGCGCTGGACCGAGGTCGACTACCACAACCCCGTTGACCGCAGCATCGCCTTCGAACAGCTATCAGGTGACTTTGAGGTTTTCCGGGGCAGATGGCTGGTGGAACCCGGCCCGGTCGGATCCCGGGTCAGTTTCGAAGTCACCTTCGACTTCGGGATTCCCAGCCTGGCAGGGGTTCTCGAGCCCATCGCCGAACGTGTACTCAAAGAGAGCATCTTCACCATAATGTCCCGCACCATCGCCGACGTGCGGCCGGTGACCCGCGAGAGCCTGGGACTGGCCGCCGAATCCGTCGCCGCGCGCTGACCCCAACTCCTACGAAAAGAATTAGGGGACAAAGAATATGGACCACATAAACCGTTTCGAGACGAAGACCACGTTCGGGCTGTTGCGTGCCGAATACTTCGTCGGCATGACAGTCTCAGGGGCTCTCCTGATCTGGAACATCTCCGATGTGCGGTGGCTGCCGGCGATCTTGTTGTTCAGCTACATCGATCTGGTCGGCTATATACCTGGTGTCATCGCCCATTTCACCCAAAAGCGAGAACCTCTACCGAAGTACTACTACGTCCTCTACAACACCATGCACAGTTTCTTGACTCAGTCGGTGGTCATCGCACTGTGGGCGTACTTCGTGGGATGGGAATGGGCGCTCCTCGTCATCCCGCTGCACTTGTGCGGAGACCGCGCGCTGTTCGGAAACTTCATGAAGCAGTTTTCGATTCCCTTTGAGCCCAAAGCCATACCTGAGTTTCAAGAATTCGAGCAGAAGTTGAGCCAGCGCACTCAGCACTCCACGAAAGCGCCGGGATATGCCGACATCGCTGGATGAGTATCGGCGGCTGCGCCACAGCCGTACCGATGTAGACCGGACCCGCACCCTCAGCTTCTACCGAACCCTGTCATCCACTGTCAGCATCGTCTCGGCGATGAGCGATGAACTCGGGCCCCTGGGGTTGACAGTTTCCGCGGTCACCGCGGTCTCCGCTGAGCCGCCCCTGTTGTCCGTCTGCCTGGCCCACGAGTCGCAAACCCTGCGCGCTGCCGCGGAATCCGGACGCTTCGCGGTCCATGTTCTGCAAGCGCACCAACAAGGCTTGGCCACCGAATTCGCCACCACGCACACTCCGAGGTTCCGTGGGCACGGATTCGAGCACTCCTTCGGGGTGCCGATTTTGACGGAGGCCGAAACCTGGTCCGTCTGTGAGGTTGTCGACACATGTGGATACGGCGATCGGACGCTGCTGATAGGGCACGTCATCCACACCCACGAAGGCGCCAAGAACGCACCGCTGGTCTGGCACGACAGCAGCTTCCTGCCCGTCACCGAACATCAAGAGAGGGATCAATGAACGGAATAGAAATCGGGCACCTCGCCGAGACCGCCCCCATCTGGTGGCCAGACTCGCCGGCGAGTGCGCCCGCGATCACCGACGGGCACCACGACGTCGACGTGCTGGTGATAGGGGCCGGTCTGGCCGGGCTGACGGCCGCGTACTTCGTCACCGAGTTACGCCCGGAACTGTCCGTAGCGGTGCTGGAAGCCAAACACGTGGGTGCGGGCGCTACCGGGCGCAGCACGGGCATCGTCTCGCCCGGCTTGAGCATGCCGATGGCCGCGTTTCGGCGCAAGTACGGCGATGATGCCGCCATCGCCTCGTTCGACGCCACGTTCCACGGCGTCGAACTACTGCGTGACCTGGTGGCCAAAGAGAACATCGATTGCGATGCGCGCAATGAGCCGCACACCCTCGTCGCCCTCACCGACCGTTCGCTGGCGCGCATGGTCACGCATCTGGAAAACCTCGCCGAACTGGGCCGTGAGGTGCCTTGGCTGAGTTCCCAAGAAGTCACCGAGTGGGCCGGGCCGGGCTACAAGGCGGGATTCGCCTACCGCAATGCCATGGTCGTGGACCCCTACCGGTTGGTCACCGGCCTGGCTGACACCCTGCGCCGGCGCGGTGCCGCGGTGTACGAGCACAGCCCGGTGATCAACGTCGAAGCCGACGCCACCGGGGTATGTGTTTCCACGGCACGTGCTCAAGTGCGGGCCCGGCGCGTCTTCCTGGCCACCGACGGCTACTCCGGGGGCCTCAATCCGCTGAAATCTTCCGTCATTCCGCTGCGTACTCATCTACTGGCGACCGCACCACTGACCGACGCGCAACTCGCGGAATTGGGTTGGTCGGGTCGGGGCGCCATCATCGATCAACGAACCTTCTTCAACTACTACCGTATGTCCGCGGACAAGCGGGTGGTATTCGGCGGTGGGCCCGCGTTTGTGCCGTCGCGAGTGCCTTCTCGAGACATCAAGAGATCTCGGGTAATTCAGCAGCGTGTCCGTCAGGAACTGACAGAGCGATTCCCGGTTCTGGCCGACGTCGAAGTTGACGCCGCCTGGTCTGGCATTACCGCCAGCTCCTTTGATCGCAACCCGGTGGTGGGTCCGGTACCAGGGATGGACGGCCTCTGGTTTGCCGGAAGTTGGTGCGGACATGGGTTTTCCACGTCGGTGGACACTGGCTGGCGTTTCGCCAAGACCCTGGTGGGCGAACCGTTGCCGTCCAACATCCCATGGTTCCGCTCGGGCGCTCAGCGTGTGCCCACCACGCTGCTGCGCAACGTGGCCATCGGCGCCTACTTGAAGGCCCTTGATGCCGCTGACGCGCTGGACACTAAGACCAGCGCGCCGCCGCAGCAGTCGCGACCAGTCACGCGATCGCAGACAAGCACGGGTACAACGACATTGGCGGAGGCAGAGAAATGACGACACCAGAACTGGCACATAATCACGATGTGATCATCGTGGGCGGTGGGATCGGTGGCTCGACCCTGGCGGCCATTTTGGCGCGGCATGGGGTGCGGGTGCTGATGGTTGAAGCCAGCGGGCATCCGCGGTTCGCGATCGGCGAGTCGACGGTCCCGGAAACCATTATGGGACTGCGCAACCTCGCGTTGCGCTACGACGTCCCTGAGATAGGTGACCTGTCGGCGCACGGCACCCTTTCGAAGAAGGTCAGCTCGGGATCCGGAGTCAAACGCAATTTCAGTTTCGTCTACCACCAGGAAGGGATGCGGTCCAAGCCCACCGAGTACACCCAATACCCCACCTGGGGACCACCGATCGGTCCGGACTCGCATTTTTTCCGCCAAGACGTCGACGCCTACATGTACCAAGTAGCCCTCTCCTACGGTGCCAAGGGCCTCACCCACACCCCGGTGACCGATGTGACCTTCGGCGCCGAGGAGGTCACCATCGAGACGGACGGTGCAGGCGAGTTCACTGCCAGCTACCTCGTGGATGCCGGGGGAATGCGCAGCATCCTGGGCGAGAAGCTGGATCTTCGAATCGACCCGCCCTACCGGACGAAATCGCGCACCATTTTCAGTCATTTCACCGGAGTGCGGCCGTTCGACGATGTGGTGGAAGCGCAAGCGCGCCAAGGAGCGGTGAGCCCGTTCAGTCAAGGAACACTGCACCACCTGTTCCATGGCGGCTGGGCATGGGTGATCCCCTTCGACAACTACCTGGGATCCACCAGCAGGCTGTGCAGCGTCGGAATCAACTTGGATCTGGACCGCTACCCGGTTCAGCCCGAACTATCGGCGGAGGCGGAATTCTGGAAGCACATCGGCAGGTTCCCCGATTTCGCCGCACAAATGGCCGGCGCCAGTGCGGTACGCCCCTACACTGCTTCACGGCGCAGCCAGTTCGCGTCGAAGCAAGTGGTCGGCGACCGGTGGTGCCTATTGCCGCATGCCTCGGATTTCATCGATCCGCTGTTCTCCAGCGGCCTGGCTGTCACGGTGATGATCCTCAATGCGTTGGGGCACCGGCTGATTGACGCCGTGCGGAACAACTGCTTCAGTACCGAACGGTTCTCATATGTCCAGGAATGGACCAAGCTTTCGTTCGACTACTACGACAAGCTGGTCTCCGCTTCGTACACCAGCTTTGACAGTTTCGAACTGTGGAACGCCTGGTTCCGGGTCTGGACGATCGGAACCCTGTACGGCGTCAACGGGCAGATGGAGGCCTCATTCGACTTCGATCGGTCGCACAATCGATCCGCTTTCGGGGTGCTGGAGTGCGCACCGTACCGTGGCATCCAGGGCATCGACAACACGGTCATCTCCGCCATGTTCAATCGGGCTCTGGCGGCCATCGACGAATATGACGCGGGGCTGATCGACGCGGCACAGGCTCAGCAGCAGATCTATGCCGCGCTGCGCGAAAGTGAACTCATCCCGGGATTCTGGAACACCCTCGATCCCGCGGATCAATGCCCGTCGGGTGCCTTCACCTTGTTCTCGATGACCCGGATTCTCACCTGGGGCAAGTATCAAAGCCCCGAGCATGTGCGCGGGCAGTACTTCAAGTCCGGGTTTGGTCCCGTCATCAAAGAAGCCGCCAAGTTCTATGGCGGTACTGTCAAAACCGGTGTCCGCGAGGCGAATCATGCGATACGGGACATGGTGACCTCGAGAAACAGCGACTGGAAGTAGCCCCGGTCGTGAGCAACGCAGCGGTGCTGGCCGCGGGGGCCTTGCCCAAAGACGTGTCCCTGATCTTTTTCGCCGACCTGGTTATCTTGTTAGTGGCGGCTCTCGCATGCGGGGCGGCCGCCAACAAGATCGGGCTACCCAAGATGGTCGGCGAGATCGCCGCGGGTGTCCTGCTGGGCCCCACGGTATTTGGGCGACTTTTCCCGGAAACCGCGGATGTACTTTTTCCCTCGGCCGGTGCCGGTTCGGAAATCATCTCGGGCCTGTGCCTGCTGGCGGTGGTGCTGTTGGTCGGGGTCGCGGGCATGCATGTCGACGTCGACAAGCTCAAGCAGCGGCTGGCCGGTATCGCCGCGATCAGTGCGTTGGGGCTCGCCATACCGTTGGCCGGGGGTATCGCGATCGGATACATGGTGCCCGAACCGCTGCGGCCAGCCGCCGTCGATCGCACGGTGTTCGCGTTGTTCCTGGGCACCGCGGTAGCGGTCTCGGCGATACCGGTGATTGCCCGGATCCTGATGGATCTGGGCCTGGCATCGCATGAGATCGCACAGGTGATCCTGGCCGCCGCGATCATCGACGATGTCGCGGGGTGGCTGCTGCTGTCGGTGGTGACCGGCATGGCCGCCGATGCCGGCGCCGGAGGCCTTGCCGCTCTGAAAATGGCAGCTGTGGCCATCGCCGCGGTCGCCGCGCTGGCGGTGCTGGTCCGCCCCGCGCTACGGAAGCGGCTAGCACGCCAGTGCTCGCGGTGGAGTGCCCCGACATCCACTACGGTCACCGTGGCCACCATCATCGTGTGCGCCACCGCGGGCCAACTACTGGGTTTTGAACCGGTCATCGGGGCCTTCTTCGCGGGCATATTGGTGACCGCGGCGACACCGTCGGGCAGCCGAGTCCATAAACCGTTGCATGCCATGGCTGTTGCTTTCTTCGGTCCGATATTTTTCGCGACCATCGGGCTGCAGCTGGACCTGGGCAGGCTGCTCTCCGGACCGGTGCTGGCGCTGACCGCCACCATATGTGTGGTCGCGGTTCTCTCGAAATTCCTCGGTGCGGGGCTGGGCGCCAGGATCAGTGGATTCAGCTGGCCCGAATCCATCGCGATAGGAGCGGGCCTCAACACGCGCGGTGTCATTCAGATCGTGATCGCCATGGTCGGGGTGCGATGCGGGGTGTTCAGCCCGGAAGTGTTCACCGCACTCGTGGTAACCACCATCGCCACAACAGCGATCGCCGGTCCGGTCCTCACCCGCGCGCTGGCGCCCAGCCGACTTCCAGTGGCTCCGGTTTCCAATCCCACGAAAGAGCCCGCGCTCAACCGATAAATTCCTGCAAAACAAGGGAAGTGATAGTCGTGCCCGAGAAAACCGTCAACACCGGCGACCCGGTGGCCGCCATTGCCGCATACGCTGACCATCCCAGCGCTTTCATTGCCTGTAACGACGACACCAGCCACTTCAGCACACCGGACATCGCCGGAATTGTCGCCTATCGCCGCCGCGGCCGAACGGTCTTCGTGCTCGGCGGCCCGTTCGCCGCCGGGCCGGAACGTGGTGCCTTGCTCGACCGGTTCCTCGACGAGATTGTCGCGGGCCGCAACATGGTCGCGGTGCAAGTCCGGCAAGAGGACACCGCATTGTTCGCGTCTCGCGGCTTCACCGTCGACCAATTTGGCAGCTCTTATTCGGTGCATCTGGCCGATTTCACCAAGAAGGGCAAGCCTCTGGCCAAGGTCCGCCAGAACGTCTCGCGGGCCGGCCGTGAGGGCACAGCGGTGCGCGAAATCGATATCGCCAACGCACCAGGCGAATTGGAGGAGATCGACCGTACATGGTTGCGCGCCAAAGGGTGGCACGTCAAAAAACTCGACTTCATGGTGGGGCAGCGAGCCGGGCGTGGCAGTGATCGCAAACGGTTGTTCATCGCCGAGCGTGAAGGGCAGGTCACCGGCTACATCTCGTACTCGCCGGCATTCGGAGCCAGGCCGGGTTGGCTGTATGACCTGACCCGCCGGCACCCGGACGCTTCGGTGGGCACCATTGAGATGATCAACCTCGCGGCCATCGAGCAGTTCCGCGGCGAAGGCGCCGGTTGGCTGCACCTGGGTCTGACGCCCTTCGCGAGCATCGGTGAACAATGTCCCGATGGATCCAGCGGCGTGGTGCGCTGGATGGTGCGTCAACTCGCCGAGAAGGGCGACAAGGTCTATCCGGCCAAGACGCAAGAAGCGTTCAAACGTAAATGGGCGCCCCATGTCATCGAACCGGAGTACCTCGCGTTCGCCAACGGTCCGCGCCTTTCGTCGGTATGGCACCTGTTGCGCTTGACCAATGCCCTCTAAACGCATACCTGTGCAAATACATTCGCCAAAATCACCCACTTTCATCCGGAAGGCCACACCATGACAACCATGAGCGCGCAACCTGGCAGCCTGAGCCGCGCCGAGCAGATGCGCTTCGCGCGGGTCGCAGTGGCCGCCCAGGTGAAGTCTCTTCCCGGCACCATCCGGGCCCGGCTCGGACGCGCTGATTCCAGTGCGCTGGCCCGTGAAAGCGCCCCGCCGGATTCCGCGCTGGCGTTGGACGCCGAACGTTTTGTGACAGAGCACTACACCACGAGCTTGTACAACCATTGCTTGCGTTGCTGGTACTTCGGGGATTTCTTCGCCCAGCTGGAAGGCCACCGATATGACCCTGAACTGCTGTACATTTCGAGTCTGTTTCACGACGTGGCGCTGACTCGCCAGTTCCGTGACCACCGCCCCTACGCCTGCTTTGCCGTCGAGGGCGCGGACATTGCCAAAGAGTGGCTTTCGCGGAACAACGCCACCGATGCCTTTGCCGCCGGCGTGGCCGAAGTAATCGCCGCTCATATGGATGTACATGTGCCCTCCGGCTCGGCCACCGGAGTTGAGCCGTATCTGCTCCACGAGGCCGCCCATCTTGATGTGGCAGGCACTCGTGCGGCGCAGGTGCCGTCGACTTACACGCGCCTGGTCGCACGGCGGCATCCGCGCACCGGCTTCGCCCGCGCGTTCAGCGATGCGATGAAATACGAGTCCTTGCAGCGCAGGGCATCACGGGCAGCGGTGCTGTGGAAGGTAGGCATGGCAATCCCGATCAACACCAACCCGCTGGATTCGGCGGCGCACCGATGACGGCGATGTACAGACGTTGGGGCGGTGGCGCATGACGCGATCGGCGGCCGCAGAGCCCAGCGGTGGCCTGCTGGGGCCGGTCATGGCGGTGTTCGGTGCGGTCTTCGTGGGGCTGGGCATCTGGGGGGCCAGCGACCCGGCATCATTCGGCAGTACCATCGCGAATTTCGGTGTGTACAACCCGCATCTGATCCACGATTACGCCGTGTGTTCCATCACCTTTGGCACGGGGCTGTTGTTGGGTTGGCGGGCACCGGAGTGGCGCGCGCCGACACTGATCTTGGCTGCGATCTGGAATGGCCTGCATGGCTATTTCCACATCGTTGACATGGACATGGCCAACACCAAATTTCTCGGACCCGTCGAAGCGATACTGCTGTGCTCGACCAGCGCGGTGCTGGCCGCACTAGGCATACGGGAATGGCGGCGCATCAACAGATCTAACGCTGAACACCAGGAGATGAGGGAGCAATGAGCGCGAGGCTCGAGGAGAACCGCCACAGCGTCAACACTGACCACGGCCGCCTCAGCTACCTCGATATCGGCACCGGCCCGGTCGTGGTGTTCGTTCACGGAGTGCTCACCAACAGCCTGCTCTGGCGCAACGTGGTGACCGCGGCCGCGGCAACTGGGCGGCGCTGTATTGCCCTGGATCTGCCCGGTCACGGACGCACATCCGTTCCGGCGGCACATGTCGACGTCACCCTGTCTGGGCTCGCCGAACTTGTCGTCGCCTTCCTCGACGGCATCGGAATCGACCAGTTCGACCTGGTGGCCAACGACACCGGGGGAGCGGTCGCGCAAATCATGGCCGCCGGCCACCCCCATCGAATCAGGACCTTGGCCCTGACCAACTGTGATACCGAAGGTCACGTGCCGCCGAAACTGTTCAAACCGGTAGTGGCGCTGGCCCGGCCATCACTGATGGCCGCGATCGGTCCACGATTTTTTGCGCGGCCCGCAGTGCTCAGAACGCTCTTGGGTGCTGGCTATCGGAAACCCGGCCGCCTGCCGGACGACATCGTCGAATCGTATGGACGGCCCGTGTTTGGCACCGCTGAGTCGTCACGCTTCCTGTCAAAGATGCTGCGGGCCATGGATACACGTGACCTTGAGGCTGCGCGCGCCGGTCTGGCGGCGTTCAGCAAGCCAACGTTGATCGCGTGGGGGCTAGGGGACTACTTCTTTCCACTCAAGTACGGGCAACGCCTGGCCGAACTTTTCGGTGGTCCCGTGACCTTCGAGACTGTGCCCGACGCCAAACTGTACTTTCCCGATGAGGACGCAGATCGGCTTCTGCCGCTGCTGTACAGACACTGGGATTCGGTGGGTCAGCGGGAACCCTCCGCCGAGGTGGGGGGTTGAGATGTTGGAGATGAAGCCCGACTGCGAGAAATGCGGAGCACCACTGAATCACGGCGCAACCGCATGGATTTGCAGTTATGAATGTACGTTCTGCCCCCAATGTCACAGTGCCCTGAAAACGTGCCCGAACTGCGGTGGCGAATTGACGACACGCCCGCGGAGGGGAACATCTACCGCTCCGGCTTCATGAGTCCGTCGATTTCCAGATACCGGGAGTCGATTACAAAATAGAGTTCAGAGAGTAGTATCAGGGTCTATGAGCGAATCCAAGCCGGGTCGCCGCGAGCGCTATGCCGCGCTGACACGCTCGGCGATAGTCGAGGCCGCCAGAATGCTATTTGTCGACCGAGGGTTCGACGACACATCGGTGGACGACATCGCCGACGCGGCCCAGGTGAGTAAAGGTGCCATCTACCACCACTTCAAAGACAAACAAGAGATATTCATCGACGTGTACCGCGATGCCACCAAAGGTGTCATCGAAAACGTCGTGAAGGTTCTCATCGATGTACCCGCCGGGTCATGGGATCGGATTGAAGCCGCGGCGAGCGCGGTGATCAAGGGATACACCGACAACCGTGAGCCGCGCGTGCTCGTACGTCAGGTCATGGGTGTGCTGGGCGCGGAACGCACCCAGGCACTGGAGGGTGAGTTGGCGCTACCCCTCATACGTACGCTGCTTACCGAAGCGGAAGAGAACGGCGAATTGCGGGACCTCTCGATCGAAAAGGCTTCCCAGCTGATTTTCCGTGTTCTGTGTGAATCTTCGTTATTGATCGCCAATTCCGCCGATTACACCGAAGCGGCGCAAGAGGTGGAAACAGTGATGTTGTACATGTTCGCCGGACTGCGTAAACCGCCGGCGACCGCACGCGCACGGCGTAAGAGCTAGCAGAGCCTCATGGAGACCATCGAGGTACGCCGCATCATCGCTGCCCCGATTGCCGACGTTTTCGACTGGGTCAGCAACGCTGATAATTACACCAACGCGCCGCTGTTCGTGGCGGCCAAGCTGGTACGTCCCGGCAGCGGTGCCGCATATGGAGCCGGCGCCATTCGGCGATTCATCTTCCCCTTCGCCGTTGTGCACGAAGAGATCACACACTTCGACCCACCCCACTCATTCGGCTATCGCGTCATCAAGAGCAACCCGCCGGTGCGGCACGAAGGCGGTGCGGTAGTCCTGACGTCAACTGCCCAGGGCACGAACCTCGTCTGGTCGTCCACCGCCGAGCTTCGGCTGCCCGTTCTCTCCGAACAAGCAACGCGACTGGTCTTGCCACGGCTATTTGGTCGAGCATTCTCTCAGGTCCTCGACGCTGCGCAATCCGCGCTTGAGGCTCGCGCCACCCGATAGGGCCGTCTAACGGGTGTTGTCGGTACCGCTCCAGCGATCGCGTTCGCCCAGGCCGGGTGCCCAGCCCGCGGCGGGGCGGCCCGCGTATGCAGGCACCGCGCGGTGAATCCCGATCTCGGGAATGTGGTTATGCACCACGATGCCGGATTCTTGCAGCGGACCGGCAATATCGGCCAGGGTGAACGCTTCGTTAGCGTCCAGGCAGCCGCGGCCCGCGAGATGCTCGCTGTTGAGGAGCTGCGCGGCCATCACCTCGGCGGCCTTGGCGGAACCGAGGTACCACCCGCTGCAGGTGATGATTCTGGAATGCTCGAAATCGGGCGTTTTCAAGGAAACCCAAATGGAAACGGGCTCCTGCGTGGGGGTCTCAAACCTGCGCTGAAATCTCAAGAACGGCCACAACGGAAGCCGTCCCAAGATGTCACGCTTGTTCAAGCGCACAATCCAGGAGTTGAGTCGGCGGTTGTCGATGTAGCAGTAAGCGCGAACCATGCGGCCTGCGGCCAGCCGCTGCACCCAGCCGTCGTTACGTTCGGACCATCCGATGCACTCGGTGTCACCAATCGGCTCCGGGAACGAAATGACCACCGCGTCATGAGAGCCCGAGTAAGCCCCGTGCCGCCCTGATGTGGTGAAGTTTGCGTGGACCATCCGAATTCCTTCGGTGCCCCGATACCCATTCCACGGCAGCGGTACGGCGATCGTGATGCGCCCCTTCCAGTACCGGTCAAACGAAAGTAGATCTCTGACAACCAGATTCGTTACGCCTGGCGCGAGACCGGCATTCAGCACAACGGTCCCTGAGGCATTCAGATATTGGTTCCGCAACCCTTGTTGTGCGGACATCTCGGTGATGGCGAGGCTGAGCAGCTTGGCCCCGGTGGTCAACGCAATCCTTTCGGCCGTGTAGTTCAGCGGCACCGTGTTCACAACGATGTCCGCTTCAGCCATGGCTTCGGCAACGGAATGCTCATCCTCGAGATCGACATAGACGGAATCGGATTGTCCATCGGGAGTGCGCAGGCCCCGCACTACATTCCAGTGACGGGCACTGAATACATCGCAAACAGCCTTGCCCAGCGCCCCCGATGCGCCAATGACAAGAACCTTCGGCTGGATATTGCTCATGAGCAGGGCGCTCCCTTCGGTCTAACTAATGTCAAGTCGGTGAAGCAGCTGCCCTCAAAGTAACCGACTTCGAGTCGGTAGGCAAGTAGTAGTCGGTTGCAATATTTCGGTATGGAGATAGCGGCCGGGCTGCCGCGATGACTGGGAATCGGAATCGGTGTACCGATGTGCGGAGATTCCTGAGTCGGTCAGTGGCTGATCGTGTTGTGGTGCAGACGATTAGCGCAACTGCACGACGTCGAAACGGTTCCCCTCGGGATCCTCCAGGGTGACGAAATCGGCTGCCGGCGGGCGCGGCCAGTCGATGCGTTTGGCGCCGAGGCCGAGGAGTCGCGTCACCTCGCGTTCCTGGTCGTGTGTGTAGAGGTCCAGATGGGTACGCGGAGGTACCTGCGCGACCGAATGCCGTTTGTCCAGTGAGAGGTTGGGGCCGACACCGCTTCGCGGCGCCAGTACCGCCCAGTCCTCACTCGGTGCTTGGCGTGGGGCGTAGTCCAAAGCCGCGGACCAGAACCGTAGCTGGCGGTCCAGGTCGTCGACCCGCAGGACTATCGCGCCGATGCGTACCGGAGTCATACCTTCATGCTGACAGTTGCCGCGAGCCTGTTCAGTGTTTCTCGCATGGCTCGATGATTTACCGTGGGAAATCGCGCCAGCTCGAGCAACCATGGTGCGATGTTGGTTGAGTAATCGAAGGTTTCCCGCACCAGGGTTCGTGTCGGCGTCAGCGGTTCCAGCTCGTATCGCCAGGTGTGCCGGCCGAAGTTCTGCCAGGCGATTCGGTACGGTTCGTCGAATTCGGTGACGACATTCGTCAGCCGGCCGCGGTGCGTGAGCGCGACGGCCGCTTGGACGAGCGCGGAGAGGGTCAGATTCGACGGCCTGGTGCGCATTCGCATGGTGAATATCGCGCCCGGATGGAGGCGGTCGGGTGCGTCCAGCATGGGAGTGCGCACCGCATCCGTCCCGTCGAGCGCGGCATGATTCGCCGGATTGGCCAGCACATCGAATATCCGTGACGCGGCGCTGTCGATAACCAGCTCGACGGCCACGGTGCGATCCTCGGTCGGTATCATTAGGCATATGATAGGCACGCGCACATCATTTAACAATGAATATGATCGGACGATTCGACTAGTGTGGTGCCCGTGGCGCAACAGAATCCCGAAGGCCGGCCCGATCTCGCGGCGCTGATGGTTCCGCTCGGCCGGTCCTTGATGCGTGCGGAGTTGCCTCTTTTGGAGGCGCACGGTGTATCGATGTGGGCCTACGCCGTGCTTACGGCATTGCGCGACAATGAGGCAAGCAGTCAGGCCAGCCTGGCCGATGCCATTGGCGCCGACCGTACCCGCATCATCGCGGTACTGGACGATTTGCAGGAACGGAATTTGATCAATCGGCAACCCGACCCCAGTGATCGGCGAAGCAATCTGCTCTCACTGACCGCGGCCGGCCGCAAAACCGTTGCGGCGGCGCAGAAAGCGATTCAAGACAACGAAAGACGGATCTTGGCCGGCGTATCGGCGGCGGATCGCGACGCATTCTTGCGCGTACTGACGCATTTGGCGAGCCTTGGCGATGCGGAGATCGCGCCCAGAAGCTAGGCCGCTGGCGAGATCGCCTTCGATGCGGCGGTACCGAACCGCATGTTCTCGTCAATCCGATCGCGGTGGAACGCAAGAAAATCCAGCACATAGTTGTGCCGGATGGCCCACGGCCCCGACACTCCCGAGCGCGGCATATGGGCATCTCCACGCTGCACGTATCCGGAAGACAGATTGAAGAATGGCCGCGCTTCGAGTTCCTCGCCGTGACGGTCCGGATAGGCGTGGGTGTATCCGCGCCTATCCATGTAGTCGAGAAGCCGCACCACGGCCCGCGCGCTCAGATCGGCGCGCAGTGTCCATGACGCATTGGTGTACCCCACGCTCCATGCGGCGTTCGGCACGCCCTCGATGAGATAGCCCTTGTAGATGAACCGGCTGGGGGAGTCGATGGGGAGGCCGTCCACACTCAACGCGATGCCCCCAAAAATCTGCAGGTTCAACCCCGTTGCGGTGATCACCACATCGGCAGGCAGTTCCTCGCCCGAGCCCAGCCGGATACCAGAAGGGGTGAAGGTGTCGATGGTGTCGGTGACCATCCGGACTCCGCCGTTGCTGATGGCCTCGAAGAGGTCGCCGTCGGTGTCTGCGCACACGCGCTGATCCCACGGGTTGTAGCGCGGCGTGAAGTGCACATCGACCGGGTAATCGGCGGGGAGCAGCTTGGTGATGCGGCGCCTGAGGAACCATTTCGCGAAACCGGGTGCCTTGCGGCATACCTGGTACATGATCCAGTTGAATCCACCCAGCCAGATGCGTGCGAAATGTTGGACAACGCTGAGTGGTAGCACTTTTCGAGCTAAATTCACCACCGTGTCGACGCGGGCGATCGGGTAGATGTAGCTCGGGGAACGCTGCAGCATGCTCACCTTGGCGCCGGCGCGCGCCAGCGAGGGCACCAGGGTAATGGCCGTGGCGCCGCTGCCGATGACCGTCACCTGCTTGCCGGCGCAGTCCAGGTCCTCGGGCCAGTGCTGGGGATGGATCAATTGTCCGGAGAAGTTCTCCACCCCGGGGAACTCCGGCGTGTATCCATCGTCATAGTTGTAGTAGCCGGTGCACAGGTACAGGAACCGTGCGCGATAGGTCATCGTCCCTTCCGGGGTCTCGACGCGCACTGACCAGGTATCGGTGCCGGTTCCGAAGTCGGCGCCAGTGACCTTCGCGGAGAAGGTGATACGCCCGGCGATGTCGTAGTCCCGGGCAGCGTGCTCCAAATAGTCACGAATGTCCGCACCGTCGGCGATGGTGTTACGTTCGTGCCAGGGGTGGTAGCCAAAACTCAGCGTGTAGATATCGCTGTCGGAGCGTATTCCTGGGTACCGGAACAGGTCCCAGGTTCCGCCGATGCGTTCGCGGCGCTCGACGATGCGGAAACTGCGTCCGGCGGCGCTCAACCGGATGGCCGCATTGATGCCGGAGATTCCGGCACCCACGATGAGAACGTCTACGAGCTCGTCTCTCGACATATCCGACATGATGCTCCTGATCGTCGTTGATGAGACAACATCTGATCCATCACGCTACCTCGTGAGGGGTGCCCGATAGCCCGAGAGTGCTTGCAAGACCGGTGCGGCGGCTCGGGCTGCCATCACCGCGTATGCCTCTTCGGTCTGCATCGCGATGTCGCGCGGATCCCGGGAACCCTGCTCGATCCGGTCCCGCACGAAGGCGAGTTCCACGACTTGCGCCGCGAAATTCTTCACCGCGGCAGCTCCAGGACCTCCGCTGATTCCTCTGGCCGTCGCAATAGCGTGTTTGCGTTCCTTGAGTGATCCGAGCCAGGTTGCCTCATTGGGGGTGATCAGCCCGGCTGCCACCATGCCCGGTAGCTTCGCGGCGACCACGCGCTGTTCCTTGCGCCGGCTCCGCACGCCGACCACGATCATCAGCACGAACATCGGCACCATCCACAACACGTACACGGCCAGGTAGCCCTTGAATCCGAGGAAGGAAGAGCCGTTCCATAGCCCGTGCATGAGCACGGCGACCAGGTATCCAGCCGCGATGCAGAGAAGTTTCCCTGCGGCACTGCGTTGCCGCAGGGCGTAGTACACGCCGACGCCGGTCATGCTCGTGAACAGCGAATGCGCGAACGGGCCGAGTCCGAGGCGGACTATCGCGGTCAGCACCGACTCGCCGAGGGTGTTGCCACTACCTATGTAGGCGATGTCTTCGAGCCATGCGAATCCGGCGGCGGTGATGCCCGCGTACACCAGGCAATCGGTCAGTGAGTTGAGTTCAAGGCGGCGCCGACCCGTCAGCATCAGGAGCAGAAATGCGCCCTTGGCGGCCTCTTCGATGAAGGGCGCACGGATGGCGACCGACGCGAAGGACGTGCTGCCGTCCGGCGAGCCCAAGGCCACCTCAAGAACGATCGAGACGATGACGGCGAGTGACGCGCCCCAGACAAACGCCAGTACAAGGAGCCGTGAGGGCTCGGGTTCCCAGCGATCCAGCCACAGATAACACAGCACCACGATCCCGATCGCGACGCTGGAGAGAACCAGCCCGATCATCGCGCCGACCGGATTGGACAGGAGCAGGCCCGCGATGATCAACCCCGTCACCAGGGCAAGGGCGATGATGACGCCGATCGGCGCGCCCACCTTCTTGATCCGCTGGCCGAATCCGGGCATGGGCGGCATAGGTGCGGGCGTGGGCGCGTAGGACACCACCGAAGAGTAGCTGTGCGCCCACTGGCTGGTGTCGCGACGGCCCGTCGGCGTTGCCCGTCGGGGTGGCCGGGTTTGTGCTGGTGGAGGGCGGTCTAGTAAGGTGAACTGCATCTCTGCCGAATGTGCGGAGGTAAAAGCGCGTCCGCAGCTGAGGCTAGCTGCACCAGCATTGTCCCTACTACACAACCTGTCCGGAGCAACCCCACACATGCCAAGTCCCACCGTGACCTCGCCGCAAGTAGCCGTCAACGACATCGGCTCGGCCGAGGATTTTCTCGCCGCTATCGACAAGACGATCAAGTACTTCAACGATGGCGACATCGTCGAAGGGACCATCGTCAAGGTCGACCGCGACGAAGTTCTTCTTGACATCGGTTACAAGACCGAAGGTGTCATCCCGTCCCGCGAACTCTCGATCAAGCACGATGTCGACCCCAACGAGGTCGTTTCCGTGGGCGACGAGGTCGAGGCCCTGGTTCTCACCAAGGAAGACAAAGAAGGCCGCCTGATCCTGTCCAAGAAGCGCGCTCAGTACGAGCGGGCGTGGGGCACGATCGAGGAGCTCAAGGAGAAGGACGAGGCCGTCAAGGGCACCGTCATCGAGGTCGTCAAGGGCGGCCTGATCCTGGACATCGGTCTGCGCGGCTTCCTGCCCGCGTCGCTGGTCGAGATGCGTCGCGTCCGCGATCTGCAGCCGTACATCGGCAAGGAGATCGAAGCCAAGATCATCGAGCTCGACCGGAACCGCAACAATGTGGTGCTCTCGCGTCGCGCGTGGCTCGAGCAGACTCAAAGCGAAGTTCGCTCTGAGTTCCTCAACCAGCTCACCAAGGGCGCCATCCGCAAGGGTGTCGTGTCCTCGATCGTCAACTTCGGCGCCTTCGTCGATCTCGGAGGGGTTGACGGCCTGGTTCACGTGTCCGAGCTGTCCTGGAAGCACATCGACCACCCGTCCGAGGTTGTTCAGGTGGGCGACGAGGTCACCGTCGAGGTTCTCGACGTCGACATGGACCGCGAGCGGGTTTCGTTGTCGCTCAAGGCAACCCAGGAAGATCCGTGGCGTCACTTCGCGCGCACGCACGCCATCGGCCAGATCGTGCCCGGCAAGGTCACGAAGCTCGTTCCGTTCGGTGCGTTCGTCCGCGTCGAGGAAGGCATCGAGGGCCTGGTGCACATCTCCGAGCTCTCGGAGCGCCACGTCGAGGTGCCGGACCAGGTTGTGGGTGTCGGCGACGACGCGATGGTCAAGGTCATCGACATCGACCTGGAGCGTCGCCGGATCTCGCTGAGCCTCAAGCAGGCCAACGAGGACTACACCGAGGAATTCGATCCCTCGAAGTACGGTATGGCCGACAGCTACGACGAGGCCGGGAACTACATCTTCCCGGAGGGCTTCGACGCCGAGACCAACGAGTGGCTCGAGGGCTTCGACAAGCAGCGTGAAGAGTGGGAGGCCCGGTACGCCGAGGCCGAGCGCCGTCACAAGATGCACACCGTCCAGATGGAGAAGTCTGCGGCAGCTGCCGAGGCAGAGGCCGCGGCCGCGTCCACGAGCAGCTCCTCGCGTTCCGACGATTCGGGTTCGCAGGGTGGTTCGCTCGCCAACGACGAGCAGCTCGCCGCTTTGCGCGAGAAGCTGGCGGGCAACGCCTAAGCACGTGTTCTCAAAAGAAGGCCCCGGTCATAGCGACCGGGGCCTTCTTTTGTTCGCCTGGCCGGCCGCAATATCGGGAGACGACGAGAGGGCAACGCCCCCAACGCATAGCCGAGGCTTCGGGGGTGACAGACTGCGGGCATGTTGCGTATTGGGCTAACCGGGGGAATCGGCGCGGGAAAGTCCACGGTGTCGCGGACTCTCGCCGAATGCGGGGCCTTCATCGTGGACAGCGATGTGATCGCGCGCGAGGTGGTGGAACCCGGCACCCCCGGCCTGGCGGCATTGGTCGAAGCTTTCGGAGAATCGATCCTGCACCCCGATGGCGCGTTGGACAGGCCCGCACTGGCGGCGATCGCATTTCAGGACGACGCGCACCGTGCCACCCTCAATGCGATCGTGCATCCGCTGGTCGGGGCGCGCCGGGCCGAATTGATGGCCACCGCAGGCGAGGATGCCATTGTGGTGGAAGATATCCCGCTACTGACCGAGAACTCGCTCGCGGCGTTCTACCACCTGGTGCTGGTGGTTCACGCGGACGTCGAAACCCGGGTGGCACGGCTTGCCGCGCATCGCGGAATGAATGAGCAGGATGCTCGCGCACGCGTTGCGGCGCAGGCCTCCGACGAACAGCGACGCGCCATTGCCGATGTGTGGCTGGACAATTCAGGTGATACCGAGGTGCTCGCGCAGACTGTTCGTGACCTCTGGGCCGAACGGCTGCTGCCCTACGCGCACAATCTGCGCACCCGTCAACGCGCACCCTGGGAGCCCGAGCTGGTGCCCGCGGATCCGACGTGGCCGGTGCAGGCGCAACGCGTCATCAACAGGCTTGCGGTGGCGTGCGGCTCCAAGGCGCTGCGGATCGACCATATCGGCTCCACCGCCGTAGCCGGGCTCGACGCCAAGGATGTCATCGATGTTCAGGTGACCGTTGAATCTCTCGACGTGGCGGACGCACTGGCGGATCCTCTGGCCGCAATCGGGCTGCCGCCGATACCGGGTATCACCGCGGACGATCCCCATGATGCCGATATCGCTAGGTGGGGCAAGCGCATTCACGCCGCCGCGGATCCGGGACGTGCTGTGCTGGTGCATCTGCGGGTGGAGGGGTGGCCGGGGCAGCGGTTCGCATTGATCTTCCGGGATTGGCTGCGATCCGATCAGCAGGTGCGCGCAGAGTACCTCGCCGTCAAACAAGCCGCCGCGCGCGCGGCGGCGGCGGCCGACGGCGATCCCGGCGCCTACGTCGATGCGAAGGAACCCTGGTTCGCGCAGGCATACCCCAGAGCGTTGGCGTGGGCCGAGCAATCAGGGTGGACACCCTAGAACGCGTCGACTCAGTGTTTCTGCTCGACGATGCCGACACAGGTAGCGGTCAAAAGCCTGGTCAGCGCGGGTTCGAAGTCCAGACTCCAGTCCGCGGGGACACCCGGCTCGCTGCGATAGTCGTGTTCAAGCCCCTCGGGGGGATGCGCGATCTGCCACAGCATCGCGGCAAGTGAGAACCCGGCGACCAAGATGTCCAGCGAGCCCTTGCGCCCGATCTGCGGCAGGACGCGTTCGATCGACTCGGCGATCGACATGACGGCCACGTTACTGATCTGCTTGACCTCGGCGACGCGTTCCACATCGACCTCGTGCTCCAGATGCAGATGCTGGTTGGCCAGCAGATCGCAGAACAAGGGATCCTCGACGAGTCCGTGTACCAGCGACTCGGCCACGCGGGCGGGGGAGTCGGGGCCAGGTTCGGCAAGCGCCGCGCATACTGTCGCAGACCACCGGGTCCAGCCTTCGGCGGCCAGATGCAACAGCACTTCCTTATGGGAGCTGAAGTACCGCCGAACGGCGGAGTAATGCACCCCAGCGCGATTGGCGACGGCCGTCAGAGTCACCGAGGTGACGCCGGATTCCACCGCCAGCGACCGTGCAGCTTCCACGATTGCTGCGGCCCGCTGACGTTTCTTTTCGTCAGTTCGGGCGCGTTGGAATGTCAGTTGCGCCACTTGCCGAGGATAACGCACGGCGTGTGATTTGCGAGGCAACGAACCACCCGGTAGCGTGCGTTACGCACGTGGTATGCGTTAAAAACGCCTGATGAAACGCGCTGGAAGGGAGCCAACTGTTCCGACCTTAGGCATGGTTTACTTCGGGAAACGTCTGGGCGCCGTGCCCAGGACGGCGCAGGCTCGAAGCGACCAGCACGCAGCGATCGCTGCGGCGCCCTATCGGGTGGGCGGACGGTGCGGAATCCGATCGGTAGTTGAGCCAGGTTCGAGCAGGCATGTGTTATCGGCTTGCGAAACGCCAACGGGTGAAGGGGTTTTACGATTCTCAGCGTTCTGAAGCGGGCTTGGATCCCGGTGGTGATGGTCCTCGTCCTGGTCATCGCGGGCTTCGCGGTCTGGCGGATTCGTGGCATCTTCGGCTCGCATCAGCTGCCCACCTACGCCGGCAGCATGACCGACGACAAAAACAACTCCAAGCCCAAGCACGTGCTCTACGAAATCTTCGGCCCTCCCGGCACCATTGCCGACATCAACTACATCGACAAGGAAGGTGAACCGCATCAGATCAATGGTGCGGTCCTGCCCTGGTCGATCGAGATCATTACGACCGCGCCGTCGATGACGGGCAACATCCTGGCCCAGACCCGCAACGCCGACGGGCTGGGTTGCCGTATCACGGCCAACGATGAGAAAAAAGATGAAAGGTATACCAACGAGGTGAGCGCCTACGTCTACTGCTTTGTGAAGTCCGCATGAGCGGGTCACACCCAGGACGTTCGGCAGCGGAGCCTACCTTTTTGGCCAAGTGGATTCGCCGGTTGTCGATTCCCATTGTCATCGCCTGGCTGGCCATCGTCTTCGCCCTGAACACCTTTGTTCCGCAATTGGAGCAGGTGGGCAAGGAACACACCGTTTCGCTGAGCCCGCAGAGTGCGCCGTCGATGCAGGCGATGAAGCACATGGGCAAGATGTTCAAGGAGTCCGACTCCGACAGCGTCGTCATGATCGTGCTCGAAGGGCAGGAGCGGCTCGGCCCCGGCTCGCACAAGTTCTACGACGAGATGGTCGGGCGGCTGCGTGCCGACACCAAACACGTTCAGCACGTTCAGGATTTCTGGGGTGATCCGCTCACCGAGGCCGGGGCGCAAAGCACCGACGGCAAGGCCACCTACGTCCAGGTGAACCTGGCCGGAAACATGGGTGAGACGCTGTCCAACGAGTCGACCGAGGCAGCTCGTAACATCGTCAAACAACTTGAGGCCGATTGGACCAAGGACGGCACCAAGCTGCCCGACGGACTCACGGTGTACGTCACCGGCCCGGGTGCCCTGCAGACCGACATGAACCACGCCGGTGACGGCAGCCTCCAGCTCATCACGGGACTGACCTTCCTCGTCATCGTGGTGATGCTGCTGTTCTTCTATCGATCGATCTTCACCGTGATCATGGTGTTCATGCTGGTCGGTATCCAGCTGAGCGCGGCGCGCGGCGTGATCGCGTTCCTCGGCAACACCGAAATCATCGGGTTGTCCACCTTCGCGGTGAACCTGCTGGTGATGCTCTCCATCGCCGCGGGTACCGACTACGCCATCTTCCTGATCGGTCGTTATCAGGAAGCCCGCGCGATGGGCGCCGACAAGGATGCGGCGTACTACGAGATGTTCCACGGCACCGCGCACGTGATTCTCGGTTCGGGTATGACCATCGCCGGCGCCATGTACTGCCTGAGCTTCACCCGCATGCCCTACTTCCAGACCCTGGGCGTGCCCTGCTCGGTAGGCTTGCTTGTCGGCGTGCTCGTATCGCTCACGCTGGGTCCGGCCTTGATCACCATCGGTAGCCGCTTCGGACTCTTCGAACCCAAGCGCGCCATGCGTATTCGCACCTGGCGCAAGATCGGGACGACGATCGTGCGCTGGCCGGGCCCGGTCCTGGCGGCCGCCATGTCCATCGCGATCATCGGTCTGGCCGCATTGCCCGGCTACAAGACCAGCTACGACGACAAGAAGTACATTCCCAAGGACATTCCCGCCAACGCGGGCTTCCAGGCTGCCGACCGGCACTTCTCCCAGGCCCGGATGAATCCGGAGATGCTCCTCATCGAGTCCGATCACGATATGCGCAACTCGGCGGACTTCCTGGTGATCGACAAGGTCGCCAAGGCCGTTTTCCGGGTGCCGGGAATCGCTCGGGTGCAAGCGATTACGCGTCCGCAGGGGACACCGATCGAGCACAGCTCCATCCCGTTCCTCATCAGCATGCAAAGCGTGGGCCAGCTGCAGAACATGAAGCTGATGAAGGACCGCATGGCCGATATGAAGGTCCAGGCCGACAAGATGGGCGAAAACGTCGTCATCATGAAGCGGACCCTGGCCAATATGACCACCATGGCGGGCATTACCCACTCACTGGTCGGCGATATGCACACGCTGCAGGGCACCATCCACGAGATGCGGGACAGCATCTCGAACTTCGATGACTGGTTCCGGCCGATTCGCAACTACCTGTACTGGGAGAAGCACTGCTTCGACATCCCGATGTGCTGGGCCATCCGGTCGATCTTCGATGTACTCGACAAGATCGATGAGATGACCGAAACCATGGACGGCATGGTCGTCAACATGGAGCGGATGGATCAGTTGATGCCCAAGATGGTGTCGGACATGTCGGCGATGGTTCCGATCATGGAAGACATGCAGCAGATGATGCTGACGCAGCACAGCACCATGTCTGGCTTCTACAACCAAATGGACGAGATGAGCCAGAACTCGACCGCCATGGGTAAGGCGTTCGATGCGGCCAAGAACGACGACTCCTTCTATCTGCCTCCCGAGATCTTCGACAACGCGGACTTCAAACGAGGGATGAAATCGTTCCTCTCGCCGGACGGCAAGGCAGTCCGGATGATCATCTCGCACCGCGGCGATCCCGCGACACCCGAAGGCCTTTCGCATGTCGAGCCGATCAAGCAGGCCGCGATCGAGGCCGTCAAGGGCACGCCCCTCGAGGACGCCAAGATCGAATTGGGTGGTACCGCCGCAGTCTTCAAGGACATGTCCGACGGCGCCAGGTACGACCTGATGATCGCGGGCATCTCCGCACTGTGCCTGATCTTCCTGATCATGCTGCTGATCACCCGAAGCTTCGTGGCCTCGCTGGTGATCGTGGGTACCGTCGCGCTGTCCCTCGGCGCCTCATTCGGTTTGTCGGTCATCATCTGGCAGTACATCCTCGGTATCGAATTGCACTGGCTTGTCATGCAGATGGCGATCATCGTGCTGCTGGCTGTGGGCTCCGACTACAACCTGTTGTTGGTATCGCGCCTCAAGGAGGAGCTACACGGCGGGCTGAAGACCGGCATCATCCGGTCGATGGGCGGTACCGGCAGCGTGGTGACCTCGGCGGGTCTGGTCTTCGCATTCACCATGGCCGTGATGGTGGTCAGCGATCTGCGCATCATCGGCCAGGTGGGTACGACGATCGCGCTGGGTCTGCTCTTCGACACGCTGATCGTCCGGTCTTTCATGACACCGGCCGTGGCGACACTGCTGGGACGTTGGTTCTGGTGGCCGCTGAATGTGCGCACCCGGCCGTTGCCCCCGCCCCGGACGCCCGAGGGCGCGGAGCCCGCACCGTCGCCGGTGCCGGCCGGGCCGGCCCATGGCGATGACCCCATTACGACGGAGTTCCCCCGACCTTCTGTGTAACTTCCTCCGGCGTCCAGCTGGCGTCTGCTGATTTACCGTCGGAAAACGGGTACGGGACCGGCGGTGGGCTCAAAGTGTTTGCTGGTTACCTAGCTGTCGAATGCGCGCGCCTGTCTCTATGGGCCCTGCGTAGACACGCGCGGCTATTCGTGACGAACGACACGCCCGGCGCGAAAATTGGCCGCCGGTCACGTTTCGCTCGACGCCGCCCGCACCGTCCATGGCTACTCCGCGCGTCGCGGTGGGACCCGATCGTCACCCCCGGAATTAGCGGCCGCAAACACTGGGTAGGTCCATTAGCTGGTGTGATTCTCGGACCAGTCACCAATGTTGATGTGCAAGCTGGTGCTTTCGTTACATGCAGGAAAAGAAGCGGGGAATACATCTGTGTCACCGGTTGTTGACATCTGCTTGTAGCTAACTAGGCTATTGCGAGTGCTCAGGGGAGCGAACTGGCAAGTTGTGAGTCATGACACATGTACAGTTCCCTGACAAACGTATGTAGTATCCCTTACGAATTACTGAGAAATCGGCATGATCGGAGCCTTGTGGGATGAACCGGCGATGTGAATGGACACCCCGAACGCCTGCAGACTCCGCAAAAACAACACGGTGCCGTACTGGCCGGTAACAATTTGCGCGCGAATAGCGCCCATGCGTAGCCGTAAGCGGTGAGCAGTATCGAGTTATTGGCCCCCGGGCCACACGGGTGAAGGGGATTGGACGATTTTAAAGGTCTTGTCGCGGGCATGGATCCCGCTCGTC
Organism: Mycobacteroides immunogenum; assembly: GCF_001605725.1. Classification (NCBI taxonomy): domain Bacteria; kingdom Bacillati; phylum Actinomycetota; class Actinomycetes; order Mycobacteriales; family Mycobacteriaceae; genus Mycobacteroides; species Mycobacteroides immunogenum. The sequence continues at coordinate 2,489,540 of NZ_CP011530.1, forward strand.
GTTGTGCTGGTGGTCGCGGCCGCCGCATTCGGCGTCTATCGGCTCCACGGGGTGTTCGGTTCGACCAACATCAATCAGGCGATCGGCATCAAGGATGACTCCAAGAACATCATCCCCAAGGACATCGTCTACGAGATCTTTGGCCCCGCGGGGACAAAGGGTGAGGTGAACTATCTGGACGATAGGGCCCAGCCGCAGCGTGCGGTCTTTACCACGCTGCCGTGGAAGCTGACCATCACGACGACCATGACTTCTGTCTTCGCCAATGTCGTCGCGATGGGGGATAGCGACGAAATCGGCTGCCGCATTCTGTCCAACGGTGAAGTCAAGGACGAACAAAACGCGTCCAACCACAACGCCCAAGTCTTCTGCATGGTGAAATCTGCATGAGTACACACAGCGCTCCCACCCAAGGCGCCACTCAAAAGCCTTCGCGCATAGCGCGTTTCATTCACACGTTCTCCGTACCGATTATTCTTGCCTGGCTGGTGTTGACCGTCATCGTCAACGTGGTTGTGCCACAGCTCGAAGAGGTCGGTAAAGAGCATTCGGTGTCGCTGGCGTCCAAGGATGCACCGTCATACCAGGCCATCAAGCGTCAGGGTGAACTGTTCGAGCAGTTCAAGGACGACAGCATGGTCATGGTCCTGCTGGAGAACGACACCAAGTTCTCTACGGACATGAACGACAAGCCGCACACCTTCTACCGCGAGATGGTGAAGCGTCTGCGGGCCGACACCAAACATGTGGAGTACGCCCAGGACTTCTGGGGTGACCGCATCACTGCCGGTGGCGCGCAGAGTGTCGACGAAAAATCTGCTTACGTTCAGCTGAATCTCCGTGGGGATCAAGGCACGACGACGGGCAAGGAGTCCGTTACCGCGGTCCAGGACATCGTCGCCAAGCTCATCGACGAGAGCAAGAAGAACGGCACCTACCCGGACGGTCTCAAGGTCTTCGTCACCGGTCAGGCGGCGCTGACCATGGACATGAACGACGCCGGTGACAAGAGCATGCTCAAGATGACGGGCATCACGTTCATCGTCATCGCCGTCATGCTGCTCCTCATCTACCGGTCGATTACGACGGTGCTGCTCATCTTGTTCATGGTGTTCGTGGAACTGGGAGCCGCCCGCGGCGTGGTCGCGATCCTGGGTAATTCCGAGATCATCGGTCTGTCGACGTTCGCGGTGAACCTGCTTACCTCGCTCGCGATCGCCGCCGGTACGGACTATGCGATCTTCCAGATCGGCCGATATCACGAGCTACGGGCCGAGGGTAAGGACCGCCTCGAGTCCTTCTACATCATGTATCACAGTGTTTCGCACGTGATCTTGGGATCTGGTCTGACCATTGCCGGCGCTACGTTCTGCTTGAAGTTCACCCGCCTGCCGTACTTCGAGTCCTTGGGTGTGCCGTGTGCGATCGGCATGCTCGTCGTGGTCGCCGCATCGCTGACCATCGGGCCCGCGGTGATACTTGTCGCGACGAAGTTCGGGCTGCTGGAATCCAAGCGGACCATCAAGAACCGGACGTGGCGCAAGGTCGGCACCGCCATCGTGCGCTGGCCGGGGCCGATCCTGGCGGTCACCATGATCATCGCGCTGCTGGGGCTGGGCATTCTTCCGTCGTACTCGGTCAACTACAACGACCGGTATTACATCCCGGGCAGCCTGCCCTCGATCCAGGGATTCCAGGCCTCGGACCGGCACTTCTCGAAGGCGAGAATGAACCCGGACATCCTGATCGTCGAGGCGGACAAGGATCTGCGGACTCCGGCGAACATGCTGGTGCTGGACCGTATTGCCAAAAACGTCTTCCGTACCGAGGGCATCAACAAGGTGCAGAGCATGACCCGCCCCATGGGTGCGCCTATCGACCACAGCTCGGTGCCGTTCCAGGTGAGTATGCAATCGGTGTCGATGACCGAGAACATGAATTACCTCAAGAACAGCATGTCGGACATGTTGAAGATGACCGACGATATGGGTTCGATGATCGCGATCATGGAGCGCATGTACAGCCTCATGAAGGAATTGACGGGCGTAACGCACCATATGGCGACTGTTACGACACCGGACATGATTCATGTTGCCGATGAAATGCGCGACAATATGGCGAATTTCGACGATTTCTACCGCCCATTGCGCAATTACCTGTACTGGGAAAAGCACTGCTTCGATATTCCTATGTGCTGGTCCATGCGTTCGCTATTCGATGCGCTCGATGGCATCGACAAGCTCACGGAAAGCATGCGTGGGCTGCTGGATGACGTGGTCAACATGGACAGGCTGATGCCGCAGGTGGTGGAGCAGCTACCACCCATGATCGCCATCACGAAGAACATGCGAAACACCATGCTGACCATGTACAGCACGATGAACGGCATGATCGGCCAGATGGATCGCATGACCGACACCGCCACGGTGATGGGTCAGGCATTCGATGAGGCGAAGAACGATGACTTCTTCTACCTGCCGCCGGAAGCTTTCGACAACGAAGACTTCAAGAAGGGCGTCAAGCTGATGATGTCGCCGGACGGCAAGGCCGCGCAGTTCATCATCACGCACGAGGGTGACTACGCCAGCAAGGAGTCGCTCGCCAACACCGAGGTCGAACTCAAGGCCGCCAAGAACGCCATCAAGGGCACACCGCTGGACGAGGCCAAGCTCTATCTCGGCGGCACCGCCCCGACGTATCACGACATCGGGGAGATGGTGAAGTACGACCTGATGATCGCGGTCGTCGCGTCGTTGTGCCTGATCTTCGTCATCATGCTGGTCATTACGCGAAGTCTCGTGGCGGCGTTCACGATCGTCGGCACCATCGCGATATCGCTGGGTGCGTCCTTCGGCCTTTCGGTACTGCTGTGGCAGCACATCCTTGGCCTGCAGCTGCACTGGTTCGTGCTGCCGTTCACGGTCATCATCTTGTTGGCGGTCGGATCGGACTACAACCTGCTACTGGTGTCCAGATTCAAGGAAGAGCTGCATGGTGGCCTGAACACCGCGATCCTGCGCGGTGTGGGCGGCTCGGGCAGCGTGGCCACCCAGGCGGGTCTGGTGTTCGCGTTCACCATGGGTTCGATGATCACCAGTGATCTCATCGCGATCGGACAGGCCGGCTCGGCCATCTGCCTGGGTCTGCTCTTCGACACCTTCATCATCCGGGCATTCATGACGCCGGCGATCGCCGCCCTGATGGGCCGGTGGTTCTGGTGGCCGATGAAGGTGAGCAAGTACGCGACAGATCCGCCGCCGCCTCCGGTGCCCGTCGAGCAACAGGTTCTGCCGCCGGCTCCTGTTCCGGTGGGCCCGAGTCCGGGGCCCGTGCATGACGAAGCGGTCACCACGGAGTTCCCCCGGCCGCAGGTCTAGACGGTTAGCGCAGTTCGGCCTCCACGCCATTGAGCATGGAGGCCGAACTCGTCTCCGGGCTTCCCATGACGCAGCTTCCTTTGACTTCCTTTGGCACAGATAGAAAAACGCCCCGTGGTGTGATCACCACGGGGCGTTTGTCTGTGCGCTTGTGTTTACGGGCCGTCCCAGACCGACATATCGGACGGGTACTTGCTGCAATTCTCGGTGCCCTTGGCAACGACACCCTTGTTGTTGAAGAAGATCTTGCCCCAGTTGGGCCACTGCGATGTCAGCCCCTCGGGCGGGTAGTTAACCGCGAAGACCTCGGACTCTTCACGACGACCTGCGTAGTCCTTGGCGAAGAATTGGTGAATGCGATCGATCGTCGCGTCCTGGACCTGCTGAGGCTTGTTGTTCTTGTCGATCATGTACCGCGTGTAGTAGATGGGGTCATAATCGCGAACGGCGGCCAGATACTGCTCCGCTGTACATGTGGTCTTCAGCATTCGCCGGGGAACCGGGTAATCATCGGTGGAGTCTGCGGAGGCGATAGCGGGAAATGTGCTCGCGGCAATTCCCGCGGTGACTATCGCAATTCCCGCGCTGCGGGCGGGACCACGAAGATAAGCACGAATAGAGTTCAGGCGCATGGCGCCATTGTAGCGGTTTTCGTGCAGGTCCGGGGTACGGAAGTGACTAATTTGACTCGTGATTACGAGTTGAAGTGGCCGCAGGTGACGGTGTCATTGACGGGTCCGTTGAAGATTCCGAGAGCCGGGGGCACCGTCAGGTCCTGGGAGTCGATCACCACGTCGTCGACCTGTATCTCGCAGTGCAATCCGACTCCGTACGGAGGTAGCACCCGAACCGTCATCCCTGCCTGTTGTGGATCCTCCATGACCAAGTTGACCTCCCAGCTTTCGCCAGGTCCGAGGCGAGGTTGCTCGGTACGCCGGTCCACCGGATCGGTCTTGAACGTCACAGAGATGCCGCGGCCGATCCCGTCGACGCGGGCGATGTAGCTGATGTTGTGCAGCTCGGCTGCGGAGGCTGGCGCTGCCGGGAGAGCGAGACAAACCGCCGCCGTTCCGACAGTGCCAAGCCCTCGAAGGAGGGGGCGCATGCCCAGATCTTACGGGGCCCGGCAAACTGCGGCAACGTGATTAGTCCAGGTCAGCGGGGTCTTCGGCGTGATCAACTCCGAGTTGTTCGCAGGCCGTATTGAGTACTCGTTGCACCGCCAAGGTATCGGCCAAAGGCATCACAGAACTCTGTGCTCGGCCCTCGAGGAGGCACTCGGTGACCTCCGCGAGTTCGTGACTGTAGCCGCCGCCGACAGGTGGGCGCACTATCGGTTCGGGGTCGGAGCCCTTGCGGTGCAACACAATTTCGCGGGGGTGGTGAAAGCGGGGCAATATGTCGATCCAGCCTTGCGTGCCGAAGATGCGGGCCTGGCCCGGCGTGTGATGCATCAGCGAGCACAGCAGGGTGGCGGTGCGGCCGTCGTCGTAGCGCAACAGCAGCCCGGCCTCGGCATCCACTCCGGTGGGAAACAACGAGCCCTGGGCCACGACCGCCGCTGGATCGCCGAGAAAGTACTGGGCCAACGAGACCACGTAGACGCCGAGGTCCAGCAGCGCACCACCCCCGAGCGCGGGATTGAACAATCGGTCCTCGGGGTCGAACGGACGGTCGACCCCGAGATCTGCCTGCACCTGCCGTACCTCGCCGATCGCCCCGTCGTCGACCAGCTTCTTGGCCTCGACGATCGCCGGCTGGAATCGTGTCCACATTGCCTCCATCGCAAAAACGCCTCGGGCCCTTGCGATGTCGATGATGTCCTGTGCTCCGGAAACGGTGGCGGTGAAGGTCTTCTCTACCAATATCGCCTTCCCTGCGGTCAGTGCCGCTACGGCGGCCTGCCGGTGCTGCGGATGCGGCGTGGCGATGTACACCGCGTCGATGTCGGGGTCGGCCAGAAGCTCTCGATACGAACCGAAAGCGCGCGGGATCTCGTGCGCCGTGGCGAAGGCCTGGGCGCGCTCGAGGGACCGGGAGGCGACGGCGACCAGCTCGGCGCCCCGGGTGAGCGGGAAATCTCGGGCCACATTGCCGGCGATGCGGCCCGGCCCGATGATTCCCCATCGAATGTTCTCAGCCATGAGCATCTCCACTTCCGTCGCGCCAGGTCAGTGGCATCCCCGCTTCGCGGAGCCACACGTTCACATCGTGTTGGTGCTGGGCCAGGCCGTCGATGGCCGCCATCGCCCGTCGAAGGGCGAGTTCGGTTGTAGCAGTGGACAATAGTCCGGCCTTATGCGCTTCGAGTAGTTCGTCGACATCCGCCAATTCGGTCTCGCGCCCGGTACGCACCACCAGGTCAAGATAGTGGTCGGTGGCCAGCCATTGCGATGCCCCGGCGGCGAACTCCCCGATGTCCAGGTAATAGTCCTGATCTCGCTCGTATCCCGGGTTGAAATGAAAAATGTTAGCTCGCAACCCCAGCGCCGGGATCAGCCAGGATTCCAGATAGTGAAACTGCGCCCGGCCGGGGGTTGGGCGTGCCATATACAGTCCCCAAGGCCGCACCCGGTACTGGTCCACCGACCGCACGATTCCCTTTGGGTCGGTGTTGGTCTGTGCCTCGAGGTCGAAGATCTCGCGTTTGGGCGGGTGCACGGTGATTTCTTACCGGCCTTCCTGACTGCTATCGGAGGGATGTCAGACCCTCGGCTTACTCTGGGCTCATGGCTTTCGCAACAGAACACCCCATCGTTGCGCATTCCGAGTACCGCCCGGTCACGGACATCTTGCGCGCCGATGGGCGATTCGAGGTCGTCAGTCAATACGAGCCCGCCGGTGACCAACCGGGCGCCATCGCCGAGCTCGAGCGCAGAGTTCGGGCGGGGGAGAAGGACGTGGTGCTGCTGGGCGCCACCGGTACGGGTAAGTCGGCGACCACAGCTTGGCTCATCGAGCGGTTACAACGGCCGACGCTCGTCATGGCGCCGAACAAGACCCTCGCCGCGCAGCTGGCCAACGAGCTTCGGGAAATGTTGCCGCACAATGCTGTCGAGTACTTCGTTTCCTACTATGACTACTACCAGCCGGAAGCGTATATCGCCCAGACCGACACCTATATCGAGAAAGACAGCTCCATCAACGACGATGTGGAGCGGCTGCGGCACTCGGCGACGTCCAACCTGCTGTCCCGCCGGGACGTCGTGGTGGTGGCCTCGGTCTCGTGCATCTACGGCCTCGGTACACCGCAGTCCTATCTGGATCGTTCCGTGCAGTTGGACGTGGGACTGGAAGTGCCGCGCGACGCGCTGCTGCGTCTGCTGGTCGATATGCAGTACAACCGCAACGACATGGCATTCACCCGGGGCACCTTCCGGGTGCGCGGGGATACCGTCGAGATCATCCCTTCCTATGAGGAGCTGGCCGTTCGCATCGAATTCTTCGGTGACGAGGTGGAGGCGCTCTACTATCTGCACCCGCTCACCGGAGATGTTGTGCGGCAGACCAACTCGTTGCGCATCTTCCCGGCCACGCACTATGTCGCCGGACCGGAGCGGATGGGGAAGGCGCTCGAAGGTATCGAGCAGGAACTTGAGGACCGCCTGTCCGAGCTGGAGGGGCAGGGCAAGCTGTTGGAGGCGCAGCGCCTGCGGATGCGGACCAACTACGACATCGAGATGATGCGCAACGTCGGCTTCTGCTCGGGTATCGAGAACTACTCGCGGCATATCGACGGGCGTGGAGCCGGCACACCGCCGGCCACCCTGCTGGACTACTTCCCTGACGATTTCCTGCTGGTCATCGACGAATCGCACGTGACGGTGCCGCAGATCGGTGCCATGTATGAGGGGGACATGTCGCGTAAGCGGAACCTGGTGGACTTCGGTTTCCGGCTTCCGTCCGCAGTCGACAATCGACCCCTTACCTGGGAAGAGTTCGCCGAGCGCATCGGTCAGACGGTGTATTTGTCCGCGACTCCTGGTAACTACGAACGCAGTGCGGCCGGTGGGGAGTTCGTAGAACAGGTCATCCGGCCGACCGGGCTGGTGGACCCGAAGGTGGTCGTCAAACCCACCAAGGGGCAGATCGACGATCTCATCGCGTCGATCCGGCAGCGCACCGAGGCCGACGAACGTGTGCTGGTCACGACGCTGACGAAGAAGATGGCGGAGGACCTCACCGATTATCTGCTGGAAATGGGTATCCGGGTCCGGTACCTGCATTCGGAGGTCGACACGCTGCGACGCGTCGAACTGCTGCGGCAGCTCCGGCTCGGTGAGTACGACGTCCTGGTGGGTATCAACCTCCTGCGGGAAGGCTTGGACCTACCCGAGGTGTCGTTGGTGGCGATTCTCGACGCCGATAAGGAAGGGTTCCTGCGATCCAGCAGAAGCCTGATCCAGACCATCGGTCGTGCCGCGCGCAACGTCTCCGGTGAGGTGCACATGTACGCCGACACCATGACGGACTCGATGAAGGAGGCCATCGATGAGACGGATCGTCGACGGGCCAAACAGATTGCCTACAACGAAGCGAACGGGATCGACCCCCAACCGTTGCGTAAGAAGATCGCCGACATCCTGGACCAGGTGTACCGGGAAGCCGAAGACACCGAGGAAGTGGCGGTCGGAGGCTCCGGCCGCAACGCCAGCCGTGGCCGGCGCGCCCAGGGCGAGCCCGGCCGCGCGGTGAGCGCCGGGGTCTTCGAGGGGCGCGATACCAAGAGCATGCCGCGCGCCGAGTTGGCCGATCTGATCAAGGACATGACCGAGCAGATGATGGCCGCGGCGCGTGATCTGCAGTTCGAGTTGGCGGCCAGGTTCCGCGACGAGATCGCCGATCTGAAAAAGGAATTGCGCGGTATGGATGCCGCCGGTCTGCAGTGATCAGCCGGGATCGGCGAGTAACAGTGCGCCGGTAGCGCCGTCATCGGCCAGCACGTCGGCGGGGTTGAACAAAGTGCATTTTGTCATCGAGAGACAACCGCAGCCGATGCATCCGGTGAGCTTGTCCTGCATATCGGCGATGGCGTTTTTGCGGGCTTCCAGATGTGCGTGCCACCCGCGGGAGATTCGTTGCCAGTCACGGGTACTCGGTGCCCGGTCATCCGGGAGGCTGGACAGCACCTCGGCCACCTCGGACAAGGGGATGCCGAATCCGGTCGCTACCCGGATCAACGAGATGCGGCGTAGGGCGTGGCGGCGGAAGACGCGTGCGTTCCCGGATGTGCGTTCGGCGGGGACCAGACCGATATCGGCGTAGTAGCGCACCGCGGACACCGCGATTCCGCTGCGCCGGGCCACCTCGCCGATCGGTAGCAGCTCGGCTTTGTCCTTCATAAGACCTCCCGGGACGGCGCAGCTGCTGTTGGCTATGGCGCGTGTTGATCTCAAGTGGACTTTAGCTCATACGGTGTCGGCATGGATCAAGGATTGGGCACCGGTAGTTGGCGGGATCTGTTGGGTGGGCGACAACTCGGGATTGTCACGGTGCTGGCGGGTGGTGTGATGCTGTATGCCACGAACGTTTATCTCACCACGAGTCTGTTGCCGAGCGCGGTCGCGGACATCGGCGGTGAGCGTTTCTACGCCTGGGTGACAACGGTCTATCTGGTCGCGTCGGTGAGCGCCGCCACGGTGGTGAATCCACTGCTGAGCTGGGCGGGCCCTCGCGGCGCGTACCTGATGGCCTTCGGGGCATTCGCGGCGGGCACCCTGGTCTGTGCGGTTGCTCCCGGAATACAGACCATGCTCGCCGGACGCGCGGTCCAGGGGGCGGCCGGCGGATTGTTGGCGGGTCTCGCTTACGCCGTCATCAATCTGGCACTGCCACAACGTCTGTGGACCCGTGCCTCGGCACTCACGTCGGCGGTGTGGGGGGTCGGCACGTTTGTGGGACCGGCGACGGGCGGGTTCTTCGCGCAATGGGGGCTCTGGCGATGGGCATTCGGAGCGCTGGCCCTCGTCGCCGTGGCGATAGCCGCCATGGTGCCCGCGGTATTGACACAGGCCCAGACGCCGAACTCCACGGCGGCGCGGCACCGGGTACCGGTGCGGTCATTGCTTGTACTCACGGTGGCGGCAAGTCTGGTGGCCGTGGCAGGGCTGCAGTCGGCGTTGTCGTCCATGGCCGTTCTCATCATGGTCGCCGCGGCCCTGGTGGTCCTGTTCGTCATGCTCGATCGCCGTTCCCCCGCATCGGTACTACCGAAGTCGGTTTTCGCGCGGAACCCGCTGAAATGGATCTACCTGACGATCGCGGTATTGGCGGTGGCCTCGATGGTCGAGACATTCATTCCGTTCTTCGGGCAGCGACTGGGCCACCTGACTCCGGTGGCCGCCGGATTCCTCGGTGCCACCTTGGCTTTCGGCTGGACCGTCGGCGAAATGATCAGCGCATCGGCGCACGGGCGCACGGTTCGCCGGATAGTGAGTATCGCTCCGGTAGTGGTTGCGGTGGGTCTGGTGCTGGCCGGCGCGCTACAACGCGATGGCGCCACCGTGCCCGAGATCATGCTGTGGGCACTCGGGTTCGCCCTCGCCGGTGCCGGTATCGGCATGGCCTGGCCGCATCTGGCCGCGGCGGCGATGTCGGTGTCCACGGATGCGTCGGAAGGCGGGGCCGCGGCCGCCGCCATCAGCACCGTGCAGTTGATCGCCGGAGCCTTCGGGGCCGGGCTGGCCGGCGTGCTCGTCAATTTCGGCGGTCCGTCGGCGCACGGGGCGCAACTGCTGTTCCTGGGATTCGCCGCAATTGTGGTGTCCGGTGTTGCGGTGTCTTTCAGGATGTTTCACGCGGGCACCGCGCCGGAGGTGACGGATACGGCCAGCGAAGAGACGGTTAGCGCCCCGTTATGAGCCTTGCCGGTGTATGAACAGACCATGCACCGGATTCTTGCGCTGACCGCCGCCGTGCTCACTCTCGCCTCCTGCGGGACGACGCAGAACCAGAGTTCCCCGACGGCCACAGCCCCTTCCACCAACGATGACCGTGGCGCGTTTCGGGACCTGTATCGGGAACTGATCGAAACGAACACCACGGCGTCGCAGGGGAGTTGCACCGACGCCGCGCAAAAGATGGCCACGCGTCTCAAAGGTGCCGGATACGCCGACAAGGATCTGGTCGAGTTCAGCCCGCCTGATCACCCCAAGGACGGCGGTCTGGTGGCGACGCTCGCGGGCTCCGACTCCGCCGCCAAACCCATCCTGCTCCTGGCACATATCGATGTCGTGGAGGCCAAACGCGAGGACTGGAAGCGTGATCCGTTCACGCTCGCCGAGGAGAACGGGTATTTCTTTGCGCGCGGCGCCGAGGACGACAAGGCCATGGCCGCTATCTTCGTCGACAGTCTCATCCGGTACCGCACAGAGAACTTTGTCCCGAAACGCCCAATCCGGGTTGCGCTTACTTGTGGGGAAGAGGGCGGCGGCCAGGTGAATGGTGCGGAGTGGCTCCATCAGAATCGGCCCGATCTCGTCGACGCCGAGTTCGTCATCAACGAGGGCGCGGGCGGCGACCTCAACGAGGACAACAAACCCATCCTGCTTGAAATCCAGGCCGGTCAGAAGATCTATCAGGACTTCACCCTCGAGGTCACCGACGAGGGCGGGCACAGCAGCCAGCCCGGTCCTTTCAACGCGATACAGGCGCTCGGCTCCGCGCTGAACCGGCTTGCCGCCGCACCGTTTCCGGTGCAGCTCAACGAGGTGACCCGGGCCTATTTCAAGGCACAGGCCGCGCTACAGCCGGGTGAGGTGGGTCAGGCCATGTCGACAATCGTTGTCAATCCACAGGATCCGGGTGCCATCGCGGTGCTATCCCGGAACCCGCTCTACAACGCCATGCTGCGTACCACCTGCGTTCCCACCAAAATCGAAGGTGGGCATGCCAACAACGCGCTGCCACAACGCGCCACCGCCAACGTGAATTGCCGGATATTGCCCGGGGTCGGGGTGCAACAGGGGGTTCAGGACGCCATCGTGAAGGCGGTCAACGACCCGAAGGTCACGGTGAGGCCCGCCGCACCGTTCCGTACCAATGTCGCCAGCGTCCCGCCGTTGTCCCCACAGATCGTCGAACCCATCAAGGCCGTCGCCGGCTCGATGTGGCCGGGCGTACCCCTGGTGCCCACCATGTCCACCGGCGCGACGGATGCGATCTACTTCGGCCAGACGCCGGTCTACGGCCTCAGCGGCATATTCGCCCAGCCCGGGGAGACGCACGCACATGGTCTGGACGAGCGGATCCAGGTCAAATCCCTCTATGACGGGCGAGCCTTCCTCTATCAAGTCGTCAAGCTGTATGCGAATGGTGCGTGATTGTCCTCATAACCAGATTGAGGCGCGCGCCATACCGGTGCGACCGTCCGACGAGGGAAAATCGCGCGCATAGCCCGACACAATCGGCCAAATGACGCATGGTGGGGGCCCTTCCCGGCTAATCTCATCTGGCCTGGTCAAACGGAACTGGAGGACCTTTCATGAGTGCATACAGCACTGTCGTTGTCGGTACAGACGGATCGGATTCGTCGTACCGGGCGGTCGACCGCGCTGGAGCCATCGCGGGCGCCGCCGGCGCCAAGCTCATCGTCGCGACCGCGTATTTCCCCGAGAACAACCCTCATTCGGCCGATGTGCTCAAGGACGACGCGTACAAGGTCACCGGCAAGGCGCCCGTCTACGACATCCTGCGCACCGCACGCGAGCGCGCGACTGCCGCGGGTGCGGGAAATGTTGAAGAGCGCTCGATCGAGGGAGCGCCGGTGGATGCGCTACTTGACCTGGTGATCAACTCCAAGGCCGATCTACTGGTCGTCGGCAACGTCGGTCTGAACACCATCGCCGGACGCCTGCTGGGATCGGTGCCCTCCGACGTCGCACGCCGTTCCAAGTGCGACGTGCTGATCGTTCACACCACCTAGATTCGGTAGGGGCTCGAACGAGGCGGAATCACCAGCCTCGTTCGCGCCATTCACCGAGTGATCCGCGCTCGGCACCCAGGGTGGTGTCGTCTCCGTGCCCCGGGTATACAACGGTGGAATCCGGGTATGCCCCGAACAGCCGCTCACTGACATCGTCCAGCAGCTGGTTGAAGTCTTCTGGACCGGAAGTCCGTCCCACACCCCCGGGAAACAGCGAGTCCCCGGTGAACAGATGCGTGACTCCGCCGGCGGAGAACGCCAGCGCTACCGAGCCCGGCGTATGTCCACGCAGATGAATGACGTCGAAGTGCAGGTCGCCGATATCGAAGCTGTCGCCACCGGCCAATAGCGTGGTGGGTGGGACCGGGAGTGGTCCGGCATCCAAATCATGTGCGGCGCTGGGGGATTGAGTCTTCCCGACAATTGCTTCCAGGGCCTGCCAGTGATCGAAATGCTGATGTGTGGTCACGATCAGTTCGATGTTCGGCGCGTTCTCGTCCAGCAGGGTGGCCAGCCGCTCGGCGTCGTTGGCGGCGTCGATGAGCAGCGACTTGCCGGTGTTCGCGCATGTCACGATGTACGCGTTGTTGTCCATCGGGCCCACCGAGGCCTTGATGATGGTCGCACCGTCCACGGTGCGACGTGCCACTCCGGAGCCCGGCTCGATGTGCCCGGAATAGTCGTCGTCGATGGTGATCGAGGTCATGCTCCAACCGTAGTGGCCGATAGTGACGCGAAGGTTGTCGGTACCTCGTCCTAGCATGGAGTCGACGACTCAGTCGGCCTGGATTCCGCATGGGGCTACAGGGGCTGGGTCATGCGAAAACACCTGCATGGGGCAGTGTGAAAGGAGACAGGTGGCCGACCGTCTGATTGTGCGGGGCGCGCGTGAGCACAACCTGCGCGGTATCGACCTTGACCTACCCCGCGACAGCCTCATTGTCTTCACCGGCTTGTCGGGTTCCGGAAAGTCGAGTCTTGCGTTCGACACCATCTTCGCCGAGGGGCAGCGCCGATACGTCGAATCGCTATCGGCCTACGCCCGGCAGTTCCTCGGGCAGATGGACAAACCCGATGTCGATTTCATCGAGGGGCTGTCCCCGGCGGTGTCGATCGACCAGAAGTCCACCAACCGCAACCCACGGTCCACGGTGGGCACCATCACCGAGGTCTACGACTATCTGCGTCTGCTGTACGCGCGCGCCGGCACACCACACTGCCCGGTATGTGGGGAGAAGATCGCGAAGCAGACGCCCCAGCAGATCGTGGATCAGGTGCTGGACATGGAGGAGGGCCTGCGGTTCCAGGTACTCGCTCCGGTGGTGCGCACCCGCAAGGGCGAGTTCGTCGACCTGTTCGAGCAGCTGAACTCGCAGGGCTACAGCAGAATTCGCGTGGACGGTGTAGTGCACTCGCTCACCGATCCACCCAAGCTCAAGAAGCAGGAGAAACACGATATCGAGGTGGTCATCGACCGCCTATCGGTCAAGGCGACCTCCAAGCAGCGGCTCACCGACTCGGTGGAGACCGCGCTGCGGCTCGCCGACGGCATCGTGGTGCTCGAGTTCGTCGACGCGGACGAAGATTCCCCGCACCGCGAACGCAGGTTTTCCGAGAAACTTGCCTGCCCCAACGGCCACCCGCTTGCCGTGGATGATCTTGAACCACGGTCTTTTTCGTTCAACTCGCCCTATGGCGCCTGCCCCGAATGCACCGGCCTGGGCATCAAGAAGGAAGTGGACCCCGACCTGGTGGTCCCTGACCCTGACATGACACTGGCCGAGGGGGCGATCGCACCCTGGTCGATGGGGCAGAACGCCGACTACTTCGTCCGGCTCATGTCCGGACTCGGCGACGCTCTCGGATTCGATGTGGACACACCGTGGAAGAAGCTGCCCGCGGCGGCCAAGAAGGCAATCCTGGACGGCTCCACCGAGCAGGTTCATGTGCGGTACAAGAACCGGTATGGGCGCACCCGTTCCTATTACGCGGAATTCGAAGGCGTGCTGGCATTCCTGCAACGCCGCATGGAACAAACCGAATCGGAATGGGCCAAGGAACGTTATGAGGGGTTCATGCGGGACATCCCGTGCCCCGAATGCAACGGCACCCGCCTCAAGCCCGAGATTCTGTCGGTCACCCTGACGGCGGGGGAGCACGGCACCAAATCGATCGCAGAGGTGTGCGAGCTGTCCATCGCGGACTGTGCGCAATTCCTGAACGCACTGACTCTGGGGCATCGCGAGCAGGCCATCGCCGGGCAGGTGCTCAAGGAGGTTCAGTTCCGGCTGGGATTCCTGCTGGACGTGGGCCTGCAGTACCTGTCGCTGTCGCGTGCGGCGGGCACGTTGTCCGGCGGTGAGGCGCAGCGCATCAGACTGGCGACCCAGATCGGCTCGGGCCTGGTCGGCGTGCTCTACGTTCTTGATGAACCCTCAATCGGTCTGCATCAGCGGGACAATCGGCGCCTTATCGACACCCTCACGCGGCTGAGGGATCTGGGCAACACGCTCATCGTGGTCGAGCATGACGAGGACACCATCAAACATGCCGACTGGGTGGTGGACATCGGTCCGGCGGCCGGCGAGCATGGCGGCCAGGTGGTGCACAGCGGCACCTACGCGGAGCTGCTGAAAAACAAGAACTCCGTCACCGGTTCGTATTTGTCTGGCGCAGAAAGCATTCCGCTGCCGCCGATGCGCCGCGCGATTGACCCGAAACGTCAGGTGACCGTGGTGGGCGCGCGCGAGCACAACCTCAACGGCATCGACGTCTCCTTTCCGCTCGGGGTGCTGACCTCCGTCACCGGCGTGTCGGGATCGGGGAAATCGACTCTGGTCAACGACATTCTCGCCACCGTGCTGGCCAACAAGCTCAACGGGGCACGCCAGGTGCCTGGCCGGCACACCCGGGTGACCGGTTTGGACAAGGTCGACAAGCTGGTGCGGGTCGATCAGTCGCCGATCGGGCGTACACCTCGCTCGAATCCCGCTACCTACACCGGGGTCTTCGACAAGATCCGCACGCTCTTCGCGGCGACCACCGAGGCCAAGGTCCGCGGCTATCAACCGGGCCGGTTCTCCTTCAACGTCAAGGGCGGCCGCTGCGAGGCGTGTACCGGCGACGGCACCATCAAGATCGAGATGAACTTCCTGCCGGACGTTTATGTGCCCTGCGAGGTGTGCCACGGCGCCCGCTACAACAGGGAAACGCTTGAGGTGCACTACAAGGGCAAGACCATCGCCCAGGTACTCGACATGCCCATCGAGGAGGCCGCCGAGTTCTTCGAGCCCATCACCTCGATCCACCGCTATCTGAAAACCCTCGTCGAGGTCGGACTGGGTTATGTGCGGCTGGGGCAGCCCGCACCGACCCTCTCCGGCGGTGAGGCGCAGCGCGTCAAGCTGGCCGCCGAACTGCAGAAGCGCTCGACGGGCAAGACCATCTACATCCTCGACGAACCCACCACTGGTCTGCATTTCGAGGACATCCGCAAGCTACTCACGGTCATCAACGGCTTGGTAGACAAGGGCAACACCGTCATCGTCATCGAACACAACCTCGATGTCATCAAGACATCGGACTGGATCATCGATATGGGTCCCGAGGGCGGATCGGGGGGCGGCACCGTGGTGGCGGAGGGGCCGCCGGAATCCGTCGCGCAGACGGGGGGCAGCTACACCGGTGAATTCCTGGTGGACCTGTTGCCCAAGCCGGAGCGCAACGGCAAGACCCCTGCGAAAGCTCCTGCCAAGAGCGCCGGAACCACAGCCGCCAAAGCGAGGACCAGGAAGGTTGTCACTGCGGTCTAGGGTGGCAGTCATGACTGACGCCGTGGTTGGTGAACCGTTCGTCCGTATCCTCGCCAACCTGGCGCAGGCAGAACCGGATGCCCCGGCCGTCACCTGCGGTACCGACTCGGTCACCCGGGCGGAGTTGGAGCGGCGCGCCACCGCGCTGGCGCACGCATACCGGCGGCTCGGGGTGCGGCAGGGTGATCTCGTCACCATCGCACTGCCCAACTCGGTGGAGTTCTTCGCTGCCCAAATCGCGGTATGGAAGCTGGGTGCCACCCCGCAACCGGTGTCCTGGCGGCTGCCTCTCGCCGAACGCCGGGCAATCGTGGAACTGGCCGACTCGACGCTCGTGGTCGGGGTAGACCCCGCAGAACATCCCGATCGGGTTTGTGTCCCAGCAGGATTCGAGCCAACCGCCGAAGACGCTGCCGCTGATCCACTGCCCGAGGTGGTTTCACCCGCCTGGAAGGCACCCACCTCCGGGGGCAGCACCGGCCGGCCCAAGATCATCCTGGCACCCACTCCCGCCACCATCACCGGACCCGCGGCGGGTGAGATGGTGGGTATGCAGCACGCGGACGCCCAGCTTGTCGCGGGCCCGCTGTATCACAATGCGCCGCTGATGTTTTCGTCGTACGGGTTGCTGCTCGGACACCACCTGATTGTGCAGCCGAAGTTCGACGCACTCGAGGCGCTCGAGCTGATCGCTGCCCACAAGGTCACCTGGCTGCAGGTGGTGCCCACCATGATGTCGCGCATGCTGCGTGAGCTCCGGCAATACCCCGGACGGTTCGACCTCTCCACCATTCGCGTGCTGTGGCATATGGCGGCTCCGTGTCCGGTGTGGCTGAAGCAAGCGTGGATAGATCTGCTGGGACCGGAAGTGATTTGGGAGCTGTACGCCGGTACGGAGGCCATCGGCGGCACCATCATCACCGGGCAGGAATGGCTGGCTCACCGTGGCTCCGTCGGAAAGCCGGCGCTCGGTGAACTCGCCATCCTCGACGAGGACGGAAATCCTTTGCCTGCCGGCGAGGTGGGGGAGATCTTCATGCGCCCATGGGAGGGCATGCCCACGCCATACAAGTACCTGGGGGCACAGATCAAGCGATTCGGCACCTGGGAGTCGATCGGCGATCTCGGCTGGCTGGACGATGACGGCTACCTCTACATGAGTGATCGACGTACCGACTTGATCGTCACCGGTGGCGCGAATGTGTTTCCCGCAGAAGTGGAATCGATCATGAACGGCTACCCGGGCGTGATCGACAGCGTTGTGGTGGGCCTACCCGATGACGATCTTGGTCAGAGCGTGCATGCTGTGGTGCACGCTGAACGTAACGTCACCGAGGATCAGCTGCGCGACTATCTGCTCGACCAGATAGTTCGATACAAGGTGCCGCGCACCATCGAGTTCGTCGCCGAACCGTTGCGGGAAGATTCCGGCAAGGTCCGGCGCAGTCTCATCCGTGAGCAGGCGATTGCCCGTCGGGCAGCTGACGGCTAGCGTCCTGGCGCATCGACCTACGGATCTCCTCCAGCCGCTCGGCCGCGGCCTGGTTTCTGGCCTCGAACTGTTCCTCAAGCGCGCGACCTTCGTCACTTTCGGCATCCAGCTCGGCCGACCCGGCGGCGGTGCCCGAGCGGGTCTCGATCTTCTCGCGCACCGACTCGAACGTCGGTACACCGCTGTCGGTGTACCCCGGATCAGGAGTATCGGTCATACCGATCGACGCTACCCTTCGCGGCTAGCGCGGCAGCGGCATATCGGGGACCGTGGGCGTACCGATCCGGCCCGCCATCCATGGAAGTGCTGAGGTGAAGGCAGTCTGCGCGAACGGCCACTTGTGCTCACCGGGCTTGTGCTGCACCGTGCATGAGATCCCCTGTGCCGTAGCCACCTCACACAGTTTGTGCGCGGCACGGTCCTGATCGCTCAGCGGGACGGCCGCTGCCGCGCCGGGTGATGCTCCGCTACTGGTGATCGCGCCGGATCCGGCCCGGTGCATCCCGTTGACGTCGAACCAGCCCGCGGTGTTGGCATAACGTCCATGACGGGTCATCACCGTCGCCGGGTCGAACTGATCCCAGGCGCCGGCGTCGCCGCCGAAGAGGCGGGCGATCGTCTGTGCCTTGTTTCCGGTGTTCGGCGACATGTCGCCGGCGATGTCCTCGAAGGCGCTGAACAGTTCGGGGTGCCTGGCGGCAAGGGTCACGGCGCAGGTACCACCCATGGACCAGCCCACGATGCCCCAGTTCTGCGGGCGTGGGCTGACTCCGAAGCGCGACACCATGAAGGGGACGACATCTTTTGTCAGGTGATCGGCGGAGTTGCCGCGCGGCCCATTCACACATTCGGTGTCGTTGTTGAACGAACCGCCGGCATCGACGAACACCATCACCGGCGCGTTGCCGCCATGCTGGCTGGCGAAGGCGTCGGCCACGTCGACCGCGTTTCCGCTCCGAATCCAGTCGCTGGGGGTGTTGAACTCGCCGCCGATCATCATGATCGTGGGCAGCTCGGCACGTGTGGAGTCAAACCAGGCCGGAGGCAGGTACACGATCTCCTTGCGGTGCCGGAATCCGCTGGCATCGGCTGGGATATCGACCGGGACGAGCTTGCCCTTGGTCATGGTCGGCCCGCGCCGCTCCGCGCGTGCGGCGGTCACGGTCGCCATATCGGCTTGATTGGGGAGCGGACCGGCGGTTAGCTGCGCCCATCCGGATTGGACGCTACGCACGTAGCCGACCCATTGATTCAACATGAGTGAGCCCGACAGTACGGCGAGTGGGACCGCGGTCAGTGCGACTGCGCGGCGCCACCAGCGCGCCGTGCGCCAGCCCACCACCAGGACGGTGGCAGCGACGCCGGTGAGCGCGATCCACACCCAGAGCATCAGCGGAGCCGGGTTGCCTCTGTCTGCCCAGCCCTCGGACTGGATGTACCAATAGGCCCAGGCGGCGAGGGCCGCGCCGATGCCTACCGCAACGGGTACCCAGCGGCGAAACCACCGGCGAGTACGCAAACCAATCGCGATGACGAGCGCAAAGCCGGCGATGACCTGCATGGAGACGGCAAAGTTCCCATGTAACAGCGAGATGTCATGACCGGACACGGCACTCATGATGACCTAGGTTTCTGTGAATTATCTGTCAGCTGTCCGACGAGTCCGGATACGGAACGCCAACAATTCCAGACTACTCAGTGCGGGCCACGACCTAGCGCGGCTTGGCCAGGGGGAAGGGCAGCGTCTCGCGGATGCTGCGTCCGGTGATCAGCATGACCACCCGGTCGACACCCATTCCCATACCTCCGGTCGGCGCCATCGCGTACTCCATGGCCCGCAGGAAATCCTCGTCGAGTTCCATCGCCTCGGCGTCTCCGCCCGCAGCCAGCAGTGATTGCTCGTACAAGCGCCGTCGCTGCTCCACCGGATCGGTCAACTCGGTGTAGGCGGTGCCAAGTTCGACGCCCCACGCGACGAGATCCCACCGCTCGGCGAGACCGGCGATGCTGCGGTGCGGGCGGGTCAATGGCGACACCGACACGGGAAAATCGCTGTAGAACGTCGGGGTCGTCGTGTGTTTCTCGACCAGCCGTTCATAGAGCTCCAGCACCAGATGGCCGGCATCCCACCGCGGATTGAACTGCACTTCGACCGACTGGCAAAACCGTTGCAGCGCCGGGATTTCCGTCGTCGCGTCGACCTGCTCGCCGAGAGCGCGTGAGACCGCGTCATGTACGGGGATGATCGGCCACTCGCCGCTGATATCCACCGGCACCAGCTTGGCGTCGGTGTCATCGGCGCCGGGGCGCATCACCACTTCGCTGCCATGCGCGGCTTTCGCGGCATTCTGGATCAGCCGCTGGGTGGTCTTGGCCCAGGTGATGTAGTCCGCGTGCGCCTGGTAGGCCTCCAGCAGCGTGAACTCGGGGTTGTGGCTGAAGTCCACCCCCTCATTGCGGAAGGCCCGGCCCAGCTCGAAGACTCGCTCCACGCCGCCGACACAGAGTCGTTTCAGATACAGCTCCGGCGCGATACGCAGATACAGATCCAGGTTGTACGCGTTGATATGGGTCAGGAATGGACGCGCGTTGGCGCCGCCGTGCACCTGCTGCAGGATCGGTGTCTCCACCTCGAGGAATCCCTCGGACAACAAGGTGCTGCGCAGCGATGTGATGATCGCGCTGCGTGCTGCTATCTGCTCACGGGCCTCGGGATTGATGGCCAGATCGAGGTATCGCGCGCGCACCCTGGCCTCCGGGTCGATAAGCCCCTTGCGTTTGTCCGGGAGGGGATGCAGGCACTTGCCGATGATCCGCCACGACCGCACCAGGACCGACCGGGTGCCGTTGTGCGATCGGCCCATGACCCCGCTGGCCTCGATCAAGTCGCCCAAGTCGACAGCAGCGGTGAACTCTTCATGCAGACGCGGATCATCGATGAGCAGCTGCACTTCATCCGACCAATCGCGCAGCTGGGCGAACAGCACACCGCCGTAGTCGCGGATCCGCAGGAGGCGACCGCTGATGACCACCTCGCTACCGTCGGGTGCGGCCAGCGCTTGGGCGACGGTATGCGACGGCGGCGACCCCACCGGATATGCGTCGATTCCCTTCTCCTGCAAGGCTGCTAGCTTGCCAAGCCGCACCTTCACCTGCTCGGGCACGCGCTGCTTGGGGGTGGCCTGAGGCAGCAGATCGGGCGTGCTGCCGTCGTGATGCAACAGCCCGGTGGCCACGATGGCTTGGGGGACCGCACTGTATTGGCCAGTGTGCCGCGGCTTGTCGCGGTTTCCGAAGGGCAGCACCAAGAAGCCCTCGGCGATCACCGAAGCGATACCGATCCGGGGGATGAGCCGGGCGTCCTCGTAGCAGGCGAACCGGGGTACCCATTCGGGCTGGTACTTCACATTCGAGCGGTACAACTGCTCGAACTGCCAGAAGCGTGACGCGAACATCAGCACCGAGCGCCACAGCCGCAGCACCGGTCCGGCCCCGATTCGCGAGCCGTCGGCGTAGACCGAGCGGAACATCACGAAGTTCAGGGAAACCCGGGTGATCCCCATGCTCTCGGCCCGAGTCAGCAGCTCGGTAACCATGAATTCGATGGTGCCATTGGGTGATTGGCGCGAACGGCGCATCAATTCGAGCGATACCCCGTTGTTTCCCCAGGGCACGAGCGAGAGCATGGCTACCGGGCCGCCGTTGGCGTCGATTGCCTCCACCAGTAGGCAGTCGCCGTCGGTGGAGTCGCCCAACCGCCCGAGAGCCATGGAGAATCCGCGTTCGGTGTTGCCGTCGCGCCACAGGTCGGCGTTCACCGTGATCTGTTTCGTCTCTTCGGCGCTCAGTTCGCGGTGGCGGCGGATACGCACCGACAGTCCCGATCGCCGGGCGCGGTTGACCGCCTGCCGCACGGCGGCCATATGCGGACCCGAAATTGAGAAGGAGCGCGGGTACAAGATCGCCTCGTCGCCGAGTTCCAAGGCGTTGAGGCCATGTTCGCGATACGCGAGTGCGCCCTCTGCGCTGGCGCCCATCACCGCCGGAGCCCAGCCGTATGCGTCGCATACCTGCAACCATGCGGCGATGGCCTGACCCCATGCCGACTTGTCGCCGATGGGGTCCGCACTGACCAGACAGACGCCGACCTCCACCCGATAGGTCACGGCCGCACGGCCATTGGGCGCGAAGATGACCGCCTTGTCCCGGCGTGTGGCGAAGTAGCCCAGAGAATCATCCTGGCCGTAGCGCTCCAGGAGTCCACGGATCAGTGACTCATCATCACCGGTGAGCGCGTTGACGGCCCGTTGGGAGCGGAACAGCACGATGGCCGCGGCGATCAGGGCCAGCGCCCCGAATAGCCCAAACAACCAGTTCAGGAAATGCGGTGGGACTCCGTCGAAATCGCGGTGCGATGCGATGGAGAAACCGGCGACACGGTTCAACGCCCACCAGAATCGGTCGCCGGGTACGAGAGTGCGGGGGAAGAGCTCCAAGAGGCCCCACGCGATGAGCGTGCCCGCCGCCAATCCGGCGGTCAGCACCAACGCGGCCTTGACCGTCGCCCCGCGTCGCACCTTGGCGTAGAACTCTTTGCGCGCGAGCAACAGCAGCAGGATGAACGCGCCGTGTACGACCAAGCCGATCAGCTCGGTGGTGTCGCGGTACTCGATAAAGCCACCTACGTTCAGTGCCGATCGGCCCAGCAAATCGATCAGCAGCACCCACCACGCGATGCTCTTGCGTACGGCGAGAGCAGCGGCCAGTAGCGACAGCACAAATGCCCAGGACAGGCTGCCGTCGGGCCAGCCGAACAGATATTCATCGACGAACTCGCGTGGCAGCCTGGTTACCATTCGGATGAATGGCGAAATGCTGGACAGGAAATTCAGAATCGCCTGTATGCCGACAAACCAGCCGAAGAACGCCGGAACCCACCGCCACCGCGAGGTCAGGGGTGGCCGTGCGGCCGGTCGTGCCCCGATCCCAGGAAGTGCTGTGACTACTGAATGGTCCGGGACGGGAGGTTCAACTGCCGGTTTGGTGGATGTCACCTTGCGAGAATAAGTGGCATGCCTTGGCATTCCCTGCGAGTTTGAGTTCCCGGCGTTTTAACGCAGGTACTTCTCGCCGGGGCCCTGCCCAGGTTCGTCGGGGACCGCGCTGGCCTCACGAAAAGCCTTCTGCAGGCTTTGTAGCCCGTCGCGAATCGGCGCGGCGTGTGGACCCAGGTATTCCACCGAGGCCGCCACCAAACCTGCGAGTGCGGTGATCAACCGGCGTGCCTCATCTAAATCACGGTGCGGGCTTTCGTCAGGATCGGGGGAGGACAAGCCCAGTTTCTCGGCGCTGGAGCTCATCAACATCACGATGGCCTTGGTAATGACTTCGATCGCGGGGATGTCGGCTAGCTCGCGGACGTCTTCGGTCGGGGACTGGTCGTGCTGATCATCATGGTCAAGGTCATCGGTCACGGCTGCTAGACTGTCATGTGCGACCGTTCCCGACTCCGTCGGGGACATCAAGTGGAGTCCCGCTCCCACCGCTGGCCATAAGGTACAGCGGTCCGGTCCAGTCACCTTCGGGTGGGTGTTTCTGCACTGTGCAGAGCGACGTTTTCGTCGTGACCGGTCGGCTAGGGGCCCTGCCATGAGCAGGGCCTTTCTGTTCATTTTTTGGGCAGAGTGCTGATGGGCCCGCTTTTGTCCCCGTCGAACCGCGCTTCGGTCACGACAGTTAGAGGACGAGCCAGGGAGGCCACATCAGCACTGAGACCCGCATCAATGAACGTATCCGCGTACCCGAAGTCCGCCTGATCGGCCCGAAAGGCGAGCAGGTCGGCATCGTGCGGATCGAAGATGCGCTCCGCGTCGCAGCCGACGCCGATCTCGACCTTGTCGAGGTAGCCCCAGACGCCAGGCCGCCGGTCTGCAAGATCATGGACTACGGCAAGTTCAAATACGAGACGGCTCTGAAGGAACGCGAGTCTCGCAAGAACCAGCAGCAGACCGTTGTCAAGGAACAGAAGCTTCGGCCGAAGATCGACGATCACGACTACGAAACCAAGAAGGGCCATGTGGTCCGTTTCTTGGAAGCCGGATCCAAAGTCAAGGTCACGATCATGTTCCGCGGACGCGAGCAGTCCCGGCCCGAGCTGGGCTACCGGCTGCTGCAGCGGCTCGGCGCAGACGTGGCCGAATACGGCTTCGTGGAAACCTCTGCGAAGCAGGACGGCCGCAATATGACGATGGTGCTGGCGCCGCACCGGGGCGCGAAGACCCGGGCCAAGGCGGCCCAGCAGGCGGAGGCTCCAGCGGGATCGGCCCCAGCCCAGGCGGCTGCGCCCGCCGAGCAAGCGCCCACCGAACAGACCTAGTACGGAAAACGAAGGACAGGGAACACCAAGATGCCTAAGGCCAAGACCCACAGCGGTGCGTCGAAGCGCTTCCGCACCACCGGCAGCGGAAAGATCGTGCGGCAGAAGGCGAACCGTCGCCACCTGCTGGAGCACAAGCCCACCACCCGCACCCGCCGCCTGGACGGCCGCGCCGTCGTAGCGGAGAACGACGCCAAGCGCGTCAAGAAGATGCTGGCCGGCTAACCGCCTCCGCCACGACCACCCCCAATACACAGCACCACACTGCATCACTAGAAGGAACACACTTATGGCACGCGTGAAAAGGGCCGTCAACGCCCAGAAGAAGCGCCGGACAATCCTGAAGGCCTCCAAGGGCTACCGCGGTCAGCGGTCCCGCCTGTACCGGAAGGCCAAAGAGCAGCAGCTGCATTCGCTGACCTACGCCTACCGGGACCGTCGCGCCCGCAAGGGTGAGTTCCGCAAGCTCTGGATCGCGCGTATCAACGCTGCGGCCCGCGCCAACGACATCACCTACAACCGCTTCATCCAGGGCCTGAAGATCGCCGGCGTTGAGGTTGACCGCAAGAACCTCGCCGAGCTGGCCGTCAGCGACGCTGCCGCGTTCACCGCCCTGGTTGAGGTCGCCAAGGCCGCGCTGCCTGAGGACGTCAATGCTCCGGCCGGGGAAGCCGCCTGAGCGTTCCGCCTGGCTCAATGGCACTGACTGAGCGATCACAAACAGTGATCGACGCGGTCAAACTGCACCGGCCCGCCGCTCGTCGGCGGGCCGGTCTTTTTCTTGCGGAAGGCCCCAACCTTGTCGAGGGCGCACTGCGTGCTGGGGTGGTCGAACGTGTCTTCGCGACGGAGTCGGCGGTAGAGCGATTCGCCGATCTGTTGGCCGACGCGCCGCTGTGCCTGGTCACCGAGCGGGCCGCGAAAGCGTTGTCCGAGACCGTGACTCCGGTGGGTCTGGTAGCTCAGTGCCGCGTTGTCACGGCGGCATGGTCCGACATTGCCGCCCGCTCACCTCGGCTCGTCGTTGTGGCCGTTGATATCTCAGAGCCGGGCAACGCGGGCACCCTGATCCGGGTGGCCGACGCGATGGGCGCCGATGCCGTTGTGTTGGCCGGGAACAGTGTCGATCCGTTCAACGGAAAAAGCCTGCGCGCTTCGGCGGGAAGCATTTTCAACATTCCGGTGGTATCTGAGCCGGGCGTCGCTGCCGTCGCCGCTGATCTGGGAGCGCGGGGTACCGCGATGCTGGCCACCACGCTCGACGGTGATCTCTCGCTCGACGACGCGGATGCCGTGCTCGCCGGGCCTTGTGCCTGGTTCTTCGGAAATGAGGCCCACGGGCTCGACGACGCGACCGCCGCCCTGGCGACGCATCGGATCAACATCCCGATGCGCGGGGGAGCCGAGAGCCTCAACCTGGCCAGCGCCGCGTCGATTTGTCTGTACGCCACGGCGCGGATGCATCGCCGTCAATAGCCTCCAGTACTATCCGACAAAGCCGTAACGACGAGTACTAGTAACTTCTACGGATCGAGGAACCTCATGCCCGCACCCCTGCAGATCAGGCACTTCCGCGAGTCGGACGTTCCCGACCAGGCCGGTAAGACGCACGTCATCACGGGCGCCAACAACGGTCTGGGTCTGGTCGCCGCAGAGGCCCTGGCGCGCGCCGGTGCCCGGGTTGTGCTTGCCTGCCGCAACCAGCAGACCGGGCGTGCGGCGCTGGACAAGGTGCGAGCACTGGGCCCAGATGCCGATCATGCGCTCGTCGAGCTGGATCTCACCAGTCTGGCATCGGTGCGATCTGCGGCGGACGCCATCCGTACCCAGGCGCCCACCATCGATGTGCTGCTGAACAACGCCGGTGTCATGGCGATTCCGTTGCAGCGCACCGCCGAAGGATTCGAGATGCAGATCGGTGTGAACCACCTCGGTCACTTCGTGCTGACGGACGCGCTGCTGCCCTCGCTACTGGCTGCCAACGCGCCGCGGGTCATCTCGCTGGGCAGCGTCGCGCACGCGCAGGGACGCAACAATCTCAAGGTTGACGACCTGAACTTCACTCAACGCCGGTACAACCGGATGACCGCCTACCGCGCCTCGAAGCTGGCGTGCATGCTGTTCGGCTCGGAGCTGTCGCGCAAGGCCGCTGCCGCCGGATCCTCGTTGCTCTCGGTGAACGTGCACCCCGGAGTCGCCGCGACCAACCTCTTCGATTCCATGATCCCCAAGATCCCGGGGCTGCATAAGGCCTTCTACTTCGGGATGGGCCTGGTGCTGCAGGATGAGCGCCAGGGCGCCGAGGCCGAGCTGTACGCGGCGTCCATGCCCGATGTTCAGCCCGACGATTACCTTGGCCCCACTCAGCTCACCGGTGCCCGTGGGCCGGTGGCGCGTGCACCCCGGACCAAGGAAGCGCGCGACCCGAAGCTGGCAGCAGAGCTGTGGGAGAAGTCTGTGGAGCTCACCGGAGCGAACTACTCCGGCCTCACCGGCTAGGCAGTGCTCGGATCACTCTGAGTCCAACGCTCGTGTCGCGCACCGT
Organism: Mycobacteroides immunogenum; assembly: GCF_001605725.1. NCBI lineage: Bacteria > Bacillati > Actinomycetota > Actinomycetes > Mycobacteriales > Mycobacteriaceae > Mycobacteroides > Mycobacteroides immunogenum. The sequence continues at coordinate 2,516,065 of NZ_CP011530.1, forward strand.
TGTTCGGCATTATCGGTGCTCGACGCGGGTGTGGCTGAGAGGCTAGGCACCGGCCTGCAAAGCCGTTCACACGGGTTCGAGTCCCGTCACTCGCTCTATTCAGAACAAACGAGAACGCGGTGACCTTCCGAAGAGGGTCACCGCGTTTTCCGTTGAGTTTTCTTGCGCTCGGACTAACCGCCCGCCGGGGCCTCCGCTGGCTTGGGCGGCTGCCCATCGGGAGATTCCAGCACCGGCGGTGTGGGTGCGCCCGGCATCACTGTGGGTGCGGCGGCCTCGATCGGCGCGATGCTCTGAGGAGGCTGGCCGTGTGCGTCTTCCAGTGCCGGGTTCTCGTTGCCCGCGCCGAACTGCACGCCGGTGGTGGAGGCCGGGGCGGCGGGAGTGACGCCGCCCTGAATCCCGTACCGCGTGCTCGACGAGGTCAGCACGTTGGCCAGGTGCGCGCTGTTGCCCAGCTTGCTGCCCGGAAGACCGGCGGCGCCGGCGGTCGGATCGGCGTTGGCCGCGATTCTGACTCCGCGGGCATCGACCGTGGCCGGGGCCACCGCCGGGAAGTTGTTGTAGATGTAGGTGTAGCTGCCCGGGGTGGCCGGCAGGGGCGCCGGCACGCCGGGCACGAAGGGGATGCCGGGCGGGTCGGCTGCTGCGGTCGGTGCGGTGAATCCCGCCAGGGCGAGGGCTCCGGCCACACCGGCCGCGGCGGCGGCGATCTTTTTCTTCGGCATAGGGATCTCCTCCTTAGATCTTCATCGGGTCGCCGTAGATGGCGAACTCAGTATGCGCCGACGCGGTCGAGATGCGCAGATAGACATACGAGCGAATGGTGACATCGCCACCGCAAGCATCCGCCTTGATGTGCAGATTGTCCACGTCCAGCATGGCCTTTCCGCCATCGCTGAGCGCCATGTTGGCCAAAGGCAGGTCGGTGATCACACCCGGCTGCAGGATGGTCTGCACGAACCCAGCGATACCGCCTGATCCGCCAACGCTCGCCGGATACCCCACCGATCCAGCCAGACCGCCGGTGCCACCGATCTGTAGGCCGCTGGAGACGTCGGTCTGGCATCCCAGTTGGTAGCCCGCGATGAACAGGCTGTCGGTGATAGGGGCGGCACCACCGGTGGCGATCGCTGTCGCGTCGAAGGTCACGAACGCCTCGCGCGAGTTGGAGGCCTCGGCCAAGTTGGGCACCGAGTTGATGGTCTCGTGGTCGATCCGGATCACCAGTGTCCAGCCGTCACGAGTCACCTTGGTGTACGTCTGGGGTGCCATGGCGACGGGATCGGCATGCGCCGGAGCCGTTGCCAGAGTGCAGATCGCAGTGACCAGCGCCATGACGGCGCCAACGCGCTTACGTACTGCCATGTGGATGCCTCGTTTCCCCTTGTGGATGTGAACGGTGGTGAACCAATGCCTGAAGTTTGAGAGCTATGCGGCGTCGTCGATTACGTATCGGTGTGATGGGTTCGTTATGTGAGCTGACGGAAAGATACGCCGACGCAATCGGCGCCGCAGATCACTTTTCAGGCTCTATTGCCATGAATGTGGATGACCTCATGTGTGGTATGGGAGTTCGAGGGTCACCGGTCCGCAGACGAGCATGATCATGGCGAGCGCGTTCTCGGCGTTGTGGAAGCCGTAGGCCCTGCGGATGATCAACCGGACCTTGTTGTTGAGCCCTTCGTGGCGGCCGTTGGCCAGTCCGCGCTCCACCGCGGCTTGGATGCCATCGAGGTGTTTGTTGATGGTTCGGCCGACCTTGACGAACTGCGGGATCCGGCACCGCTGCGCCCATGAGCACCATTTCCCGAGCATGTCGGTGACGGTGTCGGCGTCAAGATCCCCGGCGAACACCGCCCGCAGCGATTCCTTCAGTTCGTAGGCGCGGACCAGTGCGCCGCCCTCGCGTTTGAGCTGGGCGAGGGTGGCTTTCTGTGTGTCGGTGAGGGATTCGGGGTTCTTCAGCAGCGCCCAGCGGGCTCCCTTGTAGGTTTTGGCGATCTGCTTGTCCGACAGTTTGCGCGCGGACTGCCATACCTGACGGCGAACGTCGTCGAGGGCGTCGGTGGCTAGTTTGACGACATGGAACGGATCGAAGCAGATCACCGCCTGCGGGGCATGTGCGCGAACGGATTTCGCGAATGCCGGCCCGAGGTCCATCGACACGGCCTCGATCTTCTTCGCGCCATCGGCGGGTAGGGCCGCGGTGAAGAACGCGTCGAGAGTGGCTGCCTTCTTGCCCGGCGCACCCCACACGATTGTGCCGGTGTCGTGGTCGGACACCAAAGTCAAATACTTGTGGTGCTTGCGCCAGGAGATCTCATCGACGCCGATGTCGACCAGCCCGGCCAGCCGGTCGGGGTCCAGTTTCTCGGCCACGACGCGCGAACACATCGCCCCGACGGTGCGCCACGTGACGCGGCAGAACGTCGACACCGTCTTCTTGTCACACTTGGCGGCCAGCCAGACCGCAAGGTCCTCGAAGTCGCGGGTGAACCCCGATCCCGGCCGCGCGAACGGCACTGACTCGGCCAGGACACCGTGCTCGGGGCAGCGCAACCGACGTCGCCGCAGTTTGAGCACACATACCCGCCCACTGAGGTCCAGGTGCCGCCACGCCGAATCCACCATCCGTGTGTCGTAGCGGTGCCGGGTACGGAAATCGCAATGCGGACAGGACATCACCCGCTGTTGCGGGCGCACCCACACCGTCACCTTGTCGCCGCACTCGACGTCGCGGACCGTGGTCTTCGGCAGGTCGAGGACACGGTTGAGTAAAGTGGTCGCGCGCACGGGCAAGCTCCTTGGTACGAGGTGTAGGAGCTTTCGAACCTATGAGCTACCCGTGCGCCCAGACCACTCCGCCACGCGAGACATAGCACACCCCACCCGACCCACATTCATGGCAATAGAGCCACTTTTCACAGGTTTTTCACAGAAATTGCCGTCGGAGACAAAGCTGCTCACTTTCGGGTTTCGTTCATTGTGAGTTGATGAAGTGTTGCTGGATGCTGGCAAATAGCAAAGGACAGGCTGTCCAAATATATTGTTGTACAGGGCCAATCACCTGATGAACGGCATGTGACGAACCATCCACGCCGGGGTAAACCCGTTGTCCGGACGAGACAATTTCGTCTGTCAGACGATAGAAATTCCCGATGAGAAAATGTGGCCTACGCCATAGTAAAGCCCTGTAAAAGCTGCGTAAACGGGTGTTACGCCTGGTCGCGACCTCGGAGAATTGTGCGCACGGGGCGGCAGTGATTCGGTAGCTCGACCACCCTGCCGGGCCGGTCTATGGCCCGATCATGGAAATGGGTGCGACGCCCGCTACTTGCCGTGAGCGGAGTTGTGGTGTGATCTGGCGGTCTCGCCATGGCGCCGCGCGTCCATGGCGTCAGCGAATCCGGGCTGAATGGTCCTGCGGTCCGCCGATGGTGGATTTCGCCGAAGTGGCGTATCCCTTCGCGAATCTTCCATGTGGCGCCCATCACTTTCATGCCGCGAGATATCCGGCGTTGGCGGCGAAGACGTCGCTGATATTGGGGGAGTAGCGAAAAACAGGCATCCACCAATGCGTCGTCGCTACCAGCATGAATGCCCTGCGACCAGGGATTTAGCGGGCGGCTGCAAACCGGGCGACACCGGCGGCCGCAAGATTGCCGCCATTCATCGCAGCACATAGGCTGACTCTGTGGATGTCGAGCCGTCGGGCCTCGATGCCGAACCGGACGGTGAGCACGACTCTGGGATCCGTAAGCGCAGGCGAGGTCGTACCCGTGGACCTGTGCGGCATGACCCCGCCCTGGCTGCTGAGGGCGCCGAGTCGGCCGAGAGCGACGTCGAGCCCACTGAACCCGCATCCCTTCATATCGCGCGTGCGTCACGCACCGCCGGTAGCTGGTTTCGCAAAATGGACCGTGACCCAGCAGTCGTGGCTGCGGTACGCCGGGCGCGGCGTTCCCTTCCTGGTGATCCCTATTTTGGTGACCCGTTGTCCACCAGCGGTTTTGGCGGAGCGAGTGCGGTCGCGCGTGCGGCCGACCGACTGGTGACGGACAGGGACACCGCCGTACGTGAGTTCGGGTTCGGGGCGTTGCAGATTTGGCAGGCCTTCACGGAGAAGGTCAGCAAGCAACCGGCCAACCGGGAAGTGACCCTGGTGTTCACCGATCTTGTGGGCTTCTCAGGGTGGGCGCTTGAGGCCGGTGACGAGGCGACTCTCAAGCTGCTGCGCCGGGTGGCCGCCGTCTCCGAACCGCCGATGCTCAGCGCGGGGGGCCAGGTGGTCAAGCGTATGGGCGACGGCATCATGGCTGTCTTCGACGACCCCGTGACGGCGCTACGCGCTATCATTCCGGCCCGCGATGCACTGAAAAGTGTTGATATCCAGGGTTATACGCCGGTAATGCGGATCGGTATCCACACCGGCACACCCCAGCGTATCGGCTCGGATTGGCTGGGAGTCGACGTGAACATCGCGGCGCGAGTCATGGAGAGCGCCGCCAAGGGCGGCCTGGCCATCTCGCAACCTGCGCTGGCGAAGGTACCGCTGGTTTTTCTCGACCACATGGGTCTTACCCCCACCCCGGTACGACGCCCGCTTTTCTCCAGCAGGCCCGCCGGAGTCCCCGAGAATATGAAGATGTACCTACTTGAAACTCGTAGGGAACTGCCAGCCCCGGGAGACGACGGTCGCACCTAGACGGTGCGATCATGGGTCATGCGGAGAGTATGGGCCGCGCTAGTACGGCTGCGCGTGACGATCGGCTACGCGGCGGCCCTGGTCGTGGTCGCCGCGGTGTTGGTGGCAGAAGGCCCCCGCATGCAAGATCGGGTCGTCGCGCATGCGAGCACCAATCTGCACAATCTCCACCAGGGGCATTTGGGCACCCTCATCGGCAGTGCGTTCGTGACCGACGCCGGGCCGATCTACCTATGGCTTCCGGGGCTGATGAGCATCCTTGCGCTGGCTGAACTGCAGTGGCGTAGTGGACGATTGGCGCTCACATTTGTGTTGGGGCATATCGGAGCAACCCTCATCGTCGGTTTGGGGCTGGCTTTCGCGATTTCACTTCATTGGGCCCCTGTGTCCATCGCGCGCGCCAGTGATGTCGGAATGAGCTACGGGACGGCGGCCGTGCTCGGCGCGCTCACCTTCTCGATCCCGCCGCGATGGCGCACATCCTGGGTATGGGGGTGGATCACGGTAGGGGTCGTGTCCATTGTGTGCAATCAGACCTTCACCGAAGTCGGCCACCTGACCGCGCTGCTACTCGGGATGTTCGGGGCATGGCTGGCTCCATCGCATGCGCCGCAGTGGTCGACTCTTCGGCTGTCGTTGTTGGCTTTTGGTGGCCTCTTTGCCCTCATGCTGTTCTCGGAGGACGCGCAGACGCTGGCCGCGGCTCTGCCCGCTGGGGTGGCGGCGGTGCTGATCACACACTGGGTCAGTGAGCGGCGGCGGCCTCGTGGTCAAGTAGCCATCGCTTGATCGGGAGTCCGTAGCGAAAGCCGCCCAAGGCGCCACCGATACGAAATACCCGGTGACACGGCACAAACAACGCCGCAGCGTTCCGTGCGCAGGCGCTCGCGGCCGCACGGATGGCGGCTGGCCGCCCCGCACGGATGGCGAACTCGCTGTAGGTGATGGGTGCCTGCGGATCGACCATCCGCAGTACCTCCCAGGCGTGCATCAGGAACTCCCCGGAATGCTGGACGACAGGAATCGAGTCGATGCAGGTCAGATCGCCCACGTGATAGTCGGCGATTGCCTTGGTGACCTTTCCCAGATCAGCTTTGGGGGTGAGGGTCTGTGGTCGCAATGACGGGTGAATCAGCGCCCGGAGCAGCTCAGGAGAGTCGGTCCATCCCGATGCGAGAACGGCACCGGCAGCATCAACGATGGCGGTAAACGGACCCACCGGGGTGATCAATGTCGCGTGATCGGTCACGAATTTCCCTTCGGTTTGCGAGTGCGTGGCCGTGGCAGTGCGGTGATTCCCTTGCGCCACAGGTGCATAGAGACATAGGACCGCCATGGTGAGCCGGCGCGGGCGGCGGCCATGGGGATACCCGCGGCGTCAGCGCCGCGCCGCAGTACGAGGTCATGCTCCAACAGGACGTCGGGGTCGGCCAATTGGCGCATGACCACGTAATCGGCCGTCCACGGGCCAATTCCTTTGATATCCAAAAGTTGTCGGCGCAGATCGGCCGCGGTCAAGCCGTGATGTAGCTCCAGCTTCCCGGTCGAGACCCGCTCAGCGGCTCCCACTATTGCTGCGATGCGTGCCGATGGCCCCGTCATGACCTGCCCACCGGCGGCGGCAACCGATTCGGCCGTCGGAAAGAGGTGGGTCACTCTTCCGGTGGTGTCGGTGACGGGTTCGCCGAGGGCGGCCACCAGGGATGCGGTCGCCGTGTTGGCCGCGGCAACGGAGATCTGTTGACCGATCATGGTGCGCAACAAAAGCTCTGCACCATCGACGGTGCCGGGGACTCTGATTCCCGGCGCCTCGGCGACGAGTGGAACAAGGGCGGGATGAGATCGCAGGGCTTGGTCAACGGCCGAGGGATCGGCATCCAGGTCCAGCAGGTGCCGCAGCCGCGCCACCGAGGGGGCCAGGTCCCGCATGTCTGTCAGCTGCAGGTCCGCGCGGACCTGCTCGGTGCCCACCGTCAGTGTTGCGATGACGGGGCCATGGGGCATCCGCAGGGCGCGGGTGTAGCGCCCCTCGGAGAAGTCCTCAACACCCCGCGCGCAGTGGTGTTCCAGCAGCCAGGTCGACCACGCGACGTTATGGGGCTGTCGTAGCGGAAGTTTGAGGCTGACGGCACCAGGGATGGTCTCGGGCGCGGGTCGTTCTCTGCCGGGGAGCTCGCTGCGCAGTTTCGACGGTGTTGTTGCGAAGACCGCCGCGATCGTGTCATTGAACTGCCGGATGCTGGAAAACCCCGCTGCAAAGGCAACATCGGACATCGGCAGATCGGTCCGTTGAATCAGCAGGCGTGCGGTAGTGGCCCGATTCGCCCGGGCCAGTGCCAGGGGGCTGGCGCCGAGCTCGGCCAGCAGGACTCGGTTGAGCTGGCGGCTCGAATACCCGAGCGCGCGCGACAAGCCGTCCACGCCGTCGCGTTCGACCACTCCGTCGCCGATGAGGCGCATGGCACGGACAGCCAAATGGGACTTGATGTTCCACAGCGGAGATCCGGGTGCCGCGTCGGGCAGACAGCGTCGGCAGGCGCGGTATCCCGCGGCCTGCGCGGAGGCCGCTGTGGGGTGGAATGAAACGTTCTGGCGTTTGGGTGTGATGGCCGGGCACGATGGCCGGCAGTAGATCCCGGTAGTGCGTACCGCGGTGAAGAACTGCCCGTCGAATCGTGTGTCGCGGGACTGGACTGCCCGGTAACACGCCTCGGCGTCAAGTTCCATGACACGAGCATGCCTCTGCCCACCGGCCGACGCTAGCGGAAATCAGACATCATCGTCCGCTCCGGGCCGCCTCCCATATTCGGCCGTACCTGTCCCAGGCCAGCAAGGTGACGATCATGGATGTTGCGGTGCCCGTCGCTGCCCACAGCGGTGAACGCCGCCATGCGGCAGTAAGCGCCGACACCAGTGCCGTGCTGCCCGCGAGGCTGAGCGCGGTGAGCGCGGGATCCGAGGTGGGTCTGGACATCCAGATCTCCTCGCCGCGTATGGCCCGGGTCGCGAACGAACGATCGTCGGCGGGTGGCGGTGTCATGATCGGATTGATCGCCAGCCACACCCCGATGGGGATCGCCCAGCGCCATCGTCTGGTCCACAGCGGAACAAGCAACAGGGGTGTAGTCGCCAAGCGGGACCAAGCGCTTATCGGGTGGCAGTGTCGTTGGAAGACCCAGTGGCGTACCGCTTCGCCCTTCATACCGTCGAGATTAGGCGTGCGGCACGGCGTCCGTCCGGTATGACGGGAAGGTGGCTAACCCGCCTTACCCTATGATCGGCATCCGTGGCCGAACACACCCAGAATCCTTCGGTGGAGTCTTCAACGGAACCTTTAGCGACTGCTGTTAACGCTGCCCGCGTGGCATTTGACGGCGCCCGCAACCTTGACGACCTCGCACAGGCGAAGGTCGACCATCTGGGGGAGAAATCGCCGCTGGCGCAGGCGCGTCAAGCCCTGGGTTCGCTTCCCAAGGAGCAACGGGCCGAGGCAGGCAAGCTCGTCAACACCGCGCGCACGCAGGCGCAACAGTCGTACGACGAGAGGCTGGAAGTGCTGCGTGCCGAACGCGACGCGGCGGTACTCGTGGCAGAACGTATCGACGTCACCCTACCGACGACACGGCAGCCGCTCGGTGCGCGCCATCCCATCACGATCTTGTCCGAGCACATTGCCGACACCTTCATCGCCATGGGCTGGGAGGTGGCCGACGGTCCCGAGGTTGAGACCGAGCATTTCAACTTCGACGCGCTGAACTTTCTGCCCGATCACCCCGCGCGCAGTACACAGGACACCTTCTACATCGCCCCCGAAGACTCTCGTCAGGTGTTACGCACGCATACGTCACCGGTCCAGGTGCGGACTCTGCTGGCACGCGAATTGCCCGTCTATGTGATCTCGTTGGGTCGCGCATTCCGCACCGACGAAATCGACGCGACCCATCTGCCCGCCTTCCATCAGGTCGAAGGACTCGCGGTGGACCGGGGACTGACCATGGCCAATCTCAAGGGCACGCTCGACGCATTTGCCCGGGCGATGTTCGGCGCACAGGCGCACACCCGGATGCGGCCGCACTTCTTCCCGTTCACGGAACCCTCGGCCGAGGTCGATGTGTGGTTTGAGAACAAGAAGGGGGGCGCAGGCTGGGTCGAATGGGGTGGTTGCGGCATGGTGAACCCTAATGTCTTGCGGGCCAGCGGTATTGATCCCGAGGTATACAGCGGTTTTGCATTTGGGATGGGATTGGAGCGCACCTTGCAGTTCCGCAATGGGTTGCCGGATATGCGCGACATGATCGAGGGCGATGTCCGTTTCAGCCTTCCGTTCGGAGTGAGTGCCTGATGCGTATTCCTTACAGCTGGCTGATCGACGTCCTACGGGTAGGCGCACCGGAGTTTTCCGCCACCCCCGCCGATATCGAAGAGACCCTGATCCGAATCGGCCACGAGGTCGAAGAGGTCGTGATTCCCGGCCCGGTGAGCGGCCCGCTGGTGGTGGGGCGGGTCGCCCAGATCACCGAGCTCACTGAATTCAAGAAGCCGATCCGCTTCTGCCTGGTTGATGTGGGTGAGCCCGGGCCTCGTGAAATTGTGTGCGGGGCATCTAATTTCGCGGTGGATGACCTGGTGGTGGTCGCGCTTCCGGGCGTCACGCTGCCGGGCGATTTCACCATCGCCACGCGAAAGACCTACGGGCACACGTCCGACGGCATGATCTGTTCGACGGCCGAACTGGGCCTTGGTGCCGAATCATCGGGGATTCTGGTGTTGCCTCCGGGCACCGCGGTCCCCGGTGCCGACGCTCTCGCTGTTGTCGGGCTGGACGACGCGATCTTCGATCTGTCCATCACGCCGGATCGTGGGTACTGCCTATCGGTCCGGGGACTCGCTCGTGATCTGGCCTGTGCCTACGATCTGGACTTCGTCGATCCCGCCGCAGTACCGCCCCTCCCCGCCGATGGGCCGTCGTTGCCTGTGCATGTCGACGCCGGAACCGGCGTCAAGCGCTTTGGGCTGCGTCCGGTGATCGGGATCGACCCGGCGGCGGTCTCGCCGTGGTGGCTGCAGCGGCGATTGTTGCTCAGCGGAATCCGGGCGATCTCGCCGGCGGTCGATGCCACCAACTATGTGATGCTTGAACTCGGTCATCCGATGCATGCGCATGACAAGGCACGTGTCAGCGGTGATTTCCGGGTCCGGTTCGCGGCGCCCGGCGAAACGGTGGTCACGCTGGACGACGTGGACCGCAAGCTCGAGCCCGGCGATGTGCTGATCGCGGACGATGCCGGTGTCACCGCCATCGGCGGTGTCATGGGCGCAGGCAGCACGGAGATGCGTGCGGATTCCACGGACGTGCTGCTGGAAGCCGCGGTCTGGGACCCGGCCGCGGTGCTACGCACCCAACGGCGACTACACCTGCACAGCGAGGCCGGACGTCGCTACGAGCGCTCCGTGGATCCGGGTATATCCGTTGCGGCGCTTGACCGTTGCGCGTCTCTGCTGCGTGAGATCGCCGGCGGGACCATATCTGCTGAACTCACCGACTGGAGTGCCGCGGCCGAGGCCCGGCCGGAGATCGTGATGGCCGTCGACCTGCCCTCGCGGATCGCCGGGATCGCCTATGCCGACGGCGTGGTGGAACGCCGGCTTCGTCAGATCGGGGCCGAGGTGGTCGTCGAGGGCGACACACTGCGAGTCACGCCGCCGAGCTGGCGCCCGGACATCGCAGAGGGCGCGGACCTGGTGGAGGAGGTGCTCCGGCTCGAAGGTCTGGGCGACATCCCCTCGATACTGCCCGCGGCGCCACAAGGCGGCGGCCTCACGCCGACCCAACGCCGTCGGCGCGCGGTAGGGAAGTCGCTGGCGCTGAGCGGATACACAGAGATCTTGCCGATGCCGTTCCTCCCCGCGGGAGTGTTCGATGCCTGGGGTCTGGCCGACGACGACCCACGGCGCCGCACCACCAAGGTGCTCAACCCGCTGGAATCGGATCGGCCGGAACTGGCCAGCACCTTGTTGCCCGGAGTGCTGGAAGCTTTGTCCCGCAATATCTCCCGCGGAGCCACCGATGTCGCACTGTTCACCATCGGTCAGGTGGTACGGCCGACGGAGACCACTCGGGCGATTCCACTGCTCGACGTGAGTGACCGGCCCTCGGAGGCCGAGCTCAACGCGCTACTCGAGTCGCTGCCGGCGCAACCCGTGCATGTGGCGCTGGTGCTGGCGGGGGCGCGTGAGCCGAGCGGTCCGTGGGGCCGTGGGCGTATCGCCGATGTCACCGACGCGCTGGAGGCGGCCCGGATCATCGGCCGCGCCGCGTACGTTGATGTCTCGTTGCGTGCCGGTGAGGAATTGCCATGGCATCCGGGGCGCTGCGCCCAGATCGTGGTGGACGGCCAGGTCGTCGGGCATGCTGGGGAGCTGCATCCCGCGGTGATCGAGCGGCTCGGTCTGCCGCAGCGGACCTGCGCCCTGGAGCTCAGCCTCGATGCGCTGCCCGCTACCAATCCACTTCCGGCGCCCAGGATTTCGCCGTTCCCGGCGGTTCATCAAGATGTTTCGCTGGTGGTCGCGGCGACGGTGCCGGCCGATGCGGTCACCGGTGCGCTGCGCGAGGGCGCGGGGGAATTACTCGAAGACGTCCGGCTGGTGGAGGTCTATACGGGGCCCCAGGTTGGCGAGGGCAACAAATCGCTGAACTTCCGGCTGCGTTTCCGGGCGGCGGATCGAACCCTCACCGAAGACGAAGCCACCGCCGCGCGGGTGGCGGCGGTGGCTTCTACGGCCGAGCGCGTCGGGGCGATCCAACGCGCCTAGCGGCGTTACTGTCCTCGGCGCTGGTCCGCTTGCTCGCGGTGCTGCTCCTGGCGCTGACGATCGGCACGATCCGACATGGAAGGCTCCCTTCTCGTATTCGTTCGTTATCAACTGCCGGCGCTGTACGCCAGCTACTTCACCGTAACTGTGGGAACTGAGCACTACACCGTTTAGCTCAAGTTGAGGTTGAGAATGTGCAAGCGAACAATTTTCGAATATATTTGCGCTTGTCTGCATAATGATACAGAATTGGCGCTATGACTACTGGGTTCTCGGTCGCGGTCGCCGGTGCCAGCGGATATGCGGGCGGCGAGTTGTTGCGCCTGCTGCTGGCGCACCCGGCATACGCCGCGGGCCGTCTTCGTATTGGAGTGCTGACCGCCGGTTCCAATGCCGGAAGTGGCCTCATCGAGCATCACCCAAATTTGACGCCGCTGGCTGACCATAAGTTACAGCCGACCGATCCCGCGCTGCTGCGTGGTCATGACGTGGTGTTCCTTGCTCTACCTCATGGTTCCTCGGCAAAGATTGCCGAAGAACTTGGCCCGCAGACCCTCATCATCGACTGCGGCGCCGACTTCCGGCTGACCGATGCCGCGGCGTGGGAGCGCTACTACGGGTCGCAACATGCGGGAAGTTGGCCGTACGGGCTGCCGGAGCTGCCGGGTGGGCGTGACGTACTGCACGGCACCAAGCGGGTGGCGGTGCCGGGCTGTTATCCGACGGCCGCCCTGCTCGCACTGTCGCCCGCGGTGGCCGCGGGTTTGGTGGAACCGTCGGTCACCGTGGTGGCGGTGAGCGGCACCACCGGCGCGGGACGGGCTCCCAAGGCGGACCTGCTTGCCTCCGAGGTGATGGGGTCGGCCCGCGCGTACAACATCGCCGGGGCGCACCGGCACACTCCGGAGATCGCCCAAGGGCTCAAGCACCCGTCGGGCAAGCCGGTAAGTGTCTCGTTTACCCCGGTACTCATTCCGATGCCCCGGGGCATCCTCGCGACCTGCACGGCGCCCACCACGGCCACCCTTGCCGAGATTCGTGGTGCCTACGAAGAGGCTTATGGCACTGAAGAATTCATTCATGTGCTGCCCGAAGGACAGCTGCCCACCACCAAAGCGGTGGCAGGCAGTAACGCGGCACATATCGGGCTTGCCGTGGACCCTGACGCCGGTGTGCTGGTCGCCATCGCGGCCATCGACAACTTGGTGAAGGGCACCGCCGGCGCCGCGATCCAGTCCATGAACCTTGCGCTCGGCTGGCCCGAAGCCGACGGCCTTTCCATTGTGGGGGTAGCACCATGACCAATGACGTTGTCGCTTCACCGCTCGTACGTACCCAGGGCGTCACGGCGCCCGCGGGCTTCAAGGCCGCCGGAATCAGCGCGGGCATCAAGGCGTCCGGGAAGGCGGACCTCGCCTTGGTGTTCAACGAGGGCCCCGACTACGCCGCGGCCGGTGTCTTCACCCGTAACAAGGTGAAAGCCGCTCCGGTGCTCTGGTCGCAGCAGGTGCTCACCACGGGCCGTCTGCGTGCGGTGATTCTCAATTCGGGTGGCGCCAATGCCTGTACCGGCCCACAGGGATTCCAGGACAGTCACGCCACCGCCGAAGAAGTCGCCAAGACCTTGAGTGACTGGGGCACGGAAACCGGTGCCATCGAGGTGGCGGTGTGTTCCACCGGCTTGATCGGTGACCGGCTGCCGATGAACAAGGTGCTGGCCGGGGTGCAGGAGATCGTGCACGAATTGGCCGGCGGCCTGGGCGGCGGAACCGATGCCGCGCACGCCATCATGACCACCGACACCGTGCCCAAAGAAGTGGCGCTGCATCACAAAGCGGGCTGGACGGTCGGCGCCATGGGCAAGGGTGCGGGCATGCTTGCCCCGTCCCTTGCCACCATGCTCGTGGTCATCACGACCGATGCCGTCGTACCGGCCGAGCAGCTGGAATCGGCGCTTCGTGCTGCCACCACACGCACCTTCGATCGGCTCGATGTCGACGGCAGTTGTTCGACCAATGACACCGTACTGCTGTTGGCCTCCGGGGCCAGCGAGATGACCCCGGACGCAGAGGAATTCGCGCAAGCCGTGCTTCGGGTGTGTGACGATCTCGCGGCACAGTTGCAGGCCGATGCGGAGGGCGTCACCAAACGGGTACTGATCACCGTCACCGGTGCCGCCAGTGAGGACGACGCGGTAGCCACCGCCCGGGTAGTCGCCCGCGACAGCCTGGTGAAAACGGCTCTGTTCGGTTCCGACCCCAACTGGGGCCGGGTCTTGGCCGCAGTCGGCATGGCCCCGATCGAGCTCGACCCAGATCGGGTCACGGTGTCGTTCAACGGAAATCTTGTGTGCGCCAACTGCACCGGCCTGCCCAGTGCCCGGGACATCGATCTGTCGGGGCCGGATGTCGAGGTGCTCATCGACCTTGGCGCCGGAGAGAGGTCGGCGACCATCCGCACCACGGACCTGTCGCACGCTTATGTCGAAGAGAACTCGGCGTACAGCTCGTGAAGGCGACGAAGAAGGCGATCAAGAAGGCCGCGGTGCTCGCGGCGGCACTTCCGTGGCTCAAGAAGCTGCACGGCACCATCGTCGTCATCAAGTACGGCGGCAATGCGATGACCGACGACGCGCTGAAGAACGCCTTCGCCGAAGACATGGTGTTCCTGCGCAACTGCGGCATCCATCCGGTTGTCGTGCACGGTGGCGGCCCGCAGATCAGTGCCATGCTGAAAAAGCTCGGCGTGGCAGGTGAATTCAAGGGCGGCTTCCGGGTAACCACGCCGGAGGTCCTCGACATCGCACGCATGGTGCTGTTCGGCCAGGTGGGCCGCGAGCTGGTTGGGTTGATCAACAACCACGGGCCTTACGCCGTCGGTATCACGGGTGAGGACGCTCAGCTGTTCACGGCAGTCCGGCGCACCGCGACGGTAGACGGAGTCCAGACTGACATCGGATTGGTTGGCGATGTTGCGCAGGTAAACCCGGAAGCGATTCTCGACCTGATAGACGCCGGGCGGATTCCGGTGGTGTCCACGGTGGCGCCGGATGCCGACGGTGTGGTGCACAACCTGAACGCGGATACCGCGGCCGGTGCTCTCGCGGAAGCCCTCGGCGCCGAGCGTCTGTTGATGCTCACCGATATCGAGGGCCTATACACCGACTGGCCTGACCGAGGATCCCTGGTGACGGAAATCGCGGCGGAAGATCTGCGGCTGCTCTTGCCGAAGCTGGAATCGGGCATGATCCCGAAAATCGAGGCGTGCCTGCGCGCCGTGGATGGCGGGGTGCCCAGTGCCCACATCATCGACGGACGTGTCGAACACTGTGTGCTGGTTGAACTATTCACCGACGAGGGTGTCGGGACAATCGTGAGGAAGGTGTCGTGAACGAGACACAAGACGGTACGTCTGCGGCCCAGCAGCGCTGGGAGCACGTCATGATGAACAACTACGGCACCCCGCCGGTCGTTCTCGCCGAGGGCGAGGGCGCCGTGGTCACCGATGTCGATGGCAAGCAATACCTGGATCTGCTGGGTGGCATTGCCGTCAACGTGTTGGGCCACCGTAACCAAGCTGTCATCGACGCTGTCACGCAACAGCTTTCCACGCTCGGCCACACCTCGAATCTGTACGCGACGGGGCCCGCCATCGAACTCTCCGAGGCGCTGGTCGCACGGCTGGGCGTGCCCGGCAAGGTCTTTCTCTGCAATTCTGGTACCGAGGCCAACGAGGCCGCGTTCAAGCTGACTCGGCTTACCGGGCGCACCAAGGTCGTCGCGGCCGAGGGTGCGTTCCACGGCCGCACCATGGGATCGCTTGCGCTCACCGGGCAGCCGGCCAAGCAGGCGCCCTTCGAGCCGCTGCCCGCCGGAGTGGTCCATGTGCCGTATGGCGACTTGGCTGCCATCGAGGCGGCGGTCGACGGCGATACCGCCGCGGTGTTCCTGGAGCCGATCATGGGCGAAGGGGGAGTGGTCGTGCCACCGGAGGGCTATCTCGCCGGGGTCCGCGAGATCACCGCGCGCCATGGCGCACTGCTGGTGCTTGACGAGGTACAAACCGGAATCGGCCGTACCGGAACGTTCTTCGCCCATCAGCAGGTTGGCATCACACCCGATGTCGTCACTCTTGCCAAGGGCCTGGGCGGTGGGCTTCCGATCGGCGCCTGCATCGCGACAGGGGCCGCCGCTGAGTTGCTCACCCCGGGCATGCACGGCAGCACATTCGGCGGCAATCCGGTCTGCGCCGCGGCAGCACTGGCGGTGCTTCGCGTTCTGGACGAACAGAACCTCCTCGATCACGCGGCAGCCGTGGGTAAGTCGCTGAGCCACTCCATCGAGGGGCTCGAACACCCTCTGGTCGACCGGGTGCGTGGTGCGGGGCTGCTCCTCGGCATCGTGCTGACCGAGCCTCGCGCCAAGACTGCGGAGGCGGCCGCCCGTGAAGCGGGGTTCCTTGTCAACGCGGCCGCGCCCGATGTGCTGCGCCTGGCGCCACCGCTGATCATCACCGACGCACAGATCGAGGAATTCGTCACCGCGCTGCCGGGAATCCTCGACACCGCCGCAGAACAGGAGCAGGCATGAGTATCCGTCATTTTCTCAGGGACGACGACCTCTCACCGGCAGAGCAGGCCGAAGTCCTCACGCTGGCAGCTGAACTCAAGAAGGCGCCGTTCTCGCGGCGCCCGCTGGAGGGACCGCGCGGTGTCGCGGTCATCTTTGAGAAGAACTCCACCCGAACCCGGTTCTCGTTCGAAATGGGCATCGCACAGCTGGGCGGGCACGCGGTCGTGGTCGACAGCCGCACGACGCAGCTCGGCCGTGAAGAGACCCTCGAAGACACCGGGGAGGTGCTGTCGCGCTACGTGGAAGCCATCGTGTGGCGCACATACGCCCAGGAACGCCTGACCGCCATGGCAAGCGGCGCCTCCGTCCCTATTGTCAATGCGTTGTCTGATGACTTTCACCCGTGCCAGGTGCTCGCTGACCTGCAGACGCTCGCCGAGCGCAAGGGCTCGCTGTCCGGGCTGCGCCTTACCTATCTGGGTGATGGCGCCAATAACATGGCGCACTCGTTGATGCTCGGTGGTGTCACCGCGGGCATCCACGTGACCATCGCGGCGCCCGGCGGGTTCGCGCCGCACGCCAAATACGTTGCCGAGGCCGAGAAGGTCGCCGCGAGCACCGGTGCTTCGGTGTCGGTCACCGCGGATCCGCGTGCCGCCGTGTCCGGCGCCGATGTGCTCGTCACCGACGCCTGGACGTCGATGGGCCAGGAAAATGACGGTCTTGACAGGGTGCGCCCGTTCCGGCCGTTCCAGGTGAACGAGGATCTGCTCGGCCTGGCCGACTCCGAAGCCGTTGTCCTGCACTGTCTTCCCGCGCACCGCGGCCACGAGATCACCGATGAGGTGATTGACGGACCGCGCAGTGCTGTGTGGGACGAGGCCGAGAACCGCCTGCACGCGCAGAAGGCGCTGCTGGTGTGGCTGCTGGAACAACGACGATGACAGCCTCGCACGCGGCCGATACCCGGGCCGGACGGCAAGCCCGCATCATCGCGCTGCTGTCCACGCAGTCGGTGCGCAGCCAGAGCGAATTGGCAGCGCTGTTGGCCGCCGAGGGCATCGAAACCACCCAGGCCACCCTGTCCCGGGATCTCGACGAGCTCGGCGCGGTGAAACTCCGCGCGGCCGACGGCGGTGTGGGTGTCTACGTGGTGCCCGAGGACGGCAGTCCCGTCCGCGGAGTGTCCGGTGGCACCGACCGGCTCTCCCGGTTGCTGGGGGAGCTGCTGGTATCGACCGATGCCAGCGGTAATCTCGCGGTACTGCGCACACCGCCCGGCGCCGCGCACTACCTCGCCAGCGCCATCGACCGCGCCGCATTACCCGACGTTGTCGGGACCATTGCGGGGGATGACACCATTGCGGTGATCGCCCGCGAACCCTTGACCGGAGCCCAGCTCGCCGCACAGTTCGAACAGCTTGCCTAGAAACTAGAAAGAAGAAGTAGGAATGCCCGTACAGCACTTTGACCGCGTAATCCTCGCCTACTCGGGCGGCCTTGACACGTCCGTGGCGATCAGCTGGATCGGTAAGGAGACCGGCCGCGAGGTCGTTGCCGTCGCCATTGACCTCGGCCAGGGCGGCGAGGACATGGAAGTGGTGCGCCAGCGCGCCCTGGACTGCGGTGCCGTCGAGGCCGTGGTGGTGGACGCACGCGACGAATTCGCCAACGAGTACTGCTTGCCCACCGTCCAGTCCAACGCGCTGTACATGGACCGGTACCCGTTGGTGTCCGCGATCAGCCGTCCGCTGATCGTCAAGCACCTGGTTGCCGCGGCACGTGAGCACGGCGGCGGGATCGTCGCCCATGGCTGCACCGGCAAGGGCAATGACCAGGTGCGCTTCGAGGTCGGCTTTGCCTCGCTGGCACCGGATTTGGAAGTGCTCGCGCCCGTTCGTGACTACGCCTGGACCCGCGAGAAGGCCATTGCCTTCGCGACGGAGAACGAGATTCCGATCAATGTCACGAAGAAGTCGCCGTTCTCGATCGATCAGAACGTGTGGGGCCGGGCGGTGGAAACCGGCTTCCTGGAAGACCTCTGGAACGCGCCGACCAAGGACGTGTACGACTACACCGAAGATCCGACCCTCAACTGGGGTGCGCCCGACGAGCTGATCGTCAGCTTCGACAAGGGTGTACCGACGGCCATCGACGGCAATCCTGTCACCGTGCTGGAGGCCATCGTCGAGCTCAACCGGCGGGCTGGGGCACAGGGTGTGGGTCGGCTCGACGTGGTGGAGGATCGCCTGGTCGGTATCAAGAGTCGCGAAATCTACGAGGCGCCGGGGGCGATGGTTCTCATCACCGCGCACGAGGAGCTTGAGCACGTCACCCTGGAACGTGAACTCGGCCGCTACAAGCGGCGCACCGACCAGAAGTGGGCCGAGCTGGTGTACGACGGTCTCTGGTACTCGCCGCTCAAGCGCTCGCTGGAGGCATTTGTCGCCGACACGCAGCAGCACGTGTCCGGCGACATCCGCCTGGTACTGCACGGCGGGAACATCTCCGTCAACGGCCGGCGCAGCCCGGAGTCCCTGTACGACTTCAACCTGGCGACCTACGACGAGGGCGACAGCTTCGATCAGTCGAGTGCCAAGGGCTTCGTGCACATTCACGGCTTGTCCTCGAAGATCTCCGCACAGCGGGATCTGTCGGGCAAGTGAGCACCAACGAAGGCTCGCTGTGGGGCGGCCGGTTCGCCGGCGGCCCGGCGCCCGCGCTGGCGGCGCTGAGCAAGTCCACCCATTTCGATTGGGCCCTGGCGCCCTATGACATTCGGGCATCGATCGCTCATGCCCGGGTGCTCCGCAAGGCGGATTTGCTCACCGATGAGCAGCTCGCCGCGCTGGTCGAGGGTCTGCGGCTGCTGGATCGCGATGTCGCGTCGGGCGTATTCGTGCCGGCGGACACCGACGAGGATGTGCACGGCGCTCTCGAACGCGGGCTGATCGAACGGGTCGGAGCCGACATCGGTGGCCGGTTGCGTGCCGGTCGGTCGCGAAATGATCAGGTGGCCACACTGTTTCGGATGTGGCTGCGGGATGCCGCGGCGCGGGTTTCCGAGGGTGTGCTGGACGTGGTGCAGGCGCTGGCAGATCAAGCCGGCGCACATCCCGATGCCATCATGCCGGGTAAGACCCATCTGCAAGCCGCGCAACCCGTGCTGCTCGCGCATCATCTACTGGCGAACGCACAACCGCTGTTGCGGGATGTCGACCGCCTGGTCGACTGGGACCGGCGCACCGCCGTCTCGCCGTACGGCGCCGGGGCGCTCGCGGGTTCCTCGTTGGGCCTGGATCCGGATGCCATTGCCTTGGATCTGGGTTTCACCGCGGCCGCCGACAACTCGATAGATGCGACCTCGGCGCGCGATTTCGCCGCCGAGGCCGCATTTGTTTTCGCGATGATCGCGATCAACTTGTCTCGCCTGTCGGAAGACATCATCTTGTGGGGCACCACCGAATTCGGGTACGTCACGCTGGATGACTCCTGGTCGACCGGCAGTTCGATCATGCCGCAAAAGAAGAATCCGGATATCGCCGAGCTGGCCCGTGGCAAGTCGGGGAGGTTGATCGGTAACCTCACCGGATTGCTTGCCACCTTGAAGGCGCAACCGTTGGCCTACAACCGGGACCTGCAGGAAGACAAGGAACCCCTGTTCGATTCGGTGGCCCAGCTGGAGCTGTTACTGCCCGCGATGGCGGGGCTGGTCGCGACATTGCGATTCCACACCGATCGCATGGCGCAGCTCGCGCCCGCGGGGTTCACACTGGCCACCGACCTGGCGGAATGGATGGTGCGACAAGGTATTCCGTTCCGTATCGCCCATGAGGCGGCGGGGGAGGCGGTGCGGGTGGCGGAGGCCCGCGGTGTCGGGCTTGAGGACCTCACCGACGATGAGTTCACGGCCATTCACCCGGACCTGACCGGTGAGGTGCGCGACGTGCTCACCACCGCTGGGTCCGTTGCCTCACGCAGTGCGCGTGGCGGCACCGCCCCGGAGCGAGTCGCGGAGCAGCGTGAGCTGGTGTTGGCCCGTCTGAACGTGCTTCGCGGCCGGAACGGACACCATCCAGGCTAATATCCAGCCATGGACGGTGAGCCGGACCCGACACTGTCGGGCCCTGGTCCGGGGGGAGAGACACCGGACGACCCGAACGCGGTATGGCGCCGCCCCGATGCGACGGAAGCGGTGGAAGTCGCTTCGTCGAGCACGGAAAGCCCGACGCTGCCGGCGCCACACGGTGTTGTCGGCCGGTTGACCGCATGGGTCCGGTCGTGGTGGCAAGACCTTGAGTTCGTTCAGATGTGGCACGTTGTCGCGGTGGTGGCGGTTCTCGCCACTGCGGGGTTCGGCGGCTTGGATGCCGTGGACAAGACACCGCAGACTTTCGATCTTGGCAAGCCCTTCGACAATGGTGAGTTCACCATTACCGTGAAAAAGGCCGTGCTGCTTTCGGAAATCACGGGTGGCGGAGGTGTGATCGCGAAAGAGAAGCCCGGGCGCACCTACCTTGCGGTCCTCGCGGAGGTCACCAACAATTCGGACAGGGCCGACGTCGTCAGCGGCAATTTTTCCGTGCCGAATGTGGCAGACGCACAAGATGCTTCCCTGATTCAGAGCCAGAGACCCTCGGTTTTTCGCATCGAGGACGGCAGCTTCGTGATCGCGCTGCAACCTGACATCACCGAGAAGGTGGCGGTGGTGTGGAGCATCCCTTCTGGCGCCGTGCTCCCCGGATCCCAAGTGTTGGTTCAGGTGCCATACCGGAAATTCAGCCGTGGCCTGGTGCTCTACGGCGAGGGCTGGGTTGATGACGGCAAGAACGCAACAACCAGTGTGCCGGTGGAGGTGTCTTCGTGATCTTCTGGGAAAAATTCGCGGCCTTCCGGACCTCCTCACCGCTTCTCCGTATTTCCAGCACGGCGGTAGTGGTGGCTCTCTTGCTGTCTGCCTCCGTTTTCGTCTGGAATCGTCTGCCATCTGCCGCGGAAACTCAGAACGCCTTCGATGTTCACGGCACCATGGGAAGTTCGGTAACCGGCCGGTTGTTCTCGGCCACGGTGACCAAGGTAGGGATCGGGCCGGTCGTCAAACACACCGGTTTTTATCCGCGTCAACGAAACATCAAGTCCGCCGGTCAATGGGTCGTCGTCAAACTCACCATCACTTCAATGAGCGAGGCTACCCAAGCCGACGCGATATTGGGGCTAGGCGACAAGGGCTATACACCGGACAGCCGGCTTGAGGGTTCCACCTTGCTTGGCGCGCCGCTGACTCCACTGATCCCTGCGACCGGTGTATTCGTATTCGAGGTCAGCCCGCAGGTTCTTGAGCAGGCCCGCTCCGCGAAGTTGTACATTTTCTATGCCGCTGGGCAGTACAAATGGGATTCGCGGCTCGTCATAGACATTCCGCTCGACGCGGAGCACGCGCCGCACGCATCCGTCATCGCGCTGCCAAAGACGTTGGTGGGTAAGCAATGAGTGAGATTCAGAGTACTGAAAGCCCACGACATCGGCGTGAGCACGAACAAGGCCGGTTACCGTTGCGGTCACGCCTCTGGTTTCGCAATACCATCGCAGGACTAATCGTCATCGCGGTTTTCGCCGGGGTATGGGCCGTCTCGTTCCGTGATTCGTGGCGCGACTATCGGGCGAGTGTCGTTCCGCTCCATGTGATTGCGGCTGGCCAGTCGGGGGAGGCATACGGCCAGACCTGGCGGCTCACCGGAGTCAGGCATCTCGGCAAAGCCCCTCACGGAGCCAACGGAGTGGTTCCCAAGGGGGCCGAACTTGCGGTGGTGACAATAGAACGCTCCGGCCCGGTTCCGCAGAACTTCTTCTGCGAAGGAAAAATCACCGATGGTGAGCATCTGTGGTCGAAGGCCCCCTTCCTGATCTACACAGTGCCGCTCGTTGACGGTGTGGTCGACCACTGCGACAAGCCAGGAAACCTTGAGTTCACCTTCCTGGTGCCGGACGATGTGACCATGACCGCTGTCGATCTCGTCAACCCCGTAGGCGGCTCGGATCAAATTTTGGTCAGATTTGAGCTGTCCTAGTTCTACTGATCGGCGACAACAGGATTTACCGCGAGAGCGTCGTCGGAGTCGGCTGGGTAGTCGACAACCTCGTTGTCGTGTAGCGCCGCTGCTTCCGCTTCTGCCTTTTCGACACAATGGGCGAAGACCGACGTGATGACGCAAACTCTCAGGGACGCGACAAGCACGCCTGAGATCGCCGTTAATACCGGGGCGACACCATTCCAGAAGGACAGTGGATGGGGGCCTAACACCCAGGCGAAACCACGAGTCAGGTATCCGCCGACCTGCATTTGCGTGGCCAGGAAACTATCGGACATGTCCAACCACGCCAAGCAGAGGTACACCAGTACATAGCCGGACAGCAGGACTAATCCTCCGTGCAGCACCAGGCGGGCCGAATCGATAATGGGCTTGGCGCTGCCGAACTGTGATAGCAGCCAATCCTTGGCCTTACCTCGGGTCTGCTCGGACACCCGGCCAGTCACCCGGCGTTGTACCTGGTCGCGGGTGGGAGCGAGTCTGTCTGCCACCACTTTGCCGTCAACACCTGCCAGCCGCCGCAGTACTCCCCGCCAGCTGGCATTGCTGGACGAGCCGTAAACGATGCCGGCAATAGCCAGCCAGATCAGTGGTACGGCCGCCGCACCCCAGACGATCTGCCACGCGTCACTCACGAAGGTCCAGAGAACTTCCAGAGGGCGAAAATGCGAGAACAGTTCGCTGCGCATTTCGTCAAGCCACACGACGATACGGCGTTCCTTGAACCACGCCGATGGACTCAGGAAGAAGTTCACGCCCTTGCTGGCAGAGAAGGACAGGACCAGGAAGACCCACAAAGCATCCAAATACACCCTGATGAAGACAAACCATGCAGGCAGCCGGTTCTTTATGGGCTTGACGTTCAAGAGCATCCGGAGGATAAACGCACCGGCAATCAGCACCCAGACGTAATTGGTAACCGGAACATCCCCCAAGTTGACTACCCGGGTGCCGGTTGTCATGTGGGCGCCCACACGGTGCCACATAGCCTTCTGCTCGTAGGTCAGCCAGTCATCCTGGAACATCTTCCAAGCCAGATAGATAACAAAAAATGGCAGCACGATATTGGCGAATATGTCGACATTGCGTAAAGAGATCTTGGGCATGGCCGCCAACGCCGGAATCGCCGAGCGCAGGACCAGGAACATCGCAATGATCGACCCAAGCCGGGCCAAACCCGCGAACGGCATCAGTAGGTCGACCACGAGATAGTTGTTCCACGCATACTTGGCCGCCAGCTCGATGACGATGTTGCGTCCCAGCAGGCCCAACAGATAGCACGCCGCCAGTTGGGGCAGGTACATCACCCAGAGGCGTAGCGGCCGTAGCAACAGATTCCCCACCGCGCCATCGTAGAGGCTCACCTGCCCTTGCTGCCTCCGATCCGGGTGACAGGGATTTGGTCTGGCCGGTGCGCCCATTGTGACAGGATGTGCAGGCCTCACCTGGGCAATATGGTGGACGACCGGTATCTAAGGAGCAGCAGTGGCCTTCAATATTTCCTCCTTGACCAAGCCCGTCGCTCGCCTGGCGGCCACCGCGCAGAACGGCCTGGAGGTCCTGCGACTGGGAGGACTCGAGACCGGCAGCACCGCTTCATCGCATCAGATCGTCGAGAGCGTGCCCATGTACCGGCTGCGCCGCTACTTCGCGCCGGGCTCGGGCACAGAAGACGCCGGCCCGGTCGTGCTCATGGTGCACCCGATGATGATGGCCGCCGATATGTGGGATGTGACCCAGGACGGCGGCGCGGTGGGAATCCTGCACCGGGCCGGCATCGACCCATGGGTCATCGACTTCGGCAGCCCCGATCGTATGGCCGGAGGCATGGAGCGCACGCTGTCCGATCACGTCGTCGCGGTCAGCGACGCCATCGAAACCGTGCACCGCATCACTGGCCGCCAAGTGCATCTGGCCGGTTACTCACAGGGCGGCATGTTCTGCTATCAGACTGCGGCGCTACGTAAATCGCGGACCATCGCAAGCATCATCACCTTCGGCTCGCCTGTCGACGCCAACGCCGCGATGCCCATGGGCATGCCGGCCGGGCTTTCGGCCGACATCGCCGAATTCATGGCCGACCATGTGTTCAGCCGATTTTCGATACCGGCGTGGTCGGCCCGCATCGGATTCCAGATGCTGGATCCGGTCAAAACCATCAAGGGACGCCTCGATTTCCTGCGGCAGCTGCACGACCGCGATGCCCTGCTTCCGCGCGAGCAGCAGCGTAAGTTCCTGGCCAACGAGGGCTGGATAGCGTGGTCGGGTCCGGCGATCGCCGAATTGCTGCGCCAGTTCGTGGTGCACAACCGCATGACCACAGGCGGTTTCACCGTCAATGACCGCGTGGTGACCCTCAGTGACATCACCTGCCCGGTGCTGGCGGTCGTGGGTGAGGTCGACGACATCGGGCAGCCCGCGTCGGTACGCGGCATTCTGCGCGCGGCGCCCAAGGCCGATGTCTACGAATACCTCATCCGCGCGGGTCATTTCGGTCTTGTTGTGGGCTCCACCGCGGTCGCCCAAACCTGGCCCACCGTCAGCCAGTGGGTGCAGTGGCGCGAAGGCGAGGCGGCGAAGCCTCCCTCAGTGGACCTCATGTACGAGCACGAGGCCGGCCAGCTCGATCGCGGCGGTGTTCCGCTCGCCTCCCGTGTCGCACACGGTCTGAGTACCACCACCGAGGTGGCTATCACTGCCGCCCGCACCGCGGGAGCGGCAGCGGCCGCCGCCAACAAGTCGGTGAAATCCATTGCCGTGGAGGCGGTTCGCACACTTCCGCGGCTGACACGCTTGGGGCAGATTCACGATCACACCCGAATCTCCATGGGCCGGTTGATGACCGAGCAGGCGCGGCGCACACCGCATGGCGAATGCTTCCTGTTCGACGGCCGGGTGCACACCTACGAGGCGGTGGACCGCCGCATCAACAACGTGGTCAAGGGGCTCATCGAGGTGGGGGTCCGCCAAGGCGTGCGGGTGGGCATTCTCATGGAGACCAGACCCAGTGCGCTGGTCGCCATCGCGGCGCTCTCGCGGCTGGGCGCCGTGGCTGTGCTGTTGCCGCCGGACGCCGATCTCGAGGTCGCGGTCAAGCTGGGAGAGATCTCCGAGCTACTCACCGACCCGCCAAATCTTCCTGCCGCACAGAATCTTCCGGTGCACGTACTGGTACTCGGCGGCGGCGAGTCGCGTGACCTGTCGATTCCCGATGACGGTTCGACCATCGACATGGAGAAGATCGACCCCGACGCGGTGGAGCTGCCCGGCTGGTACCGGCCCGACCCGGGCCAGGCGCGCGATCTGGCCTTCGTGATGTTCAGTGGCACGGGCGCCAAGCTGCTCCCCAAACAGATCACCAACCACCGATGGGCGCTGTCCGCGTTCGGCACCGCATCGGCCGCCGCGCTCAGCTCCAATGACACCGTGTACTGCCTCACGCCGTTGCACCATCAGTCCGGGTTGTTGGTCAGCATCGGCGGCGCGGTGGCAGGCGGCGCGCGCATCGCGTTGTCACGCGGGCTGGATCCTGATCGATTCGTCCAGGAGATTCACCAGTACGGCGTCAGCGTGGTCTCCTACACCTGGGCGATGATGCACGAGGTGATCGACGATCCGGCGCTGGCTCTCGGTGCGCACCATCCCGTTCGACTGTTCATCGGATCCGGTATGCCCGCCGGGCTGTGGCGCCGGGTCACCGAGAAGTTCGATCCCGCCCACGTCGTCGAGTTCTTCGCGACGACCGATGGGGAAGCGGTGTTGGCCAATGTTTCTGGCACCAAGGTGGGAAGCAAGGGCCGCCCGCTGCCGGGCGGCGGCAAGGTCAGGCTGGCCGCATACGACCCCATCGAAGACGTGATCATCGAGGGGGAGGACGGCTTCGTGCAGATCGCCGAGCCCGGCGAGGTCGGCCTGCTGCTGGCCAAACCGCCGGGTGACGTGGACCCCACCGCCGCGGTACGACGTGGGGTGTTCGCTCCCGGCGACACCTGGGTCTCGTCCGAGTTCCTCTTCCGCCGTGACGAAGATGGCGATTTCTGGATGTTGGACGGCCGGGGCACCGCGATCCGCAACGCGCACGGTGTCGTTTATGCGGAAGCCACCAGCAATGTCTTGGGGGCCCTCGGCGCCATCGACCTGGTCGCGACGTACCCGGTAGAGGTGGGTGAAACGACACTCGCGGTGACTGCGGTGGTGTTGCGCCCCGGTGAGGCGCTGTCGCCCGCGGATCTGGCCGAGGCCTTCGTCTCCGTCCCGATCTCCGAACGGCCGGACATCATCAAGGTCGTGCCCAATCTGCCACTGAGCGCCTCCTATCGGCCGTCGACTGCGCATCTGCGTGCGTCCGGATTACCCAAGCCGGGGCGGCAGACGTGGCATCTCGATTCGGAATCGGGCGCCTATCACCGCCTCACCGCGGCGACGTATGAGGTGCTACAGGGCGCCGCGCCGTAACGGCGCCCACCCGCCGGCGCGCTGCTCGTGTCGCCTTCCGCTGCTCATGTGCGGGCGTGTTGTTACGCTGACGTTCGCGATACCGGAAGGAACTCGTCATGCCGACACGCCTACGCGCCCTCGCGGGCGCCGCACTGGCCACGGCCGGTCTATCCGCCGCGCTGGTGCTGGGACCCGGTGTCGGCACCGCCGGCGCGGATGTATTGGACGACATCGCGCACGAATACTCGACGGGTACCAGCGGTGGTCAGGTTTCCAATCTGGTCCGCACGTCACTGCAGCTGCGGGCAAAGGGTGCTCAGGTCAGTTCGGCGCAGAACGACGCCCTCAAGGTCGCGCTGGACAAACGGCCCAGCCAGATGCCGTTGATCAACACCCTGAAGTCGGTCATCGCCACGCAGACGCAGTTCCTCAAGGCCGCGCAGAAGCCGCAACAGCCCATCCACATCGGCATCAGCGGCACCAACGGAACCAATAACCCGAACGGTGGACCTCCCAACGTCAATCCCGGGACGGGTATCGGTGTCGGTGGTGGCGGTGGCCAGCAGATCTTCAACCAGAACATCCCGCTGGGCTGATCCACCGATATGCCACTTGATGCCGCACTCCTAGACATTCTGGTCTGCCCGATCGACCGCGGGACGCTCCTGCTCGTCGGCGGCGATACCGACGGGATTCTGTACAACCCGCGCCTGCGTAAGGCTTACCGGATAGAGGACTCGATCCCGGTGCTGTTGCCGGACGAGGCGCGTGATGTGTCCGACGAGGAGCACCAGCGCTTCACTGCGTGAGGCCCGTCAGCTCCCCGGTCAGGTAGCGCTGGATGTTCGGGCCCACGGTCGCGGTGATCTGATCCACCGTCAGCGAAGCCAGCGGCTCGATCTTCATGATGTACCGGGTAACCAGGATTCCCGACATCTGGCTGATGACGAACTCGGCACGCAGTACGCCGCTACCGACCGGGTTGTCGACGCGTTCGGCGATGATGTCGACCAGGACTTCCCGAAAGAAAGCCCGCACCAATCCGTCGTCGGCGCCGGTCAGCGCGGCGCGGAACACCGCCAGCACATTGGCACCGAGCTCGGAATCCCAGAGCGTGACGATGAGCCGGGGAATTGTTACCCCCAACTGGTCGATCGGAACCTCACGTAGCGGCTGTAGCACCACACTCGGATCGACGGGCAGCTGCACCACCGCACGGAAGAGATCGAGCTTCGTGCCGAAGTAGTGGTGGATGAGCGCGGGATCGACATCCGCTTCGGTGGCAATGGCCCGTATTGAGGTCTTGTCGATTCCATTGACGGCGAACAGTTTTCGGGCGCTCGCGAGAATATCGTCGCGAGTGCTGCTGGCACCGGGACGGCGTCCTGGCCGCTTGGAACTCATCGGCATTACGTTACTGAACCGCCGCTGCCACCCGGTAGGTGAGTTCAAGGACAATCGTGGAGTGAGTGCCGAAGTGCTGACGACCCATCCGGTGAAGGCCGCGCAGCGCCTGCTCGGCGCCACCATCGAATCGCGGGGAGTCTCGGCCGTGATTGTGGAGGTGGAGGCCTATGGTGGCGTGCCCGACGGGCCCTGGCCCGATCCTGCCGCGCATTCGTTCCGTGGCCCGACGAATCGCAACCGGGTGATGTTCGGCCCCGCTGGGCACCTGTACGTGTATCAGAGCCATGGGATTCATATGTGTGCCAACGTGGTGTGCGGCCCAGATGGTGTTGCCGCCGGTGTGCTGATGCGCGCCGCGGCGATCGTCGACGGGGCACCGCTGTGTTGGCAGCGACGGCCCACCGCGCGTGGTGATGCCGGGTTGGCGCGCGGGCCCGGGAATCTTGGGGCGGCTCTGGCCATCACTCTGGCCGATGGTGGCCTTGATCTTTTCTCGCCGTCCAGCCCCGTACGGCTGACATTGAGCAGGCGGCGCAGGGCACTGGCGGGTCCGCGGGTAGGTGTTAGCGTGGCGGCGGATCGGCCGTGGCGATTCTGGCTGCCCGGATATCCGGAAGTATCCGCTTATCGGCGCAGTCCCCGTGCGCCGCAACCCGATACGGAGTTGTATGGCTGAGGATCGGGCACGCGCAACACTGCTCGGTGGGGCGCTCGGTGACGCCCTCGGCGGGTTCATCGAGTTCGACAGCATCGAGCGGATCAGGCTGCAGTTCGGCCGTGACGGCATCACCGAACCGCCCGCCGGACAACCGATGCTCATTACCGACGACACCCAGATGACCCTGTTCACCGCCGAGGCGCTCATCCGTTCCCGCCGCGCACCCGGGCACGACCCGGTTGAGATCGCGCACCGCGCATACTTGCGCTGGTTGCATACCCAGGGCGGTCAGGCGCCGCGCGACGTGCTCGACGGGTGGTTGGTCGCCATCCCCGGCCTGCATTCCCTGCGGGCCCCCGGCAACACCTGTCTGTCTGCGCTGGAATCGACTAGTTCGGCTGCCCGGCAACATGGTTCACGCACACACCGGCTGAACAACTCCAAGGGATGCGGTGCGGTGATGCGCGCCGCGCCGGTGGGATTCATGGGTGACGATCCGGCCGGCGTCTTCTCGCTATCTGCCGACCTTGGTGCGCTGACACATTCGCATCCGAGCGGGTACCTCAGCGCGGCCGCGTTGTCGGCGATCATCGTGGAGGTCCGGGCTGGTAAGGCGCTCCCGGCGGCAATCGACACGGCGAGCCTGCTGCTGCGTAAGGAACCGGACCACGACGAGACCTATCGGGCGTTGCGCCATGCCGTCGAGTTGGCGGATACGCGGCTGACACCTGAGCAGCTGGCGGCGCGGCTGGGCGGTGGCTGGGTCGGGGAGGAGGCACTCGCGATCGGTGTCTACGCGGCACTGGCCGCACACGATTTCAAGGACGGAATCCGGCTGTCGGTGAACCATTCCGGAGACTCCGATTCGACCGGGTCCATCACCGGGAACATCTTGGGGGCAATGTGGGGAACGTCGGCTCTGCCCAGCGATTGGCTGAACGAACTCGAATTGCGTGAGGTCATCACGACGATCGCCGACGACCTCGTCGCGCAGCCCGGGCCGGCCTGGGATGAGCGGTATCCGCCGGGCTAGACCCCATAGGGGATGATTGTCGGCGTGGCTTCCCCGACTCATGACCCTGGCGCAAGCGGCTCATCGATCCTTGACGAGCTGGGCTGGCGCGGTCTCATCGCGCAAACGACCGACCGCGACGCGCTCGCCGCGGACATCGCGAAGGGGCCGATCAGTGTCTATGGGGGGTTCGACCCCACCGCCGCGAGTCTGCACGCCGGACACCTGGTGCCGCTGCTGACCCTGAGCCGATTTCAGCGCGCGGGGCATCGGCCCATCGTGTTGGCCGGGGGAGCGACCGGACTCATCGGTGACCCCCGCGACACCTCGGAACGCAATCTGCATGGCGCCGACGTGGTCGCCGAATGGGCCGACCGGATCCGTGGACAATTAGAGCGGTTCGTCGAATTCAACGGCACGCCAACCGGGGCCGTCGTCGCGAACAATCTTGAGTGGACCGGTCAGCTCACCGCCCTGGAGTTTCTGCGTGACCTCGGTAAGCACTTCTCGGTCAATGTGATGCTGGACCGCGACACCATCCGGCGGCGCCTGGAGGGTGACGGCATCTCCTACACCGAGTTCTCGTACATGCTGCTGCAAGCCAACGACTACGTGCAGTTGCACCGTAAGTACGGCTGCTCCTTGCAGATCGGTGGTTCCGATCAATGGGGCAACATCGTTGCCGGAGTACGGCTTGCCCGTCAGCAGGACGGCGCTTCGGTGCATGCGTTGACCGTTCCGCTGGTGACATCGGCCGACGGGACCAAGTTCGGCAAGTCCACCGGAGGTGGCAACCTCTGGCTCGATCCGGAGATGACCAGCCCGTACGCCTGGTACCAGTACTTCATCAACACCGCCGATGCCGACGTGGTGCGTTACCTGCGCTGGTTCACCTTCCTGTCCGCCGATGAGGTGGATGAGCTGGAGACGGCGACGGCGGAACGGGCGCATGAGCGCGCCGCGCAGCGCCGATTGGCTGCCGAGGTCACCACACTGGTGCATGGGGAAAGTGCTACGCAGGCCGTAGAACACGCCAGCGGCGCGCTGTTCGGTCGCGGCGAGCTGGATCGGCTTGACGAGGGCACCCTGACCGCGGCGCTCACCGAAGCCGGTAACGGTGAGCCGGCCCGGCTCGCCGACGGCGAACCCGACACCATCGTCGATCTACTGGTGAGCAGCGGGCTTTCGGACAGCAAGGGCGCCGCGCGCCGCATCATCAAGGAGGGCGGCGTGTACGTCAACAACGCCCGGGTCGACGCCGAGGATTGGACCCCGGGCGACGGCGACTACCTCACCGGTGGCTGGTTGGTGCTGCGGCGGGGCAAGCGGAACATCGCCGGGGTACAGCGAGTCCGCTAGCCGCCGGGTCCGTTAGACCCATTGGGGTTCAACGGATTCCTTTACCTTGCCGTCTTCGCCGAAGACGAGGAAGCGGGTGAAGGTACGGGCGAACCACCGGTCGTGGGTGACGGCGATGACCGTGCCATCGAACGCCGCCAGCGCGTCCTCGAGTGCCTCGGCCGAGTGCAGGTCCAGGTTGTCGGTCGGCTCATCGAGCAACAACAGAGTCGAGCCCATCAGTTCCAGCAGCAGAATCTGAAAGCGCCCCTGCTGACCGCCGGACAGCGAGCCGAACGTCTGCTCCGCGGAGGGGGCCAGCCCGTAGCGATCGAGGATTCGCGAAGCCTGCTCTCGCCCGTGTCCCGGCCGCCTTTCATCCCCGTGATGCAGGATGTCCAGCAGCGTCCGATCCATCAGCCCCTCGTGATGGTGCGTCTGCGCGAACCAGCCGGGGCGCACTCGCGCGCCCAACCGAAGCCGCCCGGCGTGGCGCACGGGCTCGGGGATCATCTCGCCGACCGGCAGCTGATCCTGTTCCGGGTCAGTGCCGCCGCCTGCCAGCAACCGTAGAAAGTGCGACTTGCCGGTTCCGTTGCCGCCCAGCACCGCAACACGATCGCCGTACCACAACTCGGCGTCGAAAGGACTGGTGAGACCGGTCAATTCAAGGCTGTCCGCGATCACCGCACGTTTGGCGGTGCGTCCGCCGGTAAGCCGCATGCGCACGTTCTGCCGCAACGGCACGGCCTCCGGCGGTCCCGCGTCGTCGAAGCGGCGCAGCCGTGTTTCGGCCGCCTGCAAGCGGCTGGCCATATCTGAGTTGTAGGCCGCCTTTTGCCGATACATCAGCACCAGATCGCGAAGTGCTGCCCGCTGTTCATCCCACCGGCGGCGCAACTCGGCGAGTCTGGCGTTGCGATCTTCCCGCGCCTGGTGATACGTCGCAAAGGAACCCGGATGCACCCACAGGCTGGATCCGGCCCGGCCGGGTTCGAGCGTGGCGACCTGCCCGGCCGCGCGGTTGATCAGCTCGCGATCATGGCTGATGAACAGCACGGTCTTGGCAGACTCGAGGAGTCGCTCCTCGAGCCACCGCTTGGCCGGCACATCAAGGTAGTTGTCGGGCTCATCGAGCAGCAGTACTTCATGGGGCCCGCTCAGCAGCGATTCCAGAACCAGCCGCTTCTGCTGGCCGCCGGACAGTGTGTTGACTCCGCGAAATCTAGCCAGCTCGTAGGAAATTCCAAGCGCGGCCATGGTGTGCACATCACACTGGGTCTCGAATTCGTAGCCGCCGGCGTCGGCCCAATCGGCTAGTGCCTGAGCGTAGGCGAGTTGGTCCCGCTCGCTGTCGCGCTCCATGAGCGCCAGCTCGGCGCGGTCCAGACGTTCGGCGGCCTGCCTGACGCGCTCGGGCGCTACCGACAGCAGCAGATCGCGGACAGTCGAATCGTCACGAACCGATCCGATGAATTGCCGCATCACCCCGAGCTGCCCGCCACGGGTTACGGCGCCGTCGTGTGGATCGGTATCGCCGGCGATGATGCGCAGCAGCGTCGTCTTGCCGGTGCCGTTGGGGCCGATCAACGCCGTTTTACTGCCCTCGCCCACGCGCAGGCTGACATCGTGAAGGAGTGCTCTGCCGTCCGGTAAGTGGTAGCCGATGGCATCGAGCTGCACATGGCTCATGGCGCCTAGTCTGCGGAACCGGTCACATAGAACGCCACCGAATTTCCGGCGGAGGGCCCGCTACCGGCATACTCGCGCTGGTAGAAGGAGGACACCCCCATGGGGCAAGATGCCAACCAGCGAGGGCACAGGCAGCAGGGCCCGAGAAGGCAAGGCCCGAGTCGGCCCGCACGCGATTCAGGCGCCCAGCGTGACGACCGCGGTGGTGGCTCTGCACGTCCACACCGGTCGGACGAGCGCGGCGGCGAGCGTCGTCAGCGTTCCGATGAGCGTGGCGGTGACCGTCCGCGGCGGGATCAGGGACCGCGCCCCCGGCGCACCGATGACCGACCGGCTCCGCGAAACTTCGGCCCCGTCATTCCCGACGAGGTGGAGGCCAAGCAGCTCGCTCCGGATGTCCGCGCCGAATTGCTCAGTCTCGACAAGAACACCGCGGAGACGGTGGCCCGGCATCTGGTGACCGCCGGGAATCTGCTGGACGAGGACCCCGAGACCGCTCTGGCGCATGCCAAGGCGGCCAAGAGCCGTGCGGCCCGCATCGCGGCTGTTCGTGAGGCGCTCGGCATCGCCGCGTATCACTGCGGGGATTGGGCGCTGGCGTTGTCCGAACTGCGGGCGGCCAAGCGCATGGGTACCCGCTCACCGCTGCTGGCGCTGATCGCCGACTGCGAACGGGGAGTGGGGCGGCCCGAACGCGCTTTGGAGCTTGCCCGCGGCGATGAGGCCAAGGCCCTTACCGGCGATGCCGCCGACGAACTGCGCATCGTCACCGCCGGAGCCCGTGCCGATATGGGACAGCTCGATCAGGCACTGGCGGTGCTGTCCACTCCGGCACCGGATCCCAAGCGTGTCGGCGTGGTCGCCGCCCGGCTGTTCTACGCCTACGCCGACATTCTGTTGGCGCTGGACCGCAAGCCCGAGGCGGTGCAGTGGTTCCTGCATGCGGCCGACGCCGATGTCGAGGGCCACACCGACGCCGAGGATCGGGCTGCCGAACTTGCCTGACACACTCGCCAGCTCGTACGACTGCTTGCTGCTGGATCTCGACGGGACCGTGTTCCGGGGCGCCGAGCCCACCGCGAATGCCATCGAGTCGCTGGCGGCCGCCGACGGAGCGCGCCAGCTGTATGTCACCAACAACGCCAGCCGCTCGGCGCCCGAGGTGGCCGAGCATCTCACCGCGCTCGGGTTCAGCGCGGCCGCCGGTGACGTTGTTACCAGCGCGCAGAGCGCGGCCCGGCTGCTCGCCGAGGCGCTCCAGCGCGATGATGCCGTGCTGGTGGTCGGTACCGAGGCGTTGGCCGCCGAGGTATCTGCCGTCGGCCTTACCCCGGTGCGCAGCTTTGACAAGGCGCCACGTGCGGTGGTGCAGGGGCATTCACCGGATACCGGCTGGACCACCCTCGCCGAGGCCGCGCTGGCCATCCGGGCAGGTGCTTACTGGGTTGCGGCCAACGTCGACGCGACCCTGCCGACCGAGCGTGGTCTGCTGCCCGGCAATGGATCGATGGTCGCCGCCTTGCGCACGGCCACCGATGCCGATCCGGTCGTGGCGGGAAAGCCGGGACGGGCACTCATCGAAGACGCGTTGGCGCGTGGCAGCTTTGCCCGGCCGCTCGTTGTCGGCGACCGTCTCGACACGGACATATCGGGGGCCAATGGTGCGGGCCTGCCCAGCCTCATGGTGCTGACCGGCGTGAACAGCGCGATCGACGCGATCTGGGCCGATGCCGCACACCGTCCCACGTTCTTGGGCGCGGATTTGAGCGCCCTGCATCTGCCGCTGGGCGATGTGCGCATCGAATCGAAGCCGGGCTGGCAGATCTCCGTAACCCCCGATCGGGTATCGGTCACGTCCAGCGACCCTGACGGATCGGCTGTGTCGCTGGCACAGGCATTGGCGGCCGCGGTGTGGGCGACAGATCCGGCACCCGTCAGCAGGCCCATCGTGGCCGCTGATGAGCCGGCCGAACGCGCCTTGCGGCAGCTTTCTGCCGGATAGTGTGTCGTCGGCCCGGCCGCTCCGGGGAGATCTACTAGCCTTGAGCCCGATGACCACCCCGAACGATGTCGCACGCCAGGCCGCAGGACCGGACCCCGATGAGGTCAGGTCCCAGGTGCAGGCGCTCCTGGGACAGCTCACTCCTGCCGCGGGCATGGACGCAGCCACGGCAGACCTGGAAACTCAGGCACAGGTCTTGGAACAGGCCCATGACGTGTTGGTCCGAGCACTGGAATCGGCGGAGCAGGGATAGCCATGGCCCGGCATGCCAGGGTCGACGCCGAGTTGGTGCGCCGCGGGCTCGCTCGTTCTCGTCAGCAGGCGGCTGAGCTGATCGACGCGGGCCGGGTCCGTATCGACGGCATACCCGCCGTCAAGGCGGCTACCGCGGTTCCTGCGACGGCTTCCCTTGTGGTGCAAGGAGAATCCGAGGACCGCTGGGTCTCGCGCGGTGCCCATAAGCTACTGGGGGCACTCGACGCGTTTGGGCCGCAGGGGCTTTCCGTGGAGGGTAAGCGATGCCTGGATGCCGGAGCCTCCACCGGCGGATTCACCGAAGTGCTCTTGCGATCGGGTGCGCGCGAAGTGGTGGCGGCCGACGTCGGATACGGCCAACTGGCCTGGTCGCTGCAGTCCGACGACCGCGTCACCGTTCTCGACCGGACGAATGTGCGCACCTTGACACCGGAACAGATCGGCGGCGCCGCCCAGGTGATTGTTTCCGACCTGTCGTTCATCTCGCTCGGGCTGGTGCTCGACGCTCTCATCGCCTGCGCAACACCGGATGCCGATATCCTGCCCATGGTCAAGCCACAGTTCGAGGTGGGTAAGGAGCTTGTCGGTGCGGGAGGCGTGGTGCGCGATCCTCAGCTGCGTGCCGATGCCGTCGTATCCGTCGCCCGGCGTGCGCAGGCTCAAGGCTGGTTCACCGCGGGTGTGACGGCAAGCCCGCTGCCCGGGCCGTCCGGGAACGTCGAATACTTCCTGTGGCTGCGCACGACAGATTCCGATGTCGATGTGGAGGCCGCTGTCGCCGACGCCGTGTCGAGGGGACCTCAGTGAACGAACGCAAAATCCTTCTTGTCGCACACACCGGTCGCGATGAGGTGACCGAGACAGCGCGCCGTGTTGCGAAGATATTGGGGCAGAACGGTATAGCGCTGCGGGTGTTGTCCGCGGAGGCCATCGACCGTGGCCCGGTACACCTGGACCCGGCCGAATTCCGTTCGCTGGGCGTCGATGTCGAAGTCGTCGACGCGGACCAGGACGCGGCCACCGGTTGCGAGCTGGTGCTGGTGCTGGGCGGGGACGGGACCTTCCTGCGGGCAGCTGATCTGGCGCGCAGCGCGACCGCCCCGGTGCTCGGGGTCAACTTGGGCCGTATCGGGTTTCTCGCGGAGGTGGAAGCGGAGGCCATTGATTCGGTGCTCGGCCACGTGGTGGAAGGTACCTACCGCGTGGAGACCCGGATGACGCTGGACGTGCAGGTACGCATCGGTGGTGAGGTCACCGAACGCGGCTGGGCGCTCAACGAGGTCAGCATCGAGAAGGGGCCCCGGCTCGGCGTCCTCGGTGTGGTGCTGGAGGTGGACGCGCGCCCGGTGTCGGCGTTCGGCTGCGACGGGGTGCTCGTCTCGACGCCCACCGGCTCCACGGCCTACGCGTTCTCGGCGGGCGGCCCGGTGGTGTGGCCGGACCTGGACGCAATTCTGGTGGTGCCTAACAATGCCCACGCATTGTTCGCGCGGCCCATGGTCATCAGTCCGGCATCGACCGTTGCCGTGGAAATCGAGGCCGACGGGCATGACGCGCTGCTGTTCTGCGATGGGCGACGTGAGATCCGGGTGCCACCCGGTGGCCGGGTCGAAGTGGTGCGCGGGCATCAGCCGGTGCTGTGGGCGCGGCTGGACAGCAAGCCTTTCGCGGACCGGATTGTTCGCAAGTTCCATTTGCCCGTCAAGGGCTGGCGGGGAAGGTAGCCGTGCTCACCGAGATTCGCATCGAGTCGCTTGGCGCCATACCGGCAGCTACTGCGGAGTTCGACAGTGGGCTGACCGTGCTGACCGGTGAGACCGGCGCCGGAAAGACCATGGTGGTCACCAGCCTGCACCTGCTCGGCGGGGCGCGTGCCGATGCGAATCGGGTACGGGCCGGTGCCGACCGGGCGGTGGTCGAGGGCCGATTTCTCACCGCCGACCCACTGGGTGCCGAGCCCGCGGACGTCACTGAGGTGTTGGATTCCTCAGGGGCGCAACGTGATGACGACGGTAGCGTAATCGCGGCGCGGTCGGTGACCTCTGATGGCCGCTCACGGGCGTATCTGGGTGGGCGCAGTGTGCCCGCCAAATCGCTGGCCGGTTTTACCGCGGGGCTACTCACGGTGCACGGCCAGAACGACCAGCTGCGGCTGATGCGCCCGGAGCAGCAGCTCGCCGCCCTCGACAGGTTCGCGACCGACAGCATTGAGGCGCTGCTGACCACCTACCGCAAACTGCGCGAGGAATGGCTCACCGCGCGACGTGATCTGATCGACCGCACCAATCGGGCGCGTGAACTCGCGCAAGAGGCGGATCGACTGGGCTTCGCGCTCAATGAGATCGACACCGTTGACCCCAAACCGGGTGAGGACGACCAGCTTACTGCCGATATCCACCGCTTGTCCGAGCTCGACGCGCTACGGGACGCGGCAGCCTCGGCCCGGGGCGCCTTGGCGGGCGTAGAGACGGAAGGCGAAGCCGGAGATTCTCTTTCGGCGATCGACCGCATTGCCAAGGCCAAGGTGCTGCTGGAAGCCACCGACGACGCCGTGTTGCGGGCCCTGGCGCCGCAGCTGGCCGAGGCCCTGGCGGTGGTCAGCGATGTCTCCCGCGAGCTGACCGCCTTTACCGACGAATTGCCCAGTGATGCAAGCACACTGGAGGAGAAGCTGGCGCGGCAGGGGCAGCTTCGCACGTTGACCCGCAAGTATGCCGCCGATCTGAACGGGGTGATCGCGTGGGCCAACGACGCCCGTGCGCGGCTGGCCGAGGTGGATACCTCCGAAGAAGCACTCGGCGCGATCTCGGCTCGCGTGGATCGGCTGGCGGCTGAACTTGCTACCGCGGCAACGGCGTTGACCAAGGCGCGGACCAAGGCCGCCAAGGCGCTGGGCAAGGCGGTGACCGCCGAACTGGCCGGTCTGGCGATGGACCGCGCCGCGTTCACCATCGGGGTGGAGCCGATGGCCGCCCGCGCCGACGACTCGGCGCCGTTGACGCTGCCGACCGGGCAGACCGTGCACGCCGGATCCGCGGGTGCCGACGCCGTGGAGTTCGGATTCGCCGCGCACCGTGACAATCCGATGCTGCCGTTGGCCAAGAGTGCCTCGGGCGGTGAGCTGTCCCGTGTGATGCTGGCGCTCGAGGTGGTGCTCGCCGCCTCGACGGCCGGCACCACGATGGTGTTCGACGAGGTCGATGCCGGTGTCGGTGGGCGGGCAGCGGTGCAGATCGGGCGGCGATTGGCAAAGCTGGCACGTACCCATCAGGTGATTGTGGTGACCCACCTCCCACAGGTGGCGGCGTTCGCCGATATTCATCTCACTGTCGACCGGGTGAACAGCAAGGGCAGCGGTGTCCGCCGCCTCGACGACGAGGACAGGGTCGCCGAATTGGCCCGGATGCTGGCCGGGCTCGGCGACTCCGACACCGGCCGCGCGCATGCCCGCGAGCTGCTCGATGCTGCCCGCGCCGAGCGGGCCTAACTTTCCCCGACGCAACCCCCCTAACTGCGGATACGTGCTGTCCGCGGCCTGAAACCAGGGTGGCTGGAGTGACTAATGTGACAGGTGTTACGGCGCGCCTCCGCTGGCTCGCCGGGGCGCGGCGTCATGATCACCCCTATGAACTTGACCACGATGCTCACTCGAAGCAGCAGCTCCCGGCCCGGCATCGTCGGAACAGTGCGCACCGACAGGGACATCAACCGGCTGCTGCAGCGCCTCAATCCGGGTGATATCGCCGTCATCGACATCCTCGATCTGGACCGCATCACGGCCGACGCTCTGGTCGACGCGCGTGTCAGTGCGGTGGTGAACGCCTCACCCTCGATCTCGGGCCGCTACCCGAATCTGGGACCCGAGGTGCTCGTGGCCAACGGCATCACCCTGATCGACAGCATCGGCCCGGAGGTCTTCAAGAAGGTCAAGGACGGCTCCACGGTCCGGGTGCACAACGGCGGTATCTACAACGGTGATCGGCGGCTGATCGCCGGGACTCCGCGCACCGACGCCGATGTCCACGATCTGATGACCGAGGCCAAGACGGGGCTGGTCGCCCACCTGGAAGCGTTCTCCGGTAACACCATCGAGTTCATCCGCAGTGAGAGTCCGCTGCTGATCGACGGCATCGGCATCCCGGATGTCGACGTCGATCTGCGCAACCGCCATGTTGTCGTGGTATCCGATGGCGTTGGCGCCGCGCACGATTTGAAGAATCTGAAGCCTTTCATCAAGGAGTACCAGCCGGTTCTGATCGGTGTCGGTACCGGTGCCGACACTCTCCGCAAGGCCGGTTACCGGCCGCTCATCGTGGTGGGTGATCCGTTGCTGATGAGCAATGATGTGCTGAAATCCGGTGCGCAGGTTGTCCTTCCGGCAGACTCCGATGGCCATGCCGCCGGATTGGAACGCATCCAGGACCTGGGGGTCGGGGCGGTGACCTTCCCGGCCGCGGGTTCGGCGGCCGATCTGGCGCTGCTCTTGGCGGATCACCATGGCGCGTCACTGATTGTCACGGTGGGACACAGCGCCTCCATCGAGGAGTTCTTCGATCGTGAACGCCAGCAGTCCAACCCGTCGACCTTCCTGACCCGGCTCAAGGTCGGCGCCAAGCTGGTCGATTCCAAAGCTGTTGCGACGCTGTACCGCAACCGGTTCTCGGGCGGAGCGATCGCGCTGCTGATCCTGGCGGTGCTGGTGGCGGTGATCACCATGCTGTGGGTCACCAGTGCGGGCGATAGCGCGGCCGAATGGCTGCTCGCCTACTGGAACCGGTTGATGGTGTGGGTGCAGAACCTGGTCAGCTGAGGCATACATGATCACCCTGCGCCAGCACGCGATATCTCTTGCCGCGGTTTTCCTTGCCCTCGCGGTGGGTGTGGTACTAGGTTCCGGCCTGCTCAACGACACATTGCTGTCAGGCCTGCGTGAGGACAAACGCAGCCAACAGCGCCAGATCGAGGACCTGAACCAAGACAAGAACGCGCTGAACGAAAAGCTCAATGCAGCAAGCAATTTCGATGCGACGATGGCGCCACGCATGGTGAGGGACTCGCTCGCCGATCGTAAGGTGGTGTTGATCACCACTCCGGAGGCCGATCGATCCGACGTGGACGGCATCGCCCAGTTGATCTCGACCGCGGGCGGCTCGGTTTCGGGCCGGATCGGGTTGACCGATCAGTTCACCGACGCCAACCAGGGTGAGCGGCTGCGCACCATCGTGAACTCGTCGATCCTGCCCGCGGGCACGCAACTACGCACGGACGCGGTGGACCAGGGATCGCAGGCGGGCGACCTGGTGGGGATCGTCCTGCAGATTCCCCAGCACAAACCGGAGGAACCCCCGCCAGCGGTGACCGACGAGCAGCGGAACACGGCGCTCACGGCGCTGCGTCAAAGCGGATTCATCACCTACACCGACGGGCAGGTGGCGCCCGGGAACCTGGCCGTCGTCATCACCGGGGGAGCGCTACCCAACGACGCCGGGAACAAGGGCTCCACGGTGGCGCGGTTCACCGCGGCCTTGGACCGGCGTGGCTCGGGTGCCGTGTTGACCGGCCGTAGCGGCTCGGCCAACGGCATCGCGGCGGTCGCGGTCACCCGCGCCGACAGTTCGATGGCTTCGGCGGCGAGCACCGTCGACGACATCGAGATGGCTTCCGGTCGCATCACCACCGTGCTGGCGCTGCGGGAACAGGCCGATGGGCACTCGGGCCGGTACGGACTCGGGCCCGGAGCTACCTCGATCACGGTGCCATAGCAGGGGGATCTAGCCCACATCACGCGGC
This sequence comes from Mycobacteroides immunogenum, assembly GCF_001605725.1. NCBI lineage: Bacteria > Bacillati > Actinomycetota > Actinomycetes > Mycobacteriales > Mycobacteriaceae > Mycobacteroides > Mycobacteroides immunogenum. Next base: position 2,556,840 of record NZ_CP011530.1, read on the forward strand.
GTGTTCGGCGCCGGTTGTCGCCGGATTTGTTAGGGTGAGGTTCCGTGGGTCAGCAGGGCCCCGAGCTATGAAGAATTGCCCTGCGCAGTCGTCACGGGAGCCAACTTGGCAGGTCTACGTAAGCATCCGCAATCCGCTACCAAGCATCTTTTTGTGAGCGGCGGAGTCGCCTCCTCACTGGGTAAGGGTTTGACCGCCTCCAGCCTTGGGCAACTTCTGACCTCACGCGGCTTGCAAGTGACCATGCAGAAGCTGGACCCCTATCTGAACGTCGATCCGGGCACCATGAACCCGTTCCAGCACGGTGAGGTGTTCGTCACCGAGGATGGCGCGGAGACCGATCTCGACGTCGGGCATTACGAGCGTTTCCTGGACCGTGATCTGTCCGGATCGGCGAATGTCACTACCGGACAGGTCTATTCGTCGGTCATCGCCAAGGAGCGGCGCGGCGAGTACCTGGGCGATACCGTGCAGGTGATTCCGCATATCACCGACGAGATCAAGAGCCGCATCCTGGCGATGGCCGAGCCCAACGAGAACGGGCAACGGCCCGACATCGTCATCACCGAGATCGGCGGCACGGTCGGTGACATCGAATCGCAGCCGTTCCTGGAGGCCGCGCGGCAGATCCGGCACGACGTCGGCCGCGACAACGTCTTCTTCCTGCACGTCTCGCTGGTGCCGTACTTGAAGCCGTCCGGCGAGCTCAAGACCAAGCCGACACAGCACTCCGTCGCCGCGCTGCGCAGTATCGGTATCACCCCGGACGCGTTGATCCTGCGCTGCGACCGGGATGTGCCCGAGCCGCTCAAGAACAAGATCGCCCTCATGTGCGACGTGGACGTCGACGGTGTCATCTCCACGCCGGACGCGCCGTCCATCTACGACATTCCCAAGGTGCTGCATCGTGAGGAGCTCGACGCCTACGTGGTGCGCCGGCTCAACCTGCCTTTCCGCGACGTGGACTGGACCGAGTGGGGCGAACTGCTGCAGCGTGTCCACGAGCCCAGCGAGTCGGTTCGAATCGCCCTGGTGGGCAAGTACATCGACCTTCCCGACGCCTACCTGTCGGTGACCGAGGCGCTGCGTGCCGGCGGATTTCGGCACCACACCAAGGTGGACATCAAGTGGGTGCCGTCGGATGACTGTGAGACCGAGAGCGGAGCGCAAGCAGCGCTCGGCGACGTCGACGGGGTACTGATTCCCGGCGGTTTCGGCATCCGGGGCATCGAGGGCAAGCTGGGCGCCATTCGTTACGCCCGCAAGCGCCGCGTGCCGATACTCGGGCTGTGTCTGGGATTGCAGTGCATGGTCATCGAGGCGGCGCGGTCGGCGGGTCTTGCCGACGCCAACTCCGCCGAGTTCGATCCCGAGACTCCGAGTCCGGTGATCGCCACCATGGCCGACCAGGTGCGGGCGGTCGCCGGCGAGGCGGATCTGGGTGGAACGATGCGCCTGGGCGCCTATCCGGCTGTGCTGGAGCCCGATTCCATCGTGGCCGAGGCGTACGGAACGACCGAGGTGTCCGAGCGTCACCGGCATCGCTATGAGGTGAACAACCCGTATCGCGACAAGATCGCCGAGAGTGGTCTGCGATTCTCCGGGACATCGCCCGACGGCCATCTGGTGGAATTCGTGGAGTACCCGCGTGAGGTCCATCCGTTCGCGGTGGCCACCCAGGCGCACCCGGAACTCAAGAGCCGTCCCACCCGACCGCATCCGCTGTTCAGCGCGTTCATCCGGGCTGCCATGGAATACAAAGCGGCCGAGCGTCTTCCGCTGGACCCCGACAGTGAGTGACGAGGCTTCCGCAGACAGCGAACGCCACGAGTTCGTCACCCTGGAGTCCGAACCCGTCTACATGGGCGGCATCCTGGCGCTGCGCCGGGATCGGGTGGCGATGCCCGGAGGCCGCAGCGCCATCCGGGAGGTGGTCGAGCACTACGGGGCGGTGGCGGTCGCGGCCATCGATGAAGCGGGGCAGGTCGCGCTGGTGCACCAGTACCGGCACCCGCTGGGCCATCGGCTGTGGGAGCTACCCGCCGGGCTGCTCGACATCGCGGGGGAGGACATCCAGCGGGCGGCGGCTCGTGAGCTGCTGGAGGAGGCCGGCGTCGCGGCCAGCACCTGGCGGGTGCTGGTGGACGCGGCCGCCTCGCCCGGATTCACCGATGAAGTGGTCAGGGTGTTCCTGGCCACCGGGCTGTCGCACCCGGGCCGGGGCGAAAGTCATGACGAAGAGGCCGATATGACGGTGCATTGGGTACCGCTGGCCGAGGCTGTCTCCATGGTGCTCGGCGGGGAGGTGGTCAACGCGATCGCGGCGGCAGGCATTCTGGCCGCACATGTCGCACTGCAAGGCCATGACACCCGGCCCGTCGGAGCACCGTGGCCGGACCGGCCCACCGCCTTCGCGAAGCGCAAGGCCACTACATGACGGCAGCGGTAGGACTCCTCGACGGCGAGATCCAGTCCTATCTGGATCACCTTGACGTGGAACGCGGCGTCGCCGCCAACACGCTGAGCTCCTACCGCCGGGACCTGCGCCGCTATCAACAGCACCTTGCCGAGCGCAGGATCGACCGGCTGGCCGATGTCACCGAACCCGATGTCAGCGATTTCGTGGTGACGCTGCGCCGTGGCGATCCGGAGAACGGCGTGCCCGAGCTATCGGCCTCGTCGGCGGCTCGCGCGCTGATCGCCGTGCGCGGGCTGCACCGGTTTGCCGCCATCGAAGGGCTGGCGCCGACAGATGTGGCCCGGGCCGTGAAGCCGCCCACCCCCAATCGTCGGCTTCCGAAAAGCCTGACCGTCGAGCAGGTGGAGGCACTGCTGAATGCCGCCGGTGGCGTGGACGGCGCCGCCGTGGGGCCCCTGGATCTGCGCAACCGCGCTCTGCTGGAGCTGCTGTATTCGACCGGAGCGCGCATCTCCGAGGCGGTAGGCCTGGATGTCGATGATGTGGACGTCCAGGCGCGTTCGGCGCTGCTCTGGGGTAAAGGCGGCAAGCAGCGTCTGGTGCCGGTGGGGCGGCCCGCCGTCGAAGCGCTGCAGGCGTACCTGGTGCGCGGCCGACCGGATCTGGCCCGGCGGGGGCGCGGCGGTGTCCCCGCGCTGTTTCTGAACTCGCGCGGTGGGCGGCTTTCTCGGCAGAGCGCGTGGCAGGTACTGGCCGATGCCGCCGAGCGGGCCAAGATCAGTGCCGCGGTTTCCCCGCACACCCTGCGGCATTCCTTCGCAACACACCTGCTGGAGGGCGGCGCCGATGTTCGTGTTGTCCAGGAGTTACTCGGCCACGCGTCGGTGACCACCACGCAGATCTACACGTTGGTCACCGTCAGTGCGCTGCGCGAAGTGTGGGCAGGCGCGCACCCCCGTGCCCGCTAGTAGCCGCCACATGCGCGGGTTGCCGCTAACGAAGGCCGCAACCCCACTAGACTTGCCCGAATGCCTTCGATGAGCCGCGCGCGCGAAGAGGGTCGAAGAGATGACCGGGAGGTGACGTGACGGACGGCAGTCTCGACTCTGACTTCCCCGCCGAAGACGGCGACCTTGATCTCACCGGTCGTCCCCCCAAAGACATTCCCGAGCCAAAGCCGCTGACCAGCCATGGGCCGGCCAAGGTCATCGCGATGTGCAACCAGAAGGGTGGGGTGGGTAAGACCACGTCGACCATCAATCTGGGTGCGGCGCTGGCCGGGTATGGCCGACGCGTCCTGCTGGTCGACCTGGATCCGCAGGGGGCGCTCTCCGCGGGCCTGGGCATCGCGCACCACGAGCTGGAGACCACGGTGCATAACCTGCTGGTGGAGCCGCGGGTGTCGGTGGACGACGTGCTCATGCGCACCCGGGTCGACGGTCTGGACCTCATTCCCAGCAATATCGACCTCTCCGCCGCCGAGATTCAGCTGGTCAACGAGGTGGGCCGGGAACACTCGCTGGCCCGTGCGCTGCACCCGGTGCTCGATCGCTACGACTACGTGCTCATCGACTGCCAGCCGTCGCTGGGGCTGCTGACAGTGAACGCGCTGGCCTGCTCCGAGGGCGTGGTCATCCCGATGGAATGCGCATTCTTCTCGCTGCGCGGCCTGGCGTTGCTCACCGATACCGTGGCCAAGGTGCGCGATCGGCTGAACCCGAAGCTGGCCGTGTCGGGAATTGTCATCACCATGTTCGATGCCCGGACGCTGCACGCGCGTGAGGTGATGGCCCGGGTCATCGAGGTATTCGGCGATCAGGTCTTCCATACCGTCATCACCCGCACCGTCCGCTTCCCGGAGACCAGTGTGGCGGGGGAGCCGATCACCACGTGGGCGCCCAAGTCTTCGGGTGCCCAGGCCTACATTTCCTTGGCTCGCGAGGTAATCGACCGGTTCGAATCGTGACGGTCGGCGTGGACCAGGAGCCGGAAGCCGTCGAGGCCGCGGCCGAACCCGCCGTGCCCGCCGCGGAGCCGGAGGCCGCCGACGCGCACGGCTTTCGTATTCGGCTCACGAACTTCGAGGGGCCATTCGATCTACTGCTGCAACTGATTTCGCAGCATCGACTGGATGTCACCGAAGTGGCGCTGCACCAGGTGACCGACGAGTTCATCGCGTACACCAAGACGCTGGGCGATACCTACAGCCTCGACGAGGTGACGGCCTTCCTGGTGGTGGCGGCCACCCTGCTGGACCTGAAGGCGGCGCGGTTGCTGCCCTCCGGTCAGGTGGACGATGCCGATGATCTGGCCCTCCTGGAAATCCGCGACCTGCTGTTCGCCCGACTGCTGCAGTACCGGGCGTTCAAGCATGTGGCGGAGATGTTCGCGGAGTTGGAGGCGGCCGCGTTGCGTTCGTACCCGCGCGCGGTGTCGTTGGAAGAACGCTTCAGCGACCTGCTGCCGCCGGTTCACTTGGGGCTCGATGGGGACCAGTTCGCCCAGCTCGCCGCTGGTGCGTTCACGCCACGGCCGGTGCCGACGGTGGGGCTCAGCCATCTGCACATTCCCCGCGTCTCGGTACCCGAGCACGCCAAGCGAATGGTGGAGCTGCTTGCCGAACGTGGCGCGGGGCAGTGGATGACCTTTACCGAGCTGGTGGCCGAATGCACGGCGCCCATCGAGATCGTGGCCCGCTTCCTGGGCGTGCTCGAGCTGTACCGCTCCAAGGCGGTACTATTCGAGCAATCCGAACCGCTTGGACCGCTCCAAGTTTCATGGACCGGTGAGCGCCCGGCGCAGGATGATCTAGAAAAGGCAGTGGACTACACATGAGCGAGCAGACGACCGCGGTCGAAAGCACGGACGAGTCCACCGAGCCCGAAGCACCAGCGGAGACCGGCACCGAGGAGTCTCTGCAGGACGAAACGGGCGACGACGAATTCGTCCCGATGACCGAGAGCGAACTCATCAGCACCCTGGAGGCGCTGCTGTTGGTCGTCGACACCCCGATCACCGCCGCGGCCGTGGCCGCCGTCGTCGCGCAGCCCCTGGATCGCGTAGCCGAAGCGCTGCAGCGGATTTCGGAGATCCTGACCGACCGCAGCAGCGGCATCGATCTGCGTGAGACCGTCGACGGCTGGCGGATGTACACGCGTGCCCGGTACGCCCCGTATGTCGAGAAACTGCTCCTGGACGGGGCACGTTCCAAGCTGACCCGGGCCGCGCTGGAGACCCTCGCCGTGGTGGCCTACCGGCAGCCGGTGACACGCTCGCGGGTCAGCGCCGTGCGCGGTGTCAATGTCGATGCCGTGATGCGAACCCTGCTGATGCGCGGCCTGATCGCCGAGGCCGGTACCGACGACGAATCCGGTGCGGTGATGTTCCGCACCACCGAGTTGTTCCTCGAGCGGCTCGGGCTGACGTCGCTGTCCGACCTTCCCGATATCGCACCGCTGCTTCCCGACATCGATGTGATCGACGACCTATCCGAAAACCTCGGTGACGAGCCGCGGTTCGCGCGGCTCAACCGGACGCCCGATGGCGGTGCTGGATCTGGTGCCGCACCCGCCTTTACCGTTGATCAGGACTGAAACCATGAGCGAAGAAGGTATTCGGCTCCAGAAGGTGTTGTCGCAGGCAGGAATTGCGTCACGCCGGGTGGCTGAGCGGATGATTTACGACGGCCGCGTCGAGGTCGACGGCGAGATCGTCACCGAGCAAGGCAAGCGAATCGACCCCGCGGTCAACGTGGTTCGGGTCGATGGCGCACGCGTGATCATGAACACCGACCTGGTGTATCTGGCTCTGAACAAGCCGTTCGGAATGCTCTCGACCATGTCGGATGATCGCGGCCGGCCCTGCATCGGAAAGCTGATCGAGGAGCGGGTCCGCCGCAACCAGGGCGTACGCAACGTCGGCCGCCTGGACGCCGACACAGTCGGGCTGATCCTGTTGACCAATGATGGCGAGCTGACCCACCGGCTCATGCACCCGTCGTACGAGGTGCCCAAGACCTACATCGCCACGGTCGCCGGCACCATCCCGCGTGGCCTGGGCCGACAATTGCGTGACGGCGTCGAACTCGCCGATGGTCCGGCCAAGGTGGATGAGTTCAAGTTCCTGGGCACCACAGACGGTCAGAGCATGGTGCAACTGACGCTGCACGAGGGTCGCAACCGCATCGTGCGCCGGATGATGGACGCCGCGGGACACCCGGTGGTGGAGTTGGTGCGCACCAAGATCGGCGAGGTGGCGCTGGGGAACCAGCGCCCCGGCAGCCTGCGGGCCCTGGGCCGCGATGAGGTCGGCTCGCTGTACAAGGCGGTAGGCCTGTGACGCGCGTCGTGGTGGCCGTGGACGGCCCCTCCGGTACCGGAAAATCCTCTGTGGCAAAGGAGTTGGCCCGCCAGTTGGGGGCCTCGTACCTTGATACCGGGGCGATGTACCGGATCGTGACGCTGTGGGTGCTACGTGCCGGCGTCGATCTCACCGATTCCGCGGCCATCGCGGCCGCGTCCGAGCAGGTGCCCATGTCGGTGAGCTCCGATCCCGACGCGCAGACGGCCCTGCTTGCGGGCGAAGATGTTTCGGTCCCAATCCGGGGTGCCGAGGTAACCGGAGCGGTCTCCGCGGTGTCGGCGGTGCCGGCGGTGCGCGAACGTTTAGTACGCCAGCAGCGCGAGCTTGCCGAGACGAGCGGCGCGGTGGTGGTAGAGGGTCGCGATATCGGCACCGTGGTGCTGCCGGACGCGGATGTAAAGATCTACCTCACCGCGTCGGCACAGGCGCGGGCACAGCGGCGTAACGCGCAGAACGTCTCCGGCGGTGGCGCTGACGAATACGAGCGGGTGCTGGCCGATGTGCAACGCCGCGATCACCTGGATTCCACCCGGGCCGTATCGCCGCTGCGCCCGGCCGAAGACGCGGTGGAAGTTGACACCAGCGATATGACACAGGATCAGGTCGTGGCCCACCTGCTGGACCTGGTGCGTACTAGGGCAGGGGCATCTCGATGACCGATGGCACGTGGGAAGATGAAAGTGAGTGGGAGCTCACCGAATTCGACGCAGACGAGGACACCGACGAGCCCAGCGCCCCACCCGCCGTGGTTGCGGTGGTGGGTCGGCCCAACGTCGGCAAGTCGACATTGGTGAACCGGATCATCGGTCGGCGCGAGGCCGTGGTGCAGGACATCCCCGGTGTCACCCGGGACCGTGTCTCGTATCCCGCCGAGTGGCTTGACCGGCGCTTCACGGTGCAGGACACCGGTGGCTGGGAGGCCGACGCGACCGGTCTGCAGCAGCTCGTGGCCGAGCAGGCCCGGCACGCGATGGCCACCGCGGACCTGATCATCCTGGTGGTAGACGCCACGGTGGGCCCGACATCAACCGACGAAGAAGCGGCCAAGCTATTGCGCCGCTCCGGTAAACCGGTCTTCTTGGCGGCCAACAAGGTTGATAGCGATCGTGCCGAGGCAGATGCCGCGGTGCTGTGGTCGCTGGGATTGGGCGAGCCCATGCCGATCAGCGCCATGCACGGGCGCGGGGTGGCGGACTTGCTGGACCGTGTGGTGGCCGATCTGCCCGAGGTGTCCTCGCGGGGAGCGGGGGAGGGCGGCCCACGACGGGTGGCACTCGTTGGAAAACCGAACGTGGGCAAGAGCTCTCTGCTGAACAGGTTGTCGGGCGATCAACGGGCGGTGGTTCATGACACCGCGGGCACCACCGTCGACCCCGTGGATACTTTGATCGAACTCGGTGGCAAGACTTGGCGTTTCGTCGATACGGCCGGTCTGCGGCGCAAGGTCGGCCAGGCTTCGGGGCACGAGTACTACGCATCACTGCGCACGCACGGCGCCATCGAGGCAGCCGAGGTCGCCATCGTCTTGCTGGACGCGTCGCAGCCGATCACCGAACAGGACCAGCGGGTGCTGTCGATGGTGATTGAATCCGGACGGGCGCTGGTGCTGGCGTTCAACAAATGGGATCTGGTGGATGAGGACCGCCGCGAGCTCCTTGAACGTGAGGTAGACCTTCAGCTTGCCCAGCTCAATTGGGCACAACGCGTGAATATTTCAGCTAAAAGCGGACGAGCCGTGCAGAAGCTCGTACCCGCGCTGGAGTCTGCGCTGGATTCCTGGGACAAGCGGATTTCCACCGGTCAGCTCAATACCTGGGTCAAGGAAGTGGTTGCCGCCACGCCGCCTCCGGTGCGTGGAGGGAAGCAGCCGCGCGTGTTGTTCGCCACTCAGGCCACTTCGCGGCCGCCCACTTTCGTGTTGTTCACCACTGGTTTCCTGGAGGCGGGGTACCGCAGATTCCTCGAACGCAGGTTGCGCGAGAGTTTCGGCTTCGATGGAACTCCGATCCGGATAAATGTCCGGGTGCGTGAAAAGCGAAGCGCCAAACGCTAACTCGCCGCGAGATGGCAACGGGCACAAGCTAAAAGACCGCATGCACATTGCTCTCTCAGGCTCCGTTCACCGAATATTCGCGCTCGCGTTGTGATCTACCCGATCCGAATCGCCCACTTTTTCCGTTTGCCGACCTAGGCTGGCGTGACCGTCTACCATCCTGCGGCGGTATCAAAACCACCTACTGAAAGGCGCACACAGTGGCGGACACACTCACCCAGGGCCAGAAGCTGGACTCGGGACAGAGCCTCACCTCGAACAACGGCGCGTACACCCTGACCCTGCAGGATGACGGCAACCTGGTGCTGACCGATGGCGGCAGCCCGGTATGGGCCTCGGACACCAGCGGACACTCCGCTGGCCGCGCAGAGGTGCAGGGCGACGGCAACTTCGTCGTGTACGACAACGGCGGCGGCGCGCTGTGGAGCAGCAACACCGAGGGTCGTTCCGACGTGAAGCTGGTTCTGCAGGACGACCGCAACTTGGTGCTGTACTCGGGTGCTGACTCCGTGTGGTCCTCGGGCACTCAGACCGACACCCCGGTTGCCCCGGCCGCCGAGTCCGTTGAGGTCGCTCCCGCGGCCGTCGAGGAGCCGGCTCCCGCGCCGGAGCCCCGTACCTACACCGTCGAGTCCGGCGACACCCTCTGGGCCATTGCTGAGCGCTTCTACGGCGACGGAAACCAGTACCAGAAGATCGCCGATGCCAGCGGCATCGCCAACCCGGATCTGATCAACCCCGGCCAGGTGCTGACCATCCCGGAGTAATCACGCCGGCTTAGAGCACGCAGTATTGCCCCATCGGCCCCGTCGGGTTAATCCCCGGCGGGGCCGATGTTGTTTTACTGCCGCAAGTAACCGTCCGGGTGGTGAAACCAATTGATCCGCGGGGTGCGGGTCGGGTCGACATGCGCGGGCGGGATCCACCAGGTGCGCCCGTCCGGGCCGCGGATGGCCCGCCAGTGCTGATCGCCGGTCCCGAGTAGCTTGTGATGCCGCTCGCAGCCCAGGGTGAGGTTATCGACATCGGTGTTGCCGCCGATCGCCCACTCATTCATGTGATGTACCTGGCAGTGATATGCCGGTCTATCGCAGCCGGGATATGTGCACCCACGCTCGTTGGCCGTCAACACAATTCGCTGATCTGCGGTGGCGATCCGCTTCGCGCGACCAAGATAGAGGGCGCGGCCGTCATCATCGAAGATCGCCAGGTAGTGGTGGGCATGGCTGGCCATCCGAATCAGGTCCGGCATCGGCACGAGCGAGCCCCCACCTGCCACCGCGTGACCCGCACCGGTCTCTAATTCTCGTAGAGTCGTGGTGACAACGGCGGCTACCGGCAGCCCACGGTGATGCCCCAGTTCTCCGGAAGACAGCACCGATCGGCAGGCGGCCTTGAGTGCGTCGTGCTGGCGTTGCGCAGTCGAACGAGTGTCATGCTGCGCCATCTCGAGATCGGGATCACCACCCACGCAGGGTTTTTCATCGTCGGGATGGCACGCACCGGGCGCCGCGAGCTTGGCGAAGATCGCGTCCAGGTAGGCGCGCAACTCCGGATCGAGATCGAATGTGCCGGGTGTCATGAGGTCGGCGCCCTGACGGCCGAGCCGGAATCCGCGCCGTCGAGCCCGATCGGTTTCACTGGTGAGACTGCCGTCGGGATCAAGGTGGGCCAGCAGCCGATCCGCGGCCTTGCGGAGCTCGTCCGGCCGCAACGTCTCGGTGAGCCAGGCGAGCTGTCTCTCGGCGGCCATCCGGGTCTGAATGTCGATGGCGCCGGGGATGCGGTCCCAGAATTGGCGAATGACCGCGATATGGTCGGCTCCGGCGGTGCCCGCACGCTGCGCGGCGGCCGTGGCCACCAGCACCGGTTCGACAGGTTCGCCGCTCAATGCGGTGGTCGGCGCCAGCTCTGCGGCATCCCGGATGCGTCGGCGCGCGTCGGTCCGGCTGATGCGCAAGGTATCGGCTAGGACATCGCCCAGGCAGGCGCCGCCGAACTGTCCCGGAACATGTCCGGCGACAAGCTCATTGACGATCCCGTGGGTGGCTGCCGGGATGCGACGCGTGAGCGTCTCCAGATCGCGCAGAATCGCCAGCCGCTCATGGTGGGTAAGTGCGTAGGTATCGAGCTCCGCGAGGGCGTCGACCGCAGCGCAGAGCCCGGCGAGGACCTCTGCCGCATCGACATCCACTATCGAACGCATGTTCGAATGATAGCGCGCCACTCCGACAAGTAGGTGTCAAATGTTTTGAATGATTCACGTGTGACACAAGTGATTTCGGGAATCCGTGGCCGTCAAGGGGGAACCGAATTCAGAAAATGGCCAGACCTACGGTAGGCTTCCGTCTGCTGCTCATCGCAGCGGCGGGCTGTGGCGCAGCTTGGTAGCGCACTTGACTGGGGGTCAAGTGGTCGCAGGTTCAAATCCTGTCAGCCCGACAACAAAACCACCCGATACCGGGTGGTTTTTTGTTTTCCGTTCGCCGGGCCCGCGGTCATATCACGTGTTCTCGGTGATCTTGATCAGAGTCGTTCCCGGGAGCACTCCTTTCTGCCAGACTGAGCCGTCGTCTAGCTGGGCCGTCGAAGGGACGCCGAGGGTGCGGGTTACGCGTGAGGCGGAGGGGACTTCCTCGGACGCCAGTGGAGGCAGAAGGTTCAGGCTGTTGCGCTACCGTCCGTTGTCCAGGGTCAGCATCCAGTCCAAGCTGATCGCGATGATGGTGGTCTGCACCATTGTGGGAGCCGCCGTGGTCGGCATCATCGCCTTCCAGGTCGGCCGCACTGGACTGCGTACCGCGGCATTCACCCGGCTTACCGAGGTACGGGAGGGGCAATCGCGAGCGCTCTCAGGGCAGCTTTCGGACCTGAAGAATTCGCTGGCCGTCTATTCTCGCGGTACTACCGTCACCGACGCGCTTGCCGCGTTCACCAATGGCTTTGATCAACTGTCCAATGCCACCATCGACCCCGCCCAGTGGCAATCGATCGTCAACTACTACAACAACAACTTTCTCAAGCAGACCGAGCAGAACAGCGGGATCAAACTCGACGCCGCCGCTGTACTGCCCACCACGAACGCGCAACGTTATCTACAGGCGGTGTACACCGCCGCACGTAAGTCTGACGACGTGGCCATCACCATCAACGATCCACATGATGGCAGCGCCTGGTCGGCGGCGAACGCCCGGTATCAGGAGTACTTCCGTGAGATCGCTACCCGCTTCGAGTTTCAGGATGCGCTGCTGCTCGACACCCGCGGAAACATCGTCTACACGGCGTTCAAAGATGTCGACCTGGGGACCAACATTCTCACCGGCCCATACAACGGATCGAAACTGCATGACGCGTACCAGCGGGCGCTGACGTCCAACGACTCGAACTTTGTGCTGTTCACCGACTTCGAGATCTATCAGCCCGCCGAGAACGAGCCCACCGCGTGGATCGTGGCGCCGATCATTCCCAACGGAAGGGCGGCCGGTGTGCTCGCCCTGCAGTTCCCGGTCTCGAAGATCAACAGTCTGATGACCTTCGACAAACGTTGGCAGGCGGCAGGCATGGGTAAGACCGGCGAGTCTTACCTGGCGGGCCCGGACGGGTTGATGCGGTCGGATTCGCGTCTGTTCCTGGAAGACCCGCAGAGCTACAAGCGGGACGTCGTCGCGGCGGGAACCCCGTCAGAGGTAGCCGATCGGGCAATCCGACTCGGTGGCACGACACTGGTGCAGCCGGTCGCTTCCGATGCCACCCAGGCGGCACAGCGCGGGCAATCCGGAACCGTCATTGCGACCAATTACCTGGGGCAGCAGACGTTACAGGCCTACGCGCCACTGGTACTGCCGGATTCCGATGTGCACTGGTCGGTGATCGCCACGGTCGATACCGCCGAGGCATTCGAAGGTGAGGTGTCCTTTACCAAAACCATCGTGGTATCGACCACCGGCATCATCTTCGTGGTCTGCCTGGCCGCGGCGTTTTTCGCCCAGCTCTTCGTGCGGCCGATCAGGCGGTTGGAGGAAGGGGCGCGGAGAATCAGCGCCGGCGACTACACGGTCGCGGTCCCGATCGAAACACGCGATGAAATCGCCGATCTGACTAAGGCATTCAATGAAATGAGCAGAAGTCTGACCATCAAGGAAGATCTGCTCACCGAACAACGCCAGGAAAACGACCGACTGCTGCGGGCACTGATGCCCGAACCCTTCGCCGTGCGGTATCGGCAAGGCGAAGAGCTTATCGCCACCGAACGTCATGACGTGTCGGTCATATTCGCCGATATCGTCGGTTTGGATCGTCTTCAGGCCGAGCTGGCTTCCGAAGATTCCCTCGCACTCTTCAATGATCTTGTGCGCCAACTGGATGCGGTATCCGACGATCTTGGAATCGAGCGGGTGCGGACAGCGCACAACGGCTATCTCGGCAGCTGCGGCCTCAACACTCCGCGGCTGGACAACGTGCGCAGGATCATCGACTTCGCTCTGGCCTGCCAGGGAATCATCGGGCGATTCAACAGTGAGACCGGGCATGAACTGGGCTTGCGGGCAGGGGTCGATACCGGCACGGTGAGCAGCGGGTTGGTTGGGCGTCCCACGATGGTCTACGAAATGTGGGGAGCTGCGGTCAATCTGGCCTATCAAGTGAAGAGCGGCTCGCCGCAGCAGGGCATCTACGTCACGTCGCGAGTGCACGAAGCCCTGCGGGAAACGTTCGAGTTCACCTCGGCCGGAGTGGTCACGGTTGACGGGGAAGAACAACCGATCTGGCGGCTCACGGAGCACCTGTGATGACCGACATACTCACCTCGCCCTGGTTCTTCTGGTCGATCGGTATCGCGGTCGGGTTGCCGTTGGGATTGATAATGCTGACGGAGTGGCAGCAGGCGCTGCGCCGCAAGCACAGCGTCCTGGTGCGGCCGGTCACTGTGCTGCGCAATTATCTGCTACCGCTCGGTGCGCTCCTGTTGCTCCTGATCGAGGCGAAACAGATACCGCCAGAGGAAACTTGGGTCCGCCTGGTGGGCACCCTCTTCGCGTTTGTGGTGTTGGTGCTGGTGCTCTCCGGCGTGGGCGCCACCCTGTTCCACGGCGCCCCCGAAGGAACGTGGCGTAAACGGGTTCCGGTCATTTTCGTCGACGTGGCACGGTTCGTGGTGATCATCGTCGGCCTAGGCATGATCTTCTCCTACATCTGGGGCGCCAATGTGCGTGGACTGTTCACGGCGCTCGGCGTGACATCCATCGTGATGGGGCTCGCGCTACAACAGTCCGTCGGCCAGATTGTCTCTGGGCTGTTGATGCTCTTCGAACAGCCGTTTCGGATAGGGGACTGGCTGGACACGCCCACCGCGCACGGCCATGTGGTCGAAGTCAATTGGCGTGCCGTACATCTGCAGACCGACAGTGGTCTGCAGATCACGCCGAACTCCGTGCTGGCAACCGCTTCGTTCACAAACGTGAGCAGGCCGGCGGGCAGGCACAACATCGCGATCGTCAGCGTCTTCTCCGTCGAAGATCCACCGGATCAGGTCTGTGCCATGCTGCTGCGCGTTGCGGCCGACTTGCCCCGGCTGCGGGAGGACGCAGAGCCTTCGGCGATCCCGTTGGGCGGCGGGGAATACCGCACCATGATCCCGCTGCGATCATTCGACGATGATGGCCAACTGAAGGCGACCTTCCTTCGCTGGATCTGGTACGCGGCTCGCCGGGACGGGCTGCATCTCGACCGGGCGGCAGAGCCGTTCTCAACACCCGAGCGGCTCGCCGACGCGATACAGACGGTGGTCGCACCGACATTGCGGCTGGGGCCGGAGGATCAGCAGACGTTGACCGCGCACTCGACGCTTCAGCGGTATGGCGCCGATGAAAAGATCCAGGGCTCTGGCGAGGTACCGAGTCACATGTTGTTCATCGTCTCGGGCCGGGTGCTGCTGACGGCGGGTACGGCGGAAGGTTCGGAGATATCGGTCGGTACGCTCGATGAAGGGTCATTTCTGGGGCAGAGCACGCTGACGCGCCAAGCTCAAATGTCGCTAAACTACCCTCATGGCGAAACCGAGAACTCCCGGTCAACGCGTCGGGGTGCGGTCGGCGGCGATCTACGCCCGGATCTCCGCCGATGTGGAGGGCACCGGGCTGGGAGTGGCACGTCAGTTGGAGGACTGCCGCAAGCTCGCCGCTGATCGGGGCTGGCAGGTCGGCGATGAGTACGTCGACAACGATGTATCGGCCTACTCGGGCAAGCCGCGTCGCGAGTACGCCCGGATGTTGGATGACCTGAAATCCGGTGCGCGTGATGCGGTGATCGTCTACAACCTCGACCGTCTGCATCGTCGCCCGGTCGAGTTGGAAGACTTCGTCACCCTGTGTGAAGTGGCGGGCGTGCGCGATGTCGCCACCGTGACCGCCGACATCGATCTCGGCAACGATGACGGGTTGTTCATGGCCCGGATTTTCGCCGCGTTCGCCGCCAAAGAATCCGGCCGCAAATCCGCGCGTATCCGCCGCAAAATGCTGCAGAACGCCGAACAAGGATTGCCGCACGGCCCAGCGCGGCCGTTCGGCTACGAACCCGACAAAATCACCCTCCGCCCCGACGAAGCGAAAGTCGTTCGGGAGATGGTGGACCGCTACCTGGCCGGGGCATCGATCCGATCGTTGACGATTTGGCTCAACGACACCGGGATCGCCCCGCCCGCGTCCACGTCGTGGCAGACCACCACCGTCCGCCACATCCTGGCCTCAGGACGGATTGCCGGGTTGCGCGAGCATCACGGGGAGGTGATCGGTCCCGCGGCGTGGCCGGCGATCATCACCCCCGCCGAGCGGGACCGCATCCTCGCCCGGATGACTGCCCGCTCAGTGACCAAGACCCGCGCCCCACGCACCTACCTACTGTCTGGGATGCTGCGCTGCGGACGCTGCGGGAACCGCTTGTTTTCCCAAGCCCGCCACAACAATCCAACCAACCGAGTCCGCCGCTACGTCTGCCTCAAAGGCCCCGACCACGGCGGCTGCGGCCGACTCACCGTGGTCGCGCAACCAGTCGAAGAACTGTTGACTGACGCGGTACTGACCCGACTGGACTCCCCGCAGCTCGCCGACGCCCTGAACGGGAAAGCCAGAGTCGACGCTGATGTCGCCGCGCTCGCTGCGCAGCTAGAAGCCGACCAGGCCCGCCTCGACGAGCTCGCCGCACTCTATGCCGAGGGCGCGGTGACCGCACGGGAATGGATCGCTGCCCGCGACCCCATCACCAACCGCATCACCCAAACCCGCCGCGACATCGCAAAAGCCACCGACACCAGCTCAATAGTGGACCTCGTGGGCACCGGCAACGCGCTACGCGGCCAATGGGACGGCCTCGACATCGACCGCCAACAAGCCATCATCAAATCAGTACTCGACCACGCCGTCATCGCACCCGGCACCCCCGGCTCCCGCGGCCTCGACATCAACCGCGTCCAGCCAGTTTGGCGTGTGTAGATCGCGCTTCTGTCGCGCAGGCACGACTGTCGCAAACTGTTCCAGATTGGACCCGTGTGACAATCCGGCTGGTGTCCGACTTGCTATTTCGTCGTTCATGCCAGGCGTCCTGGTCAACGGCGACAGGCGCTGCCGACTTAGCATCGGATCACAGAGGGCGCACTGTGCAGATCAGTCCTGGCGACCGGTGCGCCATGATCAGCCATGAGTGACACCTGACCGGCAGTGTGAAACCGGGTCACCTGAACAGCTCAGCGCCGGATCTCACGGGCAGGCGCATATCTGTGGCGAGTAGGGCATCGATCAGAGCGATAGTCTGGTTTTGGTCTCGGTCGAAGATCTCGGTGTGAGCTTGCGCGACCAGCCGCATCGTATCGATGAACGGTATGTGGCGCAGTTTCGCTTGTTCCACTGCCGCGCGTTCATCGAGAACTGCAACCAGTCCACGATGTTTGGCACAGGCGATGACGGCGCACTCGCCCATGTGCTCACCAGTGCCGCCCCCAAGCACCACTTTGACGTGCAGTGCTGTCCATTGTTCGTCGTCATTCATGAATATCCGCTCTGCCCACGCTGCCGAATCCACAGAAGGCACACCAGGATGGAGGTTTCTTGCCTTGTCGATCTCCACTTCGACCTCGCGCGGCACCAGCACGATGCCCTGAGGAGCCAAGCGCTCAAGGACACCGCTGTGACCGGCGCGGCAGAAATGGGTGAATGTGCTGGTGTCCATCACCCATTGCGCGGCGGGGTCAGTCCCCACCGACCGCGAACAGCGTTCGTAGGCTGGCGAGAGATTCCGTTTCCCGCTCTGGAAGATCGTCGCGGGTCATCGTTGCGCGAAGCAGTTCGATTGTCCTGGCGGCGGTCAATCGACCGGATGTGTAGCCCTCTACACATGCGGCGGCGAACCCTGGTGAAAGATAAGGGCATTTCGGTTCGTCGTCCCAGGATAGTTCCAGCCGAACGTAATCCCCGTGGCGGGGTTCATGGTCCAGTAGAGACTGAAACACCTCATATGAAATGAGGTCCAGGTTCTTTAACTGACCGACCGCCGCCTTCCAGCTCAGCCGAAACTGTGCTCCGACAGCGAGTGCACGGTCACGGGTGCTCCATTCGCTGTGTTCGTTCCAGACCTTTACCACTCCTGCACGAGGAGCGAGGAAGTGGATGGCGAATGACATGATCATCTTCTCGTGATCATCACCTGGTGACCCGTCATAGGCGTCGCCACACAGCCAGTGCCCGAGTTCATGCGCGAGGGTCATACGCCGTCGACCAGAGCGAACGTGCCCGTTGACAACGGCAACCGCCACGCCGTGGCTGACCTCAACGCACCCACCGTCAGGTCCGTTCTCGCCCAGCGACGCCGCATAGGTGTACAGCCCCAATCGTTCGCACACGTGCGCGAGGTGGTGTACGGGCTCATTGCCGATATCGAGCTGGTCTCGGACGTGCCTCGCCAATTGCTCGGCATCCTGGTGAGTGTGCGGGGTACGTGCCTCCTGGTCCCGCTTGACGGGATGAAGCAGGCCCATGTCGAGCAGCGTCCGCGTATCGCTGGCGAACAACTCGATCTCGTCGTCGAGGGCCCGCGAGGTCTCATCGGGTCGGGCGCTGTCTGACCGGCGGCTGACCACTGCTGGCAGCGGCTCGTTGACGAAGAAGGCGAGCGGACGCCTCAGCGCCTCTGCGATGGCGACCATCTCGGTCATGGCGAGTTTGCGTTCGCCCTTCTCGGCACGAACCAGCGCCGTGCGCTCCATGTCGACCAGCTCAGCGAGTTTGCTCTGAGGGATGCCCGCGTCTTCTCGCGCTCGGGCAACACGGTGTCCAAGCGTTACGTGGTCCATGTGTGCGATTTTCACACATGAAGGTCGGAGTGTCGATACCGGGCCCTCTACCTGCGGAATTACGCGGCTGTAGTTCCCAGCCCAACGACACCACTGCCGCAGAACCATGGGAGATGGTCACGGTCTCCGGAGCCGGCGAGATCGGACTCACGCAGCGGTCCAGTCCGCCTTGGGACCGTACTTGAGTAGGTCGTAGATGCACACCGCCTTCGTGAACTGTGAGGTCATTTTGCCGTCCTCGTCGGTGTATTCATTCTCACATTCGATTAGGAAGTTCTTGAGCACCCGAGGCTCTATTGCGGTGTGCGCGAACGCCCCGAAGTGTGCCAGCACCTCATCGGTCGTGCAGTACTGGATCATCCCCTTGAGCGACTTATGTGTCTGCGCAAGAGTTTTCGCCTTGCGCATAATGCTGGTGCTGGGCCGCAGGTTGCTGGTGTCCTGAATGCGTTTCAGCAACTTTGGTGAGATGTCCTGGTCGTCCTTGATGTGCCCGCTGGTGTCGAGATACCCCGCCGCCCTCAGATACTTGTACATCGGGAAATTGCCGGCACGACTCATCATCTCGGGCAGCGTCATCTTCACCACGAAGTCAGAATCGAATTCCGCTGTCTCGTGCAGCACGTCGTGGCAGAGATCCTGGCGGGCGACCATCTTGTATCCACGCTTCTGAACCGCGGCAATAACTCCCACTCCGACGACGAACTCTGCATCGTCGTCAACAACTGCGTCGAGGTCGGTCACGTGCAGGAGCCTGTCCTGAGCCTCACTGTCGAGTACGAGCTTGTACAGTTTCTCCTTGATCTGGCGCAGGGTCCGCCTCGGAATCTTCTGATCGAGAGCGGCTAGGACATCGAAGATCGCCTGGAAGTCGGGCACGGTGATCGCGCGAACGGGCACGTTGTGGGCATTGGCACCAATAACCGTCGGCACCATCGAATGCTGGCTACCTTCCTGCCAGTTCACGAACAGCAACCGATCCTGCAACCGCGACATGTGCTCGTCGGTGAGACAACTGGCAAGACTTCCAAGGATCGACTGGACGTTGCTGTCGGTCATGCTGTAGCCGATGAAGATCACCGGATGCTCGGCGAAGAACGTCAGGAGCTTCGCCGCGAGGTAGGCGTTGCGGTCGCGAAACACTGCGTAGTCGGACTCTGTGATGACTAAACTGTTCGGGTCGTCCAGACTGCCGTGGATCTTGTAAATCTCGGCGATTCCAGTCGGATCGGAGAAGACAAGCTCATCCTGCCCGACGAACACACGATAGTCGGGGAAGACCGTCTCAAGGAACGGGTCGTAGTTCGTCGTGATGATCGCGTCGACCTTGGCGTTACGCAGTGCATCGACCTCTGACCTCAGCGCTCTGGGAATCGAACTCTTTAAACCTATGTCCTTCAGAACCTCGGCGACATAGATCTTGAGCGCGCTGTCGGGTCGAATCAGCTTGTCGGAGTGCTTATTCCGCAGCGGCTTCTCCTTGGCAGTCCACAGCCTGTCCTTGAGCGGCTCCACGAGTAGCTCGGCAATCTTCGGCAGGTCTTCGCTGGCGGTCGACCTGTAGTAACTGAACTCACGGTCGGTCATGCCTGCCAGCATTTCCAGCAGTGACTGCCAGTCCGGCATGTTGAGATATCGCCGCGAAACCCCCGACCCAGCGAACAGGATCGGCGCAGCGGCGAAGCGCGCGAGATGCGCAGCAAGGTCGCTGCGGAACTTGTCATCGAACCCTGCCACTGATCACCTTCCGATTGACGGCAACGTCAACCGGCAGAGTATCGCGGCCGTTGCTGTTAACTGGGCTAAATAGGTGTAAGCGATCAGAGTCCGCATGGCTCCGCCCCCGGTCTTGACGGCAGGGGGCGACTCGACCCAAGCGGAATTAGGCGCTGGTTGCCATGTGATGCTGTGCAAGATGGCTGCGCGCGTGCTTCTCGACGAACAGCGGAACGAAATCTCGAATCGGACTCGCATCAAACCGAGCGTGAGCCTTACGGACCGCAGCATCAACATCCGCCAACGTGACCCCGGGAAACTCCTGGATCAGTCTGCGCTCAACCTCGGCCAACACCGTCTGCTCGGCAATCTCGATCATCGGCCACCAGGATCCATGTCCAGTCCGATCGCCGTCAACCAACAGAACTATGAACCTCAGACGGCCGGCGAAGGTAGTCCGCTGGCACACCAGGTCACCGCAGAAGTGACACGATAATCCTCATGACCGATCCGAATGTCGCTCAGGCCGCGCTGCTGATCACCGCCATCAACGAGCAGCTTCGCGACATGACACGGAGGCTGGCGGTCGCCGAGCGTGAAGGGGCCTGCGGGCACCACCCGGCACGGGCACAAGAGATGCGCTCGGTCACCGCCGAGCTTCGCCGCGACATCGACCGGGCCCAGTTCCTCATCACGCGGCTACGCCACCGCTTCCCCGAAGTCGACGTCTACGCGCCGACTACGGCGGCGGACGGGACGGAAGGTGAGGTGCCGATCACCGAAGCCGCTCGCAGTGACAATGCCCGGAATCGGGCACCAAACAGCTCGACGAGCAGCGACGTGCGCCGAGTCATCGCAGGCTGAACCGCAGCACTTACTGCCCTCAATAGTGCGGCCGGCAGGTCGTCTCCCAGGGATATACCGCCCTCAGATTCGCGGCGAGAACAGCTGACGCCCAGCGTCACAGATCGACGTCGGTTTCCACTCTCCCCGACGACTCCTGATGTCGCCGCCGGACCGAGACCATCGATAAAGCACTACATCGACGACAACAACAACCGTCCCCTCGTCTTCTCTGGTCGCAGGCGACGGTGCGGGTCGTGACGGGTGATGTCAAGGCTCGAACCGTGGTTCGCCCGCACGCGGCGCTGGCGTTGACATCACCCGTCACAACTCAGCTTGGAGTTCTTGCATCCAGGAGAAGAACAGTGCCATATAGGCGCTTCGTCATGCTCGGCGGGATCGACTACTCGTGGTTTACCGCAGCAACATCGCGATGTCAGCCAGCACGGTGGGGTTGGTGACGGCAACCGATACCTGTTGGCGTTCGCACGATTCCGTGAGCCATTCGGTGAACTCTTCACGGCTGTACGATCTTTCGTCTCGGACATTCTTGGCGGTGTGGGGTTGTGGGCTAACCATCGAGCACCTCGACAGGAGCGCCACGGCGGGGCTGTCTTGCCTCGCGCGCGGTATGACGCTGCTGGATGCGGCGTAGTGAGGCGCTGATGATCAGTGTGCGTTCGCCGAGGCTCGCGTGCCCCGCGCGGTCGAATTCCCACGCGACCAGATCGTCATCGTCAACAGCGCCGCTGGAACCCCTATACGGTCTCTGATCAGGGTGTTGTGCAGTGCTCTTCGATTGTTGTTTGCGGGTCCAGGTGGCGCGCCGTTGCCGTAGGGCGGTCATGGTGGTGGAGTAGCGGCGGGACTTGGAGGTGATGTGACCGCGGAACCCGAGAGTGTGCAGCCACCGTCTGATCCCGCTGAGTCCTTTGTCGGCGAGCGCGCTGATGGTGGTCAGGATGGCACGCACATGCTCGGACACGTCCAGGTCGCCGATCGCTTCGGTGGAGAGGCGTCGTGCGCTGATTCCGAGGTCGGCCAGGGACTTGGTGACGTACTTGGCGAGATAGCGCGCCACCCGCCTCCCTGACAGTGACCCGGCGATACCTGAATTCTGCTCAGCCGAACCCGTTTTCTCGGGAGCCGAGGATGCGGTGAGGGGTTGGGTGTCGATCTGCGTACCGAACCTGATCCTCCGCACGGCGCTGTCGGTGGTGGGATCGGTCAGGGCGAGCGTCACGGTGCGGGCCGCGTGCTCGATGATGGCGGCAAGTTTGGTTGCACTGGTGGGTGATTCCCAATCGGTCTGATCCGGGTCGTCACCGTTCTCGTGCGGATCGAGGCGGATCAGGGCGTGGATGTGCGGGATGGCGCGGACTTGCAGTTCAATGATTTTGATGAAGCTGACCCGCACCCCGTCCGGATCCACACCTGTGGCTTTCAGTTCTTTGTGTAGGGCGCGTCGCAGGGTGATGGTGAAGCGGCGCCACAGTTCAGGTAGGTGCCAGGTGAACAGCACATGCCCGACGTAGTCGTAGCACTCGCTACAGAGCGGCTGACCGACACGGCCTTCGCCATGATCATGGACGGTGCTGCACCACAACGGTTTTCCATGAGGGCAGCGGCGATAGCCACCGATGCGGTGATGATCCCGACACACGCCGCGCTTGCCGTCGCCACCGCGTGTGGCCGCATGAACGGCCCCGTAGCTGGGGGCGGTAAGGGTGAGGAACACTTGCGGCCGGTCGGCCACCGTGATGGGCATGCCGTGATGCCCGCCCGCGGCGCCGGCATGGACGAGTTGCCAGGTGTCGCGAGCGTAGAGGTCCGAGCAGGAGGGGCAGATGTGGGCGCGGCGATTATTGCACCGCGTCCACACCACCCGATCCCGCCTGTATTCATCGGCACCGACGAGTTGGATGGGGTGGGCGCAGAATCCAACTGATTCGGCTCGCCGCCACCATGATTCGAACCCCATCGAAGATGCTCGGCGCACCATCTGCTCGACCACCTTCGCCGTGTCGACCGTGTCCGGCACCCCGGGCAGGGCGAGCTGGCCCAGGTAATCAACGCTGTTCACTGTTGCCCTCACCCGAAGTGTGGCCGGCATCGGTGGCGCGTGGCCGGCGGGTGCTGCTTGCTCGGCTGGTGGGGCGGCGGAAGCGGCGCGCGAGGGTGGTGATGTCGTGGTCGGTGACGTGGAAGGCCCGCACCCGCTGCGGCTGAGCGGTGCCGTCGATCAGCATGTACCCGACACCCGGGGCGGTGTCGGGGATCCGGTCGCATTCCGCCCCGGCGTCACGGGCTCCTTGCCCGAGGACCATGGTGGTTTGGGTGGCTTCGGTCAGCCGCAACCCGATCCGCACGGTGAACAGCTGCCGCACCGGCAGGGTGTCTTTGGCCGGGTCTTGCACCGCGGCCACCACACTGATCCCCACTGCGCGGCCTTGGGAGAGCAGCAGGCCGAGGAGTTGTTCAATTTCGGTGCGGACCTTGCGGTCGGTCACATACGCAGTCAACGCGGCGATCTCATCGATCACCACTACAAACAACGGCTCAGCCGATGTCGGGGTGTGTAGCCGGGTGTGGCCACGCAGCCGGTTGGCCCGTGCGTGCATCACCGTCACGAGTTGGCGGAGGAGTTCCAGGGTGGTGTCGGTGGCGTCGTGGGTGAACACCGTGAACATCGGTGCCCCGGCGCCCAGTTCCATGCCGCCTTTGGGATCGATGACACACAACCGCACCAGCCCGGTTTTCACCGCTGGGGCGATCCCGGCAATCAGCGACCACAACACCGAGCCTTTCCCGGCGCCGGTGGCTCCCGCGATCAGCACATGATGGCCGAGCAGCGGTAGCTGCCAGCTGTGGCGGGTTTCGGTGATCCCCACCGGCACGGCCCCCAGATCCACCGGGGTCACCGCGGTGGGTATCGGCAGACCAATGGGTTCGGCGAGCACATCCCCGCGCATCAACGTGATCTTCAGTTCGCCGGGGGCGGTCGCGCGGATGGTGATCCGGTCGGCGCGCCACGCGGCGGCCAACGCATCGGATTGCTTGTGCCAGTCGGCCGTCGATTGGCCGGTGACGATCCGCACCGCCAACACATCGGTGGTTCTGCCGATGCGCACGTAGCGCAGTGTGGGTGTGAGGGTGCGTTCGCCGAGGCGGGCGGCCAGGCCGTGCAGGGTGCATGTCGATTCCCAGCTGCGGGTGTAGCGCGACCAGGTCAGCCACCGTCGGCGTACCGGTTCGGTCACCCAGCCGCGAAACGAGCCTCGATCGAGCCACGCCCAGCCTGCATACGCGACGCTCGGTGCGAGCGCGCAGACTAGGCCCGCACGCGGGCCATGGGTGATGCCGAGTGCGAGGCTGGCGATGATGGGGAGGCTGATGGCCGGGAACAGCGCCGCCCACCACAGCAGATATCCGGCCGCGGTGAACAGAGACATGACCAGATCCCCGAACCAGTCATCATCATTATTCTGCTCAGTGTTGTTGGTGTTCCTATTGTTTAATGCCATGTCAGGTGCCCTTCGTGAGCGAAATGGTCGGCAGGAGTTCCCCGGGGGTGGGGCGCGACGATCTGCTCAACGCGCGCCCCAACCCGCTCAGCGGTTATTTCTGCGGACGGGCCTGCTCACTCGACCCAGCACCGTTCGGGGTGGTGGGGCTGATCGCGTCGGCTCGGAACGCCACACCACTGCGATCGCCTTGTGCCCATGGGATGGCCACCAACCCCGACACTGAGACTGGTTGCGTGACTGTCACTTTCGGGTCACCTGCGACGGTGACGTTGAGGACTTCACCGCCGGTGTCATCCAACGCCAGCACCTGGGTGGCAAACAGCGGCACCCCGGTGGCGGTGTCGACTTTCGGGCTGCCGGTCTCGAAGTTCAGCCTTGGCTCAGCCGCACGGGTGACGATGAACCGGGTTCCTGACGTATCGATTCTCAAACGCATTGTCCTACTGGTCCTTTCATGATCTGCTTGCACCCGTTTCGAATGCTGGGCACAGTTCACGTGGACACCGGGGACGTAGCGAGGGACATTTACAGGCATTGCCGACACGGCCTCGGACGTTTCAGACACGACCGAGACACACCAGCGGACGTCGCACGGGCATTACCGTCACGGAGTGGCGACGGACCCATGGCAAACTAGGAACCACGCGTAGAGGATGGACAGAATCGACACGGGAAGATGTGCGCTGACACGATGGACGATCACGACGATGCTGAGGCCGTGACGATCCCCAACGAGCGCCTCGCACAGCGGCTACGGGCCAAGGGCCTATCCCACGCACGGTTCGCCACTGCCGTGGGTGTGGATATCAAGACAGTGCGACGCTGGCTGGCCGACAGTGACTACAAGGTCCGAGAACACAACGCCCACCGGGCCGCCGATGTGCTCGACTGCACCCCGTACGACCTGTGGCCCAACCAATACCCGCCCTCCACTGCGCACCCACTGGCGACAACGTCATCGGGTGGGCCGTTCACCGCGACGCTGTATGCCAGCCGCACCCAGCTACCGATCACCGCATGGCAGCAGCATTTCGCCGACGCCACCACCAGCATCGACATCCTCGTCCTGGCCGCCACGTTCCTCTTCGACACCCTCGACGGATTCCTCGACACCCTCCTCGGCGCCGCCGCCCGCGGCGTTGCAGTGCGATTTCTCGTTGGTAACCCCGACACCGCCACCACGATCCTGCGCGGTCAAGACGAGGGGATCGGTGAAGCCGTCATCGCCCGATGCCGCACCTCCGTCGAACTGCTCACCCCCCACGCCGGCACCCCAGGACTGAACATCCGCACCCACGACACCACGCTCTACACGTCGATCTTCCGCGTCGACGATGCGATGATCGTCAACTTCCACATCTACGGCTCACCCGGACGCAACAACCCCGTCCTCGTGCTATCGCGCCACCACGAACCCCGCCTCTGGGCCACCCTCGAACAGGCCTTCACCCAGGTATGGGACAACGCCACACCCCTGACCGCGAAAGGCTGAACCCATCGATGCGCACCGACTACTACAACGACCCCAACGCCCCGCAGCCCAACAGTGTCGTCCCCTCGGCTTCGGCCATCGTCACTGACGAACAGGGACGCATCCTGCTCATCAAACGCCGCGACAACACCCTGTGGGCGCTACCCGGCGGTGGACACGACATCGGCGAAACCATCGCCGATACCGCGGTACGCGAGGTCAAAGAAGAAACCGGGCTTGACGTCGAAGTCACCGGACTGGTCGGTGTCTACACCAACCCGCAGCACGTGGTCGCGTTCTCCGATGGTGAAGTCCGCCAACAGTTCTCGCTGTCCTTCACCACCAAGGTGCTCGGCGGAACCCTGGCGATCGACGATGAAAGCACCGAAATCGCCTGGACCCATCCCGACGACATGACCGGCCTGGACATGCACCCATCGATGCGGCTGCGCATCGACCACTACCTGCAACACCGCGACGCTCCCTACCTCGGCTGATCCGCGAGCAGTAAGGGCGGCTACTTCCAGGCGCGTACCCGTCCTACTGTCGCCAGCAACTCGTCGCGACCTGCGTCGACCGCCCGGTGCACCGGATCCTCGGGCCCGTAGCGCGCTAACACGTCGCTCAGGCGATCCTGCGGAGGTATCGGTAACCCGTCAGGTCCGGTCGTGAGATCGCAAAAGGTCAACGCATCCAGAACATCGCTGGGTGGATCGCCGAACGCCGATAAACCCGACACGCCTCGCTCAGCAGCCTCCGCGAGCGCACCGGTGTGAAACGCCACCAACGACGCGACCAATTCCCCAAAACCCGCCCACCGGGCAAACTTCGCGCCGTCGAGAGGATGAAACTCGGTTTGGCGCACCGACGGTGCGTAGCCGATATCGTGCAGCCACGCCGCCGCCACCAAGCAGTCCGCTGTGTCCGCATCGAAACGTCGACTCAACCGCTCGGCAGCCGCCGCGACACCCCGCACATGCGCCAACCGCGGCAACCCAGCCAGCCGTGCCTCCGCCTCTCGCCGTGCACGCTGCGTCAGAACCCCGCTCACAACCGCCAGCCTACGAGTCCCACCGCCACTGTGCAGGCCCATAGCTGATGGCCGTTGCAGCATTCGTCTCCGAAGCCCGTAGAAATCCGGCGGCTACCTGCGGGCTTCGCTACGCTCGCTCTGCTCCCGTCCGCTGGCGCTCCCGTCCGCGCCGCTCCCTACGCTTCGCCCTCCGTCCGCCGCCAACACCAGCCCGCGCAGACATCCAGTGCCCGCATCTCAATGCCCACCACACCCTGGCAGCACGACCAGCCTCACTGTCCTCGCCCCCGCCGCATCGAGACGCCGCGCGCAGCAGGCGCGACCGATGCCCGCCTGACCGCCTTGACCTGCGGTGTGATAACTTTCCTTACTGCTATCAAGGACGAGACCACGCGGCGCATCGTCCGGCCGAACTGTACATGTATTTCACCAAATCGTTCGAGAGCGCAGGCCTGCCGAAATGTAGGCAATTCGGCTCGCACCCGATTGGGAATCCCGGTCAATAGAGGTATGACGGGTATGGCTGAGCCGTCGGTAGCGCCATCGCTATACCGGTAGGTACAGTCGCTGAGTGACCATGACCGCAGCCACGGTTTCGGAAGACGAGGGCGCTTTGGTCGCTGCACTTCGCGCCGGCGACCATCGAGCTTTTGCTCGGTTGGTCGATCGTCACACTCCGGCGATGCTGCGGGTGGCACGTGGCTACGTGCCGAGTGAGCAGCATGCCGAGGACGTCGTGCAGGAGACGTGGATCGCGCTCCTCAAGGGCTTGGACAGATTCGAGGGACGGTCGTCCCTACGTACTTGGCTTTTTACGGTTCTTGTCAATATCGCCAAGACTAGAGGGCTCAAGGAACGCAGGCACGTCGACACTCAGATCAAAGCGTTCACCGGCGGCACAGTTGACCCCGAGCGGTTCCGTGCTGCTGGCGACGAGCTACCCGGGCACTGGAAGGCGGAGGAGACACCGACTCCTTTCCCGGACACCCCTGAGGGCTCGGCTCTCAGCAGAGAACTCACCGACGTCGCCAAGCGCAATCTCGATACCTTGCCTGAGCGTCAGCGCATTGTCGTGACGATGCGCGACATGCTCGGTCTCGATTCCGATGAGGTCTGTGCACTACTCGAGATCAGCGCTGCGAACCAGCGGGTATTGCTTCATCGTGGCCGTGCGGTCATTCGAGAGGCTCTCGAAAATTACCTGAAAGATGCGTCGTGAACCCACTCGATTGCAACGAGCTCGTCGAAATTGTCACTGCCTATCTGGACGGCTCACTCGACCTCGAAACGCGGGCGCGCTTCGACGAGCACCTGCTCGAATGCGACGGATGCGATAACTACCTGCAGCAGTTTCGGGTCACTATCAGCACGGTCGGCCGGATCCGTGAAAGCGAGTTGGCACCGGAATTCCGCGCGCAACTACTTGAGGCTTTCAAGGATTGGCGGTGACGCCCTTTTACAACCACAGAGTGCCACCTGCGGGCCAAATGAAGCAGTCCCGGCGCCTGGCAAGCACGCGCGATCGTGCGGGGATGGCGCCACAGTTGTTGGTAGGCGCTATTTGACTCGGGCATCGGCTTGCGAAGGTCGCAGCGGGCTTCGTCCCGAGTAACTTGACCAAACCTATTCGTGCGCAACTATTTGCATGCTTACGCTCTTGGTCAGCGGCATTGGTGTATGGTGAGCCTCCCCGGTTTCAGTGGACACCCGAGATAGCGGGGCACGGGGTTCCGCTGGGAGGATGTGGGTATGTCCAGGACTCGTCGGTCGTTCACGGCGGAGTTCAAGGCTCAGGCCGCTCGGCGGGCGATTGATGGTGGCCCAGCCGGTCGCCGAGATCGGCCGGGAGCTCAATGTTCACGAGCACCTGTTACGTAAATGGGTGGCGGCCGAAAGGCTCCGGGACGGCGCTGCCACCGATGCGCACAGGGTTCCACCGGATGGTGGCTGACCGCGATCGAGCGTGCCGAGTTGGCACCCGGTTCCGTACGGGGATCGCCGAGAAGGAACGCGATATCGCGTTCGTGAGAAAAGTATCGGCGTACTTTGCGGCACAGCAACGCAGTCGTTTCGAGCTCATCGCCGCGGGGTTCGGGCTACCTGTGGGCGGTTCCGGCGCACCACGGTGCCCGGTCGGATGCGCATTCGCGCAAACTATCCTGTCACCACTTCTGTACCGGACATTAATCCGCACGACGCCAACGGGACGCAATGGGCTCATGCGATGAAGCGTTCGCGGCCCATGATCCGCGCTTCGGGCTCGTGGGTGACTCAGCGGTCGCCGATGATCGAGGATGCTGGTGAAAGCTGGGAATGATTACTGTCACGGAGTCGCCCGGTGGTGCGAATGTCCACTTCGGAGCGGAGAGTGCGGTGCACTGGACACCTGCTGGCGATCTCCATGAGCCTGTCGCGTTGGATGGCGCTCAGTGGTCCCTGCAACATAATGTGGCGTTCAATGCGATCGATGAACCCTTTCGTTTTGTCGAGCTCGGCACAGTCCTGCGCGTGGACACGGGAATGGCGGGCATCGACAACCACGCTTTCCAGTGGCCATCGTTTGCGTTCGGCGTACATCCTGATCGTCATCGACGTACAGGCTCCCAACGCGGCGAGCAATAGGTCGTACGGGGTGGGGCCCATGTCGTCGCTGATCGGACGAGGTTCATCCGCAACAAGGCGGTGCGAGCCGACCGTGATGTCCTGGGTGAGACTTCCCGCATCACCCCGCTCTGCGACCCGTACGACACCGTCGTCACTAGGCGGAGGGCCGCTGCGAGTCAGAGCTGTGCTCGCATGGTGCTTCAGGTAACGGCCAGCCCAGGCAGCTATCACAGTAGCGGCGTACTCGGCGTCGTCGCGGCAGCTGAGCAGATGATCAGCGCCGTCAAGTGCGACAAAGGATTTAGGGTGCCGCGCGATGTCGAAGATCTCTCGGGCATTGTCGACTGAGACCACCTGGTCGGTCGGCGAGTGCAACACTAGGAGTGCAGCGTCGGCCGCTCGGATACGTTCCCGCTGGGGCTGTGCTGCGATGTCGTCGAGGAACTGCCGCTGCAGACGGAACTCGCGACCGGCGATAGATATAGTCGCCTCACCTGCCGCGATGTCGTCGCGTGACTGGCGCAGCAGGCCCGCTACGTGACCGGGATCTGCCGGTGTACCAATAACGGCAATGGCATTGACATCATTGATTCGCGACGCCGCCGCAAGCACCGCAGCCCCACCGAGGGAGTGCCCAATCAGCATCGTTGGCGCACCGTGGCTCGCTCGCATGAAGTCGGCTGCACACACCAAGTCATCGACATTGGAACTGAATCCTGTCGCGGCGAAGTCGCCCTCGGAGTCCCCCAACCCCGTGAAGTCGAAGCGTAGGACGCCGATACCACTGCCGGTGAGGGCACGAGAGATTCGCGCCGCAGCCGAGTTGTCTTTTCCACAGGTAAAGCAGTGCGCGAATACCGCCCACGTCGTGGGCGGCTGTTCTGGAGTCTCCAGCCGCCCAGACAGCGAACCGCTACTGCCAGCGAACGTCACGCGTTCTGAATTGCTCATCGGGACGACCTCCTCATCGCTAGAACTGGCCGGATGTGTCAGTCCGCCCGCGGTGTCCAGTTCGCGGTGGGCGGGGTCGTAAGCCCGACGAACGCAATACTTGTCCTTCCACTCGGGATCGGCTTGCCAGCAGACCCTGCACACACGGGTGCTCCAGCGCGAGCATCGCCACGCTGAACCCTATAGCACTCTGCGGGACGGCCGAGACTTGTAACGCTTGACCGTCGTCCGCACACTCATTAGTCGCACGTGATAGTACGAAGAAAACCTTGGCCGCGGCACACAATCCGGTCGACCATAAGAAAGCAGGATGAACGATGGCTGTCCAACTGTCCGAGGCACGCGTTCTCATCACCGGCGGAACTAGCGGAATCGGGCGGGCTGTTGCCGTCTCTCTGGCTAGTCACGGTGCCGTAGTGGCAGTGTCAGGCCGGAACGCGGAGCGTGGGCAACAGGTAGTAGGAGAGATCGAGTCCACGGGCGGCAAGGCCGAGTTTCTCAGCAGTGACCTGCACGACGCCGAATCCGCGAGGCTGCTCGCTGCTGAGGCTGTTACACGGCTCGGCCATATCGACGTGCTGGTGAACAACGCCGGCGTCTATCCGTTCGGACCAACCGAATCGATGACCGAAGAAGATTTCACCGCGGTGTTCAATCTCAACGTTCGCGTTCCGTTCTTCTTGGTAGCCGAACTAGCCCCCAAGATGGCCGAACGCGGCAATGGCGTGATCGTCAATGTCACTACGATGGTCGCCGAGTACGGAAACGTCGGAACCAGTCTGTACGGCGCCAGCAAAGCTGCGGTCGTATCCCTCACCAAAACGTGGGCAGCCGAGTACGGACCGCGGGGCATACGGGTCAACGCGGTCAGTCCAGGACCGACATTCACCGAAGGCACCGCAGCTATGGGTGAGGGGCTTCGCAGGCTGGTTGGCCCTGCTCCCGCGGGCCGTCCCGCGCAGGCTGAAGAAATCGCCAACTCGATTGTGTTCTTGGCGAGCGACCAAGCCAGCTACATCCACGGGGTCACCCTCGCTGTAGATGGCGGCCGCACCGCCGTCTGAACACCGGCTAACCGCACAGTCCATGCTGCCATCAATTCCGATCACACGGGAGCCGAATGCAGCGTGCATCGATTAATAAGTGTCCTGCTCATCCCATTGAAATATGAGGTATATCAATATGTCTAGCCGTCGGAACCTGCCTATTCGCGTCGGTGTGCAGCTGTGGCCAGGAGACACCCCTGACTACCGCACCTGGCGCGACGCAGTGATCACCGCTGAACAACTCGGCGTAGACGCAATCTTCGGCTACGACCATTTCCATAAACCCGCAACCGCCCCGACCTCCGACGGGTTGCCCGAGCTCCTACCCGTGCAGCCCGACGTCAATAATTTCGAAGGCTGGACGTCGCTGGCCTCATGGGGCGAGATCACCTCACGCGCCGAGATCGGCTTGCTCGTAACTGGTGTCGGTTACCGCAATCCGGATCTTCTCGCTGACATGGCCCGCACAGTCGATCACATCAGCGATGGCCGCCTGATTCTGGGGATTGGATCCGGTTGGTATGAAAAGGATTACGTCGTTTACGGTTATGAGTACGGTACCGTCAAGTCACGGATGGACCTATTCGAGCGCAGCCTGAAACGCATAAGCGAGCGGCTCGACAAACTGATACCGGCTCCGACACGCAGCATCCCGATTCTCATCGGCGGCATGGGGGTGCGCCGCACGCTGCCTTTGGTGGCACGGTACGCCGACATCTGGCATACGTTCGCCAGCCCCGCCGAGTACCGGCGTAAGAATGCACTGCTTGGCGAGTTGGCACAGGTAGTAGGGCGCGATGAGTCGGCGATTGAACGCGCAGTGCACTGGACAGGCCGCGCCGACGCCGACGCATTTGCGAGTATGGGGGTAACGTTCTTTACCACTGAAATCCACCCGGATGCAGACGGATTCGACTTTCGCGAACTCAAAGATATGATCCACTGGCGCGATACATACAGCTAGACTGGGTCAGCTCACCGCGACCCTCGCGGGCCGCCCGTGTCCGCGCTACCCAGCGTGCCCTCATACGCGCTCAGGTCACGAGCAACCTGGGCGATCCGGCTTACCCGTTTCTTCGACGATCTGGACCGCACCCTCACGGAACTCCTAGTCGTACTTCTTCCGTTTCTCTGGCATCTCGACCCCTATTGTCGATGCCTCCACGCTCTCGGGGAACTTCACCGAGCTAGTCCGCCGGCAATCTGGGCA
Organism: Mycobacteroides immunogenum; assembly: GCF_001605725.1. Lineage (NCBI taxonomy): Bacteria > Bacillati > Actinomycetota > Actinomycetes > Mycobacteriales > Mycobacteriaceae > Mycobacteroides > Mycobacteroides immunogenum. Next base: position 2,589,412 of record NZ_CP011530.1, read on the forward strand.
TCTACCCGGTCACCCTTCTCAGTGGACCAAGCAAAACGACATCGAACACCAAGTGCGCCAAGGTGTCCCGACGAGGGAGCCCCCGCACCAAGTCGGTCCCTGATACGGCTGACCGGCATCTACACTTGCCCGGACCAGAGTGGCTCCAACGTCCACTGCGGTGCGGTCACAGTCGATTATCTGGTCAGCCCCTGCTACAGCATCTCGTTCCAAATAAGTTGCAGGTCAATGCTATATGTCCAACACCGCAGCATCGAAGGCTGTTGCACTGCTGCGCTGTCATCGACAGGGTCAGTCGCAGCATCGTCGGCTGACCGATAGCCTCGAAGGCGATTGCCACCTTGGTGGTCAAATCATTAGACATGGCCATCAGCGACGGCCGCCCAGCCTCAGGCATGTCCTTGCTGATCACGAAACACCCTCCACTTCACGGGTTTCGGATGAAAGATCCGGGTGGCTAGACTGGGTCTGTCGTTTGGATCGATTGGGATGACCTTGGCAGTCTCTTGGGCACGCTCAGCAGCCGAATGTGAATCCGCAGGGCACCATTGCCTTGACGGCTGGCTCAGCGAACGGAGTGCGAGGTTCAGAAGGAGCCGTCGTCTTGGTCGTCGTCTCGCCGAGTGTCATTCTGATGCTGGGCGATTCAGCTCCAGCATCGCTAGCAGAATCCTCAGCTGTCGCCGTTGCGGCGAATACTATCGCAGCGACGCACGCCGACCCGGCAAGTAGCAGCTGGGCGACTTTCGCTGGGCGCCGCGTCAGTTGCGGCCCTCGCAGATTAATTGCCGATCGGAGCGTCACTCCTACGATTCTAATCCAGATATCGCGATATCGCTATATCTAGGAAGGTGGTATTAGGGCGTCTTAGTCTCGATTTCCGTCCAAGGCGATGGTCGCCGGACTCCGGGTCGCAGTTGACGGGGTCAGGCTTGTGGGCGGGTCGCGGTTGCTGGTCTCGTGGCGCCGGGTGGGACGGGCTTCCCAGTGCCAGAGGGCCTTTCGGTTGATCGGTCATAGGCGGTCCAGTGTGGGCCGAAGGCGCCGCGGGGCGCTCTCAGCCGAACTGACGGTGGGCCAGCGGTTTGCTCATCGCTGACCAGGCCCGCTTGGATGGCGTGGCGGTGCGCGGGGTGGATGAGCACGTCTGGCGGCACGGGCCGTAAAGCCGCGTACACCGGTTACTGCCACACTCACAGCGCAGGCACCGTCGTACGGCTAGATGGCTATCAGTGCTGGTGCTCGTTGCGCGTTAGCCAAGCGGGCATGTCAACGATGGAGTCCAGAGTGGTTTCTGCGGGATGTGTCTGGGTAAGGTCGATTTGGTCGGCATACATGCCGGTGCGTACCTGGATTGTGTGTGCGCCTACCGCGTTTCCCATGGCAATATCGTTGGCGGGTTGGTCGCCGATCAGCCAGAGTGCGTTCGGCTTGACGGGCACGCTCGCTGCGGCGGATCGCAGAAATTCTGGTGATGGTTTGCCGAGGAGTTTGCTGGTGACGCCGGTGGCGTGCTCAAGCGCTGCCGTGATCGCACCGGTGTCGATATGGTTGCCGTCGGGGCGTTTTCGATACTTCCCTCTTTGGAGTGCTATAAGGGTCGCACCGCGCTCGAGAGCGCGAAACGCCAAGTCGAGTAGCTGATGCGTTAGCGTGTCGTGAGTGTTGCCGACGACGACATGGGTGATCGCACCGCCGGCGTGGCGGTAGGGGGCAAATGTCGGAAGCAAGGCGCTTGACACCACCGGCAATACGTTGATCCGGCCGCGCGTTGCTTCAAAGAGTTGCAGGGCAGCGGATACGGGGGTGAAAACTTCGCCGACACGAACGTCGAATCCGCGCTCGCGCAGTGTTTCTTGGAGGGTCTGTGGTGGCACAGTATCGGTGTTGGTGAGAAAACGGAGCGTGCAACCCATGTTTCGGAGTCTTGTCACAGCCTCAGGCGCGCCGGGAACGAGCTCGTCACCAACGTATAGCGTACCGTCCAGGTCGCTGAATACGACAGGCGTTGGCGTCATCGATACTCCGCGAAATGACTGACCTGCCGCATGTGCCGGATGTATCGAGAACGTTCGGGAAGAGCGATTGGGGCGGCGCCGATCTGTTTGTCAGAACTTGGTGACATAGTGGAGTTGCCTCTGTAACGGTATGGCGTTGACGTGGATGCCGGGCTGGGCTGCGCGAAGCAATATCAAGCCGTCTCAGTTAATGATGGTAGCCCCGCGTCCTTGCGTGTTCAGTTAAAAGTGAAATGACGGCTGTAGCTTTTACCGCAGGCTATTACCTGGCTGGCTCGTGCTCAGTTGGTCAGCGAAGGAGAGCGCGCAGCGGTTAAATCAGCGCATTCAAGGCTTCCAGCAGCGACTCAATATTCTTTTCGTGCCTTTTGTAGTACGTCCAGGGCCCGATCCGTCGGGAGGTTACCAATTGCGCGCGTTGCAGAACTGCCATATATGACGACACTGTCGACTGTGATAAGCCGACATGCTTTTGAATGATACTCACGCACACGCCGACTTCTTGTGGATCGATATCCTGTTCGGGAAAATTTTTTCGCGGATCCTTGAGCCAACTGAGTATCGTTAATCGGGTAGGGTTATCGAGGGCTTTCAATGCCTCGTTGACATCAATACTTATTGAATTCTGGGAATTAGTACGTTCAGGTGAAGTGCTCAGCATTTTATGATCCCTTTCGTGGTCATGCTACGCGGGTGGGCCGCCGATCTGACGGATGTTGCACAGTAGTTAGTAAACGTGGGCCTACATCCAGTGGCGGCGTTGCTAGTTCGACACACCGGGAGCTGGAGAACGGACATGTTGCGGATCCTGTCGTGTATAGGGACTAGCGTACCTGCGAGTTTGTGCCGATGCGCTGGGTAGTTGGCCAGAACGCTGCGCGGCCCATCGGTGATCGTCGTCGGCGCATGTCGTACCTCGTTGGCGGCTTCGCGGTTGGGTCCGCATGAAACGTTTCTCGTAGGCGGTTCGGCTGGGCCGCGGAGCGTCCGAGGTGCGACTCGTCTTGCCGTGCAGCCTGATCGACTGCACGGCAAGACGTGGTTCGGTTACTAGCTACGGTAGGTGGGGTAATCGGTGTAGCCTTTCTCGGTGCCGCCGTACATGGTGCTCGGGTCCGGGGTGTTGAGCGGCCAGTCGTTGGCGATCCGTTCGGGCAGGTCTGGGTTGGCGATGAACGGTCGGCCGAAGGCGATCAAGTCGGCCCAGCCAGCCTCAATGGCACGGACTGCGCGTTCGGCGGTGTACTTGCCCGCCAGTAGGATGGTTCCGCTGAAGTTTTCGCGCACTGCGACACGGAAGCTTTCCGGCATTTCGGGAGCGTTGTCCCAGTCGGCCTCAGCCAACGACACATATGCGATGCCAACCTCTTCGAGGATCTTTACCGCCTCGATGTAGGTCTCATGGGGGTCATCTTCAACCAGGCCAAGGTAGACACGGTCTTCGCCAGTAGTGGTGAACAATGGCGAAAACCGCACACCCAGACGGTCTTTACCGACGACGCCGGCAACTGCCTCGACCACCTCGCGCAGGAACCGGAGGCGATTCTGCAGGGAACCGCCGTATTCGTCGTTGCGGTGGTTGGTATGGGTGGACATGAACTGGTTGACCAAGTACCCGTTGGCTGAGTGGATTTCCACCCCGTCGAATCCGGCGTCGAGAGCATTGCGCGCGGCGTCGGCGTAGAGCTGCACGACGTCTTTGACCTCGCCGGTCGTCAGAGCCCGCGGCGGCGACGGCGGCGCCAGCGCTCCGGCTCCCGGGCCCGTTTCCACGAAAACCTTCACGGCGTCCGCGGTGATGGCCGACGGGGCGACCGGTGCGCCGGCGTCGGGCTGCAACGAGGTGTGCGACACCCGTCCCACATGCCAGAGCTGGTTGAAGATCACCCCACCGGCGGTGTGAACCGCATCGGTGACTTTGCGCCAACCCGCAACCTGTTCAAGGTTGTGGATCCCGGGTGTCCAGGCGTAGCCCTGCCCGCGCGGTTCGATCTGCGTACCTTCGGTCACCATGAACCCGGCGCCACTGCGCTGCGTGTAGTAATCCGCCATGAGTTCGTTGGGTACGTTGCCGGGCTGCGAACTGCGCGAACGGGTCAACGGGGGAAGAACGATGCGATTCTTGACCTCATAGGGGCCGAGCTTGGTAGCGGTGAACAGCACTGAGTCTTTCATTTCTTTTCTTTCCGGTGTTGGTGTGATGGTTTAAATCTTGTGCAGCGATGGGATACGCGATTTAGAACAGTCCGCGCGGAGCTTCGTTCATGCTCACGTAGATGTTCTTCTTGTGGGTGTACGCGTCAAGCATGGATTTGTAGGCTTCGCGGCCCAGGCCGGATTTCTTGTAGCCCCCGAAAGGTGCATGCGCAGGGATCTCATGGGCGGTGTTCACCCACATCCGACCGGTCTCCACCGCGCGTGCCACGCGAAGTGCACGGTTGATGTCTTGGGTCCACACTGTGCCGGCGAGTCCGTATTCTGAGTCGTTGGCCAAGGCGATAACTTCATCCTCGTCCTTGAATGGGATAACAACGAGAACGGGGCCGAAGATCTCTTCCGATGCAACGCGCATATCGTTGCGCACATCGACCAATATTGTCGGCTCGACAAAGAATCCGGAATCGTAGTCCCCGCCAGTGAGCCGGCGACCACCCGTCAAAACCGTGGCACCTTCAGCACGACCGGTTTCTACATAGCCCAACACGCGCTCCAGCTGGGCTTTGCTGATCAACGAGCCCACCTGGGTGTCTGGTGAGAGGGGATCCCCCACGCGGGCCGTGGTGAACTTGGCTTTTAGTTCGTCGATAAAACGGTCGTAGATCGACTCGTGAATGAAGAGGCGAGCTCCGGATTCGCAGGCTTGGCCTTGATTCCATAGAATCGCCAGGGCTGCCCCCTCGACGGCCTTGTCCCAATTCGCGTCGGGGAAAACGATATTCGCCGATTTGCCGCCCAGCTCCAGCGTTGCTGGTACCAGTCTTTTGGCTGCGGCTTCGGCGACGGTGTAGCCGACTCGGGTGGAACCGGTGAATGCCAGCTTCTGTACCGTCGGGTGATCCAGCACGGCCTGGCCGGCAACCGGCCCTGTGCCGGTGACGATGTTGACGACACCGGGGGGAAGAACTTGCGCGAAAATCTTTGCCAGTTCGGAAATGCTGACCGGCGTCATCTCCGATGGCTTGATCACCACGGTGTTCCCTGTGGCGATTGCCGGGGCAATCTTCCAGGCTGCCATCAACAACGGAAAGTTCCAGGGGATCACCTGACCAACCACACCAAGCGGTTCGCTCAGCACGAGGCTGAGGGTCTGTTCATCAAGCACGGCCGCCTCGTCTGAGTGACTGCGAATCACTCCGGCGAAGTACCTGAAGTGATCAATGGCGATGGGCACGTCGAGAACGCGCGACTCGCGAATCGGCTTGCCCACATCCAGCGACTCCAGGACCGCGAAACGCTCGGCGTCAGCCTCCAGCAGGTCGGCGATCCTGTTCAACGCGTTCGCACGTTCCGTCACCGTGGTCGCCCTCCAGCCCGCAAACGCACGCTGCGCCGCCTGGACCGCGCGATCGACATCAGCGGCTGTTCCACTAGGAATACGAGTCAGCACCTCACCCGTCGCGGGATTGATACTCTCGATCGTCTCCCCGGACTCCGCGTCCACCCATTGGTTGTCGATGAACATTCCGTAGCTGCGGTCCGGAGCATACTGGGACGTGGACATGGCGCGCTTCTCCTTCTGATTGGCGGGCGGGCCGGAAGTACAACCGGCTCAACCTCTTCCGTGATTTCGTTGTTCACCACCCCTGACGACGTGGTGCCACCAACCCTAACCTAGATATCGAGATACGTCAATATCCCAATAGCGCGATATTCAGATGGGCGTAAAGGGGGTGTCTTCCTGCGCTAACACCGCCGGGTCGGCTGGTTGGTGGCCGTCGGTGCGTGACCGTGCTTGAGGTGCGCTCTGCTGCGCGGCTTAACTCGGACGATCCCCACTCAATAGGGACTCGCCGAACTGCGCAGGTTCGACCGTGCCATCCGGCCAGGAACCCGCAGTCGAATGAAATCGGCAACGATACGAAAACCGTGAACCACCCCAGGTTTGACGCGGATCAAACCCGGGGTGGTTCAAAGTGCTTGGGAGGCGGTGCCAAGCCGGCGGTGCGGTGGCCACTTGATCGATTCTCGCGCAGCGTCTACTTCCTGGGCCGAGGTCTGCTGCAACGCCGCAAGCTTGCCGAGCATCGTCGACCTCGTCATGTGCACCATGCCTGTCAGCTCCGGTCGAAAAGTGAGCAGGTAGTTCCGGTTGAAAAGTGAGCACTTCACCTTTCGATTGGAGAGTGATCACTGTGGAGGATTGGGCGGAGATTCGCCGGCTGTATCGGTCGGAGAAGCTGTCGCAGGCTGCGATTGCGCAACATGGTCGGACCATCGCTCCTAGCCGTCGATAGCCTCTCAAGGTCGCCCAAAACTGGAGAGACCCAGCACTGTCTGGTGGCGGTCAGTGCGTTTAGGGTTGCGTTCATCGCCTTGCTCAAAGCAGATTGGTCGCCAAATCTGTTCGGCCGTTAGTTAGTCGCGACACAGCAAATCGGCACTACGAGGGCCGACAGACCACGCCGGCGTTTTCCCTGACAGCGCTGCGCTGCTAAATGGTCCGTGCTTTGCTGGTCGATTGCGCCGACACGGGGCGGATAAGCCGACTTCTGGGGTTACCGCGACTAAAGGAACTTGGCGTCGACGACCGCAGCGCCGCGCGGAAGGGCGTGGGCACCCAAATGGTCGAGGGCGAGACCTCGCAATCCGCGTCGTCGGTCTCGACCCACAAGATCCCCGCAGGAACTATGACGTACGGCACACCCACCTAAACGGAAGCGCTGTAACGCTTTCCGAAGTGCATAGCACTCAGTGGTGTAGTCAACCCAACTAGCAAGGGAGTCATCATGATCGCTACCATCCGCGAGCAGATTCAAGCCGGCGTGCGCCCAGAGTCGCCAGTAGCACGTGGCGGCGCGGGCCTGGCACGGTACGGGCTGGCCGTCGTCATCGCCTGGATCGGCATGCTGAAGTTCACAGAGTACGAAGCCAACGGCATCGCGCCATTCGTGTCGAACAGCCCTTTCATGTCTTGGCTGTACGACATTTTCTCGATCACCACCTTTTCGTCGCTACTCGGTGTAGTCGAGATCGCAATCGCGGTCTTGCTCGCCGTCAAACCGTGGTTCCCTCGACTCTCAGCGATCGGTAGCCTCATGGCCATCGGCATGTTCGCCACAACACTGACATTCGTGCTCAGTACGCCTGGTGCATTCGAAGCATCAGCAGGAGGTTTCCCGGTGTTGTCGTCGACTGGTCAGTTCCTGATCAAGGACGTCGCACTGCTCGGAATCTCTGCCTGGACGCTGGTCGATGCACTCACACGCCGCTGAGGCCGAAGCCGCCCTCGTCACCTCGCTTCGTGCGGGTGACGAGGGCGGCTTCGTGCAAGTTGTCGACTTGCAAGCCCCACGACGCCACGCCTCGCACGCGACTACGTCAGGACACCAGATCGCCGAAGGCCCCCTACAGGAAGGCCTCTTACACAAAGGAATCGGCTCTTCCCAGGATCAGTCACCTCGGTTCACAGAGCTGTCTGCGAACTTTCATAGGAGGAAAGGTCGCAGTCCCTTGACGACGAGAAACTGGACGAGGAGTCGGAGCAACGAAGCCATCCTCGGGAATTTTTCCTCAAGCACCGGGGAGCATGGTCGCCGGCGAGCCGGTCGCTCATGCACTACATGAAAGGATGCAGACAGATGAGATGCAACGAACTCGCCGAACTACTCACCGAATACCTGGACGACTCGCTCGGTTCGAGCGACCACGTGAGGCTCGAAACGCACCTGTCCGAGTGCGCCGGATGCGCAAACTATCGCACTCAATACATATCGACGATCGCAATCTTGAATCAGATCCCCGTGGCCGGCTTCAAGCGCACGCTGCGCGATACGTTATCGGCGCACTTACACCAACGGCGCCGCTGAGCTTCGCAGGGCAACCGAGTTCAGCTCAGCAACAATGGATACACCAACTTTGCTGCCGTCAGCGCCCATCGGTCTTTAGGTGGCTTGCGCCAACTCAGCCACCGCTTGATCGGTGGTCCAGATAGCTGAGGCGAGGAATCGGAAATTAATCAGGGCAGCCAAGTATCCGTCGCCTTCGGGCAACCGTGCACCCGCAGTCGCGTCACGGATGACGACAACCTCGAAACCCTGTTCGATCAGCTCGCGCAAATGGCTTTCGGTGCACAGATTCGCGGCCATTCCAGCCAGAAGAACCTGGGTCACACCGCGTTTGCGAAGCTGAAGTACGAGATCGTTGGACTGCGGACCCACGATTTTATGGGGAGAAGCGACCACCGTCTTTCCGTCCAGGATGCGGTTCTTGTACCGCTCGAGATAGTCCGCGCCCGAACCGTCGAACCCTTCCAGCTGCAGCGGATGCGTCCGCGCGAACATGCCGACACTGTGCATGAAGCGCTCAAGCGGTCCGGCGAATTGCCAGTCCTGATCGGATGGATAGTAATAGTGCGGAGAGATCGCAACCGTGATCCCCGCGCTCTTGGCAGCTGACAGTAGTTGGTCGATGTGCTCGACAGTGCCGTTGTCTTCGACGCTGGCGCCGAACACCGACCATGTTGCACCATCGGGGCTGAGAAAGTCGTTCTGCGGGTCAGTCACGACGAGCGCAGCGTGCGTCACGTCAAGCTGGAAGCCAGATGGCGGAAGTCCGGGCTCTGCGGGCTCGTCGTACACGGATGAAGTCGACATTGGATGGGAGTCCCTTTCCTATCGGGCGCTAGTGCGCGACACACGGCAGCGCCCGGAAAGTATAAATAGACGACCGGTCGGATATCAACAAGTCCGGCCTTTCGGACCTCGATGATGGTGAGGGGGACCCGTTTGGTGGTCCAGTCGCTATGCGACTTGGGGTTGGTGGGTCGTGGTCCACTGTAGAGCGAACTCCGCTGGGGTAAGTTCGCCGTGGGCGGAGTGGGGTCGGTTGGCGTTGTAATCGCAGCGCCAGTCCTCGATGATCACCCGGGCCTCCAGAAGCGAGTCGAAGCGCCACGAGTTGAGCAGTTCATCACGCAGGCGGCCGTTGAAGGATTCGATCCAGGCGTTCTGCCACGGCGAGCCGGGATCAATGAAAAGGGAACCGGCACTGTTGAATCGGCACCAATCGCTCACGGCGTGGGCCACGAACTCGGGCCCGTTGTCGAAGCGCACGTAGTGCGGCGCCCCGTGGGTGAGGGCCAGGCGATCCAAGACGTCGACGACGCCGTCGGCGTTGATGGCGCGGTCGACCTCAATCGCGAGTGCTTCGCGGGTGAACTCGTCGATGACGTTGAGCATCTTGAGGATGCGGCCATCGGCGGTCGTGTCGAACTGGAAGTCCATCGCCCAGATCACGTTCGGGCGGATCGGTGACATCGCACCCACGGCGACACCGATGCCGGTCAGCCGCTTCTTGCGGCGGCGCTGTGGGACCCGCAAGCCCTCTTCACGCCACAGCCGGCGGATGCGCTTGTTGTTGGCTTTCCAGCCGGCCTTGCGGGCCATCTTGGCTGCCCGTCGCCACCCCCAGCGAGGTCGATCGGTGGAGAACCGGCGCAACCAAGCCCGCAGCTCGGCCTCCTCGGTGGCGATCGGCGCCGGCGTCAGGCGCATCGTGGAGCGGTGCAGACCCACGACCGTGCAGGCGCGGCGTTCAGACACCCCGAACCGCTCGCGCAGCACCGTGACGGCGCTGCGCTTGCGGTTCGGGGTCAGAAGTTTCCCGCCGAGATCTCCTTGAGCATGTCGATGTCGAGGGCCTGGTTGGCGACCATCTTCTTGAGCCGGGCGTTCTCGGCTTCGAGTTCTTTGAGACGCTTGGCGTCGTTGGCCTTCATGCCGCCGTACTGGGCAAGCCAGCGATGCCACGTCGACTCCGCGATCTCTAGGTGTCGGCACACCTCGCTCAGTTCCTGGCCCGCTGCAAGGAGCTTGTTGCCCTCGGCGAGCTTGCGGATGATCTGGTCCGGGGTGTGCCGCCGGCGCTTGTTCGATGCCATGTCGTTGTTGATTCTTCCTTGCCCGCAGACCGGGCAACAGAGTCGCACAACGACTGGACCACTACGAAGGGCTCACCTCAATGGAGGCGGGACTTCAGGACGTGCCGACCAAACCCACCAACTGCGGCAAGGTTATTCGTGAGAAACGGTCGTATGGAGCGCGGGTGCGATCGATCCTGGCGCGAAGCACTGCCCCTTCCCACGCTTCGATAATCAAACCTGCGACTTCGCGACGCCGTTGAGGCGTTCCCTCTGTGAAAACAGCGGCCAGTTCGTGCTCCCAAGCACAAACAATGCCGCGTAGCTTTTCGTGGACCGACGCACTGGTGGCTGAGACTTCGAGCGCGAGATTGCCAATTAGGCAGCCGCGCATAAAGGTATGGCGCTCGTGCTCGTCGGCAATCACCGCGAAGTAGCGTTGCAGGCGGCGAACCGGTCTCCCGCGACCTAGCAGCAAGGATCCGGACCGGTCCTGAAGTTCGAGCCAGTACTGTTCTAGCACTGCGACAACAAAGGCTTCTTTGCTCTCGTAGTACGTGTAGAACGCCGCCTTCGGTACGTGGGCACGATCGGCAATTTCCTTGACACCTGTCGCGTTGACGCCACGGGCATAGAAGAGCTCGAGTCCACTAGCGAGTAACCGTCTGCGGATATCCGGGTTCCCCGGGCGAGGCACAGGAGCAGAGTAACTGACCGAACAAGGACCTTGGCCGTGCACGGCACCAACTCGACCACGCGCGTCCAGACGCACATATCCGGTCAAGTGAGCATTTTTGGTGCGCCATTGCGTAGCGCGAACTCACCGGGCGCTGAACGCGCCCGTGGACATTTAGAGACAGTCGGTCTAATCTCATCACCATGAGCGCTCCCATTGTCCGGCCTCGTCGTGGACGGCCGCCAAAAGTCAGCCGTGACCACGAAGACACGCGGGGAGCATTGCTTCGCTGCGGGATGGAAATCCGGCTCTATTGCCATGAATGTGGGTCGGGTGGGGTGTGCTATGTCTCGCGTGGCGGAGTGGTCTGGGCGCACGGGTAGCTCATAGGTTCGAAAGCTCCTACACCTCGTACCAAGGAGCTTGCCCGTGCGCGCGACCACTTTACTCAACCGTGTCCTCGACCTGCCGAAGACCACGGTCCGCGACGTCGAGTGCGGCGACAAGGTGACGGTGTGGGTGCGCCCGCAACAGCGGGTGATGTCCTGTCCGCATTGCGATTTCCGTACCCGGCACCGCTACGACACACGGATGGTGGATTCGGCGTGGCGGCACCTGGACCTCAGTGGGCGGGTATGTGTGCTCAAACTGCGGCGACGTCGGTTGCGCTGCCCCGAGCACGGTGTCCTGGCCGAGTCAGTGCCGTTCGCGCGGCCGGGATCGGGGTTCACCCGCGACTTCGAGGACCTTGCGGTCTGGCTGGCCGCCAAGTGTGACAAGAAGACGGTGTCGACGTTCTGCCGCGTCACGTGGCGCACCGTCGGGGCGATGTGTTCGCGCGTCGTGGCCGAGAAACTGGACCCCGACCGGCTGGCCGGGCTGGTCGACATCGGCGTCGATGAGATCTCCTGGCGCAAGCACCACAAGTATTTGACTTTGGTGTCCGACCACGACACCGGCACAATCGTGTGGGGTGCGCCGGGCAAGAAGGCAGCCACTCTCGACGCGTTCTTCACCGCGGCCCTACCCGCCGATGGCGCGAAGAAGATCGAGGCCGTGTCGATGGACCTCGGGCCGGCATTCGCGAAATCCGTTCGCGCACATGCCCCGCAGGCGGTGATCTGCTTCGATCCGTTCCATGTCGTCAAACTAGCCACCGACGCCCTCGACGACGTTCGCCGTCAGGTATGGCAGTCCGCGCGCAAACTGTCGGACAAGCAGATCGCCAAAACCTACAAGGGAGCCCGCTGGGCGCTGCTGAAGAACCCCGAATCCCTCACCGACACACAGAAAGCCACCCTCGCCCAGCTCAAACGCGAGGGCGGCGCACTGGTCCGCGCCTACGAACTGAAGGAATCGCTGCGGGCGGTGTTCGCCGGGGATCTTGACGCCGACACCGTCACCGACATGCTCGGGAAATGGTGCTCATGGGCGCAGCGGTGCCGGATCCCGCAGTTCGTCAAGGTCGGCCGAACCATCAACAAACACCTCGATGGCATCCAAGCCGCGGTGGAGCGCGGACTGGCCAACGGCCGCCACGAAGGGCTCAACAACAAGGTCCGGTTGATCATCCGCAGGGCCTACGGCTTCCACAACGCCGAGAACGCGCTCGCCATGATCATGCTCGTCTGCGGACCGGTGACCCTCGAACTCCCATACCACACATGAGGTCATCCACATTCATGGCAATAGAGCCGGAAATCCTGACTGCGCAGGGCCTCACTGCGACAGGTATTGAATCGGTGCTCAAGCGCGTCGATGTACCGAAGGGCTCGTTTTATCACTACTTCGACAGCAAAGACGCATTCGGTCTGGAGGTGCTGCAGAGCTACGCGGAGTATTTCGCGCGCAAACTTGATCGCTGGCTGTTGGACGACAGTCTGCCACCACTGCAACGTCTGACCCTTTTCGTCGAGGACGCGAAAGCCGGAATGGCCAGACACAGGTTTGATCGTGGATGCCTTGTTGGCAATCTTGGGCAAGAAGTTCGGACACTTCCCGAGAGCTATCGCACGAAACTCGAAGAAACACTTGAGGACTGGGAGCAGCGCTTACAGGATTGCCTGCGACTGGCCGTTGACGTAGGAGATCTTCCGGCCGACACCGACTGCGCCGCGCTATCACGGTTCTTCTGGATCGGTTGGGAGGGAGCGGTATTGCGCACCAAACTCGCTCGGACAGTCGAACCGCTCGACGTGTTTTTCAGTGGATTCCTCGCATGTGCCCGCGCGTAGGAGAAGGGAATACGATGTTCAGCGCGATTGTGGTTGAGAAGACCAACACGGACTACCGTGCGGAAATGCGGCGGCTCGGCAGCGACGACCTACCTGAGGGGCAAGTGACCGTCCGGGTCGCATACAGCAGCCTCAATTACAAAGACGCCCTGGCCATCACCGGTAGGGGCCCCGTCGTCCGTCGCTTCCCGATGGTCCCGGGAATCGACTTAGCCGGCGTCGTTGAGGCCAGCAATGACGCGCGCTACAAACCCGGTGATCACGTTCTGGTGAACGGTTGGGGACTGGGCGAGACCCACTGGGGAGGGCTTGCACAGATCGCTCGGCTCCAGGCGGACTGGCTAGTGCCACTCCCCCCCTCGTTCACCGAGGCGCAGGCCACTGCCATCGGCACTGCGGGCTATACAGCGATGCTTTGCCTGATGGCACTCGAACAACACGGGGTCACCCCTAGCGACGGCGAAGTACTCGTCACCGGTGCCAGTGGCGGCGTCGGAAGCATCGCGGTCACGCTGCTCGCGAGCAACGGCTACACGGTCGTCGCGGCAACCGGCCGCCTCGCTGAGGCAGACTATCTGCGGAGGTTGGGTGCGGCTACGGTGATCGACCGAGCCGAACTCGCCGAACCGGGCCGCCCCTTGGGCAGCGAGCGCTGGGCCGGCGCTATCGACTCCGTGGGCAGCCACACACTGGCCAATGTGTGTGCCACTACCAGTGCCGAGGGAGCCGTCGCCGCGTGTGGCATGGCTCAAGGCATGGAATTCCCAAGCACTGTTGCGCCATTCATCCTGCGCGGAGTGAGCCTGTTGGGTATCAACAGTGTCACGCAGTCCCACGCCAAACGCGTCACAGCGTGGGGCCGGCTGAGCAGCGACCTCGACACCGGACACCTAGGCGAGATCAGCCACGAGATCGGCCTCACTGACGCTATCTCCACTTCAACAGATCTTCTTGAGGGCCGAGTGAGGGGCCGCATCATCGTTGACGTGAATCGCTAACTCCCCTTTGCTGGAGCAGTGCGGGATAGTCGCTAGCTGACGGGTTATCTGCACGATAGGCACGTGCTCTCCCGCAGCATGCGATCAGCACAACCGAGGGGCCGCCAGCTCGCCAGTAACTGTCGTGCCGGACTCGGCCGAGTAGGAAATACCTTGATCGCCGCTTATAACGCCCACCACACACGACGACAGAAGGAGCAGCATTCATGACACGAGTTCTTGTACTTGGTGCCGGAGGCAGAATCGCGCAAATCGTAGTACGCGAACTGCTCCACGACGAGAGCGTGAATCTCACCCTCTACCTACGGAACGACCAACGCTTGCACGACTTGCCCGACCTCCGCGCAACGGCAGTAGAAGGTGATGTCCTTAACGGAAGTCTCCTGAAACAAGCGGTCGCGGGACAAGACATCGTCTATGCCAACCTTGGCGGTAAAGATATCGTGGACCAAGCGCGTGGGGTCGTCACTGCACTTGAGGGCGCTCGCGTGCGAAGGCTCATTTGGATCTCGACGCTAGGGATCTACGACGAAGTCCCCGGCGAGTTTGGCCGTTGGAACCATCGGATGCTCGACGGCGGCTATCTCGAAACCTACGCCGCAGCGGCGAAAGTGATCGAGTCTTCGCGCCTTGACTACACAATCATCAGACCCGCATGGCTTACAGACAAAGACGAAGTGGACTACGAGATCACCCAAAAAGGAGAACCTTTCAAAGGCACCGAGGTATCCCGAAAAAGCATCGCGGCACTCGTCGTACGATTGATTACCGATCCCTCACAAGAACTCCACGGCTCACTGGGAGTAAACAAGCCAGGCACCGACGCCGACAAGCCTGCATGGCAGTAATTCCGGACGCGATCGGGAAGAGCCGTTGGATAGTGGATAGTCCAGGCGCAATGCGAACTCTGGGCATGAGGTCGCAGCCTGCGTCGGGCGGCGTAAGTTCACCCTCGCGGGAGCACTAGACCGCCTAGGTCGAGTACGAGCAGGCCAAGCGGATCGTCATTGGCTGCATGCTCCACAGGCGATGACAACATCTGAAGAGACTTCACTCAGAGGGAGGCGGCACAACCCCATAGATCGTGTACGGGCTTCAGTACGTACGTTGACGCTCACCCAGCTTTGCTCACGCTCACCAGCGCCACACTGGGAGAATGCAGGCAAGAAGCAGGTAGATCAACGACTTGTAACCAACCTGTGATCGGTTGCGCCTATGCCGTCGGCGAGGTCACCGTGGTGCGGATCGAACGGGGGCAGGTCGAGACACTCGTGCATCGGAACCCCCTGCTCATGCAGGAACTCGGCCGCACGATCGAAGAACGAAGGGCCACTGTTCGCCGGGCGCTCAGCGTAGATACCCTCGCTCAGAGCCGTGGCGGCTGAAACCTCGCCTGAGGGGGCGGCGGCGAGTTGAGTGCCTCCGGTCGATGTCATTCCATCGGCTGTCGGGGTCGGCATGCCGGAACGACCCGTCTAGGAGCCAACAGTCGTCGCACGTAACGCTCTGTTCGGAGATGGTGGTGGCGGATGCGCTCACCATGTCTGCCACCCGCTTGGCGGCGACCGAATCGACGACGTCCATGTGAACGAGGTGCAGGAGTGCGACCGTGGCGATGGTCGATGCCGATTCGTTCCGTCGAACCACGACGTCCTCGGAGGACAGGATGGTGAGCGGCTCCTCGCGAATGCGCATCACCACGTCGGTGACTCGCTCCGAGACAACCCGACGAGCCTTCCTGGTGTCCGAGATCTCTTTGCCCGCATGCCAATACGCCCCGTCGTACTCGACTCCGATTACGGGACCGTGATCCTGCCGAAAACGCATGTCCAGGTGCATGCGCCCGTCACTTGGAACGGCAACGTTCTGTTCGCCTGCGCCAAGGACGTGGTGCAACAAGGTGAAGACTTCGATCTCCAACCGTGACGAATGTGGCTCATCACCCAAGCAGCCGGGGCATTTGTCGCCTCGGAGGTAGCGTCCGCGTGGAGATCTCGACCGGTGTCCGCTCATGTTGCGACGGTATGTGGCGACCCGACAAGGCGAGCCGATCATGCTCGGGCTCTGCCAGGTATAACTGGGCCATGGCCCCGACATTCAGTGACGTCTACGGCGAGAAGTACCTTCTTCTGACCACATTCACTAAGGACGGTAAGCCCAAGCCCACGCCAGTATGGGGTGTCCCCGAGGGCGACAAACTGCTGATCATCACCGATGACGGGTCATGGAAGACCAGGCGCATCAATAACACGCCACGTGTGACCATCCAGAAATGCGGCATCTTCGGCAAGGTCAAGGGCGAACCCGTCGAGGCGGTGGCACGGATGCTGCCGAAGGCGGAGACACGGCGCGTTTTCGACAAGATCGTCCGGCGTTACTGGCATCACGCCATCTATTTCATTCCTCAGGCCATCCTGCGCGGGGGTATAGACAAGGTGCACGCGGCCATCGAGGTCACGGCGCCGCCACCGCCCGCCCCCTAGGATGCCTCTAGCTGGTCTGGCATCTTAGGGCCGCCCACATGCCGCGTAACTTCGATCACATATTTGCTGGGGGAGCGATGACCGTCGCGCCGGCTCGGGACCCGGGATTCTCGACACACGGGAGCGGAGACAGTTAACACTTCCGCCCCCTTTGTGAGAACGTAGTTCCCATCATGATCACGGATAGCCACCAGTACCTCACCTACGAGGAATTCGGCAGGGCGTTCTTCGAGATAGCCGTCAGCGAAGCCCGGGTTAGGGCCGCTGTCGCCTCGATCGCCGGCGAACCATTCGAGGTCGGCCCCATGGCCCAAGGTCCCGGCAAGATCGCGAAGGTGACGGCAAAGGTCCAGATCCTGGACCCGATCGTCACCCGCAACGACGGTGAGACCATCACCTTCGACATTCAGGTGCCGCTGGCCATCGACCTGCTGATCGACCTGAAGCTCGATAAGAGCCGTTTCAAGGTCGCGGGCAACATCGCACTCAAGGCCACCGCCCGCGCCGCGGCGCCGCTGCAGCTGGTCATCGACGTCGCACCGCCCGGGCCCTCGGACATCACCGTCGATGTTTCCTCCAACACCATCCGCGGCGAGCTGCTGCGTATCTTGGCCGGAGTGGACCAGCTGATCAGCCGGTTCATCGCCAGCTACGTGGCCCACGAGGTGGATAACCCGAAGGCAATGGCGGCCCGCACCATCGACGTCGCGCACCGGCTCGACGAGGCGTGGACGGGCGTTTGACCGATCTCGCGGGCTGGGAATCGGTCACGACAGGGGAGTCCGGGGCCCTGGTCTACCGATCGCCCGACAGGTCGCGTTATGCGAAAGCGGGCACCGCCGACCTGGAGGCCGAGCGAGACCGCATTGAATGGCTTAGCACCCAACGTATCCCAGGCCCATCGGTACTTGAGTGGTTCACCGGGCCGGACGGTCCGGTGTTGATCACCTCGGCGGTGCCGGGTATTCCCGCCGACCAGCTCGACGCCGACGATTTGGAGCGGGCGTGGCCTGCCATCGCCGAGGCGGTACGGCGACTGCACGAGCTACCGACGGCGGGCTGCCCATTCTCCCGGGATCTCGCCGCGATGACGGCGGTGGCACGGGACGTGGTAGCCCGAGGTGCCGTCAATCCGGATTTCCTGCCAGACGGGGACCGTGCGGTGCCCGCGAAGCAACTGCTCTCCCGCGTGACGGCCGAACTGGAACAGCGCCTTGCTCAGGAGCCCGACGACCTTGTGGTGTGCCACGGGGACTTGTGTCTGCCGAACATCATCATCACCCCGGGAGCCTTCTCGGTGGCGGGCCATATCGACCTGGGCCGCCTAGGGCTGGCAGACCGCCACGCAGACCTGGCTCTGCTCTTCGCGAACTCGCGGGAGACCTGGTGCGATGATGCCGGCGCGGCCACCGCGCAGGCGCGGTTCGCGCAGATATACCGAACACCCATCGATTCGGGACGTCTGGATTTCTACTTGCGGTTGGATCCGCTCACCTGGGGCTAGTTATTCAGTCTTGACTTATATAAGTAAGCGGTTCTAATGTCGGACGCGTGCACGTCTTCGACATCCTCGGAGATCCGGTGCGGCGGCGCATCCTCGAGCTGATCCACGCGGGGGAGATGTCTTCGGGAGCCGTCACCGAAATCATCCGTTCCGAGTTCGCGATCAGTCAGCCGGCCGTGTCGCAACATCTGAAAGTATTGCGTGAGAACGGGTTCGCGACAGTTCGCACAGAGGGAACCCGGCGGCTGTACAGCGTCGACACCACACCGCTGCGTGAGGTCGACCAGTGGCTCGATACCTTCCGCCGCAATTGGACCCCGCATCTGGACGCGCTGGCCACGGAGATAGCCCGTGGCAAGCGACAACGCCGAAATTCTGCCACCACAACCAAGGAGAGCGCCTCGTGATCGATGTTCGGCACCAACTCAACGCTGTGCGGCGCACTGTCGGTACCAAGACCTTTCAGGCCAGACAGGCACGCGTCGTGACGGTGAGTCAAACCTATGACACCGACGCCGTGGATCTATGGGACGCGTGCACGAACGCCGAGCGCATTGCGCGATGGTTCCTGCCGATCACCGGTGAGCTACGCCTTGGTGGGCATTATTCCCTGGAAGGCAACGCATCTGGGACGGTGCTCAGCTGCGACGCACCACGCTCTTTCGGCGCGACCTGGGAGGCCATGGGGGAGGTCAGCTGGATCGAGGTGACGATCAGCCCCGAACCGGAGAATCCGGAGGAACGGGCCATCTTCACGCTGGAACACATCTTCCATATCGGCGACGACGACGAGCACTGGCAGCAGTTCGGGCCGGGCGCCGTTGGAGTCGGCTGGGATTCCGGCCTACTCGGTCTGGCTGGGTACCTCGCCTCGCCCGGCGATCGCATTACCCCAGAAGAGGGCGCGGCGTGGGTGGCCACCGAGGAGGGCCGTGCCTTCATGGCCGAGTCCAGCGACCTCTGGTTCGGGGCGGCCGTCGCCTCGGGCATGGATCCGGTGCGGGCCCGCGAGATGGCGGACCGAACGACGGCGGCCTATACCGCGGGCTGAGGTGGGCTGCAGTGTCCCTCGCCACAGTGGGCGCTACTATCGGCGCATGACCACATCGGCAATGCCGCCGGATGTATCTGGATTTGGACACGTCACCCAAATTGCCTGGGTGACTGATGATCTCGATGCCACGGAATCCATGCTCAGCGCGGTATTCGGGGTCAAGAAATGGACGCGGATACCAGATGTGCACTTTGGCCCGGAGGCATGCGTGTACCGCGGCGCGCCGGCCGATTTCACCGCGACCATCGCGCTGAGCTACCTGGGCGATATGCAGCTCGAGCTGATCCTCCCGGTGAGCGGGAGGAGTATCTACAGCGAGTTCCTCGAGCGCAATCCCGCGGGACTGCATCATGTCTGCGTCGAGCCACCCGACTTCGACGGGGCGCTCGACCACGCCACCGCGCGCGGCATGGCGGTCATCCAGGACGGTGTGATGCCCGGCGGCATGCGATTCGCCTACCTATCGGCGCCCGCGGCCGCCCTGCCGTACCTGGAACTGGCCTTCGTCCCGCCCGAAATCCGGGCGTTCTACGACTACATCAAGAGTGAGCAGGCATGAGCGCAGCGATCCCGGAAACCATAGCAGCCCAAAGCATCACCGAGTGGTCCGATGAGGTCGACGTGCTCGTTGTCGGCTTCGGCATGGGAGGCGGCTGCGCCGCCGTCGCCGCGGCCGAGGCCGGAGCGACGGTGTTGGCGCTGGAGCGTGCTGCCTCCGCGGGTGGCACCACCGCGATGGCGGGTGGGCACTTCTACCTCGGCGGCGGCACAGCTGTTCAGGAGGCCACCGGGCATGCTGACAGCGCCGACGAGATGTACAAGTACCTGATGGCCGTGTCTCCGGATCCGGATCCGGAGAAGATCCGCCTCTACTGTGACGGAAGCGTTGATCACTTCAATTGGCTTGAGGCGCTTGGTTTTCAGTTCGAGCGCAGTTTCTATCCGGAGAAGGCTGTCATCCAGCCCAATACCGAAGGACTGATGTTCACCGGAAACGAACTGGTGTGGCCGTATCGGGACCAGGCTGTCCCCGCACCCCGCGGGCACAAGGTTCCCAAGCCCGGCGACACGGGCGGTGCGGGCATGGTCGTGGAACTACTCGCGCGCCGCGCGGGCGAGCTGGGTGTGCCGATCCGCTACGAGACCGGTGCCACCGCGCTCATCGTCGACGGCGAGGGAGTGGTCGTCGGCGCGACCTGGAAGCATTTCGCCGAAACCGGTGCGATACGCGCCAAATCGGTGATCATCGCCGCTGGTGGATTCGTGATGAACCCCGCCATGGTGGCCGAATACACGCCCAAGCTGGCCGAGAAGCCGTTCGTGCTCGGCAGCACCTACGACGACGGATTGGGCATCAGGCTGGGAGTGTCCGTGGGGGCGGGTACCCGCAATATGCACCAGATTTTCGTGACGGCTCCGGTGTATCCGCCGTCCGGACTGCTCACCGGAATCATTGTGAACAAGAACGGAGAGCGGTTCGTCGCCGAAGATTCCTACCATTCCCGGACCTCGGGGTACGTGATGGATCAGCCGGACAGCGCGGCGTACCTGATTGTCGATTCCGAGCACATGGATCGACCGGCGCTGCCGTTGACGCCGTTCATCGACGGTTGGGAAACGGTGGCGGAAATGGAAGCGGCCCTAGGTATCCCGGCCGGCAACCTGGAAACGTCGCTGCGGCGCTACAACGAGCACGCCGACCGGGGTGAGGACCCCGATTTCCACAAGCATCCGAAATACCTTGCCTCGCAAGGGGTCGGCCCCTGGGGCGCGTTTGATCTAACGCTCGGCAAGGCGATGTATGCCGGCTTCACGCTCGGCGGTCTGCGCACCGATGCCGACGGGCGAGTGCTCACCGAATCGGGTGAGGCCATTCCCGGTCTCTACGCGGCCGGTGCCAGTGCGTCGAACATTGCTCAGGACGGTAAGGGATACAGCAGTGGAACCAGGCTTGGCGAAGCCTCGTTCTTCGGGCGGCGGGCAGGTTCGCACGCGTCAGCGCGGGTATCTGTCGGCTAGACGCATTCGGCACGCTATGTGATGCCGGTCACAAACGGGTATCAAATGTTCGCCCATCGAGGTAGCCGATGGGTGTTCGCGAACCTGTCGCCTAGGCTGGGCGCAACGGAAAGGTGACTCCAATGGCGGAGGTCTATACCAGGAACGGGCATCGGTCCGCGCCGACCGGCAAGATCCGCAAGCTGGCCAACGTCGCGCTGAACATCGATGGCACCGTCGGCAGCATCGAGTCGATGGCGGTTGAGGTGCACGACCTCACCGACCGGGTCGGCGGCATGCTCGATCATCTCGATTCGAGCCTGGAGCGCCTCGATGATTCCCTGGATTCGCTGAACCTCACCTTGAACAACCTGGCCGAAACCACGACGACGCTGGCCAGAACGATGACGAGCCTCGAAACGCTCATTGATGTGGTGGACCCGCTCATCCGGGTGCTCAAGGTCGCGCTGTATCCCACGAAGATCGTGCTGGACTTCGCCGACGACCGGATCGCTCAGATCGAACGCGCCCTGCGCTGAAGTCTGCGCACGGCGTCACCTCTCCTGGCTGGTCATCGTCGGCCACTCGCCGCATTCGATTAACATACATACCAGTTTGTCGGTAATGTCTCACCGACGTATACGACCGTTGCGGACGGGAGGGAGTCGCGGTGAGCGATACATCCGATGAACCTCGGCGGCCCCGGAAACTGGATCCGGTTTCCGCCGAGATTCAGTTTGACCGTCTGGCCGCGACGGCCGGTCAGCTGCTCAAGGCCGGGTCGCGAATCCTCAGTCAGCGCCCCACGGAGCGCGATCTGCGCCAGGTGGTCGCCAAGGAGATGCGCAGGTCATTTGCCGAGCTCGGGCCCGCCTACGTCAAGTTTGGGCAGCTCATCGCCTCGTCGCCCGGGATGTTCCCGGAAGATCTCTCCGCGGAGTTCCGGTCACTTCTCGATCAGGTACCGCCGGCCGATCCGCAGACCATCCGCTCCATGTTGACCCACGAGCTCGGCGCGCCGCCGGAACAGGTGTTCGCCTCGTTTGACGAGGTTCCGTTCGCGTCGGCGTCCATCGCGCAGGTGCACCGGGCGACATTGAAGGACGGCAGTGCGGTCGTCGTGAAGATCCAGCGCCCGGACATCCGTACCCGGCTCGCGGCCGACCTGCAGATCCTCAAGCAAATCGCCCGCGGTCTCGAGCTGACCGAGATGGGCCGGATGTCGAACATCTACGAGGTAATGCGAGACTTCGAGGCCAATCTGGCCGAGGAACTGGACTTCACCCTGGAAGCCCAGGCCATGCGGGACTGGACGGTGGGGCTCGCGGCATCCAGCTATGCACCGAAAGTACGTGTCCCCGAGCTCTATTCGGAGCTGTGCACCGACAAGGTGCTCACCATGGAATACGTCGAGGGCATCAGGATTGACGACGCCGATGCGATCCGCGATGCGGGGTTCGAGGGCCCTGAGGTGGTGAAGACCCTGATGCTCACCCTGTTCGACTCGGCATTCGCCGCGGGCACTTTCCATGGCGATCTGCATGCCGGCAATCTCATGGTGGATACGCAAGGGCGAATCGTATTCCTGGACTTCGGAATTGTGGGCCGCCTCAATGAGCGGACCCGCAAGACGCTGCGGGAATTGATCGGTGCGCTCATTCTGGAACCCGACGATGAAGCGGCGGCGCGCACCCTGATCAAACTCGGGGCCATCGACGCGAATGCCGATCCGGCCAAGGTGGCCGCGTCGCTTCGCAAGGTGACCCGCCCCATGGGCACCTCGCTGGGCAAGATTTCCTATGGCACCATCGGCCGCCAGCTCACCGCGCTGGGGCGCGAACACGACGCCATCTTGCCCAAGGAATTCATCCTGGTGGGAAAGCAGCTGCTCTATGTCGAGCGCTACACCAAATTGCTTGCCCCCGAGTGGCAGCCGGTGGGTGACCCGGAAATCCTCGCCTACTTCGGTGCCCTGATATCGGAGTATCAGCAGGCTCGCGACGTGGTCGAGGACAGTAAGAAGGACAGTAGAAACAACACAGACGGGCTCGCAGAATGACACGCACTGTCGGCAGTCCCGCACGGTCTACCGGACGGGGTCAGCGTGCCGAGCGACGCACTCAGGAAGAACGTAGCGCGGCGATGCGCGGCAGGCTGCTTGATGCCACGGTGGACTGCCTGGTCAAGTATGGATACGCGGGTACGACAACCACCCGGGTGGCGCAACGGGCCGGAGTCACCCGCGGCGCATTGGTGCACCACTTTCAATCGAAATCCGAACTTCTCGGAGAATCGGTGCGGCACTTGGCGTTCAAGCAAGGCCAGGAGATTCTCTCCGAGCTGATCGCGCTGGACCGGGGTAGCGGTGCCGATTTCATCGGCCGCTGTCTTGATGCGCTCTGGCGAATGCATCAGGGGTCGATGTTCATCGCCACCATGGAGCTGTGGATAGCCGCCCGCACCGATCCCGAGCTGTCTGCCCAGATGGATCAGTTTGAATTCATTGTGATGCAGCAGTTCTCGACGCTCGGACAATCGGTGAGTCAGACCGATGAGGAGTTGCGTGTGATTCGCAACATCACACTGACCGCGATGGACGCGGTGCGGGGAATCTTGGTCAACAGCATGACGGTGGCCCAGGAAGTTCGCGATCAGCGCTGGGCCCGGGCCAAGGCGATGTTGTTGAACATCGTCGAATCGCCCACGGTCGGTGCCCCGCTGGACTCCGCACTACGCACCATGGACCCGGGAAAGCTGAGTCTTTCCGACTAGCTCAGCTGCCGCGCAACGATTCCCGCGCTGCTTCCTCCATGCGTGACTGTTCGGCCGCGATCACCATGTTCCCGAAATACCCGATGAACGACGGATCTGCGAGAAGTGCCCAGTCGGGTGCCAGCAGCTTCATGTAGCGCTCGACGTAGAGCAGCTGTTTGGAGATCAGCACAAGTTCCCGGGGCAGCCGCACGTCATATTCCTTGGCCAGTATCGCCAACTGCTTGCCCAGCTGGCCATACTCGATCGCCGAGAGCTTTGACTGCTGCAGAGGGCTGGTGAAGTTGGAGATCGTCTTGGCGGCGGTTTGGGAGTCGGCCGCCTTGCCTCGATCGCCGATCGCGCCAAGCTTGTA
This sequence comes from Mycobacteroides immunogenum, assembly GCF_001605725.1. NCBI lineage: Bacteria > Bacillati > Actinomycetota > Actinomycetes > Mycobacteriales > Mycobacteriaceae > Mycobacteroides > Mycobacteroides immunogenum. The sequence continues at coordinate 2,613,581 of NZ_CP011530.1, forward strand.
AATGCCCCGGGCGACTGCCGCGTGATCATTCTTCACGAACAGATCGACCATGATCTCGGTGAAGATCTTGCGGCTGCGATCATCGATGCGTCCGACAATCCCAAAGTCCAGAAACACAATTCGCCCGTCGGGATCAACCAGAAGATTTCCGGCATGCAGGTCTCCGTGGAAGAGCCCCTTGTGGAATCCCGTCTCGAACAGGGAATAGACCACGGCCTTGACCAAGGCGACCCCGTCGAATCCGGCCGCGGCCAGCTCGGTGATGTTGTCGATGCGGATGCCTTCGACATATTCCATCGTGAGCACCCGTTCGGTGGTGTACTCCCAGAACACCGTGGGGACGCGCACCTTATCGCCGTACTCGGTATCGGCAAGGCTGGCGATCCACTGTTCCATCGCGTGTCCCTCGGCCGCGAAGTCGAGCTCCTCATTGAGGTTCTGTTCGAAATCCTCGACAACCTCAGTGGCGTTGGTGGCTCGGCCCAGATCGGTCTTGACGATCAGGCGGGCAAGGCGCCCGATGATCCGGACGTCGGCGGCAAGCCTGGTGCGGATCTTTGGGCGCTGAATCTTCACCACCACGCGCTCACCGGATTTGAGGGTCGCGTGGTGCACCTGAGCGATGGACGCCGACGCGAACGGGTGTTCGTCGAATGTCGCGAATATCGCTGTCGGATCGGCACCCAGCTGTTCGCGTACGGTCTGGCGGATCAAGTCGGAGGAGGCCGGGGGCACCCTGTCGAGCAGCGTGCGGAATTCGTTGGAAAGCGTCTCGGGGAAGACGCCGGGGGAGGAGGCGATGAGCTGACCGAGCTTGACGTAGGTGGGCCCCATGAGTGCGAAGGTCCGCCGCAGCTCATGCGCGGCGCGTACTTCCAGAGATCTTCCGCGTCGCGGTTTGACGAGTAGCCGGGCGCCCGATCCGGCGAGCCGGGAGACCGTCACGCCAAACCGTCCCGCTTCCACGCGCAACGGCGGCTGGCGCAGTGTGACTCGTGGCCGCGTGATCTCGAGATCTATGGCTGCCGCCGAAGGAATCGAATCCGCCCCGGAGGAGGGTGGCTCCGAGGTAGATTTCGGGACGACGGGCGGTTGCTTCCCGCCCTCGGATAATGCGGCAGCCAGGGGCGCCGCGTCGTTGCCCGCGCCCTCGGGGGTGGTCATGTGCGCCACTGTAATACATACGAGCACAGTTGTATGTAACGTGCGCCCGGGCTACCGCGGAGTAGCTGTCGAATCGCACTCCAACACCCACAAGCCTGTTGGTATTTGACCCCTGTACACCTGCAATTTGTCACTTTAAGGGGTCAGATCTGCGGAAATTGCATCTTACATACACGAGGGTATGTATGTTACGTTCGAAATCGTTGGCATCAATCCGTGCCAGACCAATGACAAAGGAGTCTTTCGCCCATGTCCGAGCTGCACTCCAGCATCGACCTCCCGTACAGCATCGACAAGCTCTGGTCGGTGTTGCCGGACCTCAACAAATACGACGAATGGATGACCATCCACACCGGATTCAAGGGCGATGTCCCCGCGGTCGAGGACATCAAGGTCGGCACCAAGTTTTCCGAGATCGTGACCCTGATGGGCATGGCCAACACGGTTGAGTGGACTGTGCAGGAATTCACGCCGGCCGACGAGGTGCTGTCCGCCAAGCGCGGTGCCTTCAAGCTGGGTGGTACCGGGATGGCCGGGGTCGAGGCCATCATCAAATCCAGTGTCGAGGAGATCGATGCCGACAACACCAGGGTGAATGTGGACTCCTCCTTCACCGGCCAGATGCTGACCGGAGCGATCGGTACCGCCATCGACAAGGCCGTCCAAGAGGAGCTCGAGAACTCCGTCGCACGGCTCAAGGAGCTGCTGGCCAAGGAACTCGGCTAACCGGCCACGTCGGCACCTATCACTGTCACGGGAGAAAGCAGGACACATGCTCGACTGGTCACCCATTGATCTCGCGGTGCGTGACGCTGTTCGCCAGTTCATCGACAAAGAGGTTCGGCCTCACGTCGACGCCCTGGAGTCCGGCGAGATGGAGCCGTACCCCATCATCCGAAAGATGTTTTCCACCTTCGGAATTGACGCACTCGCCAAGGAGGGATTGCAGAAACAAATCGAGAAGAAGAAGGCGCGCGAGGCCGCGCTGGCGGCAGGGGAGCAGCCGGCACAATCCAAAAAATCCGACGGCGGTGGCGCCATGGGCCTGGCCGGCGGATCGGCAGGCATGGGCTTTGTTCTCACCAGCGAAATCTCGCGCGTCTGTATGGGTCTGGTGACCGGCATGGGCGTCAGCATGGGACTGACGGTGCCGACCATCGCCTCACGCGGCACCGCCGCGCAAATGGAACGCTGGCTGCCCGAATTGGTCACCTACGAGAAGGTTGGTGCCTGGGCCATCACCGAACCCGATTCGGGTTCGGACGCCTTCGGTGGCATGAAAACCTACGTGACACGTGACGGCGAGGACTACATCCTCAACGGTCAGAAGACCTTCATCACCAACGGCCCCGACGCCGACGTCATCGTCGTCTACGCAAAGTTGAACGAAGGCGCCGGGAAGGAAGCCGTTGATCCGCGGGATCGCAAGGTGTTGACCTTCGTGCTGGACCGGGGCATGGAGGGCTTCACGCAGTCCAAGCCGTTCCGCAAGATGGGCATTCACAGTTCCCGCACGGGTCAGTTGTTCTTCGAGAACGTGCGCCTGGGCAAGGACCGGCTTCTCGGTGAGACCGAGACGAACGATCAGGGCGACGGCCGCGACAGCGCACGCGCCAATTTCTCGATGGAACGCATCGGGGTGGCGGCGCTCGCACTCGGTGTCATCGAGGAATGCCTGCGTCTTTCGCTGGATTACGCGAAGTCGCGCACCTTGTGGGGTAAGGAAATAGCTCAGTTCCAGCTCATCCAGCTCAAGCTGGCCAAGATGGAAGTCGCCCGGCTGAACGTGCGCAACATGCTTTTCCACGCAATCGAGAGTCTGTCGGAGAACAAGACCCCGTCCCTGGCAGAGGCCTCGGCCATCAAGCTCTACTGTTCGGAGGCGGCCACCGACGTCGCGATGGACGCCGTGCAGCTTTTCGGCGGCAACGGCTACATGACCGAGTACCGGGTCGAACAGCTGGCGCGCGACGCCAAATCGCTGATGATCTACGCCGGGAGCAACGAGGTGCAGATCACCCACATCGCCAAGGGGCTGCTGGCGGGCAAATAGCACGGATCTGGTGGAGTACTCGGCTCTGGCAGGGCCGCGGTACTCCACCGATCGTGTTGCATCCATCAAACGGATATCGCGGACGGGTCCGGGAGCTCGCCTGACGGTGCATATCGGGGCCTTTCGGAACCTCACGTACCGTGTGCATGTGCGCAAGTCGAACACCGCCTCACGGTTCACCGGGAAGTTCTGGAAACTGCTCGGTGCATCCACGGACAAGAACCAGAGCGAGTCGCTGGCCCTTGTGGAGACCTCGAAGAAGTACGACGAGAAGGCCAAGGATCTCACCGACGAACAGCTCACCAAGGCGGCCAAGAAACTCGACCTCAGCGAGGGTCTTGAGTCCAAGGACATCGGCCAGTTCCTCGCGATCGTGCGTGAGGCCGCCGAACGAACCATCGACGAGCGCCCTTTCGACGTTCAGCTGCTGGGCGCGCTGCGGATGCTCGATGGCGACGTCATCGAGATGGCCACCGGTGAAGGCAAGACGCTGACCGGTGCGATCACCGCTGCCGGATACGCCCTCGGCGGGCGCAGTGTGCACGTCATCTCCGTCAACGATTACCTGGCCCGGCGCGACGCCGAATGGATGGGGCCGTTCCTGGAACGCCTGGGCCTGACGGTCGGCTGGATCACCGAGGAATCAACGGCCGACGAGCGCCGCACGGCCTACGCCTGCGATGTCACCTATGGATCGGTCAACGAGATCGGTTTCGACGTGCTGCGTGACCAGCTGGCGATCGACGTCGACGATCTGGTCTCGCCGAGCCCCGACGTCGCTGTGGTGGACGAAGCCGATTCGGTACTTGTCGACGAGGCCCTGGTGCCGCTGGTGCTCGCGGGCACCAGCCATCGTGAAGCTCCGAGTTCGGAGGTGATCGAAGCGGTACGCGAGCTGATCGCCGGTGAGGACTACGAGGCCGACAACGACCGGCGCAACATCTTCCTCACCGACACCGGCGCCAAGAAGCTGGAAAAGCAACTCGGTGATATCGACCTGTACTCCGAGCACCATGTAGGCACCACCTTGACCGAGGTGAACGTCGCGCTACACGCGCACGTGCTGCTGGAGCGCGATGTGCACTACATCGTGCGGGACGGCGCCGTGCACCTCATCAACTCCTCACGCGGGCGCATCGCGACCCTGCAGCGCTGGCCCGATGGTCTGCAGGCGGCGGTTGAAGCCAAGGAGGGAATCGAAACCACCGACACCGGTGAGGTTCTCGACACCATCACGGTGCAGGCGCTGATCAACCGCTACCCCCGGGTATGCGGAATGACCGGTACAGCGCTCGCGGCCGGTGAACAGCTGCGGCAGTTCTACAAGCTGGGCGTCTCACCGATCCCGCCCAACACCCCGAACATCCGCGAAGACCAGCCGGACCGGGTGTACATCACCGAGGCGAGCAAGAACGATGCCATCGTCGCGCATATCGCGGAGATCCATGCCACTGGTCAGCCGGTGCTCGTCGGCACCCACGATGTCGCCGAATCCGAGGCGCTGCATCACCGTCTGGTGCGCGCCGGAGTTCCGGCCGTCGTGCTGAACGCCAAGAACGACGCCGAAGAAGCCCGCGTCATCGCCGAAGCCGGTGCGCTCAAGGTGGTCACGGTATCCACTCAGATGGCCGGTCGCGGTACTGATATCCGCCTCGGCGGCTCCGAGGAGACCGACTACGACGCCGTCGTCGAGGCCGGCGGGCTGCACGTGGTCGGCACCGGGCGGCATCGCACCGAACGGCTCGACAACCAGCTGCGCGGGCGCGCGGGACGACAGGGCGACCCCGGGTCCTCGGTCTTCTTTTCCAGCTGGGAAGACGAGGTCGTTGTGGCACACCTGGATTCGGCGAAGCTGCCCACCGAAACCGACGAGGACGGGCAGATTGTCAGCCCCAAGGCCGGCGGCCTCATCGACCACGCCCAGCGGGTGGCCGAGGGCGCGATGCTCGACTTGCACGCCAATACCTGGCGGTACAACCAACTGATCGCGCAGCAGCGCGCCATCATCTCCGATCGGCGGGACATGCTGCTGCGCACCGACACCGCCCGTAAAGAACTGCGCGAGCGCTCTGCCGAGCGCTATGACGAGCTGGCCGAGGAGCTTTCCGAAGAGCGGCTGGAGCGCATCTCACGGCAGATCATGCTCTACCACCTGGACCGGGGCTGGGCCGACCATCTGGCGTACCTCTCGGATGTGCGTGAGAGCATCCACCTGCGTGCGCTCGGGCGCCAGAACCCGATCGACGAATTCCACCGGCTCGCCGTCGACGCCTTCGCGTCGCTGGCCGCCGACGCGGTGGAGGCCGCTCAGCAGACCTTCGAGACCGCGAACCTGGTTGACGAGGAACAGGGGCTGGATCTGTCGAAGCTCGCCCGGCCGACATCGACGTGGACCTACATGATCCACGACGACCCACGCAAGAACGACAGCCTGTCGATCCTGAACCTGCCCGGCGTCTTCAGCTGACGACAAGCCACCCATTTGCGCGGGGCATCACCTCGCGAATATGAGAGGCTGGCCGGATGGGAACCGCGGAGCCGTCCACTGGAGACGACAGGATCCTGACGGTCCCCAACCTGCTGAGCGTCATCCGGCTGGCCTTCATCCCGCTGTTCCTGTACCTGCTGCTGGCCAAGCATGCCGATGGTTGGGCCGTGGCCATCCTGATGCTCAGCGGCTTCACCGACTGGGCCGATGGCAAGATCGCGCGGCTGATGAACCAGTCTTCGCACCTGGGAACGCTGCTGGATCCGGCCGCCGACCGCCTCTACATGGTGACGACGCCGATTGCTTTCGCGATCCGGGACATCGTGCCGTGGTGGATCGTTGTCACCCTGTTGGCCCGCGACCTCATCCTCACCCTGGGGCTACCCATCGTGCGCCGCCGCGGCATCGAGGCGCTGCCGGTCATCTACATCGGCAAGGCGGCAACCTTCGCGTTGATGTCGGCTTTCCCGCTGATCTTGATCGGTGAATGGGACTCCTTGTGGGGCAGGGTGATCGGCCCGTGCGGGTGGGCGTTCCTGATCTGGGGCCTCGGTATGTACCTGTGGACGTTCGTGCTCTACGTCGCGCAGATCGTGATGATCGTGCGGCAGCTGCCGAAGGTGAGTACCTGAGATGAACGCGCAGGACGCCTCCGGGGACGGCAGGGAACCGCAGATACATGGCACCGGCCCACATCTCATGGGTGGTTTCGAGCCCGAAGAAGGGCTGGGCCACCACACCGCCAACCGGCCCAAGCGCAATCCGGTGCCTTCGCTGCTGCGCACGCTGCTCTCTGATCACCTGGACGCCGGGTATCTCGAGGCCGCCGAGGCTCGCAAGAACGGGGCCGCGCCGCGTGCGCGGCTGGCCGAATGGGGTTGGCAGGCAATCGCTGCCATCGCCATCGCGGTGGTCTTCGCGGCAGCGGTCGCGCAGACCACACGGATCGCACCCGGCGTGATGCAGGAGCAGCAGAGTCTGCTGGCGAGCATCCGCGGTGAACAGCGCGATTCGGGGGCACTGGAGTCCACCCGTGACCAGCTCTCATCCGAGGTGGCCGGGGCGCGGCGCAGCCAGCTCGAAGGCAACGAGCAGGGCAAGGAGTTGCTGAACCGCCTGGACCAGTTGGGTCTTGCCGCGGCGACCACCGAGGTGCGCGGACCCGCACTGATCGTCACGCTGGCAGACCCAGGGAGTAGCGGTGATCTCTCGGATGTCTCCAAGGAACGCATCCCACGCAGCCAGCAGGTCATTTTGGACCGCGATATGCAGCTGGTCGTGAACTCGTTGTGGACCAGTGGCGCAGAGGCGATTTCGGTTTCCGATGTGCGCATCGGGCCGAACGTGACCATGCGGCAGGCCGGGGGAGCGATCCTGGTGGACAACCAGCCCACCAGCTCGCCGTATCGGATCGTGGCGATCGGGCCGGCCAATACCATTAAATCGGCGTTTGAACGCAGCCCGGGCATGGCCCGGATGCGGCTGCTGCAGAAGTCGTATGGCATACGACTTACCCTCGCGACCCAGGAAAACGTGCAGATGGCCCCGGCAGCAAGCCGGGATGTCAAATACGCCAAAGAGATTCCGGCGGGCAATCGGTGAGATGGGCCCGACCGTGACGTGGAGAGGAAGTGGACGATGATCGGCATAGTCGCGCTGGCGATCGGCGTGGTTCTGGGGCTGGTGTTTCACCCGAACGTTCCCGACGCCGTCGCCCCGTACTTGCCGATCGCGGTGGTGGCGGCGCTCGACGCACTGTTCGGCGGCGCGCGTGCCTACCTGGACCAGATATTCGATTCGAAGGTCTTCGTGGTGTCCTTCGTGTTCAACGTGCTGGTGGCGGCGCTGATCGTCTTTGTGGGCGACCAGCTCGGTGTCGGCACCCAGTTGTCCACCGCCATCATCGTCGTGCTTGGTATCCGCATCTTCGGAAACGCTGCCGCCCTGCGGCGCAGGTTGTTTGGGGCGTGAGCCGGTGAACCAATCCCATCCCGCACAGCCGGATTCACACCCCGGCAAGCACGAGATGCCCAAGACGCGTCGGCCCCCGACGCGCAGCCAGATCACCTTCGGGGTACTGGGCGTGGCGCTCTGCGCGCTGCTGGGGCTTGCGATCACCACACAGGTGCGTCAGACCGAATCGGGCGATGGACTCGACACCGCCCGGCCGGCTGATCTGCTGGTGCTGCTGGACTCCTTACAGCAACGCGAGGCCAACTTGAACAAGGAGATCGCCGATCTGCAGCAGAGCCTAATCACGATGCGTGCCAGCGGAACCGGCAACCAGGCCGTGATCAACGACGCCAAGGCGCGGCTGTCCGCGCTGTCCATCATGGTGGGGACTGTCGGCGCCACCGGGCCGGGTGTCGTCCTCACCATCAACGATCCAGGGCAGGGCCTCGGTCCGGAAGCACTGCTCGATATCGTCAACGAGCTGCGGGCGGCGGGCGCCGAGGCGATAGAGATCACGGCGGGCGACAAGTCGGTGCGCATCGGAGCCGATTCGTGGGTCATCGGCGCTCCCGGACAGCTCGTGGTGGATGGCACCACCCTGGCACCCCCGTATTCGGTTCTGGCGATAGGCGATCCACCGACACTCGCGGCGGCGATGAACATTCCCGGCGGTGCCGTGGACACCGTTTCCCGAGTCGGCGGCAGCGTTACCATCGACCAGCCGGCCCGTGTGGACATCACCACCTTGCGAGAACCGAAACCTCGCCAATACGCTCAGCCCGGCAAGTAGCCCTGAGAGCCCAGCGACTACACAGACCATTGACCGAGAGCAAGGACGACTCACCGTGACCGAAATTCCTGCCGACCTGCATTACACCGAGGAACACGAATGGGTGCGGCGCACCGGTGAGCGCACCGTGCGAATCGGAATCACCGACTATGCGCAATCGCAGTTGGGTGACGTGGTGTTTGTGCAGCTGCCGGACGTCGGATCCGATCTGACCGCGGGCTCCACCTTCGGTGAAGTGGAATCGACCAAATCGGTATCAGACCTGTTCGCGCCCATTACCGCGAAAGTCGTTGCCGCGAATGGCGATCTGGATTCCAACCCGCAGCTGGTCAATTCCGATCCCTACGGCGAGGGCTGGTTGGTCGATCTCGAAGCCGCCAGCGCGGCCGATCTCGACGCCGCTCTTAATGACCTCTTAGACGCATCGGGATATGGTGACGCCACCGACTAGGAGGGCACCTGTTCTCCAACTAGTCCGGCGGCCATGATTTCGGGCAGACCACTGGCGGATACGGCAGAGGTGACCCGTCACGGGCAGTCAGACGGTACGGTCGGAAATGAGCGGCGATGAGCGCTCGCCGCGAAGAGCATGAGGGCAGATGAGGGTCGCGATGAGCATCAGGCTCAGCAAGATCCGCACTGACAATCGAATCCTCCCAGGGGCGAGGAAGAAGGAGCGATGGTGACCGATAACGACAAGGACGACACGTCAGGCGAGGTCACCGCGGAAACGACCTCGGTGTTCCGCGCCGATTTCGCCACCGAGCTGGAAGCGCCCGCGCAGGCCGGTAGCGACGTGTCCGGTGTCGAAGGATTGCCCGCCGGTTCGGCCCTGCTGGTGGTCAAGCGCGGCCCCAACGCCGGATCCCGCTTTCTGCTTGATCAGGCCACCACCTCCGCAGGGCGGCACCCCGATAGCGACATCTTCCTCGATGACGTCACGGTGAGTCGTCGTCATGCCGAATTCCGGCTTGACAGTGGCGAATTCCAGGTCGTCGACGTAGGCAGCCTGAACGGGACCTATGTCAACCGCGAGCCCGTCGACTCGGCAGTGCTGGCCAACGGCGACGAAGTGCAGATCGGAAAGTTCCGTCTGGTCTTTTTGACCGGGCCGAAGTCGGCCGGCGACGACTCCGCTCCGGGTGGCCAGTGACAGCTCCCGACCGGCCGGCTCTCACCGGAATGTCGATCGGGTCGGTACTCGACCTGTTGCGTCCGGAGTTTCCGGACGTCACGATCTCGAAGATTCGATTTCTCGAATCAGAGGGACTGGTTACCCCGTCGCGTAGCGCGTCGGGGTATCGCCGGTTTTCGGCCTATGACGCCGAGCGGCTTCGCTTCATCCTGACCGCCCAGCGCGATCACTATCTGCCGTTGAAGGTCATCAAGGAGCAGTTGGACGCCCAGCCCGACGGAGCGCTACCCGATGTGGCGGGCTTCACCGGCGGCCCCCGGCTGTTTGCCATCACCGACGGCGAAGATGCCAACGGTGTTGCCCGTCAAGGTTTTCCGCCGTCGCGGCCCACTCGGTTGAGCCGCGAAGACCTATTGTCGCGGTCCGGCGCCGACGAGGTACTGCTGACTTCGCTCATCAAGTCGGGGATCATCACGTCCGGACCGGGCGGTTTCTTCGACGAGTACACCGTGCTGATCGTCCAGTGCGCCGCTGAGCTGGCCGATTACGGTGTAGAACCGCGGCACTTGCGTACCTTCCGGTCGGCGGTCGACAGGGAGACCGATCTGATCGCCCAGATCGTGGGTCCCACCGTCAAGGCGAACAAGGCGGGAGCCCGCGACCGCGCCGATGACCTCATCCGGGAAGTGGCGGCGCTGTCCATCGCGCTGCACGGCGCCATGATCAAGTCCGCGGTGCGCGGCGTCCTCGATCGCTGAGGACTAGACTCGCGGTACGACAGAAGTACTGGTGTTGGAGGCCCGATGAGCGAAGTTCGAGTCGTGGGAATCCGCGTGGAACAGCCCCAGAACCAGCCGGTGTTGTTGCTGCGCGAGTCCGCGGGGGATCGTTACCTGCCTATCTGGATTGGCCAGTCGGAGGCGGCAGCCATCGCGCTGGAGCAACAGGGGGTTGAGCCGGCGCGCCCGCTCACTCATGATCTGATCCGCGATCTCATTGTGGCCCTTGGGCATTCGCTCAAGGAAGTGCGGATTGTGGACCTGCAGGAGGGCACCTTCTACGCGGACCTGGTTTTCGACAGCGATATCCGGGTTTCCGCGCGTCCGTCGGATTCGGTGGCTATCGCGCTGCGGGTCGGGGTGCCGATCTACGTCGAGGAAGCCGTGCTGGCCGAAGCGGGTTTGATCATTCCCGACGAGGATGACGAGGATTCCGGCGGAGCGCTGCGCGAAGACGAGGTGGAGAAGTTCAAGGAGTTCCTCGACAGCGTGTCGCCCGATGACTTCAAGGCCACCGAAGGCCCATGACAGGGCCTTAAGTAACGAGTAAGTCTCAACCTGACCTTGACAGTCACACCCCGGGCGCGTCGCATTGACCGTAATTTCACGAGGGTCATAATTTGACTCAGCGGCCGGCACGGGGCAGCGCAAGGGGCGTATGCTCGGAGAATTCGTGCTTGGACGAACGCACTACCGGCGGACTCGGTTCCAGGAAATCCCTGCGGGGTTTCCCAGAAACCGCGCCACGAGAGCCGGCGAAGCGATCGGCGAGAGGGAGCAGAAGTGGTCGAAAAGCCGCAGCAGGGGCAGCTGGAGATGACGTTGGACGGTGGGGCGACGGGCTCCGCTGATGCCGCGTCTTCCGGTCCTGTCCAGCCGGGTCTCTTCCCGGATGACTCAGTTCCCGACCAGCTCGTCGGCTACCGCGGCCCGAGCGCCTGCCAGGTTGCTGGCATCACCTACCGCCAGCTGGATTACTGGGCCCGCACCTCCCTCGTGGTGCCCTCGATCCGCGGCGCGGCCGGCTCGGGGAGCCAGCGTCTGTACTCGTTCAAGGACATCCTGGTCCTCAAGATCGTCAAGCGACTGCTGGACACCGGAATCTCGCTGCAGAACATCCGCGTCGCGGTCGAGCACCTGCGTCAGCGCGGCGTCGAGGACCTGGCCAACATCACGCTGTTCTCGGACGGCACCACCGTCTACGAATGCACCTCTGCCGAAGAGGTCGTCGATCTGCTGCAGGGCGGGCAGGGTGTCTTCGGCATCGCCGTCAGCGGCGCCATGCGCGAGCTGACCGGTGCCATCGCGGAGTTCCCCGGCGAGCGTGCCGATGGTGGCGAAGCCATCGAGGCGCCCGAGGATGAGCTGGCCTCGCGCCGCAAGGACCGCGCCCGCAAGATCGGCTGATTCGGCCGGCGATTCCCTCTGGTCTCGACCGGGTCGTTAACTGGCGTAAACTGGTCGCGCATCGCCCGCCAGCGGGAGAGTGTCATGACGGCCAGTCATGACCGCCGAAGGAGCAACACCTCTCCGTCAATCTCTCAGGCCCCCGAACCGCTCGTGGCCCCGATGCCTCTGAAAAGCGGTGATGCGGTTACCTAACCGGACCACCCGCCGACGGGGAAAGGCTTCTACCAGCAGATTCGGCAGGTAGAACGACCGAATCTCTCAGGCGCCCGAGACGGGTTGATGACAGAGGGAGGGGAGACGTTTGTCGTGTGCCTGGCACACGACTGGGCCTCCGGGAGCGCCATGTCTTTCGCCGACCGCCACATCGGTCCGACCGCCGCCGATATCGACACCATGCTCGCCACCATCGGCGTCGCCAGTCTTGACGAGCTCGCCGAAAAAGCGGTTCCGGCCAGCATCCTGGACGCACTGCACGGCGGTCCCGACGGGCCGCGAGCCAGCGGGCTCGACGCGCTCCCGGCCGCGGCTTCCGAGCACGAAGCTCTGGATGCGCTGCGAAAACTAGCCAGCCACAACACCGTTGCCGTATCCATGATCGGGCAGGGTTACTTCGACACCCTCACCCCGCCGGTCCTGCGCCGGCACATCCTGGAGAATCCGGCCTGGTACACGGCCTACACGCCGTACCAGCCGGAAATCAGCCAGGGCCGCCTCGAGGCGCTGCTGAACTTCCAGACCATGGTCGCCGAGCTCACCGGCCTGGACATCGCCAACGCGTCCATGCTCGACGAGGGCACCGCCGCCGCCGAGGCGATGACGCTGATGCATCGCGCCGTGAAGTCCGCGTCCAATCGCCTTGTCGTCGACGCCGATCTGTACGCGCAGACTGCCGCCGTGATCGCCACCCGGGCCGAACCGCTCGGTATCGAGGTGGTGACCGCCGACCTGAGCGCGGGATTGCCGGACGGCGAGTTCTTCGGTGTGATCGTGCAGTTGCCCGGCGCCTCCGGCGTGGTGCGCGACTGGTCGGCCCTCATCGCCGAGGCGCACCAGCGCGGTGCGCTGGTATCCGTCGGTGCCGACCTGCTGGCCCTCACCCTCGTCGCGCCGCCCGGGGACATCGGCGCGGACGTCGCCTTCGGGACGACTCAGCGTTTCGGTGTGCCCATGGGGTTCGGCGGTCCGCACGCCGGATATCTCGCGGTCCACACCAAGCATGCCCGGCAGCTCCCGGGCCGTCTCGTCGGAGTGTCGATGGATGCCGACGGCGCGGCCGCCTACCGGCTCTCGCTGCAGACCCGCGAACAGCACATCCGGCGCGACAAAGCCACCAGCAACATCTGTACCGCGCAGGTGCTGCTGGCCGTGATGGCCGCCATGTACGCGAGCTACCACGGTCCGGAAGGGTTGCGTGCCATTGCCACCCGTGTCCACCGCAACGCGCAGCTGCTGGCCTCCGGGCTGACCCGCGGCGGGCACACCGTGGTACACGAGCGCTTCTTCGACACCGTGCTGGTGCACGTGCCGGGCAAGGCCGCCGAGATCCAGGCCGCGGCCAAGGCCGAGGGCATCAACATCTGGAGTCCCGACGGCGACCACGTCTCCATCGCGTGCGATGAGGCGACGACGCTGCCGCACCTGGTCTCGGTGCTGCGGGCCTTCGGGTCCGATTTCGGCGGCGGAACATCAGACACCTCGGACATCGCGACCCGCGATTCGGACTATCTGACGCATCCGGCGTTCAACCGCTACCACAGTGAGACCGAGATGATGCGGTACCTGCGCGCGTTGTCCGACAAGGACATTGCGTTGGACCGCAGCATGATTCCGCTCGGATCGTGCACCATGAAGCTGAATGCCGCCGCCGAGATGGAACCCATCACCTGGCCGCAGTTCGCCGCCCAGCACCCGTTCGCGCCGGCGGGCGATTCGCGTGGCCTGCGCACGCTGATCGCCGATCTGGAGGGCTGGCTGGCCGATATCACCGGGTACGACAAGGTGAGCCTGCAGCCCAACGCCGGATCACAAGGCGAATACGCGGGCCTGCTGGCCATTCGCCAGTACCACATCGACCGCGGCGACAGCGATCGTGACGTGTGCCTGATCCCGTCGAGCGCCCATGGCACCAATGCCGCTTCGGCCGCACTGGCCGGCATGCGGGTCGTCGTGGTGGCGTGCCGCGAGAACGGCGATGTCGACCTGGACGACCTGCGCGCGAAGATCACGGCCAACGCCAGCGCGCTGTCCGCGATCATGATCACCTACCCGTCCACCCACGGTGTCTACGAGCACGACATCGCCGACATCTGCGCGGCCGTGCACGATGCCGGGGGACAGGTGTACGTGGACGGCGCGAATCTGAACGCCCTTGTGGGCCTAGCCCGTCCCGGGCGTTTCGGCGGCGATGTCAGTCACCTGAACCTGCACAAGACGTTCTGCATCCCACACGGTGGCGGCGGTCCGGGTGTCGGACCCGTCGCGGTACGCAGCCACCTCGCGCAGTACCTGCCGGGACACCCGTACGCCAGCGAATTGCCCGGTGGCCCCGCCGTCTCCTCGGCGCCGTACGGGTCGGCATCGATTCTGCCGATCACCTGGGCCTACATTCGGATGATGGGGCCCGATGGTCTGCGGGCGGCATCGCTGACCGCCATCGCCTCGGCCAACTACCTGGCGCGCCGTCTCGACGAGTACTACCCGGTGCTCTACACCGGCGACAACGGCATGGTGGCCCACGAGTGCATCCTGGACCTGCGGGACATCACGAAAAACACCGGCGTCACCGTCGACGATGTGGCAAAGCGCCTGGCCGACTACGGTTTCCATGCGCCCACCATGAGCTTCCCGGTGGCGGGCACGCTCATGGTGGAACCCACCGAGAGCGAGAGCCTGGCCGAGGTGGACGCCTTCTGCGAGGCGATGATCGCGATCAAGGCCGAGATCGACAAGGTTGGTTCCGGAGCATGGCCGGTGGAGGACAACCCGCTGCGCGGGGCCCCGCACACCGCCGAATCCCTCATCGCCGACGAATGGAATCACCCGTACACCCGCGCCGAGGCCGCGTACCCGCTCGGAAAGGGCTTCCGCCCCAAGGTATGGCCGCCGGTACGTCGCATCGACGGGGCGTACGGAGATCGGAACCTGGTGTGCTCCTGCCCGCCGATCGAGGCGTTCGCGCAGTAGTCGCCGCACGCGCGAGCAGGCCCCGATTGCGGGGGCCTGCTCGCGGTAGGGAATCTAGGACACGAAGCGGGTGATGGCCGCGGCCAGCTCCGGGCTGTTCGAGGCCGGCACGTTCTGATAGACACCGCCGCTCTGCTGGGCGAGCGTCTGCCAGGTCTGCTGATCGGAATCGGCACCAAAGTCGATCACGTTGATGCGCACCGGTTTCGCCGGATCCTTGAGCCGGTTGATGGTGTCGATCAGGCCAGGACCGTCCAGGGTCTGGTCGGTGTGCGAGCGCCCCGCGATCACCAACACCGAATTCACCTGGTTGGGGCGGAAACCGCCGACAGCGTCCTGATACAGCGCGCGCAGAGTCGTATACGCCACCGCACCATTGCCGGTCGGCTGCAGCGCCGTCAGCGCGTCGGCGACGCTCTGCGAACGGGGCACGCCCTCCACGTCATCGCCGGCACCACCCAGACGCACCACGGTGTTGCCTTCCTTGCCGTCGTACACCCACAAGCCGATACCCGAACCAGGGGCTAGCGATCGAACCCGATTCGCAAGGGCGCCGGTGATATCGGACAGCTTCGCGTCGGGAGCGGGCGAGGAGGCCAACATGATCGTGGTGCTGCCGGAGCCCGACGAGGTGCCATCGGCCAGCGCGACACGAACCTTGTCCTCGATGCTCAGCGGCTTGTCGATCTTGGCGAAGCTCACCACATCGCTGCTGGGCAGGTCCGTGCCTTCGGCCCGGAAACCGGCAGCGGCCAGGTCCTTGATCTGGTCCTTGTCGCCCAGGAAGCGCGCGAATTGACTGGCCGCGGTGTGCTGCTCCTCGGACAGCCACGCACCGTCCAACTGCACGGTGGGGTAGTCGGCGATCGGGGTGGCCCCGGCGGGCTGCCATTCGGCGATGACCTTCTTGGCGTCGCTGTTATTGCGGGTGCGTGCGTAGAGCTGCTGCTCGGTGGTGACCACCGCATGCACGGCGGCACCCGGCTGCTCGCCACCGTCCAACAGCGCGCCGATGGCGTCGGACAGGTTGTTCGCGGGCAGCTTCGGGGCCGTCGCGGTCAAGGATCCGGCAGCACCCGCGCCCAACTCGGGCGAATCGCCGGGGCGGACGCTGGCCGCGGCCACCGCTTCGGCAGCGAGTTGCGCCGCGTCGGCGTTGCCGCTTGACGGCAAGGCCAGCCGCAGCGAACCCCAGCCGGGCAGGCCGACACCGTCCAGGGAGTTCGGCACGTTCTGCAGGGCGGGCACATCCGCCCAGCTCTTGTCGTTCGGAAGGGCCTGGCGCAGCCGCGGCGTCGTCGCGATCACGACGGGTGTGCTCACCAGGGAGCGGCTGTCACTGACGATATTGGTCTTCGAGGCCGCCTTCAGGCGCGCGGAAGAGATCGAGCTGCCCGGAATCCACAGGGCCGGCTGCTCACCGAGCTCGGCGGGCCACTGGCCGGTCAGTCCCTTGATCACATTGGCCGTGTCCGCGGGGCGTACCGAGACGGTGAAGCAGTAGTCGCCGATCACCTCGTGCTTCTTATTGAACCGCTCAGACAGTTCGCCGATCCGGTCCGCGATGGATGGGTCAGCAACAACGGCGATGGCGTTGTTTCCGTGCACGCAGGTGGCAGCGGCCTCGGCTTGGTTGTCGGAGGTCCGCCTGTCGAAGTACCACCACAGGCCGATGGACACCGCCACGACCAGTACCGCCGCGACGACTCCGATCAATCCCTTGCTGACACCCCAGTTGCTACCGCCACTGCGATGCGATCGCTGCCAGCTGCCGGTATCGAACTCCGAAGCGGGGCCCGATTCGTAGTTCGATTCGTAGCCCTGCTCGGCGTTCGCGTCCCAGCCGTCATTTTCGTCCGGATCGTTTGGGCTATCCGACCCAGATGCGCTGTGCCTGCCCATATGTTGTCGCGACCCCTCTGATCCTGTCTTAGATACTTGTCCTACGGCTGTGACGAGCCCCGCTGCGCGTCGGCCCGAGTCTACTGTCCCTGACCGCCGAAACCCGGGTACGCGAAACCAAACCGCGTCCGAAAAGACACGCAGACGTACCCGGCATCACAGGTAGAGGCATGCCGGGCCGTCATCGGCTACTTGGCCGTAGCGGCCTTGTACTCGCGGCGACGCCGGTGCAGGATCGGCTCGGTGTAGCCGTTCGGCTGGTCCTTGCCCTCCAGGATGAGCTCCTTGGCGGCCTGGAAAGCGATGTTGCTGTCGAAGTCCGGAGCCATCGGGCGGTACTCCTTGTCGCCGGCGTTCTGCCGGTCGACCACCGGAGCCATCCGCTGCAGACCCTCGACCACCTCGGCCTCGGTGATCACATCGTGGCGCAGCCAGTTGGCCAGTAGCTGGCTGGAGATACGCAGGGTGGCGCGGTCTTCCATCAGCCCGACGTCGTGGATGTCCGGAACCTTGGAGCAGCCGACGCCCTGATCGATCCAGCGGACCACGTAGCCCAGGATGGACTGGCAGTTGTTGTCGATCTCTTCGCGGATGTCCTCGGCGGTCCAGCCTTGACGCGACTCGGCCAGCGGGATGGTGAGCAAAGACTCCAGCTTGGCGCGGTGCTTCCCGGCCAATTCCTGGTCGATCGCCTTGACGTCCACCTGGTGGTAGTGCAGCGCGTGCAGGGTCGCCGCAGTGGGGGAAGGCACCCACGCCGTGGTGGCACCCGCGCGCGGCTGGGAGATCTTCTGCGCGACCATGTCGGCCATCAGATCGGGCATGGCCCACATGCCCTTGCCGATCTGTGCCTTTCCTGCCAAGCCGGCGCCCAGTCCGGTGTCGACGTTGTGGTCCTCGTACGCCAAGATCCACGGCTGCGACTTCATGACGGCCTTGCGACACATCGGGCCGGCTTCCATCGAGGTGTGGATCTCGTCGCCGGTGCGGTCCAGGAACCCGGTGTTGATGAACACCACGCGGTCCGAGGCGGCCTTGATGGCGGCCTTCAGGTTGACGGTGGTGCGGCGCTCCTCGTCCATGATGCCGACCTTGAGAGTGGCGTGCGGCAGTCCGAGCACCTCTTCCGCACGCCCGAACAGCTCGGCGGTGAAGGCGACTTCCTCGGGCCCGTGCATCTTGGGCTTCACGATGTAGATGGAGCCGGTGCGGCTGTTCTTCAGCGCGCCGTTCTTCTTGCCGGAACGCAGGCCATGGATGGCGATGAGGCTGGTGAACAGCGCATCCTGGATACCCTCGGGCATCTCATTGCCCTCGGCATCGACGATGGCGTCGTTGGTCATGAGGTGACCGACATTGCGAACGAACAGCAGGCTGCGCCCGGGCAGTGTCAGTTCGCCCTTGCCGTCGGGGGTGGTGAAGACACGGTCCGCGTTGAGCACGCGGGTGAACGTCTTGCCGCCCTTGGACACCTCCTCGGACAGGTCACCCTTGTTGAGCCCCAGCCAGTTTCGGTATCCGAGCACCTTGTCCTCGGCGTCCACCGCCGCGACCGAGTCCTCGAAGTCCATGATCGTGGTGATCGCCGATTCCAGCACCACATCCTTGATGCCGGCCTTATCGGTGGCTCCGATGGGGGAGTCGGGGTCGATCAAGATCTCGATGTGCAGGCCGTGGTTGATCAGCAGCACCGACCACTGCGGCTTGCCCAGCTTGCCGGTGTAGCCGACGAACTGATCGGGGTTCTGCAGGCCTGTCGAGAATTCGTCGCCCAGTTCGATGAGCAGCTGGCCGTCGTCGATCTTCAGGCCGACGGCGTCCTTCCACGACCCGGCCGCCAGCGGCGCCGCACCGTCGAGCACCTCACGGGCGTACGCGATGACCTTGTCGCCACGGATCGTGTTGTACGACGAGCCCTTCTCGGCGCCATCGGCTTCCGAGATGACGTCGGTGCCGTACAGCGCGTCGTAGAGGGAGCCCCATCGTGCGTTGGCGGCATTGAGCGCGAAGCGCGCGTTGAGGATCGGCACCACCAGCTGCGGCCCGGCCGTCGTGGTGATCTCGTCATCCACGTTGGTGGTGGTGATGGTGAAATCTTCGGGCTCGGGAACCAGGTATCCGATTTCGGTGAGGAACTCCTGGTACGCGGACTCATTGAGCGGCTCGATGGCACGCTGGCGGTGCCAGCGATCGATCTGAGTTTGCAGATCGTCGCGCCGTTCGAGTAGCTCGCGGTTCCGCGGAGCCAAATCGGTGACTACCTTGTCGACCCCTGCCCAGAAAGCGTCGGCATCCACACCGGTGCCCGGAAGGGCCTCATTGGTGATGAAGTCATACAGCACCCGCGCCACGCGCAAGTTGCCCACATCGACGCGATCACTCATCGCAACTCCTCTGTGTTGTCGGGGGTCAGGGACCGGACGCTGCTGCGAATCGGTAAACATTGATCCTACTCATTGGTAGCCACCAACCCCGAAACCGCTCTATATGCGGTGAGTTCCATCACGCACGGTGCCGACGAGATCCTCCACTAGATCCTCCAGTGTGACCAGGCCCACTACGCTGCCGTCGGTGGTTGACATGAGTGCCAGATGACTGTTGCTACGACGCAGGGTCGACAGCGCCTCCGGTAGCGGAACCGACCCGTGTAAGCGGGGCAGCGGCCGAATGAAGGCGGGGTCGACAATCGCGTCCGGATCGTCGCCCATTGTCAGGACGTCCTTTATGTGCAGATAGCCGAGGTAATCCCCGCGAGGGCCAATAACTGGGAAACGGGAGTATCCAGTTTCGGCCACGACGCGCTCTACCGCGGCGACGGAAGGTGCCTGTGCCGAGCCCGATACGGCGATCGCCCGAATCTGGTTAGCGGGCACGACCACGTCCGCGACCACGCGGTGCTGGATCTGCAGCGCGCGGCGCAGTCGAGTGTGTTCCTCCTCATCCAGAAGCCCCTCGGACAGCGACTCGGCGATCATCTCGGAGAGCTCCACGGTGGACACAGTCACCTCGAGCTCATCCTTCACCGGCACCTTGATGAGCCGCAGCGCGCTGTTGGCGCACCAGTTGTAGAAGGCGATCAGGGGCCGCGCCAACCGGATGTAGACCAGGTATGGCGGGATGAGCAGCATGGCCGCCGATTCCGGGCCGGCGATGGCGATGTTCTTGGGCACCATCTCGCCGAGCAGCACGTGCAGCAGCACCACGATCGACAGTGAGACCACGAACGCGACGGTGTGCATCACCGCGGGCGGTGCGCCCAACAGCTCGAAGGGGCGCTCCAGCAGGTGCGCTACCGCCGGTTCTCCGATGCGGCCCAACAGAATCGAACAGATGGTGATGCCGAGTTGGGCGCCGGCGAGCATCAGCGACAGATTTTGGCCCGCCATCATCACCGTCACGGCGCGCTTCTTGCCGGCCTCTGCGAGGGCCTCCAGCCGGTCCCTGCGCGCCGAGATGAGGGCGAATTCGGCGCCCACGAAGAACGCGTTCGCCAAAAGCAATGCGGCGGTGAGTAATACGCCGAATATGTCGCTACCCATCGTGGTCATGCCCCTGACCCTCGGGATCGCTCAGCTCGGTGAGCTCGATCTGATCGATCCGGCGCCCATCCATGCTGGCCACCCGGGCCCGCCAGCGAGGCAGCTCGGCCAGCGGATGATCCGGCACTACCGCGGACAACTCGACGGTCTCGCCCACCGTGGGGATGTGGCCGAGCTCCTGCAGCACCAGGCCGCCGATGGTCTCGTATTCACCCTCGGGCGCCCGGTAGCCGGTAGCCGCGGCCACCTCGTCGATGCGCAGCAGACCCGACACCACCCAACCCCCGCCGGATGAGACGACATCGGGCGTCGCGTCATCGTGCTCGTCACGGACATCGCCCACGATCTCCTCGATCATGTCCTCGACCGTGACCAGGCCCGCGGTACCGCCGTACTCATCGACCACCAGCGCCGTTTGCATGCCGTTGGCCCGTACCTGCTCCATGACCGCGTCGCCGTCGAGGGTCGAGGGCACCACCGCCACTGGCCGGGCCAGACTAGCCAGTGTCGTGGTGGCGCGCCGTTCCCGCGGCACCTCGAAGATCTGCTTGACGTGGACGATCCCGATGGTCGCGTCCAGATCGCCCTCGGTGATGGGGAAGCGTGAGAATCCGGTCTCGACGGCGATCGTGACGAGATCGGCCACCGTGTCCGTCGCCTCCAGTGATTCGATTTCGGTGCGCGGGGTCATGAGTTCCTCCGCGGTTCGGCTGCCGAACCGCAGCGAGCGGTCTACCAGCACCGCGGTGGTTTCGTCGAGTGCGCCACTGCGGGCCGAGGTGCGCACCAACGACCCCAATTCCTGTGGCGAGCGTGCCGACCGCAGTTCCTCGGCCGGCTCGATGCCCATGCGGCGCAGCACCCAGTTGGCCGTTCCGTTCAAGGCCCGGATGGCGAAGGCGAACACCGCCGAGAACAGCACCATGGGGCCCGCGGTGGCGCGCGAGGTCCAAATGGGACGCGCCAGCGCGAAGTTCTTGGGGACGAGCTCGCCGAAGATCATCGAGACAGAGGTGGCGATGAGCAACGCCAACGTCAGCGATATGGCGCTGCTGACCGCGATTCCGGTGTATCCGAACAGCTCCGACAGCAGGCGCGCGATCACCGGTTCGGCGAGGTATCCGGTGACCAACGTGGTGATGGTGATGCCCAGCTGGGCGCCGGACAGCTGGAACGAGAGCGTGCTGTGCGCTCGTCGGACCAATCTGTCCCGGCCGTCTCCGGTCTTGGCACGTGCCTCGATACCGCTACGTTCCAGCGCGGTCAGCGAGAATTCTGCCGCCACGAACAGTGCGGTCCCGGCGGTCAGCGCGACGAAGGCAAGCAGGCTCAGCCCGGTGAGTAAGACCGTCACCGCTTGCTGGCCCCTTAGGTTGAGCGGTCACACCGTGTGACCATCGTGAGGCTCAATGGTAACCGGGCAGGTGGCCGGCAGGGTACCGACCGGTCACCAACCTTCGGGAAGAGGGCGTCCCTCGGCGAATCCGGCGGCGGACTGAACGCCCAAAATCACGCGCTCATGCAACTCGCCCAGTGTGCGTGCACCGACATAGGTACAGGTACTGCGCACGCCCGAGATGATGTGGTCGATCAGATCCTCCACACCGGGACGTTGCGGGTCCACTTCGATCCGGGACGTGGAGATGCCCTCCTCGAACAAGCTCTTGCGGGCCTGGTCGAAGGCGCTGTCGCCGGCGGTGCGGGCCGCGACGGCACGTTTGGAGGCCATCCCGAAACTGTCCTTGTACCGGCGGCCGTTGGGGGAGAGCTGCAGGTCGCCGGGGGATTCATGAGTCCCCGCGAACCACGAGCCGATCATCACGTTGGCGGCACCGGCCGCGAGCGCCAGGGCGACATCGCGCGGATGCCGAACCCCGCCGTCCGCCCACACGTGAGCGTCGAGTTCCCTTGCCGCGGCAGCGCATTCGATGACCGCGGAGAGCTGCGGGCGGCCCACTCCGGTCATCATCCGGGTGGTGCACATGGCACCCGGACCCACGCCTACCTTCACGATGTCCGCGCCGGCCCGAATCAGGTCCCGGGTGCCCTGGGCCGACACCACGTTGCCCGCCGCGATCGGTACGCCCAGGGATAACTCCGCGACCGACGTCAGGACCTCGAGCATCTTCTGTTGATGCCCATGGGCGGTGTCGATGACCAGCAGATCTACCCCTGCCCGCACCAGGGCGCTGGCCTTGGCCCGCACATCGCCGTTGATGCCGACGGCACCGGCGATACGCAGCCGCCCGGCGGCGTCAACGGCCGGCGTGTACAGGCCCGCCCGAATCGCCCCGGTGCGGGTCAGGATGCCCGCCATGGTCCCGTCCGGGCGGGTCAGCACCGCCACCGGCACGTGCGCCTCGGCCAGCCGGTCGAAGATCGCCCGCGGATCGGTCCCCGTGGGCACCGTGACGAAGTCGGTGGCCGCGATCTCGTGGACGCGGGTGAATCTGTCGATGCCGGTACATGCGGCCTCGGTGACCAGGCCCAGTGGCTTGCCGTCCTGGAGTACCACCGCAGCCCCGTGCGAGCGCTTGTGAATCAGCGCGATGGCCTCACCGGCCGAGTCGTCCGGGGCCAGCGTCACCGGAGTGTCGTAGACCAGATCCCGGCTCTTGATGAACTCGACGGTCTCCGCGACGGCCTGCACCGGAAGGTCCTGGGGCAACACGGTGATGCCGCCGCGGCGGGCCACGGTCTCGGCCATCCGCCGCCCCGCCACCGCCGTCATATTGGCAACCACGATCGGAATCGTGGTGCCGGTGCCGTCGGCGGTGGTCAGGTCGACATCAAACCGGGAGGTCACATCGGAGTGGTTCGGGACCACGAAGACGTCGTCGTACGTGAGGTCGTACGGCGGCCGCTGCTCGTCCAGAAACTTCATCGTGTGCTGCCCTATGCCTCGTCGTCCGGCCGCTACGCCTCTACTTCGCTACGGTCGCCGCTCCAGAGCGTGTGGAATTTACCGGGGGAGTCGATGCGCTCATAGGTGTGCGCTCCGAAGAAATCTCGTTGCGCCTGGGTGAGTGCCGCGGGCAGGCGATCGGTGCGCAGGCCGTCGTAATAGGACAGCGAGGAGGCGAACCCGGGCACCGGAATGCCCAGCGCCGTCGCTGTGATGACCACGCGCCGCCAGCTGTCGATGCCCTTCTCGACTGCGTCCCGGAAGTACGGAGCCGCAATGAGCGTCGGCAGGTCGGGCTGTTCGGCGAAGGCTTCCTTGACGCGGTTGAGGAACTGCGCACGAATGATGCAGCCGCCGCGCCAGATGGTGGCCAGGTCGCCGGGCTTGACGTCCCAGTTGTATTCCTCGCTGCCCGCCGCGATCTGGTTGAACCCCTGCGCGTAGGCCACGATCTTCGAGGCGTACAGGGCCTGTCGCACGTCTTCGATGAACTGCTTTGCATCGCTTGGCTTTTCGCCGAGCTTGCCGGAGGTGAAGCCGGCCGATGCCGCACGCTGCGGCTTCGAGCCGGACAGTGCGCGGGCGAACACGGCCTCGGCGATGCCGGTGACCGGCACCCCGAGATCGAGGGCCGACTTGACCGTCCAGCGCCCCGTGCCCTTCTGCTCGGCGGCGTCGACGATCACGTCCACCAGCGGCTTGCCGGTCTTGGCGTCGACCTGCTGGAGCACCTCCGCGGTGATCTCGATGAGGTAGCTCTCCAGCTCACCGGCGTTCCACTCGGTGAACACGTCGGCGATCTGCGGTGCGCTCATCCCCAGTCCGTCGCGCAGCAGCTGGTAGGCCTCGCCGATGAGCTGCATGTCGGAGTATTCGATGCCGTTGTGCACCATCTTCACGAAATGGCCGGAGCCGTCGGGGCCGATGTGGGTGCAGCAGGGCACACCGTCGACGTGTGCCGAGATCTCCTCCAGCAGCGGGCCGAGGGATTCGTACGACTTCTTCGGCCCACCCGGCATGATCGACGGGCCGTTCAGTGCGCCCTCCTCGCCACCGGAGATGCCGGCCCCCACGAAGTGCAGGTTACGGTCGGCCATCGCCTTCTCGCGGCGGATGGTGTCGGTGTACAGCGAGTTGCCCCCGTCGATGATGATGTCGCCGGGCTCCATGGCATCGGCCAGTTCGTTGATCACCGCGTCGGTCGGATCACCGGCCTTGACCATGATGAGCACGCGACGCGGCCGCTCCAGGGCCGCCACGAACTCCTCGATGCTTTCGCTGCGGATGAAGTTTCCCTCGGATCCGTGCTCGGCGAGCAGGGCGTCGGTCTTGGCTACCGATCGGTTGTGCAGCGCAACCGTGTAGCCATGTCGCGCGAAGTTGCGCGCGATATTCGATCCCATGACGGCCAGACCCGTCACGCCGATCTGAGCTTTACCCTGCGCCGAGCCCTCTGCAGCCGTCACCAGCACATCCTTTCGTTGACGTGTTGTGCTCCACGGATTCTCGCGCAGTCACAATCAGCCCGCGAGTGCGGGTCGTCTACTTGGAGGTTACTTACTGAAGAGGCGTTGCAGTTCGGTGAACCACGGGATGACAACGGCCAGGGTGGGTACCACCAGAATGGCCGCCGCCGCGACGTAGGCGCCGCAGGACAACATCAGGCTGTTGCCGCTGCCGCCGAGACGTCGCACCCGGATCAGGGTGGTGGGTCCGCCGGCGGCCATCGCGCCGACCGGTGTTGGGCCCCCGGCACAGGCGACCAGGGCGCGGGCCAAGGGAGTCGGGCCGGCAGTGCGGACCGCGGCGTCGTCGGCAAGCAGTTCGACCAGCAGCTTGACCGCGTCCAGCGCGTTCTTACTGCGGACAATGACGGGGAAGGCATCGTGTACGGCGGTGAACGCCTCCAGCACCAGATCGTGGCGGGCTCGCAGATGCGCGCGCTCATGCGCGACGATCGCGGTTACCTCCTTGTGCCCCAGGGTGCTCAGCGTGCCTTCGCTGACAACGACCCGGCTGCGTACGCCGGGCAGGCAGTAGGCCAGGGGCTCGTCGACTTCCAGAACACGCAGATCGTGGTCGCGCCGGCGATGGATGTCGTAGCCACCGCGCCAGTTCTCGCAGTAGCGCTTGTGGTCCAGCAGGTCGACGATCGCCCGGTGCCGGGCGCGCCGGCGCCGGGTGCGTACCCCGACCCGGATCACCGACACCATCAGCCGGATACCGATCAGAATCGTGATCGCGAAGACCGTCACGTAGAGCAGCCACAAACCCCAACCGAGACGGTCGATTTCGCCGGTGATGGTGGCGGTGGGGTGGCCGTCCGGACCTGGGGCCAGCAGTCTGCTGGCGATGGCGAGCCCGGAACTGAAGGCGGAGAGGACGGCGGCCGCGGCAATGGCTTGCCACAAGACCATGGCGGCGCGGGGTGCGCGGTACGGCCAGCGCGCACGCGCGAGCAACGCCGGTACGGGACCGGTCAGCAGCAGCGCGAGAATCGCGAACGCCAGGGCGGACACATAACTAGTGTCCCTTACGCGGTGGGGCGACCGCCAGCAGATGGATCTTTCGCCTCAAGATCGGCCAGCGCACGGCGTAGTGCGTCTGCCTCATCGGGGCCGACGCGCTCCACGAAGTGCACCAATGCGGCCTCGCGCGCGCCAGAGTTGTTGGCCTGCGCCAATGCGTCGACCATCAGGCCGGCCACCAGTTCGTCGCGGCCATGCACCGGGGCATAGCGGTGCGCGCGGTCATCGCGGTGTTGAACGACCAGGTCTTTCTTGGCAAGGCGTTGTAGCACGGTCATCACGGTCGTGTAGGCGAGATCACGCCGCACCGACAACGCTTCGTGGACCTGACGGACGGTCTGAGGCTCGGGGGAGGACCACAGGTGGTCCATCACCGCGCGTTCAAGTTCGCCCAGGCGTGCCATTCCGAACATTCTACGTTCACCTCCGACGCAATGCCGTACTACATCCAGTCGTACTGCTTCTGACAGCCAACGATCCGGGACGCGGTCTTTGTTCCGGCGCTCGATCCGTTCTCGCTCGTCCTGGAGAGCGCGGGCCGCTCGCTGCCTATACGGCCCCACGATCAGGAACTTCGGTGAGGGCAGTCACAACACCCGCACCTGGCGATGTCATCGTACATGTGGTTAGGCTTACCTATCTTGTCTACGTGAAGGGAGGCTGCCAACTGTGACGCTGGCCATCGACCGAACCTCTTCGACCAGGAGTCTCATCGCCGACGATCCGCTGATCGCCGGGATGTCCATCCGCCGGTCGCTGCCGCTGCATGAATCCAGCGCGCGGCTTCGTGAGCTGTACCCGGAATGTCCGCGCGCGTACGGCGTCGCCGTGATGTCCGATGTGGGCCGACGACGATGGTGGCCGCTGGCGCGCGCGCTGAATACCGATCGGCTCGAGCAGATGTATGCCCGCGCTGTCGATGAGACTGGCAGTGGCTCGATTGCCGTCCATCAGCTCGCGGACGCGCTGGTGCACACCGTGGTCGGGCGCCTGGTGGCTCTTGTGGTGCTGGAGGGTCGTGCCTGGGATCCGGGGCTCGGCAACCTATGGGTCTACTTCGACTCTGAAGGCTGCATCGACTGGGCCGGCGTGGTCGACCCGACGCTGCGCGTGTTGCCCGACGACCCTGATCGGGACCGTGAGCAGGTGGTGGTTTTTCCGGGCGAGGACGCTTTGGCGGCCTGGACCGCGCACCGATGCCACCGCGCGCTGGCGCCGTTGTTCACGCGCCTGTCGCAGGTCGGTTCCGGCGCGATGGAAATCGGCCAGATGTGGCAGCTGGTGGGCTCGACAGTGGTGGGTGCGGCCACCCACGTTCCGCTGCTGGCGCGGTCCAGTGAGACCGACGGAATGCGGCGCGGGCAGGCGATCCTGGACCGGTTCATGACACTCGGATTGCCGGTCCGCCACAAAGCCCTTGCTATTTAGGGCAGCCTTGCCTATCCTAAGTCTTGTCGAACGCGCCACAGCGCGACCAGACACCCGGACCGCGCCGGAGTCCTGAGGGCTGCAGAGACCCCCGGTCCACTCGAAGGAAGTGCCCCACCCGTTTCGGCGGGTGGGGCACTTCTTCGTTATCGGTGTCGCACTGATATGAACATCAGATGCCAGACACGCCGGAGCAGCTCAGCGCCATGCCCACCGCGCCCTTCGACAAACTTGTGGGGCTCGAATACACGTCGCTGACACCCGACGGTGTGACCGCCAGCCTCACCATCACCGAGAACCTTCTGCAGCCCAACGGGATCGTGCATGGCGGCGTGTACTGCTCGGTGGTCGAGAGTGTGGCGAGTGTGTCCGGATTCGTGTGGCGGGCCCATGCGCTGGGCGAGGAGAGCGCGGTGGTCGGCGTCAACAACAACACCGACTTTCTGCGAGCGATCTCGACCGGCACGCTCACCGCGGCGTCCACGCCCATACATCGGGGCCGTCGCCAGCAGCTGTGGCTCGTCACCATCACCGACGATCAAGGCCGAACAATCGCGCGCGGGCAGGTGCGTCTGCAGAACCTGTGAGACTCGGGTGGGCGCGACTCCCCGTACGCCCACCCGAGCCCATGCGAGAGATGTCGGCCGGCCCCCCGATGGTCGGGCCGCCACCCTCGTCCCCCCCGAATCCGGTCCCCGCAAGGATCCGGGAAGGCCTTTCAGCTCAGCTGCAGTTTGTCGACGATCATGTCGGCCATCTTCTGCACCAGCTGCTTTGAATTGCTTCGCGCGCACACCTGGGTCTGCACAACGACATTGGCGACCCCGTTGTACGACACGAAGCAGCGGTACTTGCTCGGCCCGTAGGTCAAGACCCAGTTCGCCCTCTTGGCTTCGGTGCGCGACACGGAAACCGTCACCGGCACCTTGTTGCCCTCCGGATCAGTGAAGTTGTAGGTCTTCCCGTCGCATTCCTTGACCTGGTCGCTGGCCGTCGCGAATTGCGATTGAGCCGCGTTCTTGTCGCTGTAGGCGGCGATGGCCTGATACACCTGCGCGTCCGGGCTCTTGGCGTCGCCGAGCAGCATCTCGGTACCGCGGAACGTCTCGTAGTCCTTACCGACCGACTCGACCGTAAGCCCCTGCGTCACATTGCAGCTCGTGTCGTCGGATGCGGTGGCCGTGAAGGGCTTGTCCCGCTTGTTCGTTTTGGCGACTTCGGTGTCCAGGGCCCTGGCGATCTCCTCGTCGGTGAACAGCGCCGCCACCATGGCTTCCTCGGTGATCTTGTCCTGGCCGGGCCATCCCGTCAGCCCGGCCGGTCCAGTGTCCGGCAGCGACGGCGCCGGTGCGTTCACGCTCCGTGAGGTTGTCGCCGTGGCAGGGGCGGCAGTCTCGTGCGTGTCCTGCTGGGCGCCGCACCCGGCCAGTGCCAGCACGGCGATCGCCGTCGCACACAGCGCCGCGCTGACCTGCTTCCGCACGGCCTTTCCCGCCATGAGCCCCCCTGCTGTGTTCTTCACCGCGGTCATGCCGGAATCCACTCGGCCATGCGATCGACGATCGCGGAAACTATCGGAGCGCCATTGCCGTTCTGGCACAACAGGCTTCCGAAGAGCACGTTGTTCTTCGTGCGGTAGTCGTAGAAGCACCGCCATCCCGTGGGCTTCCCGTTCTCGGTTGCTTGCCGCATCCATTTCACGCTGGTGCCGTCGTTGGTGATGTCGCCGATCTGCCATTCGGCATCACCCTCGGTTTGACGGGAGCCCGTGCAGGAGGACAACGACCGTGGATAGGCCGCCTGTAGCTGGCTCGCCGCGGCCTTAGGGTCCGGGAACAGCACCACGGACTGCCAGACGATGTGGTCGTAGCGCTTTTCCGTTTCCTGCTGGCGAGCACCCCGGTAGGTGGTCCATTCGTCGCCCAGCACCTCGGTGCGCAGCCCCGTCAATGCCTGACACTTGCCCGATGCGAGCGAATCGCTCGGGCTGGACGACTTGAACTCGTATGTCAGCGGGGAGCCGACGAGTCGGCCCGCATCGTCGGCGGAAATGATGATCGACCCCGCCTTGTCCGGTGTCACGACCACCGGCGCAGGTGGTGCCAGCGAGGTCGTCACCGGTGGTGCACTGGACTTGGGGCTCGCGATTGCCGCGTCCGGTCCCTTGTCGGAAGCGGTCGACGTCTGGGTCGCCCCGACCGGTATCGGCTTGATACCACCGCTTTGTGTGCCGCACCCGACCGCGAGCACCGCCACCAGGCCAAGCCATCCGGCGGTCAACACGTGACGCATCCCATTCCCTCCCTGTCGACATGGGCCCACATCGACCCAAATCATGGCTAGATCGGATCGCCCGCGCCCAGTGTTACACGAGCGCCGAAATCGACTACCTACTTCGATTTGGTAGCGCCGGCCACCATCCGGTCGATGATCGCCTTCATTGCCGGCGCGCTGTTGCCACGCTGGCATACGGTCACCGATAGCAGCAGATTGTCGATAACACGTGCTTCATCGCTGCAGCGCCATCCGTTGGCTTGCCCGTTATCGAGGGATTCGTCCGCCCACTGCGCCCGGTCGGAGGTCACGTCCTTGACCGTCTCCCGCCACGACGATTCACCGGATTTGAGCACCTCGCCCGTACAGCTGCGGATATCCGCCGGATATTGGCTGGCGAATGCCTCTGCTGCCGCATCTGCCTTGGGATACAGCACCACGCGTTGGCTCACCCAATGGTCATAGGTTTTCTCGGCCTCCTGCAACCACACATTGCGGTAGGTCGTCCACGATTCGCCGAGGCTCAGGGTCAAAGGAGCGACAAGCGACCGGCACGACTCCTTGCCATCGATCGTCGGCTTCCCCGGGTTGGAGGACTTTCCCTCGTAGTCAAGTTCGGAACCGACCAGCTGACTCACGTCGTCCTTCGGCAGGATGAGCGAGTTGGCCTTATCCGGGCTGATCACGTCTGCCGTGGCCGCCGCCGATGTCTGCGACGCGCCCGAGGCCGCCGAAGGCCCGGATGTCGTCGTGCCCTGTTGGCTGCTGCCGAAGAACGAACACCCCGTCACGACAATTCCTGCACCGGCCACGATCGCGGCCTTACGGAAAACCGATGCGCCAGTCACCGTCGGTCCTTTCACTGTGGGATCCATGCGGCGATCCGATCGGTAATGGTCGTGACTCCGGGAACGCCGTCGCCGTACTGGCACAGATATCCCCCGAAGAGCACGTTGTTCTTGGTGCGGAAGTCAAAGAAGCAGTGCCATGGCGAGCTCTCCGTGGTCTGCAGCTGAGCCCAGGTGGCCGAGGTAGGGGAGGTTTGTGCCAGGCTGCTGATCTTCCAGTGCTGATCCAGCACGGTGAGTTCCGCACCCTGGCAGGTCTTGAACGCGGAGGCCGGATATGCCTGCGCGAACGCCGCGGCGGCCTCCTCACGCGTGGGGTACAGAACCGCCACCTGTCCGACGATGTACGAGGTTTGGTCCTTGGTCTCGCGGTAGTAGTTCCAGCGGTACGTGGTCCACTCGGATCCCAATTGCGCGGCCCGTGGATGGTCCAGGTTGGTGCAATCAGGCGGGCCGGTCAGCGTGTCTGTCGGCGGTGACGAACGGTTTTGATCGAACTCCAGCGTGGTGCCCAGAATCTTCCCGATATCGGCACGTGAGCCGAGGATCGATTCGATCTTGTCCGGCGTGACCACCAGAGGTGGCGGCGCGGGCGCCTTGGTGGTGGTGGGGACGGACTGGGGCGCCGAGGTGCCCGCGGTCATCGGCATGTCCGCGGTAGTGGTGGACGGCGCTGCCACCGGCTTGATCCCCTCGCTGGGTTGCGTGCATCCGGTCATCAGCACCGCTGCCGACACCACACACCCCAACGCCATTCGATACCGCATGTGCACCCTCCTGATCGACTCACTACACAGCGAACTCGGGGAGATTCTTGCATTCACGATCTCTACTGCGCCGCAAAACCCGGTACTGCCTGTGCGGGTTCTGTGAAAATGCCGGGCCGCACGGATCGTGGCAGGATCGCCCCTTATGCGATTGACCCCGCACGAGCAGGAACGGCTGCTCATCTCGTACGCGGCGGAATTGGCGCGCCGCCGCCAGTCCCGAGGCCTGCTTCTCAACCATCCCGAAGCCATCGCGGTCATCACCGACCATCTGCTCGAAGGTGCCCGCGACGGTCGCACCGTCTCGGAACTGATGGTCAGCGGCCGTGAAGTGCTTGGGCGTCACGACGTCATGGACGGCGTGCCCGAGATGATTCCGGATGTCCAGGTGGAGGCGACGTTTCCCGACGGCACCAAACTCGTCACCGTGCATCACCCGATCGGATGAGCCAGATGATCCCCGGCGAATACCTTTTCGCGTCAGACGAAATCGAGCTCAACGCGGGTGCGGCCGTCATCGAGGTCGATGTCGTCAATACCGGAGACCGCCCTGTCCAGGTGGGCAGCCATGTGCATTTTCCGCAGTCGAATCCGGCGCTCGATTTTGACCGCACAGCGGCGCACGGTCACCGGCTACATATTCCGGCGGGCACCGCGGTGCGCTTTGAACCCGGTGTCGCGCAAAGAGTTCAGTTGGTGCCGTTGCGTGGCCGCCGCGAAGTGCATGGGCTGACCCTTGATCCGCCGGGGCGGTTGGACGGAGGTGATCCGGCATGACCAGGTTGACGCGAGAGCACTACGCCAAGCTGTACGGCCCAACGACCGGTGACCGGATTCGTTTGGCCGACACCGATCTGATCATCGAAATCACCGAAGATCGTTCTGGGGGACCCGGTCTGGCGGGCGAAGAAGCCGTCTTCGGCGGCGGCAAGGTGCTCCGGGAGTCGATGGGGCAGAGCCGTCTCACGCGGGCCGGCGGTTCGCCAGACACGGTGATCACCGGCGCCATCATCATCGACTATTGGGGAGTCATCAAGGCCGACATAGGTATCCGTGACGGCCGTATTGTCGGCATCGGCAAGGCGGGCAACCCGGACATCATGGATGGGGTAGACCCCGCCCTGATCGTCGGGCCGTCCACCGAGATCATCGCCGGCAACAACCGGATCGTGACCGCCGGGGGCATCGATTGTCACGTGCATTTCATCTGCCCGCAGATCTTGCCCGAGGCGCTTAGCGGCGGTATCACCACGATGATCGGCGGCGGTACCGGGCCGGCCGAGGGGAGCAAGGCCACCACGGTGACGCCCGGTGCGTGGCATCTGGGACGGATGCTGCAGGCCCTGGACGGCTGGCCCATGAACATCCTGATGCTGGGCAAGGGCAACACCGTGAACCCGGACGCGATGTGGGAGCAATTGCGGGGCGGGGCAGCAGGTTTCAAACTGCACGAGGATTGGGGCACCACCCCGGCGGTGATCGACGCCTGTCTGCGGGTCGCCGACGAGGCCGACGTCCAGGTCGCCTTGCACTCGGACACCCTCAATGAGACCGGTTTCGTGGAAGGGACATTGGCGGCCATCGGTGGGCGCGCGATCCACGCGTATCACACCGAGGGCGCGGGCGGCGGTCATGCACCTGACATCATCACCGTGGCCAGCTATCCGAACGTGATGCCCAGTTCCACCAACCCCACCCGGCCGCATACGGTCAACACCCTCGACGAACATCTCGACATGCTGATGGTCTGTCATCATCTCAATGCCGCGGTGCCGGAGGACTTGGCCTTCGCGGAGAGCCGCATCCGGCCGTCCACCATCGCCGCCGAGGATCTGCTGCACGATATCGGTGCGATCTCCATGATCGGCAGCGACAGTCAGGCCATGGGGCGCATCGGTGAGGTGGTCATGCGGACCTGGCAGACGGCACACGTGATGAAGAAACGTCGCGGCGCATTGGCGGGGGATCCCTCCGGGCCCAACGGAAACGACAACAATCGCGTGCGCCGATACGTCGCGAAGTACACGATCTGCCCGGCGATAACGCACGGCATCGACCACGAGATCGGTTCGGTGGAAGTGGGTAAGCTCGCCGACCTGGTGTTGTGGGAACCGGCTTTTTTCGGGGTGCGGCCCCATGCCGTCATCAAGGGCGGTGGCATCGTCTGGGCGGCCATGGGTGACGCCAACGCGTCAATTCCCACGCCACAACCGGTGTTTCCGCGTCCGATGTTCAGTGCCATGCATGCCGTCGCGGCGGGACTGGCAGTGCATTTCGTATCGCCGACGGCCATCGAAGACGACCTGGCGGCACGACTCGCGTTGCGGCGCAGACTCGTCCCCACGCGCGATGTCCGAAATCGCGGCAAGGCGGATCTGCCACTCAACGACGCGATGCCCGACATCCGAGTGGATCCCGATACCTTCACCGTGCGCATCGACGGTGAGATATGGGAAGAGCAACCGGCGACAGAATTGCCGATGGCACAACGATATTTCCTGTTCTGATGGACCTAGCCAATACCTCTGCCACCACCGCGTTGCTGTTGTCGCTCGCGGATTCCCGGTTGCCCACCGGTTCGCACGTGCATTCCGGCGGGGTGGAGGAGGCCATCGCCCAGGGACTCGTGTGGGACCGTTCGACACTCATGGCCTATCTGCGTCGACGTATCCGGACCCACGGCCTGGTGGCGGGCTCGATTGCCGCCGCGATCAGCACCGGCAGGCTCGACCCGGTGCGCGCCGACGCCGAAACGGACGCCCGTACACCGTCGCGTGCGGCCCGCGACGCGTCCCGGGCGCAGGGCCGCGGGCTGCGGCGCCTGGCGAGTATCGCGTGGCCACATATCGATTGGAGCCCGCACGGGCGTCAGCCGCACCTGGCGGTCGTGTACGGCATCATCGGGGCAGCCACGGGATTGACGGGGCGCGATATCGCGCTGGTGGTCGTGTACACCACGTTGACCGGGTCGGCGACCGCCGGCCAGCGTCTGCTGGCGCTGGATCCGGCCGAGGTGGCTGTGGGCACACTGGAGTTGACGGGCTTGTGCGAGCAGACGGCTACCCTGGCCGACACCGAGCTGGCCAGCTTGTCCGACCCCTTGTTGGATGTGCTCGCCGAGCAGCACCTGATGCGTGAACGCCCCCTTTTTGTTTCGTAGTTCTCACAAGATTGGATCCCCATGCCCCCGCACCTGATCGACGGCCAGCCGCACCAGCACATCGACCGCCCGCGACGCGTTCGTCAACCCGGCGAGCCTTTGCGCATCGGTATCGGCGGCCCGGTGGGATCGGGAAAGACCGCGCTGGTCGCCGCGCTGTGCCGCACGCTGCGCGACGAGATCTCGGTGGCGGTGTTGACCAACGACATCTACACAACCGAGGATGCCGACTTCCTGCGCCGCCACGCGGTGCTGCCCGATGAGCGCATCACCGCGGTGCAGACCGGTGGCTGTCCGCACACCGCCATCCGCGACGACATCACCGCGAATCTCGACGCGATAGAGGATCTGATCGCCGCCAACGACGCGCTCGATCTCATTCTCGTTGAATCCGGCGGCGACAATCTCACCGCAACCTTCTCGTCCGGACTGATCGACGTGCAGATCTTCGTCATCGATGTCGCCGGCGGCGACAAGGTGCCACGTAAGGGCGGCCCGGGCGTGACGTTCTCGGATCTGTTGGTTATCAACAAGACCGATCTGGCTCCGATGGTTGGTGCCGACCTGGCCGTGATGGCCCGGGATGCCGCGGCCGTGCGCGAGGGCAGACCGACAGCGATGATCTCGTTGACCGAAGACCCGGCCGCATCCGAGGTATTGGCTTGGGTGCGTGCGCATCTCGCCGAAGCGCACCAATCGGATCATGCGCACTGACGTCCAGATCATTGCGGAGAAAGGGCGGTTCCCTCGGCTGCGGTGTACCGGCAGCCTGCAGGGCCGGATCACCGATCCGGACACCGTTCATCTCGTCGGGATCGCCGCCAATCCACTCGGTGGTGACGAGATCTCGGTGCGCATCGAAGTCGGGGAGGGGGCGACGTTGCGGGTGCGATCGGTGGCAGCGGCTGTCGCGCTGCCTGGCCGCGTGACCGGGCGATCCTCGACGGCATGGGACTGCGCGGTGGCCGGCGAGTTGGACCTGGACCCGGCGCCGACCATTGTGGCTGCGAACGCCTCCCATCACTCCGATGTCACCGTTCGCGGGGCGGCCGGTGCCGGCTTGCGGATGCGGGAACGGGTGCAGATCGGGCGGGCGGGGGAGTCATCGGGATTCTGGAGCGGCCAGCTTCACGTCGACATCAACGACAACCCGCTACTGCGGCATCGCATCGAGCTGGGTGCCGGGTCGGTGACCGATGACGAACTGGGCTGCCCGCTGGCGTTGATCAGTGAACTCCGCTACCCGACAACAGCTTCCGCGGTGCCGGAACCCGCAGGTGCCACGGTGCTGAGCTTGGCGGGCGACGCGTCCCTGCTCACCTGGCAGGGACAGCGTCTACCGCCGCTTGTCGGCCTGGGCTAGCTTGCGGCCCTTTCCGTCTCGGGCTGGGTGGCCTGCTCCTCGTCGCCGTTCTTCTCCGCGACGAGTTCCTCGAGCTGATCCAAACGTGTTCGCGCCCAAGCCTGCTGCTCGGTGATCGCCATCTGACCGCGTGAGCGGGTGACGAAGGCGAACGACCACAGGATGAGTGTGACCAACCGATTCTTGAATCCGACCAGATAGACCAGGTGCAGCGCCAGCCAGCTGAGCCAGGCGATGAATCCGCTGAACTCAATCTTGCCGATCTTGACGACCGCGCTGTAGCGAGACACGGTGGCCATCGAGCCCTTGTCGAAGAACTTGAAAGGCGGGCGCTCTTGTGGGCTGCGGCCCTTCAGTTCGGCCTTGATCTGCTTGGCGGCGTAGCGCCCACCCTGGATGGCCCCCTGGGCCACACCGGGCACGCCGTCGACCGCCATCATGTCGCCGACCACGAACACGTTGGGGTGACCCGGAATTGACAGGTCAGGACCCACCTTGACGCGTCCGGCGCGGTCCAACTCCACACCCGACTGCTCGGCCAGGTTCTTGCCGAGGGGGCTCGCCGAAACACCTGCCGACCAAACCTTGCACCACGATTCGATGCGTTCGACGGTGCCGTCCGCGTGTTTGACGGTCAACCCATTGCGGTCGACGTCGGTGACCATGGCGCTGAGTTGTATTTCGACGCCGAGCTTCTCCAAGCGCTTACGGGCCTTGTCGCCGAGCTTCGGGCCGAAGGGCGGCAGCACCGCGGGGGCCGCGTCCAGCAGGATCACCCGGGCATCGGTGGAATCGATGTTGCGGAAGGTGCCCTTGAGGGTCTCGTTGGCCAGCTCGGCGATCTGTCCGGCCATCTCCACACCGGTGGGGCCGGCCCCGACCACCGTGAAAGTCATCAGCTTGCGGCGCCGAACTGGGTCACTGGACCGTTCGGCCTGCTCGAACGCGCCGAGGATGCGTCCGCGCAGCTCCAGGGCATCATCGATGGACTTCATCCCCGGGGCCCACTCGGCGAAGTGGTCGTTTCCGAAGTAGGACTGACCCGCGCCGGCCGCCACGATCAGGCTGTCGTAGGGGGTCGAGTAGTCGTGTCCGAGCAGCGAGGAATGCACGACCTGATTCGCCAGGTCGATGCTCGTCACGTCGCCGAGGACGACCTGGGCGTTGTCCTGATCCTTCAGGATCTGCCGAGTGGGGGGCGCGATCTCGCCCTCGGAGATGATGCCGGTGGCCACTTGGTACAGCAGCGGCTGGAACAGGTGGTGGGTGGTGCGCGCGATCAATGTGACGTCGACGTTGGCACGTTTGAGTGTCTTGGCGGCGGTCAGGCCGCCGAATCCCGACCCGATGATCACCACTCGGTGTTTCGGCGTCAGCGCGTCCTTGATCTTGGTCTTGGGGTCGGCCGCGACAGGCGCCGCGGCACCGGCGGCGTCTGGTG
Organism: Mycobacteroides immunogenum; assembly: GCF_001605725.1. Lineage (NCBI taxonomy): Bacteria > Bacillati > Actinomycetota > Actinomycetes > Mycobacteriales > Mycobacteriaceae > Mycobacteroides > Mycobacteroides immunogenum. Next base: position 2,650,691 of record NZ_CP011530.1, read on the forward strand.
TCGTGCTCATCGATCACTCCTCGTCGAATGGTGTCTCAACTGGGGTTTTTCACCTTGTCTGACACTTTGTGCAACACCCCAACCGTAGCTGGGATTTCCCCGTACGTCGCGTCAGTTAGCTTAGCGAAATATCTCACATGGCCTCCGGGCGCCAGCCTGGATCACGTCCGGACATGGCCAGCATCTGATCGAAACGGCCGGTGCCCGGGGGCACCGGCAGCCGTGGGCCGAACAGGCCGGGTATTCCGCCGTCGGACGCCAGGGCGCTGAGGAACCCGAAAAGGCCCGGATCGGTCCCTTCCGGCAGTTCGAATGGCTGACCGGTGGCGACCGCCAAATCCCAACCGTGCAGCACCAATTCGTCGAGGGCCACCATGGCGACCTGGTCGTTGGGCATCACGTTGCCGGCGATCGTCGACTCGCCCACCCAGGACGCGGGGCGCTCCCATGCTTCGACGAGACCGGCCAGCCGCCGGGGCAGCAGGGTGCGCCATTGCGAATCGAGATCCTCGGTGAACGTGGGTCCCGACGGCACAAAGCCCGCCGTCGCGGCCTCCTCGGGGATCGCGGCGTACCGGAAAGCCGAGGAGAGCCCCATCAGGTGGTTCACCAAGGCGCGCACCGTCAGGCCCGTGCAGGGCGTCGGGCTGTCGAGTGCGTCGTCGCGGACTCCGGGAAGCAGTGCCTCCACGGCAGCTGCCGCCGGCCGCAAACTGAACGGTACTTCCACATCTCACATCCTGCCCGACGGCCGGTGAGAGGTGAACCCCGATCCCGCCGACTAGTCCTTGAACAGGGGGCGAAGAGTACTGCCGATCAGCTCCACCACTCCCGGCAGATGCCCATTGGCAGGCGCGTTGAGGGTGACGGAGTCGATGCCCTGGTCCAGGACTCGGGTCTGTACCTGCTCGGCGATCTCGTCGGGGCTGCCCACCAGGGTGCGCCCGAGTACCTGCGCCCGGGCCTCGTCCGGCAGCGTGTCCAGGTCGATTCCGTTCTTACTCAGCTGTGCCGCGGCCAACTTCCATGCCGTCGCCGAGTCGTCGTCGATGAAGACGGAGAAGAAGGCGGAGGTTTCCAGCGTGGACGGATCGCGGCCGGCCTCCTCGCAGCGCTGCCGCAGCACCGCCAGCTTGTGTGGAATCTCGTCCAGTGAGCTGAGCAGGTTCAGGTGATCGGCGTACTTCACCGCCAGGCCGAAGGTCTTCTTCTCGCCGCTGCCGCCGATCATGATCGGGATGTTCGGCCGTAGCCGCGGCTCGTTCAGCGCGGTCTCGGTGCGGTAGTACTTGCCCTCGAAGGTGGGGCGCTCGCCACGCAGCATCGGCGGAATGATCTCCAGCGCTTCGCTCAACCGCTCGAACCGATCGGTGAAGGTGCCGAACTCGAAGCCGAGCTGCTGATGTTCCAGCTCGAACCATCCGGCTCCGATGCCCAGGATCGCGCGTCCGCCGCTGACGACGTCGAGCGTGGTGACGGCCTTGGCGAGCAGTGTCGGGTTTCGATAGGTATTGCCCGTGACCAGCGTGGAGAGCTGAATGGTGCTGGTGGCACTCGCCAATGCGCCCAACGCCGTGTACGCCTCCAGCATCGGCTGATCGGGGGTACCGATCATGGGGAGCTGATAGAAGTGATCCATCACGAAGACGGTGTCGAAGCCCGACGCTTCCGCGTCGCGCACCTGTTTGACGACGGTGGGAAAGAGTTCCGCGACACCGGTGCCGTAGGAGAAATTGGGAATCTGATATCCGAGCCGAATGGTCACTCGGTCAGCGTACGCCCGATCTGCCGGTGCGGCATTACGGTCTTGCCCGGCAAGGCAATTCGGGAAATGAAGCTGGAGTGCACTCCAGCTTCGGTCAGCTAACTCCGGCGGGGACGCCGCGGCTGACGTGCAGGGTCTGGCCGGTGATGTGACGCGCCTGCGGGCTGGTGAGGAACAACGCCAGCCGGGCAATCTCGCCGGCAATCAGCTCGTGCGTGTCCTCGGTGCTGTCGAGGCCGTCGTAGTTGGCCTCAGCCGACTGTCCGGGGGCGATGGTGTTGATGGTGATTCCGCGGGTGCCCATGCGTTCGGCCTGCTCGGCGGTCCATGCCGACAGCGCGGCCTTGGCCGCGGTGGTGGCGCCCGATCGGTCCCGGCTGCCCAGCGTGCACAGGTTGATGATCGCCGCCCCCGAACGGAGGTGATCCCCGATGGCCTGCACGGTCAGCACCGCGGTCAACACGCTCGACTCGTATCGCGACAACCACGCCTCGCCGGTGTCGGTGAGGGTGCCCAGATGCGGCCCCGGCTCGCTCCACACGGGATTGGGGATGTTCACGATGGCATCGAGGTGCTGGGGGAAGAGCTCGACGTTCTCTTCCAGGCTGTCCGGGTCGGCGTTATCGCACACGATGGCGTCGACCTCGAGCTCCTTGGCGGCGATCTCCAGCTCATCTGCGTTGGGGCCGGTGATGACGACGCGATGGCCGGCGTTGCGGAATTCCGCGGCCACCGCCCGGCCGACCTCGTTAACCGCTCCGGTTACCAGTACGTCCATGGCGGTACCTTCCTCACCTTCCTGCAAGCCTTACCGATCTGCACCTGTTGCCAGGCCTGATCAGCTTGATCGTGACACAACCCGGACCTCATGCCCCGGATTTAGCGGCCGGGTCGCGCGGGTTTGACGCCCAATATTACTGGACGGTAGCAATACCCTTGACCACCGCGTATCGGCCCGGCTGCGGCTAGGGTTGTGCCGGTGACCGGCAGCACATGGATTGTCCTGACCAGCAGAACGTGCAAATTTCTCGCCGCAACCCTTCTCTCGGGTTCGCTGATGGTGGCCGGTTGTGGCTCGCCGACCGCGTCCGAGGAGGGCTCGACGGCCACCTCTGCGGGCTCCGGCGCAGCGAGCGTCCAATTGCATGTGCTGGCCGCGGCGTCGCTGCGCAAGGCCTTCACGGACATCGGGAAGTCCTTCGAGTCGACCCATGCCGGGACGACGGTCGAGTTCACCTTCGCGGGTTCCTCCGATCTGGTCACCCAGCTGACTCAGGGAGCGCCGGCCGACGTGCTGGCTACCGCGGATTCGGCGACCATGGACAAGGCTTGGAAGGCGCACTCGGTGATCAACCCTGTGGACTTCGCCGCAAATACGTTGACCATCGTGGTGGCGCCGGGAAACCCGAAGGGCATCGGCGGTTTTGCCGATCTGGCCCGCCCGGGCCTAGATGTGGTGGTGTGTGCTCCGCAGGTCCCGTGTGGAGCGGCGGCCGCCGCTACCTCGAAAGAGGCTGGGGTGCAATTGAATCCGGTCAGTGAGGAATCCTCGGTGACCGATGTGTTGAATAAGGTGATCGCGGGCCAGGCCGATGCCGGACTGGTGTACTTCACCGACGCGAAGGCGGCGGGCGACAAGGTCACCGCTGTGAGGTTCCCCGAGGCGCAATCGATCTCGAATACCTATCCCATTGCGGTGACGTCGAATTCGCGTAATCCCGAACGTGCCAACCAATTCATCGAAACCGTCAACGGCGATGTAGGGCACCAGATCTTGGCGGCGGCGGGGTTCTCCGCGCCGTGAGTCCGGCCCCGGGCCTGCCGCGCTGGGTTTATCTGCCCGCGGCCATCGGGGCAGTACTCATTGTGCTGCCGCTGCTCGCGCTGGTGGTGAAAGCCGACTGGGCGCAATTCCCGGCGCTGGTCGGCAGCCCCGCGTCACAGGCGGCACTGCTGCTCAGTGTCAGGACATGCCTGGCAAGTACAGCGCTGTGTCTGCTGTTTGGGGTGCCGCTGGCCGTGGTGCTGGCGCGCGGGCCCCGGCAGCTGACCCGGGTGCTGCGCCCGATGATCCTGCTACCGCTGGTGCTTCCGCCCGTCGTTGGCGGTATCGCGCTGCTCTACGCCTTCGGCAAGTTGGGGCTGCTCGGCCATTACCTGGACGCGGCGGGAATCCGCATCGCCTTCTCCACCTCTGCCGTGGTGCTGGCACAGACCTTCGTCTCCCTGCCGTTTCTTGTCATCAGTCTGCAGGGTGCGCTCGCCGCGACCGGGCAGCGGTACGACGATGTGGCGGCGAGCCTGGGCGCACCTCCCACCACCGTGCTGCGCCGGGTCTCGCTGCCCCTGGTGATGCCGGCGTTGGCCTCGGGCACGGTGCTGGCGTTCGCGCGGTCGCTGGGCGAGTTCGGTGCGACGCTGACATTCGCGGGATCGAGGCAAGGTGTGACACGCACGCTGCCTTTGGAGATCTACCTACAACGCGAATCCGATCCACAGTCGGCGGTGGCGCTGTCGCTGCTGTTGGTGGCAGTCGCGGCGGTGGTCCTTGCCGTGGTCGGTGCGCGCACCTGGCGCCCCGTTGGGTGGCGGTAGTGAGCGAGCTGCGGTTCGACGCGGGACATGCCGGCCGGGGAGTGCGGGCGGCCTTCACCGTCGCTGCCGGCGAGACATTGGCGATCGTCGGCCCGAACGGAGCGGGAAAGTCCACCGTGCTGGCACTCGTCGCCGGGCTGCTGCGTCCCGACACCGGGGAGATCAGTCTTGGCGATCATGTGCTGGCGCACTGTGGCACCGGCACATTCGTTCCCACTCATCGGCGACGGACAGCTCTGCTGTTGCAGGAGGCGCTGTTGTTCCCGCATCTGAGTGTGGCGGGCAATGTCGAGTTCGGGATTCGTGGTGGGCGCGGTGACGTATCCACCAGGCGCGATCATTGGCTCGACGCTGTCGGCGCGGGCGACCTCGCCACGCGTCGCCCCGGTGAATTGTCCGGGGGGCAGGCGCAGCGGGTGGCCATCGCACGCGCACTCGCGACCGAACCCGATCTGGTGCTGCTCGATGAGCCGTTGGTTGGGCTGGACGCCGACAGCGCGCCCGCCATCCGGGCGCTGCTGGGTCAGGTGCTGGGACGTGATGGCCAAAGTGCGCTGATCGTGACCCACGACATTATGGACGCGGTCGCGATTGCTGACCGCGTGATGGTTCTGGATTCTGGGCGGGTGGCCGAGCTCGGGGATACGGCCACCGTATTGGCGCGTCCCACCAGCCAGTTCGGTGCGCGTTTTGCGGGAGTGAACTTTGTCCGCGGCATTGCGGGGGAGGGCGGAGCCCTGCACGCCGGCGACCTCGTGCTCCACGGGGTATGGTCCGGGCCCGGCGGCCCGGCACACGAGCAGCATGCCGTCGCGGTGTTCAGGCCGCGTGATGTCGCGGTACACCTGTCCGCGCCGGGCGGAAGTCCGCGCAACGTGATTGCCGTGTCCATCACGACCCTCACCGCACATGACGACAGCGTGGTTGTAACGGCAACCGCTGGGGTCACGATATTCACGGCGCACATCACCGCGGCTGCCGCGGCAGAACTGAGGTTGACGCCTGGCGCGTCGGCATACTTTGCCGTGAAGGCCCACGAGGTCGTCATTCAGGCGGCGCAATAGCTGGGGACGGGGACTTGGAGAGGAAACCTATGTTTGCTTCTGGTCGACCAAACCCCTTGTCACCGCGTCGAATAATCTCGAATGGGCGCTTCTGGCGGCTTTCGCCAAATAGGGCGCGCCGATTGCCGGTTACGCTTGCACGTGCACAACAAAACGGTACGTTCATTGGCATGCAGCAACCACGGGCGATAGCGGCGCCGAATCGGACACACCGGGCGCGAGTGATAGCGGCGGCCATCGCGGTCACGTCGCTGTCCGGGGCGGGGGCCTACACCTTGGGCGCCTTGGGTGCGGTGCCCGTCGGTCAGGCGCCGGCATCGGTGCGCACGGCGAATATCCACCTGGTGACCACCGACGCACCGCCGCCGCCCGCACCGCCCGCAACGCCGGCTCCCGGTCAACCCGCGCCCAACCCGGAAACGCCTACGACGGTGACGACGCCTCCGCCGGCACCGGCTCCGGGTCAACCCGCGCCTACCCCGCCGCCGGTCCCCGGCGCCCCGGCCGACGGCGGCCGCGTCAACAACGATCAAGGTGGGTTCAGTTTCGTTGTGCCCCAAGGCTGGATGCAGTCGGACGCGCGCCGGCTGACGTACGGGTCGGCGCTGCTGACCAATCCCGCCGCGCCCAACGGCAGCATTCTGTTGGGACGCTTGGACCTCAAGCTTTTCGCCGGGGCCGAGCCGGACAACCAGAAGGCCGCGCGCCGGCTTGCCTCGGATATGGGTGAATTCTTCATGCCGTACCCGGGCAACCGCGTGAATCAGGAAGATCAGAGCTTCGATGTGGCGGGGATGTCCGCGGCTTCCTCATATTACGAGGTCAAGTTTGATGACGCGGCCAAGGAGCCGGGCCAAATCTGGGCCGCCGCCGTGGGGAAGGGCAAGGATCGCTGGTTCATCGTCTGGCTGGGTACCTCTGCGTCGCCCGTCGACAAGGGTGTGGCCAAGGCGTTGACCGAGTCGATCCGTCCCTGGACACCGCCGACTCCGCCATCTCCCGCGGCCGCACCGCCCGCGGACCCGAACCAACCGCCGCCCGCGGACCCGAATCAGCCGCCGCTGCCGCCGGCTGATCCGAACCAGCCCGCTGCTCCGGCGGCGCCTGCCGCACCCGCAGCACCCGCGCCGGAGCCGGCCGCGCCGGGACAACCCGCGCCGCCGGCACCGCCCGCCGCACCTGCTGCGCCCGGCGTGCCGGTTTAGGGCACTTTGTAGTTCGTTGCCCGACCGGTCGGCGTGCGCGCCGGGGAAGCGCCTAGCTTTTGGTCTTCCCCGCGATGAATTTGTAGACGACCAGCAGAATCACCGCGCCGACCAGTGCGCCGAGGAACGCGTGATTGATCGGCGGGGTAACGGTGAACTTGTGCGGAGCGAACACCAAGCTTCCCAGCGTGCCGCCGACATATCCGCCGACGATGCCTAGCAACGCCGTCGCGATCCAGCCGAAGTTTTCCTTGCCGGGCACGATCAACCGAGCGATCCAGCCCACGATCAGGCCGAGAATGATCATCCAAATGATGTTCAACACCATGTCTAGCTCCTCGCGTATCTGTACTTCAGGAAACGAGCGTCGACCCGGTGCTGATGCTAGTGGAACGGCGCTTCCTGGGCGCTATTACCGCGCGCGACGGGCAATGAGCGCCTCACACCGCGTGGGTCGGTGCCGTGAGGACGCTGTGACAGCCGGATAACGCTGACGGAAGAATCCGGGAATCTGCCTCGCACACCATGGCGGAGTGACTGAGACAAGCGCGCCGCCCGCCGCGCGTCGCGCCGCATGTTCGTACTGCGGCGTCGGCTGCGGTGTCGTGGTGCGCGCTGACGACCGCGCGGCGGGCCCGGTCACGATCGCCACTGTCGAAGGCGACACCTTGCACCCGAGTAACCACGGGCGTTTGTGCACCAAGGGAGCTACCCATGCGCAGTTGATGGCGGCCGACGGACGAATGACGGCGGCGCACATCCGTGCCGCGCGGGGGCAGGAACCGGTTCCCGCACCGTTGAAGACAGCGATCGCCGAGGCGGGCCGTCGGCTGCGCCAGGTCCTCGACACTGATGGGCCGGACGCGATCGCGCTGTATGTGTCCGGCCAGATGACCCTGGAGGCGCAGTATCTGGCCAACAAGCTTGCCAAGGGCTACCTCCGCACCTCGCATATTGAGTCGAACTCCCGGCTTTGCATGGCAAGCGCGGGCACGGGATATACACAGTCGCTGGGTGCCGACGGACCGCCCGGTTCTTATTCGGACATCGAACACAGCGACCTGTTTCTTGTCATTGGCGCGAACATGGCCGATTGTCACCCGATCCTGTTCCTGCGCATGGCCGACCGGCTTGGCAGTGGTGCACGGCTGATCGTGGTGGATCCGCGGCGCACTGCCACCGCCGACCGGGCCGATCTGTTTTTGCAGATCACCGCGGGCACCGATCTGGCTCTACTCAATGGGTTACTGCACCTACTGGTCGAGAACGGTGATATCGACGCCGAATTCATCGCCGGACATACGGAGGGCTGGGCGGGCATGCCCGAGTTCCTCGCTGGCTATGCGCCGGCTGTCGTGGCGGCGATCACCGGACTGGCCGAGGACGATATTCGTACCGCCGCCCGATGGATTGGGGAAGCGCGCGAATGGATGACATTGTGGACGATGGGGCTCAACCAGAGCACTCACGGCACCTGGAACACCAATGCCATCTGCAATCTGCATCTCGCGACCGGAGCCATCTGCCGACCCGGCAGCGGACCGTTTTCTTTGACCGGACAGCCAAATGCGATGGGCGGCAGGGAAATGGGCTACATGGGGCCCGGGCTACCGGGTCAACGCTCCGTCAAATCCGCGGCCGATCGCGAGTTCGTCGAGCGGCAATGGCGACTGGCGCCAGGCTCTATCCGCGCGGAATTCGGTACCGGCACTGTCGATATGTTCACCCAGATGGCCACAGGGAGCATCAAGGCGTGTTGGATCATCTGTACGAACCCAGTTGCCTCGGTGGCGAATAGACAAAACGTCATCGAAGGACTGCGGCGCGCGGAATTGGTGATCGCCCAGGACGCATTCCTGGCCACGGCCACCAACGGGTACGCCGACATACTTCTGCCGGCCGCGCTGTGGGCTGAATCAGACGGTGTATCCATCAACTCCGAGCGCACGGCCACCCTGACAAGCCAGGTGGTGCAGGCCCCTGGTGACGCCCAACCCGACTGGCGGCTGATCTGTGATATTGCCGCCGCGATGGGTTTCGGGGACGCGTTCGACTACTCCTCGAGTGAGCAGATCTTTGAGGAGATCCGGGCATTCTGGAACCCGCGCACCGGATACGACATGCGCGGCATCAGCTATGCGAGGCTGCGGCAGGGGCCGGTGCAATGGCCCTGTCCAAGCGTGGATTCGGGGGATCGCAACCCGATTCGCTACCTGAACGACGGAATCAGCCAGCACCTTCATACCGACGGCGCTGACGTCGTACCGCGGCTGGCCTTCCCGACCCCGTCTCGCCGGGCAGTGTTCCATGCCCGCGCGCACCGTCAGCCCGCGGAGCTGCCCGGCGAGGGATATGCCATGGTTCTCAACACCGGACGCCTGCAACACCATTGGCATACGTTGACCAAGACTGGGCGGATCAAGACTCTTGACCGATTGCACCCATCGCCGTTCGTGGAGATCCACCCGCACGATGCTGCGACGTTGGGCATCGCCGACGGCGACATCGTCGAAATCGCCTCGCGCCGGGGTAGCGCGGAGCTGCCCGCAATCGTCAGCGACAAGGTGAAGCGCGGCAGCTGTTTTGCGCCCTTTCACTGGAATGACGCGCACGGACCGGGCCTGACGATCAACGCCGTGACAAACGATGCCGTCGATCCGGATTCACTGCAACCCGAGTTCAAGGTGAGCGCCGTCGCGCTGCGACCGACCGGGCGGGCGGTCGCCGACACCGCGCCGGCGAAGCAGACGAAAACCTTGGGGGACATCGCAATTCTCTGGACCTCGCAGACCGGGAATGCCGAGATGGCGGCGGTCTCGGTGTGCCGGGTCCTGCGAACGGCGGGAATCTCGGCCACGATCACCGCGATGGACGAGTGTGATCCCGATGATCTGGTGGCGGTCCGCACCGCAGTGGTCATCGCCAGTAGTTTCGGTGAGGGTGGGCCGCCTGACAATGGATCGCGATTCTGGGAAGCGTTGTCAGGATATGTAAAACCCTTGAACCACCTGCGTTATGCGGTGCTGGGGTTCGGTGACCGTGCGTACGCGAACTTCTGCGGTCATGCCAGGGCGCTCGACGAACGGCTGTGTGAGCTGGGCGCAAGCCCGGTGCTCGGCCGGGTGGACGGTGAGGCCACCGATCGAACGCTTGTCGCGTCCTGGACTGCCGACTTGCTGGAGACGATCGGGGAGGGTGCCACCGCGATCACCGAGACCGTGAGAACGCTGCGCAGCACGGGGCTACCGGCGGCCGCACCGGAACGCTTCACGCGGGCAGCGCCCATTCTGGCGGCACTGTCGCACAACGAGATTCTCTCCGCGCCGGGCTCTGATAAAGAGGTGCGCCGCATCGAGTTCGATCTGACGGGCCACGATGTGGCCTATTCGGTGGGTGACGCGCTGGGGATCTATCCGACGAACCGTGAGGAAGATGTCCAGCGTTGGCTCGAAGCAACCGGTTTGGATGCCGGGCTTCCCATAGCCGTCGACGGGGGCGAGCTTCCCCTGGCCACCGCATTGACCGATCACTACGACATCTGCCGGGTCACCGATGATCTGCTGCGTTTCGTCGCCGAGCGGCGCCGCGACAAACACTCGATCAAGTTGTTGCGGGGTTCCGATACTGAGGCGCGTGCGGTGTGGCTGCGGGGCCGTAATGCCCTGGACGTGATCCGCGAATTCCCGGTCCGCGCCGATCTCGAGGAGTGGCGGCAGGTTCTGATCCGGCTCACTCCGCGTCAATACTCCATTTCGTCGAGCCCTTTGGTCAGCCCACAGGCCATTTCGCTGGCGGTGTCGATCGTGCGGTATCGCGGGCCGGACGGCTCGTCGCGAGGTGGTGTGGGATCGACCTTCCTGGCCGACCGGGCCCAGCGACTGCCCGTCCCGATTTTCCTGCAGCGGTCGCCACATTTCCGCCCGCCGGAGGCTTCTGACACGCCGATGATCATGGTGGGGCCCGGCACCGGGATCGCGCCATTCCGGGGGTTCCTGCAGGAACGTCGGGCACTCGGGCATACCGGAGCCAACTGGCTGTTTTTCGGTGATCAGCACCGGTCCGAGCATTTCTACTATCGCGACGAGCTCGACGGTTTCCTGCGCGACGGCTCATTGCGCAGGCTCGATCTCGCGTTCTCGCGTGACCAGGCCAAACGCATCTATGTTCAGCACCGCATGATGGAACAGGGAGCACAACTGTGGCGGTGGCTCTGTGGGGGTGCGCATCTGTACGTGTGTGGCGATGCCAGCCGGATGGCCAAGGATGTCGACAGCACGCTACTGGCCATCGCCCAGAAGTACGGAAGGCTCTCGGGAGAGCAAGCTCTAGAGTTCCGCAAGGAGTTGGTGGCGCAGAAGCGTTATGTCCGCGACGTGTACTAGGACACGTCGGCTATATTCGTGACGCGCGATGGATCTCGCCAGGGCTTGTCCCGAACCGCCACTGACGGCTGATAGTTCCTGTGTTGATGTGTCGTGACACGATGGGACCGAATGTGACCGCTGCGAATCGCCAAAAACCCCAGCTCCCACGGCCGTATCTGCGGCCTTCCGCGCTGTTCTGGGTCTTTTTCGGCGGCGTGTGCGGGACGGCGCTGCGTTACTGGTTCGAGCAGCTGTGGCCGGCCTCCGGAACCTCTTGGCCGTGGGGGACCTTCGCGGCCAACCTCTGCGGGGCGTTCGTGCTCGGCGCGGTTCTGGAGACACTCACGCTGCTCGGGCCCGACGGCGGGTGGCGCCGGCATGTCCGGCTGTTCCTCGGAACGGGCTTCTGTGGCGCCTTCACCACGTACAGCGCCCTCGCGCTGGAAATCAGCAACCTATCCCGCAACGGCTTCCTGGTGACGGGCGTGGTCTACGCGCTGGTGAGTGTGCTCGCCGGTATGGTCGCCGCGATCGGTGGAATAGCTACTGCGGCAAAAGTTCTCGCTCGCTATTCGGGAGGGGCCGAGTGACGGTTCTGGTCGTCGTCCTGGCGGGGGCGCTCGGTGCGGTGCTGCGGTTTGTGGTGGATTCGGCCGTCAAACAGCGGTGGACCCATCGCTTCCCATGGACGACCCTGTTCATCAATCTCACCGGATCGGCGTTCATCGGCCTGCTGGCGGGATTGGTGATGTTCCACCACAGCGCACCGCAACTGCTCACCGTCCTGGGTACCGGGTTCTGCGGTGGATACACCACTTTCAGCACAGCCAGTGTCGAATCGGTGCGCCTTGTCGAACAACGCCAATGGTCCCTGGCCCTGTACAACACATTCGGCACGCTGCTGGGCACCGTGGGCGCGTGTGCGGCAGGTCTGGCGCTGGGGTGGGTACTAGCGTGAGGATGGAGTCATGAGCGAGTCGCCCGCTGCGCAATTGGTGATCGGATGGGACCACTATCCGCCGAGTACTGCCGCGTTGCGCTTCGCGATAGATATGGCCCGGCGGCTGCATGCGCACATACACGTGGTGCACATCCAGGACATGGACGACGAACCGGTGGATCCCGATTGTGACAGCTGGGAATCGCAGTCGCGCATGGCAATTGCCGAAGCCGAAAGTGCGGCGCGCGAAGAGTTGGTGACCGGCGACGTGTCGTGGGAGTACCACCGTGCGCATGGACCCGCCGCGGTTCAGCTCCTGGCCTTGGCGCAGCAGTGCGACGCACTGATGATCATCTTGGGCAGCCCTCGGGGTGGTCCCGCATCCGCACTCGACACGCTGCTGGGTCAATCGGTGTCGCATCGCCTCATCGGCGCGCGGCGAGTCCCGCTGGTGCTGGTGCCCGCCGTCTGACTATTGCCGCGGGGCGAATGCTGCTGCGGTAGCCTGGCGCCGTGCGCAGCAAATTCAGTACTGGGTCTTCGGTGCACCTTGGCCCCGTCACGATCGATGGGGTGACGGTGCTGCTGCGGCCGCCCCGGTTGGCCGACGGGCCGTCGTGGCGGGAGACAGCGCTGGCTTTCGAGGAACGGCTCTCGCCGGCATTCGACCGTGACGATATGGACTGGGAAAGCGCGCATTCGCCGGTCATGTGGGTGGATACCTGGCGCGCGGCGAGCGCCGACGCCCGGGCCGGCGGCGTCTCATACCTCTTGGTGCGCATCGACGATGGTTCCGAGCGGGTGGTGGGCCACTTCTTGATGGCGGGCCGAGATCACCGCACCGGCGGGGCTGAGATCTCCACCTGGGCCGCGGACGTCCCCTCCGCGGTGAGCGCGTGGGCGCAGCTGACCACGGTCTTGTCCGCCTTCGACGGTAACCCCGCCATCCCGCACGCCCTGGCACCGGCGGCAGTTTCCAATGTGGGTGCAAACAGGTTCGCCGAATCGATGGGGTGGACCCAGCTACAGACACGACGTGCGCTGCGCCGCTACGGCGGGCAGGTGTCTGACCATCACATCTGGTTCTTGCCCAATACGGCCGAGTACCGGGATTGGGCCCGGCGGCGCCTTTCGGCAATCCCCTTCACCCGAGCGCCGTTCACCGCGCCGGCGCCCCGCATGCCGAGCGCCGAATATCTGGCCGCGTGGCTGCGATTCGTGGCAATACGCGCGCGCCTGCGGTTCGGCACTCTCCGCCGCAAGGCGATAGCGGAGTCACCTCTGGAAATTCCTTCCGGTAGTGGGGAAGTGGCTCGGATCGAACGCGGTGAGTCAGGTCAGTATCGTGTCTCGATTGGCGGCCGTCCGGCCGGCTCGATTGACGTCTATTCCGATATAGGAACGGCAACAACGGAATTGGTGCCCCGGCTGCCCCTGTGGGTATCCGATTCCGCCCGCGTCGCCGTGGTGTCCGGGCTCGCGGGTCACCTGGCGCAGGGTCCGGCGGTGTCGTGCAGAACAACTGTCGTGGCCCAGGAAAGCGATGCGATGCTCGCGGATCGGCTCGCGGCACTCGGTTTTGCCGACGAGGGCACGGCGCCGGCCGCGTTGGGTGAAGATGGGCCACCGCGACGGATGTGGACGCGGCTGCGGAATCCGGATGCGAAATAGACACGATGTACACGCAATGATGTTCTCGCAGTAGTTGATTAATCACCGCATCGCGTGTTTGTGTGGTGCGCTACCCTGCCCAGGTGCGCGCACGCGATCGACATAGCGCCCCGGCTTGCCTGGGGCCGGTCCGGGTTGACGGCATGACCGTCATGTTGCGTAAACCCCGACTGTCAGATGGCCCGTCCTGGCGGGAAACGAACCTGCGCTACGAGCGGCGTTTGGCGCCGGCCTTCGCGCACCAGGAGATGTCGTGGCCCGAAGCTCACTCGCCGTACATGTGGGTCCACACCCGGCGGCAGGCGCTTGCCGACGCGGCGCGCGGCTGGGTTTCGTACCTGTTGGTCCATCTCGACAGTGGCCAAGAGCGCGTGGCCGGTCATCTGGTCATGGCTGGTCGACACCCACGGACCGGAGGTACGGAGGTGTCGACATGGACGGCCGGGGTTCCGCACTCGGTCACCATGTGGGCGCAGACCGCGTTGATCATCGCCGGATTCGAGGCCGATCCGCATGTTCCGCACGCGGTGGCACCGTTGGCGGTGCAGAACGTGGCCGTTCACCGACTTGCCCAGGCCGTGGGTTGGTCCAGGCTGCAGACGTGTCGCAGACTCCGCATCTTCGATGGCGCTCCCAGCGATCACGAGATCTGGTTTCAGGCCAATTCCGCCGAGAACCTCGCCGCCTTGCGCGGCAAACGGGACGCGCTGTCGAACGGCGCGCCCGAACGGGTCCGCGCCGGCCGTCCGGCGATCCCGTGGAGCCAGCTGTTGGCGTGCGGCCATTACGAGCTGCGCAATCGGCTTCGGCGCACCACACCGAACGCTAATTCGACAGTACCGGTTGATATTTCGGGACGTCCGGCGGGGGTGATCGAGATATCCGTCGACCCCGGAAGCTCCACGACCGAGCTCATCGTCAGAGCGCATGCTGATGCGCCCGAGGACGCGTTCACGCCGGATCTCGTGAAACTCGCGGCGCGGGTGCGGGCGGCTCCGGCACCCACGCGGCGGGTCGTCGTGGCCGCGCGCGCCGACGATCTGGTCCTGATCGAGGCCCTCGCGGCAGCGGGCTTCCAGGGCGAGGGGCCTACTCTGCCCACCTATGGCGAGTCGGGTATCACTCGCCATCTGTGGACGTATCTCACGGCTGACTAATCCCGCGCCGCACGGGCGTGGGCCTCGGCCAGCAGCGGTCGCACCACCTCGGCGAATGTGTCCTCACTGGGGTTGACCACGCACACCCATTTGGCACCGCTGTACTCCGGATGCGGCAAGACCCGGTCGAATTCGGTGTAGTCGATGGCACTCGACGCATCCTGGCCTCGCAGCAGGTTGGTAAATGTGGTGCCACCCACCCCGATGTTGAGGCGGTACACCGACGGGCGCTCCAAATCGGAGTGGGAGTCGTATGCGGCGTTCGACATCAGCGTGATCACCGGTACTTGACGATCGGTGCCGCTGAAGAAGAACCAATTACCCTGCATGACCTCGTGTTGGAGGTCGGGGAAGGTGGTGACGATGTATTCGATGACGGCGCCCTCGTCGATGCCCACAGCCATGGCGCCAAACTTACCGGCCTAGGCTGCTCACATGTTGCGAGCGGGAATCGTGGTCACGGGCACGGAAGTCCTCACCGGGCGGGTCGCCGACGCGAACGGGCCATGGCTTTCCGAACACCTACGCGAAGCGGGAATCGATGTCGCGCATATCTGCGTGTGCGGAGACCGCAAGGACGATCTGCTTGCGCAGCTTCAGTTTCTCACCGATCAAGGCGTCGATCTCATCATCACATCGGGCGGCCTCGGGCCCACCGCCGACGATATGACATTGCCTACCGTGGCTGAATTTGCCGACACCACACTTGTTTTCGATGCCGCACTGGAAGCGGCGATCATGGACCGGTTGCGTCCGATGGCCGATCGCTGGGAAAATGTCGACTGGGAGGCGCTGCGGGTCGGCATTGCCAAGCAGGCGCTGGTTCCGGCTCGGGGACAGATCCTGGATCCGGTGGGTACCGCGCCGGGAGCGATCGTGACCGCGGGCAAAGTGGTCATTGTGGTTTTGCCTGGGCCGCCGCACGAACTGCAGCGGATGTGGCCCGCGGTGGTGCGTGCCGAGCCTTTTCGCGGACTTGTCGGTGACGATGCGGTGGCCATCGAGCAGACGATCCTGCGGCTGTACGGAATCACCGAGCCGGATATCGCCGAGACGCTTCGTCTCGCCGAGGAAGCGCTGGGAAGTCTTGCCGCGCTGGAGATCACCACCTGCCTGCGGCGCAGCGAGGTCGAGGTGGTCACCCGGTTCGAACCGTCCGCCCGGCCCGCCTGGGAACGCCTCCACGAGTTCATCGCGACTCGACATGGCGCGGCGCTGTTCTCCTCCGATGGTTCAACCGTCGACCAGGTGGTGGCCGCGCTGCTGCGGGGAAGACGCCTTGCCGTCGCCGAGTCGTGCACGGCAGGGCTGCTGGGGGCCCGGATCGCGGATGTGCCGGGATCCTCGGCATACTTCCTCGGCGGTGTCATCAGCTACGCCAACGACGTAAAGATCGGCCAGTTGCAGGTGGACCCGCAGCTTCTCGCCACTCACGGGGCGGTATCACCGCAGGTGGCAGCGGCCATGGCCGACGGTGTTTTGACGGCTCTGGGTGCCGATATCGCGGTGTCCACGACGGGGGTCGCGGGACCGGGCGGCGGCTCGCCCGACAAGCCGGTGGGCACTGTGTGTTTCTGTGTCAAGACGGTAGCGGGGGAGCGGGCGGATCTGCGGGTCGTTATCCCCGGGAACCGCAACCAAATCCGCGAACGCGCCACTACCGTCGCCCTGCATCTGCTGCGCCGGCTGTTACAGCAATAGTCCTATTCGCTGAACGGGGCCGCCTTGATCAGCATCGGGAAGGCCGCGTATCGGGTCAGCCAAGCGGCACGTCCGGACGGCACCGCGGAGCTTTCTGCTGCCCAGGCCTTGAGCATGTGCCGTTTGAAATCCAGTCGGGGATGGCGCCGTAACAGCTCCTGTACCCACTCGGTATCGAGGTCGGAGAGTCGCAGGCCGAACACATCGGTTCCGGCCCCCGCTGAGACGAATCCGCCTGGATCTGACAGGTTTTCACTGGCGCCCAGGGTGATATGCGCGGCGACTGCCGCGCCGACCGCCTGTGCTCGCGTCTCGGGCGCGCCCTGATCCCTCACGAACTGCGCGGCGCGTTCACCGCCCACCACGGCGAAGCATCGCCCGGGTGTCGGATGTTCCAGCTGCAGATCGTGCAACAGGCTCGCGACGTACACCAGCTCATCGTCGACGCGGATCCCGTCCAGCTCGGCCAATGCCTTTCCGAAGAAGTAGGTGCGATACGAATGTTCGAGCACGTGCGGCGTGACACAGTCGCGTGCCTCCTGCTCGGCCGCCAACGCGAGCGCGGAATCGGGCACCGCAATTGATCCGAATTCGACGCGTCCCTGCCCGCGCCGTCCGATCCGGGTTCTGACGGCGTCGCTCACCATCCCTGGCAGCGTGCGGATCAGGCGCCCCAACAGTGCGCGCCGCTGTGTGGCTGTGATCGTCCCGCCGGTTCGGGTCGCCCACTCCCAGTCCAGTTCGAATGTCGTCATGACGTAAGTCAAGTCGAGCGCGCCGAGAGCAGCCAGTGGCATGAATGCCACAGATACTCGGATTCATGCCATAGTGAGTCATGGGCACCAAGACGGTCGCGGCGCTGGCCCTCGACGGTCTGATCACCTATGACCTGGCGTGTGCTGTGCAGATGTTCCGCAGGGGGCCGGGGCGCGCGGGTGCGCCGGACGGCTTCGATCTGGTGACCTGCGGTCACCGGGCCGGGAGTGTCTGGACACCGGACGGTTTCACTCTTGAGGTGGAGCATGGCATCGATGCCCTCGAGTCCGCCGATATCGTGGTCGTCCCCGCGCGTGCCCCACACGACTATCCGCCACCGGATGACGTGCTGAACGCTTTGGTGGCCGCGCATCAGCGCGGAGCCGTGGTGTTCAGCATCTGCTTGGGTGCTTTTGTCTTGGCCGCCGCGGGCCTGTTGGACGGAAGGCCCGCGACCACGCACTGGGAGTACTGCGGCGATATGCGCCGGCTTTATCCGCTGGTCGACGTGCGGCCCGACGTCTTGTACGTCGATGACGGTGACATTCTCACGTCGGCGGGGCTGTCGGCGGGTATGGACCTGTGCCTGCACGTGGTGCGGCGCGAGTTGGGTGCGGCGGCCGCATCCGATATGGCCCGCTGGAATGTCATGGCGCCCCATCGTGATGGTGGCCAAGCTCAGTTCATCCCGCCCGCCAAGACCTTTCATGATTCCGTCGGCCTTGGTCCGGCGCTGAGTTGGGCAGCAGGGCACCTCGCCGAGATCGATGACGTGTCGGCGCTTGCGCGCCGCGCGCATCTGAGTCTGCGCACCTTCAACCGGCGCTTCGCCGAGGAGGTGGGTACCACCCCCAAACGGTGGCTTGACCTACAGCGTGCCACCCGGGCTCGCGAGCTGCTGGAGAACACCGAGATGACGATGGAATCCATTGCCGCACAGTGTGGATTCGGCAGTGTTACCGCGATGCGGACACACCTGCGCCGGGTTACCGCCACCACGCCGAGCGCCTACCGCCGGGCCTTCCGGCGGTAGGCGCGTTGCCGTCAGCGCGCGACGTGTGGCATCAGGGCATCGGGCGGAATGACGCCGAAGCGGCCTGCCTGATAATCCTCGACCGCCTGAATCAGTTCGGCCTTGGTATTCATCACGAACGGGCCATAGGCCACTACGCGCTCGCGGATCGGCCGGCCACCCAAGAGCAGCACCTCCATCGCGGGACGGTTGCCATCCTGGGTCTCACCGGCGTGGACCGTGATCCGGTCTCCCGGGCCCAGTACCGCGAGTTGTCCCTGTTCGATGGGGTGACCCAACGTGCCGACGGTACCGCGCCCAGAGAGCACATAAACCAGGGAATTGAACTCTCGGTTCCAGGGCACGTTCAATTGTGCGCCTGGCTGAATGGTGGCATGTGCCAGGGTGATTGGCGTGTGGGTGCTACCCGGGCCGTGATGTGGGCCGATGTCGCCGGCAATGATGCGCACCAGCGCGCCGCCGTCGGTTGAGGTCACCAGTGTGGTCTGCGCTCCCTCGATCGCCTGATACGCGGGGGTCAGGAACTTGTCACGTGCCGGAAGATTGACCCACAGCTGGATGCCGTGGAAGGTGCCGCCGCTCTCCACCAGTTCTGCTGGGGGAGTTTCGATATGCAGAATTCCGGATCCCGCCGTCATCCACTGGGTGGCACCGTCGTGAATGAGCCCGCCGCCGCCATGGGAGTCCTGATGCGCGAATCTGCCGTCGATCATGTACGTGACCGTTTCGAAGCCGCGGTGGGGATGCCAACTCGTCCCGCGCGGTTCGCCCGGTTCGTACTCGACCTCGCCCATTTGGTCCATGTGGATGAACGGATCCAACTCGGCGGAGGACACGCCGGCGAAGGCGCGCACAACGGGGAAGCCCTCGCCCTCGTAACCGCGCGGACCGGTGGTGATGGATCGCACCGGGCGTTCGGTGTCGGTGGGCTCGGGGGCTGTGATGCGCGGCAGGGTCAGGGCTTCCGTCGACGATACGGTGATAGCTGGCATGAGAACCTCCTTGGGGGTTGTGTCGCTATGCCCTCATCAACCGGACCGCAGTCCGCTTTATTCCGGCCGGGTGTTGAGGGCGCAGGCGGCCGCGGCGGCCACCGCCTCACCCGCGGCCAATAATGGCTCGGGGCTTCGCAGTGCCCGGCTCAGCACAAACGCGCCCTCCAGGCTGCTGATGAATCCCAGGATGAGGCGGCGGCGCACGGTATGCGGCAGGCCTGATCCGGCGATTCGCTCGGTGCCCTGCTCGATCCAGTCGGTGAAGACGTCGGCAGTGGCGCGACGCAGTGTTTCGTCCGTACTTGCCACCTCCAGTGCGATGGTGGCAATCGGGCAGGCGTCGGCGTAGTCGGTTGCCATGAGGTTGTCGGCGGCCGTGGTGAATGCTGTTCGAATGGTTTCCGGTAGGTCGGGACCGCCCTGGTCGAAGACCGCCATCACCAGGTCCCGATACATCGCACCCGAAGCCCGGATCGCCTCATCGGCCAGCTGGGCTTTGCCTCCGGGGAAGAAGTGATAGATGGATCCGAACGGAGCGCCCGCACTCTGGGCGATCTGTTTGAGCCCGGTGCCGGTCATGCCCTGCCGGCGGAACAGTTCGCAGGTGGCCGCGACTATTCGATCGCGAGTGTCGGCGGGCATCGCATGTCCTTTCGGATCCTTCAAGAACCTTGTCTCCGCGTGGCACGCATTGTACGGTCCTACTAGAACGTTCTATCAATTCCGTTGAGATTTCCAAGGACGTGACATGGACAAAGTGCTCAAGTATCTGGCCGTCCTGACCGGGGTGACCTGCGTGGCGATCGGGTTGTATCACGTTGTCGGCGGGCCGGAAACGGTGTTCGGCGGTGGCGAGGTCAATGCGAGTACGGACAGCCAGGAACGGTTCTTCGCCGGGCTCTTCGCCGTGTACGGGGTCGCGTGGATCTGGGTAGCGCGGCTCTCGCCGATTCCGGGTATCGCGATTCGGCTGCTGGCGGCGGGGCTGCTGGCCGGTGGCCTTGGCCGGGTGGTTTCATTGATCGACAGTGGGCAGCCGCACCCGTTCTGGATCGCTATGCTCGTCGTCGAAATCGCGGTTCCGGCACTGTTTTTCGCCATCGCAGGCGCAGACGAGAAGGCTCGTTGACGCCGCAAAAACAATATGCGAGTTCAGATTTCGTAACCGCTAGAGTGCGTAGTACCGACAGCGCCGGTGCTGCCGGAGGCACTCCAGGAGGAATCTATGCGGTTCACCTTCGCCGAGGCGATGACCGACCCGTCGTACTACATCCCGTTGGCCCAGGCGGCCGAGGCTGCCGGATACAACGGGATGACCATCGCCGACAGTCTGGCGTATCCCTACGAGTCGGATGCGAAGTATCCGTATACGCCCGACGGGAATCGCGAATTCCTGGAAGGCAAACCGTTCATCGAGGCGCTGACCCTCACCGCGGCGCTGGGCGCCGTGACCTCGACTCTTCGGTTCAACATCTTCGTCCTCAAGTTGCCGATCCGGCCGCCCGCGCTGGTGGCCAAGCAGGCCTCGTCCATCGCGGCATTGACCGGTAACCGTCTGGGTCTGGGCGTGGGCACCAGCCCCTGGCCCGAGGATTACGAGCTCATGAACGTGCCCTTCGCCAAGCGCGGTAAGCGTATGGACGAGTGCATCGAGATCATTCAGGGACTCACCACCGGCGACTACTTCGAGTTTCACGGCGAGTTCTACGACATCCCCAAGACCAAGATGTGCCCTGCGCCGACGGCGCCCATCCCGATCCTCATCGGTGGTCATGCCGACGCGGCCCTGCGGCGCGCGGCCCGATGCGACGGCTGGATGCACGGCGGTGGCACCGAGGACCTGGATGAGCTGCTGGCCAAGCTGAACAAGTTCCGTGAAGAAGAAGGAACCGCCGACAAACCGTTCGAGGTCCACGTCATCTCTCTCGACGGATTCACCGTTGACGGCGTAAAGCGCTTGGAGGACAAGGGCGTCACCGACGTCATCGTGGGCTTCCGTATTCCGTACATGATCGGAAACGACACCGAGCCGCTGGAGACCAAGATCAGAAACCTGGAGAGCTTCGCCGAACACGTCGTCTCCAAGGTCAATCCCTAGCGGTCAATCCCCAGCGCCTCGTTCTTTCCGCGCACGGACGCAAAAGTCCCCGGCACATCGCGTGTTCGGGGACTTTTGCGTCCGCACGCCGTGGTTGCGGCCACGGGGCACCCGCCCGGACGATCTCCAGGTTTCTGTGGCAGGGTGTGGGCCGCATTCCGTCCGGACCGCCCGGATAGCCCTCAACCAGCCCACTCGTAAGGAAAGCCATTGTCCGCGTTGACCTATACCCAGGCCATCGTCATCGGAGCCCTGCAGGGAGTCACCGAGCTCTTTCCCGTGTCCAGCCTCGGCCACTCGGTACTGGTGCCGGCATGGATCGGCGGCTCGTGGCAGAACCTTGTGACTCAGGGTGACTCGGATACCGGCACCCCGTACCTGGCATTTGTGGTCGGGTTGCATGTGGCCACTGCGCTGGCGCTCTTGGTGTTCTATTGGCGCGATTGGGTCGGCATCATCGCGGGGCTGATCACCTCGGTACGCACCCGAAAGATCGAGACCTCGGCTCAGCGGCTTGGCTGGCTGATCGTGGTCGCGACCATTCCGGTGGGGTTGCTCGGGCTACTGCTTGAGCACTCGCTGCGCACCCTATTCGCCAAACCCAGCGCCGCCGCCGTGTTCCTGTTCATCAATGGGCTCCTGCTGGCCGGCGCCGAGGTACTGCGCCGGCGGCAAGTAGCTCAGGCCGCCAACGCACACAACGCGCAGAGCCCTAAGCAGATCGCGGATCTGAGTTACGTGGACGCGGGCACCATCGGCGTGGCGCAGAGCCTGGCGTTGCTCGCGGGCATCAGCCGCTCGGGTGTGGCGATGGTCGGGGGACTGCTTCGCGGGCTAGACCATGAGGACTCCGCCAAATTCGCGTTTCTGCTCGCCACTCCGGTGATCCTGGCCGCAGGCGTGCTCAAGCTGCCGACATTGGCCGGCCCGCAGGGGGACGGCATCCTCGGGCAGGTCGTGGTCGGCTCCCTGGTCGCAGCGGTGGCCGCCTATCTGGCGGTGCGCTTCCTCACCAAGTACTTCCACACCCGCACCCTGATCCCGTTCGCGGTGTACTGCCTGCTGGCGGGTGCGGTGTCGATGGTCCACTTTCTCTAGGCCTGCGCCCGCACGGCCGAAGTCCTAGCTGGTTGACCCCGGTGTGCGTATCTGTGCGGCCAGCCACGGCAACGCGTCCGAGAAGGTGCGGCTGGCGAACTGCCAGGTGTGCCCGCTGATCATCTGGTGAATCGTGCAGGAGATGTGGACCTGCTGCGCCGCCGTGCACAGATCCTGCGCGGCGCCCTCCCTGTCGTCGTCGGTCACGTCGTCGTGCCCGCCGATTCCGGTGGGCGTGTCGGCCGTGGGCCGCTTGGGACCGCTCGGCTTTTTGGCGTCGGCCGGCGGGATCGCCTCTTCGAACCATCCCGTCACACCGGTGTACGGTCCGTGCTTGGCCATGACAGTTCGGGGATCGAAGGCATCCCATGCGGCGGCGTCGCCGCCGTACAGACGGTCGATCGTCTGTTGTTTGGTTCCGGCAGTGGGTCCGTGGTCGCCGGCGATATCGACGAACGTGGAGAACAGGTCCGGATGCATGACTGTCAGGTCGATAGCGCAGGTGCCGCCCATGGACCAGCCGACGACCGCCCAGTTCGCGGCGTCGGGTGATCCGTTGAATTCCGAGACCACATATGGCCGTACGTCCTCGGTGAGATGGTTCGCGGCGTTCCCCCGGGGCCCGTTGACGCATTCGGTGTCGTTGTTGAAACTTCCCGCGACATCGACGAAGACGAAGATCGGCGTCAGCCCGTTGTGCGACTTGGCGTAGTCATCGATCATTTGGGTGGCGTTACCGGTGCGCACCCAGTCGGCGGGGGTGTTGAATTCCCCGGCGATCATCATCACCACGGGCAGCCGGGGCGGGCTATCACCCGCGAACCAGGCGGGCGGCAGGTAGACGTATTCGCCGCGGTGTTTGAATCCACTCGCGTCGGCGAGGATGTCCACCTGCACCAGCTTGCCGGTCGCGGGGTTCGAGTTGCGCAGACCGGCAAGGTCGTTCATATCGACCTCATTGGGCAGCGGGCCCGCGGAGATCGCGCCCCACGCCGCCTGCACGGTGGGGTAGTAGCCGACCCAGGTGTTGAGTGCGACGAGCGCCGCGAGCAGCGTGAGCGGAATGGCCAGCAGCGATATACCGCGACGCCACCATGGCGCGCCGCGGAAGCCGATGACGGCGACCGCGACCGATGTGGCAAATACCCCGATCCACAACCACAGCCGCAACGGCGCCGGATCCGAAGCCAGACCCTCGGAGTTCATGTAGACCCACGCCGCCACGGCGCCTAGCGCGCCGACGGCTACGCTCACGGGCACCCACAGCAGACGCCAGCGGCGGGTGCGCCATCCGATGACAACCAGTAGTGCCACCACCGCCAGCACCTGAACAACGATCGGAAACCAGCCGCCGAGGGCGGAAACCCCGTGGCTGTACTGATGGAAATCGTTGGCGGGCAACTGTGGGATAGGGGTCGGCGCCGGAGCTGGCGTCGGCGTAGTCGGTGGCACGCTGACATTGTGATGACGTTTCCTGGGAGGAAGCTGTACATGACCCAGAGTTACCTGTCGGACCAGGCGATCGCGCTGATGTCCGCCGACGAGCGCCGAGAGCTGATCCAGCGGCTGGAACGCCCGCTCAGTGAGGTGGCTCCGCCAAATCTGGCCAGGTTTCGCGCGCTGCGGCTGGGCCTGATGATCGGTGGCTCTGTCGCCTTGATTCCATGGATCACTTACCTTGCGTTCACACTGCCCGAAAACTATGTGGCACAGCGGTGGACGGTGACGTGGGTCGGGTTCGACATGCTGTTGGTGGCCTTCATGGCAGCCACCGCGGTGTTAGGCCTGTTGCGCCGTCAACTGCTGGTGTTGACGGCGTTCACCACCGGAGTGCTCCTCATCTGTGATGCCTGGTTCGATGTGATGACAGCCGGCCCGAGCGAAGTGTGGTGGGCGATCCTGACGGCTGTCGCGGTGGAGCTGCCCATTGCGGTGGTGATGATTCGGGGAGCGTTGCTGATCACACGATTGACGTTGACGCGACTGTTGGTGATCGAGCCCGGTATGGCGCTGTGGCGGGTGCCGTTACTGCCCTGAGCAGCTACCAGCAGTGTGCGAATCCGTCGCAGTACTGCGGGAAGCGTTCGACGGGTACCTCGAGGGGCTTCACGAATTGCAGGCTGAAGGGTTTCTTCGTCATCCCGGGCTGACCGCCGCAGACCGCGCTGTGGATGGTGGTGTGCGTGCCCGCGAGGGTCTCGTCGTTGAAGACGTACTTCTCCTGGGTAGCGGCGAAGCTGCCGTCGGGGCAGGTCATACCCTGCGGGCGGGCATGGATGAAGGTCCACTGGTCATCAACCAGTTTGGCGGGGATGGAGAAGTTCTGGAGCTTGTCGGCGTGCTTGACGATGTCCGGTGTTGCGCTGGTGACGGTGAGGGTGCAGCCGTCGGCCTGGATCGTGGGATCGGTGTAGTCCGATTGGATGCGGGTGCCTGAGGCTTGCACGCAGACGGCGGACATTGTCCAGGTGACATCGCCGAGGCCCTCCTCGATCAGCCGGTAGGTCCCGTCGGCCGGAGGCGCCACTGCCGCCGCCGGGCCGGCGCAGGCGATCCCCAGCGCGGTTGCGAAGACGGGAGCCATCAGCAGGGGAGTTGTGCGCACGGGTCAAGTATCGCAATGCGGCGGCGCCCTCAAGACACAACCTCAGTCATTAGACGCGTCGTCCAATAGGGCCAATACGAGATCTGCGACGGCTGTCATGCCCTCCTCGTTGGGGTGCAGCGGTGCCGGGTGCCACGGCCAGGGGATGCCGGGCCGTGTCGTCCAGGGGTGCGCTGACCAGGCGTGGCGGTCGGTGCTGGCGGCTGATGCCTGAACGATCTCGCAGCCAGTGGCGTGCGCGGCCGCCGCGGTCGCCGACGCGAGGGCTGCGGCGATGCGATGTCCGGTTGCCGTCTCGCTGGATGTATACGGAGGCGCGGGCTCGCCCTGAGGCGGTAGCAACGAGAGATAGTCGACAAAGAGCACCCGGGCGCGTGGTGCCCTGCTTCGCACCTGCTCACCCACCGCGCGCAGGGATTCCCCGATGACCGTCACAGCCGCCTCGCGCTTGCCGGTGTCCAGCAGCTCTCGTAGCGCAACACCGACCACGGGCAGCACACGCAGGATGCGCGGTAGCGCGGCGGCCACCAGGAACGGCACATATCCCACGTCATTGCCGCCGATGGTGACGGTCACCAGCTCCTCACTGCCGTCGAGCGCGTCGATCTGTGGTGCGGCGGTGTGCTGCGGGTCGGTCAGGACATGTGCCGTGGTGGCCCCGGAATGGGTGACATCGACCAGCTGGTACCCCATGCGCTCGGCAATCTGGTGCGGGTAGTTGCGTGCCGATCGCCCCGCCCGCCGGGGCGATCCTGGCACGCGCGGGCCGATGCCCGGCCCGGCTGCCATCGAACTTCCCAGGGCCACGTAGCGTCCCGCCATATGCCCAGCCTATCGGCGGGTGAGTGCGGCAAGCCGCCGTAGCGACGACCCCACTCCGCGTGGGCGTGGATCGTCCAGCCGCAGCACCGGCCAGCCCTGCTCGGATGCCAGCACCGCCAGCCTGCCGCGCGGATTCACCGGGCAGGGTGCGCCGACCAGGGCCATCAGATCTATGTCCTCCTCGCCGTCCGCGTAGAAGTAACTGCGCTGCAAGTCAACGGCGTTGGAGTCGCAGAACCGCCGAACGGCGGCCGCCTTGTTGCGGCCCCACACAATGGGTTTGCGAATATCGCCGGTGAGCAGTCCGCGATCGTCGACGTCGAAGTGGTTGCACAGCACATGGCTGATCCCCAGGTGACGCGCCACCGGCACGGCATGGATGGTCAGTGCCGAGGAACTCAGCACCACGGTATGGCCCCGCTCCTGATGGGCCCGTACCCGCTCACGCATCTGCGGGTAGATCATCGAGGCGTTGTGCTGGTGGAAGATTCGTTCACCCACTGCCTCAAGCTCGCTCAGTGAGTCGCCGCGCAGGTATCCGGCCGCCCGCACCACCAGTCGTTCGAATTCCATGCGGCCCAGCTTGTACCGGAACGTGGCCTCCAGAACTCCCAGCACCTCGCCCACGCTGGCCTGACGTCGGCGCATCCGATCGCGGGCATGTGCCGTCGGCGTGAATCCGGCCACGAGGGTGCCATCCAGATCGAAGAAGGCCCCTATTCGCGCGCCACCGGCACTGAGCGCCAGATCGGCCACGGGATCGGATGCCGAGTTGGCCGTCATAGCCGTCAATCTACCGTTGCCCGGCGCACACGGGTCCGTGAAGACAAGATGGGGTGATGGATCCACGGTCGCGCACCGCACGAGCCCCCGTGCTGATCAGCAGGCGTGCGGCGCTGTGCGCTGGGGCCATGCTGGCACTCGCCTCAACATCGGTGAGCGGATGCGCGCCCGATTCTCCCGTCGGTGCGCCGTCTGATCTTGGATGGGAAGTGCTGCGCCGCAGCCTATCTGGAACTCTTGTGCTGCGTGGCGAGGCTGCCATGGACGATTTCGCACGGGCATTCAATCCACTGTTCGACGTGAACCGCCCTGGTGCGGTGGCGTTCTGCGCGTCCGAGCAGGACGTGGCACGCTGCGTGGAATTCGCAGCGGGTGCCCGGTTGCCGATAGCGGCGCGCAGCGGCGGGCACAGCTATGCCGGCTACTGCGTTCCCGATGCTGGTTTGGTGGTAGATCTGGGCCGTATGGCCGGGGTCACGGTCACCGGGACGCAGGCAGTGATCGGGGCCGGAGCGCGCCTGATCGACGTGTATGCCGGCGTTGCGGGCGCCGGCCGAATGCTGGCCGGGGGGTCGTGCCCGACAGTCGGCATCGCCGGATTGACGTTGGGCGGCGGGGTGGGGGTGCTCACCCGCAAGCTCGGGCTTACCTGCGATCAACTCGTTTCGGCTCGCGTGGTGACCGGGGACGGCAAGGTTCGGGTGGTATCGAAGGACTCCGAGCCGGATCTGTTCTGGGCAATTCGCGGCGTTGGCGGCGGAAACTTCTGCATTGCAACCGAGTTCACTTTCGAAACGGCCGAGACTGTCGAGCTGACGGTGTTCACCCTTGACTACGCTCCAGGCGACATGGCTGCGATCATGCGCCGATGGCTGGCCGTCATGGCCGGTGCTCCCGATGGGTTGTGGACTACGCTGCAAGCGATCGGCGGCGCCGTGCCGCACTGCCGGATTGTGGGATGCATTGCCCAGGAGGAAGATCCGCGCGAGCTGGCCGAAGACCTGCGCGGCTCGGTCGGGGGTACGGTCACCGACCGATTTATTGCCGAAATGCCCTTTCTCGACGCCATGAAGTTCATGGGTGGATGCTCCACTTTGACTGTTGCCCAGTGCCATCCGTCGTGGACCGGCGCGCAGGAGGGTCAATTGCGCAGGGAGGCATTCGTGGCGTCCTCGCGCATGGTTCCGGATGCGGCCGCCGATACCGCGCGCATCGAAGCACTCCTGACGGACAAGGCCGGGCTTACCTTCATCTTCGACAGTCTGGGTGGGGCTGCGGCCCGAATACCGGCTGACGCCACGGCTTTCCCTCACCGGAAAGCGGCGGCCTCGGTGCAGATCTACCATGGTGTCGGTGGGGACGCCGCCATGGCGTACGAGCGCGTGAACGAGGCTCGGGACCGGCTTGGTGAGATCTGCGGCCCCGCCGCGTATGTGAATTACATCGACCCTCGGTTGCCCGAGTGGGCGGCCGCGTATTACGGAGAAAACCTGCCGCGGCTGAGAGCGATCGCCGCCAGTTATGATCCGAACGGGGTCTTCGGGTTCGCGCAGGCGGTTCGGCCGTAGTCGCGGTCAGTCATCGGATTTGCGTCGATCAGGTCCAGGCCCCCGAGAATGCCCCGACGACTCGGTGGCGGGGCTGTGGAACAGCACGTCCACAGGTAGGCGTGGGTGGTCAGCCCGGCGAAGGGGCTATCGGTGCGCGTCTCCCGCAGGATCGGGCCTCTAGTGGGCTTGAGGTCGAGGCCTATTCGATGGCATCTGATTTACGGATGCTTTCCAGCTGAACTAGCTATTGGACTTATGTCAAGCGTCGCCGCACAGTGAAATGAACGATGCGGGCACACCGCGTCCAACCAATGTCCAACCAATTACGCACGGGCGAAAGGAGATAGGGCCGCGTGCTGCGCGCGGCCCGAATGAGCCATGGTTGCTTTTCGTGATCTGCGGGACTACATCGACACACTGACTCGTGAACTGGGTGACGACGAGGTGATGACGATCGACGGGGCCGATTGGGACCTGGAGATCGGCTGTATCACCGAGCTCCTCGCGGAGAAAGAGGGCCCGGCGCTGTTGTTCGACAACATCTCGGGATATCCGGCCGGATATCGGGTCTTCACCAACTTCATGGGAACGGTGCAACGATGCGCCGTGGCGCTCGGGCTACCGGCCGACACATCCGCGATAGACGTCGTCCGCACCTGGAAGGACCTCAGCAAGCGCATCGATCCCATCCCGCCCGTGGAGGTTTCCACCGGGACCATCCTGGAGAATGTCATCGAGGGAGACGATGTCGACCTCACCATCTTCCCGACGCCACGTTGGCACGACGGTGATGGTGGCCGCTACATCGGCACCGCCTGCATGGTGATCACCCGGGATCCGGATTCCGGCTGGGTCAATGTCGGCACTTATCGCGGGTGCGTGCAGGGCAAGGATCGCCTGTCATTGTGGATGCTTGGTAATCGCCACGCCCTGGCGATTGCCAAGAAGTACTGGGATAACGGGAAGTCATGCCCGATCGCGGTCGTGGTGGGCTGCGATCCGATTCTCACCACGGCAGCCGCCATCGCAGCGCCTGCGGAGGTTTGTGAGTACGACGTCGCAGGTGGACTGCGGGGCACGGGGGTCGAGGTACTCGCCGCCCCCGGAAGCGGATTGCCGATTCCCGCACACGCAGAGATTGTCATCGAGGGCGAGATGCCACCCGTGACGGAGGAATCGGTGCCCGAGGGCCCCTTTGGGGAGTGGACCGGCTACTTCACTCACGCCGGAAATGAGACGGTCGTGCGCGTGCATCGAATTCTGCACCGCAACAACCCGATCATCCTTGGTGCGCCACCGATGATCCCGACGGTTCCCGCGGGTGATCAAGCGGTGCCGCTGTACTCGGCCTCGGTTACCTGGGATCACCTTGAGGCAGCCGGGGTCCAGAACATTCATGGTGTCTGGGCATACGCACGTCAGCTGATGATGGTCATCTCCATCAAGCAGACCGGGGCCGGCGACGCCATGCAGGCCCTGCTGGCGGCGGCCGGGCGCAAGCGCACCGGCGGCATGGACCGCTACTTCGTCGTGGTCGATGAAGACATCGACGTCACCGACATCAACCATGTGCTGTGGGCGATTTTCACCCGGGTCAAGCCAGCGGAGTCCATTCACGTGATCCGCACGCCCACTACGGCGATCGACCCTCGTCTATCGCCGTCCCAACGTGAGGCCAATGACTTGTCGATGGGCATCGTGCTCATCGACGCGTGCAAGCCGTTCGCGTGGAAAGACAGCTATCCCAAGGCGAATCGATTCGATCAGGGCTATCGCAGCCAGATCCGTGATCGTTGGAAGGGGACTCTGCCGCTATGAATGCCCAGCAGATACCCGGCGAATTGAGCGATCTGCTCCGGGGATTCCCCGAGATCGATGCCACGGAGCAGGCCTTTCCCTTCGTGACCGTCGATACGGGCGGATATCCGCACACTGCCTTGCTGTCCCGGTCCGAGTTGGAGCCCGGCCCGGACGGCGTGAGCCTGCTGGCGGCGGTGGCGGGCCGGGTGACCCGCGCTAATCTCAAACGCACGGGGACCGCGAGCCTGCTCGCGGTGCGGGGAACCACATGTCATCACGCCAAGCTTCGTATGACGGGGTCCACCACCGAGCGCGGGCTCATGGGATGTGTGTTCACGCTGACCGAATACCGGCGAGACGACATTGGTATCGCACTGCAGCCCATGTGCTTTCGGACGTCCGCAGAGTTGGCGCAGCAGGAGAACTGGCAGCTGAGCACCGCGATGCTGGCGACGCTCGGGGGCGCGCCGCGCCGGGGAGTGGCCGGTGGCTGACTCGTCGACCCGGATAATCGTTGGGATCACCGGGGCCAGCGGCGCCCCGTTCGCCGTTCGTCTGCTCGAGACACTGCAACAAACGCCCTCAGTGGAAACACATCTGGTGATGAGTGCCTGGGCGCGTACCAACATCGAGATGGAAACCACGCATTCGGTTCGCGAGGTGTGTGCGCTGGCCGATGTGACGTACAAGCTGGGGGAGCAGGGCGCGGCAATATCATCCGGGTCGTTCCGCACGGACGGGATGATCGTCGTCCCGTGCAGCATGCGAACCCTTGCGGCGATCCGCTACGGGCTGGCAGACAACCTGATCTGCCGGGCCGCGGATGTGGTTCTCAAGGAGGGGCGACGGCTGGTGTTGGCCCCACGGGAGACCCCACTAAGCACCATCCATCTGGAAAACATGCTGGCTCTGAGCAAGATGGGTGTTCGCATAGTTCCGCCCATGCCCGCGTTCTACAACCGCCCCCAGAAAATCGGGGACATCGTGGATCACTGTGTGACCCGGATTCTCGATCAGTTCGGTGTCGAGACACCCTACGCAAAACGATGGGAAGGGCTGGACGCGGCTCGCCACGAGGCGGCGCTAGTCGACCGTGCTTTCGACGTATCCGACAACATGGCGGGCGAATACCGAGGTGGCGGGGTTGGTTGACCTGCCCTGGCGCCACAGCATTCCGATGCGGCCCGGTGGTAGCTCCGGCAGCAAGGCGTGTGCGGCGCTCTTGGTCTGGCGGATGGCCGACTCGGGTACCACCGCCACACCGAGACCTTGAGTCGCGAGCGCTACCAACACATCGGGATCGCTGGCCTCGAAGCTGATCCTGGCGCTGACACCCGCCGCGTGTAGTGCCTTGTCGAGCTGCCAGCGGATGCCGGAACCTGGTGGCAGCGCGATCAGCGGGTAGTGTGCCAGCTCCGCTAAAGAAACCGTGGTGCCGTTGTCCGCCAACGGGTGTGACGGCGAGAACGCCGCCGTAATCCGCTCACGGGTGAGTTCTCGGGTATGCACACCGGTAGGCGAGTCCTCGGTGAGGCTCACAAAGGCCGCGTCCAGTTCGCCGTTGGACACGCGCCGCGCGAGCGTCGCCGAGGAGTCTTCGACCAACGAGAGTTCCACGCCGGGATGCTGGCGATGAAAGGTCGTCAATACCCGGGGGAGATCGATACTGCGCGGCGAGATCGAGGTGATCGTCCCTATCGCCAGATGTCCGTGCAGCAGTCCGGTCACGCTCTCCACGGACGCGCGCCCTGCCGCCAGGGAGTCCAGCGCCGCGCGGGCATGGGGGAGCAGTGCCTCGCCCGCCTGGGTGAGCACGGCCGCTCGTGGACGCCGTTCGAAGAGAGGCTGTCCGACCTCGCGTTCAAGAGCCTTGACATGGGCGCTGACGCCGGACTGGGCGAGATGAATTCGTTTGGCGGCGCCGGTGAAGGTACCGGTATCAACCACCGCGACAAAGCATTCGAGCTGATGCAGGTCCATATGTCCGGCGCTGGCCGCTATTCGCCAGACTCTGCCAACGCCGCGAGTCTGTCCACCGAGGCTTGTAGCCGATCCGATGTGGTGCTGCGCGCACGGACCAGCCTCTTCTCATCGGTGAGGTTCGTCCAGTCGTAAGTGTGGGTCAGCCGGGTCTGCCCGTCGTCAAGCGGCTGTAGCTCCCACCGCCACAGATGACCGGGCGGGCGCTTGCCCACTTCCGACGGCAACCATGCGATCAGGCGCCCCTCTTCGAACTCGACGATGTGGTTTTCGCGATCGGCGCCGGTGGTCAGGGTCATCACGAATACATCTCCCACCGCGTGGGCTCGTTGCCCGGTGGCGGCCGCGGCGAGGTTCTCGTTGCCGTCCCATTCGTGCTGTCGCGCCGGATCTGCGATGAGCTCGAATATTGCCGCAGCGGGCGCCTGCACCTCACGGCTCGCGGACACCACTCTGCCATCATCTTCAGCCATACGGTCCATCCAACCAGAGTGTCGACGTCTAGCCGATCAATTGGCGAGTCAGCCTGCGCGCTAGGGCGATCGGGGCGACGGACTTCTCGACCTTTGAGGCGGTCAGCGCGCCGTCGTAGAGCAGTTGCACCTGCCGGGCCAGGGCGTCCGGGCGGGACAAGCCGGCCTCGCGCAACAGCGTCGCCACGGTGGCGCGAAACCACGCTCGATGGTCACGCACCGGTTCCCACTCTTGATCGGGGAATTCGGTCGCGGCATTGACATACAGGCAGCCACGGAAGTTCTTGGCCGCTGCACCGGCGGCAGCCAGATCGAAGAATGTCAGGAGCTTCGTGATGGGATCCCGATGAGTCGCGGCCGCCGCATTCCATCGGTTGCGATCACGCTGATCCAATTCTTCGAGGTAGGCCACGATGAGCGCGTTCTTGGATCCGTAGCTGCTGTACAGACTGGCCTTGGCAACTCCGGCCTCGCTCAAGATCTGATCTATCCCGACCGCCCGAATGCCCTGCGTCGCAAAGAGATCTGCGGCAGTTCGAAGGAGCCGATCGGCAGGTCCGAGCACACGTGCCGTCTGTGCGGCATCGGCGGCAGCAGGCGATGTGGCTGGGCTCATGAGAGCAGGGTAGCTCAGTCCGCGGTCATAGACAGACCGGTCTGTCCATGTAACTGTCACGTTGTCGCACAGAAGTCGTCCACCGAAGTTAGGAATGTGCCGTGCCGCTGCACCTGTATGAGATCGCTGTTGCCCCCGTGGAGAAGCCCGACGCCACGCAGCTCCTGAAGGAGATCGACGCGCGCATTCACCGAGACGGTGGTGAGCTCATCGAAGCCCAGGTGACACGTGCTGCCCGGAGAATCTTCGTCATCGCCGAGTTCAGTGGGGACGCAGTGCCGTGGGACGCGGCTTCCCTTGGTGTCGAGACGGTCTCGGGCCCGCACCGGGTGCGCCTGGTGGGTGCCGACCTAGACCAACTGAAGTCTGTGCGCCCGGCAGCGGGCTACCTGGTGGAATGGGATCTGCCCGCGGATCTGGATATGGAGACGTACCTGGCGCGCAAGAGGGCCAAGGCGCCCAAGTATGCCGATGTTCCCGAGGTGAGTTTTCTGCGTACGTATGTCCGTGAGGACATGGACAAGTGCCTGTGCTTCTACGATGCTCCTGACGAGGATGCGGTGCTGCGGGCGCGTAAGGCTGTGGATACTCCCGTCGACAGATTGCATGGGCTCGGGGAAATCTCGCTATGACGGCGGCAGTGGCCCGGAACATCGACGATGCGCTGGAACGCGTCGTCGATGAGGTGACTGCGCGCGCGGCCGCTCTCGACACTGATCAGACCGACGTACGGATGGACATCGCGGCGCTGGGCGCGCACGGATTGTTCGATGCCGGTATCGCCGGTGCGGATCTCGCGCCGATGGTGCGGGTCATCGAGAGCGTCGCTACCGGCAGCCTGGCCGTGGGCTTCTCGGCCTGGGCACACCGCATGACCATCGAGTATGTGAGTCTGGCTCCTGAGGTCTTCCGTTCCGCGCATCTGCCCGGGCTGATTCTCGGACAGCGCCCCGGAGTCACCGCCATGGCGGCCGGCCTCAAACAGGTCGCGGGCTTGGGGGAGGTTCCGCTACGGGCCTCGAAGCATCCCGATGGGCTGCGTATCACCGGTCCGATCCGATGGGCCTCCAACGTCTTCCCGAACGCGCTGATGGTGCTGCCGGCACTCGGGGCGGACGGCGCCACCTACGTGGCCGCTATTGATGTCGGTGCGCACGGGGTGTGCATCGAGCGGCCCCCCAACCTGATGGCGCTGACGGCTACCGGGTCGACGGCGCTGCGGCTGGACAATGTCCGGGTTCCCCATGAGAACGTGCTCAGTACCGACCTGCCCGGGTTTGTGACGCGCATCCGGCCGGCTTTCCTGTTGCTTCAGACAGCCTTTTGCTCTGGAGTCAGCGGCACGGCGCTACGGGGAGCGCGATCCGCGCGTGGGGTACTCGCCGATCAGTTCGGCGCCGAACTCGATGAGCTCGCCCAGCAATACCACGGGCTCCGAGAACGTCTTTACCGCTACGCGGCCGCTCCTGGGACGCCGAGCGTCGCGGAGCTGCTGAGATTGCGGCTCGACGCGGCCGAGTTGGCCGGTCGGGCGTCCCGGCTCGAGTTCACCTTGGCCGGTGGCACCGGGTACGCGCTGGGCACCGCGGCCAACCGTCGGTTCCGCGAGGCCGCCTTTCTCCCTATCCAGTCACCCTCGGAAGGACAGCTGCGGTGGGAACTGACGCAGTACGAATAACTCACGGCACCAAGCGGTTCGGGTCGACCACGGCATTCCGCGATATCGACGTTCGGGTGGCCTTCGGCGAATTCTTGGCGATTCTCGGTCCCAGTGGCAGCGGGAAATCCACCCTGTTGCGCGTGCTGGCGGGACTGGACGAGTTGGACGCCGGAGACATCGTGTGGGCCTCGCACGGCGGACGGCCGAGAACCGGCGTCGTATTCCAGGACGCCCTGCTGATGCCGTGGCTGACAGTTGCGCAGAACATCGCCTTCGCCGGGCGGTTCGCGGCGCACCGCGCGGCTTTCGATGACGCGCACGTGTGCGACCTGGTCAGCCATTTCGGGCTCCAACAGCTTTCGGGCCGATATCCGGACCAATTGTCAGGTGGGCAGGCTCAGCGTGTCGCGATTCTCCGTGCTGCGGCGACCCGGCCGGCGCTGCTGTTACTGGACGAACCGTTCAGCGCGCTCGATCCCGTGACGCGCGCCGATCTGCAAGCCTGGCTGGCGAAGCTGGCCGATGAGTTGGCGGTCACCGTTGTCCTGGTAACCCATGACGTCGATGAGGCGTTGTCCCTTGCCCACCGGGTGATGCTGCTCGGAGACGACGGGACGATCCGTCAGGAGTGGGTGCTCACGGACGATGCGCCGGGGGACAGGCCCGAAATACGCCGGCAGATCCTTGCCCAGTATCAGCCGATCGAAGCCGTGCTCCGGTGAACGGGGACACGCCGCGTCGTACAGTTCTGGCGGGTGCGGCGGGGATAACTGCCGCAGCAGGTCTTTTCGGCGCCGCCGGGCTGATTCGTGCCGCCGGCTCCGATGCCACGAATGCCACCGGGCGACTGCGAATCGGGTATCTGCCGATCACCGACGCGGCGCCACTGTTGCTCGCACATTCCGCTGGGCTGTACCCGGCAGGCACCGTCAGTGCCGCGAAACCGGTGTTGTTCCGCAGTTGGGCCGCGCTGGCGGAGGCGTTCCTGGCGCGGCAGATCGACATCGCGCATCTGCTGATGCCCATGGCCATTCAGCTGCGGCAGGTGCTGGGCCACGGTGTTCGGGTGCTTGGCTGGAATCACACCAACGGATCGGCACTCACTGTGGCCCCGGACATCGAGCACCTTGAAGACCTCGCGGGTACTCAGGTGGCCATTCCGTTCTGGTGGTCGATTCACAACATCGTGTTGCAAGAACTGTTGCGCGATCATGGGTTGCGGCCGGTCATCCGCAGCGCCGCCTCGCGTGCCCGGCGCACGGTCGAGCTGGTGGTCATGAGTCCTTCCGATATGGTTCCGGCGCTGGCGAATCAATCGATCGGTGGCTATGTCGTGGCTGATCCTTTCAACGCCATCGCACAGATCAAGAAGATCGGGCGGATTCATACATTTCTCGGCGATGTGTGGCGTGACCACGCGTGCTGCGTCTTGGTCACCCGCGAGGATGTGATCGAAAGCTACGCCCCGGCAGTGCAGGGTGTTACCGATGCGGTGGTCACCGCCCAGCTCCGGATTACCGCCGACAGAAAGCTGGCGGCGGCCGCGCTCGGTGGTGGCAAGTATCTGCCGCAACCCGTACCCGCGGTCCAGACGGCGCTGACCTACCCGAATCTGCCGTATCCGTTGCATCACCCGGATTGGCTGCCGCAACGTGTGGGATATCAGCCATTTCCCTATCGGAGCTTCACCCAGCGATTGGTTGAGTCGATGCACGAGACGGTTGTCGACGGTGATCGCGGGTTCCTGGATCGGCTCGATCCGGCGCGAGTGCACGACGATCTGGTCGACGACACCTTTGTGCGCAGTGCGATTGCCGCGTACGGGGGACCGGAGGCCTTCGGCATCACGCCCGGCTTCACTCGAACAGAACAGATACAGACGTTATGAGCATCGTGCCCCCTGTCACCGCCACCAGCACGCCGGCGCCGCGAAAGTCCCTACTGTTGAACAAGTTATTGGCGCCCGGACTGGCCATCGCGACGAGTATCGTGCTGTGGTGGCTGGCTAGCGCAGTGCTCAGCCAACCACATTCGCTCTTGCGGCAGACAGGCCCGGACAAGGTGTGGCCCGCCGCGATCGATCTGTTGAATCGCGGGGTATTGCTGCAGGATGCGGGAGTCAGTCTGTGGCGATTGTTGATCGGGCTATCGCTGGCCGCTGTGATCGGCGTCCCGCTGGGTTTGTTACTGGGGGTGAGCGCCACCGCTGAGCGTGCCGCACGTCCCCTCATCCAGTTTCTCAGGATGATCTCACCGCTTTCCTGGACGCCCATCGCGGTGGCTGTCTTCGGCATCGGGAACCAGCCGGTCATTTTTCTCATCGCCGCGGCGGCGGTATGGCCGATCCTCATCAACACCACGGCGGGCATTCACGCCATCGAACCCGGGTACCTGGATGTGGCGCGGTCGTTTCATGCCACCCGATTCGAGGTCCTCACCTCGGTGCTTCTTCCGGGGATACGCAGCCACATCCAGACCGGTGTACGTATCGCCCTGGGTATCGCCTGGGTTGTCCTTGTTCCTGCTGAAATGCTGGGTGTGCGATCAGGTTTGGGCTATCAGATACTCAACGCACGCGACCAGCTGGCCTACGACCAGGTGGTAGCGGTCATCGTGGTGATAGGGGCGCTCGGATACGCTCTGGATGTGGCGGCGAGAAGGCTGCTGGCGCCGGGGTTACGCGTACCGGGTGGCGGGTAGGCTCACCCGAACCGCGTTACCCGATACCGGAGGTGGTTCGCATGAACTTGATTACCCGCCGTCTGCTCATGACAGCGGCCGCGACGTTGATGCCGATCACCGCGCTCTCCGGCATGTCGCCCGCGATCGGCGCCGCCGACCCGATCGTGCCCAATTGCCCAGGTGGATGGTGGGATCCAGCCGCCAACATCTGTCGGCCACCGGTATCGACGACGCCCCTGAACTGTGAGAACGGTTGGTGGTGGGACCCGGTGGGCAACGTGTGCCGCCCGCCGGTGATCCCGCCTCAGTAAGTCAGGCCGCCAGCGCCGCTGCGGTCGCGGAGAACATGGTCGCCTTGATGGCACCGAGCGTCCCGCTGTCCTTGCCCACCAGAGGCCTCGCCAGATCGACTGCGGCGCTCAGCACTTCGTGTTCAGTGGCGGCCCGATCGGCCAGCCCGGCCGCTACGGCGGCTTCTGCTCCGTAGCGGTGCCCGGTAGTCATGGCGGTGACCGCCGTCTGTGGAGCCACCTTGGACTGGATGAGGCTGGCCATTCCTGGCGTGAACGGGATGTTGATATCGACCTCGGGGAAGCACAGGTATCCCCGGTCGGACCGCATCACCCGGTAGTCGTGGGCAACAGCAAGCATCGCACCAGCCCCAAACGCATGGCCGTTGATCGCGGCCACGGTCGGCAGGCCGAAGGTGAGCAGCCGGCTGAGTAGGGCTTGCACACGCGCTACATACCAATCGGCGCGATCAGCATGGGTCATGAGCCAATCCAGATCCAGCCCGTTCGAATAGAACTTTCCGGATGCCACGGTCACCAACGCCTGTGCTTGCGTCAGCGCGGCGTCGAGCAGACCGTCGACGGTATCCAGCCAGTCGGGGGAGAAGCGGTTCTCGTCGGTGCCGAGATTCAGAACCGCGATGGTGTCCTGAAATTCGAGGGTGGGAGTCATGACGCGTTTCCTTTCGTGGTGGTGGCCTTGCTTTTTGGGCTCATCGGGGGTGGATCGAGGGCGAGAATGGCGCGTACCGCAGCCGCCAGACGTGCGCGGGTGGCCGTGTCGGGCGGGCGGCGCCCGCGCAGTAGCAGACCGCTGGGCAATCCCACGATGCAATCCTCGATGACCTGCACCGCCCGTCCGTCCTCGCGGCCCCACAGCGCTCGCGACAGCCGGACGAACAGAGCGACCAACCGGGAGTCGATACCCGCCATGGCATCAGAAACTCCCTGCGGCACATCAGATCCGAGAAGATCCTCGCGCCGCACGCGCAGGACCAATCGAGACGATTCAGGGAAGCGTTCCGCGAAGGACACGGGAGTATCGGCCGCGGCGACCACGGCGTTCACCGCAGCGGTTTCAACGGGCCCGCTCACCGACAGCGCGCCGTCCACGGCGTCGCGTTGCATATCGAGAAATCTTTGCGCAGCGCGCAACCAGGCCTGCCCAACCATCCCCCCGCGAGATCCGAAGGCGTGGTAGATGGCGCCATTGGAGATACCCGTTACCTGGGACACCGCTCGAACCGTCACTGCCGCCGGACCGTCTTCCACCGCGATGCGCTCGGTGGCATCGAGCAGATCGCCGACGGAATGGATACGCGGGCGAGGCACACGGGAAGGATAACAGAGCAACTGCTCTGTTACCGCGCCGACGACTTGCTTACAGAGAAACAGTGTGTACTCTCTTGAGAGAAATACAGATTGTTTCTCATTATTAATCGACGTCAGGACGCTCCGTGACACTGGATGTAGAGAACGACTCATCAGCGGTCGCGACTGCACCCATGCCCGGCCTCCCTACGCCGGGGCGAGTGCTGGGCGCCGCGTGCGGAGCGCTCTACGGCATGGGATACCTACTTGGCGGCGAGCGACTACTCTTGCCGACTCTCCGTCATTTCGGACCCGTCATGCGGGCGACGATGCCGGGATTCGGAGACCTGGCGATAGTGTCCGACCCGGTGTTGGCTAAGGAGGTCCTCACCGCCGCGCCAGATATCCTGCTGGGCGGCGAGGGCGTGGGACCTGCTGCGGCGATTTACGGCGCGGGTTCGATGTTCGTCCAAGAAGAGCCCGAACATCTTCGTCGGCGGAAACTGTTGACACCGCCGCTTCACGGACGGGCGCTGGATTCGTACCTACCAGTGATCGAACGTGCCACGACCTCTGCCATCTCGTCATGGCCCACGGATCGACCCTTCCAGATGCTGAATGCGGCAAGACATCTGATGCTTGATGTAATCGTCAAGGTAGTCTTTGGCGTCTCTGAACCCGACGATGTCCGTCGCCTCGGGGCCCCGTTCGAACGCCTGCTGGAACTCGGCGTGTCCGAACAGGTGACACTTCGCTACGCCATGCGGCAGCTGGGTGCGTTGCGCTGGTGGCCGCGGCTATCCAGGATCAATCGCGATATCGACCACACAGTGCGGTCGCTGATCACCGAACGTCGCTTCGATCCACACCTGGGAGAGCGGCGCGATATCCTCTCCATCCTGATGCGCGCGGTCGATTATCACGGAGAAGGCCTGTCCGACAATGAAATCCGCGATGACTTGATAACCTTGATGTTGGCCGGGCATGAAACCACAGCTACCACGCTCGCCTGGGTTGTGGATCTACTGCTACACCGCCCCGAAGCGCTGGATCGCGTGAGCGCCGAAGCCCGGACCGGTGAGCACGGCTACACCACGGCGGTCATCAACGAGACACTACGGCTGCGCCCCCCGGTGCCCTTCACCGGCCGCTACACCGCGGCCCCGTTCCGCCTCGCCGGCTGCACCGTCGCGCCCGGCACGCGGATCGTTGTGCACATCAACGCGATCAACCA
The DNA here is from genome assembly GCF_001605725.1 of Mycobacteroides immunogenum. Classification (NCBI taxonomy): domain Bacteria; kingdom Bacillati; phylum Actinomycetota; class Actinomycetes; order Mycobacteriales; family Mycobacteriaceae; genus Mycobacteroides; species Mycobacteroides immunogenum. The sequence goes on from NZ_CP011530.1 coordinate 2,690,939, forward strand.
CGATCCGGGCATCTATCCAGATCCGGAACGATTCCTACCCGAGCGTTTCTTGGACGCGCGGCCGCAGACATACGCCTGGTTGCCGTTCGGCGGCGGGATCAAACGTTGCCTCGGAGCAAGTTTTTCGATGCTCGAACTGCAAACTGTATTGCATACGATCTTGCGTAGCGGCGAGTTTCGGGCTGCGGCAAAGAGGCCGGAAAAACCGGTGCGCCGCTCCGTGGTACTGGTACCGCGTCATGGAACACGGGTCTATTACCGTCCCTTTGCGCCGCACGAGCGAGCGTCGGCCATCTAATGTCGGCGGGATGGACGACATGATCCCCAAGGCATCGGCGCAGGTTCTGGACCTCCTGGCGGGGGGAGCAGCGCAGCGCCTGCCGCGGCACCGTCACCAACTTTCCCGTGAGGATGTGCTGCAAGCGCAGCGCGCCAGGATCTCGGCGGCTGCCATAGAACTCTTTGCCGACACCGGGTATGCCGCCACCACCGTTCTGCACATCGCGCAGAGAGCCGGCGTATCCCGCAAGACCTTCTACGAGTTGTACCCCAGCAAGGAGGCGGTCTTTCTCGACACGTACCAGACGCTGGGCGCGCTGCTGAAGAAGATCGGACTGAGCGCGACAACGAGTCAGCGGCCCGCCGGAAACATCGAACAAGTGTCACGTTCGATTGCCACGCTGCTGGAGACCATGGCTGCCAATGGATCTGCGACTCGCATGTTCTATCTGGAGGCGGTGGGCGCTGGCCCACGGGTACGGACCCGTCGCAACGCCGCGATCGACGAGTTCGTCGCGGCGATCACTCCCGGCATGCAGGAATTGCGCCGTCTGACCGACCCCCATCTTCCGCCACTGACCAGCAGACACTGTCACCTGATCGTCGCGGCGAGTATCGAGCTGATCACTGAATTCCTTGCCGACCATCAACCCGGCGATCTCGCCGCGCTCACGTCGGATCTGACCGAGGTTGTACGCCTCATCGCAATTCCAAACCATCCAGAACAGAATCCACCCCCGAAGGGATAACGGTGTCCAGTCGCTACACAGCACTACTCCAGAGGAATTCCCGCCTTGTCGATGCGGCAGGCATGACCGGAGCGGCGCTGGTGATAGCGGCGACATTCCTGGCGCTGTCGGTATTTCCCGACGCCTCCGCTCGCGGACAGATACGCACCTTCTACAACCACTGGTCTGCGTGGGTGCTACTCGGCCTCGTGGCGTTGACGGTGTTCTTCTTCGGACAGATCTGGTCGCTCGGCTGGCTGACCGCCGTGATACGGCGCGCCGAGGGGATAGGGCCGTACACCTGGATCACCTTCGGTGCCGAGCTGATGTTCATGACCGTGTTCAATGTGGAGATTGGGGTATGGGCCACAGCGCATCTCCTGGCCGACCGGATCGGCGATGAAGCGCTCTACGTGCTTCACGTGGCGGGGTTCGTGATCGCCGCGCCCGTAGCATTCGCCGGAATGGCCTATTTTGTCGCCATCATCGCGCTACAGCGGGCCACCAAAATGTTCCCCACGTACTTGGTGGTCATCGCCGCGATCGCTGTAGCGGGAAACCTATGCGCCGCAGGCGGACTGTTCACGGTGTCCGGCCCCTTCAACGCCGCCAGCGGTGTCGTTGCGATCGGTGGACCCATGATCGCTTGGAGCCTCTGGTACGGGGCCCTTCCTGGCTGGTACGTCCGACAGCAGCTGACATTGGAAAAGATTCCGACACAGCAATGAGCGACGGGTACTACCGCAGGTAGTAATTACGTACTACCCTTCGTAGTAGGCACAAAGTCTCTTCCCTAGGGAGCAGCTATGGGTCAAGCAACGAAGCTTGCAGGTGCGGTCGATTCGCGCTATCACGCGTCATCGGGGCTGCGAAGACAGCTGAACAAGGTCTTCCCGGCGCATTGGTCGTTTCTGCTGGGCGAGATCGCGCTGTATAGCTTTGTGGTGCTGCTGATCTCGGGTATCTACCTGGCGCTCTTCTTTGACCCCTCGATGGCCGAGGTCACCTACAACGGCGTGTACCAACCGTTACGTGGCACGCCGATGTCCAAGGCATACGAGGCGACCCTGAACATCAGCTTCGAGGTGCGTGGCGGGCTGTTTGTGCGCCAGATCCATCACTGGGCGGCGCTGATGTTCGCCGCCTCGATCGTGGTGCACCTGGCGCGTATCTTCTTTACGGGGGCATTCCGTCGTCCGCGCGAGGCCAACTGGGCCATCGGCTCGGTGCTGCTGATTCTTGCCATGGCAGAGGGATTCGCGGGCTATTCGTTGCCCGATGACTTGCTATCCGGAACGGGGCTTCGGGTGGTTACCCAGGGCATGATGTCGCTGCCGATCATCGGCACCTGGCTGCACTGGGCTCTGTTCGGGGGCGATTTTCCCGGGAACATCATCTTGCCAAGGCTTTACGCCCTGCACGTGCTTCTCGTTCCCGCCATCATGATCGCGCTTATCGCCGTGCACCTTGCTCTTGTCTGGTATCAGAAGCACACCCAATTTCCGGGTCCGCGCCGCGCCGAATCGAATGTCGTTGGGGTACGGATAGTTCCGGTGTTCGCGCTGAAATCCGGTGCTCTCTTCGCACTCGTGACGGCCATCCTGGCGTTGATGGGCGGTCTGTTGCAGATCAATCCGGTCTGGAATCTTGGCCCGTACAAGCCATCTCAGGTGGCGGCTGGGTCGCCGCCGGACATCTACCTGATGTGGACCGACGGCCTGCTGCGGCTCGTCCCGAATTGGGAACTGTACATACTCGGCCACACCGTGCCCGCGGTGCTGCGGGGAGTGCTGGGCATCATGGCGGCATTCGCGGTGATCATCGCCTGGCCCTGTCTGGAGAGGCGCTTCACCGGTGACGACGCTCACCACAATCTGCTGCAGCGTCCGCGTGACGCCCCGGTGCGCACAGCCATTGGGGCATCGGCCTTTTCGCTCTACTTCTTGCTGACGCTGTCGTGCATGAACGACATCATCGCGCTGAAGTTCCACATCTCGCTGAACGCGACCACGTGGATCGGCCGTATCGGCATGGTCATCTTGCCCGCGGTGGTCTACTACATCGCCTACCGGTGGGCCATCGGCCTGCAGCGCAGCGACCGCGCGGTCCTGGAGCACGGCATCGAGACCGGCATCATCAAGCGTCTGCCGCACGGCGAGTACATCGAAATCCACCAGCCGCTGGCCGGTGTCGATGAGCACGGCCACGCGATCCCGCTGGAATACCAGGGCGCACCGGTGCCCCAGCGCATGAACAAGCTGGGCTCCGCCGGCGCACCCGGTACCGGCTCGTTCCTGTTCGCCGACCCCACCGAAGAACAACACGCACTGGCCGAAGCCGACGATGCCGCCGCGCGGGCGGAATGTGCCGCACTGCGGGCAAGATAGCCGCAGCCGCATCGGTCGGTCTTCTAGGCAACCGGCATGCAGTACCGTCGAGTCATGTCGCAGCGTTTGCGTGTGGTGGGTACTGCGCTCCTTGCGCTGGCACTCATCGGTTGCACGGAGCCTTCGCCGGCACGTGCCACCATCGCCCAGTGCAACCTTTCGGAGCTTCCATCAGAGGCCACCGGAACCGTGGACCTCATTCATGCCGGCGGGCCGTTCCCGTACCCGCGCAATGACGGCGTCGTTTTCCAGAATCGCGAGAGGGTGCTGCCGTCGGAGCCTCGTGGCTACTACCACGAGTACACGGTCCGCACGCCGGGCAGCAAGACGCGGGGCACGCGGCGCATCATCACCGGCGGCAACCCGCTGAACGATCCGCCACACGTCTACTACACGGGCGATCACTACGAGTCATTCTGTGAGGTGGAAGGCGCATGAAGACCTACGTTGTCGATGGCTCTCGTGTTCGCACCCGGGCAGACTTCTTCACCGAACTCGGACGTGCGGTCAACGGGCCCGGCGGCTACTTCGGCAGCAATCTCGACGCCCTCGTCGACTGCCTGCGCGGGGGATTCGGTACTCCCGAAGATGAACCATTCCGATTTGTGCTGCGCGATGCCGTCCGCATCAAGTCGGCCGTGGGGAAGAAGGACTGGGCGACCATCGAGGAGATCTTCGAAGAGGCCGGGGTCGCGCTGACGGCACAGCCGGCATCGGAGTCCTAGCCCCCGAATCGAATGCGAGCCCGACGCGAGAATTCGGTCTGAAACTCGCGTCAGGCTCGCACTCGAATGGCTACTTCACGTCGAAGCGGTCCGCGTCCGAAACCTTGACCCAGGCCGCTACGAAGTCCTTGACGAACTTCTCCTTGGCGTCGTCCTGCGCGTAGACCTCTGCCAGAGCCCGCAGTTCGGAGTTCGCGCCGAACACCAGGTCGACTCGGCTGGCAGTCCATTTCGCCGCCCCGGTGGCACGATCCGTTCCCACATACGTGCCGTCGTCGGCAGACGACGGCGTCCACTGGGTGCCCATATCGACCAGATTGACAAAGAAGTCGTTGGTCAATGTTCCGGGCTTATCGGTGAGCACCCCGAGTTCGGAGCCCTGGTAGTTCGCGCCGAGCACGCGCAGTCCACCGACCAGGACAGCCAGCTCCGGCGGTGACAGCGCCAGCAAGTTGGCCTTGTCGATGAGCTTGTACTCAGCCGGAATCTGCGCTCCCTTACCGAGGTAGTTGCGGAAGCCGTCGGCGGTCGGTTCCAGGTAGGAGAACGAATCCACATCGGTCTGTTCCTGCGTGGAGTCGCCCCGACCGGGTGTGAACGGAACGGTGATGTCGAACCCGGCATCCTTGGCCGCCTTCTCGACGGCGGCAGCGCCACCGAGTACGACCAGATCGGCGAACGAGACCTTCTTGCCACCGGCGTTGAACGACTCCTGGATGCCCTCCAGGGTGCGGATCACCTGGGCAAGTTCGTCGGGCTCGTTGGACTCCCAGCCCGCCTGCGGCTGCAAGCGAATACGCCCACCGTTGGCGCCGCCGCGCTTGTCACTGTTGCGGTACGACGCGGCAGCCTTCCACGTGGTCGAAACAAGCTGCGGCACGGTGAGTCCAGAGGCCAGGATCTGCTTCTTGAGCTCGGCGATGTCCTCTGCCCCGATATTGGTTTCCGAGGCGGGGACGACGTCCTGCCACAGCAGGGTCTGCTCGGGCACCAGCGGACCGAGGTAGCGGGAGAGCGGTCCCAGGTCACGGTGGATCAGCTTGTACCAAGCCTTTGCGTACGCGTCGGCGAGTTCCTCGGGATGATCGAGCCAGCGCCTGGTGATCTCGGCGTAGATCGGATCGAAGCGCATCGAGAGGTCGGTGGTGAGCATGGACGGGTGCGTCTTGCCGGCGCCCTGAGCCATCGGTACCGAATTGGCCCAGCCGCCGTCCTTCGGCTTCCACTGGTGTGCTCCGGCGGGGCTCTTCGTCAGCTCCCACTCATTGCCGTACAGAATCTCCAGGAAGCTGTTGTCCCACTTGGTCGGGGTGTGGGTCCAGATGACCTCGAGCCCACTTCCGATCGCGTCATTGCCCTTGCCGGAACCGAACGAGCTCTTCCAGCCGATGCCCATCTGCTCCAGCGGTGCGGCTTCGGGATCGGGGCCGACCAGCCCTGCGTCGCCCGCGCCATGCGTCTTGCCGAAGGTGTGACCGCCCACGATCAGTGCCGCGGTTTCCTCGTCGTTCATCGCCATCCGGCCGAAGGTTTCGCGAATGTCGATCGCTGCGGCCAGCGGATCCGGGTTGCCGTTCGGGCCTTCAGGATTGACGTAGATCAGACCCATCTGTACCGCGGCGAGCGGGTTTTCCAGGTCACGATCTCCTGTGTAGCGCTCATCGCCCAGCCAGGTGTGCTCGGGGCCCCAGTAGACGTCCTGCTCGGGCTCCCAGCGGTCCTCGCGCCCAAACGCGAAGCCAAAGGTCTTGAACCCCATGGTATCCATGGCATGGTTGCCCGCGAAGACGATGAGGTCGGCCCACGAGAGTGTGTTTCCGTACTTCTTCTTGACGGGCCACAGCAGGCGGCGTGCGCGGTCCAGCAGCACGTTGTCGGGCCAGCTGTTCAGCGGTGCGAAGCGCTGCATGCCGGCGCCTGCGCCGCCCCGGCCATCGCCGACCCGGTAGGTGCCGGCGGCGTGCCAGGCCATGCGGATGAACATCGGCCCGTAATTACCGAAGTCGGCAGGCCACCAGTCCTGCGAGTCGGTGAGCACCCTGGCGACATCGGCCTTGAGCTCGTCGACATCGATCGTCTGGACAGCCTTGGCGTAGTCGAAGTCCTCGCCCAGCGGGTTGGCGGCGGGCGGGTTCTTCTTCAGGATTTGTAGGTTGAGCTGGGTGGGCCACCATTCGCGATTGGCATTACCACCCTCGACGGGGTAGTTGAGACGACCGCCCGCGACCGGGCAACCGTTCGAAGGTTCGGAGTTCGCCTCTGCAATGGGAGGGTGTTCTTGAGACACAACATTCCTTTCGGGAGGGGGTGATGTGGGCTGTGATCACGTGTGTGATCCCGAAATTCGCGATGCGGCTTCCCGGGAAGCGCAGTCGGGGCATAGGCCCCAGTAGATGACTTCCGCCTCTTCGAGGATGAAGCCGTTGTGATCCGATGGGGTGAGGCAGGGGGCGGCACCGACTGCGCAGTCGACGTCTGAGATGACGCCGCAGGAGCGGCATACCGCGTGGTGGTGGTTGTCGCCGACCCGCGATTCGTACCGTGCGACGGAGCCGGAAGGCTGAATCTTGCGTATCAGGCCTGCGGAGGTCAGTGCTGCCAGGACGTCGTAAACGGCCTGGCGCGACACCTCGGGCAGCCCTGTCCTGACGACACCGAAAACTGTCTCGGTATCGGCGTGCGGGTTCGCTTCCACGGCTTCCAGCACGGCGACCCGGGGCCGGGTCACGCGCAGATCGGCCGTGCGCAGCAGCGCCGCGTACTCATCCGATGTGAAGGCCATGCGGCCAGTATGCCCAATTATCTGGAATGAATCCAGGAAATGCGAAAAACAGTTGATCGGGCAGGGAAGATGCGCCCGACCTGCGGGAAGTGCCCGAAAGGGGGCGCCAATGGGCGGCGATTACCTCGCCGACATCGTTTCTATGACGCCGCCGAGCAGTCGGCGCAGCTGGACGCGATCCCGCTCTGTCATGTTTGCGAGAACTTCTTCGTCGTCCTCGCGCAGCGTCGCGTCGGCACGCTCGAAGAGCTTCCGGCCCTTGGCGGTCAACTCGGTGGTCAGCACCCTGGCGTCGGCTTGTCGGCGTGAACGATGGACCAGGCCTGCCTCTTCGAGTGAACGCTGAACCAGGCTTACCGCTTGCGGGGTGATGCGAAGCTCCGCGGCAATCTCCACGTTGGATATCCCTGGCTGCGCGGACAGTACGGCCAGGCATTCCATTTGTGGAACGGTTACCCCGAAGTCGCGCACGATCACCGAGGCTCGTGACCACAGCAGTCGGTAGATCTGAGACACCAGGATGCCCATGGGAGATTCCTCGTATGTGCTCATACTGCGCTTACAGTAGCGGACTTCACCGATGTTCCACTGTCCTCAGTGGCGTGGGACAGTGGCGTGTCGCCTGCCGGCTCGCGCCAATTCATCAGTGCATCAAGCACATTGATCAACACCCTTGATGGGTGTGCGGCCCCTAGGGGATCAGGACGGCTGAGCGCCGGGAGCCCGCACCACCATGGGGACCGCGGGGAAGTAGGCCGCCATCACTGATCGCGATTTGCGCAAAGCCGCTGTGCCGTAACCCTTCTTCCGATGATCTGGGTGAACCCAGATCCGGACGTTGACCTCGCCGTCGATCAGCTCACCGAAGACCATGCCCACCTTGCTGGGCCCTTCCACCGCGACGAACCAGGCCGCTTCTTCATCGTCGATACGGGCCAGCGCCGCCCGCAACTCATCTTCTAGAACGCCCGCCGGTGCGCGAGATCCATCACCGGCCTCGCCTACCTCTTCGGTGCGCGCCGCGAAGATGTCGGCATCGGTGCTGCCGGAGAATGGGCGCAGCTCCAGGCTGTCTCCCGAGCTCGCGGGGCGCTCCATGAGTGTGAAAGTGAGCTGGCTGTTGAGGTCTTCAAGCTCTACGGCGTTCTTGCGGCGCTCATCCTTGGTCAGCTTGTCGAATGACATGCCCATGACCGCTTCGCCGCCCAAGTGCGACGTGCCCAGCAGGGTGGCGATCGCCTCGATGGCGCTCTTTCGGTCATCGGCTTCCACAATCAGGTCAAGCACTTCGTGACGCCGTTCGAACGCACTCGTGAGTGCATCGGCAATCTCGCGACGGGTGGCAAGGCGATCGTGATCGGTCATGGCGCCAGCCTACGGCGGGTGGGCCAGTGGCGCTCAGGAAACGTTGAGTACAAAGGTTGACTAATTCGCGCGGGCGCGCAGTGTCACCGTTCGGTCACGGTACGACAACTCATTGGCCATGTCGCAGAACCCAATTGGGATCTGCGAGCGGGCGGCGGTACAAATGATCTTGGTGGTCATCGCCGGCCGGAAGGAACCACCCGGGAGTCAGAGAATCCGCGGCCGGAGAGAAGCGACAATCGAATGAAACGCACCCTCGCCGCCATGGTCGGCATCGCCCTATTGCTCGCCACCCCCGGGTTGGCGTCCGCTGATGTCCCGCGGAGCCCTGTGGATAGACAGCAGGTCATCAACGCGGTGATCGCGAGGGGACTCGCGCAACGTGGCGTGCCCTATACCTATGGCGGAGGCAACACCGACGGCCCCACCACCAGTACCGACACCTCGCCCGCCGCGCCGGCCTCGGCCGATGCGACGACGAGCCTGCTCGGGCTGATCCCCGCCCCGGTCGCCGCACCCACTCCGAAGGTTCCGGGATTCGACGCCTCGGGCCTGATGGTGTACTCGTATGCGGCCGCCGGCGTGAAGCTGCCTCGCCGGTCCGGTGACCAGTACAACGTTGGTCGCAAAATCCTTCCGGCGCAGGCCCTTCCGGGTGATCTCATCTTCTACGGACCCGACGGGACACAGAGCGTGACCATGTTCCTGGGAAACAACCTGATGCTGGAGGCGTCTGAACCCGCCGTGCAGGTCTCGCAGGTTCGCTTCAACGACATGGCCCCGTACCTGGTGCGTGTGATCGACTGATCGCCGACTGTCGGGCTTCTGCGCGGTCAGCGTTCGCGCAGAAGCTCGTCAATCCGGTCCAGCACCGCGGGCCATCCGACAAGGCACAACTGCCGGAACCGCATCTGATCGGTGTCGGCAGGCTGGAAACCGGTGGCATCGACCATCAGCCGGGTGCCCCTCGGATCTGGATTCAGCGTCCAGCACGAGTCGATGGAGATCGACCCGTCCCGGGTTGTCATCCGGTATGCCAACAGCTCATCGTCGACCACCTTGGTGAAGCTACCGTCGATCTCGCCCACGAAACCGCTTCCCATGAACGGGAAGACGCTGAACGAAAAGGTAAGTCCAGTCTCATATCTCGCAGTCTCGAAATCTTTGATCCACTGCCCGAATAGATGCGGTGAGACAAGGATCGACCAGACCCGGTGAGCCGGATAAGGGTAGTGATGATCGAACTTGACAGTCGTGAGGTCCCCAACCTGCTCCGTCACCCAAATACACCTTTCGTGCGCACCACCCACCAAGCGAGCCGACGCACAACAACCTAATCCGAATGCCCCGCCCGCGCGTGATCTTGATCGTGCTGGTGGCATCATCGGCCTGTGAGCGCGGTGGACCAGTCAGCCTTCGGCCCCTTCTTCACCGTCCAGACACATGTCGCGGGGGAGAAGCCCGAACCTCCGTGGCGGTTCTTGTCGGACCTGGCCGATGGGTCGGGCGCGCTACGGGATCGGATCGAGGCTGTCCGGCGCAATCTCGCCGACCGTGTCGCGAAAAGCCCGGACGGGGTCGATCTGCGAGTTGCGGCCTCGGTCACCCATCTCGGCGTGATCGCGCGTGTCATCGCGCCGACCATTGCCGCCGTAGTGACCGGTGGCCCGCGCATCTCGCTAAAACTGAACGACGTGTGGTGGCAGGATCAATTGGGCGGCCCGTTTCCGCTATCCGTACTGCAGCAGCAAGTCGGCGAACGAGAAGCTGGGGACAACGGCCTCGGGTCTGCCGTGGAATCGGTGACACAGTGTGTGCTCGACGAGACCGGGGTAAGTGACCGTGTGCTGTGGGGAAACGTCGGATCGTCCGCCAACAGCGCGGCCCGGCTTATCGGCGCGGCACGGCCCGACCTGAGCGACGCCGCTCATGAGGCCGCGAACAGCTATCTGCGCGACGTGCGTGTCGATGGCGGAGCGTTGCGGGCCGGGCCGGCCTTTCGCCGGCGCAGCTGTTGCCTCATCTACCAGCTCACCGACGATCGCTCGGCGGTATGCGGTGACTGCGTTCTGGAGCCGATGACCGACTGAACCTGCTAGGCCAGCTGGTAGGCCTCCAGCGGGAAGGACTCCTGCTCTTTGTACGCGCTGGCCGTCGAGGTGGGGCGTAGCAGCGCGGCTTCTCCGTGCTGATTGAAGTAGTAGCTTCTCGACGTCTGGCAGCTGCCCAGGTAGAACACCGAGTTGTCCAGGTTGCGGGTCATTCGGTCCAGGAATTCGGTATTGGCCTCGTCGGTCACCTCGAAGGTTTGTGTGCTGGTCCGGGCCATCTCTTCGAACAGCCGCTTGATGTGCCGCATCTGCGACTCGATGGTGTCGAAGTAGGACAGTCCGCTGTAGGAATACGGCCCATTGAGTGTCAGCAGGTTCGGGAACTTGGGCACCGCGATGCCTTCAAAAGCCTGGAACCTGGTGTCGCGCCAGAATTTCCCGAGGTTGTAGTCCTCGCGGCCGATCACCTCGAATGCCGGGAAGGTTGACTCCCACAGGTTGAATCCGGTCGCTAGCACCAGCGTGTCGATGACCGTCTTGCGCCCATCGGTGGTGACGATGCCGTCGGGCTCGATGCGTGCGATCGATGCCGTCTCTAGGCTGACGTTCTTCTTGGTGAACGCGCGGAAGTACGTGTTCGAGAAGGTGGGCCGCTTGCAGCCGAAATCGTAGTCGGGCGTGAGCTTGCGGCGCAGTTCCGGATCGCGCACCTGCGCGAACAGATGCGCCTTGGCCAGCAGCGAAGCCCCGTTGTTGGCCTGCCGGAACTGGCGGAAATGCAGCACACCACCCACCATGATCACTTCGAGGATCGCCGAACCGACGGTCCGGGCAATCTTCTGGGTGCGGGGTACCCGGGCGAAGAGCTTCTTGATCACGCCGGGGACCTTCGCATCGGCCTTCGGTACCACCCAGATCGGCGTGCGCTGATACACCGTCAGGTGCTGTGCGTCCTTGGCCAGCTCGGGGATGAGCTGAACGGCGGTGGCGCCGGTGCCGATCAGGCCGATCCGGTGGCCGGCGGCTCGATAGCTGTTGTCCCACTTGGTGGTGTGGATGACCTTGCCCGCGAACGACTCGATGCCTTCGATATCGGGCATCTTCGGCTGCGAGAGGTATCCGGTGGCCGTGAGCAGGTACTTGCCGGTGACGGTGTCGCCGGATTCGGTGGCGACCACCCAGTGCTGATGTTCCTCATCCCAGCGGGCGCCCGACACCGGGGTGTTGAAACGCATGTACTTGCGCAGGTCGTGCTTGTCGGCCACGTGGCTGGCGTACTGCTTCAGCTCCGAGCCCGGCGCGAACAGCCGGGACCAGTAGGGGTTGGGCTCAAACGAGTACGAGTACGTTGCCGACGGGATGTCGACCGCCAGGCCGGGGTAGTGGTTGACGTGCCACGTACCGCCAAGATCATCCTCGCGATCCAGGATCGCCAGATTGGTCAGGCCCAGCTCCTTGAGCTGGATTGCCGCCCCCATGCCGCCGAAACCGGCCCCGACGATGACGGCATCAAACTGCGTTGTCATGTCCCAATGCTAGCCGCGGTCCCAGCTAAATGGTCGGCCTGTCTAGATACCAGTTACCTAGGTCCTCGGCAGCAGGGGTGCTGTGCGCATCATGTGGCATGGAACCGCCGGGCCACCGCATCCGACCTCTAGTCTCAGAGGTGTTCGATTTTGGGAGGCATTGAGTGAGGACGCAGCGACAGGACGTCGGGTTTGAGGAGACGCTGCGCGCCATCGAGCGCGGCGTGCTTGAGGACGTCTGGATGAGCAGACCCCGCCATTGGGCCGCGTTACTCGCGGCCGTTGCCCTCGGCGTGGCCGCGCTGGGGCGCTGGTCGAACCTCGGCGCGCACGCCAGTCCGTCGTTGCATGTCGACGCCGTCGTGCCGGCGACCTCGGTCATGTTCCTGGTGGCCTGCGCTGTCTCGCTCATCGCGCTGCGCAGGCGACGTTTCCGCTGGTGCTGCGCGGCGGCCTACACCGCGGCGCTCAGCACAGTGACCAGCCTCGCCGCGCTGTGGTGGCATCAGACCGCGGTGGGATCCGACCCATTGGTGTGGACGCTGTTCGCGGCACTCTCCTCGGCCACGCTCACACTCACCTGGCTCGCGACCATCCTGGCGCCGCTGGAGGATTCACAGCCTGATATGCGAGCCGAGCGCTTCTGACCTTCCTGAAATCCAGCCGAGCGCAAAGGTTCCCGTGTAGCACCAGGCAGTACACCATGGCGTCACGTGACTACCACCAGCGCGGCACCTGTTGTCCATGCGGGTGAAACGGCTGATGGTCGCGCTCCCGGCGCACGCACGGTGGCGTTGAGCTGCATGGTCGGTACCACGATCGAGTGGTACGACTTCTACCTGTACGCGACGGCCGCGGCGTTGGTCCTCAAGCCGCTGTTCTTTCCAAACGTCTCGTCGACGGCAGGAACTCTCGCGTCGTTCGCGACATACGCGGCGGGCTTCGGCGCGCGCCCGATCGGGGCCGTGATCGCCGGGCACCTCGGAGACCGGATGGGGCGGAAAGCCGTTCTGGTGGGCGCGCTGCTGCTCATGGGCGTGGCCACCGCGGTGATCGGTGTCTTGCCGACCTATGCCGAGGTGGGTGTGCTCGCCCCCGCCGCGCAGGCAACATTGCGGGTGTTGCAGGGTCTCGCCGCCGGTGCGGAGTGGGGCGGCGCCGCGCTGTTGGCGGTCGAGCACGCGCCTGCCGGCCGCCGCGGTCTGTTCGGCAGCTTCACGCAACTGGGCTCACCCGCCGGAATGCTGTTGGCCACCGGAGTGTTTGGGCTCACGCGCGTTCTCGCCGGGCCGCAGGCATTTCTGGAATTCGGCTGGCGGATCCCGTTTCTGAGCAGCATCATCCTGGTAGCCATCGGTGTGGCGATACGGTTGCGGCTGAGTGAGGCGGCGGTCTTCCGGCAGGTGATCGAGCGCGGGGAGGTGGCGCGGCTTCCCGTAGTGGAAGTGCTACGCACACAACCTCGTAACGTGCTGCTCACCACCGGCTTGCGGCTGTCTCAGATCGCCTTGTTCGTGCTCCTGACAACGTACTCGCTGACATACCTGCAAGATTTTTTCGGCAGGGATAGCCAGGTGGGGCTGACCGCCGTGCTGATCGCCTCGGCGCTCGGCATGCTGAGTACCCCCGGGTGGGCTGCGCTTTCGGACAAACTGGGGCGCCGTCGTCTGTATCTGTTTGGATCCGCCGCCGGCCCGGTCGCCTTGGCGCTGTTCTTCCTGGCCGCCGAGACGGGGTCGAAGCTCCTGATTGTGCTTGCGATTATGTTGGGCATCAACGTAGTTCACGATGCCATGTACGGACCGCAGGCCGCGTGGTTCGCCGAACTCTTCGATACCCGGGTCCGGTACAGCGGGGCCTCGCTGGGCTACCAGATCGGCGCCGTGTTGTCCGGAGGCTTCGCTCCGCTGATCGCGGCGGCACTGTTGGCGGTGAACCACGGCAACCCCTGGCTCATCGTCGTCTACTACCTGGCGCTGTCGGTGCTCACATTCGTCTCGGCATACCTGGCGCGCGATACCTACCGAGACCAGATCGGAGATACCCCATGAGCAGGATCTATCTGAATGCCTTTGATATGGCCTGTGTCGGCCACCAATCGCCGGGTCTCTGGCGCCACCCGGAAGATCAGGGACACCGCTACAAGACGCTGAGCTACTGGACAGAGCTGGCCAAGACGTTGGAGGCGGGTGGCTTCGACCTGCTGTTTCTTGCCGATGTGCTCGGTGCCTACGACGTGTACGGGGGCTCCCGTGATGCCGCGGTGATCGACGCCGCGCAATTCCCCGTCAACGACCCGACGCTGGCGGTCTCGGCGATGGCCGCGGTCACCGAAACACTGGGGTTCGGAATCACTGTGTCACTTACCTACGAACAGCCTTACGCGTTGGCCCGTCGTCTCTCGACACTGGACCACCTGACCGAAGGGCGCGTGGCGTGGAACATTGTCACGTCGTATTTGGACAGCGCGGCAAGGAATTTGGGGCTGGATGCGCAGCTACCGCATGACCGGCGCTACGACATCGCCGAGGAGTACCTGCAGGTTTGCTACAAGCTGTGGGAGGGCTCCTGGGAGCCGGATGCCGTGGAGCGCGACCCGGTCCGTGGGGTGTTCACCGATCCCACCAAGGTGCACGACATCGAGCATCAGGGTCAGTACTTCACCGTGCCGGGACCATTCCTGTGTGAGCCGTCGGCGCAGCGCACCCCGCTACTCTTCCAGGCCGGCGCGTCGCCGCGTGGAGTGCGGTTCGCCGCCGCGCATGCCGAGGCGGTGTTCGTGTCGGGTCCCACACCCGAGGTCGTGCGCGGGCCAGTGCGGGCACTGCGTCAGGAGACTGCCCGGTTGGGGCGTGACCCTCGGTCCATCAAGGTCTTCGCGATGGTGACGCCGATAGTCGCGGAGACGCACGACGCGGCGGTTTCGATGCTGCATGAATATCGCCGGTTCGTCAGCCCCGCCGGCGCATTGGCCCTGTTCGGTGGCTGGACAGGTGTGGATCTGGCTGAACTGCGCCCCGACGAGCCGCTGCGCCACATCGAGACGGATGCCAACCGTTCGGCCCTGGCCTCGTTCACCAAGGACTCGGGCCGTACGTGGACCACCCGGGAATTGGCGCAGGAGATAGGAATTGGTGGTCGCGGGCCGGTTCTCGTCGGCACGGCATCCGGTGTTGCCGATGAATTGGAACGGTGGGTCGATGAGGCCGATATCGACGGGTTCAACATCGCGTATGTCATCACACCCGGAACCTTCGCCGACTTCGCACGCTTGGTGGTGCCAGAACTGCGCCGCCGTGGCAGGGTGCCCCATCGGCGTGAAAGGCGCACGTTGCGTGAACAATTCGATGGTGGGGGTCCGCACCTGGCCGATGATCACCCGGGTACCGCCTACCGCCGGGTGCGGCTACCCGGCTGACAGGGTCGAATGGTCTCCGAATCGGTCGCTGAGCGCTACCAAGAGCTGATCCAGGGCCGCCAGCTCCGCCCGCTTGGCGCCGACCAGCCGGTGCAGCCGCGCCAGGCTGGAGGGCTTGCCGCTTTGCCTGCGTCGCTCCAGGGCAGCGAGATGCTCATCCAATTCTCGGTGCGCCACCGACCGCAATTCGCCGAGGATATCCTGGTAGTACTGCGCCTGCCGCAGGTCAGCGCTCCGCGCGGGAACGATCGGATCGACTACCTTGACCAGGCCGCTCACCGTTCACCGCCCATATTGCGCCCTCCGGCTGTCGCGTTCATGGGCACACGTTAGGACCGTCCAATTTCCTTGACGCTGCCCCCAATTCACCGGGACATCTCAATCTGTTCACACCGCGCCGTCGACTCCGTGTGAGAAGCGCATCAACAGCCGGGACTCCGGCGGGTCAGGCACAGTCCGGAAGCGAGGCCACCATGTGCTCCCACGCCCGGTGCAGACGGGGGGTGATCGGCCCCGTCTGGGTGATGGCGGTGACGCATCGATGTTCGTGGTCGTAGAGCTCCACCGCTGACGTCACCCCCTGGGCTCCGTGCGCCTGCGTCACCCAGCTTTCCGCGATGAACACCGGGTCCATCGCATACCGAGAGGCACCGAAGATCACCGCAAGGTGGGTACCGGCCTGTTCCGCCATCGCCGCGTGGCCGCGATGCAGCTGCACGCAGCCGCCTCCCGGTACCGCAATGGTGAACGGCATGTCCACGTCCACCAGATGCGTCAGCAGGTGCGGCACGACCCCCGCGTCGATCTTGCGGGCGCCGGTGAAGGGGAGCACGCGATAGCGACCCGGGGTGAGTGCGTCCAGATGCGTGAGCTGATCGCTGTCACGCCAGCTGATGTCCGACCAGTCCGTGACGGGGAATGCCTCCGGGGCGGGTGCCGGCGCCAGTTCCAGGGCGCTGACCGTCAACGGATCCGAGAGCGGTGTGAGATAGGCGCGGTGTGTCCCGGTTTCGCCGACCATGGTCAGGGCGCGCGGCGCCAGAAACGCGTCACGGACGAGCGCCGGGTTGAGCCGCAGCGCGATGTACTCGTCATCGCAGCTCAGTGCCTCGCCAGGAAACGAGGGTTCAAGGTATTCGCCGGTGTGGCTCAGCAAGGCGGCATCGTTGGCGGTGACGGCGACTACTGTGCCGAGGGCAGGTAGCGCTTCGGCAATAGCCTTGGGCCCGGCCGCGATCCGGCGGGCGGGGCACTGCTCGCAGCGTCGGCCGTCAGTACACATCGCGGACGTACCGCTTTTCCCGCTTGAGGGTGTTCACGTACTCGGACGCGTCGTCGGTACTGAATCCGCCGTGCTCTCCGACGATCTCGTGCAAGGCCTTGTCCACGTCCTTGGCCATCCTGGTCGCGTCACCGCACACGTAGAAATGGCCACCGTCCTGCAGCCACGCGAACAGCTCACCGCCCTGTTCGCGCATGCGTGTCTGCACGTAGACCTTCTCGGTCTGATCGCGCGAGAAGGCCAGATCCAAACGGTCCAAGACGCCCGAGGCATGCCAGGCGTCGAGCTCGCTCTCGTAGATGTAGTCGTGATCCCGGTGCTGGTCGCCGAAGAACAACCAGTTGCGGCCATTCGCCCCGCGCTGTTCGCGTTCTTGTAGGAACGCCCGGAATGGGGCCACACCGGTACCGGGACCGACCATGATCATCGGAGCATCGTCGTCGCTCGGTACCCGGAATGACTTGTTGGGCTGCAGGAAGATTCGTGCGCCGCTGCCGCGATCAGCCAGGAAGGTCGAGCAGACGCCGCCGCGTTCGCGGCCCAGGCTCTGATACCGCACACTGGCCACGGTCAAATGAATCCGATCCGGATGAGCCAGTGAGCTCGACGAGATCGAGTAGGCGCGATGCTGAAGCGGCTTGAGCAGTCCCATGAACTCCTCGAGGCTCAGCGCGTCTCCACCGATGCGCAGGATGTCGAGGATGTCCTTGCCGTACAGCCAGGTGTCCAGTACTTCCTTCACCCCGCCGCGTAAGGCATGTGAGAACTCCTCGCTCTCGGCGCGGCTTTCCACCTCACTCAACAGATCTCGTGATGGAGTGCTGATTTCGTACCGATGGCGCAGCAGCTCACCCAGTGGCTCTCCGTCGACAAGCGTGCCGACCGAGACGCGGAAGTGATCTGCGATCGCCTCGACCAGCGCCGGGTCATTCTCCGGGATGACGGCGAGCGCGTCCCCGGCTTCGTAGGTGATCCCGCTGTCGGCGAGCGCGAACTCGTAGTGCCGAATCTCCTTGTCCGAGCCCGCCCGTGAGAGCAGCCGGTTGACGGGGACCTCGGCTGGGAACGGGTTCTTGCGCGTCCATCCGGAGCGCACGACCGTGCTTGGCGGGGGAGTGCCCGGGCTGCCACTGGCCCCGGCGAGGGTGACCAGGCTTCCCACGGCGCCCTGAACCCATTCCGCGGCCTGTGCCTCGTAGTCGACATCGCAGTCGGCGCGCCCGACCACCCGGCTTGCTCCGAGCTGCTCGAGACGGGTATCGATCAGCTTGCCTGCCTGACAGAACCCGTCGTAGCTGGTGTCACCCAGCGCGAGCACGCCGTAGGAAACCCCTTCAAGTCGCGGAGCTACCGCAGAAGACAGTGCGTCCCAGAATAATTCGGCGTTATCGGGCATCTCACCCTCGCCGTAGGTGGACGTGACGATCAGCACGTACCGCAGGCCCGCGAACTCGTCGAGAGCGATCTCGTCGAGACCGCTGACCGTCACGTCGAACCCCTGCGCCTTGGCGGCTGCCGCGGCGTCGCCCGCCACGATTTCGGCGTTGCCGGTCTGGGTGCCGTACAGGATGCGCAGCGGCGGCCGTGGGGCCGCCAGGTCTGCGGTGGCAACCGGTGGGGGCGCCGCCAGGTTCATGGCGAGGCGAGAGTGCAACCCCGCCAAGAAGCCCGAAAGCCAGGCTCTCTGGTCCTCGTTGAACGGTGCGTCTTCGGGAATGTAGGCGATCTTCATGGCTTCTTCACGTGGTCTGGAGGGACGGTCCGGAGAGGGCGACGGCCGGCAGCGCACGGTGCGCGAACAGCTCTTCGAAGGAGGGCAACCGGCCGATCTTGTCGATGTTCTTGGCGCTCTGGTACAGGATCCAGCCATAGGTGCCGGGACTGTCCATTGACAGGACGTTGCGCTGGCTCAGTGCGTCCTTGTAATCGGTGAGCCGCTTGTCCGCGATCAGCACGGCCAGGTCTTCGTCGCTGTACCCGTCGATCGCCTCACGCGCGTACTTCTGCAGCTTCTGGATCAGGAAGAAATCCTCCGTGAGCACGAGATTGCGTACCGCCTTGCCGATCCGGGGGTCGGTCACATCCGTGATGTTCGGCATCCGTGACAGTGCGAGCTGCTGGGCCATGTTCAGCACCGTGTAGGTATTCAGCAGCGCATACATGCCCTCGGTGTCAGTGTCTCCGTACGCGGGCACCGATCCGCCCAGGACATCGCGCTGGTCGCGGTAGGACAGCTTGAACTTGTGCACCTGATATCCGGCGAGGGCCGCGGTGAGCTCATCCAAGAGTTCTTTGCGTGTCTTGCCCTGCAGAATGGCGTCGGAGTCCTGGTACTGCAGTAGCGCCCGTGACATGGTGTACACCATGTGATCTCTGGTGGACTGCCAATCATCAAGCAGTGCTTTGCCTTTGGCGGACCCGGTGGCTGCCACATGCCACTGCAGCAGGATGTGTGCCGCGGCCTCGTGGAACGGGGCGTCGGTGATGGGCAGCACCAGCACCGAATCGTGGCTGACCTTTGACGGCAGCTGGCCCTTGGGGTCGTACTGGTAGAGGAAGCCGCCACTCATCCCGTTGGCCACGCCCTTGCCGAAATCGCCGATGTTGAGCACGGCGCCGTTGGTCATGTACTCGCACAGGAATTCACCGGTGCCTTCGACAACTGCTGTCGCACCGGAGTTGCGGACCGCGAAGCGATCTCCGGCCTGGCCTTCGACGAACAATCGCCCACCGGAGGCGCCGAAGAGCGCGAAGTTTCCGATGAGGACGTTTCCGCCCGGTTCACTCGAGCCGCCTCCGGGCGAGCGCACCGTGATGGTGCCGCCGCACGCGCTCTTGCCGACGCCGTCGTTACACGTACCCGTGTGCGTCAATGCCATGCCGTCGTTGCAGAAGACGCCGTAGCTTTGGCCCGCCGAACCCGTCGTGGTGATGGTGACGCTCTCCGGTAGCAAGTAGCGGCGGCCGCGCTCGTCGGTCGCCACCGCCGAGCCGATGACGTTCCGGTAGTTGAGCATTCGCTCGATATCGATCGCGAACTGCCCGCCCACGCTCTTGTTCTGGTTGGTCAGTGCCACCGGACTCAGCACGGCCCCGTGCCCGTCGAACTGCGCGGCGAACGCATCGTCCACCGAGTAGTCCTTCTCCATGTACACCGGGTTTTCGACGACAAATTCCTCGGCGACCGCAAGCATGCGGCGCAGATCCAGGGTGCCGATGCTGGAGGGATGATCAAGCAGGTGCAGCAGGTCACTGCGACCGCGTGCTTCACGCAGTGACCGCATCCCCAGCGCTCCCAGGATCTCCCGCACTTCGTGAGCGATGTTCAGCAAGTACTGAGCCAGTGCGCGCGGGTCGCCCTCGAATACCTCGGCATTGGTGGTCAACCCGGCCGGGCACTTGATGTTGCAGTTCTTGGCCATCACGCACTTGAGCATCATCAACGCGGTGGTTCCGAACTCGAAACTGTCCGCTCCCAGCAGCGCCGACTTGACCACGTCGCTGGCGGTTTGGTGCGCACCCGAGCAGCGCAGTACCACCTTCTGCCGTATTCCATTGGCGCAGAGGGCTTGATGTACTTCGGCGACACCGATTTCGGCCGACCGGCCCGCGTACTTGAGGCTAGTCACCGCCGCCGCGCCCGTACCGCCGGTGTTCCCGGCCACGTTGATGACATCGGCGCCCGCCTTGGCGACACCCACCGCGATGGTTCCGATGCCCTCGGAAGACACCAACTTGACGATCACCCGGACCCGGGCCGCCTTGCAATCGTGGATCAGCTGGGCGAGGTCCTCGATCGAATACGTGTCGTGGTGTGGCGGGGGCGAGACGAGCTCGACACCCGGGGTTCCACCGCGGGCCGCGGCGATCTGAACGGTCACCTTGGGCGCCGGAAGCTGTCCGCCCTCACCGGGTTTGGCTCCCTGGCCGATCTTGATCTCGAGCTCCTGGAGCATCGGGTCGGCGAGGTAGCCTGCCCACACCCCGAAGCGGCCGGAGGCGAACTGCTTGATGCGGGAGCCGCGGATGGTGCCGTATCGGCTGATGTGTTCGCCACCCTCGCCGCAGTTGGAGAGGCCGCCCACCAAGTTGGTTCCGTGTGCCACGGCCTCATGGGCCGGGGCCACCAAGGCGCCGTGGCTCATGGCTCCCGATGTCAGTGCGGGGGTGATTTCGCTGGCCGGCTGTACCGAGGACAGCGGGACCGAATCGGGTGCTGTCCTGATCTTGGCCAAGTAGGCCTCAGCCTGGCCGGTCGCCGTCAGCCTGAGTTCGTCGCCCACGATCTCCTGGTTGGTGATTTCGCCCCCGAACCGCGTACGCAACGAGGACGCGAGGGCCGTCAGCCGTCCGGCGGAATGCGAAAGCCGCAGCACGAAGCTGCCGTCGGTCTGTTCGCAGGATAGGCCGCGGACCTGGAAGTCGTTGTTCCCGAACCGCGCGAATTGGCCCATTTCCCTGCGGAACTCATCGGCAGTACGCACAAAGTTGACGTCGGCGGGTAACGCCAGCACGTCGCGCAGCGCCGCCGGGCGCCTGGTGCGTTCGGAGTTCATCGCACGCACGAAGTTCCGGTATCCGGGGGTGATGTCGAAACTGTCGATGGCACGCGTCGAAAGCTCGTCAAAGCTGTTGTTGCGGTATGCCTCGTCGTCCAGTCCGAACGCGCCCTCCAGCTGATGCAGGGGCAGCAACCGCAGATACGTCGGGTCTGCCATGTCGGGGTTCTCGGGCCGGGCCTCATCGCCGAAGGAGATCGCCTCTTCGGTCATGTCCACGAACCCGCGCACCGCCGTGGTGCCGTAGGAGTGACCGGCGCCCTCGGCGCGCTCTTTGAACAGGCCGAGTAGCGGGACGTCCTTCTCACCGGTGACCGCGAGGGCCCGGGCATGCCAGTCGGCGACGGCCGCCGCCAGTGTCGAGAACCCGACACCGGCCACCGGCGACACCACATTGGGGAAGTATTTGCGCAACACCGGATCTGAGGTGTCCAGGTAATTGGGTTCGAAGAACTCCCCACCGATGTAACTCTCGACAGTGCACAGCCCGACTCGGCCCATCGTCTTCATCAGCGACTTCTCGGCCGCCTTGGCGAAGTGTTTGAAGGCCTTGTCGGCGTCGGCGCCGTACTTCTCCTCGGCCCGCATCTGTACCGCCAGTGGATACACGGCGGAGGCCCCGAATCCCAGCACCGAAGCCACATGGTGAGACGAACACAGCTGACCGCTCTCGGCGATCAGCGAGACCCGAAGCCGCAGGCCCTCTTCGATCAGGCGCTGGTTGATCGCGGAGATCACGATGATGAGAGGCATCGCGGCACGGTCGCTGGAGACGTGGCGATCGGAGATCACCGCGATGCCGCCGGTCTCGCGGGCGAATTCCTCCACCGCATCACACAGGTCGTCAATCGCCCGCACAATTTTGTCGGCGTTGGAGGCGGGATCGGTGAGGTCCACGCGGTAGCGCATTCCGAAGCGCCGGACCGGCGTACGTTCTTGCTCACGGATCTTGAGCATGTCGAGATGCGTGAGGATGGGGGAGGGCACCACGATCTGAGGTGCGGGCTGCGCGCCGCTGTTGGGTTTGGCACCCAGCGCGACGCGCAGGGTCATGCCGTCCGCCTCGCGGATGCTGTCCAGGGGCGGATTGGTGACCTGTGCGAACCGCTGCGAGAAGTATTTCGCAACGCCGCCTTCCTGATTCGACAGCGCATTGATGGCCGCGCCGTACCCCATGGCCGAGATCTTCTCTTGCCCGGTGGCCAGCATGGGGTCCATCAGGAACTTGAAGCTCTCCTGATTCAGCGAGTACGCCACGTACCGCTGGTGGCGCTCGAGGTCGCCGTCGTACCGGGCGGGCGAGCCCTGCCCCGCCGGTGGCACGTGCGGCAAGTCGGCGATGTTGACGCGGGCCTGTGCCAGCATGGCTGGGTAATCATGCCGTGCGGCAAGCATTTCCAGCGCTTCGACGGTGTCGTACGACCTGCCTTCGGAATGGTCGTAGTAGCGCATGCCACCGGCTTCGATGCGGCCGCGCTCCAGCACTGAGTCGGGTTCGAAGTAGATCTGTCCGGCCTCGGACATCACGCCGAGGTACTCGGCAGTCTCGACGGTGCGCAGCGGCCTGAGTCCCAGCCGGTCCAGGCGTGCGCCAATGATGTTGCCGTCGCCGAAGATCAGGGCGGCAGGGCCGTCGTTCTTCTCCTCGTAGAGGCTGAAGTACTCCAGCATCGCGGTCACCCGCGGGGACAGTGTCGTGTCGTTCTCCCAGGCGGGCGGCATCATCGCCACCACGGCGGTGACCAGGTCCAGCTCGTCTTCGAGCACCCGGCTCTGCAGCGTCTGGTCAAGTCGGCAGCTGTCTGATTGACCAGCCGGCCGGATGATCGCGCGATTACGGGCCCGGGCTATCGCGTTCTCGGACAGCCGGTTCTTCTTGTCGGTGTTGAGTTCACCGTTGTGCGCCATCAATCGGAACGGTTGGGCCATGGTGGCATTCGGCGCGGTATTGGTGGAGAACCGTGTGTGGAAGAACATCGAATGCACTTCCATCCGCGGATCGGACAGGTCGCTGAAGTAGGGCACGACCTCGTTCGAGTTGAGCCGCCCTTTGAGGACCTGGGTGTGAGTGCTCAGTGAAAGCGGGTAGAGCCCAAGAAGTTCAGGACGGGTGTAGGCGACCGATTCGATCGCCATCAGTGCCTCGTGGGTCTTGCGTTCGGAGTCCGAGCGGAACACCCACTGCCGTATCGGCAGCTGGTATTTGATGGCTGCCGGGCGAATGGCGTCGTTGTTCACCGGCACGTCGCGGGCAAGCAGGATGGTGAATCCTTGTGCCCGCAGCGCTTCCTCGATCACCAGCTCGGCCTCGCCGTGGAATGCCGGATCGTTGGGCAGGAAGAAGTTGCCGACTCCGAACTCTCCGCGCCGCAGGTCTGGAATGCCCGTCAGTGCGGAGAAGAAGCGCAGCGAGAGGTCGAGGTTGACGCCCGCGCCGTCACCGACGCCCTCCGAGGACATGCCCCCGCGGTGCGGAACGGCGCAGAGGGCCTCGTGCAGCTTACGCACGACGTCATGGGTCTGGACGCCGTCTTTCCGGGTCAGAAAACCGACGCCGCAGCTACTTTTCTCCTGGTCTTGGTCATACAACCCGTTCAGACGATTCTCCTCACCCAGCGCCGTGGCACGGCGTATCCAGCGTGTGACGTTGGGTCTCTCGTCCGTTGAGCGAACCCGCCCTGACCAGCGCTCCGCATGGTCGCGACCCGACAGACGCCGGTTGCCCGGCCTCTTGGGGTCAGTTAAACCAAGCCTAGCCTAAGTCGACAAGCTCTGATAGCCGGCGGGATATACGTCACACCGGCGGTCAGCCTTAGCAAGGGAGCCGGCGCGTCAGTGGACCGGCCGCCCCATCACCATTATGGGGCAGCGGCGAGAAAATCGCCGGTCAGTAATTGTTGCAGGAGTTGGCGACCTGGTTGATCAGGACCGTGTACTCCTGGACCGCGGGCATGCCCCTGACCTCGTTCACCATCTGCTGGCGCTTGGCCTTCGGCGACGCCACGAACTGCTGCAACCAGGCACCGGCGATCGGGTTGGCGTTCACCTGCTGTGCAGCAGCCGGCGATTGCTCGTTCAGTGCCGCCATGATCTGTGGGTAGCTGCATGTTGTGTTCACAATGGCGGTCACATCCGGGTCGGCGGAAGCGATTCCACCGCCGGCAACCAGTGACAATGCCACCGCGCCAGAACCAACAATCAACTTCGCAGTCAGGGCCATTCTCGTCTACCTTCCGCCAATTCCCCCGACGTCCATATCGACGATCGGCGAGATTCCGTTACGCACAACGCTAGCAGGGTCAGCAGAGTCCTTAGACTTGCTATCTACCAGGCTTTGGACCCCAAAAGGGAACTCTGCCAACACGAATGACCCCGCATTGAGTGACGTAGCGCACGTTTATATGGCCGAAAGTCACTACTAGTAGGGATTTTGGCCCATGGGAGCCGCCGCCCGCGCTACCTAGCGTTGGGGATAGGAGCAATCGCCCTATCGGATATCGGAGACGCCATGACCACCTCGACGCCACACTCCCACATCGTCGTCGGTGTCGATGGATCGACATCGGCGCTGCATGCCCTGACCTGGGCGGGTGCCGAAGCCCAGCGGCGGAATCTGCCACTGACGTTGGTCCATGTGATCGACCACAGCGGCCTCGCGCAGGGCTATAACCTTGGCGCGTCGGCGAGCTTCTTTCAGCATCTCGAGACCGATGGTGCCGAGTTCCTGAGTCAGGCCAAAGACCATGTCTACGCACTACATCCCAATGTCGAGGTATCCACGGTCAAGGCGACCGGTAAGCCGGTGCCCGTCCTCGTGGAGCTCTCCAGGAACGCCCTGATGACCGTGCTCGGCTCCAGCGGGCTGAGCGGATTCACCGGGATGATGGCCGGCTCGGTGTCGGTGTCATTGACCGCGAAGGGGCACGGTCCGGTTGTCGTCGTGCGGGAATCGCCGATACCGGCGGGCGGCCCGGTGGTCGTGGGGGTCGCCGACTCCGAATCCGCCGACAGCGCGATTGCCTGGGCATTTGAAGAGGCTGCGATGCGGGATGCCGAGTTGGTGGCGGTGCGTGTGTGGAACAACATTCCGCCGGGGTACGTATACGCCTACACCGCCTGGACGGCGATGGATTCGACCGGGGAGCAACAGCGGCAGGAGGAGATTCTTGCCGATCAGCTGGCGGATTGGCAGGGGAAGTACCCGGAGGTGCCGGTTCGCCGTGTGGTGGCAATCGGGCATCCCGCCGATGTTCTGCTCAAACATGCCGCGGGCGCGCAGTTGATAGTCACGGGAAGTCGGGGGCGCGGTGATATCGCCGGCTTTTTCCTGGGATCTACCAGCCATGCCCTGATACACAAGGCCACCTGCCCGGTGCTGGTGGCGCCACGCACGTAGCCTCGAAGAGTGAGCACCGCACTTAAGGAATGGAGTGCGGCCGTACATGCCCTCCTCGATGGCCGGCAGACGATTCTGCTGCGCAAGGGTGGGATTCACGAGAAGCGATTCACCCTCGCTGATTCGCGGTTTCTCTTCTTCCCGACGGCGGTGCACGGCCATGCTGAACGGATACGGCCCGAACATCACGACCTGCTGGAACCTGCGGCCGCGGATAGCGCCGAAGCGCAGGTTGTGGTGCGAGCCGGTGCCGAGGTAGTCGCGGCGGTCGAGGTAAACCGCCCCGAGGCGCTCGAAGAGATTGCCGCACTGCATATCTGGACAGCAGAATCAATACAGGCCGAGCGCCTGGATTTTCGGCCCAAGCACCGCCTCACGGTCTTGGTCGTGCGCGCCTACCCGTTGGTCGCGCCCGTGTCCATCGTGCGTGGCGATGAACATCGTGGGTGCTCGAGTTGGGTAGAGCTACAGACCGATCCGCGGTGGGCGACACCGGTGCACGACGAATCGGTACTGGCCCAGATAGCTCACCGGGTCCGCGAATCCGTCGGGGGGTGAGCGAGCTCGGGCGTCGGTGTTCCCCCGATGGCGTCAAGCCACCGCCGCCGCACCGGACCCCAACGGAGATCAAATTCTCGGGCCCGTTGCTGGGCACGCGTCAGTTTCTCCGGCGAGTAGCGCCATCGCGCCCACGGCGACGTCGGGCGGGCCAGGCGAACCGCGGCCACCCACGCACTGGGGGCCACGAACATGCCGAGCATCGCGGTGGGATATTTGCCTTTCAACGCGGTGATCGCCACCAGCGCGAGGTGGATCAGCAGCACGACCATTGCGACGCCGCGCGCAATGGCGTTCACACCGGTCAGTCCGTCGACGTTCAGCGGTGACACCCCGACCGCGGCCAGGCCGATACATGCGGTAGCCAGCGTCACCATGTCCACCGACAACTGTCCTTCGTTGGACCAGTAGACGTCTTCGAGGTGAAAGATCATCGCGAACTCATCGAGCACCAGTGAGGCGCCGATTCCCACCAGCAGGCCGGCCACATACGTCCACACCGACAGTGGGGGCGACCCCAGCGCGGTGAAACCGCCGACGATGAGCAGCAGCACGCCCGGTGTCGAATGGTGGATATGGACACCGCCGCCGGAAATGTTGTGGAAGGGGCCCTTGCCGTCGCGGATGAGCCGTGTGATCGTGCGAGTGACCACAAAGGTCACCACGAACGCGACGAAACCCAGCAGCAGCGGGCCTTTGTAGCCGTCCACGACGTCGTAGTGCCACCAGGTGTTTAGCCACGACACGTTCGGATGCTAGCGGTTAAGGCGAGTATCCCGCCGAGAAAGTGGGGGACCCCCATGGCCACCGTCATTGAAGTAAGGTCGCCCTTACCCAGCGTTGGGACCAGCCCCGCGCACGAGTGAGGGAGTGCTGTGACCGCCCAGCCGGATTTCTCGTTGATCGTCGGCTATGGCACCGATATGGGCAACGCCGAGGACGCAGCCATGTCGTTCTCCGAGGCGCTGGAAGAGGCCACCGGCATCAAGTCCGAGGCGGTCGAACTCAACCAGGTCGATATCGCGGATCTGCAATCGGCATCCCATTTTGTCGTGGTGGTGTCGACATTCGGGGATGGTGAATTTCCCGACAACGCGCTGTTGTTCTGGGAGGCGATCAGCGCCGAGGCAGCGGAGCGGCTGGAGCATCTGAATTTCGCGGTACTCGCACTTGGCGACAGCAGCTACGAGTTCTTCTGCAATGCGGGACTGCTGCTAGATAAGCGTTTGGAAGCGCTGGGCGGTAGCCGGCTCACCGAACGTGTCGATATCGATGGGCCGTACCTCCAACTCTCGAAGGAGTGGACCACCGACCTGGTGAAGCGACTGGCGGCGGGGCACATCAGTGCCGCACCACCAGCGGTCGCCGAGGCCCCCGCGCCACCCAAACGTGAACGTAATGAGGCAGTCGAGGCTCGGCTTGTCGTCAACCGGATGCTCACCACGGCCGAATCCGACAAAGAGGTTCGCCACTACGAGGTGGATCTCGCCGGATCCGGAATCTCTTACCAGGCAGGCGATTCGATCGCCGTGCACGCGACCAATGACCCTGCGCTGGTTCAGGCGATACTCGCCGAGCTGGGAGTCGGGGCCGAACATCGGGTGGCCGGGCACGATGAGCCGCTCGGCGAGCTGTTGTCCGATCATCTGGAGATCCGCACCCCGTCCCGGACGCTACGGGCACTGGTGGCCACCCGTACCGACAACGCGGACGCGATTGCCGCCCTCGGCGGCGATGTCACTCCCGCTCCGGGGTCGTGGTTGTACGGCAAGGACGTTCTCGATCTGATCAGGTTGGGTCAGTTGACCGTTGACGAGCTGGTCGACAACTCGCGCCCGCTGCAGTTCCGCGATTACTCCATCGCATCAAGCCCGGTCGTGCACCCCGATGCCGTTCACCTGACCGTCGCGACGATCAGATACACCGATGCCGAGCGCGCGTATGGCGGTGTGGCGTCGACATTTCTGGCCGATCGCGGGCAGACCATGCGGGTGCATCTGCGCCCAAATCACACCTTCCGGCTGCCCGCTCCCGACGTCCCCATCATCATGATCGGGCCGGGAACCGGGATCGCACCGTTCCGTGGCTTCCTACAAGAGCGTCAGGCCATCGGCGCTCCGGGACGTTCCTGGCTGTTCTTCGGGGACCGGCGCCGTGCCACCAGTTTTCTCTACGGCGAGGAGTTGCAGGCCTTCGTGGACTCGGGCACCCTGACTCGACTCGATCTTGCGTTTTCCCGTGACGGGTCCGGGGGTGATCCCAAACAGTATGTCCAGCACCGTATGTCGGAGAATGCCGCGGAGCTGTTCGGCTGGCTGCAGGACGGCGCGTACCTGTATGTGTGCGGCGACGCCGATCACATGGCCAAGGACGTGGACGCGACGTTGCATGAGATTGTGGCCCGATGTGGCGGATTCGGCGCCGACGGAGCGCACGCGTATGTCAACGATCTCATCAAGAGTCATCGGTACGTGCGCGACGTCTACTAGCGCGTCAACCTATGAGTGCACCGGGATTTCGCGCAGCGCCAATATCGCGTCAATCTCACGGCGAAGCCTGTCGTGGTTGAAGGGCCGCAGGCCAAGACCGGAGCCCGCGCGTGTGGCGAGCCGGGCGAATAGGTCAATGGTGTGTCTCAGTGCCTTGACGGTGTCATCGGCCGGGAAGTGGCCCCAGCATTCGTTGAGCTCATCGCGGATATCGCTATCCATCCAGCTGCTCATCCCAATCCCTAGATACCGAGTGTCGTGGGCGGTGCCGTACCGAGCCAAGTGATCCCATTCGATGATCCGCAGCAGTTCTTCCTTGAGGTCTTGGTCACGGAGCTTCGCCGACCAGAGTTCTTCGCGCACCACAGCTTTGGCGCACATCAACGCGGCGGCATAGCCCCAGTGCACGCATTCCTCGAACTCTTCTTCATCGGGTAGCTCACCCCGCGGCGTGCTTACCGAATCCGGGTCGGGTGCGTGACCATCCTTGTCGAGTAAGACTCGAAAGGGCCGGTCGTACTCGATTGTGGATAGATCCTCGGCAGGAATCAGGGTGAAGTCGAGCTTGCCGCCCGCGTAGTAGATCAACCGGGTGGGGTACCCAGAGTCCTCATCTTCCAGACGCTCGACAACGAGGACCTCGCCCAGTCCCGACCACCAAGACTCCTCGTCTGCCAGGTCATCGGGGTCTGTCGCGTACAGCTCGACATCTCGGTCCGACAGGGGATGGTCGTCTCCGTTGGCGCCGGATCCGGTCAGGATGACGGCCCGGACGGAGTCCGTCTGGGCAGCCCACCCGACCAACCGCTCAAGCACCTCGCCGTAATTCACGCCTACATCTTTGGCGGTGTGCGCCGTGTTCTCAAGACTTTTTCAGATGTGATTGTCAACTGTGCCGCCAACCGGTGATGTGGGTGAACGGTTGGTGTTGAGAGCATTTCATTCGGGTGTACACCAGTGCTGGAATTCACTTCGTCACAACAAGTTTGATAGGTGTGCCGAGCAAGGCGTCGATAGAGTCGTCCCACGTGGAGACATTCGTTGTCACCAAGGACGGATCGAATGCGCCACTGGCGACCAGGCTCAGCACTTGCGGAATGTGCCGGCGCGCGTGAGCTCGGCCGGTGTGGAAAGTGCAGCAGCGTGAATACATCGCCAAGAGCGGGAAGGCCACATCTTCGCGCTGCACGCTCACGCTGGTGCAGACCCCGTCCGGGCTTGTCGCATTGATCGCCGCGCGCAGTGCGCTGGGAATGCCACAGGCTTCCACGGTGATCGGGAACCTTCCAACCCGCGCATCGGCCGCTCCTTCGACCGGCTCGGCACCCAATCTGGCCGCGATGGCCAGCCGCTCGGGGTCGGTATCCAGATAAACGGTGCGGGACGCTCCAAGGGCCACTGCCAGGCCCGCGGCGTACAGGCCGATGGAGGACGCCGCCGGTCCGCCCAGAATGAGTACCTCCGCCCCGGGTGCGGCAGCGAGCTGCGGACCCACCGCACGGAATGCGTCAGGAATGTTGTCGCTGGCGCTGGCTACTGCGACCGGATCGATTTCCGGGGGCAGCGGTACGAGCATCGCGTCGGCGTACGGCACGCGAGCCAGATCGGCCCACAGACCGCCCCATTCCAGGCCGCCCATGGGCCCCAAGCCGTAGCTCGACATCATCGGGTGGTTGGCACAGTTACCGGTGCGGCCCTGCACGCAGGGAACGCAGGTGCCGCAAGAGATCTGAAAAGGCACGACTACGCGGTCGCCGACGGCGACGGTGCGAACCTCCCCGCCAACCGCCACCACCTCGGCGACCCCTTCATGTCCAAAGGGGAACGGTCCGGGCAGGGGGAATGCGCCACGCAGCACTGCCGGATCGAGATCGCAGGTGGCGAGCGCGACCGGCCGGATCAGCGCCTGCCATGGCTGCTCGATGACGGGTTCGGGGCAGTCTTCCCATCGCAGACTTCTGGGTCCGTCCAGCATCAGTCTTCTCACCCGACCAGTCTCGCTAGAACGTTCTTTCTAGTCAAGTATCAAATGCGAGAAGGTGTAAGCCTTACGGTTGTCCCATGGCATCTGATTCGAAGCGGCGAGTCGAGGTGGCGGCCGCTGAGCTATTGGCGCGGCACGGATACCACGGATTCGGATTGAAGGCGCTCAGCGAAGCGGCCGGCCTGCCCTATGGTTCTATCTACCATCACTTTCCGGGGGGTAAGGAAGAAATCGCGGTCGCCGCGATCACGGGAACCGGGAAATTGGTCGGCCGAATGATTCAGCAGGCCTCCGAAGATGTATTTGCGACCTCGACATCGTTGTTCGATTTCATGGCGGCCAAACTGTCCGGCTCTCAGTGGATGAGCGGGTGCCCGGTCGGCACGCCGGCTCTCGATGGTGGCAGCGAGGTCGATACGATCCGGGCCGCATGCGCATCGGCGTTCGATTCCATGGAAAACGGATTCAGCGCGCTCCTGGAGGATCTTGGTCTATCGAAATCAGATGCCCAGGGGATCGCCGTGACGGTGGTCGCCGCATATGAGGGCGCTACCTTGCTCGCCCGTGTACGCCAATCACAGGCCCCGCTCGAGATCGTGTCCACACAGGTCGCCCGATTGATCAGCTTGGCCATGCACGATGCGGCACCTAAGGGATGATCGGCGCCGCACCCACCTCCGCCGGTTGGAGGAGCGTGAGAACCTCAGCGGTGGAGCCTATTTGGCCGATGAGGGGAAAGATCTTGTCGACGGTGTGCCGATGTGCGTCGGGATCCAGGTCCGCCATGGCGTCGGTGACGAGTGTCAGGTGGTAGCTGTGTTCATGGGCAGAACGGGCGGTGGACTCGACGCCGATACTGGTGGCGACTCCGCCAAGAACGATCTGGGTTACACCTCGGCGTCGTAGATGCAGGTCGAGGTCGGTTCCATAGAACGCGCCCCAGTTTCGTTTGGTGATGACGATGTCGTCTGGGTGCTTGGACAGGTCGTCGACGAAGTGATGTCCATCCGAAGGTGTTGCGCTGGTGGGCGGTTGGAGTCGCGGGCGGTCAGTCCGGCCCGGGGGAGCCGAACCATGCTGCGATGCCAGCCCGACGAGCACGACGGGCAGTCCACAGCGCCGGAATGCGGCGGCAAGTTGCGCGGCATGTTTGATGGCGAGCCGCGCGGGAGCGGCCCGCGCGATGGCCTTTTGTAGGTCGATGAGTACCAGGGCGGGATATGAATCCAGTGACAGTGTCATGGGGCAGTGGCCCTCCGGTCGGGGCCGCCGTAGACCCAGGGGCGGCGCTGTCGGTCGAGGCGCCGGAAGTCATCGATCAGGCCGCGATGCGCAAGGGTCTGACCGATTGCGTCCAGACCGCTGATCAGCTGCGCTCGCGTTCTGGCATCGATGGTGAAGCTGTGTCGCGGCCCGTTGGGTACACCGACCAGCTGATCTACGAGATCGATACTGAGCACGGATTGGGTACCTGATCCGAAAGTATCATCGACGAGTTCTCTGTGAACATCTGTCGGGATGGCAAGGGGCAGAATGCCATTGCGTATGCAGTTGGTTTCGAAGATCAGTGCGAAACTGGGGGAGATGACCGCCCGAAAGCCGGCGTCGCGCAGCGCCCATACCGCGGTTTCCCTGGAGCTACCGCAGCCGAAGTTCGGCCCCGCGATCAGGATGGACGCCGCACGGTAGCGATCCTGATTGAGCGCGAAGCCGGAGTTGACGGTTCCATCAGGGTGGTACCGCCAGTCGAGGAACAAGGCCTGCCCAAACCCGTGCTTGGACAATTCGGCAGGTTTGAAATGCGAGGGACAGACGGCATCGGTGTCGACATTGGCACGCAGTAGCGGTGCCGCAATGCCGGTCACGTACGTGAAGGGCTCCATGGGCTCACCCACGCCTAGGATCGCTGATGCATCCGGCGATGGCCGATGCGGCCACCGTCGCGGGACTGGCCAAATGTGTCCGCACACCGGGGCCTTGGCGGTTTTCGAAGTTCCGGTTGGTGGAACTGATAACGCGGGTGCCCGGCTCGAAGCGGTCACCTCCGGCGTAAAAGCACAACCCACAACCGGATTCACGCCATTGAAAGCCCGCGTCGATGAAGATCTTGTCGATGCCTTCGGCTTCGGCCGCTCGGCGCACTGCCGTGGATCCGGGCGTGCACAGAGCCGTGATTCCCGCGGCAACCTTGTGGCCGCGCAGCACATCGGCCGCGACCCGGAGATCGCTTAACCGGGCATTGGTGCAGGACCCGATGAAGACGGCGTCAACGGGTAACCCGGTGAGCGACATGCCCGGCCGCAGCGCCATGTAGTCCAGCGCGCGCTGTGCCGCGACAGGGTCGGAGGTGTCCCCGGGAAGCGGGATCGGCGCATCGATTCGCGATGCGTGTTGCGGACTGGTACCCCAAGTCACCTGAGGCCCTAGTCCTCCAGCATCGAGTCGCACGGTGCGGTCGTAGGCGGCGCCTGGGTCGCTGCGCAAATCCAGCCATGCCTGCGCGGCCACCTCCCATTCGTCGTCCACAGGGCAGAAGGGGCGCCCTTTCAAATACGTCAGTAGGGTTGCGTCGGGCGCGATGAGGCCGGTGCGGGCACCGGCCTCAGTTGCCATGTTGCATAGCGTAAGTCGTGCCTCCACGTCGAGTAGTTCGACAGCCGGGCCACTGAACTCGATCGCATACCCGGTGGCGCCGCCCGCGCCGATAGCCGCGATGAGGGCCAGCACAAGGTCTTTGGCGTAGACATGCTCTCCCGGAGCTCCCGTGAACTCGACTCGCATGGTAGCGGGTCTGCGCATCACCAGTGTCTGAGTGGCGAGGGCGTGTTCGCATTCTGTGACACCGACACCCCATGCGAGCGCACCGACAGCCCCGAGCGTGGGGGTGTGCGAGTCGGCGCAGACCATGGTGGTGCCGGGCAACGCGATGCCCTGTTCGGGGAAGACCACATGGGAGATGCCCTGACGTTCATCACCGATGTCGAACAAGGTGATGTCTTGCAGGCGTGCTTCTGTCCGGAAGGCGTCGATGAACATCGACCCAGCAGGTACGGGAGTTGTCGACCCGCGGCCCGCCCGGGTATCAACAACATGGTCCATGGTTCCGAAGACCAGTTTCTGATCGAACACTTCACGGCCGTCGTCGCGTAACGATCGCAGCGCTATACCGCCGCTACGGTCGTGCAGCAGCACGCGGTCGATGTAGAGCAGGGAGCTGCCATCGGCCAACTCATCGACGGTGTGCTGGTCCCAGATCTTCTCGACGATGGTGCGAGCTCGTGTGATCATGCGAGATACCGTCTTTCGAGGCTCTCGATCTCACGCATACCAATGAGGTCGTGCGCTTCACGGAAAGGCAGAAAAAGGTCATCCAGGTCGGCAGTGCCACCGTCGGCCTGGATACGTTCGAGTGCATTGCGCATCCCGCCCAACGCCGACATCAATAGGGCTCCAGGCAGACTGACCCGGGCCACGCCAAGGTCCTGGAGCTCGCGAAAGGTCAAGTGATGTGGCGACTTCCCGCCTTCGATCACGTTGACCGCTACCGGGCCCTCAATGCCGGCCACCGCCGCGCGGATTTCATCGCGGGAGGTGACACCTTCCACGAAGACCATCGTGGCGCCTGCCGCCAGATACGCGTTGCCGCGCCGGATGACCCCGGGAATACCTTCCACGGCCAGCGCATCCGTTCGTGCGTTGATGACAAAGTCGGGATCGGCGCGGGCTTCGGCGGCCGCCCGGATCTTGATGGCCGCCTCGTCCACGTCCAGGATGTGTTTTCCATCGAGGTGACCGCATCGCTTTGGAGTGACCTGATCCTCCAGATTCACGCCCGCAGCCCCGGCTTCTTCGAAGGCTCGCACCGTGTAGTGAGTGTTCACGGCGTTGCCGAATCCGTTGTCGCCATCGGCCATTACCGGTACGTGCACGCTGCGGACGATACGAGCAGTGCACGCCACCATGTCTTCCATGGAGATCAAGGAATAGTCCGGCCGGCCGAAATGCACTCCTGAGATAGCCGCCCCGCTGCATTGCAGGGCAGAGAAGCCTGCCCGTTCCGCCAACCGGGCGCTAAAGGGGTCGAAAACGCCTGGCATCACGACTATTTCGGGGGACTGGATCAAATTCTTGAGCGTCGCCGCGGCGGTCATCGTGCACTCGCCTCCGCATCGTCACCAGTGGTCGCGATTCGTTCGAGCAAGATCAGCGCGCGGTCGATGATTTCGAGCTCCTCCTTGTCGTAGGCCTCGTCCAACACATCAGCAAGCCATCGATCCCGCAGCTGCCGGCTTCCTTCCAGCTCCTCGATAATGCTGGGGGACAGGACGATCAGCTGGCGGCGTGCGTCGAGCGGATCGGATGCCCGGTGAATCGCTCCGCGCTCTTCAAGGGCGGCGATGATGGTGGCCATCGATTGACGTCGTACGCCTTCGGCGACAGCAAGATCGCTGGTGGATGCGGGCCCGTCGTGCGACAGGCGGCTGATCACCGAAATCTGCGAGGGCGTCATGTCCTGGTTGTCGTATACCCCCTTGAGACGACGACGCAACCGGCTGACCAGCAGCCTGAGGTTGTAGGCGGATCGTGAAGCCCGCTGGGACGGTGCACTCGCATGTCGGGACATATACGCAGGCTAAACTGCGCAGTATTGACTGTCAAATATTGAGGTTGGACTCATCGCGCCCAATGGCACAAGGACGCTCGATGGCCGCCGCGATGTGGTGATCGGTCAGCGCTGCGCCGACCCGGTGGGCCCATGGGCCAACAGCATCGTGATCAGCTGCTCGATCAGCTCGTCCTCGCTGATCGCCACCTCTCGGTGCAGCCACGCGGTGACGGCTTGCCCGACGCCGCCGACGATGAAGTGCGCCAGCACCGGCAGGTTGCCTTGATCGTCGGGGCGGAACCAGTCGTGGAGATGCTGGGCGAACAGCGAAACGAACATTGCCGTCGCCTCGAATCTTCTGTGCACGAGTACCGGGTTCACCTGTGTGCGGCTATAGAGGAGTTGCCCAATCCGCCGGTCGGTGCCGACTGCTCGCACGACGCTGGTAATCCCCGCACGTACCTGCAGGTGCGCGGGCGCCGCGGCGACCTCGGCTTCGATGGTGGACGCGAGTTGTTGGACTGCCCAGTCGAAGATCGCGGCGGCGTACTCGTCCTTGTCGGCGAAGCTTTCATAGAAGTAGCGCTGCGCGAGGCCGGCATGCTGGCAAACGGTGCGCAGGGTGAGATCGCCGGACCCATCCGGGGCGCCGAGAATGTCCAGGCCCACCTCCAGGAGTCGCTGCCTGCGCCGGGCCAGGCGCTCGGCGGCGGCGAGGCCACTGTAGGAGCGGCCGGTTGGAGTGGACACGTGCCCAGTCTTGCAGGAGCTGGTATTGCCTGGGAACGGAACGCACATTAATCTGAATGCGCCTGCATCCAGATTGGTCGCAGTCATCGCTTTGATCGCCGCAGCCTCAACGCAACGGAGTGCATATGGATCTGTCCTTCTCGGCAGTGGAAGAACAATTCCGTGCCGAAGTCCAGGAGTTTCTGGATGAGAACCTCACCGAGGATCTGCGGGCGGCGGGGCGCCTTCAGACCAGCGTGTACAGCGATCACGAGGCGAGCATGCAATGGCAGGCGATCCTGCACGAGAAGGGGTGGGCCGCACCCGCGTGGCCGGTCAAGTATGGCGGCCAACCGTGGAGTGTCGCTCAGCATTACATCTTTTCGGTTGAATCGATGGTTGCCGGTGCACCTGCGCTGTCGCCCATGGGAATTCGGATGGTCGCGCATGCCATCGTCAAATTCGGAACTCCCGAGCAGAAGAAGTTCTTCTTGCCTCGCATCTTGACGGGTGAGGTGTTCTTCTGTCAGGGCTATAGCGAGCCCGAATCGGGATCCGATCTGGCCTCTTTGCAGATGTCGGCGGTCGCCGATGGCGATGACTTCATCCTGAACGGCTCCAAGATCTGGACTACCCATGCGCGCGAGGCGAATTGGATGTTCGCGCTTG
The DNA here is from genome assembly GCF_001605725.1 of Mycobacteroides immunogenum. NCBI lineage: Bacteria > Bacillati > Actinomycetota > Actinomycetes > Mycobacteriales > Mycobacteriaceae > Mycobacteroides > Mycobacteroides immunogenum. Next base: position 2,727,472 of record NZ_CP011530.1, read on the forward strand.
TTCGCACCAGTAAGGGCCCGAAGAAGCAACTCGGTATCACCTTCATTCTCATCGACTTCACCTCGCCCGGTATCGACGTGAAACCGTTGGTAATGAGCTCGGGGGAGGAGGTGCAGAATGTCGTGTTCTTCGATAATGTGCGCGTCCCCAAGGCCAACGTCCTTGGCGAGGTCGACGAGGGCTGGACCGTCGCGAAATACCTCCTCGAGTTCGAACGGGGCGGTGGCGCGGTGGCCCCGATGCTTCAGGTGGGTCTCGACCAACTGAGCGCGGATGCGCAGTCGCTACCTGCCGAGCGCGGCGTCCTGGCAGACGATCCGGTGTTTCAGGCCAAGCTGGCCGACCTCGCGATTCGGGTTGACGTGCTGGAGGTTCTCGAACATCGGGTGCTGGCTGTTGTTGCGGCAGGCGGTAATCCGGGCGCGGCTTCCTCCATGCTCAAAATCCTCGGTACCGAGCTATCGCAGGTACTGACCACGCTGGCGCTGGAGGCCGCGGGCCCGCGAGGTCGGGCGTATCAGCCACACGTCACTAAACCGGGCGGTCCGGTGGTCGAGTACACGGCACCGGCCGACGGCTACCACAGCGGTGAGCTGTGGCAGGCGGTGGCGCCATTGCACTATTTCAACGATCGGGCCGGCTCAATCTACGCCGGATCCAACGAGATTCAGCGCAACATCCTTGCCAAGGCCCAGCTGGGCCTCTGACAGACAAGAGCGAAGATCACATGGATTTCAGTCTTACCGACGAACAACAACTCCTCAAGAACTCTGTATCGGACTATCTTTCCAATCGGTACGCGCTGGACACCAGCCGGCGTGCGGCGCGTTCAGACGCCGGATGGCAGCCTCAGGTCTGGAAGTCCTTCGCCGAAGAGCTCGGCATTCTGGCCGCGCCACTGCCGGAGGATCGGGGCGGTCTTGGGGGTGGCGCGGAGGAAGTTCTAGTCATCTCGGAGGTGCTCGGACGGCACCTTGTCGTGGAGCCGTTCATTGGCACGGTGGTGCTCGGCGGTGGTCTGTTGCGCCGTTCGAGCACCGCCGTGGCCAAAGACCTCATCGGTGGAATCGCGGCTGGTGACGTGGTGACCGGATTCGCGGCACTGGAACCCACGTCTGGACAGTCGTTTCATTCGGTGCGCACCACCGCCCGTCGTGACGGGCAGCACTGGCTGCTCGATGGCGAGAAGATCGTAGTGAGCGACGCGCCGATCGCCACTCACCTGATCATCACCGCACGGACATCCGGCGACGCCACCGACACCTCGGGTCTGACCCTGTTCGTGGTGCCGTTCGATCCCACGGGCCCAAATTCGGGCATCGAGGCGCATCACTACCGCACCATTGACGACCACCATGCCAGCGACCTTGTGATATCCGATCTGCGCGTGCCGGATTCGGCACGAATCTCGGAAGTCGATCAAGCGTGGCCACTCGTCGATGTCGCCCTCGACGAAGCCACCGCCGCGACCGTCGCCGAGGCGGTCGGAGTGTTGCGCAAGGTACTCGCCGATACCGTCGAATACACCAAACAGCGTCAGCAGTTCGGCGTCGCGATCTCCAATTTCCAGGCGTTGCAACATCGCATGGTGAACATGCACATCGAGGTAGAGCAGGCCGTCGCGGCTTCCTATCTGGCCTCGCTGAATCTCGATAGCCAACGCCGTGCCCGCGCGGTCTCGGCGGCAAAGGCGACGATCGCGCGGGCGGCGCGTCTGGTGGGGCAAGAAGCTGTTCAGCTACACGGCGGCATGGGGATGACAGAAGAGTTGGCCATCGGCCACTACTTCAAGCGTCTCACCGTCATTGAGTCGGAGTTCGGCAATCGTGACTTCCACACGGCCCGATATCATCGCGCACGCGGTGCGGAGGCTAGCCGACGAGGTTGATCACCAGGTTGATCGTGCAGGCGATGATCACCGTGCCGTAGATGTAGCTGAACAGGCAGTGCTTCAACACCACGTCGCGAATGTGCGATGTGGTGACGGCGGTATCGGATACCTGGTAGGTCATGCCGAGATTGAAAGAGAAGTAGTAGAAATCCACATAGCGGGGCGGCACATCGGTATTGAAATCGATGCCGCCGGGGGCGCCCTGGTAGTAGATGCGTGCGTACCGGGCGGCGTAGATCGTGTGCAGCATTGCCCAGACCGTCAGAATCGCGCCGATGCACAGTCCCGCGTAGGCGCCCTTGTCCTCGTCGTTGGCGGAGATCAGGAGAATCCCGATCGCCGATAGGCTGGCCACCAAGATCAGCAGCATGGCGAGATCGCCCAGCTCGTCGTCCATATCCTCGCTGCTGGCGCGGGCCTGCGTCTGATCGGGATCCATGGGCCATAGCACGGCGAGCGACCACACGACGTTGATGGCAGCGGTCACGATGACCACCGCGAGCAATGCCACCTGCCACCGCTGCAGCAAGGACCCGGTTAATACGCCGACCATGGTTCCGATCGCCAGCGCGACCCAGAACCGCCTGGCGCCAGTCATGGTCTCTGCTTGCTGAACACCATCATCCCGACATCTTGGTCTAATCCGCGACTCGCGTCGTACTAGGGGTGCGGGGTGCTGGTTACCGTCGTGGTGGTGGACGTACGGTTGCTTGGCGCGGGCGCCTCGTCGCGGTCCTGCCACGCGATGAAAAGAGCGGTGAACACCGTCGCCGAGAACACTGTCGCGGCCAGGAACCACAGGATCGGCCGCTGGAACCAGCGCACCGGCTCGTTGTCCCGGTAATCGCCCGGTGCGGGATTGAACGTCACCTCGGGCCGCGCCTCTGTGGTCGGCACCGAGTAGTCCTGGAACTCCTCAAGCTCTGGGGAGGTATCGGATTCGGACCAGGCCAGCCCGGAGTCGACGGTATCGATGGGCACCGATGCCGGGCTCTTGGCCGTTGCCTCACCGGTAGCGACGGGCCGCATCATGGTGGCCTCGGGAGACCGCGTTGTCGTTTCGGCAGGAGGTGTTTCGTCGGTTTCGGTGGCCATGATGGCGGCACCGAACGCCGCGGCCAGCTGGGGTCGCGGGGCGACGATGATTGGGCAGCGCAATCGTTCGGAAAGCTGTTGCGTGACAAGGGGTATGCCGGAGCCGCCGCCTACGGTGAGGACGGCGCTGACATCGGCGGGCGCGATGTTGTTGTATTCCAGGGTTTCTTGGATTGTGCTGATCAGCGCGGAAAGCGGCTGGCGGATGCGCTCTTCGAGCTCGCTGCGGGTGAGTCGGACATCGGAGGTCAGGCCCGGCAGCTCCACCGGGACAACCGTTGCGGTGTCGGTGGATAGATGCTCCTTGGCGGCACGACAGCGATCACGCAAACGTGTCAGTGCGCCCAGGGATGCCGTTCCGTCGGGATCCTGGTTGAGGTCGGCCAGTACCTGGGTCAGGAGTTCCTGGTCGATCCGCTGCCCGGAGAAGTCGCGAAAGCGAACGGTCCGTCCTATTGGCGCACATCGGCTCGCGGCGTCGGCCAGCGTGATGCTGGTGCCGGTGCCGCCGAAATCACAGACCGCGACGACGCCATGGCCGGGTAGACGGTCGCGCATGCTCGCCAATGCGGCGCGGGCGTCCGGCACCAACTTCATCGGCGTGCCCCCCGGGGCCAATGCGGGAATCTTGTCTATGGCGGCGCGCAGGGCAGTGATGGAGTGCGCGTCCCAATGGGCGGGCACGGCGGCGGCGAGTGCCGGTGGGCTGGCGAAGTTCGCGATCACGGCCGCGTCCGCGACCATGATTCTGATGGCTTCGGCCATCACCCAATCGGCGCTGTGCACCGATCCGTCGGCGCCGACGATTCCTACGGGGTCTCCCACCCGATCGACGAATCCGGCCAGTCCCAGGCCCGGCCTCTTGGGGATGCCGACCTCGGAGGGGCGGTCCTCATGCAGGGTGAGTAGCGAACTTCGTACAACAGGAACACCATCCGGGTTGCCATCGGTGGCAACTAGTTGTGTAGCCCCGATCGACATTCCCAGTGAGTTCATTACCTACCTATTCGCCTGTTCCCTGTGATTCTAGGCGGGGGATCGCCGGGGAGAGGCTCAGAGGGCATGCGCGTCGATGATGGCGGCGGCGAATTCCTGGGGCGCCTCCTGGGGGACGTTGTGCCCGATTCCGTCGAGTACTCGGTGGGCGTATTTCCCGGTGAACATCTTCCGGTAGGCAGTCCCGTCCTTGGTCGGCCCATCGAAATCGCTGCCGATGGTGATGGTTGGCACGCCGATGGTGGGTCTGGCCGCCAGCTTGGCTTCGAGGGCGGCATAACGCGGTTCGCCTTTGGCCAACCCGAGCCGCCATCGGTAGTTGTGAATCACGATGTCGACATGGTCAGGGTTGTCGAATGCCGGGGCCGAACGGTTGAAGGTGTCATCGTCGAACTTCCACGCAGGTGAGGCGTTATGCCAGATGAGCTTGTTGAAGTCGCGGGTGTTCTGGCGATAGCCACGCAGGCCACGCTCGGTGGCGAAGTAGTACTGGTACCACCATCCCAGTTCGGCCTGTGGGGAGAGCGGCTGTTGATTGGCGTCGATGTTGACGATGATGTAGCCGCTGACGGGCACAAGCGCTTTGACGCGCTCAGGCCAGATGGCCGCGACGATATCGGCGTTACGGGCGCCCCAGTCGAATCCACCCAAGACGGCCGACGGGATCTGCAGTGCGTCCATGAAGTCGATGACATCGGTGGCCAGCGCGCCCTGTTGGCCGTTATGGAAGGTATCGCCGGACCTGAATCGTGTGCTTCCGTAGCCGCGCAGGTAGGGCACCAACACGCGAAACCCCTTGGCGGTCAAGAGGGGAACCACATCGAGGTAGCTATGAATGTCGTAGGGCCAGCCGTGCAGCAGAATGACCGGTGGTCCGTCGGCAGGCCCCTCGTCAACGTAACCGACGTTGAGGAGGCCGGCATCGATCTGCTTGAGGGACGGAAATTCTGTGCGCGGCCGGGTCGTATCGACGCTGGCACCGCTGGTGCACGCCCCGAGTGCGGTGGTGCCGACCGCGGCGGCCAGCGCAACCTTGGAAAATCCGCGTCTGCTGATCATGTCAGGGGAACCGATTCTGTGAGTGGCCTGTTGGCGTCTTCAATCCGGGCGGTGACGGCGTCGGACTCTACCGTGCAGGATGGCGTGAGCCGTCCTGAACCGCCACTGACCAGCGGCTGTAGATCGGCTATGCGACGATGACCCGATGGACGCAGCCAAGCTGTTAATCGCTGGCGCGATCGTCGCCGGCGCCGCGGTCTCTCTCTCGACGTCCGCTGGGGCCGATCCAGCGGTGCCGGGACCCGCGCCGGGTCCGTCAACTCCAGGTGCCGCGGCGCCCGCCAACGAGCCCCTGGGGCCGCCGCCACCACCGCCAGCACAGCCGGCGGTTCCCGAGATCGCGAACCCGTCCTACGGTTCGGGTTCGGGTGGTCCTTTCGGCACCATTCGTGACCTGTGGCATCAGGCACATGACGGTCCGCTCGATACGCCCGAGGGCGTGGCCGGACGTCCCGCGGGCGCGGGCCCGGCGCCCCAGCTGCCCCCGGGATACATCTCCACGAACGCACCCGAGTCCTCAAATCCCGGCAGGATCCGGGATCCGTACGCCGCCCCCGAGCCCTCCGGGCCGCCGCTGCCGCCCGGGTATCACTCGCTGAACGGACCGCCGCCTCCCGGGTACGAGCCGACAGGTCCCGCGCCGGCCAGCACCACGCCGTGAGCGCCCCGAAGATTGCCGGTGGCGTGGTGCACAAGCTGCCCGCCGACCTGCGCGCGGCACTGGTCGCCAACCCTTCGGCGCTGGCACTGTGGCAGGACATCACGCCGCTGGGGCGCAATGAGTTCATCTGCTGGGTCGAAGACGCCAAACAAGAGGCCACCCGCGAGCGCCGCATTCGACGCACCCAGGAAGAGCTGGAAGAAGGCAAGCGGCGCCCCTGCTGTTGGCCCGGCTGCAAGCACCGCGAACGCACCGGCAAGTAGAGATTTCCGGCAGAGCACCTAGACTCAGCTAACTTCCGTCATCCCTTACGCCTGCGTGCTGCCACGCGATAGGAGTTCGCCCTTGTGAACAGCGCCGCCGAAACGCTCACGCGAGGGCTGTCTACGCGTCACATCCGCTTCATCGCGTTGGGCTCGGCGATCGGTACGGGACTGTTCTACGGATCGGCAGAAGCGATCAGGCAAGCCGGCCCCTCGGTGCTGCTGGCCTACCTGCTGGGTGGGGCCGTCATTTACATCGTGTTGCGATCTCTGGGAGAGATGGCGGTACGTAGCCCGGTCGCGGGATCGTTCGGGGAGTATGCGACGCAATACATGGGCCCGTTGGCCGGTCTGCTCACCGGCTGGACCTACGCCCTCGAGATGGTCGTCGTCTGCCTGGCCGATGTCACCGCATTCGGTGTGTACATGGGTTTCTGGTTCCCGGGCGTGCCGCGCTGGATCTGGGTGCTGTCGATCATCTTCTTCATCGGGGCGATAAATCTCCTGAGCGTCAAGGTTTTCGGAGAGGTCGAGTTCTGGCTCAGTCTGGTGAAGGTGCTGGCCATCGTGGCGATGATCGGCGGTGGTATCGCAATCTTGGTGTGGGGCAACTCTGCTGGGCACGACGAATCGCAGGGCATCGCAAATCTGTGGAACGACGGAGGTTTCTTCCCCCACGGGCTGGCCGGGTTCGTGGGCAGCTTCATGATCGTCATGTTCGCGTTCGGCGGTACCGAGATCATCGGAATCACCGCGGGCGAGGCCAAGGATCCGGCATACACGATTCCCCGCGCCATCAACACAGTTCCGGTGCGCATCATCCTGTTTTATGTCCTGACGCTGGCCGTGATCATGTCGTTGTACCCGTGGCGGTCTATCGACTCCAACAGCAGCCCATTTGTTCAGATCTTCGAGGGGTTGGGGTTCACCTCGGCGGCGACGGTGCTGAACGTTGTCGTGGTGACGGCGGCGTTGTCGGCGATCAACAGCGACATCTTTGCCGCCGGCCGAATGATCTACGGCATGGCTCAGCGCGGCCAAGCTCCGGCGGTCATGCGGCGGGTATCCCGCAATGGGGTGCCGTGGATGACAGTGGTGGTCATGACCGTGGCATTGCTTATCGGTGTGGTGCTGAACTACGCGATAGAGGAACGCGTATTCGTGATCATCGCCTCCGTTGCGACCTTCGCGACGATCTTTGTGTGGCTGATGATCCTTTTGTCCCACTTCAGGTCACGTGCGCAGACAACCATCGGCGCGGCATCTGCGCCGGCTTTCCCGGTGCCGGGGTGGCCTTATCTGCAGGTGTTCGCGACAGTGTTCCTGGTGTTCGTCATGGTTCTGCTCGGTTTCAGCACGGATACCCGGGTGGCTTTGTTCGTCGGGGCGGCCTGGCTGTTGTTGCTCGCCGCCGGCTATCGGATATCGCGCCGGTCCGGGTAGTCCGGTCAGCGCACGTCGGCGAGTGCGTCTCGGATCACCTTGATTGTCGCGGGGTCGTAGCCGATAAGCATGTGCCCACTGCGGACTGATGGATCAAGCTCTTGCAGCACGATATTGGTGGCCTCAGGTATCGCCGAGCTGGCGGCAGGCGCGAATGCGTCTAGGACGCTCGTGACGGTGGTGATGGGGGAGCGTGGATCGCCCGCAGAATTGATCTTGCTCAGGTAGTCGGACCCGGTCACGAGTTCGAGCGCCATCGGGCATATCACCGTAACTGCCTGCCGTATCCCTGGTGCGCTGAAGAGGATGTTCCAGACGCGCCGAAACCCATTGTGCTGACTACTGATGGTGATTGCCGAGAGGACGTTTTCAGGGCTTCTCTGTAGCAGGTCTCGGATGATCACCCCACCGAACGATTGACCTATCAAAACCACCTCGCCCGATCCGGTGGCGCGCTTAACTCTTTCCACAAATGTTTCCAGTGCGGCCACCATCACATCTGGGCCGCGAGTACCCCAGCCTGGCAGATTGCATGCGAAAACGGGATGCCCATCCGAGATCAGCACGGGCGCGATGCGATGCCAATAGAACTGGCCTGGTACGAACGAACCGGGCACCAACACCACGGGAATGCCACTGAGGGACTGTGCACGTCCGTTCCAGTCATTCACGTGATCAGGCCACCGTTTCGCCGCCGATACGGGGTTGATGGCGCGGGCCACACCACGCGTGGCGGCGGCTACCACGTTGAGGCTCCGCTGTATCCGGGTCATCCCGCTTCCCTTTCCCTGAATGGCGTGCTCGATTCGGAGCGGCTGAGGTGTTCGGAGAGAAAGGCGAATCCGGCCTTGGCGAATTGCGGTGCCGCCGTGATGTGTTCACCAAACCGGATGGGATGTTCGCGCACATCTGCGCCAAGATCGCCCCAGCGCCGCAACAACAGCTCCGCTTGTCGATACGGGATCACCTGGTCCTGGCGTCCGATGCCTATCAATGCGGGAGCGGCAGGTGGGAGGTGCCCGAGGCTGTTCTCGCGCAGTTGGATGATCCAATCTGGTGTTGCGAAAGGATCGGCCGAGAGATATCGCTGTCTCTTCTTGGGCAACAACAGTCCTAGCGTGATGGCGGCGAGGATGTGCGTGTGCCTGAGAACCGCGGCCGCGAGCCGGCCGCCCCGGTTCAGGTAGTCCTGAAATCTCAGCTCTGGGTAAGCGCTGTTCAAGCCAAGCCCTGCGTAGAGCAGAAGAAATGAGAACAGCCCACCATCCAGGTCGGCTATCAGTTCCGGGAAGTCCACCGGCGCCGCGCCCACCGCCACCGCCTTCAGTCGTACCTCTGTGGCATAGCCTGGCTGCAGTTGAGCGGCCCATGCTGCCGAGTTCCCGCCCTCGGAGTATCCGTAAATGGCCGCGGGGCCTTCCGGATCCAGTTCGGCCTCGGGTAAATGCCTTGCCGCACGCATGATGTCGAGAAGTGCGCGGCCGTTGGCCTTGCCGACCACGTAAGGATGCACGCCGGGAGTTCCTAGGCCCGGATAGTCGGTGACGGCGACCACCCAGCCACGGCGTACCGCCGCCGACAGAAACCCTGCCTCATACTCCAGGCCGAGTTCCAGTAGCCGGGAGACGGTGGCGGATCGCGCTAATCCTTGTGTGCCGGGAGCGAATCCGAGCAGTGACCTCGTCGTCGGGGGGTTTGGGGTGTTGGGGACGAGCACGACCCCGGATACCGCGGTGGGTTCGCCGGTGGCGGTCGTCGATCGATACAGTACGCGCCACGCCCGCGCGGGCAGTGCCACGCCAGGAAGCACTCTGGCAGTCATGGGCGCGGCGCGCAGTAGGTCACCGGGGCAGCCCGTCTCGTCGAGATACGGTGGCCGGTAGAACCAATCACGGTCGCGGCGGGTGCGCACCGGGGTGTAAGACATCGTTGTCCTCGGGTGTAGGTGACGCTTACCGGGCGCCAGGTGAATTCAGTTTTCCGCGGAGCACTTTTCCGCTCGCGTTGCGGGGTATCTCGTCAAGCACGGTGAATCGTTTGGGTACCTTGTACCGTTCCAGGCCCGCTCGGACGTGGGCCTTCAGCATGTCCTCGGAAGGAGCTGGCGCGCCGGCGGCGGCGACGACGAACGCATGCATGACCTGGCCGAATTCGGTGTCGGGCACACCGATAACGACGGCATCACCGATCGCCGGATGCATCGTGAGGCGGTCTTCCACTTCGCCGGGAAAGACGTTCTCGCCCCCGGAGACAATCATGTCGTCGGAGCGGCCGTCTATGTACAGGCGACCATGGATATCGAAATGTCCCATATCGCCGGTGTTTACGTGACCGTCGACTATCTCCTTTGCGGTGGGAAGCGCTACTTTGTCGGGGGTGTAGCCCTCGTACGCGAGCCCGCCGCGCACGAAGATCATCCCGGTTTCCCCGGCAGGCACCTCCGCGCGATCCTCCCGAAGGATGCGCACCGAGACTCCAAGAGCCGTCCGGCCGATGGTGTTCGGCGCGGCGACAAGGTCTTCCGGTGAGGCGATGGTGACCACCCCAGCTTCGGTGGAGCCGTAGCCATTCACGAGAATCGGCCCGAAGGTGTCCAGCACTCCTGTCACGGTTGACGATGAGATGGGTGCTGCGCCGGTGACGATTATCCGCAGTGGCAGTTCCCTGACTATCCGCCGATCTACGCCGGGCAGCGCCAGTATCCGTTGCAACATGACCGGCACGGCCATCAATACGGTGACACGCTGATCCGCGATGTCTTGCATGGCCTGCTCGGCATCGAATCGCCGTCGGCATACCGCGGTGCCGCCGAGTGCCAGTGGGCCAAGCAGCGCCGCGAGGCCGAAGCCGTGGAAGAACGGCGGCGCCACGAACACCCGGTCGTTGGAGCGAAGCCGCACGGTCGCCATCGCGGTTATACACATGAGAAGCAGTTGACGCGGATTGATGGCGCGCGGGACTCCCTTGGCCAGTCCGGTCGTGCCGGAGGTGAGCAAGGTGAGCTTGACGGGACGGCGCACCGGGGGTGGCTTCGGATACTGTTGAGCGGCAAGGAAATCCAGCGTCAAATGATCCTCTTCTGGGGATTCGTGCCAGGCCAAGACGCGAAGTCCGCGGTATTGCGCATCCGCGATGGCCTGTGTGTACTCTTCGTCGAAGACCAGGACGTCGGGTTCATGACGCTGCAGGATCGCGCGCAGTTGTTGAGGTGTTAGTTCGGTATTGATGAATACCAGTTCTGCACCGAGCTGCGCGCCGGCGAGCATGGCCTCGGCGAAACCGCGGTGGTTGCGACAGACGATCCCCACCGACCCGGGAGCCGAAGTCGCGAGCGCGTACACGGCAGCGGCGATCGCTTGGGCGCGCTCGTGGAGTTGGCGATAGGTGAGTTGCCCAGCATCATCGACCAGGGCCGCTCGCTCAGGAAAACGAATCGCACTGGCGGCCAACAGCAACGCCGGGGTGGGCCCGAACTGCCACAGGCTGCGGGCGAGCGCGGCCATCGCGCGCGGCCCGACCGGAGCCAGCGCGCCGGAGGCGATCACCGCGGGGACTGCGGACCCCCATCGGCGCAGGCTTTGGGTGACGTCACTCGGCATGGGAACCCACCGTTTCCGCGAGCTGGATGCGGGTGGCCCCTGGCCGTATCGCCTCCGCCCGAGCCAGTGACGCCTCGGTGTCACCCAATCGGCGATAGACAAAACCCAGGATCGGTTCCATCGGAAAGCGCAGTATTGGAGCGAGTATCGCGAACGGGTGCCCGTAAATCGGAGTCAGCGTTCTCGGCTTCTCCACGACCGCGCGGGCCAGTACTCGGGCCGCGTCCTGCGGTGTCTGACCGGGGAGCCGCCGCATCCAGCGGCTCGGGGCGCTCATCCGGGTATGCATGAGGCCCGCATAGAACGTCGTCAGCGTGACGCCGTCGCCGCGGGCTTCCATCCCCACCGCGCGCATCCAGATATCGAACGCCGCCTTTGACGACAGATAAAAGCCCCACTTGGGCACCACGCCGAACATGACACCGACCGTCGACACATTCACGATGTGCCCGTTTCCGCGAGCGCGCATGCTGGGAAGCAATGCCAGCGTGAGCCGCATGGGGCCCACGTAGTTTGCGCCGGACGTCGCGTTGACGTCCTTCGGCCTGTCATAGGACAGATGTATCGAGCGGCGTAGGGACTTGCCGGCATTGTGGACGAGATAGTCGACCCCGCCGAAATCGTGCAGAAGCGCGTCCGCGAACTCTGTCACCGATTCTTCCGAGGTCAAGTCGAGTTGATAAACCGCTGCGTCACCGCCTTTTTCGGCGATTCCCGCTGCGACCTGCCGCAGCTGCTCGACAGATCGTGCTGCCAGCACCACCTGCGCGCCGGCCCGCGCGAATAGTTCGGCGGTGGCGGCGCCCAGCCCATAGGAGGCGCCGGTGACGACGACGACCTTGCCCGCCACTTCGTTGCGCAACCGGTCCATGTTCCGCAGGCCGCGCGGCCCGATGAGGTGGGCGGCCGCGCGGGCGATCGGGTGATGCACGACAGGGGAGGGCCCAGAGGGTAAAGACGTTGACATCTTGTGCTTTCGGCTATTCGGTGTGGTGTGTTGAGAGGGATGTCGAAGCGAGATCGGTGAATTCCGACAGCAGTTGGGTGTCCGGCAGCACCGCCTCGGCCACGCGTTGGCTCAGCTCGATTTTCGGATCCGATCGCACCGCGCCGAGGACCGTGCCGATGAAGTTGGCGGTGATCAGGTCGCGTATGGCGTCGCGGGAGACCTCGCCGGAATGCATCCAGTGCAGCACGATGCCCTCCATGAACGAGAGGCATCCACTGATCGCGGCGCGCAGCACCGGCGTCGATTCGGTGCCGGTGATCTCGATGGCCAGCGCGCGGGCGAGACGCTGTCGATGCTGTTCGCGAATGCGCCGGACCTCGGCATCGGCCACATCGGCCAGTAGCGCCTCGAAGGCACGTGGCTGCCGTTGCGCGCGATCCAGGAACTTGCCGATACCGTCGGACAGCCGGTCCAGTGCCGGGCCGCGCATCTGGATGAGATCACCCCAGAACTCGTCTGCCGCCTGCTCAATGACTGCCAGGTAGAAGGCCCGCTTTCCGCCGAAGTGATAGCTGATCGATCCCGCTGCCACGCCAAGAGAGCGGGCCACGTCCACGATCGACACTTCGTCGTACCGCTGTGCGCTGAAGGCGGTGCGCCCCGCTTCGAGCAGCGCAGCACGTGATGCCACGCCTCTGCGGTTGCCGACCATCCTCACCTCCATTATTTGAATCTGATTCAGAAACTAACCGCGCCGACAGGCCGGCGTCAAGAATTTTCTGAATTGGATTCAAATAATCGGGCGGACCTACAGTTGGGTGAGGACAGTCGTGATGCCCCGCGGAAGGAACCCCGGCGTGACCGATATTGCTACGTTTTCCGAGTTGGCTGCCCGCGACCACGGGCTGTGCGTGTTGAGTACCGTGCGCAGGGACGGCAGCGTCCAGTCGTCGGTGATCAATGCCGGCGTCATGCCACATCCGCGAACCGGGGAATCGGTGGTCGCTCTGGTAGCGGCCGGCGGTACCCGGAAATTGGACCACCTGCGTGCCAACCCACGTACCACCATCGTCGCTCGTGCGGGGTGGCAGTGGGCGACGGTCGAAGGAACCGCTGAGATCATCGGCCCCGACGACCCCGCGACGGGAGTCGATAGCGAATCGTTGAGGCTGCTACTGCGCGGTATTTTTCAAGCGGCGGGTGGTACCCATGATGATTGGGATACCTATGACCGTGTGATGGCAGCGGAGCGACGTGCCGCGGTATTCATTAGCCCGGTCCGTGTCTATTCGAATCCGAGCGCAGGATAACGCTTTTCGCTGCTTCACGAGCTTGCCGGTTTGTTTTCTTCTCGACCATCTACGGGCAACAGAATTTCGGCCGTGGCGCGCAGATGGGCACGTGCCTCTGCTGTGGTGAGTTCACGAGAGAGCCAGCGCGACGCTAGGCCCTCGGTGAGTGCGTTGAGGGCTATGGCGATGCTATCGGCATCAACGTTTTTGGGCACTTCGCCGGCCTCCTGGGCGGCCCGGATGGCGCCGGCGGTTTCCCGCGTCCATTCCGCGGAGGTTCGCGCCAGCGGTTGGCGTATCGGCTCTTCATAGACGGCTGAGGCGCGTAGTTCGTTCCACACCAACGAACTCTCCATCACCGCGGCGGACTCTTGGATTTCCCCCAGGATGTGTTCGATGAGCTGTGCCCGCGATATCCCGGAACCGCTTGCGGCCTGCCGGTAGACCCGCGACTGGTCATTGATATAGGTGAGTGCTGCCGCGAGTAGACCGTCACGGTCCTTGAAGTGGTAGTAGAGCAGGCCTGACGAGACCCCAGCCACCCGTGCTATGTCGCTGACGCGCAGACCCCGGACGCCGTTCTGAGCGATGGCGGCCGCACTGGCCTGCAGGATCGCTTCCTGTCGACTCACCCCCGACACCTCCTTTCGATCCGGTCGGCTCGCTACATGCTAGGGAAGTCCACTGTGCCGAGCTACGCCCCGCACCCAACTCGTTACTCCGGTAGGGCCGGCTGTTGCTGGGTGATGCAGTGGATCCCGCCGCCGCGTGCGAAGATCTCCTGCGCGTCTACGGTCACGACGTTCCGGCCCGGATACTCCTGGGCAAGAATCGCTTTCGCGGTGTCGTCGGCACGATCGCCAAAGCGGCAGGCGATGACACCGTCGTTGACCACCAGGTGATTGATATAGCTGTAATCAACCCATCCCTCGGTGTCACGCAACAGTTCCGGTGCCGGTATTTGCGTTATTTCCCAGGGCTTTCCCTGCGCATCCTGACTCTGTGCCAGCACATCGATGATCTGCTGAGTGATCTCGTGGTCGGGGTGCGCGGCGTTGTTCTGTGTGTGGACCAGCAGCCGCCCCGGAGAGGGGATTGCCACGACCATATCGACGTGACCGTTTGTGCCGAACCGTTCCGCGTCGCGGGTCAGCCCACGCGGCAGCCAAATGACATGTCGTGCACCGATCGTGCGCGCCAGCTCAGCCTCCACTGCGGCCTTGTCCAGCCCCGGATTGCGGGCCGGGTCCAACTGTACGGTCTCTGTCACCAGCACCGTCCCCTGACCGTCAACCTGAATGCCGCCGCCTTCGTTGATCAAAGGTGAGGGCACGACCTGCGCTCCGGCGAGCCGGCCGACGATCTCGCCGACGCGCGCGTCGTTGTCCCAACGGGCCCAGTCACGGGCACCCCATCCGTTGAATACCCAGTTGACCGCACCCAGCTCGCCATCTGCGGACCGAACAAAGGTAGGGCCGATATCGCGCATCCAGGCATCGTCGAGTGGCGATTCGTGGACCTCGATTTCTCGCGACAGGTACCCGCGCGCCGCATCGTGATCGGCGGGATCAACGATCATCGAGACGGGTTCGAAGTCGAGGATCGCGTGCGCCACGGCCGCCCACGCGCGGCGCGCGTCGTGAACAGATGCCGCGTTCTCGAAGACGGTGGCGCCCAGAGATGGGAAGGCCATCCAGATACGTTCTTGCCGAGCGGTTTCTGGCGGCATGAGCCAATTCATCTACGCGTCCGTCCCATATGGATTGGCGGGATCGACGGGCGCCACGAGGCGGGCATAGGTATCGGGGCGGCGAGTTGTGTTGAAGGGGAACAGGTCTAGCCAATCTCGGCGCTGTTCAAGGTCGAGATCTGCCACTAACACCGCCGCGGCGTCACGGGGTGCCTGCGCGATGATCCGGCCATAGGGGTCGGAGATGAACGAGGAACCATAAAAATTCACACTTCCCTCATCCCCGAACCGATTGGGCACGATCATGAATGTCCCTGCGGTGATTCCGTTTCCGACGATCACGTGCTGCCACAGCGGCTGGGTGTCAAATTCGGGAAAAGCAGGTTCCGAGCCGATCGCCGTGGGATAGACCAGGATCTCCGCGCCGGCCAGCGAGTACATCCGCGAGACCTCGGGAAACCATTCGTCCCAACAGGTCGGCATGCCGACTGCGGCACCATCGAGCTCATCCACGTGGTAAAGCGGGTACGCGTTCTCCGCGGGGCCTGGCCGAAAATACGTGTCTTCGTAGTAGCCCGCGGTGACGGGTATGTGCAGTTTCCGGGTGCGTCCGACAAGCTCCCCGCCGGGAGACACCAAGATGGCGGTGTTGTAGCCGAGTCCGTCGCCGGCATCGGCGTGCTCGTACAGCGATGCGTGTACCAGCACGTCGTGTTCCTGCGCGGCCTGGGCGGCGAGAGCGAAGGTGGGGCCCGTCAGCAGGTCCTCGGCGGCCGCGCCCGGATTCGCGCCCGCACGTACATCCGCGGGGTAACGCGACAGTGTCAGCTCCGGCAGGAACACGGCCCGTGCGCCCTGCCCGGCGGCCAGCCGGATGCCCTCGCGGAGTTGGTCACGCAGGTCTTGTGGATCGGCGAGCCAGCGGTGCTGCACGAGGGCCACCCGCAGTGGTGCGCGCCGCGTGGCCCGCACACGGGCCGGTGAGTTCGGCGGGGTGAACGCGGTTTCAACGATAAATCCCGATGGCATCTCTGGACCGTAGGACAAACTGAAAATTCAGTCAAGATTTGATAGCGTGTCCATATGTGCACCGCATGCGAGTGGTCTTCACACTTCTCATCGCTCAGCGCTAAGCCATCCCGTAGGACGGCCCTCCGGGCCGCTGCCGCGGTGGCACTCATTGCGGGCTCGGGCGCGGCGTGCTCCACTACGACGGATTCCTCGCCGGATTCAAACAAGGTCGAACCGCACGGTTCCCACGCGGATTTCGTATTTCGCAACGGTCGCGTCTACACGGTGGCCGGGCAGCGGGAGTGGGCCCAAGCCGTCGCCGTGAAGGGCAACGTCATTGCACACGTCGGCGACGACGCGGCGGCGATGGCCATGGTGGGATCGGCCACCCGTGTCATCGATCTGGCCGGCAAGCTGCTCATGCCCGGATTCGTCGAAGCGCACATTCACCCATTCTTCGGCGCCTTCCTGAGCGGCGGGGTGAATCTGCAAGTGCCCACTAAAGAAGACGCGCTGGCAGCTATCGCCAAGTACGCCAAGGAGAACCCCGAGGGTCCTGTGCGCGGATTCGGCTGGCGCGTCGACATGTTCGGTCCAGAAGGGCCCACGCGCCAGGAGCTGGACCGCGTGCTGCCCGATCGTCCTGGGTTCTTCTTCGCGGTCGACGCGCACAGCATGTGGGCCAACAGCAAGTGTCTTGAGGTGGCGGGCATCAATCGCCATACGCCCGATCCAGTACCGGGTTTCAGCTATTACGTCAAAGACGACAAGGGTGACCCAACCGGTTTCGTCATGGAGATGAGCGCGGTACTGGACTTGGTCGACGCCATCGAGCCGGTCACGGCCGAAAGCCTGCAACGTTCGCTAGAAGATTGGCTACCCCAAGCCGCCGCCGCGGGTATCACCTCGGTATTCGATGCCGGGGCGCCTGCTGTGGGGAGCCAGGCCGCACTCATTGGGCTGTACACCGACATTGAGCGCAAGGGCAGGTTGCCGTTTCGTGTGGTGGCGTCCTACCTCGTGAAGGCACCTCCGTTCGATGACGTGGTGACGGAGTTCTTTGCGACTCGTGATCAGATCTCGAGTGAACTTGTCCGCGTGGGCATGGTCAAGATCATGGGCGATGGCACGCAGGGTGGCCATACCGCGTGGCTGATCGAACCCTATGCGGACAAGCCCGATTCGATCGGTGTGTCTCCGTTCACCGAGCAGCAATGGAGGCAGCTGGTCGGTGAGATCGACTCCGCGGGTATCGATATGCACGTGCATGCCTGCGGAGAACGCACGGTTCGCGTGGCACTGGATGCGTTTGAGGCGGCGATATCCAAGAACCCCGCGCGTGACCGCCGTCATTCGATCGCCCACCTGATCTACGTCGATGACGCGGACAGCGCGCGGTTCGCAAAGCTTGGGATTGGTGCGCAGTTCTCCGCGAATTGGTTCTCGGCGGACCCCGATACCGTGGTCAACCTGGCGGCCAGTTACGGCTCGCCGCGTAAGGACAACCTGTATCGAATCCAAGACGTTCTGCGGACCGGTGCGCATGTCGCGCTCGGAACGGACTGGCCCGCCGCCGGTTACTTCTCCACCTACAAGCCGCTTGACTCCATCCAGATCGGCGTCACTCGCCAGCTGATCGGTGTGTCCGATGCCGAGACGCTTGCTCCTGTCGACCAGAAATTGTCGGTCGCGCAAGCAGTGCGTGCCAACACATTAGGTGCCGCGCGCCAAATCCGGATGGAAGACAAGGTGGGCTCGGTCGAGGTCGGTAAGCTCGCCGACCTCATCGTCCTTGACCGCAACATCCTGGAGGGCGATCCGCATGACATTCACGGGGCAACGGTCGTGCTGACCATGATGAACGGTCAGATCCGCCACGAAGTGCCGAGCTGAGCACCCATACAGCGACGCCGATACAGTTTCAGGCTCACGGCTTGGCCAGTTCCAGGAGCGGCTTGTCCTTCTCGACGACGTAGGTTGCGAGCTCGGACCCTTCGTCATTGCCGATATTTCGGACGGAATGGTAGGTCTCGGCGGGAACGAACAACACATCCCCGGCTGTGACGGTCCTCGGCCCCTGCCCATCGATGTCGTAGACGAGCGTCCCCTTGAGCACATAGATGATTTCTTCACCAGGATGCTTATGGCGGGCAGCTTGAGCGCCCGGCTGAAAATCGACGCGGGTCTGCAGGGCTTCGCGGCCCGGGACGCTCAGGTCGTGGCGCTGTAAATCGGTGCGGCTCAGTGGTTCACGTACCGGATCGGTGTCCGAAGATCCGCAGGCCGCGGTCAGAGCGGCAAGGGCCGCGCCGGCCGCGACCAGGATCATGCTGCGCACGTTCATGTCATCAGTCCTTCCAGGGAGGATTGGGTGTTTCCGCACGATGCGGGGATTCCTGACTCGTGCGGATGCCGTGGTAGATACCGCGCCGGACGATCCACGGTTGTAGCACCCGTTCGATCGACCAGGCTGGAAAGCGGAAAGCCTGACCTGCGGGCGTGAACACCTCCAGCCCGTCTGGCTGTACGCCGAGTACCGAGCCCCAACGGTGCTGTGGTGGACGGTAACTCCGCAGCGGGCGTCCCGATGCCGCCGCGCGAACATTGTGAGCGACCAGTCGATCCGCACGATTGCGGGCAGAAGTGCGCAATGGGTCCGTGGCCGCGACGTCCCCGACTGCGAAGACATCGGGGTGGTCAGGTACCTGCAGCTGCGGTGTCACGCGCACGAACCCGCGTTCATCCAGTAGCGCTGGCGGTAACCAATCCGTGTTGGGTCGCACCCGTCCGATGGCCCAGATCACGGCATCGGCGGATGCCGGTGGCTGCCCCGAACACCATGCCACGGGTTGGTCGGTGATCCGGTCACATGCGAATCCATCGGGGATCAGCGCGCGGTGCCGGGGGTGCAATCCAACGCCTAGTTTATTGAGCCGCTTGCGGATCCGGTCCCAGACCTTCGGCGCATGGTGTGTCAGTGGCCGCTCGCCGGGAAAATACAGATCGACGGTCAGCCCGGGCCACCTCATTGCCACATTGGCGGCGCTGCTCACGGCCGCGGCCCCGCCGCCGATGACGATCACCGAGCCTGCAGAGGCCAGACGTTGGTGTGCCTCATACAGGTCAGAAGCCACGTCGGTGCTGGACTGCAGATTGGGCTGTCGCCAGAAGCCATTGCTGACTCCGGTGGAGATGATCAACGTGTCGTAAGGCTCGGTCAGCGGCGAGCCGTCCCGGTGCCGGGCGAAAATCGTTCGGGCGCTGAGGTTGACGCCCGTAAGGGTGGCGTGCGCGGTGCGTACGCGATCCAGCGCGCGGAATCTGTCGAAGGAGATCCAGTAGTTCTGCGCCCACTTTTCAGGGCGGGACAGCCGCACACCCAGTTCCTGTCCGCTGACCAACCCCGGTTTCACCGAGATGCCCACCACATCGTTGTACCGAGCAAGCCGGATAGCGGTCAGCAGCCCACTGTCGCCGAGACCGGCCACGACAATCCGTCGTCGGCTCACGCCGATATCCGTGGCGGGCGCGGCACAAACCGCGATACCCGGGCGATCACGTCCTGGTACTCGGGGCGGCGCTGCAGACTGCGTTGCTCCATCATCGGGATGCTGGAGCCCAGGAACATACCCAACATACCCACCGCGCCGAGACCCAGCCACCACGCGTCGGTAGGGGATACGGCGATACCGAAGAGGGCCAGGGAAAGCCAAAAACTGAACTCTCCAAAGTAATTCGGATGCCGCGACCACGACCACAGGCCGCGGTCCATCACCTCGCCGGGCCGCCGATCACGGGTAAACCGCCGCATCTGCCCGTCAGCGGCGAATTCGATTGCGACGGCGGCCAGCCCAATCAAGAAAGCGATGGCGGTCAGCCAACTCAGGTCGCCGCCCGGCCGCGTCACCGTGACATATGCGGGCACCATCCCGGCGAAGACCAGCACGGTGGGGATGAGGTGGATCGCCACCAGATCGGCCAGGAAGGCCCAGCTGCCCGCCCTGGCACGCAGCATGGGGTAGCGCCAATCCTCATGGTGCAGACCGGGAAAGCTATACACCCAGTTGGCCGTGAGGCGTATAGCCCAAAGTGCCACCACCAGCACGATGAGCCAGCAGCGCACGGAGTGTATGCCGGATTGGCTCCACCAATAGATCAGCAGCAGCGGCGGTATCACACTCCAGTAGGCGTCGTAAAAACTGGAGTTCCGATACAGCCTGCTGAACACGAAGATCACCAGGGTGGCCAGCACATCGGCGATCAAGGTGTCTAGCCACAGGCGATTGGTGTCGGGACCCAGGGTGAGCCACACGGCGCCGACTCCCACGGCGACAACGTAGGCGAGAGCCACCAGTGCCAAGGATTTCGCCTTGCCGCGTACGGCGGTCACCCGGTGGCTTTCGGGGTTCATGCCGGAATCTCTCGGCGAAGCACCGCGACCAGAAAATCGGAACCGTCGGTGAACGGCCGCAGATCCCAGGTGGACAGCAGCAGATCGGGGATAAGTCCGGCCGACGCGGCATTGTCGAAGAACTCGCTGAACGCGTAGTCGCGGCCGGCGCCAAAGCCGATCACCGCCCGGCCGTCGTCGGCAAGATGCGCGTGTAGTCGGCTTAACACGCGGACGCGGGTGCTCGGGGCCAGGAACGCCATCACGTTGCCCGCTGACACGATGAGGTCGAACGGTTCGGTGATTCCCCGTGCGGGCAGATCGAGTTCGGTGAGATCACCAACGAGCCAACGTGGTCCGGGGTGGTCGTGTTCGGCCGCTTCGATGAGCGCGGGGTCGACGTCGACACCCACGACGAGGTGACCGGCCGCCGCCAGGAATCCGCCCACCCGTCCGGAGCCGCACCCGGCGTCAAGGATTCTGGAACCGCGCGGCACCATCGCGTCAACGAGCCGGGCCTCGCCGGCCAGGTCCGCGCCCGAGCGCGCCATCGACCGAAAGCGCTCGATGTACCACTGCGAATGGTCGGGGTCGGCCGCAACCTTTTGCATCCAGAGGCTCTGCTCCACCATGCGTTCATTGTCGCAAGTGGCGCACGCCGGCATGTGTGAACCGGTCGCCCGATATCCGGTCTGGGGACGGTTCTGATGTTAATCTCATGGGCAACCCCGCAGGTCACTGCCGTAAAGAGGGGGTGTAGAAGATGCGTCATAGTGTGTGTGCCACGGCGATATTGGCCGCCGCAGTGGCACTGGGGGCGTCCGCCACGCGAGAGCCGCCCTGTCAGTTCTCGGGAGGCCTCGGACCTGATGCCGCTTGTACGCAATCCCGGGACGACGACGATGTCACATCACCGTGGCTGTGGCCCGGCGACGACGGGTTCGGCATGGGATTCGGTACACCCGGCTACGGTTGGCCCTGATCTCATAGACCTGCCTACCCGGCAGTTGCAGAGTTACACAAGAACTTTGGCGGCCTGGCGTTCGGCGCGCTTGGCCTGACGGTCGAGGTACTTGGCCTTGACCTCTTCGAAGTCCGCCGACGTCTTTTTCAGGTCGGACACCACGCGGGCCAGATCCTCGCGGTACCACTCGGCGTCGCCGCTGATGTCGTCGCGTTCAAAGATGCGCCACTTGCGCAGCACCGGCATCACCACCTCGTCGAGGTGCGACTGTGGGTCGTAGACGCCGCCGGTGGCGATGGTGACGGCGTTGCGGCGGAATCCCGGAATCGTGTAGCCGGGCATGGTGAAGTTGTCGAGCACCTTGTGAACAGCCTTGACCGCCTGGTTCGGGGAGATTTCCAGACCTGCCGAAACCATGTTCCGGTAGAAGATCATGTGCAGGTTTTCGTCGGTGGAGATGCGCTTGAGCAGCTCGTCGGCGACGGGCTCGGCGCAGGCCTTGCCGGTGTTGCGATGCGAGACGCGGGTGGCCAACTCCTGGAAGGTCACGTACACCACCGAATCGAACAGGCTGTCCGAGAACGGGATGTTCTGGCGGTTCTGCCCGGGGGAGAAGCCACTGGTCATCTGTGCGATACGGAGTTTCTCCAGCTCCACCGGATCGACCGAGCGGGTGACGACGAGATAGTCGCGGATGGCGATGCCGTGCCGGTTTTCCTCGGCGGTCCAACGGTTCACCCAGGTGCCCCACGCACCATCCATGGTGAAGTTCATCGCGATCTCGCGGTGGTACGACGGCAGGTTGTCCTCGGTCAGCAGATTGGTGATCATCGCGACCTTGGCGACCTCGGAGAGCTTGGACTGCTCGGGATCCCAGTCCTGCCCACCCAGGGCCTTGAAGTTCTTGCCCTCGGCCCACGGCACGTAATCGTGCGGATTCCAGTCCTTGGTGACACCGAGGTGACGGTGAACATTCTCCTCGACCACAGGTTCGAGCTCGTACAGCAGCTCGAGATCGGTGAAATCCTTCTGCATGGATACATTCCTCGTGTCGGTGGGCCAGACAGAAACTGCAACTAGCAGTACCCGTATCCAGCAGTTACAGAAAGCTATCACGTTCTGGTCGCGTGTGGGTCGACATGCCGATCGCGTGCTGGATCGACACCGTTCCGTGACTGTCAATTCGTGCGAAGTGTTGGTCTGCTTGGAGCGGCATCCGCACCCGATCGATGGCCGCCCTGATAGCCAAAATCCATTGCATATCAAGCTTTACGAAAGCCTTGGGGGCGTGCCCGCGCAAGTGCGGGGCCTATGTCGCAGTAGCGCGGTTCCGGCGATGGTTGTTTTGGCTCACGGCAATTCCTTTGTGTCGATATCCATGCCGCCATGCTCAAGGGACTGCCGCGCGATGAGCGACGGCCTGACCGACTGGTCTCCGGAAGATCCGCCTCTTGAGCGCCATGGCGCGTTTCTCCACGACGAACCAACTCAAGGCGGCAACAGGGAGAGTGGCCGTCGTCGCCAGGATAAAGAACAGGAACGGATGTAACCGGGCGAGCCCGAACGTCGCCAGCAACTGTTGAATCGGGAATGCGTAGATGTATACGCCATATGAAAGATCGTTGCGCAGTCGTGTCCTGCGGATCAGCGCACCGGAAACAATGACTGCGTAGGCCAGCGGCAGCGCGCCGATTACTCGGTAATTCTGTGTGAAACCCGATGCCACGACAAGTGCAATGCTCAATGCGACCAACCACCAGCGCGCGGGAATCTTGTCTTGGTACTCATGGAGAAGCGCACCAGCGAGGAATACGGCAAAGAATCGCGATAGCATCTGCGGCCACGTGTACGACTCTGGGCTGTACGAGAAGTGGGCGGAACAATACAGCGCGGTGACAAGCAGGGTCGGAATCACCCAGTTTCGCTTCAGCAGGCCGGCCACGCCGAGTACCGACACCATCACATCGCAGAGCAAGACGAAGAACAGGGTCCAGATGGATCCGTTCCACACGCCCGGATACGGCACATCGGTGGGAGTTCCGTCTATGTCGAAGTAGGCCACGTTCAACAGGGCATTGTTGACTACGTAACCGAGCTCTGCGGAGAAGGTGATCGAAGTGTGTTGAACGCGCGCCGCGATCGGTGCGATGACGAAAGCGATCATCACCAGGCATATCCAGAGGCCGGGGAAGATCCTCAAGACCCGGGATGCCCAGTACTCCTTCAGGCTTGGGCGGCGTATCCACGCCGCCGTGATGAGAAATCCGGAAATGACGAAGAACCCGTCAGCAAAAATGTCTCCGAGCAATCGCGCCGCCGGCGCATAGCCGATTTCGCGGCCGGTAAGGGGCCACGAATGCCAGAAGACGACGCCGGTGGCGAGAATGAGGCGCCATGAGGTGAGTGCGTTGTGCCGCGGATCGAACACCTGCCCAAGCTTCATTAAACCCCCTTGGGCGCCGATGTGGTGTCTTTACTTTTGCAAAAAGAACATACTGCACAATCGCAAGTGCTGCCGGTCCTCCGTCGGCTCGACTAATCCCGACTTGTGATTAATCAAGCTGTTTGGCCATTGCTCTAAATTTTCTGAAATCCAACAATTAATTACCACGGCTACGCAACATGCTTTAGTAATTAAGGTTGACGTGGCACCATATCTCAAGTTCGCGGGCGTATTCCACGGAAATCGGCTTCTCGTACCTATCTGTCGATGGCAAATTTCAAGATAAATCCATCTTCTGGGGAGCTATTTGCTGCCAGTGTGGCTTGAAAGGTCTTCAGCTGCCTGCCGGGGCCGAGCGTTTGGATCGCGTCAGTGAGTATCCAGCCCGCAGCGCGCGGTGGGTGCCGGTCACTTCTGCGGCAGCAGTGCGTGAAGCACGAGAAAGCTAACGGAACAGCAGAATTATTGTGTCAAGGACATCTTGCAGCTCGTGATCGCGCACCGCCGTGTCGTCGCGGTAGGCCAGGCATGTCAACAGTCTGAAATTCAAATCCGCTACCGGGACCAGGACAAATTCGTCGTATTCCAATGAGGTGGGCTCGCCGGGTGAGGGAAGTGGGGCCAGGCTGAAAGCGCGGCCCGACGCGACTGCGTCCTTGACGCGAGCTCCGTCGCCGAGGGTAAATTCAGCTCGCCTGAGTTCGCCGAGCTTGTCCAGCTCGGCTTCAACGTCGCGCCGGTACTCGGTATCGCTATCGCGCCGATCGCCGATGTAGTCCAAGGTGAGTAGCTCGGCCACGGTGATGGATTCGACGGATTCGTACTTCTCGCGCGACAGCACGGCGCCGATTCGTTCCTTCCACACGGTGGTGTACGACAGCACCGTAGCGTGCGCGTTCGGTCTGACGAACCCGAAATCGAGCCTTCCTCGCAGGATCCCATCGATAATGTCGGCGCTCACCAGCGGCGACTGAGTGAGCTTGAACTTCTCGCCCTTGCTGTCGCCCAGGCTCGTCAATCTGGTTTGCAAAATGGGGGGTAGCCACGGGGGAACGCCGCAGGGGATCCTCCTGACCGGCAGTGGGCCCTTTGAAATCTCGCCCGGGACACTGTCGAACTTCTCGATGACTTCGCGTGCGAGAGGTAGCAGTCGGGCTCCCTCGGCGGTGAGAGCCACGGTTCGGGTATCACGAACAAACAGGTTGGCACCCAGCACTCGCTCTGCGTTGCTAATCCGTCTGCTGAGGACGGACGGCGTCAAATGCAGTTCTCGTGCGGCCTGGGAGAAACTCAATTTGTTCGCAATCGAGACGAAGCAGCGCAAATCATCCAAGCTCAGGCTGCGCGCGCTCACCGCCCGAGCATATAGCGAGGGCGATCTTGATCAGGCCAAACACATCGGGCGATGCCTATGGAACGAATTTCCCACTGCGGTAGGGAATCTGCGGGCTAGCGGTGGTACGTGGTCCCGGCAAATACAATCGACCGGTGCAAACAACCTGTGACCGGACTATCCAATGCTGATCGGCGTTGCGGCGGCGCTGCTTGCCTGCTTCGGGTATGGAACGGCTTCTGTTCTTCAGGGCTACGGCGCTCGCCAATCCGCTACCGAGACGCATGTGCAGACCGGTGACCGCGGCCCCACGCTCAAATCAACCGTGGCCGCCGCACTGACACCCGCGTTCATCGCCGGCATGGTTCTCGATCTCGTCGGCTTCGCGGGCAGCCTGATTTCGGCTCGACTGATCCCGCTGTTTCTCTCCCAGACGATCATGAGCGCCAACCTTGCGGTCACTGCTTTGCTCGGCATCGTCATACTAGGTGTTCGGCTACAGCGTCGCGATTGGATCGCGATCTCCGCCGTCCTGCTGTCGTTGTGCGTGTTGGCCGCGACGGCGGGGCCTCTTGGTCGCGATACGGCGCCGCCGGCCTTTCATTGGGGGGTGCTGATCGTCTCAATCGCGGTGCTGCTCACGGGCATCTGTCTGATCCGGATACTCGGCAGTGGTGCCGCGATCCCGGCCGGGTTGTTGGCGGGTGTGCTCTATGGCGGGATGGCCGTTGCGGTGCGGGTGGTCAGCGGTATTGATCCGTTCAGCCTCAAAGTACTGCTCGCCGATCCGGCCGCCTATGCCGTGGCCATCGCCGGCGTAGGCGGGTTCTATCTATTTACCGTCGCATTGCAGATTGGTTCGGTCAACGGTGCTGCCGCCGCGTTGGTGGTCGGCGAAACCGTTGTTCCTGGGGTTATCGGTGTTGTGTTGTTGGGGGACAGCGCGCGCCCCGGAATGGGCTGGCTCGTCACGGTGGCGTTCCTCGCGGCGGTTGTTTCGGCGGTGGCCGTCGCAGTATTCGGCGCGGCCGAGAACAGCCAGTCGGCCGCTGCCGAGGCCAGCCACTGAACTTGGTCTCCGAGACAGCGCTGATCGCAAGAGAAATGCTTCGATAAGCCAACCCAAGGCAGCGATGGCACCGGTAGTGGCGCCGCACACTACCAACGACTTGGCGACCGTCCGGTTATCGTTGGCGATGTCGAGTGATGTGTAGGTATCGGACGTGACGTAAGAGTGCCTGCGAGCCGCTGAGATCCCGCTGAGCGCAATGTGGTTCGGGCGGGCTACTCGACTCCCACGGTCACCTCGGTGGACTTGATGAACACCGTCGCGGCTTGGCCGACGGTGAGTCCGAGGTCGGCTACCGCGTCCTTGGTGATCGAAGAAGTGACGACCTGATCGCCACCGTCGAGCCGAATTTTCACGATGGCCATCACTGTTCCGATGCTGACTTCCGTGATAGTTCCGGTCAATTGATTGCGGGTGGACAGGCGCATGACATCTCCTTGGAGTCGGGATATCCATTGAGGCTAGTAAACGCGGTCGGTCGACAGGCCGCAGTTACGAGACTCACCGCGGAACGGGCACGGCGATCGCATCGAAGTGGTACGCGGCGAGTGCGCGCACCGTAATGAATTCCTGCTTCATGACCGCAGCTTTCAAGAGTCGGTGAATCCCATCCAGGATCACGACGTGACCGCTCGGGTGCTGGTAGGTGTCCAGGGGATGACGAAGGTCGGCGGCCAAGGTTCGCTGCCACTGTTGCCGATGGGTCGCCGGATTTTCGGCCACTTCATTCGGGGAGATCTGGAACGGAACTCCATCGGCCGACGAGAACGGTAGCTCCAGATGCCAAGCCAGCTCGGCGCTCGGGACAGTTTCACTGGGAGGCAACAATTCCAAGCATTCGGATATGAGCGAGTTCGTTGGTACGCGCAATTATGGCGTCGACCGGGTGACCGCCTTGCCACGTACACTTCCGCAATGAGTTGGTTCTCCCGGAGACGGGGAAAGAAGGAAGTGGCTGTTCAGCTCAGCCCTGGCGCCACCGAGTTGGTGGATCAACTCGTCGATCATCATCACGACCGGGAGTGGCCCACCGCGATTGGCTGGTACCTCCCTGATGATGAGCCGCCGTGGGATGCACTTGACGAACTTTGCCGCAGTGGCTATTGCAAGGTCGAGCGCGACGGCGACGAGATCGAGATGGACTTCACCGAACTGGGTCATAAGATCTTCGTATGAACGGCTATTTTCCAATAGCGCTGTAGAGCAACCTGTTTAGGAGATCAGGTGCTGCCGGGTATCGTCGGCGATGTCGGCGCTCAGGTGGCGGTTATCCCCATTGATAAGAGTCATGCCGTTTCCGCCGTTGTCGTCACGTTGGTAACTATCTAGCCTTGGAATTCCAACCCTCGGGTACACGAAGGCCCGGTGGGCACGGTTAACGATTGAAGGGACGCCATGTCTGACCAACCGGCACCGATCACGCCCTACTTGGAGGAAGCCGCGCGTGCGCTGACCACTGCCACCGACCCTCATCCCCGGATCTACGAGCTTCCCCCGGAGGAAGGCCGACAGATACTTGTCGATCTGCAGAGCGATGTCTCCGTCTCAAGGCCGGATGTCGATGAGCAGTGGGTTGATGTCGACGCTGGTTCCTGGGGTACGGTGCGCACGCGCATCATTCGCCCTAAAGGAGTCGGCGGCACACTTCCTGTGGTGTTCTACATCCACGGTGCCGGTTGGGTTTTCGGCGACGACAAGACACACGACAGGATTTTTCGTGAACTCTCCGCCGGTGTAGGCGCGGCCGGGGTGTTCCCTGTTTATGACCGGGCCCCGGAAGCCAAGTACCCCACCCAGATCGAACAGAATTACGCGGTGGGGCAGTGGCTCGCCCAGCATGGAGCCGAGTACGGACTCGATGTGTCCCGAGTCGCGGTTGCCGGGGAGTCCGTGGGCGGCAACATGTCGGCCGTGTTCGCACTGCAGAACAAAGAGCGCGGTGGACTCGAATTGAAGGCGCAGATCTTGCTGTATCCCGTCACCGCAGCCGATTTCGATACTCAGTCATATCACCAGTTCGCCGAGCACTACTACCTCACGCGCGATGGCATGAAATGGTTCTGGGATGCGTACACCACCGACCCGGCGGAACGTGAACAGCCTTATGCTTCACCGCTCTTGGCAAGTCTGGCACAGCTGAAAGACCTGCCACCAGCGTTGGTGATCACCGCGGAGGCCGATGTTCTGCGCGACGGTGGTGAGCTTTACGCGGACAAGCTCCGCGAAGCGGGGGTCGAGGTCACGGCCGTCCGGATCAGCGGGACGGTCCACGATTTCATGCTGTTGGACAGTCTCCGCGGTACTCGTGCGGCCATCGTCGCGCGCAAGCTCGCCGTGGACGCGTTGCGGACCGCGCTGGGCAACGGCTGAACATCGCTGCGGTGGTCTCAAGTTCCGCTGTCGGTCACTGGCAGCAGGAAGGATCGAGCACAGTGCACAGCGCGGTGAGAGCGTCGGGCACCGGGATCCGCCGAAGCGATCCGTCCGATCCGGGACGATATCGAGCAGCGGGTGCGAAACCTGCTGGCTGAACTCGCCATCAACGTCATCTAGCGCGCAGAGTGTTCAGTGGCCGTCACTGCGTGCCGGTCGCCAACAGTGTTTCGAGTTTCTCGCGGGTCTCGGTGCCGTGCAGCGGGAAGTAGATGACGATGTGCATGTTGGGCACGTCGGACGGTGCCAGCCGGTGGTGCTCGAAGGCCAGTGTGCCCGCGGTCGGGTGGTGGAATCGGCGTTCGCGCGAGCTGAATCGCCCGACCTCGTGTTGGGCCCATGCCGTGGCGAATTCGGTGCTCTGTCGCTGAAGTCGCTCCACCAACGCGACATGCGCCGGATCTCCGAGGAGTGGGCGCGCCTCGGCGCGATACTCGGCGAGGAATTGACTGCTTGTCGTCGGCCAGTCGGGCAACATCTGCCGCACATATGGGTCGGTGAAGATGAATTGCAGCAGGTTTCGGTCCTGCGCGCACACCTGGGCAATGTTCGGGTAGAGAATCTCGTAAGCGCGATTCCATGCGCCGATGTTCCAGTCAGGCGATACCACAAAGGCAGGGGAGGGCAGCAGGCTCTCGATCAACCGCCGGAGGTGATCGGGCACCGAGATCGGCTCAGCTGTGGCATCGGTAGGCGCCGCGGTGAAGCCGGCCAGCTCCAGTACGTAGCCACGCTCGGCGGCGGTGAGCCGCATGTTGTGGGCGATGGCCTCAAGCACGTGCCGGGAGGGGTTGATATCGCGGCCCTGCTCAAGCCACGTATACCAGGTCACGCTCACCCCCGAGAGGACCGCGATTTCCTCGCGCCGCAATCCGCTGGTGCGGGTGCGCCCGATGGGCGGTAACCCGTAATCGGCGCGCAGAAGATGCTCGCGGCGGGTACGCAGGAACGCGCCAAGCTCCCTACGTCGTTCGTCGCGTCCCGCCATGGACTGATCCTATTAGTCCCACTACTAGTAGTACCGCCGTCTTCCGGGTTCGGTCAGTTCATGGGCGAATAGACGGTATGCCCGCACTTCGCTCACGTACCGTCACCCACGGCCGGAACATGGCAGGAGCTCGTGCGCTGCTGCGCGCGGCCGGCGTGTCCGCCTCGGACTTCGGCAAGCCAATTGTTGCCATTGCCAATAGTTTTGCCGAGTTCGTCCCGGGCCACACCCACCTGCAACCCGTCGGGCGGATCGTCGCTGAAGCAATCGTGGCGGCGGGTGCGGTGCCTCGTGAGTTCAACACGATCGCGGTGGACGACGGCATCGCGATGGGTCATGCGGGAATGCTGTACTCCCTGCCGTCGCGCGACCTGATCGCCGACTCGATCGAATACATGGTCGAGGCTCATCGGGCCGACGCGTTGGTGTGCATTTCCAACTGCGACAAGATCACTCCGGGCATGCTGATGGCAGCTCTGCGCCTGAACATCCCGACAGTCTTCGTGTCCGGTGGACCGATGGAGGGTGGGCGGACCACGCTGCAGGACGGCACAGTGCGTACGGGGATGAACCTCATCACCGCGGTGGCAGAGTCCGCATCCCCGGAGGTGTCCGATGAGGATTTGCGCCGGATCGAGGAGCAGGCATGCCCGACGTGCGGATCATGCTCGGGGATGTTCACCGCCAACTCCATGAACTGTCTGACCGAGGCGCTTGGCCTGGCGCCTCCGGGCAATGGCACGACGCTGGCCACGCATACTGCGCGCAAGAGCTTGTACGAGAGTGCCGGCCGGCTGGTCGTCGACCTCGCCCGGCGGTATTACGAGCATGACGACATCGCGGCGTTGCCGCGGCAGATCGCTTCGCGCAAGGCCTTCGAGAATGCGATGTGTATGGACATCGCGATGGGCGGATCGACCAACACTGTGCTACATCTGTTGGCGGCAGCGCACGAAGCGGAGCTGGATTTCACCCTCGGTGACATCGACGCACTCTCGCGGCATGTGCCATGTCTGTGCAAGGTAGCTCCGAACGGCGCGTATCTGGTCGAGGATGTCCACCGTGCCGGTGGTGTCCCCGCACTGCTCGGGGAGCTCGATCGGGCGGGGTTGTTGCACCGCGACGTGCACAGTGTTCATGCTCCGGATTTGTCCGTGTGGCTCACCGAATGGGATGTGCGTGGTACGGCGCCGTCGCCGGAGGCGATCGAGCTGTTCTACGCCGCGCCCGGATGTGAGCGTTCCGCACAAGCGTTTTCGCAGTCCCGCCGCTGGCATGCGCTCGACCTGGACCCGTCGGGCGGCTGCATTCGCGACGTCGCGCACGCCTATTCCGCGGACGGCGGTCTGGCGGTGCTCACTGGCAATCTCGCGCCGAACGGGTGCATCGTCAAGACTGCCGGTGTCGACGAGAAGATCCATACCTTCACGGGACCGGCCATCGTCTTCGAGTCCCAGGACGATGCCGTCGATGCCATCCTGAACAATCGGGTGCGACCGGGCGACGTGGTGGTGATCCGCTATGAAGGGCCGCGTGGTGGTCCAGGTATGCAAGAAATGCTGTACCCAACGGCCTTTCTCAAGGGCCGAGGACTCGGTGCTAGCTGTGCGCTCATCACAGATGGACGTTTTTCGGGCGGTACGTCGGGGCTTTCGATCGGTCATGTCTCTCCGGAGGCGGCCGCCGGCGGTCCGATTGCGCTGATAGAGGACGGCGACATCATCCGTATCGATATTGCCCGCCGTGCGATCGTCATCGATGTGGATGACGAGTTGCTGCGAACGCGAAGAGATCTCGTGGAATCCGGGATCGGATACCGGCCGGCCAAGCGAGACCGCTCAGTATCGGCGGCTCTGCGCGCGTACGCATCCCTGGCCACCTCGGCCGATCGAGGCGCGGTAAGAGAATTGCCCGCGGATTGATCCGATCAAGAGCGCGCGTGAGCCGTCTCCGCAGCGGTCGAGAACTCGAGATGACGACTAACACCCGAATTGGTCTACAGAACTACCTCGATGAGCCGCGGTCCACGCTGGCGCATGGCTTGCCCGAACTGGTCGGTGAATTCCTCGATGGTGGTGGCTCGGCTGGCCTCGACTCCCAAACCTGTGGCCAGGTGCTGCCAATCGAGGGTGGGGTTATGCAAGTCGAGCATCGAAAGTGCCTTGGGGCCAGGCTCTTCCACGCCGACACGCCAGAGTTCGACATTCAAGATGGCATAGGAACGGTTGGCGAAGATCACCGTTGTGACGTCCAGGTTTTCGCGCGCTTGGGTCCACAGCGCCTGCAGGGTGTACATGGCACCGCCATCTCCGTGAAGACAGACGACTTTGCGGTCGGGGCACGCGACCGCCGCGCCGGCGGCCAGCGGTATCCCCTGACCGATGGAGCCTCCGGTAAGGGCGAGCCAATCGTGCGGGGCTGCATGACTTGTGGCGGCATTCAGCGCCACACCCGAGGTCGCGGCCTCGTCGGAGACGATGGCCTGCTCGGGCAGCAGCGCGCCGATCACCTGAGCCACGGTGACGGCGTTGAGCGGCCCGGTGGGCAGATCGGGAGGTGAAAATGACGCAAGCACAGGTGCTTTGGAGGTGGGGCCGAATGCCTCGGCGAGCGCCTGCAACGCACCGACGCCATCTTCGTGTGGATGGGCCAGATGCAGAATCTGGCAATCCGCGGGAGTGCACCAGGACGGCTTGCCCGGGTATGCGAAGAACGACACCGGGGGTTTCGCCCCGACCAGAATGAGTAGTTCGACATCCTTCATGAAGTCGACGATCTGTTCCGCGAAGTAGGGGATCTGCTCGATGACTGGTCGCCCAGCGCCGCGCTGCCACCGTGGCACGAAAGTGTCACAGGCCAGGCGCGCACCAGCGAGTGAGGCGACGTGTGCCGCGGCGAGCAAGCCGTCTTCCCTCAGTGCGGCGCCGCGGAGCAGAATCATGGACTTCTTGCCTAACCGCAGCGCCTCAGCCACTTGATCCACGGCTGCGCCGTCCACCGGGGCGGGGATCGGGCGCGGCAATGGCGCGGCGGGACGCTCGGCCGCCGACCAGGCGGTATCCGCGGGCAAGATGAGCGTGGCGATCTGCCCCGGTGGTTGCAGTGCTGCCTGAACCGCTCGCGCCGCATCGGCGGCGATGTCCAGGGCGCTGGGCGATGAGTGAATCCAGGCGGACACCGGCCGCGCGAATCCTGCGACGTCGGAAGTCAGCGGGGCATCGTACTGCTCGTGGTAGGTCGCGTGATTGCCGACGATGTTGACGATAGGCGTGGCCGCGCGGCGAGCGTTGTGCAGGTTCGCCAGCCCATTGGCCAACCCCGGACCCAGATGCAGCAACGTCGCGGCAGGCGAGTCCGACATGCGCCCGTAGCCGTCCGCCATGCCGGTCACCGCGCCCTCGAAAAGGCCAAGAATCGTGCGCATTCCCTCAACCTTGTCAACGGCGGCGACAAAATGCATTTCTGAGGTACCTGGGTTGGCGAAGCACGTCGTTACCCCAGAAGCCACCAAGGTACGCACCAGGCTCTCGGCACCGTTCACAGTCAAATCCTCTCCCGCACAGGACATTTATCAGTGAACTTACCAACCACACATTTCGGCACGGACGAAGGTTCGGCCTTGTCGGGTCTGACACGGGTGAGTGGACTTCGGCATTCACAGTGAACGCACAGGCTGTAGCTAGCTCATGCAAATCCAGGCGCACTAGTTTTTGGTTGCACGGCATTCATTTGCGAGGCAAGCCCGCGGTGGAGGCCATCGTGCAGGATGCGGCACGCGACGAAGACCCCCCCCCGACCCCGTCGCGTGCCGCGTCGTCCGGTGGGGAGCGCGCGGCGTCGTGTGATCACCTCTCGCCTTCGGCCGCTGTGAGGGGAGTTTTTCTTTGGCCTAACGTCGCCGGAAACCGTCTGGAAACAGAAATTGGCGACTGTTGAGGCATGTCTGGACCAGCAGATACGGGTAATTCCACGCGCACAGCGTGCTCGTACTGCGGTGTTGGCTGCGGGATCGAGGTTCAGACCAAGTCCGGTTCAGCGGGCACTGTGATCGCCCGCGTGTCCGGCGACAAGCTGCATCCGACGAACTTTGGCCGGTTGTGCACCAAGGGCGCCACCCACGCCGAGCTGATGGCGGCCGCCGACGGGCGCATGACGAGCGCGCTGGTTCGTCCCGAGCGAGGTGCCGAATTCGTGACGACGCCGGTGGACGTCGCGGTGGCCGAGGCAGGCCGGAGGCTGCGTGCGATTCACGACGAGCACGGTCCGGATTCGATAGCCCTGTACGTGTCCGGGCAGATGTCGATCGAGGCCCAGTATCTGGCGAACAAGCTGGCCAAGGGTTTCATCCGCACGGTACACATCGAGTCCAACTCGCGGCTCTGCATGGCCAGTGCCGGAACGGGCTACAAGCAGTCACTGGGGTCCGATGGGCCGCCCGGTTCATACACCGACTTCGACTGCGCCGACGTATTTTTCGTTATCGGCGCGAACATGGCTGACTGCCATCCGATCCTGTTTCTGCGGATGGCCGACCGGTTGAAGGCGGGCGCGAAACTCATTGTGGTCGATCCGCGCCGCACTGCCACGGCGGACAAAGCCGATCTGTTCCTGCAGATCAACCCGGGAACCGATCTGGCGCTTCTCAACGGGCTGCTACATCTACTGGTGGAATCCGGTGCGATTGACCAAGAATTCATCGCCGAGCACACCGAGGGGTGGGAGGCGATGCCGCAGTTTTTGGCGGACTACCCGCCCGCGGTGGTGGCCGGGATCACCGGGATCGCTGAAGCCGATATTCGGGCCGCCGCCGCGATGATCGCTGATGCCGGCGAATGGATGACCTGCTGGACGATGGGTCTTAACCAGAGCACGCACGGTACCTGGAACACCAACGCCATCTGCAATCTGCATTTGGCGACGGGCGCGATCTGCAGGCCGGGTAGCGGCCCTATGTCGTTGACCGGTCAGCCCAACGCGATGGGTGGCCGCGAGATGGGTTACATGGGGCCGGGCTTGCCGGGGCAGCGGTCGGTGGTCAGTGCCGACGACCGAGAGTTTGTCGAACAGGTCTGGGGACTGGCGCCGGGGACCATACGCACCGATGTAGGCCCGGGCACCATTGCGATGTTTGATCAGATGGCGGCGGGCGACATCAAGGCGTGTTGGATCATCTGCACGAATCCGGTTGCGACAGTAGCGAATCGTGCCAATGCCATCACGGGATTGGAAACAGCTGAGCTCGTCATCACGCAGGACACCTATGAAGCCACGGCAACGAACCGGTATGCCGATATCGCGCTGCCGGCCACCCTGTGGGCCGAGGCTGACGCGGTGATGATTAACTCCGAGCGCAACCTGACCCTGCTGCAGCAGTCCGTCGAGCCGATCGGCGAGGCGCGGCCTGACTGGTTGCTCATCTGTCAGGTGGCGGCGGCGATGGGATTCGGGGATCACTTCACCTATGCGTCCAGCGAAGAGGTGTTTGACGAGATCAAACGGTTCTGGAATCCGAAGACCGGCTACGACCTTCGCGGTGCGAGCTATGACCGGTTACGCCAGACCCCACTGCAGTGGCCCTGCCCGCCAGATGACACCAATGACCGGCATCCGATCCGCTACCTCAACGACGGCATCAGTCAAAACCTGTTCGTCGACGCAGAAGGTGGACGGCCTAGGCTGGCCTTCGCCACCCCGTCACGCCGGGCGATCTTCCATCCGCGACCGCATATGGATGCACGTGAATTGCCCGATGACGACTACCCGTTCATTCTGAATACCGGTCGCCTGCAACACCAATGGCACACCATGACCAAGACAGGGCAGGTCGCCAAGCTCAACAAACTGAACAGCGCCCCTTTCGTCGAAGTGCATCCCGATGATGCCGCTGAACTCCATATCGTGGAGGGGCAAGCGATCGAACTGCAGTCGCGGCGGGGGAGGGCGGTACTCCCCGCTGTCGTGACCGACCGTGTGCGGCCAGGGAACTGCTTTGTGCCGTTCCATTGGAATGACGAGCACGGAGAGTACCTCGCCATCAATGCCTTGACCTCCGATGCTGTGGATCCCGATTCGTTGCAGCCCGAGCTGAAGGTCTGCGCCGTCAGCATGCGTCCCACCAAAACTGTTCAACCACCAACACGGCCGGAGGCGCCATCCATGCACCCTGTCGCCGAGGCGATCGGTCTGACAGCGCTGCCCATGCCAGTACTTTCCGGCGAGGAGCAGCTGTATCTCTCAGGGTTTTTCGCCATGATAGGAAACGGCGCCGCCGGTGTGCCAGTGTTGCCGCACGCGGCACCGCTGCACGCCGACACCCGGCTGTGGATCGATGGCGCGCTGGCCGGCATGTATTCGCGTGCCAACGGAACCACCATGGCCCCCATCGTGAATCCGCCGATGGACCGCGCGACGCCGGCTCCGCTGGTGCTGTGGGCGTCGCAAACCGGCAATGCCGAGGAATTCGCGGCTCGGGTTGCCGCCCAATTCGATACCTCCGGAACCGCCGCACGAATCGTCAACATGGACCAGTGCACGCTGCAGGATCTGGCGGCGGTCCACGACGTTTTGGTGGTGACCAGCACCTTTGGCGACGGAGGCCCGCCAGACAACGGCGCCGCTTTTTGGGACGGACTTCACGGATCTGAGGCGCCATCACTGCATGGAATGCGGTTCGCGGTACTGGGAATTGGTGATCGCGCCTACGAAAATTTCTGCGGCCATGCCAAATCCATCGACGAGCGGATGGCCGCGCTGGGGGCCACTCGGCTGATGGATCGGCTGGACTGTGAGATCTACGACGACGGACCGCTCGAGCAGTGGGTCCAGCAGGTCACCGCACTGATCGCGACGCAGCGCGCACGCCCCGATCAGTCGGTCGCCGAAGTCACTGTCGCCCCAGTGGTTGAGGTGGTCACGCCCAGCTTTATGCCAAGTGGATCCCTCGCCACTGTCGAGATGTTCACGCGCGCCAACCCGGTAATCGCCCCACTTTGTCGCAACACAGTGCTCACACCTGAGGGTTCAGCAAAAGAGGTGCGCCAGTTCGGGTTCGATCTCTCGGAGTTGGGTGTTAGTTATGGTGTCGGCGACGCGCTCGGTGTTTATCCGACCAATAGTGACCGCGCTGTCGACGCCTGGCTTGCCGCGACCGGCTTGCGGGCAGAGGAGATCATCGAGGTCGACGGCACCGAACAATCACTGCGACAGGCGTTGACCACGTCCTACGACATCGGCCGGATCACACCGAACCTGCTGAGTTTTCTGGCCGACACCACCACGGATTCCGGCTCGGCCAAGACGTTGCGTGCCGCCCGGGGTGAGCTGAGCGCGTGGGCATTCGGCCGCAACGGAATCGATGTGGTGCAAGACTTTCCGGTGAGGGCAGACATCGAGCAGTGGCAGGACGTCCTGGTGCGATTGACGCCGCGTTCGTACTCCATCTCGTCGAGCCCGCTGACCAGTCCGGACGAAGTGCAGCTGACTGTCTCGGTTGTGCGATATCAGACGGCGAATGGTGCCGAACGTGGTGGTGTGTGCTCCACGTTTCTCGCCGACCGCGCGGGGGAGACGCCAACGCCGATCTTTCTGCAGAAATCACCTCACTTCAGACCACCGGAGGACTCTGGGACGCCGATGATCATGATCGGACCCGGCACCGGCATCGCACCATTTCGGGGCTTCTTGCATGAACGTCGCGCGCTCGGTCACACCGGACCTAACTGGCTGTTCTTCGGCGATCAGCATGCCGCCCAACACTTCTACTACCGTGATGACCTGACTGATATGGTTGCCGACAAGTTTCTGACCAGACTTGAGCTTGCCTTCTCCCGCGACCAGAAGAAGCGGGTCTACGTGCAGCACAAGATGATCGAACATGGTGCCGAACTATGGTCTTGGCTGCAGGATGGTGCTCATCTCTATGTCTGCGGTGACGCAAGTAAAATGGCCAAGGACGTCGATAACGCCCTGACCACGGTTATCGAGACGTACGGACGGCTTTCGGCCGAGCAAGCCCGAGATTACAAACGCGAACTCGTCGCCAATAAGCGCTACTTGCGCGACGTCTATTAGCTAGAGGGATTGCATTCTCGGCCACATGATCGACCAGGGCTGCAGCGGACCCACGCACTTCCAGATCGTGATTCCCCGGGTCACTTGCGGCATCCCCAGGCGTACCCCGAATCTCTCTACTTCTACGACGGAGGCGAATCGGGCTTGCAGGTCGGCCCTGTTGCTGCCGACCCACAATATGGTTTCCGCATTATCAGGTGGAGCGCCGAAGTAACCGAAGCCGCGTTTGGGGCTGAAGATCGCGGGAAGGTCGGCTCTCTCCCGGTTGTAGTCGAGCGCACTGGCCTGGATGTAACGTTCCGTGACAATCACCGCATTGTTGCGCTGTGCGGACGGGAGTTCCCGGTAGGCGTTACTCACCTCCGTCGTCAATTCGGACCAGCCGAACTCTCCGTAGGCCTGACTTGCCAGTCCCTCAGTGAAGTCGGCTGCGGGGATCAGTCGTGAGGCAGGACGCCACGGTGTGGCCCAAAGCACGAATACAGCGATTGACGCGACCGTTAGGGGTATCGCAGTAGCCATGACCCAGCGATTGCGTAATGCCGACAACTCAACTGCTCCGGCGGCGATCACCGCGGCGTAGATGCCGATGCCGTACTGGATGCGCCCACCGGTTAATGCGAACACGGTGACCACCATCAGGAACGCCACGCCGAGAAATCTGTACGGGCGCAAGCGCGGTGATCGGCACAGTCGCCATGTTCCGTACACCAAGAGCACCGCGCCGATTAACCCGCACATTTGTATAGCTCGGGGAATGAAGGTCGCCGACCCGTACAGCATGCTGGTCTGGCCGCGGATGACCGTGCCCATCGCTGCTTGCGGCCACCCATGCTGTGACTGCCAAACCAGCATCGGGACACCCGACAGCGTCACCGC
Organism: Mycobacteroides immunogenum; assembly: GCF_001605725.1. NCBI lineage: Bacteria > Bacillati > Actinomycetota > Actinomycetes > Mycobacteriales > Mycobacteriaceae > Mycobacteroides > Mycobacteroides immunogenum. Next base: position 2,765,990 of record NZ_CP011530.1, read on the forward strand.
GATGGCGCCGCACCACAGTGCGGGCCGGCGCAGCAATTCTCGGGGGCCTACACACGCGACGGCGATGAGCATTGCGATCCAGAAGACCGGGATGAGGAACTTCACCTGTAGGGCTGCCATGGTTACCAACCCGGCGGCAAGTAGCAACCCGTCGTGCCGGGTTCGTACCCAGCGCACCACCAACCAGGTCAGCACCGCCCACATCGCGGTATCAATGATGTTGGTGGTCAAGGTGCCTGCCTCGCCCAGTATGCCGAATGCGGTGCTACAGCCCATCGCTGCCAGAACCTGCGCGCGGCGGCCGCCACCCAGCTCACACGCGATGAGAGCACTGACCACCACGACGACCAGAACGGCAACAATTCCCGGAACCCGCAGTGCAACAAACGATCCCGGAAAAGCCCAGTCCACTCCACGAGCAAGGAACGGCACCAACGGACCCTGATCGGCGTAACTGAACGAGGGTCGCTTGCCTGCTGCGATGAAGTACAGCTCGTCGTAGTAGTAGCCGTATCTCGTGGCCGATAACACCGCCACAATCCCCGCTGCGATGGTTACGGCCGCGACAGGGCCCGTCGCGAACGGTGGAGTGCGGTTATGGGCGTCCTCGACAACAGGCGCAGACATGCCGACAACTGTAAGAGCAGGAGTCCTTCGGCCGCAGTCTTAAAAGTTGTGGCAGTTGTTGACTGCTCTGCCTACCGGCCCCGACGACGAATCCATGATGTCATCGCTGATGCCTCGCCACTGTTGGTGGCCCAGGGTTTGTTCGAACGTGTTCAACTCCTGCTGGCGTTGTCCCGGCGGGGCCGCGAGAAGTCCGGCGAGCCCGATCCGCAACTCATTCTCCAGCTTCGGGTCACGGCTGATCTTGCGCCAGATCAAGGGGTCGTTCTGCTGCAGCGACGACATCACCTGCTGCTCAGAGCATGTGGTGGTGTTCAAATCGTCAGCGTATGCCTGCCCTGCTATCGCAACAGCTAAGCAGGACAGTCCTGCCGCCATACCCACACACAAAAGGCCCCGCCCGCCTCTGCTCATTCCATTCATGGCAGAGGACTTTAGTGAGCTTCGCATTCAGCGGCGGTGAGATTCAGAAATAAGGCTGGCCGCCCAGAAATCCTGGACGGCCAGCCTTACTTTGTTCTACCAGCTAGTGAAACTTAGATGGTCTGCACCGAGACGGCCTGGGGGCCGCGATCGCCGGCTTCCTCTTCGAAGCTAACGCGATCGTTCTCATTGAGGGTGCGGAATCCGCCGTTGCTGACGATCGCTGAGAAGTGAACAAACAGGTCCTTGTTGCCATTGTCCGGGGTGATGAACCCGAATCCCTTTTCGGCGTTGAACCACTTGACGGTGCCTTGGGCCATGCGATAACTCTCCTGAGTATCTAGATACGGGACCGACGTTCGATCCTGGGTCTGCGGAGGTACGCGAAATCAAAGCAACCGGTAAAAGTCACGCAGATTGGAGTGTGTCCGCCGCGGAAAATCTTCGCGAGCGTGTCACTAAGAAAATCAACCGTTTTCACCATATCAGAGCCTCGGACCGATAACCAAAGCGCGGGACACCGCTAGCCTGATCACCAAGACATAGCCGAACCGAAAGAGGCGACTCCCGTGAGCCCGTACTGGCAGTCGTATTGGTACCAGGTCATGTGTAACGAAGACCGGAACCCCGGCTGGAAGCCACTCCACGCAGGTCCCCTCGACCAGGTGCCGAACAAGTCCCTCGTCACCGGCACTCTCGCGGACTGGGTTATCCCTGTTCTCGACGACGCGGCGGACGAAATCGACTGGATCTCCGGCGAGATTCGCATCGACTGCTACACCGAGGCCGCACCGATCCCCGGCATCGCGCCGTTCCTGTCCAGCGAAACCCGTGAAGTGCCACGCATCAGTCACTACCGGCCAACTTCCGGGCTCAACCAGTGAATGGCCCCGACGAAGGAAGTGAGGTCGAGGCCAAGTCTCACGATGGTCTCAGTTGCGCAAAGGTACCGTGGCACACCCGCGAGGCGGGGGTCGAAATTGCCTGCTCGACCCTAGTGTCAGCTGTTATGGCCGGACTTGGCAACTACGTGAAGCGATGGCGCGCAGCGCTTTACGCAAGTGTGTCAGCTTTGATGCTTGCTGCACTCGGACTCCCTGTTGTGCCCGTAGCCCATGCGGCTGCGGTCACGGCCACCTTGTCGGTGACGTCGACGTGGCAGACGGGTTTCATCGCCAATTTCACCATCACCAATTTGAGTTCGACACCGCTGTCTGATTGGGCGCTTGAATTCGACTTGCCGATAGGCGAGTCCATCCGGCACACCTGGAGTAGCACCATCACCCAATCGGGCACGCACTATGTGCTCACCCCTGCGAATTGGAATCGCATCATTCCAGCGGGTGGTTCAGCCACCGGTGGCCTACGAGGCGTACTGAGTGGCTCCTACACGCCACCGTTGAATTGTGTGCTCAACCGGCAATACCCTTGTACCTAAGTGCGATTGTGCCCGCCGGCGATCAGTTTGTGGCGTTGAGGATCTTGATGGCGAAGACGAGAGTGTCACCCGCGCGAATGCCCGCGCTGGGCTGACCCGCCGGATAGCCGTCGGCCGAGGTCATGGCGACAGCGACCGTGGACCCGACCTTCTGGCCTGCGATGGCCTTCTTGAAGCCTGGCACTACTCCGCCTAGCGGGAACTGGGCCGGCGTGCCGCGTTCATAGCTGCTGTCGAACACGGACCCATCACGCCCGTTGACGCCCATGTAGCAGACCGAAACCGTGGCCAAGTCTCCGACGATCGTGCCCGACCCGGCCTGCAGCGTGTGCACCTGGGTCTCGGTCACGCTGAACGGGGCAGTCACATTCACCGACGGCGCCGCCGTATCCGTAGAGCCGGTCACCGCGACATTGCCGGTGCTCCCTGCCAGCGTCCACTCGGGTGTGCCACCGCCCTGCGGTGCTGCCGTCGGGCATCCGCTCGCCGTGGTGGCGGGGTCAGCCGGGGCAGATTTGGCCTCGGAATCGGATCCGCACGCTGCGAGCGCCACGACGAATGAGGCGGCGCAGGCGGCAAGTGCGACGGAGGGGGAAACACGCGAGGGATTCACGGTTGTCACGCTAACAGCTGCGTGGTGGCGCCTGATCGGTGTGACAACAGGAAGAGACCAGCACTGTCGGTATCGCCCTGGTTAGGTATAGTCCGGCCGGTCGAGGGGCTCAGCTGAACTGACCTACATCGTAGGACGACGCGAGAGGAAGTCCATGAGGACGATCGCATACCGCCAGAAGGCAGTCGTCGGTCTGACTGCCGTCGCGCTGATCACCGTGAGCTGCAGCAATGGCAAGACCCCAGACATTCAATCGCCTCAGATCGGGTTGATCGTCACGTCTTCGTCGGTAGCGCCGGCGCAGCCGACCGAGGTCAAGCTCATCGGGGACAGGGGCGTCGAGGTGACCCTGTCCGGTCCGATCGCCGCCAAATACTCATCGGCGACGGAGGACCAGAAGAAGGCACTCGGCGAGGCGCTGACCGGCGACCACAACGCGGGCACGCGCGACAGCGGCGCGGTCTTCCAGCAGTTCCAGGGCGGTGCGATCATCGCCAAGAACAACCAGACGGGCACGCCCGCATACATCGTCGTCGGCAAGATCCGGGACGCGTGGAACATCCAGCGAGACCCGGACGGCACACCGTCCGTCACGGGGAACAACGGTTCCGCTGGTCCGCTGGGCCTACCCACCAGCGACGAGAACACCGAGGACGATCTGCTGGTGTCGACCTTCGAGCACGGCAAGATCGAATACAACGCCAAGACCGGCCAGGTCGAGGTGACGGTGAACGGCAAGGTCGTACCGTCCGGGCTGTAACACCGGCCACTCATGTCCGGCATCGAGCTGGCCGCCGCGGAACGCTAGCAGTCTGACGGGCGCGGCGCCGCGGCTCGTATCGTTGGGGCGTACTTATGCCAGATAAGAAGCGATCCCACGGAAAGCGCACCGAGGAACGCGAACGCAACCCGGAACCCGCATTCCTGGGCGATGTACCCGCCGAGCAGTGGACTCAGACACGCTCCGACGCCTTGGGCAGCCATCAACGCTCCCTGCCCGATGTTGATGTGTCCGCTCCCTTCCAGCAGCTGTGCCACCAGCCCGGGAACCGCGACTGAAAGCATCCCTGCCCCTATGCCATCGAGGATCTGAACCGGAACAATTCCCCACGTAGTGACAATGGTGGCGGCGACGAGTCCACGTACCGGCAGGGCGACGAAGGCGATGGCAAACACCGTCCAGTAACCGCGTATGCGAGCTATCCGGGTCGCGGCCAGCGAGGCGATCACCATCACCGCCTGCGCGACAACCACAGTCGCGGCGACGGTAATGAACGGGTCAGCCTGGTGGGCGACGACCGCCAGACCGTACAGGGGCAGCATTGCCGCATTCCCCAGGTGAAACAGCAGGATCGCTGCCGCCGCAGCGCGTAACACGGGAGAGCGCGCCAGAATCTGTAAACCGCTTGCGGGGTAGGAATTTTCGTCTGTAGCGCCGCGCGCAGCCTGGTCATCGATGTGGCGAGCAGGAATCGACAATACGGCGATGATCGCGGCTACCGCGAACAGGGCCGCGAGCGCGAAAACCGCAGCGAATCCGAAGTACCAACCAAGAACCCCGGAGAGCGCTGCCCCCACCATGTTTCCGGCGTGGTTGTATGCCTGATTACGGCCATTTTGTGTCACGAACCCCGACTGGCGCACCACCCCGAGGGTGATCCCGATGATCGCTGGGCCAAGAACAGCCGCGGCAACTGCCGACGCTGCCTGAGCGGCGGCCACTACCCAGAATCTTCCGGAAACCAAGACCAGCGCCGATGCCGCGACCGTGCATAACGCAGCCAGGACAACCCAGAACCTTTTACGGCCCGTCGCGTCGATGAGGGCGCCCGCCGGTGTGGTCGATGCCAGTCCCACAGCATTACCCAGCGCGGTGACTGCGCCGATGGCTCCTGTTGCCCAGCCGCGACCGGCCAATAAGACCCCTAGAAATGGACCGACACCCGCCTGCACGTCCGCCATGAAGAAATTGGCTGCCGCCAAGGCGTTACGGTCGCGCGCACTCACCACGGGCGTACGTCCAATAGTGGATCTTCACGTCGGCTGGAATGCAATGTAGCGCAGGGTGTTTCGTTGTGGGGGACAGTCCAACTGCTGTATACGGTTCGAATCACGGTAACCATTCCCTTCGTCTGCGCCGTCTTTCTCTACAGTCGCACGGCCCGGCCCCTGATCACACATCATCCATTCTTCTCCGTAAGGCCAACTGCTTACGAAAACCATTATCCGGATAACGAAGTCGATACCTCACCCACGGCGGTTAGTCCTCGTTTGGGGAGCCGGTCCGTGCATGTCAGTCGAAGCAGGCTCACGCCGACGCGTAGATGGGTCACTAAATATTGCTCGAATGCAACATGTTCTTTTTCACGTGATGGCTAGCCAACCGGCAGTCGCGAGAGCGTTACCGTGTTGAAGGCGCCTAATTCTCATTTGAGTGCCATATCAGGAAGGTTGCGAGTCGATGTCTTCAGCACCGCACAGTAGGTATCAAGAGCAACTGAACGTTCGGCCGCAAGATCAGCAGGCTGCGGAGAAATCAACAGCGGCAGTTGATCTCAGCGATCTACGAACTGCCATTCGGGGCAACGTGTCTGTACCGGGGGATGTCGATTTCGAGCGGCTGAGCATGCCGTGGGATCTGACCGTGAATCAATCGGTACGTGCCGTTGCGGAGGTCGCAGACACTGCGGATGCGTGCGCGCTGGTTCGGTTCGCTCGCGATAACGAAATCGCAATCGCGGCTCAGCCCAACGGACATGGGGCGACCGAGGCGCTAAACGGGACGGTACTGGTGCGAACGCGGCGCATGAATGAGATCCGCGTAGATCCGCAGGCGCGGTCCGTACGAGTTGGCGCGGGCGTGTCATGGGGAGCCGTGCTGGCCGCGGGAGAATCGTTCAACTTGATAGGCGCATCCGGAAGTTCTCCTGTGGTAGGTGTCGCCGGCTACACCCTGGGGGGTGGGCTGAGTTGGTTCAGCCGCTCTTTCGGTTGGGCGGCCGACAGCGTCATTGCCTATGAGGCCATCAGTGCAGAAGGCGACGCGATCCATGTGACGGCGGATTCAGCATCCGAGCTGTTCTGGGCGTTGCGCGGTGGAGGAGGCGATTACGCATTGGTCACCGCCCTAGAGTTCGCACTCCATCCCCTCACATCGCTCTATGGAGGTTCGATGCTTTGGCCCGCTGCTAAAGCGAGCGACGTACTGACAGCCTTCCGTGATGTAACAGCAACAGCACCAGACGGATTGAGTGTTTGGTGCGGTCTGGCGAACCTGCCGGGTATGGAGCCGTTCGTCGGCATTTACAGCACCTATCTTGGCTCGTCGGACCCTAAGCAGTCCTGGCTTCGCCCCCTCGAGAAGATCACTGGCCGATTCTTCGACAGCCACCGAAAGCTACGGCCAGCCGAATTGGGAACGATCACGAATGAGCCCACCGATCCCTCGCCGTTGATCCAGCGAGGGACACTACTGACCAGTCTCGATGACGCGAGCATGACCGAACTATTCACCAAACCCATTGCTCCGCTGTCATTTATACAAATCCGCCATCTGGGCGGAGCGTTGGCGCGCGGTTCCGACAGTCCCGCCGGGCAGGTTGCCGAGCCCTACTACATAACCCTGGGCGGAGTTCCGACCGCGGAACTAGCAGCGACCGAGATCGGTCGGCACATCACGGAGAATCTCGGCATGCTGTCTCCCATAGACGGCGGCCGCACACTGTTTACGTTTCTCGCGCCGGAACAAGAGGCGGCAGAAGCCTTCGATGGGCCTACGTTGGCCCGGCTGCGGGATGCTAAGCGCCGGTACGATCCTCGGAGCGTGTTCCGAAGCAATCATCCTGTGTTGGCGTAGCAGTCAGTCCAATAGACGGGCTGGAGCCGCCATGATGTGTCCGCCTTCATCGACTGCGGACGAGCGACGTCACCGAGGTTCTGCGGTGGAGCGTTGACCCAACCCGCGATCCAGCGCAGGGCAAGCGCATCGCACGCCAGCCAGCTTCGTCACCGCGAGCGACCACAGGAGCAAGACGAAACCGCGGAGCTGGGCGGCTTTGGTTGGCTTCTTGGCGTGGCCGAAGTCTACGGTGCGCACCGAGGTGATCCGCCGGTAGAGGCGCTCAAAGTTGTCCACTTGCCGTTGCAGCGCTGCCTTATCGATCAGTTCTGTTTCATCGCCTGGCAGCTCGGCAAGCAGGTACAGCGGTGCAGTGACGAGGGAAATTGCTGGTATACCGGCGTGCAGTAGAGGCTCGCCCTCGCCGAAATGAACAAGTGCAGTAGGTCTGGAAACGCGGGCGGTCCCCTCGTCTGCAGCCTGCCACTCCGCCCGTGCAAGGTGAGCGAGTTCTGGCGTGGTCGCATACAGAAGCTCGGGCTCTACCCGGCCAGTCGGCCGGAATTCGTTTGCGTCGGGGTCGTCAATAAATTCGCGAGCACCAAGGTGCTCAACAGCGAGGCCCGCGACTGCGCGCCGCTGTCCAGCGCCGCCAGCCCACAACTCAGGGTGGTCGGCCAGGAAGCGTTGGGTCGCTTGTCCCTTGGACGTGACTGCAGGGATTCGCATATGCCCACTGGTGAAAACGAAGACAGTCGTGCGATCGGGGGGATCGGCTGCGGCGGCGCGGGCCATAGCAACCATTGCTATATGCCCGTTCTCCTCAACGATATTGACACCATCGGTATGAGTCACGACAAAGACGGTCTCATTCGGCCTGCTGGTTCCTTCTACCGTCGTCCAGATGGTCCGGGTAGATGAATCAGGGATGATCTGATAGTTCAGTACCAGCGTCGCGTGCTCGCGACTGGTCGCGCGCTCACGCACGGTAGCGGCAGCTTCGCCGCTGACGAATACGACAGGGATGCCCTGATAGTCCATTGTGAACGGGATATACTGGCCGCGCGCGTGATTATCACTTATGTTGCGCCATAATAGGATAACTGCCTTGACTCCCGCCTTCCGTGCACGTGACAGGCCAAGTCCGGCAATCGTCGCGGCGATCAGCGGGTTGCGCACCGCAGGCCATGGCACATCGTTTCCCCAGGTATCGATGACTGCGGCAAAAGGCAACCCGAAGTTGTTGACTTCAAGAACCGCGATCTCTCCTCGCGCCTTGCTCCAGGCGGGTATTGGTCCGCGTAGCCGGACCAAGTGCCCGGATACGCCGTTAGGCCCAGTAGTCCCCGAGTACGGAAAGGCGGACGCAATCGGAACTGGCCGCCCGGCGACCGTGAGAGTGGGACCCGCGTCACCCTGCGGCGCCCAGCGCGTAAAGGGCAGCACGTCGCTGCGCACATCGAGTCCCGAATCGAAGAGTTGAGTCTCGATGTGCTTGATCAGCTCCTCGTGCTCGACGGCACCGGTGACCCGACTCTTCAATCGGTTTAGTAACGCCACCTCTTGATCGATCTGATCGGCCGTGATGATGGACGGCGATCTTTCGCTATCTCTCATATCGGTAGCCTCCATTCATCGCGTGCCGGTCCGCGCCGAACTTACTTGCTCCACCAGTGTCGATACACTATGTATCGAGATCTGTCGCCGATACTATAACCGGATGGGCGAACTGCGAAACTTGTCGAACAGGGGAGTTGAGTGAGTGCCACCGCACTGCGAGATCGAAGTCGAACTCGAATGGAACTGATCGACGCCACCCGCCGGCTCATTGATAGCAGTGGAAGAACCAGGTTTGCCGTCAAAGACGTGTGCGACTCCATCGGGTACACGCGAGGTGCGTTTTACTCCAGTTTTGAGTCAATGGACGACCATCTTGTCGCCGTTCACGAACGTCAAAACGCCGATCTGATCGAATCTGTTGCGGCGGCGCTTGCTCACGCGCGTAGCGTTGTCGATGACACTGGTGACCTTTTGGCATTCGTGAACACGTTCATCTCGACGATTACGGTCGATCGAGGCCGCCTCGCTTTACAGTCGTCGTTAACTGCACGCGCACAACACAACCCGCATCTGGCCGATCAGCTCACGTCGCAGCGGGATCGGCTTCGTCAGACTCTAGAGCCGTACCTGCTGGACGTGGTCGACCGCGCAGGGCGCGAATTGACCACTGACGCCACGACTTTCACTCGTGCGGTCATGGCGGCGCAATCAGGTGCCGCAGCACAGCTGATAGCGCCCGACGATTCGGACGACCTTCGTCCGTTACTGGTCGCTACAACCATGATGGGGCTCAGCCGGCCACAAGCGACCGGCTAGGGGCGGGTCGCTTTCCTTGGTATGCCCTCAGCCTGGAAGGGCAAGATGGAGGATCGGATACGGCCTACCGTCCCCGTCGAGTTCACTGCGACCGACTTGTGAGAACCCGCGGCTCAGATAGAAGCCGAGTGCTCCCACGTTCTGTTCGTTCACGTCAACCTTGATGACGCCGTCCTTCGCGATCGTCTCGGCGAGGAGCAAGCTTCCGATTCCGCTGCCGCGGGCGTCGTCCGTGACAAACAGCATTTCCAGGTTTCCCTCTGCGGTGCCCGCGAAGCCGACGGCCCGTCCGTCGCGTTCAGCGACGGTGAGCGTGACCGCGGGGAAGTATGCCGAAGCCAGATTGCTTTCGATGCGCTGGAAGTCGGACTCCGCGAGAAAATCGTGCGTCGCACGTACCGCGCTGCACCAGATATCGACCAGTTGGGGGTAGTCGCCGGGTCTACGCGCTGTACGCAGGAGGACGTCACCGTTGTTCGTGGGCATCGCGACATCCTTACGACACCGCCGCGGGGAGTCAACCGGATATCTGCGCAGAACTGTCGGTCGGATTACATGGATCAGGGCGGACTCCTGCCGTGGAATGCCGTGCTACCGCGATCTTCTGGCCGCCCGCTCCTCGGGCGTGGTCGCTCCCCAGATGCCGTGCGGCTCAGCGGAGTCCAGTGCATAGCGACGGCATTGGGCCAGCACGGGGCACGTACCGCACAGCGCTTTGGCAGCGTCCTCACGGTCCCGGCGGCTAGCGCGTGGCTCATCCGAGGGCGGAAAGAAGATATCGGTGGGCAATCCGCGGCAGCGGGCGCCGAGGCGCCACTCCGCCTGCATCAGCGAGGGTGTCTGTCGTGGACTGTGGTCATAGGCGGCGGGTGTAGCTATCGCGTCGTTCGCGGTTATCCGCGAGGGCGACGCGGACAGAACGGCAAGCGTGGCGTGTGCGTCCAGCTCGGTGCAATGTTGCAGCTGCATAAGCAGTCCGATGGCGCGATGGACTGATCGTGCATTGTCGGTCATTCGCGTTTCCTGAGTTTGGGGTCGCCGGGAACGGGGTTGCTCGACGGCGCGGCGGCCAGTCTGGTATACATTACCGGTAACGATAACCGTTATCATTAGTGAACTACCGCCTGCTCGGACCGCAATCGGGGTAATTTGATGCGAAGTCCGCGCACACAGGATGCTCACGGCGGAAAGGTGACTGGCATATGGCATGGCATGCGTTGTTGATCAAGGCAGCCTCGACAGTGGCGACCGGAGCCGTCGGAGTCGCGGCCTATGAAGTCCTTCGCAAGGCCGCCGCGAAGGTGCCTGTACGCGACGCGAGCGTCACCGTTGCCGAGTGGTCCTTGCGTGGCGTACGCAAAGCCGAGGAAGGCGCCGAACGCGCCCGGCTCGCCGTCGGAGACGTTGTCGCTGAGGCGCGCGAACGTATAGGCGAGGAGGCTCCGCCACCCACTGCGGTGGATGCCGAACACGACCACGACCACTGAGCCACTTGTGGTAACCATCGAGTCGAACGCAGCCGGTCGGCTCCGGGTCACCGCCAAGCAATTCCGGGGCGACGTACGTCGAGCGGTAGCGATCGAGGACGCACTGGCGCAGGTAGCGGGCGTTCGTGCCGTGCACGCCTACCCACGAACAGCTTCGGTGGTCGTCTGGTACTCGGCCAAGCGCACCACGACCGGCGATATGCTTGCGGCGCTCAAGGAAGCCCTTGAATTGGTTCCGCCGCAAACACTTTCGCGTATGCCGCACTCGGCAGACGTGCGCAACGCGGACGTGATCCGAATGGCCGCAGGCGGTCTGGCCTTGGTGTTTCTGGGTATCCGCCGCTATCCGCTGGGGCGGCCACCGCTACTGGGTCCGGCGAGCAGGCTGGCGGCGACCGGGGTGACGATTTTCACCGGGTACCCATTCCTCAAGGGGGCGCTGGCCTCACTACGTGGCGGGCGGTCGGCCGGTACCGACCTCCTGGTCTCGGCGGCTACCGTGGCCAGTCTGATCCTCCGTGAAAACGTCGTAGCGCTCACTGTGTTGTGGCTGTTGAACATAGGGGAGTACCTCCAGGACCTCACGCTGCGCCGCACCCGGCGCGCGATCGCGGACCTGCTGTCGGGCGGACAAGATACGGCCTGGGTCCGCCTCGCGGACGGCACCGAGGTTCAGGTGTCCACCGACTCACTCACCGTGGGTGACGAAGTCATCGCCCACGAGCAGGTGGCTATACCGGTCGACGGACAGATCGTGGAGGGCGACGCCATCGTCGACCAGTCGGCGATCACCGGCGAGACCCTGCCTGTCAGCGTCGCCGCGGGCGCCATGGTGCACGCCGGTTCGGTGGTGATGCGCGGCCGTATCATCGTGCGCGCCTCCGCCGTCGGAAGTCAGACCATCATCGGCCGGATCATTACGCGTGTCGAAGAGGCGCAACAAGACCGCGCGCCGATCCAGACCGTCGGGGAGAATTTCTCCCGACGGTTCGTACCCGCCTCATTCCTGCTGTCGGCTCTCACCCTGGCCGTGACCGGCGATGTACGGCGGGCGATGACCATGCTGCTGGTGGCGTGTCCGTGTGCCGTCGGGCTGGCAACCCCCACTGCGATCAGTGCGGCCATCGGAAACGGCGCGCGTAGGGGAATCCTGGTCAAGGGAGGCTCGCATCTGGAGCTGGCGGGCCGGGTAGACGCGGTCGTGTTCGACAAAACAGGAACCTTGACCGTCGGCCGGCCTGTCGTCACGAACATCGTTGCGTTCGATGCTGATTGGGAGCCGGAGCAGGTACTGGCCTATGCGGCTAGCTCGGAGATCCATGCTCGGCATCCGTTGGGTGAGGCGGTGATCCGGTCCACGGAAGAACGCCACATCAGTATTCCTCCGCACGAAGAGTGCGAAGTGCTTGTCGGCCTGGGGATGCGCACTCGCGCCGACGGGCGCACCCTGCTGCTAGGCAGCCCGGCATTGCTCCTCAAGGAACAGGTTCACGTCACCGCGGAGGCTGAGCAGTGGGTCGCCCGGTTGCGGCGCCGCGCCGAGACCCCCTTGCTGCTTGCCGTCGATGGCGTCCTCGTCGGGCTCATCAGCTTGCGCGATGAGATTCGTCCGGAAGCGTCTGCGGTGCTCGACGCGCTGCGCTCGTCCGGAGTGCATCGGGTGGTGATGCTGACCGGTGATCACGCCGAGACCGCGCGGGCGGTCGCCGACGAACTGGGCATCACCGAATGGCAGGCCGAGGTGCTGCCCGAGGACAAGCTCCAGGCGGTCAGCAGACTGCGCGATGAGGGGCATGTGGTGGCAATGGTGGGCGACGGCGTCAACGATGCCCCGGCGCTGGCGGCCGCCGATATTGGAATAGCCATGGGACTCAACGGAACCGATGTGGCAGTGGAGACCGCTGATGTTGCGCTGGCCAGCGACGACCTGCGGAGGCTGCTCGATATTCGGGGGCTGGGCGGACGGGCCGTCTCGGTGATCCGGCAGAACTATGCGATGTCGATCGCGGTAAACGCCATCGGGTTGGTGGTCGGGGCCGGAGGCGCACTATCTCCGGTGCTGGCGGCCATTCTGCATAACGCATCCTCGGTGGCGGTGGTGACCAACAGCTCGCGTCTCATCGGATATCAGCTGGACGATAGTCAGCCCACCCGATAGGCAGCACAGCCCGCTCATCAATGAACACCGCCGAGAAGGCGAGTGCTCATCAGCTGGGCGGCAACCATGACCGCGCGTTCAGCTTGGTGGCGGGCAGCATCGAGAGCGAACTTCGTGGGAGGGTTTCCGAAGCCGGCGACGTGTCCAGCCCCGTGGGGGTTGCCGGACAGCATCTGTTCCACTAACGGAACTGGGGCAGTAAAGCCGGGCGGCACGATGATCCCGCCCCAGTGAGTGAAGATCGTCGTGAAGTTCGTCAGGGTGGTTTCTTGGCCGCCGTGTGTGCTCGCGCTGGAGACAAAGGCTCCGTACACCTTGTCTGCTAACTTGCCCGCGCGCCATAGGTCGCCGGTGCTGTCGATGAACGTCTTGAGCCCAGCGGCAATAGTGCCGTAGTGACTGGGCGTCCCGAACAGGACAACATCAGCCCATTCCATGTCCGCGCTGCTCGCCGCTTCGACGGACAGCAGGCGTACGTGGGCCCCAGTCGTGGTAGCGCCCTCCGCGGCCGCTGCGGCGAGTGCTTTGACGCTGCCGGTTTCGCTGTAGTAGATCACTGCGACGTTAGTCGTCGAGTTTCCTGTGTCCCGAACGGTCATCGGCGCGATCGTTTGCTCACTCATGCCTCAATCCTGGGACTGGACCGAATGATCCGTCCAAGATCGGCTGGGTAGGCGCCGATACCGCATGGGTATCGATAGTGGTGGAGGCCAGATATGGTGACCCGATGGAGACGCGCGAGTTACGGTACTTCGTCGCTGTCGCCGAGGAGCTGCATTTCGGGCGGGCAGCGCAGCGGCTGGCGATCGCGCAACCACCGCTGTCGCGGGCTATCCAACAGCTCGAACGGCGCCTTGGGGTGATGCTGCTCCACCGCAATACCCGCGCAATCTCTCTGACCGAAGCTGGGCAGGTTCTGCTGGTGGAGGCTCGGGCGGCTCTGGAGGCAGTCGAAGCCGCTCAGCGCCGCACTCGTCGAGCCGCTGCCGAGCGGCCCGGCATTGTGTTGGCCACCAAAGGGGGAGCCTCCAGCGAACTATTGTCGAGGCTGCTGGATGCCTACGCCGGAGAGTCTGGCGCCGTCGATGTCGAGGTGGTGTTGTGTGGGCCCCGCGAGCAGGAAGGAATGCTGCGCGACGGGCGCGCCGACGTCGCGCTACTCCAGCGGCCCTACGACGCGACCGCCGGATTCGATACTGAGGACCTGTACACCGAACAGCAGGTACTGGTGCTACCCGCGGGCCATCCTCTTGCTCATCGAGCACACATATCGACCGCCGAGGTCAAGGTGCTGATTGACCTGCCCATGCCGCGCTGGCCGCGGCCGGACGGCAGCTATTGCGACGGCCCCGGCCCACGGGTGCGCGATCACACCCAGTTGTTTCAGCTGATCGCGCTCGGGCGGGTTTGCGCGTTCGTGCCAGAGTCACTCCGCGCGTCGCTGCGCGACGATCTTGTCACCGTGCGCGTACCCGACGCTCCGGCCGTTACAACCGTGATCGCCTGGCCGCCACTGAGCCGATCCCAAGCCGTCGCTGATCTCGTCCGCATCGCGACAGGTTTCTCGTCGGCACAATCTGTCTAGCCCTATTCGCCGGTACTGCAACATGTTAGGTCCCGTGGCGCATTACTAGACGTCATCCAGAGTGGGGAAGCAGTCCGAATGTCTGGGCCGTTGTCACCGCCGCGGTTCGGTCGCAGACATCCAGTTTGTTGAATGTCCTGAGCAGGTGGGTCTTTACCGTTGCCTCGCTGATGAACAGGGCGCGACCGATATCAGCATTTGTTGCGCCTTTGGCCACATGGGTGAGTATCTCGATTTCTCGTGCCGAAAGATTCGGTACCGCGGCGCGTTGGTGGGTTGACCGAGTCAGACGTTCGGCAACTGATGGCGCCAATACCGTATGACCAGTGGCAGTTTGGCGCACCGCGTCGGCAAGTTGGTGCCGGCTCGCGTTTTTGAGGATGTACCCCGCGGCACCTGTTTCAACGGCGCGAACGATATCCGAATCTGATTCATAGGTGGTGACAATCAGGATTCGGGTGCTGGGTTGGACGCTAAGAATACGTTCCGTTGCCCAGACCCCGTCTTGGCCGGGCATCCGCAGGTCCATGAGAATGACGTCAGGATGCAATGTTTGGGCGGCAGCAACTGCTTCGAGTGCAGAGCTTGCTTCTCCGATGACGGTGAAATCCGGTTCCGCATCGAGCATCCCACGGAAGCCCTCCCGGACAACGGGGTGGTCATCGACAAGCAGAATCGTTGTCATCGCATAACCTCCGCATACAGTCTGGTGCCGCCGTCGGGTTCGGCTGAGATTGTTAGTTCCCCGCCGACCGCTGTGAGGCGCGCCCGCATACCGCGCAGCCCAAAACCTTCGGCCTGATCGACGGAGATCCCGACACCGTCGTCAATGATCAGCAGTTCGATGCGACCGCGCGTAGATCTCAGCTCGACCCGAACAGCTTGTGCCTGGGCATGTTTACGTACATTCGCCAATGCTTCCTGGGTGACTCGCAGCACGGCAACATCGACTGCGGTTCCCAGCGCTGGCAGCGCCGGGTCTATCCATATTGTGGTCGCGATGCCGGTTTCTGTCATGAATCGGTCACACACCCGGCGCAGCGCGCCAACAAGCACATCGTCACGGAGTGCGTCGGGTGTCGAGTTCTCGACCATCATGCGTGCCTCGGTCAAGTTCTCCTGTGCGCTAGAACTGATCAGTTCCAGATGTTTTCGGGCAGCTATCGGGTTGGCTTCTAGCTCGGCGTCGATAGCCTGGGCCAGCGCGATGATGCTGGTGAAACCCTGTGCCAGGGTGTCATGAATCTCCCGAGCGAACCGCTGCCGCTCATCGGCGGCCCCGGCCGCGTGAGACAACTGGGCCAGTTCAGCGCGCTGCCGCACGATGATGTTGAACGTTGTGCCCGTCACCGCCGACGCGATCATGGCGACCAACGTGGCCACCGCGACCAGGGGAAGATTGAAGAATCGTGGCGCGATCAGCTCGATCACCAGGGGCGCGACGTTGGCCACGGCAACCAGCATGAGCGCCGACGTCAGAGGCAACAACGAAAGCACGACAGGGTAGAGCGCCGGGATCGCCATCACTGCGGCAGGAGCGAGCCACACCGCAGATATGCACAGCGCCACCACAATTGCCGCAGCAGCGAGCGTTCGAAAAGTGAGTTCGCCCGTGCCCGGGGGAGTGCGCGCGAAGGCCACTGCGCAGCCCAGAAAGGCGACCAATGTCGCTGCGGCGGCATCGGGGCTACCTTGAGAGCTATCGGTCGGCAGCAGGACAGCGACAATAGCCAACGCGCCGATGCCGACTACGTAGGTGTACCAGATCGACGGCCGCCCACCGGCCGGACCGGTCTCATCCATGGAGCGATGCTAACCCCGCGAGGTGCGCTCTTTACAGGGGATTCAGTCGTTCGGTTGACCCCCGCCCACCGGTGACGGCGCAAGATCGCCCTGTGGGTATCACTGTGGAAGAAGGCAAGTCGGTTCCTCCAGGGTCTTGCCGGACAAGTTACTCGCTGGACCCTGGCTCATGACCGGAGCGGTAGTGGAGCCAGAGCAGGCGACAGTGGTCGTCTATCCACGGGACGCGTCGCTGTATCAGCTCTTCGCGCAATGCGTTGGGCGGTATCCGCAGCGTGTTGCCGTGCGCTCGCGGGACGAGGTACTGACCTATACGCAGCTGCACGCGCACGCTGAGTCGATGGCCGCACGGCTACTTCAGTTGGGCGTTCAGCCCGGGGATGCGGTAGCACTGGCGACGGTGCGATCGGTACAGATGGTGGTGGGCATCTGGGCAATCCTGCGGGTGGGCGCCACCTATGTTCCGATAGATCCGGCCTTGCCGCCCAGACGAATTCAGGCCATCTTGCACGAAAGCGGCGCCCGGGTCTGCCTGACGGCGGCGATGATCCGGGTGGAGGACGATGACGCCGAGGTCTCGGCTCTGCCGCCGCTGGGGCCACCCGTGGCTCCGGCCTATGTCATGTACACATCGGGATCCACTGGAACCCCTAAGGGAATCGCCATTGCTCATCACTGCGTGACACGGACGGTGATCTCGCCGAACTACGTCACCGTCACCCCTGAGGACAACGTCCTACAGCTGGTGAACTACGCGTTCGACGGATCGGTGTTCGACATTTTCGGCGCCTTGCTCAACGGGGCCACACTGGTGCTGTCTCACCATGATGACGCCACCGACCCCGAACGCCTCGCGAGCATCATCGAGGAGTGCGCGGTCACCATCGCATTGGTCACCACCGCGCTCTTCAACGCCTACGTCGACATCGATCCCGCAATCTTCGCCCCGTTACGCAAGGTGCTGTTCGGCGGCGAACGCGCCTCGGCTGCACACGTCAACAGAGCTCTCAGTCGGCTGGGTCCAGGCAAGCTGGTCAACGTCTACGGCCCCACCGAGGCCACCGTGTTCACCACCACCCACACCGTCAACGCCCCCATGGACGAGGTGCCGATCGGGCAGCCGCTACCCAACACCCGCCTCTACGTCCTCGACAGTGCGGGCCGTCCCGCCGCGGCTGGTGTTCCTGGGGAGCTCTACATCGGCGGGGAAGGTGTCGGCTATGGCTACTGGCGAAACTCGCGGCTCACCAGCCAACGGTTCGTGCCGGAACCCGGCATACCGGGCGCGATCATGTTCAGGAGCGGAGACTTGGTCGAGCGGGCCGAAGATGGCGAATTGATCTATCGAGGGCGTATCGACGAGCAGATCAAGCTACGCGGTTTTCGCATAGAACCCGGGGAGATCGAATCACGGCTCCAGGAACACGTCCTCGTGAAGCAATGCGTCGTCGTGGTCAGCGGCGATCAGCTGGTGGCTCACTACACCGGCTGCCAACCCGTCGATGGCGCCGAACTCAAGAATCACCTTCGGGAAGCCTTGCCCCACTACATGATCCCTGATCATCTCGCGTACGCCAGCCAACTTCCGCTGACCCCCAACGGCAAGATCGACCGCCAACGACTCGCCGCGGAAACCGCGACGCCGCCCTCGCGCACGTACGTCCCGCGACGGCACGGCTCGGAGCGAGAGGACGTGATGCACCGGCTCTTCGCGGACGTGCTCGACGTCCCCGATGTGGGGCCGGACGAGTGCTTCTCCGACATAGGCGGCAACTCGATCGTTGCGATGACGCTGGCGTCGCGTCTGACCCGTGCCGGGTATCCAGTGACGGCGCGCGAGATCCTGCACCACCAGACGATCGACGCATTACTGGCGGAGATATGCGACGTGGCCGGGGGCGGAGGCGATTCCGGGACATTCGACCCGGATGGACAGCCAGTCGTGCGCCTCGACGACGACGTGCCTGGCTTGCTCGATGAATCACTCGCCGGCAATGGCCAGCTCATCGGGGGCACTCCCGTGATAAAGGAATACGCGTTGACTGCCATGCAGGAGCTGCAGATTGGCTTCGACACCGCGGCCTGCTTCGCGATGGAACCCCTGCGACGACCGCTTGACCTTCTTTCTCTTCGAAAGGCCTACGGCGCCTTGATCACCCAGCACGGGCTGCTTCGGAGTGTACCGGTGGAAGGGGATGACCGTCACCTATGGCGCGAGCATGACTACCGCGCGGAGGATCCGCCTCGGGTCCCGATAATCGACGCGACCATCTACGCCGCGACGGATTCCGCCCTGCCGACGCTCATCGAGGAACTCAGCACGCGCATCTACTCAGGCTCGCAGTTATTGCATCAGCTCGCCGTAGTGCGAGTGGACGGAGACCAGCACCTGCTCGCATGGATCGTGAGTCACGTCATCTTCGACCAGGTTTCCCAGGAAATTCTCTCCCGGCACCTGATCCGTCACTATGACGTCGTGCGCCAGGGGCGGTCGCCGTTCACCGAGGCGCCGTCGTTCGAGGACTACGTTCGCCAGTTGGCCCGCGGCCCCCAAGGACTTGACGTACCTGACGTCGTCCGGGCGTTTCGACTCGAAGACTTCCACCGAGCCAAACAGTCCACGAAGCCTGTGGTCGCGGCGACTGGATCATCCTCGGCCACCAACTTCACCATCGTGGTGCCGCTGCACAGCGCTTGGCAGAAGGAGCATCCATTGGACGTGGCGCTCGGTGTTCACGCGAAGGGTCTTCAAACATACTTGCAGATGGACGAATTGCCGCTCTTGTTCGTGACAAACGGTCGTCAGTACGAAAATCGGCGGTACTACGACACGGTCGGCGAATTCACCGACATGGTCCCGATGCTGGTGAATGCGCGCGAGTCCGTACACGCGATCACCCAGTCCATCGTCGAGCGCCTCGAGCTCGCCACGCGGCACAACGTGAACTTCCTGCACTTGATGCTGGACCCTGAGTCGCAGGCGTGTTGGTCGGACGTCGGCCGGCTCGTAGACGCCGGCGAGGATTTCGCGGACCTCGATACCTTGATGTTCAACTTCCTCGGCGAAGTCGAGGAACTTCCCGCCGATTCCCTTGTCGAGACGAGTTGGGTCACGCCGCACCCATTGCCCATCCAGACACTGCTCAACGGCATTACCGCAGTGTCTTCCGACACACTGCTGTGCACGTTTCGCACGAGTTGTGCGGTGGACGTGCCGCGCATCCGCGCGTGTTTCGCCCACGCCGCGTCGGAGTTGCCGTGACAGCGACCGGCCCGCACCCTCTCACACCCGCGCAGCGACGGATGTGGATCGTGCATCAGTTGAATCCCGCGAGCACCGCGTACAACTCGCCCGTCGTAAGAACGCTGCGGGGACGGGTCGATCCCCAACGGCTGGAACAGGCACTCAGTGAACTGGCGCGTCGGCACGACCAGCTTCAGGTGTCCTTCTCGCTACTCGGCAGCGAACCAGTGCAGACGATCACCGAGGTCGAGTCACCCGAGTTTCACTATCTGGAAGATATTGCGGCAGAGGATGTATCACGAACAATCACTGAATTCATCAGGCCGTTCGCGCTGGATCAGGCGCCATTGCTGAGAGTGGCTCTGCTCCATGTGCCGGACGGCGCGGACGGCATGCCTTCCTACGTCCTTGTGATGGATCTGCACCACATCGTCTGCGATCTCTCCTCGGAGGAGACTCTCGTTCACGACTTGCTCGCGTTCTATCACGACCTGCCGCTACCCGAGATCGGCGTCTCCTTCGTCGAACACGCGCGCAGGGAGATCACCCGGTCGACCGCATCCTCACAGCAGACGGACGAAGACTTCTGGTGTTCGACGCTGGCCGGCGAGCTACCCGTGCTCCGGCTGCCTACCGATCACCGTCGGCCCGCAATCTTCGACTTCCGTGGAACGATTCGCCACTTCCCGGTGGGCATCGAGCGGACTGCGTCGTTGCGCGCCTTCGCGGCGTCGCAAGGAGTCTCAATAGAGGACGTGGCGCTCACCGCAGTGTTCGTCTTGCTGGCCAAGTACAGCTTCCAGGATGACCTCATCGTCGGCGTACCACGGGAGTTCCGGCCCGAGGATGGCCTAGCGGAGGTTGTGGGCCTGTTCTTGAACACGTTGCCGATCCGGGCGGACGTGCGCACAGATAAGGCCGTTCAGACCTTGCTGGCCGAGGTCTCTGATTCGATGCATGAGGCCAGTCGGCATTTCCGTTGTGACGTCGGCCATTTGGTGGAGCGACTGCGGCCGCCGCGTGATCCGAGCCGGAACCCTCTCTACGATGTTCTGTTCTTCCATCACCGTGTGCGAACTCGGACCTACCGCACGCTCAAGGCGACGCCTCGTCAGTTCCGTCACGACAAGGCGGAGGTCGATCTCACTTTCGGCCTGCTGGAAACGGACGATCGCCTGGAATTCTCCATCGAGTTCGCCACCTCGATCTTCGACTCTTCAACCATCGACCGGATGACAAAACACCTTCTTGCCGTTCTGGATTCGATCGTCTCTTCGCCCGAGATCGCCGTGGGCGACATCGACGTCCT